>NZ_JBIANP010000001.1:921926-1437850 GCF_042874705.1 Micromonospora sp. NPDC003816
GCGCACCGCGCACCGCGCACCGCGCACCGCGCACCGCGCACCGCGCACCGCGCACCGCGCACCGCGCACCGCGCACCGCGCACCGCGCACCGCGCACCGCGCAAGATCATGCTCGATCCCGGATCGAGTGGCCTTCCCGCGACCACGTGGCCACTCGATCCGGGATCGAGTGCTGTCCGGGCCGGCGGTGTCCCGGAACGGCGGCGTGGTCCGGTCGGACGGCGAGATTGACGTCGGGCACCGGTGAGAGCGAGACTAACCCTATTCAACCGATAGGATTCGCGGTCTTCGGTGGGAAGGTGGTCGACGGGATGACGCGTGTGATCCGGACGGACGAGGAGGCCGTCGAGGTGGCCCGGAAACTGGCGGCCGTCCTCGCCGACGAGGCCGCAGTCCGAGACCGGGAGCGTCGACTGCCCGAGGCCGAGGTGGCCGAGCTCTCCGCCTCCGGTCTGTTGGGCATCACGGTGCCTGCCGAGTTCGGTGGTGCCGAGGTCTCGGTCGCCGCGCTGACCGAGGTGTTCCGGACGCTGGCGGCGGCCGATGCCAGCCTCGCCCAGATCCCGCACAGTCACGTCGTCTTCCTCCAGGCGCTGCGCCTGCAGGGCACCGAGGAGCAGCAACGGCGATACTTCGCCGCCGCGCTGGCCGGGCAGCGGTTCGCCAACGCCCAGTCCGAGCGCGGCGGGCGGACCGTCGCCGACGATGCCACCACACTGCGTCGTCGGCCAGACGGCGGGTACGTGCTGGACGGCGAGAAGTTCTACTGCACCGGTGCGCTGTTCGCCGACTGGATCGTGGTCCGTGCCGTACTGGCCGACCCGGCCGAGCCCGACGGTCCCGCTGCGTCCGGCGGCCCGGGTGCGTCCGGCGGCCCACCGTTGAAGATGCTGGCCTACCTGCCCCGGGACACTCCGGGGGTGACCGTGCGCGACGACTGGGACGGCATGGGGCAGCGCACCACCGCCAGCGGGACGGTGCTGCTGGCGCAGGTGGCGGTGGACGAGACGCAGGTGGTGCCGTACACGCCGATCTTCGGTGCGGCGACCACCTACGGCGCGCGCGCCCAGGTGCTGCACGCCGCGCTGGACACCGGGATCGCCCGGGGCGCGCTGGACGCCGCGGTGGCGCAGGTGGCCCGGGCCCGGCCGTGGTTCGAGTCCGGTGTCGACCGGGCCGCCGACGAGCCGCTTCTCATCCAGCAGGCCGGCGAGCTGGAGATCCTGGTACGCGGCGCGGAGGCGCTGCTGCGGGAGGCGGCGACCGCGATCGACGCGGCCGAGGCGGACCTGACCGACGACAGTACGGCGCGCGCCTCGGTGGCGACCGCCGTGGCGAAGGTGGCCGGTGCCCGCGCCTCGGTGGAGGTCTCCTCGGCCCTGTTCGATCTCGGTGGCACCCGCTCCGCCGCCGACGCGCTGAACCTGTCCCGGTACTGGCGCGACGCGCGCACCCACACGCTGCACGATCCGGCCCGGTGGAAGGTCCAGCACGTCGGTCGCTGGCTGCTCGACGGCACCCCGCCGCCGCGTCACGGCCAGCTCTGACCGGAGCGGCGCGTCGTCGGCGGGCCGGTGGGTCACCCGGTCACGTCCAGGCCGCGAGGAAGCGTCGTTCCACGAGCCCGAGCAGGGTGTCGGCGAGCTTGCCCAGCACCGCCAGCAACACGATGGCGAGCAGGATCACGTCGGTGCGGCCGGTGTTCTGGCTGTCGATGAGCAGGAAGCCCAGCCCCATCGAGGAAGCGATCAGCTCGGCCGCGACCAGGAAGAGCCAGGACTGCGCCATGGCCAGGCGCAGCCCGGCCAGCACCGGCGGCGTGGCGGCGGGCAGCAGCACCGTGCCGAGCAGCCGTACGCCGGAGCGGCCGTACGCCCGGCCAACCTCGACCAGGTGCGGGTCGACGTGCCGGAGCGCGGCGGCCACGGTGGTGAAGACCGGGAAGAACGCCCCGATCGCGACCAGGGTGATCTTCGGGGTCTCACCGATGCCGAACCAGAGCAGCAGCAGCGGCACCCAGGCCAGTGACGGGATGGCCCGGACCGCCTGGATGGTCGGGCCGACCAGCGAGCGGGCCGCCCGGGAGAGCCCCACCAGGGCGCCCAGCACCAGTCCGGCGACGGATCCGGCGGTGAACCCGAGCAGGACCCGCTGCACGCTGATCGCCAGGTGCTGCCACAGCTCACCCCGGACGAGGAGTTCCCGCAGTGCCAGCAGCACGTCGTACGGCGGCGGCAGTTGCGCCCGCGAGTAGCCGCCGGAGGTGGCCAGCAGGTGCCAGCCGACGAGCAGCGCCACCGGGAGCAGCAGGCCGGCGGCGGCGTACCCCACCCGGGCGGTCCAGCTCTGGCCGGGACCGGCGGTGGCCGGAGCCGGCGGCTCGGCGGGGCGGGCCGGTGGCGGCTGCACCGCCACCGGACTGCCCGCGCTCACGGCTGCGCCCGCGCCTGGGCGAAGCGGGGCTCGAAGATGCTGTCCAGTGCCGCGCGGGCCTCGGCGTCGGTGCGGACGTTGCCGTCGGCGACCAGGATGGGCAGCACCCGTTCGAAGACCTGCCGTTGCGCCGCCCCCGGCACCGGGTCGACGTCGAACCGGGTCCGTTCGGCGAGCACCACCCGGGCGACGGCGGGGGAGACCTGCGACTCGCGGGCCAGCAGCTCCACCGCCTGGTCCGGGTGCGCGACGATCCACTGGCGAGCCCGCTCGTAGGCGTTCACCACCCGCTGCACCAGATCGGGGTGGGTGGAGACGAACTCCTCGCGGGCGTTGAGCACGCCGTAGGTGTTGAAGGCGACGTTGCGGTAGAGCAGGGTGGAACCGGCGTCGACCTGGGTCTGCGCCATGTGCGGGTCGAGGCCGGCCCAGGCGTCCACGTCGCCGCGCTCCAGCGCGGTCTTGCCGTCGGCGTGCTGGAGGTTGACCACGGTGACGTCGCCCGGCGTCAGCCCGGCCTCGTCGAGCGCCTGCAACAGGAAGAAGTACGGGTCGGTGCCCTTCGTCGCGGCGACCCTGCGCCCCTTGAGCTGTGCGACCGAGGTGATCGGGGAACCCTTGGCGACCACGACCGCGGCCCATTCGGGCTGGCTGAACACGCCGACGGTCTTGATCGGCGAACCGTTGGCCCGGGCCACCAGGGCGGCGACACCGGCGGTCGAGCCGACGTCGAGCGCGCCGGCGCGCAGGTTCTCGTTGGCCTTGTTGCTGCCGGCGGACTGCAACCAGCTCACCGACACGCCCTCGTCGGCCAACTCCTCCTCCAACCAGCGCTGCTCGCGCAGCACCAGGCTCGCCGGGTTCCAGTACGCGTAGTCCAGACGCAACCGGGTCGTGCCGTCGGCCGCCGAGCCGCCGCTGTCCTCCCCGGCGACACAGCCGGTGAGCAGCAGGGCGGCGGCCAGCACGACGGCGACTGTCTTCCTCATGAACTCCTGCTTCCTTCGGGGGCGACGCCGAGACGGTCGAGTAGGTCGGTGCGCAGGGCGGCCGAGGCCGGCGAGCCGAGGTCGCGGGGCCGCACCCCGGGTACGGCGGTGACGTGCTGGACGGTCGATCCCTGTCCGGCCGGACCGGCGGGGCCGAGCACGACGATCCGGTCGGCCAGCCGCAGCGCCTCGTCGACGTCGTGGGTGACCAGCAGCACCGTGCTGCCGGCGGCGCGTTGCACCTGGCCGACCAGGTCCTGCATGCGCAACCGGGTGAGCGCGTCGAGGGCGGCGAACGGCTCGTCGAGCAGCAGGACGCCGGGTCGCCGGGCGAGTGCCCGGGCGAGCGCGGTGCGCTGGGCCATCCCGCCGGAGACCTGCCGGGGGCGGTGTTCGGTGAAGTCGCCCAGCCCCACCAGTTCCAGCCAGGCCCGGACGTCGGCGCGGGCGGTCGTCCGGTCGTGGCCGGGTGCGAGACCGAAGGCCACGTTGCCGGCCAGCGTCCGCCACGGCAGCAGGCGCGGGTCCTGGAAGACCATCGCGGTGCGGGCCGCCACCCCGCGCACCGCTCGACCGTCCACGGTGATCTCCCCGTCACTCGGCCGGTCCAGTCCGCCGACGAGGCGCAGCAGTGTCGACTTGCCGCACCCGGAGGCGCCGAGCAGCGCGACCACCTCACCGGCCTCGATCCGCAGGGTGACGTCGTCCAGCACCCGGTGCGTGCCGCGACGGCCGGTGAAGGCACGCCCCACCTGGCGCATCGAGACGGGTGCGGGTGCCGTGTGCAGCCCCGGCGCGAGTCGCGCGGCGCTCGTCGACATGCCACCTCCTTGCCTCGTCCGGTGGGTCGGCTCACAATACCCATATAACCAACCGGATGAGTAGGGTATATCTCGGGCGGGCCGGGAGGGTGGCTCCCGAAGGCAGGCGTCGCGCCCGGGTGGGACGCCGTCCACCTGGGCCTCCGCCGGGTCTCGGGTGGTTGCCGACGGAGGATCGACGTGAGGGGAGTGGCCTGTGAACGCGGTCACTGGCAGGGTGACGGTGTGGACACCCCGCGCTACCGTCCTGGCGCCGATCGGGCAGCCGCGCCCGGCGACCCGGCACCTCCCGCGTACCCGGTCGCCCGAGGCGGTCGGGCCGACGCCGGCCGAATCCATCCCCGACGGAGGGAACCCGACATGACCCGGCCCCACCCGCTTCCGGCGGCGACCCCAGACGTGCCCGAGGCCTCCGAGGCGCAGGTCGACGCCTTCACCCTCGAATGGCGGGAGTGGCACCGCCGCCACGAGGAGACCCTGGCCGCCCCGCACGGCTTCCTCGCCGTGACCGGGCTGCACTGGCTCACCGACCGCCCCGAGCGCGTCGCCGACCTGCCCGGACGGTGGCACACCGGTGCGGACGGCGTGGTGGTCGACCTCTCCGACGGTGAGGAACTCCTCGTCGACGGAGAGCCGGTGACCGGTCGCCACGAGTTCGGCCCGATCCCGGAGCGCGGCGGCGTCACCGTCGGATTCGACGGCGGCGTGCTGGAGATCGCCCGTCGGGGTGGGTACGACATCCTGCGTCCACGCCGCCCCGACCACCCACTGCGGACCGCCTTCCGGGGCACACCGACGTACCCGCCGACGACCCGCTGGGTCCTGTCCGGACGGTTCGTCCCCTTCGACAGCCCCCGGCCGACCACCGTCGGTGCCGCCGTCGAAGGACTCCAGCACGTCTACGACGCCCCCGGCACGATCGAGTTCACCGTGGACGGTGTGCCGCTGCGTCTGACCGCCTTCAACGGCTGGTCCCCGGGAAGCCTGTCGGTGCTGTTCACCGACGAGACCTCCGGCGTGACCACGTACGCCGCCAACCGGGCCCTGAGCGTCGACCCGCCCGACGAGCAGGGCCGGGTCACCGTGGACTTCAACCGCGCCACCAACCTGCCCTGCGCGTACACCGACTTCGCCACCTGCCCCCTGCCGCCGGCGGAGAACCGGCTGCCGGTCGCCGTCGAGGCCGGCGAGCAGATCCCGTACGAGCGGCGGGCGGACGGCGTGCCCCCACCGCAGCACAGCACCCCCGGGAGGAACTCGTGACACCCCCCACCGACGACCAGCCGCCCCTCGACGCCGAGACCGACGAGATCCGGACCCTGCTGCGGCACCAGGCCAGCACGGTCACGGTGGTGACCGCCCCGGGGACACCGGCGGTCGGGTTCACCGCCACCTCCTTCACGTCGGTGTCGTTGTCGCCGCCGGTCGTGTCGTTCTGCCTCCACCTCGGCTCGTCCAGTTGGCCCACGGTCGCCGCCGCCCGGCACGTCGGCGTCCACCTGCTCGCCCACCACCAGCAGGACCTCGCCCGCACGTTCGCCACCAGCGGCATCGACCGGTTCGCCGCGCCGACCCGGTGGCAGGCCGGCCCCGAGGGCGTACCGATCCTCGACGACACCCTCGCCTGGCTGCTGTGCCGGGTGATCGACCGGGTGACGGTCGGCAGCCACGCCATCGTGCTGGCCGAACCGGAACTGGTGCACAGCCCGGCCGCCGGATCGCCGCTGCTCTACCACCGGGGCCGCTACACCGGTCTGGTGCCCGGCAACGACGGCTGGGCCGGGCCGGTCGCGGCCTGACCATCGGCGCCGGACCCCGCCCCCGCGCCGTCCGAGGGCGTCGGGGATTCTCTCCTTCGTAACGCGGGCATGGGATCCTGGGACCACCCGGTGTGCCGGCGCCGGGGCCCGCACGGGCACCGTCGCCCGCCCACCGCGCCGTCGCGGCAGCCGGCCCGGTCGAGCCGACGAGGTGAGCTGATGGCCGTCGTCCTGGACACCGCGCAGCTACCGGTCCGCGACCGGGTCGAGGCGGTGCACGCCACGATGGCGTACGCCTCCGCGCCGTGCCACGTGATCCACGAGAATCCGAGCGGCGACGTGTACGCCCGGATGGCGGTCTGGGACCTCGGTGACGTCTCGGTCTTCACCACCGAGGCGTCCGGCATCCGGCTGCTGCGCACTCCCCGGCAGACGCGGCAGGACGTGACGCCGGTGGTGGCGCTCTCCGTGCAGCGGCGCGCCGACGGTCGGCAGGAGCAGGGCGGACGTCACGCGCTGGTCGCACCGGGCGGGCTGATGGGGATGGACCTCTCCGCCCCGTACGACTTCTCCTGGTCCGGCGACGGTGCGGCCGGATGTCTCCAGATCCCCATCGACCGGCTCGCGTTACCGGTGGACGTGATCCGGCGGGCCCTGGGCAACCTGCCGGCCAGCCCGCTCTATCCGCTGGTCGCCCGGCACGTCGTCGACGTGGTGGGGCGAGCGGACCGACTCGGCGCCGACCCGGCGGCACCGGTGCTGGGCGCGGCCAGTGTCGAGCTGGCCCGGGCGCTGCTCACCTCGGCGGCGTACGCCACCGCGCGGCACGTTCACGTGGACCGGGCCGGGACGCTGCTGACCCTCGTCCGGGCGTACGTCCGGCAGCACCTGGCCGACCCCGACCTGCGGCCGTCCACCATCGCGATGGCACACAACGTCTCCCTGCGCCACCTGTACAAGGTCTGCGCCCAGGCCGACTTCAGCCTGGAACAGTGGATCATCGGGGAGCGGTTGAAGGGCGCCGCCGAGGAGCTGCTCCGGCCGCAGAGCCGGAACCTGACCATCGCGGTGGTGGCCCGCCGCTGGGGGTTCGGCGACCCCACCCACTTCGCCCGGCGCTTCCGCGCGGCGTACGGGCTCACCCCGGGACAGTGGCGCCGGATGCACACCGACCTGCCGCGCTGAGGCACCGCCCGCCGGGCTCAGGACCCCGTCGGGAAGCGACTCGCCAGCTCGTGCCGGTACGGCGGATCGGCACCGGCCCGGGTGCAGGTCACGGCGGCCACCTCGACGCCGTACCGCAGCGCGGCCCGGACGTCGTCGTCGGACCACCCGGGCCCGGCGGTGGAGAGGGCGGCGAGCAGCCCGGCGGTGAAGGCGTCACCGGCGCCGATGGTGTCGGCCACCGCGACGACCGGCGCCGGCTGCCGGAATCCGCCCGTGCCGGAGGCGGCAGCCGCGCCCCCGACGCCGAGGGTGATCACGGCGAGCGTCACGCCGAGGTCGCGCCAGTGCCGCAGGACGTCCTCGTTCGTCCGGCCCGGATAGAGCCAGGCGACGTCCTCCTCGCTGGCCTTGAGCACGTGCGCGATCCGGGCCAGCGCGTCGACGCGGCTCCGGGCCGCGTCGACACCGCCGATCAGGCCGGGCCGGATGTTCGGGTCGACGCTGACGAGCGCGCCGCGCTCGCGCGCCGTCCGCAGGGCGGCGGCCAACCGGTCGGCGCCCGGGTGCAGGAACGCGGCCAGCGAGCCGGTGTGCACGATGCCCCGTCCGGCGACCGCCGGGGCCAGTTCCTCGGCGCGCCACTGCCAGTCGGCGGTGCCGTCGACGTAGAAGTCGTACGTGGCCACACCGGTCCCGGTCAGCGTGGCGATCCCCAGGGTGGCCGGCTCGTCGGCGTCGACGGCGTGCCGCAGGTCGACGCCGTTGGTCTCGGCGTGTGCGCGCAGCCGCCGACCGAAGCGGTTGGTGGAGAAGCGGGCGAGCAACGCGGTGGGTACGCCCAGCCGGGCCAGGCCCACGGCCACGTTGAGCGGGCTGCCACCGGGATGGGCGACGAACCGGCCGTCCGGCTCCTGCACCAGATCGACGACAGCCTCACCGACCACGGTCACCGCCGGGGCGGCGGACGACGGCTCCGGGTCGCCCGGGGCCGTCACCTCAGGCACCACCGGTGGCCGGCAGCGGTTCGCGTGCCACCAGGCCGGCCTCGGGTTCGTAGCGCACCGGCACCGGGTCGCTGATCTCGCCGACGAACGTCCCGTCACCGTGCTCGACGAAGCCCAGCAGTACCCAGCCGTCGTCGGTCGACAACAGCCGGGGCGCGTACAGGTGCGGCTGGGCGATCGGTCGGGCGGCGGCGATGTCCCATGGTCCGCGTACGGTCGGGGCGGTGGCCATCCAGAGCCGTTCCCGGGAGTCGCCGGGTGCGGTGGCCGGGTTGGTGCAGAACAGCAGCAGCGGCTGCCCCTCCACCACGGCGACCTGCGGCACTTCGAGGTGGCCGAATCCGGCCGGTGGCGACAGCGGCGGTCGGACGGTCCAGTTCAGCAGGTCGGGCGAGGTGGCGTGACCGATGACGCCGCGTTCGGCGGCCGGGCCCTGGTTGCTGCGGGCGGTGATCAGCATGTGCCAGCCGTCGCCGTCCGGGTCGGCGAAGACCCACGGGTCACGCCAGGCCTGCTCGTACCACGCGTCCAGGTCGAGCAGCTCGTACCAGGTCGGGTCGGCCTCGAGCAGCGGGGTGTCGCCGTGCCGGTGCCAGGTCACCAGGTCGTCGGAGACGGCCAGCCCGATGCGTTGGACCAGGCCGTCCTCGGCGCGGCCGACACCGGTGTAGAAGAGATACCACCGCCCGTCCGGCCCGCGTACGGTGCTGCCGGTCCAGGTGGCCAGATCGTCCCAGCCCGGTGAGTCGGCGGGGACCAGCGCGTCCGGGAGCAGCCGCCAGTCACGCAGGTCGGTGGAGACGGCGTGGCCGATCGTGGCGCGGCGGTGGCGACGGTCCGGGTCGAGGAGGGCCCGGGAGGCGCGCAGGAAGAACGCGTGCCACCGGCCGTCGTCGTCCTGGGCGTACCAGCTGTCCCACACCCAGTGGTCGGGCAGACGAAGCATGGCGGGGAAGGTATCACTAAATCGGTTTAGCCCGCGACCTCGGGGCGGAGTCGCTCTCCGTTCGCGGCATCGGGGTCCGCCCGGCCGGAGTCGCGACCGAACGCCGACGGCGCAGCGGCATCGGCACCAGGGCCGGGCCGGAGTCGTCCTTGTCGAGCAGCAGCTCCACCGCCCGGCGACCCATCTGCTCGTGCGGGATGGCGGCCGTGGACAGCCCCGGGCGCAGCCAGGAGGCGATCGGATCGTCGTCGAAGGAGATCACCGAGATGTCGTCGGGGATGGTCAGGCCGGCCTCCCCGAGCGCCTGGTACGCGCCGAAGGCCAGCCGGTCGTTCATGCAGATGATCGCGCTCGGCCGGTCCGGGCGGGCGAGCAGGGCCTGCGTCGCGGTGTAGCCGTGCTCGGGCAGCCACTCGGTGCAGAAGCCCTCGGCGAACAGCGCGACACCGTCGGCGGCGAGCGTGCTCCGGATGCCGCGCAGCCGCGCCTCGGCGGCGAGGGAGATCTCCGGGTCGCGTTCCTTGGGTCGGTTGCGGCCGATCAGGGCGATCCGGTCCCGGTGGCCCCGGGCGAGCAGGGCCTCGGCGATCGTGGCGCCGGCCAACTCGTCGTCGGGCAGCACGCTCGGCAGCTCCTCCGAGCTGGTGGCGTTGAGCAGCACCACCGGGCCGTTGAGGATGGCCTTCGGCACGGTCAGCCGGCGGGTGGCCATCGCCGCGTAGATCACGCCGTCGACCTGGCGGTCGAGGATCGCCTCGATGGCGTACTGCTCGAACGACGCGTCACCCTGGGTTTCGGTGATCAGCAGGACGTGGTCGCGCTCGCGGGCGGCGTCCAGCGCGCCCCGGATCAGGCCGCCGGCGAAGCGGGTGGTGGCGACGATGTCCGAGACGAAGGCGATGGTCGCCGTCTTACGGGTACGCAGACTGCGGGCTGCCACGTTCGGCCGGTAGCCGAGTTCCTCCGCCGCCGCGAAGACACGCTGGTGCGCCTCGGCGGAGAGTCGGGTGCCCTCGCGCCCGTTGAGCACCATCGAGGCTGCGGTCTTGGACAGCCCAGCCCGTCGCGCGACATCGGCCAGTGTTGCCCTGTTGCGGCCCATCAGTCCTCCGTTCGCGGTCGTCCGTACGACGCCGCCGTTGCCCATCATGATGGGTCGAGTCGCGTTCCGGCTCACCGGTGACCGGCCGGGTGTCGGCGAAGCCCCCTGGTGAACCCCTTGTTTCCGGACCGTTGCCAACTCGTCCTTGACAGGCCGGGGTGCCGCGCGCATGCTCTGCTAAATCAGTTTAGCGACGTTGTTTCGCCACTGCGGGGGCCGCTGTCGCAGCGACCTCCGAGGTCATATCGGATACCGCGAGCCGAGGTCGGGTGCGCGACGCGCAGGCGTGGCGTTCACCGACCGTGGTGGCGAGCGTACCCCCGGTCGACGACCGGTGGGGACGTGCGGATGAGTCAAGGGAGCCATTGACGTGCGGGAGTTGTCCACCAGATTCACCCGTCGCCGGCTGGCACTGATGGTGCCACTACTCGCCGTCGGTCTGACGGCCACCGCCTGTAGCGCACCCGGTTCGGAACAGACCGCGCCGGAGGACTCCGGCGCCCCGGTCAGTACCGAGCTCGGGACCGACCCGATCACCCTGGAGATGTACGCGGAGACCGGCTTCCCGCTGGCCAAGGCGCTCGCCGACGAGTTCACCAAGCAGCACCCCAACGTCACGTTCAACATCCGCGAGGACCAGTTCACGGTCATCGTGGAGAACGCGCCCCGGGTGCTCGCCTCGGACAACGCGCCCGACATCATCCGGCTGCCCACCATGGTCGACCTGGTGAAGGACGGCCTGCTGAAGAACCTCGACCCGTACTTCGACGCGCACGGCTGGGACAAGTTCCCCGCCTCCCAGCTCGTCCAGCTCCGGCTCACCGACGGCGGCGCGGAGCGCGGCACCGGCTCGCTGTACGGCATGGGGCTCGGCTACAGCGTGACCGGCGTGTTCTACAACAAGAAGCAGGCCGAGCAGGTGGGCATGACCCAGCCGCCGGCCACCATCGCCGAGTTCGAGGACCTGTTGGCCAAGGCCAAGTCCGCCGACCTCCAGCCGATCATGCAGTTCAACAAGAACACCGCCGGCATCAACTTCCCGTACCAGGCGTTGCAGAACCAGTTCGGCGACCCGGGCCCGATCGCGGACTGGATCTTCCAGAAGCCGGGTGCCACCTTCGACACCCCCGCGTCGCTGAAGGCCGCCCAGACCATCGAGAAGTGGGCCAAGGCCGGCTACTTCCCGAAGGACGCCAACGCCATCGACTACACCGCGATGATGGGCGAGTTCCAGAAGGGCAACGGCCTGTTCATGTTCAACGGCGACTGGGAGTCGGCGAACCTGGACAAGAACATGGCCGGCGACGTCGGGTTCTTCCTCTTCCCCGGTGAGACCGCCGAGGCCAAGAACGTGGCGATGTCCGCGCCGAACACCTTCGGTGTCGGTGCCCGGGCCAAGAACGCCGACGCCGCGGCCTTCTTCCTGAACTGGGTGCACACCAACGACAAGGCCCGTGAGATCTCGGTGAACGTCGGCGGCTCGCACCCGGGTGGCCCGGCCGAGCTGGCGCTGCCGCCGGTGACCGAGGGCACCGTCCTGGCCGAGACGCTGAAGGCGTCCCAGCAGCTCGGCGCCGACAACGGCGCGGTGGACTTCACCGCCAACGCCACCGGTGGCATCTTCGCCGCCGCCATCACCCCGGAGATGCAGAAGCTGATCGCCGGCCAGCAGAACCCGGAGGGCTACGTCAAGGCGGTCCAGGCCGAGTACGAGAAGGAACTCTCCCGATGACGTCTGCCCTCGGCAGCGTTCCCGCCGGGTCGGGCACCCCTGCCCGACCCGGCGGTGCGGACCCCCGTCCCGCCACGCGGCCCCACCGGAAGCGGTGGGGCCGCGTGGTGCGGTGGAGCGGCTGGCTCTGGGTCCTGCCCGCCCTGGCCATGTACGGCTTCTTCGTCCTGCGTCCGCTCGTGATGACCGTGCAGTACTCGCTCTACCGCTGGAACGGCATCGGGGCGGCCACCTGGGTCGGCCTGGACAACTACGTCACCGTCTTCACCGACCGCGACCTGCTGAAGATCATCGGTAACGCCTTCGTCCTGATCATCTTCTTCAGTTTCATCCCGGTCGTCCTCGGCCTGGTGGTGGCCAGCCTGGTCCGGCGCATCACCACCGGCCCCGGCGGCACGCTGGTCCGGACCGTGCTCTTCCTGCCGCAGGTGATCCCGCTGGTGGCGGCCGGTATCGCGTGGAGCTGGGTGCTGTCCAGCAACGGTCTGGTCAACCAGGCACTGCGGGCCGTCGGGCTGGACGGCATCACCCGGGCCTGGCTCGGCGAGTTCAGCACCGCGCTGCCGTCGGTGGGCGTGATCGGCACCTGGATCATGCTCGGACTCTGCACGATCCTGCTGGTCACCGGCATGAGCAAGATCGACCCGTCGCTGTACGAGGCGGCCCGGATGGACGGTGCCGGCCCGATCCGCGAGTTCTTCGCGGTGACCCTGCCCAGCCTGCGCCAGGAGATCGGCGTCTGCCTCACCGTGACCATCATCGCGGCGCTGGCCAGCTTCGACATCGTCTACATCTCGACCAGCGGCGGCCCGGGCATCCAGACCACCGTGCCGGGGCTGGAGATCTACCGGCTGGCCTTCTCCCAGCGCCAGGTCGGGCTCGCCTCGGCCCTGGGCGTGGTGCTGATGCTGCTGGTGCTGATCTGTGTGCTGCCCATCCAGCGGCTGACCCGGGGGGAGAAGCCATGAACATGACCACCCGCAGCGAGCGGCTGACCGGGCGGATCTTCCTGATCGCCCTGGTCGTCGTCACCCTGCTGCCGTTCCTGAGCATGCTCTCGGCGGCCCTGCAACCGCGCGGCACCGTACCCACCGGCCTGGCCTGGCCCTCCGATCCACAGTGGGGCAACTTCGCCGACGCCTTCACCGCCGCGAACATGGGCGCCCTGCTGGGGTCCAGCATGCTGATCGTGGCCGGGGTGGTGCCGTTCGGCGTGATCATCGCGACCATGGCCGGCTTCGGCCTCGGGCACCTGCGGGTGGCCGGCGGTCACATCGCCTTCGGGTTGCTGCTGCTCGGTCTCACGCTGCCCTTCGAGGCGGTGGTGACCCCGCTGTACTACCAGATGCGGGACCTCGGTCTGCTGAACACCCGGTGGGCCATCATCCTGCCGCTGGTCGGCCTCTACATGCCGTTCGCGGTCTTCTGGATGCGCGCCCACTTCACCAACGTGCCGCGTGAGCTGTCCGAGGCCGCGCGCGTCGACGGCAGCAACACCTGGCAGCTGTTCTGGCGGGTGCACGTGCCGCTGGCCCGACCGGCCATCGCCTCGCTGACCATCCTGCTGTTCCTCTGGACCTGGAACCAGTTCCTGCTCGCCATCGTCATGGTCGACGACGCCACCAAACGGACCATGGCCGGTGCCCTCGGCGCGTTCCAGGGACAGTGGGGAACCGATCTGGTCTTGCTCTGCGCCGGATCGTTGCTCATCCTCACTCCGACGCTCATCGTGTTCCTGATCTTCCAGCGCCAGTTCATCAAGGCGCTCCTGCAGGGCTCCGTGAAGGGATGACGGGTTGAACGACACCCCGATCCACGGCCACGCCGACGAGGGCTTCGGGCCCGTCGCCGACGTGTTCCGGGACAACTTCGTCCACCGTGGGGAGGTCGGCGCCGCAGTCGCCGTCTACCTGCGGGGCACCAAGGTCGTGGACCTGTACGGAGGGCTGGCCGACCAGCGCTCCGGACGGCCGTGGACCGCCGACACCCCGGCCGTCGTCTTCTCGGTGACCAAGGGGATCATGGCGATCTGCGCCTACCTCCTGGTCCAGCAGGGCCGGCTCGACCTCGACGCCCCGGTCATCCGGTACTGGCCCGAGTTCGGTCGGCACGGCAAGGCCGAGATCCCGGTCCGCTGGCTGCTCACCCACCAGTCCGGACTGCCCACGCTGGACCGCGCCTTCACCCGGGCGGAGGTGCTCGCCTGGGACCCGGTGATCGAGGCGATCGAGGCACAGACCCCGCTGTGGCAGCCGGGTACGGCCCACAGCTATCACCCGATCACCTACGGCTGGCTGATCGGCGAGGTGATCCGCCGGATCACCGGGGAGATGCCCGGCACCTATCTCGCCCGGACCCTCGCCGAGCCGCTCGGTCTGCGTACCTGGGTCGGCCTGCCGCCCGCCGAGCGCGACGCGGTCGCCTGGATGCTGGCACCGCTCGGCGAGCCCTTCCCGGCCGGCGACCCGGTCGCCGACCGTGGGATCACCATGGGCGGCGCGTTCGCCTTCCCCGCCGACGCCGCCGGCCTGGTCAGCTTCAACGACCCGGCGATCCAGGCCGCCCAGATCCCCGGTGCGGGCGGGATCAGCACCGCCGAGTCGCTGGCCCGCCTCTACGCCGCCTGCGTCTCCGAGGTCGGCGGCGGACCGCTGCTCACCACCGCGTCCGTCGACGACGCCGTCACCGTCCGCGTCGCCGGCCAACAGGTGTACGGACTCCCCGACGTCGGACACCGCTGGGGGACCGGCTTCCTCGTTCACTCGACGCCGCGCCCGATGCTCGGCGAGCGCAGCTTCGGCCACGACGGTGCGGGCGGACACCTCGCCTTCGGCGACGACCAGCACCGGGTCGGTTTCGGCTACGTGGTCAACCAGATGGGTGGCGTGGTCGACGAGCGGGCCAATCTGCTCGCCGCGGCCCTGCTCTCCTGCCTGAGCGAGTAGGCGGACCGGTTCGACGTCACGGCCGACGAGCCGTGACGTCGACCCCGCCGTCACCCGTCCGGCGTGGTGCGGCCCGTCCGACCTGGCCGGCCCGTGCGGCGCAGGGCGGTGACCACCAGCAGGGGTGCGAACGCCTCCGCGCCGGCCGCCACCCGCTCGGCCAGACCGACCCGCCCGCCGTCGGCCGCCATCTCGGCCACGAACCAGGCCACGGCCAGCAGCAGCCCGACCGCCAGCGCCACCCACGGCGCCCGTTGTCCCGCCGCCCGTGCTGCGGCCGGCCAGAGTGCCAGCGCGCCGAAGGCCACGGCGGCGGCGAGCGTGTGGGGCACCGACCCGCCACCGTCGGCCGGTAGCGGGAACACCGCCACCGCCAGCGTCGCCACCCCGCCGAGGGCGAGCAGGGCCCGCCCGGCGGGTGCGAGGGTACGCAGCCCGGCGGCGGTCACACAGTGGCAGAGCCCGAGACCGGCCAGCGCCACCGTCATGATCCACCGGTCGGTGGCGCCGACGGCGGCGAGTGCGCTGATCGTGCCGGTGACCTGGTCGAACCCGCCCGGTTGGCGGGCCGCGCCCAGCGTCCACCCACCGATCAGGAGGATCGGTGCCGCCACGGCGGAGACCAGCGCCCATCCCGGTACGACTCGCATCCCCGCACCGTACGTGCCGTCCCGCCGCTCCCACGCCACCGGCACGGACCAGGCCGCGCCGCCCGCGCGCCGTTGCTCGGCGTCAGTCCCGTCGATCATGGAGTCGTGGCGTGCAGGAAAGCCATCTACCGGTGCAATCCGGCAGCCACCACTCCATGATCGACGAGGCGATGCCGGGGGAGCGGCGGGAGGGCCGGGAGGGCCGGGGGGAATCGCTCGGGTCGCGTGGACCACGAACGAGGCTCGCCGGCCGCGAGATCGATCGCGGCCGGCGAGCCCGGACGGTGCCTCTTGAGCGGTGTGTCAGCCCTTACGCTGGGCCAGCAGCCACTGGAGGATGTTGCGGTCCTCGTACGTCGGGCCGTAGGCGGCGTGGTAGTCGGGCAGGGAGAACGCGTCGTTGCCGTACTCGGTGTAGTGCAGCAGCTTGGCGATCTGCGCGGGCGTCTTGCCCTGGGCCTCGTAGGCCGCGCGCAGGGCGGTGTGCGTGTTGCGGGCGAGCGAGATGTTGAGCAGGTGGTCGTTCACCCCGTGGGTGATCCAGAGCGGCACCTCGCCGGCGGCGATGGCCTTGGCCTGGTCGGCGCCGACCTGGAAGCCGCCGGTCACCAGACCACCGGCGAACAGGTCGGGACGCTTCGCGAACGCCTCCCAGAGCAGCCGGGAGCCGTACGACACGGTGGTGGCGTAGACCCGGTCGGCGTCCACCGCGTGGTCCTTGACGAACTGGTCGACCAGCCGGATCAGCAGGTCGCCCTCGGCGGGCAGGCCGACCCGCTGGTTCTGCGGGGCGAGCACGATGACGTCCTCGCGGCTGCCGGTCCAGCTCGACTGGAGCCAGGCGGTGGCCGGGATGTCGGCGGCGATCTGGACGCCCAGGTTGTCGCCGTCCCAGCCCATGCCGTGCCCGGGCAGGACGACCATCAGCGGGTACTTCTTGCCGGGCTGGTAGTTCTTCGGCAGGTGGTAGTGGTACGGCAGCACCATGCCGCTGCTCAGGTACGAGCCGTACTGGAAGTCGTCGACGAGCAGGTTCACCGGCTCCTCGGTGACCCCACGCGGGGTCTTCGGGGCGGCCTTGGCCTGCACCGGGCCCTTGCCCTTGCCCTTACCGGGCTGGGCGTGCACGTCCTTGCGCTGGGTCACCCGGGTGGGCAGCTCGGTGTTGACCTTCACGCTGCACAGGAAGGTCGGGCACTTGGAGACGATGACGGTCCAGCCGAGGTTCTCGGCGGGGTCCAGCTCGACGATGACGTACCGACCGTCCACCGAACGACGGTCCGCGCGGGTGGTCGGCGCGCTGTTCGTGTAGGTGTGGGTGACCTTGCGGTCGGCCAGCTTCGGCAGGTCTTCCATCTGGTTGAAGCGGAAGTTGTAGACGGTGTCGGAGACCGAGAAGGTGGAGTTGTCGAGCTCGCGGGGGTTCACCGTCTGCGGGTACTCGACGGCGACGGCGGAGACCTTCTGGCCGTACGTGTAGACGGTGGTGATCGGTGTGACACTGCGGATGCCCCCGGTGTTGCCACCGGGACCCTTCGACGCGGCGTACGCGGCCGTGCCGGAGGTGGCGAGAAGTGCCACCGCCGCCACGGCGGTGAGCGTCCTTCGCAGTCTCATCGGTCCTCCTTGTTGGACGCGTCCGGCTGCCGCGGGCGGGTCCCGTGGCAGCGCCCCGGACCGGTTGCGGTGGTGTGGGGGAGGACGGGCGCTAAACTGATTTAGCAGAGCATCGACGTCCGGCTGGGCGATGTCAAGACCGCGCTGGTGACGGCACGGGGACCGACCGTGCGCCCCCTGGCCGCAGACGCGCCTGCGGTGAAGTCCGGACCGGCGTGCCGGGTGCGACCCCGCCCCTCCGGTCCGTCGTGGAGCGTGAGGCGCGGCCGGTCACACTGTGTGATCGCCGGGTGGGTGTCCGTCGACCGGGTGATCCGTTTTCCTTTGCGTGTCGACGGATGCGACTGCCGGTGTCCGGACCGTCGCCCCGGGCCACCGGTTGGCGTATTCTCTGCTCTCGATGGATGTTATTCGGGTGGCCGGTGCGAACGCGCGACTTCCTTCGATGTGCAACGCCTTGACCTGGGGTGATTCGGCCGACCGGTGGAGCCTCGGCTTCGTTACGAGAACGTGACCGGTGGATTTCCGGCGAGGTGTTGACCCGGGCAATGTGAGCGCTAACACTTGGGCCCCGAAGTGCGATCCACGCAGCCGGTGCGACGGCGCGAGTTCCAGATTGGGGAAGCCAGTGAGCAGAAGAATTCTGGCCGCTCTCGGTAGCGCCGCCCTGGCGCTGAGTATGGCGGCGTGTAGTGGCGACGGTGCCGGAAGTGGCAACACCAGCGACGAGAAGCCGTCCGACCTCACCATCGGCGTCTCGATGCCGACCCAGACCTCCGAGCGGTGGATCGCCGACGGCAACTCCGTCAAGGAGAAGCTGGAGGCCAAGGGCTACAAGGTCGACCTCCAGTACGCCGGTGACGACATCCCGACCCAGTCGCAGCAGGTCGACCAGATGATCACGCGCGGTGCCGACGTACTGATCATCGCCGCGATCGACGGCACCGCCCTGAGCGGACAGCTCCAGGCGGCGGCCGACGCGAAGATCCCGGTCATCTCCTACGACCGGCTCATCCGGGACAGCCCGAACGTCGACTTCTATGTCAGCTTCGACAACTACAAGGTCGGCGTGGCCCAGGCCAGCGCCCTCTTGGTCGGCCTCGGCCTGCAGACCAAGGACGGCGGCAAGGGCGAGGCGACCGGGCCGTTCAACATCGAGCTGTTCGCCGGGTCGCTGGACGACAACAACGCCCACTTCTTCTTCGACGGTGCGATGGACACCCTCAAGCCGTTCCTCGACGCCGGCACGCTCAAGGTGAAGTCCGGGCAGACCAAGATCGAGCAGGTGGCGATCCTGCGGTGGCAGCAGGAGGCCGCGCAGAAGCGCATGGAGGACCTGCTGACCTCCAGCTACAACGACAACAGCAAGATCGACGGCGTGCTGTCGCCGTACGACGGCATCTCGCGCGGCATCATCACCGCGCTGCAGAACGCCGGCTACCGGGGTGCCGACGAGATCCCGGTCGTCACCGGGCAGGACGCCGAGATCGCCTCGGTCAAGCTGATCGACGACGGCATCCAGAGCTCCACCATCTTCAAGGACACCCGTCTGCTGGCCGATCAGGCCGTGGTCGCCGGTGAGGCGTTCCTCCAGGAGAAGACGCCCGAGGCCAACGACAGCGAGACCTACAACAACGGGGTCAAGGTCGTCCCGTCGTACCTGCTGCCGGTCGAGACCGTCTTCAAGGACGACATCCAGAAGGTGCTGATCGACTCCGGATACTTCACCGCGGAGGAGGTCGCCGCCGGTCAGGCCAAGAGCTGACGGCGACACCCCCGGGGGGCTCGGCGGCGGTGTCCGCCGCCGAGCCCCACCCGCATCGACCACCCAGTACAGACCTCACGACACAGATCGCCAGGACGGTGCAGATGGACGACAACATCCTCGAGATGCGTCACATCACCAAGACCTTCCCCGGGGTGGCGGCGCTCCAGGACGTCTCCCTCGCCGTACGCCGGGGGGAGATCCACGCCATCTGCGGCGAGAACGGCGCCGGCAAGTCCACCCTGATGAAGGTGCTGTCGGGCGTCTACCCGTCCGGCAGCTACGACGGTGAGATCCTCTTCGACGGCGCCCCGGTGCACTTCCGTGGCATCCGGGACAGCGAGGACCGGGGCATCGTCATCATCCACCAGGAACTCGCCCTGGTGCCGTACCTCTCGATCGCCGAGAACATCTTCCTCGGCAACGAGCGCCGTGGCCGCAGCGGCCTGATCGACTGGAACCGCACCAACGCCGAGGCCGCGGAACTGCTCGCCTCGGTCGGGCTGCCGGAGAACCCGGTGACCCCGGTGGTGCAGCTCGGCGTCGGCAAGCAGCAACTGGTCGAGATCGCCAAGGCGATCTCGAAGAAGGTCCGGCTGCTGATCCTGGACGAGCCGACCGCCGCGCTCAACGACGTCGACTCGGCGCACCTGCTCGACCTGATGCGCCGGCTGCGCGACCAGGGCATCACCTGCATCATGATCTCGCACAAGCTCAACGAGATCACCGCCATCGCCGACTCGACCACGGTCCTGCGCGACGGCCGCACGGTGGAACGCCTGGAGATGGCCTCCGGCGAGGTCACCCAGGAACGGATCATCCGCGGCATGGTCGGCCGCGACCTGGACAGCTTCTATCCCGACCGGGTCTCGTCACCGGGCGCGGAGGTGCTGCGGATCGAGGACTGGTCGGTGCGGCACCCGACGCAGGACCGGCTGGTCGTCCAGAACGCCGGCCTGAACGTCCGCGCCGGTGAGGTGGTCGGCATCGCCGGGCTGATGGGAGCCGGGCGTACCGAGTTGGCCATGAGCGTCTTCGGACGGTCGTACGGTCGGGACATCTCCGGGCGGCTGGTCATGCACGGCCGCGAGATTCGGGCACGGTCCGTCGCGGAGGCGATCCGCAACGGCATCGCGTACGCCACCGAGGACCGCAAGCGGTACGGCCTCAACCTCATCGACGACATCCGCCACAACGTCTCCGCGGCGGGCCTGCGCAAGCTCGCCCACCTCGGATGGGTGCACGACAACGAGGAGACCAAGGTCGCCGAGACCAGCCGGCGCGACATGCACATCAAGGCGCCGAGCGTGATGTCGGTCGTGGGCAAGCTCTCCGGCGGCAACCAGCAGAAGGTCGTGCTGTCGAAGTGGCTCTTCACCGACCCGGACGTGCTGATCCTGGACGAGCCGACCCGGGGCATCGACGTCGGCGCGAAGTTCGAGATCTACACGATCGTCAACCAGTTGGTCGCCGCCGGTAAGGCGGTGATCATCATCAGCTCGGAGCTGCCCGAGCTGCTCGGCATGTGCGACCGCATCTACACGATGTCGGCGGGGCGGATCACCGGCATGGTGCCGGTCGGCGAGGCCACCCAGGAGAAGCTCATGGAACTCATGGCGAAGGACAAGGAAACCGTCGGATGACCAGCACCAAGCCCTCCTCGGTGTCGAAGGGCCCGTCGACCGAGAGTGCTCCCGCCGCCGCGCTGCACGTCGGCAGCAGCGACCCCCGTACGTTCATCATGAACAACCTGCGGCAGAGCGGCATCTTCGTCGCCCTCGTCGTCATCGTCGCGCTCTTCGCGTTCCTCACCGACGGACTGTCGCTGAGCCCGGGCAACATCACCAACATCGTCCTCCAGTACTCGTACATCCTGGTGCTCGCGATCGGCATGGTCATCGTGATCATCGGCGGGCACATCGACCTCTCGGTCGGCTCGGTGGTCGCGTTGACCGGCGCGGTCTCCGCCGTGGTGGTGATCCGGCAGGGCCAACCCTGGTGGATGGGCGTGGTGGCCGCGCTGCTGGTCGGGTTGGCGGTCGGCGCGTGGCACGGCTTCTGGGTCGCGTACGTCGGCATTCCCGCCTTCATCGTGACCCTGGCCGGCATGCTGCTGTTCCGTGGTCTCACCCTGCGAGTGCTGGACAACATCTCGCTGTCGCCGTTCCCGGCCGAGTACAACAGGATCGCCGCGGGCTTCCTCAACGGACTCATCGGCGGCGACGGGTACGACGCCTTCACACTCCTCATCGGCGCCATCGCGGTGGCCGGTTACGTGGTGAGCTGCTTCCGCACCCGGGTGGCGCGCATCCGCTACCAGCAGCCGGTCGAGTCCTTCGCGCTGTTCGTCGCCCGGATGGTGCTTGTCGGCGCGGTGGTCATGTACTTCGCCTGGCAGCTCGCGAACGCCCGAGGTCTGCCCATCGTGCTGATCATCCTCGCCGCCCTGGTGCTGGTCTACGGCATGCTCACCCGGCGGACCGTCTTCGGTCGCCAGGTGTACGCCATCGGCGGCAACCTTCCCGCGGCGATGCTGTCGGGCGTCAAGGTGAAGTCCGTCAACTTCTGGATCTTCGTCAACATGGGCTTCCTGTCGGCCGTGGCCGGCATCATCTTCTCCTCACGCTCCAACGGCGCGCAGCCCGCCGCCGGCAACATGTTCGAGCTCGACGCGATCGCGGCGGCCTTCATCGGCGGCGCGGCCGTCACCGGTGGGGTCGGCACGGTCGTCGGCGCGATGGTCGGTGGTCTGATCATGGCGGTGATGAGCAACGGCATGCAGCTGATGGGCGTGGACCAGTCGATGCAGTCGGTGGTGAAGGGACTGGTGCTGCTCGTCGCCGTCGCCTTCGACGTCTACAACAAGCGGCGTGCCGGCGCGAGTCGCTGATCGACGGGCGCGGGTCGACCGGTCCACGGTCGACCCGCGCTTGACGTCGTCCCATTGCGTGGACACACTCCCTCCCGTCGGCCGTACGCCCCGTCGCTGATGCCGGAGGTCGGGTTGGTCCAGGAGGAGATCCGTCGGCGCAACGCCGGCACGCTGCTGCGGCACGTGCACCTCGGTGGCCCGACGTCCCGCGCCGGGCTGGCCGAGCGGATGGGCCTCAACCGCAGCACCATCATGGCGCTGACCACCGAGTTAAGCCGGGCGGGCCTGGTCCACGAGGAACTGCCGACCGACACCGGCCGCGCCGGTCGCCCCTCGCTGATGGTCCGGCCCTCGGCCGACCGGTTCTATGTGCTCGCCTTCGACGTGGCGGTGGACCGGCTGGTCGCGGCCCGCGTCGGGCTGGGCGGGGCGATCCTGGACCGACGCGAAGCGGTACGCCCGCGCGCCGGGCCGGACCTGCACCGCGTGGTGGCCGTCCTGGCCCGGTTCGGTCGCCAACTGCACCGTGCCGCGCCGCCGCAGGCGCGATGCGTGGGCATCGGCGCCTCGTACTGCGGGATGATCCGGCCCGGTGACGGGATGGTCCGCTTCGGACCGGACCTGGGCTGGGTGGACCAGGACTTCGGCGCGGAACTCGGCCGCCGCCTCGGGCTCGGCCTGCCGGTCGCGGTCGGCAACGAGGCCCATCTCGGCGCCCAGGCCGAGCAGCGGCGCGGCGCGGGTGTCGGCTTCGACAACCTCATCTACCTGCACGGAGACGTCGGCGTCGGCGGCGGCATCATCGTCGGCGGACGGCTGCTCGGCGGCGACGGCGGTTACGGCTGCGAGCTGGGGCACATGGTGGTGAACCCGTACGACGGACGGCCGTGCGGCTGCGGCTCGTCCGGCTGCCTGGAGGCGGAGGTGGGTGAGCGGGCCCTGCTCGACGTCGCGGGCCGCCCCGCCGAGATGGTCGGCCGGGCGGCCATCCGGTCGGTCGCCGACGACGCCGATCGCGGCGATCCGGTCGCCCGCGAGGCGTTCCGACGGATCGGGGACTGGCTCGGCATCGGCGTGGCCAACCTGATCAACCTGTTCAACCCCGGCATGGTCGTCTTCGGCGGGATGCTGTGCGACGTGTACCCGGGTGCGGCGGCCCAGGTGCGCAGCCGGATAGCCCGCAACGTGCTGCCGGTGGCCCGGGAGAGCGTGCGCCTGCGTACCGCCGCGCTCGGTGACGACGCGACATTGGTCGGCGCGGCCGAACTCGGGTTCGCCCCGCTGCTCGACGACCCGTTGGGCATCTGCGCGCCGGTGCCGCAGGACACCATCACCGGCCGGTGTGCCACACCCACGACGGCCCGCCGCGAGCCGCCCGCCCGCTGCGGCTGAGTGCCGGCGTACCGGTCGACGCCCGTCTCGCGCGCACCCCCGGACGTTCGCCGCGTCGGTGCGTACCCGCCGGGGTGTCGACGTCCGGGCACGGCGGACCGGGCGGGTGTCGGGGCACCCGCCCGGCCCGTCACCCGGTCACGCCGGGCGACGGGTTCGCGCCGTCCGGGTCAGGCCCGGCTCCACCGTTGGTTGGCGGCGGTGTGGCAGTTCCAGACCAGGACCGTGGTGCCGTTCGCGGTCCCGTTGTTGTTCACGTCCAGGCAGAGGTTCGGGAATCGGACGTTGCTGACCGTGCCGTTGCCGTTGAAGGTCCACTGCTGGTTGGTGCCCCCGTTGCAGTCCCAGATCTGCACCGGGCTGCCGGCGGTGGCGGTGGTGGAGACGTCCAGGCACTTGCCGAGCACCTGGAGGCTCTGGCCGTTCTGGGTGAAGCTCTGGTTGCTGTTGCTGTGGCAGTCCCAGATCAGCGTGGCGGTGCCGTTGGCGGTGCCGCCGTTGTTGACGTCGAGGCACCGGCCGGAGGACTCGCTGCGCAACCGGAAGGTGGTCGGCGGGTTGGTCGTGCCGCCGCCGCTGACCCGGAAGACCGCCGTGCCGTGTGCCGGCACGCTGGCGGAGATCGCGCCGGTGCTGGTCGAGGTGCCGTTGGTCCAGGCGTCGCGGAGCGTGAACGAGCTTCCGGACTTGCCGATGGCCGCCGCCGTGGTGGACACGGTGGTGGTGGACGAGCCCTGGTTGAGCAGGGCCACCGCGACGTCGCCGTTGGCCAGCCGCTTGGCCAGCACCCGGCGGGTGCCGTCGTGGGACACCTGCACGGCCTGGAGGGCGAGCGGGTCCTGGTTGATCGCGATGAGCTGCGGGTTGCGCAGGATGGCCAGGGTCGCCGCGTTGGCGTTGCGGATGTCGTTGCCGGCGATCAACGGCGAGGCCATGATCGACCAGAGGGCGAAGTGGCTGCGCATCTCGGTGTCGTTCATGCCCCCGTTGCCGACCACCATCATGTCCTGGTCGTTGAAGGCGCCCGGTGCAGCCCACGGGGCGAGGGGAACGGTGACGTTGATGATGTTCTGCACGCCCATCGGGTAGCCGTTGGTCTGCCCGGTGTTCCACGAGTTGGTGATGTCCTCGGTGGTCCGCCACATGTTGGCGATGTCGCCCCAGTTGCGCTGCGGACCGGTCTTCTCGTGGATGCTGTTCGGGTTGATGCTGTAGACGATCGGTCGGCCGGTGGCGGCCAGCGCGTCACGCATCAGGGAGAAGCCGGCCACCTGGTCGTTGATGGTGCCCCAGGGCGAGCACCAGTCGTACTTGAGGAAGTCCACGCCCCAGGCGGCGAACTGGCGGGCGTCCTGGTATTCGTGTCCGAGGCTGCCGGTGGAGCCCGGCCAGGCGCCGAAGTACTGGGCGCAGGTCTTCTCCCGGGGCACCTGGTAGATGCCGAAGAGCAGACCCCGGGCGTGCAGGTAGTCGCCGAGCGCCTTCATGCCGCTGGGGAACCGGCCGGCGTGGGCCTGCAGGTTGCCCTGGGCGTCGCGGTTCGGGTCGAACCAGCAGTCGTCGACGACGACGTACTTGTAGCCGAGGTCCCGCATCCCGGTGGAAACGATCGAGTCAGCCATCTGATGGATCAGGGCCTCGTTGATGTTGCACCCGAAGGTGTTCCAGGTGTTCCAGCCCATCGGTGGCGTACGGGCCACCCCGTTGTTGAGTGCCTGTGCGGGTCTCGGCGAGTGGAGCCCGTCGACGACGACGGCCGTGAACGCCAGCATCAGGACGCTCAGGACGGCCAACCATCGTGGTCGTGCGCGCATGCGGACCTCCTTCAAGGTCACGGGAGCCAACAGGTGTCGTCCGGCGATGACCGACGACGAGGTGCCCGTGTGGTGGTGGGGGTGGTACGACGTGCGTGGTGCGTCGCCGGGTGGGCGCACCGGTGGTGGCAGAGCACCGGCCGGGCGAGGGTGCGCCGGTGACCGGCGGCGGTCGGCCCTCGCCGTCGGCCGTGGCCGCACGGAGTCCTCGGCCGGCCACGCTCAGCATGGATGTCGCGAATGTTATCGCTGACATTCAATTCTGTAAATCACTCGTGACGGGTGGTCGAGGTGTGTGCGGCAGGTCTGCCCTCGCTCTCATCGACCGTCGACGCGGTGATCGTGCACGTCAGTGCGGAGACGGACCCTTGCGGCAAGGCGGCGTGCGCGCGGTGGAAGGACGCCGGGCGCGATCTGCCTTGATCGTCTGATGAATCGCCAATGTTAACGCTCATTTGAGGGTCGGCTGAACGGACCGGTCGCCGGGGCCGATCGGTGCCGCGCCGACGTTCGGACGGTGGCGGAGGTCGGTTCCCGTGTGCCGTCCACGGTGCCCGGTGTCCGTACGGATGTGCGCAGCTCGTACCCGGGTGCCGAGACCGTGCGGGTCCGGGTGCGGCGCTCCGGCGCGGGGCGCCCCGCGCGGTGATCGTGCGGCGGTCGTCGCGCGCCCGCGTCCGCTCCGGTCCGACCGGTCCGGCACGCCGTCCCAGCAGGCCGAAGAGGGCCGGGTGCGGTCGTCGTCCCACCCTCCGGTGCGCCCCTGGCGCCCGGCTCGCGTCGGCGGGGTTCGTGCCCGGCCCCACGGTGGCCGGTGCGCCGATGAGCCGGATGCGGCATGACCTGGGGTGGGGGCGTCGCCGCGCGCCACCCTTCGGTAACCTGTTGACGACGGTCTATTCCTCGGTGTACTCCGTTACGGAGCTGTTGCCGGCAGGTGTCTTGACGGCGCAGGATGTGAGCGTTAACACTGAGGTCCGTCATCGGCCGGAGGTGAAGATGAGCGGAGTGGACGAAGCAGGCGACCGGTACGTCGTCGGCGTCGACTACGGCACCCTGTCGGGACGGGCCCTGGTGGTCCGGGTCCGCGACGGTGCCGAGTTGGGGACTGCGGTGCACGAGTACCGCAGAGCGGTCATCAGCACCGCCCTACCGGACGGCGGCACCCCGCTGCCGCCCGACTGGGCGTTGCAGGACCCCGAGGACTACCGCGACGTGCTGCGCCACGCCGTTCCGGCGGCGGTGTCCGCCGCCGGGATCGACCCGGCCGACGTCATCGGCATCGGCATCGACTTCACCGCCTGCACGGTCCTGCCGACGCTCGCCGACGGCACCCCGCTGTGCGAGGTGCCGGAGCTGCGCCAGCGCCCGCACGCCTGGGTCAAGCTCTGGAAGCACCACGCCGCCCAGCCGCACGCGGACCGGATCAACGCGCTGGCCCACGAGCGGGGGGAGCCCTGGATCGGCCGCTACGGCGGCAAGATCTCGGCCGAGTGGCAGTTCGCCAAGGGCCTGCAGATCCTGGAGGAGGACCCGGAGGTCTACCGCCGGGCCGAGCGCTTCGTCGAGGCGGCCGACTGGATCGTGTGGCAACTCTGCGGCGTCGAGACCCGCAACGTCTGCACCGCCGGTTACAAGGGCATCCTCCAGGACGGCAACTACCCGTCGGCGGACTACCTGACCGCGCTCAACCCCGACTTCGGCGACTTCACGGCCAAGCTGGACGGTCCGCTCCTGCCCCTGGGCGCGAAGGCGGGCGGGCTCACCGCCACCGCCGCGACCTGGACCGGGCTGCCGGAGGGCGTCGCGGTCGCCGTCGGCAACGTCGACGCGCACGTGACCGCGGCCTCCGCCCAGGCGATCGAGCCGGGCCGGTTGGTGGCCATCATGGGCACCTCCACCTGCCACGTGGTCAACGGCACCGTCCCGGCCGAGGTGGCCGGCATGTGCGGTGTCGTCGACGGCGGCATCAGCGACGGCGCGTGGGGCTACGAGGCGGGCCAGAGCGGGGTCGGTGACATCTTCGGATGGTTCGTCACGCACGCCGCCCCGGCCGGGCTCGACTCGCACGAGCGGCTCACCGAGCTGGCCGCCGCGCAGCCGGTCGGCGCCCACGGCCTGGTGGCGCTGGACTGGTGGAACGGCAACCGGTCGCTGCTGGTCAACCACGACCTGAGCGGCATGATCGTCGGTCTGACCCTGGCCACCCGCCCGGAGGACGTCTACCGTGCGCTGCTCGAAGCGACCGCGTACGGCACCAGGATGATCGTCGAGGCGTTCGTGGACGCCGGCGTGCCCGTCGACGACCTGGTGATCGCCGGGGGGCTCACCTCGAACAAGCTGCTCATGCAGATCTACGCGGACGTCACCAACCGGCCGCTGGGCATCATCGGCTCGGCCCAGGGCCCGGCGCTCGGTTCGGCGATCCACGCCGCCGTCGCCGCCGGTGCGTACCCCTCGGTCCGGGAGGCGGCGCAGACCATGGGCCGCGTGCACGAGGCCGTCTACCAGCCGGACCCGGAGCGGGTACGCGCCTACGACGCCCTCTACGCCGAGTACCGCGCCCTGCACGACCACTTCGGTCGTGGCGCCAACGACGTGATGCTGCGCCTGCGGGCGATCCGCAACGCGGCGGTCGAGTCGACCGGTTCGCCGCAGGAGACCGTGGAGGTGCCGGCATGAGCGAGGACCTGACCGCACTGGTGACCGAGTTGCGTGCCGGCGTCGCCCGGCTGCACGGCGAGCTGACCCGCTACGGGCTGGTCGCCTGGACGGCCGGCAACGTCTCCGCGCGGGTGCCGGGCCACGATCTGATGGTCATCAAGCCCAGCGGCGTGGACTACGACGACCTCTCGGCCGAGAACATGGTGCTCTGCGACCTCGACGGCGTACCGGTCGAGGGGGAGTTGTCGCCGTCCAGCGACACCGCGGCGCACGCGTACGTCTACCGTGCCATGCCCGAGGTGGGCGGCGTCGTGCACACCCACAGCACGTACGCCACCGCCTGGGCGGCGCGCGGCGAGTCGATCCCCTGCCACCTGACCGCGCAGGCCGACGAGTTCGGCGGGGAGATCCCGGTGGGCCCGTTCGCGCTGATCGGCGGCGACGACATCGGCAAGGGCATCGTCAGCACCCTCACCGGGCACCGGTCGCCCGCGGTGCTGATGCAGAACCACGGCGTCTTCACCATCGGGCGCAACGCCCGGGCCGCGGTCAAGGCCGCGGTGATGTGCGAGGACGTCGCCCGGACCGCGCACCTGGCGCGTGCGCTCGGGCAACCGGTGCCGATGGCGCAGGCCGACATCGACGCGCTCTACGACCGCTACCAGAACGTCTACGGACAACGCCCCTCGCCTCCGGCGAGCTCCTGACCGGTCGCGGGTCCCGGCGACCCGCGACCTGATTCGCACCACCCGCACAGGATCCGCACCACCGACTCAGGCCACCCGTGCAGCACGGCGGGGGGCGTGGACAACCGCACCCACTCGAGGAGATCCGATGAGGAACATGCGAATGCCGATGGCGCGTCGTCGCGCCATCGCGGTCGCCGCCGCCGTGCTGCTCGCCGGCAGCGTGGCGGCCTGCGGTAACAGCGACACCGGTAGCGACGCCGGTGGCGACGACGGCAAGCTCGTCCTGGGCTTCAGCCAGGTCGGCGCGGAGAGCGGCTGGCGGACCGCCAACACCAACTCCATCAAGGAGGCGGCGGCGGAGGCGGGCATCGAGCTGAAGTTCGACGACGCCCAGCAGAAGCAGGAAAACCAGATCAAGGCGATCCGCAACTACATCCAGCAGAAGGTCGACGTGATCGCCTTCTCGCCGGTGGTGGAGTCCGGCTGGGACACCGTGCTCAAGGAGGCCAAGGACGCCGGCATCCCGGTCATCCTGACCGACCGCGCGGTGGACTCGGCGGACAAGTCGCTGTACAAGACGTTCCTCGGCTCGGACTTCGTCAAGGAGGGCCGCCTCTCCGGTGAGTGGCTGGTCGAGGAGAAGAAGGCCGCCAGCGGCGACGTGAACATCGTCGAGCTCCAGGGCACCACCGGTTCGGCCCCGGCCAACGACCGCAAGAAGGGCTTCGCCGAGGCGATCGCGGCCGACCCGAAGCTCAAGGTCATCGCCTCCCAGTCGGGTGACTTCACCCGGGCCGGCGGCAAGCAGGTCATGGAGCAGTTCCTGAAGGCCCACCCGAAGATCGACGTGCTCTTCGCGCACAACGACGACATGGGTCTGGGCGCCCTCGAGGCGATCACCTCGGCCGGCAAGGTGCCCGGCCAGGACATCACCATCATCACCATCGACGCGGTCAAGGACGGCATGCAGGCCCTGGCCGACGGCAAGTTCAACTTCATCGCGGAGTGCAGCCCGCTGCTCGGCCCACAGCTGATGGACCTGGCCAAGAAGGTCAAGGCGGGTGAGGAGGTGCAGCCGCGGATCGAGACCGAGGAGACCACCTTCACCCAGGAGCAGGCCAAGGAGGCCCTGCCCAACCGCAAGTACTGATCGACGCCCGGGGTCGCCGCGCTGACGTGGCGGCCCCGCCGCGTCGCCCATTTCCCGACGGACTGGGCGCCTGGCCCGAGACCCCCGTGCCACGTCCGCCCGGTCGGCCCCACGGCTGACCGGGCGGACGCCACGGGGGCTCCGTGGCCCTTCCGTACAGCGAGAACCCAGAAGAGGATCTGATGGGATGACGGATAGCCGTCCGGTCCTGACGATGACCGGGATCAGCAAGTCCTTTCCCGGGGTGCGTGCACTCCACAACGTCGACTTCCGGCTCTACCCCGGTGAGGTGCACGCCCTGATGGGCGAGAACGGCGCCGGCAAGTCGACCCTGATCAAAGTGTTGACCGGCGTCTACGGCATCGACGAGGGCACCATCACCCTGGACGGCGAGCAGGTCGCCTTCAGCGGACCGATGCAGGCCGCCTCGGCCGGAGTCAGCACCGTCTACCAGGAGGTCAACCTCTGCCCCAACCTCTCGGTGGCGGAGAACATCTTCATCGGCCGGGAGCCGCGTCGCTTCGGCGCCGTGCACTGGGGTGAGGTCCGGCGACGGGCCCGGGCTCTGCTGACCCGCCTGGATCTCGACATCGACGTCAGCGCACCGGTGGCGAGTTTCTCGCTGGCCGTGCAGCAGATGGTGGCGATCGCCCGGGCGATCGACGTACAGGCCAGGGTGCTCATCCTCGACGAGCCGACCTCCAGCCTGGACGCCGGTGAGGTGGCGCAGCTGTTCCGGATCATGCGGCAGCTGCGCGACGAGGGCATCGCCATCCTCTTCGTCACGCACTTCCTCGACCAGGTGTACGGCATCGCCGACCGGATCACCGTGCTGCGCAACGGCACGCTGGTGGGGGAGTACCCGACCGCCGAGCTGCCGCAGCTCGCGCTGGTGGAGAAGATGATCGGCAAGGAGCTCGACGTCCTCGAACGCATCGAGGAGCAGCCCCGGCGGGAGTTGGCGGTCCTGGAGGACGGCACGCCCTTCGTCGAGGTGTCCGACCTCGGGCGCAAGGGCGCGGTCGCCCCGTTCAGCCTGACCATCCACGCCGGGGAGGTGGTCGGCCTGGCCGGCCTGCTCGGCTCCGGCCGTACCGAGGTGGCCCGTCTGCTGTTCGGCGCGGACCGCGCCGACCGGGGCCAGGTGGCGGTCAGCGGCAACGCGACCGGTCTGCGCAACCCGGTGCAGGCCATCGACCACGGCATCGGCTTCTGCTCGGAGAACCGCCGGGCCGAGGGGATCATCGGGGACCTGTCGGTCCGGGAGAACATGATCCTGGCCATGCAGGCGGCCCGTGGCTGGCTGCGACCCATCCCACGGCGTCGCCAGGACGAGCTGGTCGCCAAGTACATCAAGGCGTTGAGCATCCGCCCGCCCAACCCCGAGACGCCGGTCCGCAACCTCTCCGGCGGCAACCAGCAGAAGGTGCTGCTGGCCCGGTGGCTGATCACCGAGCCCCGACTGCTCATCCTGGACGAGCCGACCCGTGGCATCGACATCGGCGCCAAGGCGGAGATCCAGAAGTTGGTCGTCCAGCTCTCCGACGGCGGGATGGCGGTGTTGTTCATCTCCGCCGAGTTGGAGGAGGTGCTCCGGCTCAGCCACAAGATCGCCGTCATGCGGGACCGGGAGATGGTCGCGCACCTGACCAACGACGACACCGTGGACGCCGACCGGGTCATGCAGACCATCGCCAGCGGATCCCAGCGGGAAGGGGTTGAGTCATGAGCGAGCGGAGCGAGCGAATCGGCGGGCTCAGGGCGGTGGTGCCTCATGGCGGCACGGAGCGAAGCGGAGTGCCGTCATGAGCGAGCGGATCAAGCCCCTGCTCGGGCACCGGCTGTTCTGGCCGATCGCCGTCCTGGTGGTGATGCTGGCGGCGAACACGATCTACCGCCCCGGCTTCCTGTCGATCGAGATGAACAACGGCCACCTGTACGGGACCCCGATCGACATCCTCCGGTTGAGCGCGCCGCTGATCCTGGTCGCGCTCGGCATGACCCTGGTCATCTCCACCGGCGGCATCGACCTCTCGGTCGGGTCGATCTGCGCCATCAGCGGCGCCATCGCCTGTCTGCACATCAGTCAGGCACCCGACCAGAACAGCCTCGTCACGGTGGCGACCGCACTGGCGATGGCGCTCGGGGTGGCACTGGTCCTCGGCGCCTGGAACGGCGTACTGGTCTCGGTGATCGGTATTCAGCCGATCATCGCCACGCTGATCCTGATGGTGGCCGGTCGGGGACTGGCGCAGTTGATCACCGAGGGTCAGATCATCACGATCAACTCCGGCCCGTACCGGGCGATCGGTCTGGGTCACTTCCTCACCCTGCCGTTGGCGATCTTCATCGCGCTCGGTGCGGCGTTGCTGGTCGCGGCCTTCACCCGCCGTACCGCGCTCGGCATGATCATCGAGTCGGTGGGTGGCAACCGGGAGGCCAGCCGGTTGGCCGGCATCCGGTCGGGCCGGATGGTCTTCCTGGTCTACGTGGTCAGCGCGGCCTGCGCGGCGGTCGCCGGCTTCATGATGACGGCCAACGTGTCCAGTGCCGACGGCAACGCCGCCGGCCTCTGGGTGGAACTGGACGCCATCCTCGCGGTCGTCATCGGGGGCACCGCCCTGGCCGGCGGACGGTTCTATCTCAGCGGCACCATCCTCGGCGCGCTGATCATCCAGACGCTCACCACCACGGTGTACGCCATGAACATCTCGCCGCAGACGGCGTTGCTGTTCAAGGCGGTCGTCGTGATCGCAGTCTGCCTCATCCAGGCACCGGCGTTCCGCGCCACGTTCAACCGCCGCAAGCGCGGCACCCCACCCCCGCCGGCCCCGACGCCGCAGCGCCAGAAGGAGGAGGCTTCGGCATGAGCGAGCAAAGCGAGCGAATCATCAGGTTCAGCGCGATGGAGTCTCGTGGCGGCATGCAGCGAAGCGGAGTGACGGCATGAGCAGTACGTCGTTGACCACCGGGCCGAGCTGGGCGCGGCTGCCCCGGCGGCACGTGCCGGTGCTGGCCACGCTGGCCCTGCTGCTGGTCATGTACGCGATCGGTGTGTCCCAGTACCGGGCCTTCTCGAACGTCCAGGTCATCTTCAACGTCTTCATCGACAACGGTTTCCTTCTCGTCGTCGCGGTGGGGATGACCTTCGTGATCCTCACCGGCGGGATCGACCTGTCCGTGGGGTCGGTGGTCGCGATGACGGCGATGGTCTCGGCGTGGCTGCTCCAGTCGGGTCTGCCCGCGCTACTGGTGCTGGTCATCGCGTTGCTCATCGGGCCGACGCTCGGGTTCCTGATGGGCTGTGCGATCCACTTCTTCGACATCCAGCCGTTCATCGTGACACTCGCCGGGATGTTCTTCGCCCGGGGCATGTGTACGTTCATCAGTGACTCGTCGATCCGTATCACCGACGGTTTCTGGACCACGATGGCGCAGCACCGGATCGGTGATCCCGGCGGCAACTTCGTCTCGGTGAGTGTGCTGGTCGCGTTCGCGGTGGTGCTCATCGGCGCGTACGTGCTGGCGTACACCCGGTTGGGTCGCAACGTGTACGCGATCGGCGGCAACCCGCAGTCGGCGCTGCTGATGGGGCTGCCGGTGGGGCGTACCCGGATCGCGGTCTACACGATCAGCGGTCTCTGCTCGGCGATCGGCGGGATCCTGCTCTCGTTCTACACGCTCTCCGGGGCGCCGTTGATCGGGATCGGGATGGAGCTCGACGTGATCGCGGCCGTGGTGATCGGCGGCACGGTGCTCACCGGCGGTTCGGGGTACGTCTTCGGCACGGTGCTCGGTGTGCTGGTGCTCGGCGTGATCCAGACGCTGATCACGTTCGACGGTAGCCTCAACTCCTGGTGGACCAAGATCGTTATTGGCGGCCTGCTCTTCGCGTTCATCCTGCTCCAGCGCCTCATCGGCATCCGCTACAAGTGACCGCCCCTCTCGCGGAAGGCAACTCCCATGGCAACGCATCCTGAACCCGAGGTCTGGTTCCTCACCGGAAGCCAGGCGATGTACGGCGAGGACACCCTCCGGCAGGTGGCCGAGCAGTCCCGTCAGATCGCCGCACTGCTCGACGACTCGCCGGACATCCCGGCCCGGGTGGTCTGGAAGCCGGTGCTGACCACCAGCGCGGACATCCTGGAGGTCTGCCGGGACGCCGCGGTGCAGGGTGCGGTCGGGGTCATCGCGTGGATGCACACCTTCTCGCCCGCGAAGATGTGGATCTCGGGTCTGGACGCGCTGCGTACTCCGCTGCTGCACCTGCACACCCAGGCCAACGTCCGGCTGCCCTGGGACGAGATCGACATGGACTTCATGAACCTGAACCAGGCCGCCCACGGCGACCGGGAGTTCGGTTTCATCCAGACCCGGCTCGGGGTGGCCCGCAAGACCATCGCCGGCCACGTCAGCGACCCCCGCGTGGTCACCCGTGTCGGCTCGTGGACCCGGGCGGCGATCGGCTGGTCGGCGATGCGTTCCCTGCGCCTGGCGCGGTTCGGCGACAACATGCGCGACGTCGCGGTGACCGAGGGGGACAAGGTCGAGGCGGAGTTGCGCTTCGGTGTCTCGGTGAACACCTACGGGGTCAACGACCTGGTGCGGGTGGTCGACGAGGTCGCCGACGCGCAGATCGACGACCTGGTCAAGGAGTACGACGACACCTTCCGGGTCGCCGCCGAGCTGCGGCCCGGCGGTGAGCGACACGACTCGCTGCGGTACGCCGCACGGCTGGAACTGGGGATGCGGACCTTCCTGGACGCGGGCGGGTTCCGGGCCTTCACCACGAACTTCGAGGACCTCGGCGGCCTGCGCCAACTGCCCGGCATCGCGGTGCAGCGGCTGATGGCCGACGGCTACGGCTTCGGCGGCGAGGGTGACTGGAAGACCTCGGTGCTGGTCCACACGCTCAAGGCGATGTCGGCCGGCGCACAGGGCGGCACCTCCTTCATGGAGGACTACACCTACGACCTGACGCCGGGCGAGGAGTTGATCCTCGGCGCGCACATGCTGGAGGTGTGCCCGACGATCGCCGCGGACAAGCCGAACGTGGAGATCCACCCGTTGAGCATCGGCGGTCGGGAGGACCCGGTCCGGTTGGTCTTCGACGCCGAGCCGGGACCGGCGGTGGTGCTCGGTCTGGCCGACATGGGGGAGCGGTTCCGGCTGGTCGCCAACGAGGTGGACGTGGTGCCCCCGCCGCAGCCGCTGCGCCGGTTGCCGGTGGCCCGGGCGGTGTGGCGGCCCCGCCCGCACCTGGCCGGGTCGGCCGAGGCGTGGATCACCGCCGGTGCCCCGCACCACACCGTGCTCTCGCACGCGGTCGGCGTGGAGGAACTGCACGACCTCGCCGAGATGAGCCGTACCGAGCTGGTCGTCATCGACGCGAACACCGAGTCTCGTCGTTTCGCCGACGAGCTTCGCTGGAACCAGGCGTACTACCGCCTCGCCCGGGGCTTCTGACCGCGCCGTCCGCGATGCGTCGGTGCCGCCCCTCCGCTGGGCGGCACCGACGCACGTGCCCGATTCCCCTGTGGCGGGGGTGCGGGCCTGCTAGGTGCGCGCCATCGTGTCCGCCGCCTCGGACAGGACGCGCCGCATGGTCTCGCTGCCGGTGTGCCCGGCGTCCCCGACGACGTGCAGGCGTGCCCCGGGCCACGCCTGCGCGATCTCCCACGGCGTGATCGCCGGTCCGCTCACGTCGTTGCGGCCGTGCACCAGCACACCGGGGATGCCGGTCAGCTTCGGGACGTCGCGCAGGATCTCGCCGTCGGCCATGAACGCGCCGTTGCCGAAGTAGTGCGCGCAGATGCGGGTCATCGTCAGCCGCTGTCGCAGTTCCCCGGCGGAGTAGTGGCCGGGCTGGCCGTTGCTCTCCTCGGAGATGAGCGCGTCCTCCCATGCGCACCATTCCTCGGCCGCCCGTTCGCGTACCGCCGGGTCCGGGTCGGCCAGGAGCTGGCCGTAGCGCAGCAGGACCGGTTCGATCGGTGGTTGGCTGTCGGTCGGCAGCGCGTAGCCCGGCACGCCGGCGTGGGCGACGAATCGTCGCCACGCCTCGGGGAAGAACCGGCCCCCGCCGCGGTACAACCAGTCCACCTCGGAGCGTCGGGTCATGGTCACCGCGACCAGCACCATGCCGCGTACCCGGTCGGGATGGTGCGTCGCGTACGCCAGCGCGAGCGTCGCGCCCCACGACCCGCCGTACACCACCCAGCGGGCGATGCCGAGGTGCTCGCGCAGCCGTTCGGTGTCGGCGACGAGATGGGCGGTGGTGTTGGCACTCAGATCGGTGCTCGGGTCGGCCGCCGACGGTGTGCTGCGCCCACAGTTGCGCTGGTCGAAGAGCACGACGCGGAACCGCTCCGGATCGAGTGCCCGTCGGTGCCGGGTCGTGCTGCCGCTGCCGGGACCGCCGTGCAGGACGACGGCGGGTACGCCCTCGGGGTTGCCGCTGACCTCCCAGTAGACCTGGTTGCCGTCGCCGACGTCGAGCATCCCGGTGTCGTACGGCTCGATCATGTGCGCTCCTCGCGATATGACAGCGCTGTTACAGTACCCGCCATAGCAACCTCCGATCCCGGTCCCGGCGTCCTCGGCACGAGACTCGCGACGCTCATGGAGCTGCTCGACGGCGGCATCGGCCAGGTGTACGCCGAGATCGGCCTCCCCGGTCTGCGCGCGCGGTTCGCGCCGGTGCTCCTGGTGGTGGCCGACGACGGGCCGTGTTCGATCCGGGCCGTCGCGACGGCGATCGACGTGACCCATTCGGCGGCCAGTCAGACGGTCGCCGCGATGGCGCATGCCGGGCTCGTGGAGACGATCCCCGGCCGCGACGCGCGCACCAGGATGGTCACGCTCACCGACGAGGGGCGGCGCGTCCTGCCCGCGTTGCGGGCCGAGGTCGCCGCCACCACCACGGCGACCCGCGAGCTGGAGACCGAGCTGTCCATGCCGTTGCACGTGCTCGTGGACGAGGCGCTGGCCGCGCTCGCCCGACGCCCGATGCGCGACCGGATCGTCGCTGCCGACCCTGGCCTGCTCGGTGTCCGGGGTGGGGCCGCCGGGGCGGGCGGTCGCCGCGCGGGTGGCCCGCCGCACCCGCCGCGTCGACGGTGATCGGCGCGATCCCTGCCGCCACACCGCCCGGCGTGGACGGCGCGTCCGCGCCGCCCCGTCGGGCGGTGGCTTCGTCGTGTCCGGGCGCGTGATCCGGCCCCGCGCAAGTCGTCGGTGTTACGTCTTGACTAAGGATCTGTTATCGCTCACAGTCGATAGTGAAGACGGACGATATCTGCGGTCGACCGGGCCAGGCGCGTTCCGCTTCGGCGCAAGCGATCACCACGCCGCACGTGGGCACGGCGGCGGTTGTTAGCGATCACACCACGCGGGACGCATCTACCCCGCGACCGTCTCCTGTGGTCGCTCGGCTCTCTTCTCCCAAGGAGGATCATGGGTACCTTCGAGGTCCCCCGCGTCGCTCCGCATCGGCGCGGGTGGTTGTCCCGGGCCGTCGCGGCGGTGGCGGCGGTCGTGGTGGGCGGCACGCTGGTGGCGGTCGCACCGACGCCGGCCGCGGCGGCGACGGTCGACACCAACGCGTGGTACGTGTTGGTCAACCGCAACAGCGGTAAGGCCCTGGACGTGTACAACCTGGCCACGAACGACGGTGCGCGGATCACCCAGTGGACGCGCAACAACGGTAACCAGCAGCAGTGGCAGTTCGTCGACTCCGGTGGTGGCTACTACCGGTTGAAGTCCCGGCACTCGGGCAAGGTGCTGGACGTCTACAACTTCTCCACCGCCAACGGCGCGTCCATCGTGCAGTGGAGCGACGGCAACGGCACCAACCAGCAGTTCCGGCTCGCCGACTCCGACGGCGGGTACGTCCGTCTGATCAACCGCAACAGCAACAAGGCGGTGGAGGTGCAGAACGCCTCCACCGCCGACGGCGGCAACATCGTGCAGTACGACGACTGGGGCGGCACCAACCAGCAGTGGCAGCTCGTCCGCGTCGGCGACACCGGCAACCCGGGCACCCCCGGCGGCAACTTCACCAACCCGGTGGTCTGGCAGGACTTCGCCGACGTCGACATCATCCGGGTCGGCGACGTCTACTACATGTCCGCCTCGACCATGCACTACTCGCCGGGCGCGCCGGTGCTGCGCTCGTACGACCTGGTGAACTGGGAGTTCGCCGGGCACTCGGTGCCCCGGCTGGACTTCGGCACCAAGTACGACCTGCCCAGCGGGCAACACGCGTACGTGAACGGGATCTGGGCCTCGACGCTGAACTACCGACCCAGCAACCGGACGTACTACTGGGCGGGCTGCATCGACTTCGCCCAGACCCACATCTACACCGCCTCCGCCGTGGACGGCACCTGGAGCCGGCACGCCACCATCCCCAACTGCTACTACGACGCCGGCATGCTGATCGACGACAACGACACCATGTACGTCGCGTACGGCAACGGCACGATCAGCGTGGCGCAGCTCTCCGCCGACGGACGCTCCCAGGTACGGGCCCAGCAGGTCTACCAGACGCCGTCGAGCATCGGCACGCTGGAGGGAGCCCGCTTCTACAAGCGCAACGGCGCCTACTACATCTGGCTGACCCGTCCGGCCAACGGCCAGTACGTGCTCAAGTCGACCAACGGCCCGTTCGGCCCGTACGAGCAGCGGCAGGTGCTGCTCAACATGCAGGGGCCGATCTCCGGCGGCGGCGTACCGCACCAGGGTGGGCTGGTGCAGACCCAGAACGGGGCCTGGTACTACATGGCGTTCACCGACGCGTACCCGGGCGGCCGGATGCCGACGCTGGCGCCGATCACCTGGACCGCCGACGGCTGGCCGCAGGTGCAGACGGTCAACGGCGCGTGGGGCGTGAACTACCCCAACCCGTTGCCGCTGCGGCCGGTCAAGCCGCTCACCGGGGTGGACACGTTCGCCGGCACCCAACTCGGCGTGCAGTGGGAGTGGAACCACAACCCCGACACCAGCCGGTTCTCGGTGAACAACGGACTGCGCCTGCAGACCGCCACCGTCACCAACGACCTCTACCGGGCCCGCAACACCGTCACGCACCGTATCCAGGGGCCCACCTCGACCGCGACGGTCGAGCTGGACTACTCCACGATGCGCGACGGGGACCGCACCGGCCTGGCCATGCTGCGCGACAACTCGGCCTGGATCGGTGTACGCCGCGACAACGGCGCGACCCGGGTGGTGATGACCAACGGCCTCACCATGGGCAGCAACTGGAGCACCACGAGCACCGGCAGCGAGATCGCCAGTGCCGCGGTGTCCGGCGGCCGGATCTGGCTACGGGCCAACGCCGACATCAGACCCGGCTCCGGGCGGCAGGCGCGCTTCTCGTACAGCACCGACGGGGTCAACTTCGTCTCGCTGGGCAACGCCCTGACGCTCAACAACAACTGGACGTTCTTCATGGGGTACCGGTTCGGCATCTTCAACTTCGCCACCAGCGCCCTTGGTGGTGCGGTGACGGTGCGACGCTTCGAGTTGACGACGCCCTGACCTCGATGTCAGGGCGCCCTCGGGGCGGGTGCGGCGCGTACCTCCGACCGCGCCGCCCGCCGGTACGGACGGTCACCGCGCTCCGGTGACCGAGGGGGTGGTGCCCGGCGACCGGCCGGGCACCACCCGCGTCCCGGCACAGCACGTCATGCGGAATCCCGGTGTACGCCGTCGACCGGGTCGGGCGCCGGAGCCCTCGGCGCGACGCGGACTCGGCCCACGGCCAGGCAACGATCGGGATCGGCGCTGACGTAGACTGTGCGTGATCGAGCGCTCTCCACTCGGACGGCACGGGCCGGTGTGGGTACCGCGAGAGGGGATCTTTGTACCCTTAGCCGTTCCAGTCAGCGTCGACCGGTCGCGGCGCCGACCGACATGCGGGGAGTCTGAGATGGCCGTACGCGATCCTGCGATGACGGACGTGGCTCGCCTCGCTGGTGTCTCGCACCAGACGGTGTCACGAGTGCTCAACGGCCACCCGAACGTCCGCGAACAGACCCGACTGCGGGTCCAGGCCGCCATCGCCGAGCTCGGTTACCGCCCCAACCGGGCGGCGCGCGCGTTGGTCACCGGTCGTTCGCAGGTGATCGGCGTGGTCGCCCAGAACACCACCCTCTACGGCCCGGCGTCGCTGCTCACCGCGCTGGAACAGGTCGCCGCCGAGTCCGGCTTCGCGGTCAGCGTCGGCAGCGTCCGGGACCTCGACCACCGGTCCATCTCGGCGGCGGTGGAGCGGCACCTGGCCCACCGGGTCGCCGGCATCGTCGTGATCGCGCCGGTGGAGTCGGCAGGCGAGGCGTTGGAGCGGCTGCCGAAGGACGTCCCGCTGGTCACCGTCGACGGGGATCCGCGCCGACCGATGCCACTGGTGACGGTGGACCAGGCCGCCGGTGCCCGGGCCGCCACCCAGCACCTGCTCGAGGCCGGGCACCGTACGGTGTGGCACGTCTCCGGTCCGTCCGACTGGTTCGACAGCGCGGGCCGGATCGAGGGCTGGCGGGAGGCCCTGCTCGCGGCCGGGGCGGAGATCCCACCGCTGGTGCCGGCGGACTGGTCCGCCGCCGCCGGTTACCGCTGCGGGCAGATGTTGGCCCGGATGCCCGACGTCACCGCCGTCTTCACCGCCAACGACCACCTCGCGCTCGGGGTGCTGCGGGCGTTGCACGAGCACGGTCGCCGGGTGCCGGACGACATCAGCGTGGTCGGCTTCGACGATGTGCCCGAGGCGGCTTACTTCATCCCGCCGCTGACCACCGTGCGGCCGGATTTCGACGCGGTGGCCCGGGCCAGCCTGGAGATGCTGCTGACCCAGATCGAGTCGGCCAGCGGGGGCGCGCTGCGCGAGACGGTCGCACCGACCCTGGTCTCCCGGCAGAGCGTGGGGCGGCCACCGGTCCGCTGAGGCGGTCCGGCGTGCACCCGTGCGGCAGGCAGGGTCCGGCCCGGCCATGCCGGACCGGACCCGCTGCCGGTGGGTGGTCAGCTCGCCGTGCAGGTGGGGGTACCGGACGGACCCGTTCCGGTGCCCTGGAAGCCGAATTCGGTGCTGCCGCCGGCACCGACCTGGCCGTTGTAACTCACGTTGGCGAAGTTCACCGTGCCGCTGCTGCCGCTGGCCTGGGTGTTCCAGGTGCCGGTGACCGCGGTGCCGCCGGGCAGCGCGACCCGTACGCTCCAGCCACGGATCGCGGAGTTGCCGGCGGTGACCTTGACGGTGGCCACGAAACCGCCGTTCCACGAGTTCAGCGACACCGATGCGGTGCATCCGCCACCGGTCGACGGGGGCGGGGTGGTGGTCGGCGGCGGGGTGGTCGGGTTCGGCCCGCTGACGCTGTTCAGCGCGTTGAGCACCGACTGGTACGCCGGCTTCTTGTTGCCGTTCGCGTCGAAGAGCAGCGGGTTCTCGTTGCGCCGCCACGAGTCGTTGTCGCGTACGCCCCACACGGTGATGCCGGTGCACCGGGCCACCGCCAGGCAGGCGCGGGTGACCCGCTCGTAGATGCTCGCCTGGTTGGACCCCTGGGCGACGTCCAACTCGGTGATCTGCACGTCCACGCCGAGGTCGGCGAAGCGTTGCAGGTTGGCCTGGTAGTCGCTGGAGAGCGTGGTGCCCAGGTGGGACTGGAAGCCCACGCAGTCGATCGGCACCCCACGGGCCTTGAAGTCGCGCACCATGTTGTAGATGCCGGTCGACTTCGCGTTGATCCCGTCGGTGTTGTAGTCGTTGTAGCAGAGCTTGGCGCTCGGGTCGGCGGTGCGCGCGGTCCGGAACGCGACCTCGATCCAGTCGTTGCCGGTGCGCTGGAGGTTGGAGTCACGCCGACCGCCGCCACCGCCGTCGGCGAACGCCTCGTTCACCACGTCCCAGGAGTGGATCTGGCCCCGGAAGTGGCCGGCGACCCGGGTGATGTGGTTGGTCATGGCGTTGCGCAGTGCGGTGCCGGAGAGGTTCTGGGCCCAGCCCGGCTGCTGGGCGTGCCAGACCAGGGCGTGCCCGCGTACCGACATGCCGTTGGCCCGGGCGTGTGCGACGAGCCGGTCGCCGCCGGTGAAGTTGAAGCCGTTCTGTTGGGGTTCGGTGGCGTCCCACTTCATCTCGTTCTCGGCCACGATGGAGTTGAACTCGCGGTTGAGGATCGTCACGTGTTGACCGTTGAGCATGAACGAGTTGGTGGCGGCGCCGAAGTAGCGCCCGCTCTGGGCCGCCGCCGCGCCGAGTGTGCTGGCGGCGGCGTTGGCGGCCGGAGCGACGAGCATGGTCGAGGCGAGCAGCGCGGTGCCCGCCACGATGGAGAAGAGCAGGGCGCGCGGCCGGATCGTCGGGCCCCTGTCGTCGGTGGATCTATGATTCATGACAGACCTCTCGTGGTGGTGGTCGGTACGCCTCTCGGCCGACACGGGACGAGCGGCGACCACACCCGGGGGCGGCCAAGGCTCGGCCCGTCGGGTGCTGGGGCGATCGGTGGAGTTCGTGCGGGCGCGGTGGCCTGGCCGTGGTGCACGGGATCCGGTGCCACCTGCGGTCGGGGCGGCTCGGACGGCCGGCGCGCTGCGCCTTGTCGGCGGGCCCGGACAGGTCACCAGCGGGTGCCGCGATCGGCCGGCGTGCCCTGCCGGCCGGGTCGATGACCTCGAAGGAGCGTGCCCTGCACCCCTCGACCGGAAGTTAGCATGTTATCGATAACACGCTCAAGTGACAGCAGTAAATATGCTCTGGTCGCCTGGTCGGGCGGCGTCCGCTCCGGGACGGGCGTGCGGGCGGGTGTGCACGAGCACAACGAGCGGGCCCGGTGCCACGGGCGCAGGTGGCGCGCCCGCGGCACCGGGCCGCGTACTCGGTGACGGCCGGCTCGCCGTCGGGTGTCGATCAGATCCGGGTGCCGCCACCGGTCGACGTCGCCGCGCCCGTGTCGTGGTGCGACCGGGGCCCGGCTCGTCGGCCGGCGTCGCTCACTGGCAGCCGAGCCCGTTGAGGGTGAAGCCGGTGGGTGGGTTGTTGGTGCCGTTGTGGGTGGCCTGGAAGCCGAAGCTGACGCTCTGGTTACCGGGGATCGTGGCGTTCCAGGCGACGTTGCGCGCGGTCGCCTGGCTGCCGCTCTGGGTCACCGTGGCGTTCCACGCGCTGGTGACCTGCTGGCCGTTCGGCCAGGTCCACTGCAACGTCCAGCCGTTGACCGGGTTCGGGGTGTTGTTGGTGACGGTCACCGTGCCGACGAGACCGTTGTTCCACGAGTCGGCCGAGTACTGCACCCGGCAGGTCGTGGTGCCCGGCGGCGGAGTGGTGGGTGGCGGGGTGGTGGGCGGCGGGGTGGTCGGAGGTGGGGTGGTGGGCGGCGGCGTGGTCGGGGGTGGGGTGGTGGGCGGGGGAGTGGTGGGGGTGGAGGTCAGGCCGAAGAAGTCGATGGCGGCCCGGGCCATGCCGGTCGACGGCAGGGTGTGCCCGGCACCCTGGATGCTGTACGCCTCGACCTGGACCGTGCCGGAGGAGTTGGCGAACCGCCGCCGGTTCCAGTTTGCCTGCGGGGTGTCCGAGGACGTCGGCGTCTGGCTCAACCCGAAGACGTTGGTCCACTGCTCGACCGCTTCCTGCAGGAGCTGGAACGGGATGAGCGTGTCGTTGGTCCCGTGCCAGAGCTGGATGCGGGGACGCGCACCGCTGTAGCCGGGGTACGCCTGCCGCACCGCGTCGCCCCACTGCTGCGGGGTGCGGTCCATCCGGCCGTTGACGCACTGGCTGTTGGTCGGCGGGAAGTCGGCGGCGTTGGCGAAGCAGTTGAACGGCACGCCCATGAAGGCCGCGCCGGCCTTGAACACGTCCGGGTAGAGGGCGAGCAGGGCCTGGGTGGCCATGCCGCCGGAGGAACTGCCGGTGGCGTAGACCCGCTGCGGGTCGCCGCCGTACTGCCGCTGGGCGTAGCTGACCATCGACATGATGGAGACCGGGTCGCTGCCGCCGTCGCGGCGCTTCGAGGCGGCCGACCACACGTCGAAGCAGTTGCCGAAACCGGCCTGTTGGGTCGCGGTGGGGTAGATGACCAGGTAGCCGTACTGATCGGCGAGCCGGGCGAACTCGCTGCTGGAGTAGAAGCCGGTGCCGGATCCGCCGCAGCCGTGCATGGCGACCACGATCGCCGGATTGGCCGGCCGGTTGTCCGGCGCGTAGATGTGCATGCGCATGTTGCCCGGGTTGTTGCCGAAGCTGGTCACCTCGACCAGCGACGCGGCGACGGCCGGTGACGGGGACAGGGCGACGCCCGCCACGGCGAGAAGTAACGCGGTGGCCAGGGATGCCAGCAGCCCCGCTCTCGTTCGGGTCATGTTCACCTCTCCGGTGGTTGGGGTCGACGCCGGAACCCGGGCACGGTGGACGTCGGGGTCAGCCGACATCGACCGGGGGGCGGGGACCGGGCGTCGCGGTGCGGGAGGTGCTGCCCTGCGGAGGGATCCGCTCACCTCGCCGTGACGATGACACTTTCGTGCCGATTCGCGGCTCGCGCGCAAGCCAAAGTATGGAGTCGCGCCGAGAGCGCCAGCAACAAGATGACATTGATCGATATTTTCGGCCGGCTGCTGGTCGCGCCGGGGAGGCCCGTCACCGGACGGGCGGGGGCGCAACACGCTAGCAACATCAGGGTCATCGATGTTAGCGTTCGCAGACAGTGGCGATGTGCCGATGCGGCCAAGGTCGATCACCGCGATGTGATCGCCAACATCGGCTAGGTGGGTGTCGAGGGATCCGCCGGTTCGACGACCGGAGCGGTCCGCGTCCGCCGAGCCGTTATTGATATGACGAATGGTCGGCTGCGATGCCTGCTGCCGGGGCGTTTTCCGCGCAGAAAACGGATATCCAGGCGTTGACGGTGCCTGCTGGCAGCGCTTAACGTCTGATGTCTGAAGCACCTAGTGCCACCACCCCACGCCGTCCGTGTTTTGGAGGGATATCCATGTCCCGTCCCCCGATCACCCGTCGTTCGCTGCTGGCCGCCGTCGGCGCGGGTGGAGCTGCCGCCGCTCTCGCCGGCGTCGTCCGCCCGCTACCGTCCCTCGCCGCGATTCCTGGTCCGTCCAACTACTCCGAGACCTGGGCGTCGGTGGGGCAGCATCCCGCCGCGGCTGAGTGGTTCCAGGACGCCAAGTTCGGCATCTACTACCACTGGGGCGCGTTCAGCGTCCCCGCCTACGCCAACGAGTGGTACCCGCGCAACATGTACAACCCCGGCTCGAACGAGAACAACCACCACCGCAGCACGTACGGCGATCCGTCGGTCTGGCCGTACCACAACTTCATCAACGGGGCGAACGACCGGTCCGGCCGCTTCGTGCAGTTCGCGCCCCGGTTGCGGTCGGCCGGTGGCAACTTCGATCCGGCGGAGTGGGCCCAGTTGTTCGTCGACGCCGGGGCGCGCTTCGCCGGCCCGGTGGCGGAACACCACGACGGCTTCTCGATGTGGAACAGCCAGGTCAACGAGTGGAACTCGGTGGCGCGCGGACCACGCCTGGACCTGCTGCGGCTGCACACCGAGGCGATCCGGGCCCGGGGCCTCAAGGTCATGGTCGCGATGCACCACGCCTTCAACTTCACCGGCTTCTACCAGTGGGCGCCGCAGCAGTCCGACCCCAGCCTGCGCAAGCTGTACGGGCAGCTCGGTACCGCCGCGCAGGAGCAGCTCTGGTACGACAAGCTCCGCGAGATCATCGACCAGGCGCAACCGGACATCATCTGGCAGGACTTCGACCTGCACCGGATCAGCGCCGCGCAGCGGCTGCGGTTCCTGGCGTACTACTACAACCGGGCCGTCGCGTGGGACAAGGAGGTCGTCGCCACCTACAAGGACGGTCTCGAACAGGGTGGTGCGGTCTACGACTACGAGCGCGGTGGCCCCGCCGAGCTGCGCGAACCCTACTGGCTGACCGACGACAGCATCAGCAGCTCCAGTTGGTGCTACACGACGGGGATCGGCTACTACTCGCTCAACCAGATGCTGCACTCGCTGATCGACCGGGTCAGCAAGAACGGCAACATGGTGCTCAACATCGCGCCGATGGCAGACGGCACCATCCCCTCCGGCCAGCGCACCATCCTGCTCGGCATCGGCGACTACCTCCGCCGTTTCGGCGAGTCCGTCTACGCCACCCGGGCCTGGACCACCTTCGGCGAGGGACCGACCCGGATGGGCGGCGGATACTTCGTCGCCCCGGTCGTCGGCACCGCCCAGGACATCCGGTTCACCCGCAGCAAGGACAACCGGGTGCTGTACGCGACCATCCTCGGCTGGCCGGGCAGCTCGGTCACCATCACCACGCTCGCCTCGAATCGCATCAACCTCAGCTCGCTGGTCGGCGTCCAACTCCTCGGCTCGACCGCCGGCAGCTACGTCAACCTGCCCACGCGTGCCCAGGACGCCACCGGACTGCGGATCACCCTGCCATCGGCCGGCGCGCCGTTCAGCGCGTCCGCGTACGTGGTGAAGCTGACCTTCAACGGGCCCATCCCGACCCTCGGCGGCGGCCCCAGCGTCTCGCCCCCGGTCAGCGTCTACGCGCACACCGGCTACGAGGGCGGCGTCAGCCTCTCGGTCGGCAGCTACACGGCGGCCCAGCTCCAGGCTGCCGGCATCGGTCTGCGCACCATCTCGTCGGTCCGGGTCACCGCGGGCCATCAGCTCATCGGCTATGCCAACGACAACTTTTCGGGCACCAGCTGGACGTTCAGCAGCGACAACAGCGACCTGCGCACCACCGGCAACAACGACGCCATCGCGTCGCTACGCGTCACCTTCAACCCGACCACCTACCAGCGGATCACGAACGTGACCAACGGCCTGGCACTGGACAGCGGCGGCAGCGTCGGTTCCGGGTCACCGCTGAAGCAGTGGAGCTGGGACAGCAGCACCAACCTGCAGTGGCAGCTCGTCGACCTGGGCACCGGCTACCACCGGATCGTCAACCGCACCAACGGCATGGTCATCGACGGCTTTGGGCAGACCACCAACGGCGCCGCCGCCCAACAGGCACCGTGGAACGGCGGCACCAACCAACAGTGGCAGATCACCGACCAGGGCAACCGGCGGTACCGGATCACCAACCGGACGACCGGTCTGGTCCTCGACGGCGGTGGTCAGGTCGCCTCCGGCTCGACGGTCAAGCAGTGGAGCTTCGACGGCAACACGAACCTGCTGTGGACCATCACCGCCGTCTGATCACACCTCTTCCCGTCGGACGTCTGTTGCCGCGGCCCGAGTGGTCGCGGCGACAGACGTCCGACGACATCCCTGACACGGAGGACCCCGCATGACACGGAGAGCACTGCTGAGCGTGGGACTGACCATGCTGCTCGGTGCCTCGGCCACCCTCGCGGCCGGCTGCGGCGACAACGGCGACGGCACCGGCTCGGGTGCCGCGGCGCGGCTCGTCGGCGTCGACTACCCGCGATCCGACACCGACTTCTGGAACTCCTACATCAGGTACGTGCCGCAGTTCGCCGACGAGCTGGGCGTCGAGATCAAGACCACCAACTCGCAGAACGACATCGCCAACCTCATCTCGAACACCCAGGCGTTCATGAGCCAAGGGGTCAAGGGCGTGGTGATGGCACCGCAGGACACCGCCGCCATCGCGCCCACCCTGACGCAGTTGGAGAGCCGGGACATCCCGGTGGTCACGATCGACACCCGACCGGACACCGGCAAGGTGTTCATGGTCGTCCGTGCCGACAACCGCGCCTACGGCATCAAGGCCTGCCAGTTCCTCGGCACCAAGCTCGGTGGCAAGGGCAAGGTCGTGATGCTCCAGGGCGGCCTGGACTCGATCAACGGCCGGGACCGCACCGAGGCGTTCAACGAGTGCATGCGCAAGGACTTCCCCGCCATCACCGTCTTCGGCGAGGCCACCGACTGGAAGGCCGACGTGGCGGCGTCGAAGCTGCAGACCCGGTTCGCCTCGGACCCGGACGTCAAGGGCATCTACATGCAGTCCTCGTTCGCCCTGTCCGGCACGTTGCAGATCCTCAAGCAGCGCGGCCTCCAGGTGCCGCCGAGCGACCCGAAGCACGTCTTCGTGGTCTCCAACGACGGCATCCCCGAGGAGCTGAAGAACATCGGCGAGGGCCTCATCGACGCCACCGTCAGCCAACCCGCCGACCTGTACGCCAAGTACGGGCTGGAGTACGTGAAGGCGGCGATGGACGGCAAGACGTTCCAGCCCGGCCCGACCGACCACGGCAGCACCATCATCCAGGTGCGCGACGGCCTGCTGGAGGACCAGCTCCCGGCGCCGCTGGTGACGGTGGACGGCGCACCGGTCGCGGGTGAGCCGACGCTGAAGTTCGACGACGCCTCCCTGTGGGGCAACAACGCATGAACACCGTCCCACACCACTCGGCCGACGGGCCGGCCGGCGACGCCCGGCCCGTCGTCGAGGCGGTGAACATCACCAAGAGGTTCGGGTCGACGGTGGCCCTCCTCGACGCGGGCATCGTGGTCCGGCCCGGCGAGACGCACGCCCTGGTCGGGCGCAACGGCGCCGGCAAGTCGACGCTGGTCGGCATCCTCACCGGACTCCAGGCCGCCGACGGTGGCGCGGTGGCCTTCGCCGGCCGGCCCGCTCCACCGTTGGGTGACCGCGACGCCTGGCGCCGGCAGGTGGCCTGCGTCTACCAGAAGTCCACGATCATCCCCACCCTCACCGTGGCGGAGAACCTGTTCCTCAACCGCCACGCCCGGGGCGTGGCCGGGCTGATCCAGTGGTCGAGGCTGCGCCGGCAGGCCGAGGAACTGCTCGCGACGTGGTCGGTCGAGGTGGACGTACGCCAGCCCGCCGCGTCGCTCTCGGTCGAACAGCGGCAGTTCGTGGAGATCGCCCGCGCACTCTCCTTCGGCGCCCGGTTCATCATCCTCGACGAGCCGACCGCCCAGCTCGACGGCGCGGGCATCAACCGTCTGTTCACCCGGATCCGGGACCTGCGGGCCCAGGGTGTGACGTTCCTGTTCATCAGCCACCACCTGCAGGAGATCTATGAGATCTGCGACCAGGTGACGGTCTTCCGCGACGCGCGGCACATCCTGACGGCCCCGGTGGCGCAGCTGCGCCGGCCGGACCTGGTCGCCGCGATGACCGGTGAGGACGTGACGATGCCGGAGGCGGACCACCGACCGCTCGTGGCCGACGCGCCGGTGCTGCTGTCGGTGCGTGACCTGACCACCGCCACCGGTGCGGAGCTGTCGCTCGAGGCCCGGGCCGGCGAGGTGGTCGGCATCGCGGGCGGCGGTGGCAGCGGCAAGGTCGAGGTCGCCGAGGCGATCGTCGGCCTGGCCCGCGCGGCCGGGGGATCGGTCGTGGTGGACGGCCGCACACTGCGTCCGGGCAGCGTGCCGGACGCGCTCGACGCCGGCGTCGGCCTGGTGCCGCAGGACCGGCACCGGGAGGGGCTGGTGCCGCTGCTGTCCATAGCGGAGAACGTCACGATGACCGTGCCGGACCGGGTCGCGCGACGGGGCCTCATCTCACCGGCCCGACGCGACGCGCTGGCCCGTGGCACCATCGCCGATCTGGCGATCAAGGCGTCCGGGCCGCAGGTGCCGGTCTCCGACCTGTCCGGCGGCAACCAGCAGAAGGTGGTGATGGGTCGGGCGTTGGCCAGCGAGCCCAAGGTGCTGGTGCTCATCACCCCCACCGCCGGTGTCGACGTGCGGTCCAAGCAGACGCTCCTCGGTGTCGTCGACGAGGTCCGTCGGGGCGGGACCACCGTGCTCGTGGTCTCCGACGAACTCGACGACCTGCGGATCTGTGACCGGGTGCTGGTGATGTTCCAGGGCCGGGTCGTCGGCGAGATGGCACACGGCTGGCGCGACAACGATCTGGTAGCCGCCATGGAAGGGGTGGACCTCCACCATGTCTGAGACGCTGACTCCCACCACCCCACCGGCGGCGGCACCACCACCGTCCAGGTCCGCCTCACGGAGTCTGGCCGTCGCCCGGCTACGCGACCTGGCGCTGGTGCCGGCGATCATCGCGGTCGCCGTCGTCGGCTCGATCGTCAACCCGGTCTTCCTCAGCAGCGACAACATCATCAACGTGCTGCAGAGCATGTCGGAGATCGCCATCGTGGTGCTCGCCCAGACGATCGTGCTGATCACCGGCAAGATGGACCTGTCGCTGGAGTCCACCTTCGGTCTGGCGCCGGGCATCGCCGCATGGCTGGTCATCGACCCCGCCCTCACCCGAGGTCTCGGGCTCGACGTGGTGCCGGACGCCTGGGCGGTGCCGGTGGTCCTGCTCGTCGGCGCGCTCGTCGGTGCCTTCAACGGCCTGCTCATCGTCCGCTTCGGCCTCAACGGCTTCATCGTCACGCTGGGCATGCTGATCGTCCTGCGTGGCCTGCTCACCGGCATCTCGGGCGGCCAGACCTTCTTCGCGCTGCCGGAGTCGATGACCTATCTGGGCTCCGCCTCCTGGGCCGGGGTGCCGGCGTCGATCTGGGTGTCGCTGCTGCTGGTCGCCGTCGGCATCGTGGTTCTCGGCTACACCCGTGCCGGCCGGGCGCTCTACGCCATCGGTGGCAACGCCGACGCCGCCCGGGCGGCGGGCATCCGCACCGACCGCGTGCTGTGGGTCGCCCTCATCGTGGCCAGCGTCCTCGCCGCGCTCGCCGGCCTGTTGATCAGCGGTCGGCTGGCGGCGGTGCCGGCGGCGCAGGGCAGCGGCGCGATCTTCCAGGTCTTCGCGGCGGCGGTGATCGGCGGCGTGAGTCTCAACGGCGGCAAGGGCAGCGTCTTCGGCGCCTTCACCGGTGTCCTGCTGCTGTTCATGATCATCAACGTGCTGACCCTGGCCGGGGTGCCCGCACAGTGGACGAACTTCCTCAACGGCACCGTCATCCTGGTGGCCCTGGTGGTCTCCCGCATCACCGGAGGCAAGGCGCAGACATGAGGCCGGCGGTCCGCCGCACCCCAGACCCCGAAGCCGGGCCCGACCCGGCCAGTTGTTCGACCCCCAGGAGTTTCGGTGAGTGAGCGCATCTCGTCCGTAGAAACCATCGACGTACGGTTCCCCACGTCCCGGCACCGCGACGGGTCGGACGCCATGAACCCGTTCCCGGACTACTCCGCCGCGTACCTGATCCTGCGGACATCGACCGGCGCGGAGGGGCACGGACTGGTCTTCACCGTGGGGCGCGGCACCGAGATCCAGGTCGCGGCCGTGCAGTCGCTCGCCTCGATGGTGGTCGGTCAGCCGGTCGACGAGGTGCTCGCGGACCCCGGCGCGTTGGCCCGGCGGCTCGTCGGCGACAGCCAGATCCGGTGGCTCGGCCCGGAGAAGGGAGTGGTGCACATGGCGGCCGGCGGGCTGGTCAACGCGGTGTGGGATCTCGCCGCCCGCCGCGCGGGCAAGCCGCTGTGGAAGCTGCTCGCCGACCTCACCCCGGAACAGATCGTCGCGCAGGTCGACTTCCGCTACCTGCGCGAGGCGCTCACCGAGGACGAGGCGCTGGACCTGCTACGGGCCGCGCAGGGCGGACGCGCCGCCCGGGAGCAGCGCCTGCTGGCCGAGGGCTATCCCGCCTACACGACCACGCCGGGCTGGCTGGGCTACGACGACGAGAAGCTCGCCCGGCTCTGCCGCGAGGCGGTCGACGACGGGTACCGGCTGATCAAGATCAAGGTCGGCGGGGATCTGGCCGACGACGTACGCCGGATGGGTATCGCCCGCCGCGCGGTCGGGCCGGACGTCCGCATCGCGGTCGACGCCAACCAGATCTGGGGGGTGCCCGAGGCCATCGGGTGGATGCGGGAGCTGGCGCCTTTCGACCCGTACTGGATCGAGGAGCCGACGTCCCCGGACGACGTGCTCGGGCACGCCGCCGTGCGCAAGGCCCTCGCCCCGGTCAAGGTGGCCACCGGTGAGCACGTGCACAACGCGGTGATGTTCAAGCAGCTCCTCCAGGCCGACGCGGTCGACGTCGTGCAGATCGACGCCTGCCGGGTCGCCGGGGTCAACGAGAACCTGGCGATCCTGCTGCTCGCCGCGAAGTTCGGGGTGCCGGTCTGCCCGCACGCCGGAGGTGTCGGGCTGTGCGAGCTGGTGCAGCACCTGGCCATGTTCGACTTCGTGGCACTCAGCGGCACCACGGACGACCGGGCCATCGAGTACGTCGACCACCTGCACGAGCACTTCGCCGACCCGGTCCGCGTCCAGCGTGGACGCTACCTCGCACCGCGCGTGCCGGGCATGAGCGCCGAGATCGTCCCCGCCGCGCTGACCGACTACCGGTTCCCCGACGGCCCGGAGTGGACCACCGCGCCGGTCGTGGCGGGAGCGCCGGCATGATCATCGATGCGCACCACCACCTGTGGCAGCCGGACCACGGCTACGACTGGCTGGACGATCCCGCACTGGCCGCCATCCGTCGACCGTTCACCCCGGCGGACCTCACCACCGAGCTGACCGCGACCGGCGTGGACGGCACCGTGCTGGTGGAGGGCGGTCGCTGTCATCCCGACGAGGCCGCCGAGTTCCTCGGCCACGCCGCCGACACGCCGGCCATCCTCGGTGTGGTGGCCTGGCTCGACATCGCGGCCGGCGACGTCTCCGCAACCGTCGCGGGCTACCGTCGGCTGCGCGGCGGTGAGCTGCTGGTCGGGGTACGCCCGCAGGTGCAGGGGGAGGCAGACCCCGACTATCTCGACCGGCCCGAGGTGCGGCGCGGCCTCGTCGAGGTGGCCGATGCCGGGCTCGTGTTCGACCTGGTGATCCGGGCCGACCAGTTGCCGGCGGCGGCCCGGGCGGCACGGGCCGTACCGCAGCTCCGGTTCGTCCTCGACCACCTCGGCAAGCCCCGGATCGACGCGGGAGGGGCGGGTCTGCGGGCCTGGCGCGACCCGTTCGCCGCGCTCGCCGACCACCCGAACGTCACCGCCAAGCTGTCCGGCCTGGTCACCGAGGCCCGGCCGGAGTGGTCACCGGCCGACCTGAGCCCGTTCGTCGCGGTCGCGATCGACGAGTTCGGCCCGGATCGTCTGATGTTTGGCTCGGACTGGCCGGTGTGTCTGCTCAGGTCGGACTACCCGGGTGTCCGTCGGGCGCTGGAGGCCGCGTTACCGCCGCTGTCGGCCCGGGAACGGCAGGACGTCTTCGCCGGCACCGCCCTGCGGACCTACGGACTGCCCCGGCGGTCCCAGCCCGCCGGGGCGGCCGGGTGAACCCCGTCGTGCGGGCATCACGCGTCCGCCGCCTTGGCGGCGAGCACCGTACGCAGCCACGCCTCGGAGGTGTTGACGTGCATCAGGGCGCTGGCCTGGGCGAGCAGTTGATCGCGCGACCGCAGCGCGAGATAGATCGCGTGGTGCTCGTCGATCGTCTTGTGTGCCGCGTTGCCCTCGATCAGCCCGCGCCACACCCGCGCCCGCAGCGTCCGGCTGGAGAGCCCGGCCAGCAGCGACGTGAGGGTCTCGTTCCCGGTCGTCGCGATGACCGTGTGGTGGAAGGCGGTGTCGAACTGGATCAGCTTCTCGGCGTCGTCGGCGGCGGCCCGCATGTCCTCCAGGATCCGGGCGAGCTCGTCGAGGTCGGTGTCGGTCATCCGCAGCGCCGCCAGGCCGGTCGCCACCGGCTCCAGCATCCGGCGGACCTCCATCACCTCCAGCAGCGTGTCGTCGCGCAGCAGTTCCACCGCGACGCCGAGGCCCTCCAGCAGCAGGCGCGGGGCGAGGCTGGTGACGTACGTGCCGTCGCCGCGACGCACGTCGAGCACCCGCGCCGATTCGAGCACCTTCACCGCCTCCCGGACCCCGCTGCGGGACAGCCCCATCTGCGCGGCCAGTTGCGGCTCCGGTGGCAGCCGTGCGCCCGGCGGCAGCTCCCCGCTCTGGATCATGCTGCGGATCCTGGCGATCGCGTCGTCGGTGAGTGCCATCCACGCCCCCTTCGGACCGGCCCGCGCTGGGGCGTCGACATGGGTCCGCCACCGCCTGTGGCAGACACCGGCAGCCCTCACCACTATAGAGACGTCGGACGTTTGGTGCCCTCACGGCACCCTCGGCGTCCCAGCGATCCACCGCTGGCAGGTGCACTCGGTCGGGCCCGGCCGAGCGGCTCGCGGGAGAAGAACAGCCCACCGGAGAGACCCGAGGAGGCGGCGTGAACCGCAGCGCACAGTACGTCGGCGAGCAGACCTTCGTCGTCGAGGAGACCCCCGTCGTGCCGCCCGGTCCCGGCCAGGTGCGCCTCGACGTCGCGTACACCGGGATCTGTGGCACGGACCTGCACATCGCGCACGGGGCGATGGACCAGCGGGTGAGCGTACCGGCGGTGATCGGGCACGAGATGTCGGGCCGGGTGGCCGAGGTCGGCGCGGGCGTCGACGGCTTCCGGGTGGGGGACCCGGTCACCGTGATGCCGCTGGACTGGTGCGGTGAGTGTCCCGCCTGCCGTGCCGGACACACGCACATCTGCCACCGGCTCGACTTCGTCGGCATCGACTCGCCCGGCGCGATGCAACGGTCGTGGACCGTATCCGCGCGGCTCCTGGTGCCGCTGCCGGCGGACCTGCCGCTGGTCCACGCCGCGCTCGTCGAGCCGACCGCGGTGGCGGTGCACGACGTGCGCCGCTCCCGGCTCGTCGCCGGCGAACACGCGGTCGTCATCGGCGCCGGGCCGGTGGGTCTGCTCATCGGCACGGTCGCCCGGGCCACCGGTGCCGAGGTGACCGTGCTCGAACTCGACCCGCGCCGCCGGGAACTCGCCACCGACCTCGGTCTCACCGCCGTCGACCCGGCGACGGTCGACGTCGCGCGGTACGTCCGGGAGGCGACCGCCGAGGCCGGCGCGGACGTGGTGTTCGAGGTCTCCGGCTCGGCGGCCGGTATCCGGACCGCCACCGACCTGCTCGCGGTCCGGGGACGGCTCGTCGTCGTCGCCATCCACCCCACCCCCCGCGAGGTGGACCTGCACCGGATCTTCTGGCGCGAGCTGGAGGTGATCGGGGTACGGGTCTACGAACGCGGGGACTACGCCGAGGCGGTCCGCCTGGTGCACACCGGTCAGGTGCCCGCCGACCGGCTCGTCTCCCGGATCGTGCCGTTGGCCGACGTGTCGCGGGCCTTCGAGGCGCTCGCCGCCGGTGGTGACGTGAAGGTGCTCGTCGACTGTGGAGGAGACACGTGAACCTGTTCGACCTGAGCGGCCGGTTGGCCGTGGTGACCGGGTGCCGACGCGGCATCGGACTGGCGATGGCGGAGGCCCTGGCGGCTGCCGGAGCCGACGTGATCGGGGTGAGCGCGGCGCTGGAGGAGACCGGTAGCGAGGTGGCCGACCGGGTGGCGGCGCACGGGCGCGGGTTCGTGCCGTACCGGGCGGACCTGTCCGACCGCGCCGCCGTCCGCGCGCTCGGCGACTGGCTCGTCGGGGCCGACCGGCCCGTCGACATCCTGGTCAACAACGCCGGCACGATCCGTCGCGCGCCCGCCGCAGAGCACTCCGACGCCGACTGGGACCACGTGCTCCAAGTCGACCTGTCCGCGCCGTTCGTCCTCGCCCGGGAGCTGGGCCGGGAGATGGTCCGGCGGGGCAGCGGGAAGATCATCTTCACCGCGTCGATGCTGAGCTTCCAGGGCGGCGTGACGGTGCCCGGATACGCCGCCGCGAAGTCGGGGATCGCCGGTCTGACCCGCGCGTTGGCCAACGAGTGGGCGCCGCACGGGGTCAACGTCAACGCGATCGCGCCGGGCTACATCGGCACGGACAACACCCGGGCACTGCGGGACCAGCCGGAGCGCAACCGGGCGATCCTGGAACGGATCCCGGCCGGGCGGTGGGGGCGCCCCGACGACCTCGCCGGAGTCACCGTCTTCCTCGCCTCCGACGCGGCCGCCTACGTGCACGGCGCCGTCATCCCGGTCGACGGAGGTTGGCTGGCCCGATGAGGTGCGTCCACCTCATCGCAAGAACATCTACTCCTTGCTATGTTATCGCTCACAGACTACTTTTCGTCAGCAAGAGTGCAGGCTTCCCCTCACTCGCGACGTGCTCACCCGGGTGCTCGGCGTCCACCGTCCCGGCCGGCCGAGCCGGTCACCGCGACGCCCCGGCGGGCCAGGTTCGCGTGCGGGACGGACGTCCGCCGCCACGCCACCTGATGTCTGACGAGGAAGGGGGGCTGTCATGCGCGTACCTGCCACCGCCGCGTCCATGGGCGTCCGCACCGACCGGCGCCCGTCGGCAAGTCCGGTCCGACCGTCCGACACCGCCGTGGTGGTGGACCGCGCCGACCGGATGGAACGTCTGTTGAGCACCATGATCGACGAGGTCGGCGGCGCGGAGCCGGTCGTCGACCAGCGGACCGGAGAGGCCGCCACCTCTCCCTTCGACCTGGCGGACGAGTCGGTCGGCGTCGACCCGGCGGCAGCCCTGCTCGCCGCCTTCGACCTGGCCTACCGCGATCTGCCCGCTCGTGGGCAGCGGTTGGTCCGCTACCTCGGCCTGCATCCCGGCCCGGACTTCGACGCCGACGCGGCGGCGGCGCTGTGCAACCTGACCCTCGTGCAGGTCCGACGGGGTCTGGGGGAGTTGCGCGAGCGCCGCCTGCTCGTCCGGTGCGGCAGCCGCTACCGGTTCCCCGACCGGGTCGTCGACCACGTGCGGCGGCTCGCCCTCACCGAATCCGCCGTGGACCGTGACGCGGCCCTGGCGCGGCTCGGTGACGCCCGACCGGGCACGACCGCCCGAGGTGGTACGGCCGCCCGGCGCTGATCGCGGCGGGCTCCGCACTCCGCCGACCCCGCCCCGGGGCGATACATGTGATGTATTCAGCCCCTCGTCGGTGTGTCCCTCCGTGTCGTCGCTGATCGGCCCGGCCACGCGAGAAAGTCTGGCGACGGGGGCGGGCCACTCCGTTGTGCCTGCACATCGGTGTGATCGGTAGTGAATTGCCCGTGGGCGTCAGGCATCGTCATCGACCATTGCCTATTTTGTCGTCCCGGAGTAACCTTCGCGAAACACATCAGATGTCTGGCTGTCTCCGTGGCGCTCGGGTCTCGCCCGACACGTCCCGCCCGACGTCACCGAACAGCGCCGGCATGTCGGCTTTCCACCCTGTTCCCGCGCACCGGCGTGGCTCCTCGGGCCACCGGTTGGAGGATCGATGTCAGACCTGACCCGACGGCAGGCTCTCAAGATGGGCGCGGCCGGCGCGAGCGGCGCCCTGCTGCCGCTGCCGTGGACCGCCCTGGCCCGCGCGGACTCCGCCCCACCAGCCCAGGTGCTCGCCGCCGGTGACCTGGCACTGTGGTACGACGAGTCCGCCGGGACCGACTGGCTGCGCGCGCTCCCGATCGGCAACGGTCGGCTCGGCGCCATGGTGTTCGGCAACGTCGACGCCGAACGGCTGCAACTCAACGAGGACACCGTCTGGGCCGGCGGCCCCCACGACCCGAGCAACACCCGGGGGGCGGGGGCGCTGGCGGAGATCCGGCGGTTGGTCTTCGCCAACCAGTGGACGCAGGCGCAGAACCTGATCAACCAGAACATGCTCGGCAACCCGGTCGGGCAGTTGGCGTACCAGCTCGTCGGCAACCTGCGGCTGACGTTCCCCACCTCGGGCGGGGCGTCGCAGTACGAGCGGCAGCTCGACCTGACCACCGCGACCAGCTCGGTCAGCTACCTGATGAACGGCGTCCGCTACCAGCGCGAGGTGTTCGCCAGCGCGCCGGACCAGGTCATCGCGATGCGCCTGACCGCCGACCGGAGCGGGTCGATCTCCTTTACCGCCACCTTCGACAGCCCGCAGCGGACCACGCTGTCCAGCCCTGACGGCACCACGATCGCCCTCGACGGGGTCTCCGGCAACCAGGAGGGCGTCACCGGCGCGGTGCGGTTCCACGCCCTGGCCAACGCGACCGTCAGCGGCGGCACGGTGACGAGTTCCGGCGGCACGCTGCGGGTCACCAACGCCACCAGCGTGACCCTGTTGATCTCGATCGGATCCAGCTACGTCACCTACCGCAACGTCGGCGGGGACTACCAGGGCATCGCGCGGCGTCACCTGACCGCCGCCCGGGCCAGCAGTTACGACCAACTCCGCAGCCGGCACGTGGCCGACTACCAGGCGCTGTTCGGCCGGGTCAGTCTCGACCTCGGCCGGACCGCCGCCGCCGACCAGCCGACCGACGTGCGGATCGCGCAGCACAACAGCGTCAACGACCCGCAGTTCTCCGCGCTGCTGTTCCAGTTCGGCCGGTACCTGCTGATCTCGTCCTCCCGGCCGGGCACCCAGCCGGCAAACCTCCAGGGCATCTGGAACGACTCGCTGACCCCGGCGTGGGACTCGAAGTACACGATCAACGCCAACCTGCCGATGAACTACTGGCCGGCCAACACCACGAACCTGGCGGAGTGCCACGCACCGGTCTTCGACATGGTCCGCGACCTGGCGGTCAGCGGTGCCCGCACCGCGCAGGTGCAGTACGGCGCGGGCGGTTGGGTCACCCACCACAACACCGACGCCTGGCGGGCCACCTCGGTGGTGGACGGCGCGTTCTGGGGCATGTGGCAGACCGGCGGTGCGTGGCTGGCCACCCTGATCTGGGACCACTACCTGTTCAACGGCGACGTCGAGTTCCTGCGCGCGAACTACCCGGCGATGAAGGGTGCCGCGCAGTTCTTCCTCGACACGTTGGTGACCGAGCCGTCCCTCGGCTACCTGGTCACCAACCCGTCGAACTCGCCGGAGATCGGCCACCACACGGACGCCAGCGTGTGCGCCGGCCCGACCATGGACAACCAGATCCTGCGGGACCTCTTCGACGGCTGCGCCCGGGCCAGCGAGATCCTCGGGGTGGACGCCACGTTCCGGGCCCAGGTCCGCGCGACCCGGGACCGGTTGGCACCGACGCGGGTCGGTTCCCGGGGCAACATCATGGAGTGGCTCTACGACTGGGTGGAGACCGAGCGGAACCACCGGCACATCTCGCACCTGTACGGGCTCGCGCCGAGCAACCAGATCACCCGGCGCGGCACCCCGCAGCTGTTCGAGGCGGCCCGGCGCACCCTGGAGATCCGGGGTGACGACGGCACCGGCTGGTCACTCGCCTGGAAGATCAACTTCTGGGCCCGGATGGAGGAGGGCAACCGCGCCCACGACCTGATCCGTTTCCTCGCCACCCCGGCCCGGCTCGCGCCGAACATGTTCGACCTGCACCCGCCGTTCCAGATCGACGGCAACTTCGGCGCCACCGCCGGGGTCGCCGAGATGCTGCTCCAGAGCCATGCCGGTGAACTGCACGTCCTGCCGGCCCTGCCGACCGCGTGGCCGAACGGGCGGGTATCCGGCCTGCGTGGCCGGGGCGGACACACCGTCGGCATCGCGTGGACCAACGGCCAGGCCAGCGAGGTCCTCGTCCGGCCGGACCGGGCCGGCACGGTACGCCTGCGCGGACGGCTCTTCGCCACCACGTACACGGTGGTCGACGTCGCCGACGGGACGCCCGCGCGGACCACGCGGATCGAGTCGGACCTGGTCGAGGTGACCGTCCAGGCAGGTCGCACCTACCGGGCCACCGGGCAGGGCGTCGCCCTCCCGACGCTGGAACAGAGCTTCACCAACGTCAGCACCACCAACGACACCAACACCGGCGTCGGCAACTTCGACGGCAACGGTGCCTCGCTCTCCGCGCAGGCCCTGGCCGCTGCGGGCGTCACCCCCGGCGCCACCCTGAGCCGCAACGGGGTGACCTTCCGCTGGCCCAGCGTCGCGGCGGGCGGAGCGGACAACGCCATCGCCTCCGGGCAGTCGATCAGCGTCACCGGCACCGGTCGTACGCTCGGCTTCCTCGCCACCGGCACGTACGGCGCGGTGTCCGGCACCGGCACGGTGGTGTACGCCGACGGCACCCGTCAGACCTTCACGCTGAGCACCCCGGACTGGTACGGCGGGCCGCACAGCGGGGCCACCGCGGCCGTGGTCAGCGCCTACCAGAACCGGCCCGGCAACCAGCGGCAGAACACGGCCGCCTGCGTCTACTTCGTGGGCGTGACGGTGCAGAACAAGGCGGTCGTCCGGGTCGAGCTGCCCAACATCAGTGCCCGCCCGGCGGCCAACGTGCCCACCATGCACATCTTCGCGATCGCCATCGCGGCCTGACGCGCCGGTCCGGGGCGGCGCGACGGGGAACGAGGGCGGGGCCGCCGTGGACCGGCGGCCCCGCCCTCAGCGGATCACTCGAACAGGGACAGGGTCAGAGTCGAGGTGTACGCGCCGGCGGCCACGTCGGCCGGGGTGCGCAGGAACAGGTCGGCGTCGACCGAGTACGCGCCACCGGCGACCGCACCCGAGTCGAACGTGGAGACCAGCAGCTCCTGGTCCGTGAGGCCGACGTTGTTGCCGGGCTGCGTCGGCTCGTCCAGCACGGTGACGACCTCCTCGCCCTCGCTGACCAGACCGGTGTCGCCACCGTCGACCAGGCGCGGCTTCCAGCCCAGGTGCCCGGCACCGATCGGCTCCTGACCGTCGGCCCCGGTGAAGTCGGTGGCGCTACCGAGCACCGCCCACGCCGCACCCGAGGGCACCTCGTCGGCGGTCCGGGTGTCGGTCACCGTCACCGTCGGCAGACCACCCACGAACTGCCGCACCACCAGCGTCGACCCGTCCTCGGTCAACGCCACCGAGTCACCCGCGATCGACATCGCCAACACACCCGGCTCCACCAACTCCTCGATCTCCACCGTGACCGTCACGTCACCGGTGTCACCCGGATCGGCCGAGGCGGGCGCAGCCGCCATCACCGACCCGACCAGCAGGGCCCCGGCGGCACCCGCCGCCAACAGCCGCCTGCGATTGTCCGTTCTCATCTGCATCTCCGCGTCACTCGTGATCGACAGTGGGTAGGGATGATCAGCAGGTGGCAGCGGGGTGCTCGACGGTGCGTACCGTCGTCACGTCCCTGCCGTCGATCGACCCGGTCACCCGGACGGTCGCCGTGCCCGCCTGCGTCGCCGCCGTCCGGCTGTTGAACTGCTGGAACGCGCTCGCGCCCGGCGCCACGGCCGACACCGACCGCTGCCCGTACGCGCTCTCCAGCACCACGTCCACCGCAGCGTCGTGGTCGTTGCGCGCCTGCACCGCCACGTACGCCTTACCGCCGACACACCGCGTCTGCGCGCTGACCGTCACCGGCAGGTCGGCGGTGGCCGCCTCGAACGCCCAGGTGTCGAGCTCGAACAGGTCGGCACCGGCCGGCCCGGCGTAGGTGAAGTACACGTCGTGCACGCCGGCCACGCCGTCGAGCTGAGTGGTGAGTTCCGTCCACTCGCCGATCGTCCCGTCGACCGGGATGGTCGCCACCACCGGGGCGGTCACGTCACCGAGCCGGAGCTGGATCGACCCGCCGGCCACCAGCGGCCGGACCTTCGCGGTCAGGCTCCTGGCCCCGGCGCCGAAGTCGACCGAGGAGAGCGCGGTCCAGTCTCCGTTGTCGATGTCGCGGACCACCAGGTTGGGTGCCTCGTCGCCGAACTGGGCGGACCCGCCGTCGATCTTCACGGTCGCGATGCCCTTGCTCCAGCCGAAGGTCTCCGCCTCGAACACCCGGTACGGGTCGAAGTTCCGGACCTGGTCGACACCGGCGTAGTCGCCCACCACCTGCCGGATGGTGCCGTCCTCGTTGAAGCTGAGTTCCTGGATGTGCGGGCTGCGGTAGCCCTGGGTGGTGTTGCCGTTGATGCGCTTGTTCAGCGTCGGGCCGTGGTACGTGAAGTAGTACTTGCCCTCGTACTCGAAGGCGGACTGGTGGTTGTTGCCGCCGGTGCCGGTGCCGAAGAACTGGGACTGGTTCGGGAACAGCACGCCCGCGTAGGTCTCCTTCGGCCAGACCATCGGGTCGTCGGAGATCATGTAGCCGATCTGACCGCCGCCGGGGTAGCCGGGCAGCGGCGTCTGGTTGCCACCGAAGTCGTTGCCGCCGAAGTGCGACGAGTACGACAGGTAGTACTTGTCACCGCGCTTGAACACCTGGGCCGCCTCGAAGGCCACCGGGGCGTCCACGACCGCCGCCGTGCCCTCGGTCGACACCATGTCGTCACCGAGCTTGATCGACCGCAGGTTCTTCGGGTTGTTGAACCGCTCGGCCGCCGGCATGCTGGTCGCCGCCGGACCGCCGCCGAAGTAGAGGTACGCCTCGCCGTCGTCGTCCACGAACGGCGCCGGGTCGAACTTCCAGGCGACCGCCTCGGCACCCGGGGTGCGGCCGTCGATCAGCGTGCTGGTGCGCTCGCTGGTCCACGGGCCCACCGGCGACGCACCGGTGATCACGTTGCTGGAGCCGCCGCCGTTGGCGTAGTACAGGAAGAACTTCTCCTGCCCGTCGACGACCTTCTTGGCCATGCCCGGCGCCCACGAGTTGTTCGTGAACGGTGCCACGCCGTTCGGCCCGGCGACCTGGATCTCACCGTGGTCCGTCCAGTTGACCATGTCGGTCGTGGAGATCACCGTGATCTGGTTGATGTCGCCGTAGTTGATGCCCGGCGAGACACCGGTGGTCGGGTTCGGGGCGTACCCCTGGGTGTCGTTGGTCATGTACATGTAGACCCGGCCGTCGTGGACGAAGCCGTACCCGTCGGCGCCGAACTTGTGGCCGATCAACGGGTTGTGCTCGCCGGGCAGCTTGCCGACCACCTCGATGGTCTTGGACGCGGGCGGCGGCGGCGCGGCGCCGACCACCGATACGTCGTCGAGCGTGAAGTCCATGAGGTGCAGGTTCGCATCGGCTCCCGGGTCACTCGTCCACGGGGTCTCGAAGAACAGGCGCGCGGTGCCGACGCCCTGGCTCGCCGGGATGGTGAACTGCCCGTTGACATGCGCCCACTGTCCCCGGGTCGCCGTCACGCTCACCAGGTTGGTGTAGGTGGAGCCGCCGTAGTGCATGGTGGCGAAGAACTGCTTCGTGGCGGGCGAGGCCGCGTTCTCGTACTTGAGTCGGGCGCTCAACGTGTACGTCTGCCCGGCCTGGACCTTGCCGGAGAGGTCCTGCATCGGACCGGACCCGGTGGTCGTCCGGTTGGTGACCCGCACCGCGCTCGACCCGGAGTAGGCGTCGGTGGTGGGGGAGAGGGTCGCGCTGTCGGTGGCGTTGCCGTTGTTGACGAACCAGTTCGCCAGGCCGTTCTCGAACCCGCCGTTGACGACGAGATTCGTGTCGGCGGCCTGGACCGGTGCCGCCGCGACGAATCCGGCGAGCATCACGCCGGCCGTCGCGATGGCGGCGACCCGTCGGCGGGCCCCCGTTCGTGGACGCGGTGTCACGAGATGTCCTCCTTGAAGTGGAACGGGCAGGGGAGTTCATCGGCACCCCGGGAACCGGCGTGGAACCGGCTCCGGGGCAGATCGGATGGGTGGGGATCAGCCGCCGCAGGTGGTGGCCGGGTACGCCGCGGTGCGGACGGTGGTCACGTCCCTGCCGTCGACCGTCCCGGTCACCCGGACGGTCGCCGTACCCGCCGGGGCGGCGGCGCCGCGGGCGGCGAACTGCTGGAACGCGTGGGCACCCGGTGCCACGTCCGGAACCGACCGCCGGCCGTACGCGCTCTCCAGCACCACGTCCACCGGAGCGTCGTGGTCGTTGCGGGCCTGCACCGCCACGTACGCCTTACCGCCGACGCACCGCGTCTGGGCGGTCACCGTGACCGGGAGTGTGGCACTGCGCAGCACCCCGAGCCGGGCCAACTGGTAGCTCAGCGCCCGTTCCGGCGCGTCGATCTGGTTCTGGGTGCCGAACGTGCCGGCCCGGGCCGTCGTGGCGGCGGCGAGCGTGGCACGCATGGCGGCCCAGGCGTCGGCCGGGTACGCCGACTCGTCGAGCGTGGCCGCGTACGCGATGGCCGCGTCCAGCGCGCCGGTGTCCAACGGCCGGTTCTGCGCGGTGAGCGTGTCGCTGAGCAGGTAGTGGTCGAAGTCGACCTGACCACCGGTCTGCTGGGTGGCGTAGTTGAACAGGCCGACCCGGTGCCCCATGAAGTGGGCCAGACTGCCGTCCAGCGTCTGCGGACCCACCCGGTTGCCCATCTGCGTCCAGGTCACCCCGTCCAGGCTGTAGTGGAACGTGGTCCAGAGCTGCCCGGTGGGCGAGGCGAAGTCGAGGTCCGCCTTCACGTGCACCTCGGTCGCGTCGCCGAGCGGCACCGTCGTGCCGGGCAGGAAGTTCTCCAGCGTCGCCTGGTCGAGGTCGACGGCGAAGGGCTGCCCCCGGTTGACCACGCCGAGCGTGTTCACCCCACCGGCACGCTTGACCGCCACGTACGAGAAGCCCCGGTTGTAGGCGGCCAGACCCGCGACGTCGCCGTCGGTCATCCGGGAGATGTCCATCCTGGTCTCGACGGACTGTCGGGGCCCGAAGGTCCGCTGCGACAGCGTGTTGCGGGCCTCCTCGAACCAGGCCAGCTCGGCGCGGTTGGAGAGCTTGGTGTAGACGTAGCCGCCGGTGACCACCTTGCCGGTGGTCAGCCGCAGCCAGCCCGCCCGGTCGGTCAGCGACCAGTGGCGGTTGTCCGGCGCGTGGTTCCACTCCCAGGCCATGTGAAGCCGCGATCCGTTGGGCCTGATCTCCTCCTCGATCTCCGGCGTCGGGGCGGTCCACTCCTCGTCCATGTACGCCCTGTGCGGTGCGTCGTTGGCGAAGTCGTCCGAGACCACGATGGACTTCTGCCGCTCGAACCGCTCCTGCTCCGGGCTGAGCGCGATCGGCTTGGCGAACGCGCCCTCCACCGGCACCACACCGTTGGTGCCGAAGGTCGGCCAGCCGTCCTCGGACCAGGTCGCGGGGATGAGCGCCGGGATGCGGCCGATCGGGAAGGTGTCCCGGAAGAACATGCCGTGCCAGTCGGTCTGACCACCCTCTCGGGCGATCGGCACGAGGCTGCCCTGCGCGAAGCCGTTGGAGTTGAGCACGCCGCGCGCCTCGTAGGTGTTGACCCCGCCCTCGGAGGTGTGGCGCCCGAGCAGCTCCGGCGAACGGAGCATGACGACCTGACGTCCCTGGCCGGAGGGCCAGGTGATGATGACGGCGTAGTAGTAGCCGTTGATGTGGTAGAACTGGGCGCCCTCGAAGAGTCCGCCGATGAAGGGCCGGCCGGCGTAGTCGTTGGCGGTGAAGACGTTCGGGTAGTCCTGCACGACGGCGGTCAGTGCGGAGTTGAGCCGCACCGCGCTGATGTTTCCGTTGCCGTAGAAGATGTACGCCGTACCGTCGTGGTCGAAGAAGAGGGACGGGTCGTGCAGGCCGCGACCGAGGGCCGTGCGCTGCCACGCGCCGTTCTCGATGTCGTCGGTGCGATAGATGTAGGCGCCGCCGAGGTTGTTGGTGTTGAAGGCGACGTAGAACATGCCGTCGTGGTAGCGCAGAGACGACGCCCACTGGCCCTGGCCGTACGAGTTCTGGCCGTTGCGCAGCGAGAACGAGTCGCCGATGCTCGCCCGGTCGAAGACGTAGTTGACGATCTCCCAGTTCACCAGGTCGTACGACTTCATGATCGGCGCACCCGGGCTCAGGTGCATGGTGGTGCTGATCATGTAGTAGATGTCCCGGCCCTCGGCGTTCTCCGCGGCCGGCACCCGTTCGACGCCGATGTCCGGCACGTCTGCCCGGAGCAGTGGCACGGTGTAGGTGCCGTCACCCCGGTCGGTCGAGGTGTACGACGATCGGGGCGACCAGGGCTCGGCGGCCTGCGCGGTGCCGCCGGTGGTGACCAGTCCGGCGCCGAGCAGCGCGGCGGTCGCGGTGAGGGCGGTGGCCCGCCGACGCCGGATCGCGGCGCGGGACCGCTGGGCCGGGGCGCGACGGCCGACGGTGAGCATCCGTCTGAGGAGGGGCCGGAGGCGGGGCGTGCGAGAGCCGACGAACACCTGCATACGAGCTCCAGAGGCGAGGTGACGGGCCCCTAGCTTGTTAGCGCTAACATGGATCGTCAAGAGTTTCCGCGATACTCGTCTGAAATGTCCGCGTAACACCGTCGTCGATGCGTACTGGGCGCGCTCCCATGGGCCGGGCCGTCCGGTGCGGGTGTCGAGGGTGGCTCTGACGCGCCTCGACACCCGCACCGTCCTGGCTAGACGAACCGCCAGAGGTTGGCGTTGCCGCCGGTGTCGTCGGCGAGCACGATCTGGGCCCCCTGGGCGGACGAGGAACCGCTGACGCCGAGAACGCGTCCGCCGGTGCCGGACTGGATCCGGAAGGCGCCGGCGGAGCCGTACCGCAGCCGCCATCGGTTGGCTCCCGCGCCGTTGTCGGCCCACTGCACCACCCGCGTGCCGGCCCCGGTGCCGCTGTTCTCCAGCCCCAGCACCTTGCCGCTGTGCGAGTTGCGGAACCGCAGGTAGCCGTTGCTGTCCACGAGCGCGGTCCAGAGGTGGTCGGCGGTGCCGGTGTCGCCCCACTGGATCACCAGACCACCGTCGGCCGTGGACATGTTCTGCACGCCCAACACCTGGCCGCTGCCCACGTTCTGGATCCGTCGCGCACCGTTGGGGAGGAACCGCCACTGGTTGTCCGGCGTGCCGTTGTCCGGGTCCTGCACCACCCGGGCGCCCTGGGCCGTCGAGCCGTTGAGGACGGCGAGCAGCTTGCCGGTGTGCCCGTTGCGGATCTTGTGGGAGCCGTCGCCCACGTCCACCACCGTCCACCGGTGGTCGGCGGTGCCGGTGTCGCCCCACTGCAGGACCTGGGCGTTGTCGGCGGTGGACATGTCCTGCACGCCGAGGACCTTGCCGCTGTGGGCGTTGCGGAACCGCACCGCCGCGCCGTCGACCACGAGCTGCCAGTCGTGGTCGGCGGTGCCGGTGTCGCCCCACTGCAGCGCGGGGGCGCCGTCGGCGGTGGACATGTTCTCGACCCCGAGGACCAGTCCGCTGGCGACGTTGACCAGCCGGAACGTCGCACTACCGGTGCCGCCCTGGCCGCCGGCGCTCCAGTAGACGGTGTAGTTGTGGCCGTGCGCGTCATAGAACGGGATCAGGTTGACGGTGGCGCCGTTCGCGGTCGCGGTGAAGGTGAGCGCCGTGCTGCTGGTGCGGGTCACCGAGGCGGTCACCAGGGCGGGCAGCGCCGACAGCGCGGTGTTGCCGTAGTTGCCGGAGAGCACCGCCGGGCCGTACCGCAGCGCCACCACGGTCGAGTTGTCGTTGGTCGGCTCCGCGACCACCCGCATCGGCAGGCGGACGGTCACCGTGTCGCCCGAGGACCAGTTGCGGGTCAGCGCGGCGTACGTGCCCGGTGCGGTGGCGATGTTCTGCGCCGTGCCGTTGACGCTGACCGTCGCGCCCTGCGTCCAGGCCGGGATGCGGATCCGCATCGTCCACGATCCGCCGACGCTGCCGGTGACGGTCAGCGTGGTGGTGTCGCCGGCCGGGAAGCTGGTGGACTGGGTGACGGTGATGCCGCGCTGCGACCAGGTCAGCACCGACGGCATGAACAGGTTCACCGTCAGCGTGCTGCCGTTGTGGAAGTAGATCGCGTCCATCAGCGTGGTGTTGCTCTCCAGGCCGGTGCCCTGGCAGCACCAGAAGGAGTTGTAGTCGGTGCTCCAGGTGCCGCCGCCCCAGGCCGGACCCACGCCGCGACGGCCACCCGGTTGCAGCGGCGTGAAGTAGGTGACGTGGCCGTGGGCGTCGGCCGGGTTCTGCGCCCCGATCAGGTGGTTGAGCAGCGCCCGCTCGTAGAAGTCGAAGTACGCGACCCGGTTCGGGTCGAGCAGCCACAGCTCCCGGGTCAGCTTGAGCATGTTGTACGTGTTGCAGTGCTCGCAGGTGTCGTTGCGCAGGTACCCGGCGATGGCGTTCGGTGCCCGGAAGTGTTCGGCCTGGCTGTTGCCGCCGATCGCGTAGGTGCGGGTGTTGACGGTGAGGTTCCAGGCGTTGCCGGCGATGTCGCGGTACCGGGTGGTGCCGGTCGCCTTGAACTCCCGGGCCGCACCGATCCACTTCGGGATCTGGGTGTTGGCGTGCAACCCGTTGAGCTGGTCGGAGTTGGCGGCGAGCGGGTTGAACACGGCGGCGTGGTCGAAGCGCTGGGCAGCGGCCAGCCAGCGCGCGTCGCCGGTCTGCTGGTACAGGTCGGTCAGCACCGCGTTCATACCACCGAACTCAGTGCCCAGCATGGCCTGCATCTGCGCGGAGCTGAGCCGCCCGGTACGCCAGTCCACCCAGCCGGCGAGCGCCAGCAGCACGTCGCGGGCCTGGGTGTTGCCGATGTGCCGCCACACGTCGAGCAGCCCGGCCATGGTCTTGTGGATCGTGTAGTACGGCACGTTGCCGTTGCTGAGCGTGCGGTTCTCCACGGCGGTGAAGTCGGACTCGGGATAGCCGCAGAGGTATCCGGTGTTGAACCCGGCCGCCGCGTTGTTGGCCTGGCACTTGGCCAGCTCGGCCACCATCAGGTTGGCCTTGTCGCGGCACGTCGTGTCGCCCAGCACGGCCCACATCTGTGCCCAGGCGGTCAGGAAGTGCCCCTGGGAGTGGGTCCGGAAGGGGAAGGACGGCGCCTCCCACCCGCCGAGCGCCGCAGCGCCGCCGGTGGAGAGGCGGTGGTTGGCGCGGAAGTTGTAGAGCAGCCGGTTGACGTCGACGAAACGCAGGTAGGTCAGCGTCCGGTTCTGGTTGTCCAGCCACCGGCTCGCGGTCAGCCGGACCTGACCCGGGTCGAAGGCGTACGCGGAGACGCCGATGTCGGGCCGGGCCGGAGGGATCGCCGCACCTGCGGCCTGGCCGCCCAGCACGGGGCCGACGGTGCCGGCGACGGCCGCCACGCCGGCGGCCTGGAGCAGGTGACGACGGTTCAGGGACGGGTGGGGCATCAGGACCTCCGGAGTCGGGACGGGCGTCGGTCGGGCTCGTCCGGGGGCGGGGTGGCGGCCGGTCGAGCCGTACGGGAGGCCATGTCCGGGTGGGGGGTGCCGGTGTCGAACCCCCGGCGGCGGGCCACGGGCGGACCCGTCACGGGGGCGGCGTCGTGTGCGGTCCGTGACGACGTGGGTGCCTCGGACGTCTTGCCGCCGAGGTCCGACAACCTATGCACCTAGTTCGATGTTAGCGCTAACGTAGCGGTCTGTTAACACGTGCGCAAGCCTCCGATTTCCGGGAGATGGCACCGGAAACCGGTCGGCAACGCGCCTGCGGCCGGGTGCCTGCGAAGCCCCGGAGCCGTTTGACCCTCGACCCGGTCGAGGCCGCACTCTCCGTGCCGGGAAGCCGGGCCGGCGCCGCACCCGGTGGCGCCGCCGGTCCCGTCGACGGGGGGGGGAACGTGAAAGTGACGGGTGGTCGGGCGACGGTGCCCGGCACGTACTGGGCCTGGCTCGGCGGGACCGCGGTGAGCCTGGTCGGCGTACAGGCCCTGGCGTTCGCGATGGCCTTCGTGGCGGCCGGGTGCGGCGGTCGCTTCGCCGCCCTGGTGCTGACCGCGATCAACCTGCCCCGGGCGCTGCTGCTGATGGCCGGTGGTGCGGTGGCGGACCGGGTCGGACCCTGGCGCGTCATGATCGTCTCCGACGCGGCGATGGTGGTGGTGACCCTGTCGCTGGCCCTCGCCGCCTGGTCGTCGACCGACCCGCGCCCGCCGCTGCTGATCGCCGCCCTGGCCACCGGCGTGGTGGACGCCTTCCACCTGCCCAGCAGCGGGTCGATGCCGCGTCGCCTGGTGCCGCCGGCCGTCCTGGCGCCCGCGATGTCGGCACGCCAGCTCGCCGGTCAACTGGCCCTGTTCGCCGGCCCGGCCCTCGGCGGTCTGCTCCTCGCGTCGGTCGGCCTCGCCGGTGCGGCACTGGTCAACGCCGCGACCTTCGCGGTGATGCTGTCGATCCTGGTCGCCCTCCACCGCCGGTACCGGTCGACCGACGACGCATCCGCGTCCGGTCCGGAGGCGGCACCGGTGTGGCGGGCCGCCCTGGACGGGCTTCGCGTCGCCGCCACCCACCCCGCCCTGCGCCCCACGTTGCTGCTCACCGGAGCCGCCGCAGCGTTCCTGCTGCCGGTCTCGTCCCTGGTGCTGCCGTTGCTGGCCCGCGAGCGCGCGTGGTCACCGTCGGCCACCGGCACGGTCGTCGCCGGCCTCGCTGCGGGTACCGCCGTCGTCGCATTGACGGTGCTGGTGCGGGGCGCGGCATCCCGGCCGGGCGCGACGGCGGTCGCCGGACTGCTGACAGCCGCCGTCGGGATGGTCGCCCTGGCGGTGGGTGGCGCGCCGGGATGGTCGGTCGCCGCCGCGGCCACCGTCGGCGTCGGGTCGGGCCTGTTCGCCACCCACGTCGGCCCGCTGATCCTGGCCGCCGCCCCGGCGACACACCTGGCCCGGGTGCAGTCCGTGCTGGTACTCGTGCAGAGCCTGCCGCTGCTGCTGACCACGGCGCTGCTCGGCACCGTCGCCGAGATCGCGGACGCCTCGCTGGTGCTCCACGGCTGCGCCGGAGCGCTCACGGTGTCCGCCCTGACCGCGTTGGCCTCACCGGTGCTGCGCGGATGACGGGGCCGGTCCTGGTGCGGTCCAGATCACCTGACTAAAGTCAGCAATCGTGGATCGTGGACTGGTCGACGTGGTGCGGCGCTTCAACCGCACCGTCACCCAACGGGTCGGCGCACTCGACGACGACTACCTCGCCCGCCACCGGCCCCTGGGGCAGGCGCGGCTGCTCTGGGAGATCGGCCCGGCCGGAGCCGAGGTGGCCGCGCTGCGTACCCGGCTGGATCTCGACGCCGGTCACCTGAGCCGGCTGCTCCGCACCCTGGAAGCGGCCGGGCTCGTCGTGGTCGGTCCCGGCGACGGCGACCGGCGCGTCCGTGCCGCTCGCCTCACCGAGGACGGGCACGCCGAGTGGAACCTGCTCGACCGCAGGTCCGACGAGTTGGCCTGGTCGATGCTCGCGCCGCTGACCGACGGGCAGCGCGGCCGGCTCACCGCCGCCATGGCCGAGGTCGAGCGGCTGCTGATGGCGTCACTGGTCGACATCGCACCCTGTCATCCCCGCGACCCCCGGGCGCGGGCCTGCCTGCGGGCGTACGTGCGGGAGCTGGACGAGCGCTTCGAGGCGGGTTTCGACCCGGGCGGCGACGACGAGCCCGACCTCGTCGAGCCGGACGGATTGTTCCTGGTCGCAACGCTCGCCACCGAACCGGTGGGCTGCGGCGGACTGCGTTTCGACCCCGGCGCGCCCGCCGAGATCAAACGCCTGTGGGTGTCCGGGTCGGTACGCGGACTCGGGGTCGGCCGGAGGTTGCTCACCGAGTTGGAGCGGCACGCCGTGGCGGGCGGGGCGGACGCCGTACGCCTCGACACGAACGGCGCTCTCACCGAGGCGATCCGGCTCTACCGCAGCGCGGGCTACCACGAGATCCCGCGCTACAACGCGAACCCGTACGCGCACCACTGGTTCGCCAAGTCCCTGACGGCCACGGGCCAGGGTTGACGGCTCCGCCTCGGGAAACTGGATGATGGTTCGCGCCCGCACCGCCGAGGGGAGTCCCGCACGTGGCCACGCACGAGGTGTTCAACCAGGTTCCGCCGTTGGTCGGTCACGACGTCGCCGACGACCCGGCGCTGCTGGCCGGACTGGCCCGCGAGGGCGCCGACTGGGCAACGGCAGACCTGCATGAACTCGGCCGACTGGCGGGCGGCGAGGCCGCCGCCGAGCACGGTCGGCTGGCCAACGAACACCCGCCGACGCTGCGCACCCACGACCGCTACGGCCGCCGGGTCGACGAGGTGGAGTTCCACCCGTCCTGGCACGAACTGATGCGGACCGCCGTCGGCCACGGGCTGCACGCCGCGCCCTGGGCCGACCCGCGCGCCGGCGCACACGTCGCCCGCGCGGCGGGGTTCTACACGTGGCGGCCGGACGCCGGTCACGGGTGCCCGATCTCGATGACCTATGCCGCGGTGCCGGCGCTGCGGCACGCACCGGAGCTGGCCGACCGCTACGAGCCGCTGATCACCGCCCGGGTGTACGACTTCGGGCTGCGTGAGCCACTGGGCAAGCGGGGACTGCTGGCGGGCATGTCGATGACGGAGAAGCAGGGCGGCTCCGACGTCCGTGCGAACACCACCACCGCGCGCCCCCAGGCCGACGGCAGCTACCGACTGGTCGGGCACAAGTGGTTCACCTCGGCACCGATGAGCGACCTGTTCCTGACGCTGGCCCAGACCCCGGAGGGACCGACCTGCTTCCTGCTGCCCCGGGTGCTGCCCGACGGCAGCCGCAACCCGATGCGGCTGATGCGCCTGAAGGACAAGCTGGGCAACCGGTCCAACGCCTCCGCCGAGGTCGAGTACGACGACGCGGTCGCCTGGCGGGTCGGTGACGAGGGGCGGGGTGTCCGCACCATCATCGACATGGTCAACCTGACCCGGCTGGACTGCGTGATCGGCGCGGCGGCCGGGATGCGGCAGGGCGTGATCACCGCGGCGCACCACGCGGCGCACCGGCGGGCCTTCGGCCGCTATCTCGCCGACCAGCCGCTGATGCGCAACGTCCTGGCCGACCTGGCGGTCGAGTCCGAGGCGGCGACCGTGCTGATGATGCGCCTCGCCGGGGCGACGGACCGCTCCGTGCGAGGTGACGCGGTGGAGACGGCGTTCAAGCGGATCGCCCTGGCCGTCGGCAAGTACTGGGTCTGCAAGCGGTGGCCGGGGCACGCCGCCGAGGCCCTGGAGTGCCTGGGCGGCAACGGTTACGTCGAGGAGTCCGGGATGCCCCGACTGTTCCGCGAGTCGCCGCTCAACTCGATCTGGGAGGGCTCCGGCAACGTCGCCGCGCTGGACGTGCTGCGGGCGTTGACCGGGCAACCCGAGGTACGGGCCGCGTTCGAGGCCGAGGTGGGCATGGCGGCCGGGGCGGACTCCCGGCTCGACGCGGCGGTGCACCAGCTCCAGGTCGCCCTGGACGACCCGGTGGACCTGGAGGTGCGGGCCCGTCGGGTGGTCGAGCAGTTGGCCCTGGTGGTGCAGGGCGCGCTGCTGGTGCGCCACGGTCATCCGGCCGTCGCCGACGCCTTCTGCGCCTCCCGCCTCGGCGTCGACCGGGGGCACGCGTACGGCACTTTGCCGGCCGGCGTCGACTTCGCCGCGATCATCGACCGGGCCACCCCCAAGGTGGCCTGACCGCCGACGTCGCCACCGAATCGGTCCGGCGCGTCGTTGAGTCCACGTCGGAGCGTGTGGGATTCTGATGCGTCGATGCCGGTCGCGTGAGCGCGCTGACCGCCGCCTCAGGGGCACCCGGAGCCGCCACGGCCTTCCGGGAGGCGGCGGACGAGCTGTTGTCGTGGCGTCCGCCCGCGTCCGGAGCTGCCTGCCTCGGACGCCGGGCCGGGCGGGTCGCCGCCGTGAACACACGAAGGACGACCATGACCATCTCGAACAGGCACGGTGTTCGACCCCTGAACCCGCCGTTGCGACTCTCCCGGCGCGGCCGGGCGGCCCTGGCGGCGAGCCTGCTGCTCGCCACCGGCGCGCTACTCGGTGTCGCGCCGCCCAGCGTCGGCGCGGCGACGGCACCGGTGGCGGTGACGGTGAACGCGCGGGCCGGGCTGGCCGCCGTGCCGGACACCGCCCTCGGCGTGAACCACGCCATCTGGGACTCGCAGTTGGGCACCACGGAGACGTCGGACCTGCTGCGCGCGGCCGGCGTGCAGATGATGCGGTACCCCGGCGGTTCGTACGCCGACATCTACCACTGGCGTGACCACACCGCACCTGGTGGGTACGTCGCGCCGAACACCGACTTCGACACCTTCATGGCCGGGGTCCGCCGGGCCGGCGCCCAGCCGATGATCATCGCGAACTACGGCACCGGCACGCCGCAGGAGGCGGCCGAGTGGGTGCGGTACGCCAACGTGACCAAGGGATACGGTGCCCGCTACTGGGCCGTCGGCAACGAGAACTACGGCAACGGCCACTACGGATCGGCCTGGGAGGCCGACGAACACCCGGACAAGAGCGCCACGTACTACGCGAACCTGGTGGTCGACTACGCCGACGCGATGAAGGCCGTCGATCCGGACATCAAGGTCGGCGCGGTGCTGACCATGCCGGCGAACTGGCCGGACGGGCTGACCGCCGGTGCCGACCCGGGACCCTGGAACCAGACCGTCCTGTCGATCGCCGGACCGAAGATCGATTTCGTCGACGTGCACTGGTACCCGGGTGGCAGCCCGGCCGAGTCGCTGCCCCGGACCAGCCACATCACCGACGCGGTGCACCTGCTCCGGCAGCAGATCAGCCGGTACGCCGGGCCGGACGCGGACCGCATCGGCATCAGCCTCACCGAGGTGAACGTGACCGCCGAGGGGATGACCAGCCAACCGGCCGCGTTGTTCCTGGCCGACGCCTACAGCGGGCTGCTCGCCAACGGGGTCTTCACCGTGCAGTGGTGGAACGTGCGCAACGGCATCGGCAAGGTGACGACCGTGGCCGGGCAGACCGACTACGGCGACTTCGGGATGCTCTCCAGCGGCACCTGCACCTCGGACGGGTCGGTCTGCGAGCCGCCGCTGAACACGCCGTTCGCGTCGTACCACGGGCTGACCATGATGAGCCGGTTCGCGCGGACCGGCGACCAGTTCATCCGGGCCGACACCAGTGACCCGCTGGTCGCCGCGCACGCGGTGCGCCGCGCCAACGGGGAGGTCGCGGTGCTGCTGATCAACAAGGACCCGGAGAACGCGCGGGAGGTCAGCGTCGACTACGCCGGGTTCGCCCCGTCGGCCGCCGCGCCGACCGTGCACACCCACACCAACGGCGCCACCGCCGTCACCACCGCGCAGTCCGGCAGCGCGACCAGCCGGACCCTGCCGCCGTACTCGCTGACCACGCTCGTGGTGCGTCCGGCCGCCGCGCCGAGCGGTCAGCCGAGCGCACCCGGCCGACCCACGGTCGACGACGTCACCCACCGCAGCGCGACCATCTCCTGGCCGGCGGCCACCCGGGGCGCCGCCCCGATCGCCAAGTACGAGGTGTACCGGCAGTACGGCGCGGTCAGCGAACAGCTCGGGGAGACCTCGGGCACCAGTCTCACCGTGGACAACCTCGCCCCCGGCGCCCGGTACACGGTCAACGTGCTGACCCGTGACACCGCGGGTCGGGTCTCCTGGTCATCCCCGCCGCTCACCTTCACCACCGGCAGCCCGGCGAGCAGCACCTGCGCCGTCCGCTTCGCCAGCACCACGGACTGGGGCAACGGTTACGTGGCCGACGTCGAGGTGGCGAACACCGGGACGAGTGCGGTCGACGGCTGGACGCTGACCTGGACCTGGCCGACGCGTTGGCAGCAGGTCAGCAGCGGCTGGAACGCGAACTGGGAACAGGTCGGCACCGCCGTGCGGGTGACCGCCACCGACGACAACCGCCGGATCCCCGCCGGGGGGACGGTCGGCACCGGGTTCGTCGGGGCGTACAGCGGCCCGAACGTGACGCCGACCGCCTTCCGGCTCAACGGCACGCTCTGCTCGGTGCGGTGAACCGGGCCGGGGTCGCCGGTGGGCAGCGTCCACCGGCGACCCCGGTGACTGGCGATTTTGCCGATGCGGTGCAGGTAGGACATCTCGAACACTGATCGCAGTCGATACCGCCCGGACCGAGGGAGTGCCTGACGTGCGATCCTCCACCACCACCCGTTCCCGTTTCCGTCCCCTGGTGGCCCGGCTGGCGACGGCCGCCGTGCTGGCCGCCACCGGCGGCCTCGTCGCCACCGGCGCGCCCGCCCACGCCGCCAGCCCGTACGAGCGCGGGCCGGCACCGACCGACGCGATCCTGGAGGCGAGCCGAGGCCCGTTCGCCACCTCCTCGACGAGCGTCTCCTCGTTGAGCGTCAGCGGCTTCGGCGGCGGCGTGATCTACTACCCGACCAGCAGCAGCGAGGGCACCTTCGGTGCGGTCGCCATCTCGCCCGGCTACACCGCCTCCTGGTCGAGCCTGGACTGGCTCGGCCCCCGGATCGCCTCGCACGGGTTCGTGGTGATCGGCATCGACACCATCACCCGTCTCGACCAGCCGGCCAGCCGGGGGCGCCAACTCCTGGCCGCGCTGGACTACCTGACCCAGCGCAGTTCGGTACGCGGCCGGGTCGACGCCAGTCGGCTGGCGGTGGCCGGTCACTCGATGGGCGGCGGTGGCAGTCTGGAGGCCGCCGCGAGCCGACCGTCGTTGCAGGCCGCCGTGCCGCTGGCACCCTGGAACCTGAGCAAGAACTGGTCGAACCTGCGGGTGCCGACGCTGATCATCGGCGCGGAGAGTGACGGCGTCGCCCCGGTCGCCTCGCACTCCGAGCCCTTCTACACCAGCATCCCGGCCTCGGCGGAGAAGGCGTACCTGGAGCTCAACAACGCCGGGCACTTCTTCCCGAACACGGTGAACACGCCGACCGCGAAGCAGGCGGTGTCCTGGCTCAAGCGGTTCGTCGACGACGACACCCGGTACGAGCAGTTCCTCTGCCCGGGACCGAGCGGCCTGGCCGTCGAGGAGTACCGCAGCACCTGCCCGCACTGACACCGACGCCGGGGCGGTCGTCGCCGAGGGCGGCTACCAGGGGCCGGGTGTGGCGCCGCTGCGGTTCTCCGCCACCGACCACTCCGGGTACGGCGGCGGCCGGTTGAGTCGGGTCGACGGGGGCGTGCAGCGCTACTTCGGCCCGACGTACCAGACCGACGAGGCGGACGGGCCGGTCGCGGAGTAGACCGTGCCACCGGTGACGCCCCCGGCCGACGGGGTGCCGACGATCTGACCGCCGATACTCCGACTCGCCGGACACACGGCACGGCATATCGGGCGCAAACCCCCGCCGTGGCACGCGTCTAGACTCGGCTCGCACAACGGAACGTGACGGTGGGGGAGGCGGGCGCGGATGGGTGGGGCCGAGGCAGCGGGTCGGGCGGCGACACCGACGGCGGCCGAGGCGACAGGCCGCGTCGACGGACGGACCGCCCGGGCCGAGCGCACCCGGGCGGCCATCGTGGAGGCGCATCTCGCCCTGATCTCCGAGGGTGACCTGCGCCCGACCGGGGAGCGCATCGCCGAGCGGGCCGGGATCTCGCTGCGGACCCTCTGGACCAACTTCAAGGACATGGAGACCCTGTTCGAGGCGAGTGGCCGGGAACTGCTCCGCCAGCAGGACGCCGCCTGGCGGCCGATCTCGCCGACGTTGCCGCTGGCCAAGCGGGTGGACGCGTACTGTCGGCAGCGGGCCAGGCTGTTGCAGCTGATCGCACCGGCGGCACGGGCCGCCCAGATGCGCGAGCCCTTCTCCGCGCAACTCCGCCGCAACCGGCTCAAACACCTGGCCCGGGTGCGCGGCGAGGTCGAGGAGCTGTTCGCCGCCGAGCTGGCGCGCGCCGGTGCCGGTCGGGAGCAACTGGTCCACGCGGTGGTGGCGGCGAGCACCTGGCCGGCCTGGTCGACGCTGCGCGACGGTCTCGGTCTCGGCGTGGACGCCGCCCGCGCCGTGCTGTCCCGCACGGTGGAGGCCCTGTTCAGGACCGTCGTCGAACCCTGACCCCCTTTCCAAGCCGCCCGACGTGGGTGAGACTCGATGCATGGTTAATGCATCACGAGTGCAAATAACCTTCATCTGCGGACGGCAGCACGAGTGCCGACAGATCCAGGACCTGCTCGCCACACCACCGGGGGCGGCGCTGCTGCTGCACGGTGAGCCCGGCGCCGGCCGCACCACCCTGCTGGCGTACGCCCACCGGCACGCCGACGGGCGGACGGTGCTCAGTGCGGCCGGGCTGGCCGACGAGGCGGAGCTGCCCTACGCGGGCCTGCAACGCCTGCTCGACCCGGTCCGTGACCACGCCGTCGACCTGCCCGAGCGGCAGCGTCGGGTGCTGCGCCGCGCGCTGACCGGGGACGGCTGCGGCGACGACGACCAGCTCGTCCTCACCATGGCCGTACTCGGACTGCTGGGCCGGGCCGCCCGGGAGCGTCCGCTGCTGTGCACCATGGACGACCTGGACACCGGCGACGCGCCGACCGCCCGGATCCTGGCCTTCGTGGCCCGGCGGTTGCGGCACCTGCCGGTCACCCTGCTGCTCACCGCCGGTGACGGCAGCCGGGTGGCCGGGATACCCAGCCGCCGGCTGCCGCCGCTGGACGAGACCGCCAGCCGTGCGCTGCTCGCCGACCGGTGCCCCGGCCCGCCGCCGCCGGAGCCGGTGCTCGCCACGCTGGCCGCCGTCGGCGCGGGCAATCCGCAGGCCCTGGTGGACCTGGGCGACGCGCTCACCCCGGGCCAGTGGCTCGGACGGGAGCCGCTGCCGGGGGCGCCGCCCACGGACGGCAACCTCGGCCGCGCGTACCGGGCCATGCTGGACCGGCTGCCCGCCGACACCCGGCGCGTCCTGCTGCTGACCGCACTCGCCGCCGACATCGGCTCCGGCGTGCTGGCCCGTGCCGCCCGGGCCGCCGGCACCGCCGTCGAGGCGCTCGCTCCGGCCGAGGCGGCGGGGCTGGTGCGGACCGACCCGTACGGCGACGTCGCCTTCGCCCGGCCGCTCGCCCGCGCGATGGTCGAGGCCACCGCCTCGGCGGCCGACCGGCGGGCGGCGCACCTGCTGCTCGCCGCCGCGTGCGGCGCTCCCGGTCAGCGGCTGCGGCGCGTGCTGCACCGGGCCGCCGCCGACGGCCCGGACCCGGCCCTCGCCGCCGACCTGGCGGCGGTCGCCATCGACGGCGGCTACTCGGTCGGCGCGGCGGCGGCGTTGGCCCGGGCGGCCGAGCTGACCGACGACCCGGCGCTGGCCGCCGAGCGGCGGGTTGCCGCCGCCCGGCACGCCTGGACGGTCGGGCGAACCGGTCAGGCCCGCGCCCTGCTGCGCGCGGTGCCGCCGCCCGGCGCACCGGAGGAGGCCGCCGGTGCGGGCGGGCCGAGCACGCCCCGGGACGTCGGCCCCGGCGGCCGGGCCGCGCTGCTGCGCGGCGAGATGCGTCTGCGCTGCGGCGCGCCGTCCGCCGCGCTGCCCGTGCTGCTGGCCGCCGCCGACGCGCTGACCGGCACCGATCTCGCGGCGGCCCGGCTCGCGCTGCTGCGGGCCGGCGAGGCGGTGTGCTTCTCCGGGGAGCAGTACCGCTACGCCGAGGTGGCACGTCACCCGGCCGCGGCGCGTCACGACGCCGACGGCCCGGAGGCGGAACTGTTGACCACGATGATCGCGGGGGTCGCCGCGACACTGCGGGGCGAGCACACGCGCGGCGGCCCGCTGCTGCGCCGCGCGGTCGTCCTGGGCGGCCGGTCCACCGTCGCCCTCACCCCGACCGCGCTGACCGGTGCGGCCGTCGCCGGCCTGCTGGTGGCCGTGGACGCCGCCGCGCACCGGCTCGCCGACCGTGCGGTGGACCTGGCCCGGAACCGGGGCGAGGTGTGCCTGCTGCCGCGCGCCCTCGAACTGCGGGCGATGAGCGAGTACTGGTTGGGTCGGCACGACGCGGCGGCCCGTAGTTGCCGCGAGGGGTTGCTGCTGGCCCGCTCCGGTGACCAGCGCGCCAGTGCCGAGGTGCACCTCGGTCTGCTCGCCGTGCTCGCCGCGGTCCGCGCCGACCGGGACACCGGGCTGCGGTACGTGGCCGAGATCGGGGACAGCGCCCCGGCGGGAAGCCGCCCGTACGCGCTGGCCCAGTGGGCGCTGTCCGTGCTCGACCTGGTCGACGGCAGGTACGCCGACGCCGCCGACCGGCTCACCGCGCTGGCCCGTCCGGGCACCGGCCGGGGTCAGGTCCTGGTGCAGGTGATGGCCACGCCACACCTGGTGGAGGCGGCCGTCGGCGCCGGTCGGCCCGCGCAGGCCCGGACCGCTCTGGCGGTCTTCGACCGCTGGGTCGGCAGCACGGCCAGCTCCTCGCGGCGGGCGCTGTCCGCGCGGTGCCACGCACTGCTGGCGCCCCGGGGCAGCGCCGAGGCCGAGGAGCTGTTCCGGGCCGCCCTGCGACTGCACCCGGCCGACGTCGCCACCTTCGAGCGGGCCCGCACCGAGTTGTTGTTCGGGCGGGAGCTGCGGCGTCGCCGCCGTCCACGCGACGCCCGGGCGTACCTGCACCGCGCCCGGCAGGCGTTCGTGCTGCTCGCCGCGCACTCCTGGGCCGAGCAGGCGACGGCCGAGCTACGCGCGGCGGGGGAGTCGGTCGGGGTGCCGCAGCGTCCGGCCGAGCGGCTGCTCACCGGTCAGCAGCTCCGCATCGCGCGGTTGGTCGCCGAGGGTGCGACCAACCGGGAGATCGCCGGGCGGATGTTCCTGTCCACCCGCACCGTCGACCACCACCTGCGCAACGTGTTCCACCGGCTCGGCGTGCGGTCACGCACCGAGCTGACCCGGGCGCTGGACGGCACACCGCCGCAATATTCAACCTATTCATGACGGGCGTCAGAAATTATTGACATCTGGTGCTCGGGTGACTGACCATGGCCACCACGGCAGGGTGACCCCACTCACACCCGAACGCGTCCGCACCCCCGAGGCATCCGCCGTGTCGACGCACCCCACCACCCCCGCCCAGGAAGGGCCCCGTCCATGAAGAAGGTCATCACTTACGGGTTGGTCGCCGCCGTCGCGATCGCTCTCACCGCCTGTACCGACTCCGACGCGACCGGCTCCGAGCCGGCCGACGGCGACCTGCGCCAGGTTCGGGTCGCGGCGCTGCCCATCACCGAGACCGCCGCGTTGTGGGGCGGCATCAAGGCGGGCATCTTCGCCAAGCACGGGCTGGGGGTCGAGGTGCTCCCCGCGCAGGGCGGCGCCCAGGCGATCCCGGCGCTGATCAACGGTGACATCGAGTTCGCCATCGGCCAGCCGTTCGGTCCGTTCCGGGCCGACCTGCAGGACCTCGGCGTGGTGATGATCGGCAACTACGCGTCCTCGTACGCCGACGGCGACGACATCAACGCCGTCGTGGCGTCGGCGGCCTCGGGCATCACCCGGCCCGCCGAACTCGCCGGCAAGCGGGTGTCGGTGAACAGCCTGGGTGCGGCCGGTGACGTGACCATCATGGCCGCGGTGGAGAAGGACGGCGGTGACCCGTCCACGATCAAGTTCGTCGAGGTCGCGTTCCCGGACACCCCGGCCCAGCTGGAGGCCGGCAACATCGACGCCGCCTGGGTGCCGGAGCCGTTCGTCACGCAGCTGCGCGGCCGGGGAGACACCTTCGTGGTCGCGCCCTACCAGTCGGTCGTCCCGGGGCTCGCCACCCTGACCACGATCACCACGAAGGAGCGGACCGAGTCCGACGCCGAGCTGATCTCCGCCTTCTCGACGGCCATGAAGGAGACGCTCCAGTGGGCGCAGGACCCCGCCAACGAGGCGGACGTCCGGCAGGCCATCAAGGACAACCTGCAGCTCCCCGAGCCGGTGGCGGACTCGGTGCGGCTCCCGGAGTTCGGCTGGGAGTTGGACCGGGAGAGCCTGACCACGCTCGCCACGCTCGCCGGGAAGTACCAGGTGCTCGACCGGCAGCCGAACCTCGACCGCCTCATCCAGCAGCAGTAGCCCTCGCGGTCCCGCCCTTCCCGGTCACCGGCCGGGAAGGGCGTCGCCGCCGACCACGGGAGCGACATGCACGTGCTATACATCCGGCGGACACGCCCGCCGCGCAAGGTGCTGCTGGGCGCCGCGGGTCTGGCGGGATTCCTCGTCGTCTGGCAGTTGGTGCCGACGCTCGGCCTGGTCAACTCGGAGTACCTGCCGTACGTCACCGACGTGCTGGTCCGGCTCGCCGAGGAGTTCCGCGACGTCGCCTTCTGGCGCCGGCTCGGCCACACCATGACCTCGTGGGCGATCGGGCTGACCGTGGCGACGGTCGCCGCGCTCGTCCTGGGCACCGTCGTCGGGCTGGTGCCCGTCCTGCGTCGCGCGACCCACACGATGGTCGAGTTCCTGCGTCCGATCCCCTCGGTGGCACTCATCCCGCTGGCCGTGCTGATGTTCGGCATCCAGATGAAGGCCGCGCTCGTGATCATCATCTACGCGTCCTTCTGGCAGGTGTTCGTCCAGGTCATCTACGGGGTCGCGGACGTCGACGCGGTGGCCCGGGACACCGCGCGCAGCTTCCGGCTCACCCGGCGCGAGCGCCTGGCCTACCTCGTGCTGCCCACCACCCTGCCGTACCTGATGACGGGTGTCCGGCTGGCCGCGGCGGTGGCGCTCATCCTCGCCATCACCTCGGAGATGGTGATCGGCAACCCCGGTCTGGGGCGGATGATCGAACTCTCCCGCTCCGCCGGTGACGCGGTCGGCCTGTACGCCCTGGTGGTGGTCACCGGTCTGCTCGGACTCCTGGTGAACCTCGTCTTCCGGTTCGTCGAGCGGCGCTCGTTGTCCTGGCACCAGTCCGTCCGTGGGGAGGAGCCCCGATGACCACGCGTGTCGAACGGACCACCGCCCGGCCGCGCGGGCACGGTGTCGCCCACCGTGTCGCGTCGAGCTTCCTCTATGCGCTCGGGCTGCCCTTCCTGCTCCTGGTGCTCTGGGGCGCGGCGTCGACCGTGTCGACGAACCGGTTCTTCCCCGGCCCGCTCACCATTCTCGAGGCGTTCCGGGAGACCTGGATCGGCCCGGCGTTCGTCCACGACGTGCTGCCCAGCCTCTATCGGCTCGCCCTCGGGATCGCCGCCTCGATCGTGATCGGCGTCGCCCTCGGCACGCTCATCGGACTGTTCCGGTGGCTGAGCGAACTGCTGGAACCGCTGCTGGAGTTCTTCCGGGCCATCCCACCGCCGGTGCTGATCCCGGTGATGATGCTGCTGCTGGGCATCACCGACACGATGAAGGTGGTGGTCATCGTCTCCGGCGCCGTCTGGCCGATCCTGCTGAACACCATCGACGGTGTCCGGGCCACCGACAGCGTCATGTCCGAGACCGCCGACTCCTTCCGGATCACCTGGTGGGAGCGGCTGCGGTTCCTCGTGCTGCCGGCGGCGAGCCCGCGCATCATGGCCGGTGTCCGGCAGGGGCTCTCGGTGGCGCTCATCCTGATGGTGATCTCGGAGATGTTCGCCTCGTCCGCCGGGCTGGGCTACCGGATCGCGTACTTCCAGCGGAACTACCTCATCGCCGAGATGTGGAGCGGCATCCTCCTGCTCGGACTCGTCGGCGTCCTGCTCGCCGCGACCTTCGGTGTCGTCGAACGGCGGGTGCTGCGTTGGTACCACGGAATCAGGGAGGTCAACCGTGCCTGACCGGAACATGTTGCTGAAGGTGGAGCACCTGCGGAAGGTGTACGAGTCCGCGTCCGGGGACGTCGAGGCGATCGGTGACGTCAGCTTCACCATGGCCGCCGGTGAGTTGGTGTGCGTCGTCGGCCCGTCCGGCTGCGGCAAGACCACGCTGCTGAAGTGCCTGGCCGGGCTGCTGCGACCGACCAGCGGGCTGGTCGAGATGCACGAGGCGCCGGTGACCGGCCCGAGTCCCGCCATGGCCGTCGTCTTCCAGGAGTACGGCCGCAGCCTCTACCCGTGGCTGACCGTGCGGGGCAACGTCGAACTGCCGTTGCGCCACAAGAAGTTGTCCCGGGCGGCGCGCGAGCGGCTCGTCACCGACGCCATCGAGGCGGTGGGCCTCGGGCACGCCGCCCGCAGCCACCCCTGGCAGCTCTCCGGCGGGATGCAGCAGCGGGTGGCGATCGCCCGCGCGGTCGCGTACGAGCCGGAGGTGTTGATCATGGACGAGCCGTTCGCCGCGGTCGACGCCCAGACGCGCGCGGACCTGGAAGACCTGGTGCGCGAGTTGCACGCGACCCGCAAGATATCGATCGTCTTCGTCACGCACGACATCGACGAGTCGGTCTACCTGGGCGAACGGGTTCTAGTATTGTCCAAGTCGCCGACCTGGGTGCAGGAGGATCTCGCCATCGACCTGCCGCCGGAGCGTGACCAGATCACGACTCGCGCGCTACCCCGCTTCACGGAGCTGCGGACCCGCGTCTACGACCAGATCCGGCGCGCCAAGGGCGCCCAGACCGTCGCCCCGTGACCGTCGCCGGGTCGGAGCCGTCCGAGAGGGAGGACTGTGCGCAGTCGTCAGCCGAAGCAACTGCTGCTCGCGTTCTTCGGTGAACACGTCGTCGACGACGAGCCGGGGCCGGTGCGCGCCAGTGTCCTGATCGGGGTGCTGGAGGGGGCCGGCGTGGCCGCCCCGGCGACGCGGGCCACCCTCGACCGACTCGTGCAGACCGGCATCCTCGCCCGCAGCAAGAGCGGCCGGGAGATCCAGTTCTCGTTGACCGAGCACGGCGTGGCGGTGCTGCGCGAGGCGACCGAGCGGGTCCGTGGCCCGCGCCCGTTCGACCCGCAGGGCACCGGCTGGACCCTCGTCACGTTCACCATCCCGGAGGGGCAGCGGACCCTGCGTCACCGGCTGCGCTCCACGCTGACCTGGGAGGGCTTCGCGCCGCTGCGCGACGGGCTGTGGCTGGCACCTGGCGAGGTCGACCTCGCCGGATCGCTGGAGCCGTTGTGCCAGGACCTGCCGCCGAACACGGTGATCGCCTTCCACGCCCGCGAACTGGCCGGGTTCCCGATCGCCGAGAGCGTCCGGGCGGCCTGGGACATCGAGGCGATCCGGCGCGAACACCTGGCCTTCATCGAGGTGTGGGACGACCCGGACGCGGCGACGCAGGCGCCCAGCGCGCTGACCGTCCGCACGATGCTGGTGGCGGACTGGCTCGCGTTGCTGCGCGCCGACCCGCGACTTCCGCGCGAGTTCATGGACGCGCAGTGGCCGGCGGCCCGGTCGACGCAGGTCTATCGGCGGATGCACGAGCGGCTGGCCGACGCCTCGGCCGCCGAGTTCGCCGCGCTGGTCACCACTCGCGCTGCCACCACCCGCCGAACCGGCTCCGCAGGTCCGCCTTCCGCACCTTCCCCGACGCGGTCCGCGGCAGTTCGTTCACGATGACCACGTTCTTGGGCAGCTTGTAGCGGGCCACCTTGCCGTTCAGGAAGTCGCGGACGGTGTCGACGTCGACGGCGGCGCCCTCGCGGATCGTCATGATCGCCCAGGGCACCTCGCCCCAGCGCTCGTCCGGGACGCCGATGACCGCCACGCCGGTCACCCCGTCGATCTCGCCGAGCAGCACCTCGACCTCGGCCGGGTAGATGTTCTCCCCACCCGAGATGATCATGTCTTTGAGGCGGCCCGCGACGTGCAGGTAGCCGTCGTCGTCCAGGTAGCCGAGGTCGCCGGAGCGGAACCAGCCGTCCGTGGTGAACGCCCCGGCCGTCGCCTCGGGCATCCGGTGGTAGCCACGGAACACGTTCGGACCGGCTATCTCGATCTCGCCGATGCTGCCGGCGGGAGCCGCGCCGCCGTTCTCGTCGGCGACCCGTACCTCGGTGAAGAAGTGCGGCAGGCCCACGCTGCCCTGCTTCGCGCGGGTCATGGTCGGCGGCAGCGAGGTGGCCCCCGGTGACGCCTCGGTCATGCCGTACCCCTGCGAGAACGACAGACCCCGCTCCTCGTACGCGTTCAGCACCCGGACGGGCACGGCCGAGCCGCCGCAGGTGAGCTTGCCCAGCGTGGACAGGTCGGTGGAGGCCCAGTCCGGGTGGTCGGCCATGAGCTGGAAGGTGGTCGGCACGCCGCTGAGCATGGTGACGCCGTGCCGGGCGATCTGGGCGAGCGCGCGTCCCGGCTCGAAACCCTTCTCCAGCACCAGGGTGCCGCCCTTGAGGATGACCGGCAGCGCGCCCATGCCGAGCGAGGCGACGTGGAACAGCGGCGAGATCATCAGGGCGATGTCGGTCGACACCACGTCGTAGTCGACGATGCAGTTCAGCGCCGTCCAGGTCAGGTTGCCGTGAGTCAGCACGGCACCCTTGGCGCGACCGGTCGTGCCCGAGGTGTAGACGATCGCGGCCGGGTCCCGCATCGTCACCCGGACCGGCGTGTCGTCCCGGGGTGCCGTGGCGGCCAGCCGGGACAGACCCGGAGTCTCGGCGCTCCCCGGGCCGGTCGGCACCACGTGCGCCGGGCGGGACGCCGCCGCGACCGAGGCCACCCGGGCGGCGAACTCGGGATCGTGGATCAGCACCCGCGCACCGCTGTCGCTGAGCACGTGGGTGATCTCGGGGGTCGCCAGCCGGGTGTTGACCGGCACGAAGGCGGCACCCAGCCGGGTGACGCCGAACATCACCTGGAGGAACTCGGGGCTGTTCTCACCCAGGTACGCGACCGTGTCGCCCTTGCCGACGCCGAGGTGCCGCAACGCCGCCGCGACGCCGTCCGTGGCGTCGGCGAGCTGCCGGTACGTCATGGTCGCCTGCTCGCCGTGGACGAGCGCGATCTTCTCCGGTGACTTGAGTCGGCGCTTGGCCAGCCAGCCGCCGATCCCTTGGTGGTGCATCAGCAGTCTCCTGGTGGTGGAGGGCGGTGGCCGGGCGGCTGTGGTCCCGGCAGGTCAGGCGTAGAAGCGGTAGATCCCCCGGGCGACGACTGCGGGCTTGCCGCCGCCGTCGATCTCGATGGTCTGGTCGACGGCGATCTGGTAGCCGCCCGCCACCTCGGTGACCTCGGCGACGACGGCCCGCATCCGGACCCGTGACCCGACCCGCACCGGTGCCGGGAAGCGCACCTTGTCCAGGCCGTAGTTCACCTTCGTGGACACACCGGTCACGTCGAGCAGCTCGGTCCAGAACGGCACGGCGAGGGAGAGGGTGAGGAAGCCGTGGGCGATCGGCGCGCCGAACGGGCCGTCCTTGGCCCGTTCCGGATCGACGTGGATCCACTGGTGGTCGTCGGTCGCGTCGGCGAACAGGTCGATCTGGTCCTGGGTGACCGTGCGGTACTCGGTCTGCCCGAGGTCGGTGCCGCCGAGGCCGGCGAGCTGGTCGTAGGCGATGGTGGTGGTCACGGGGGTCCTTCCGTCGTCATCCGGCCAGGCGCAGCAGCCGGGCGGCGTTGTCCTTCAGGATGCCGGGCAGCACGTCGGGCTTGAGGTCGGTGCTCGCCACGTCCCGCAGCCAGCGGTCCGGGGTGAGCAGCGGGTAGTCGGTGCCGAAGAGCACCCGGTTCTTGAGGATCGAGTTGGCGTGGCGCACCAGCTCGGCCGGGAAGTACTTCGGGCTCCAGCCGGACAGGTCGATCCAGGTGTTCGGCTTGTGCGTCGCCACCGACAGCGCCTCGTCCTGCCAGGGCACCGACGGGTGGGCCATGATGATCTGGAGGTCCGGGAACTCGGCGGCGACCGGGTCGAGCAGCATCGGGTTGGACAGCCCGAGCCGGAAGCCGTAGCCGCCGGGCAGTCCCGCGCCGATGCCGGTCTGCCCGGTGTGGAACAACGCCGGCAGTCCCGCCTGCTCGATCAGTCCCCACAGCGGCGCGTACTCCTCGTGGCTCGGGTCGAAACCCTGCACGGTGGGGTGGAACTTGAACCCGCGTACGCCCTCGTCCTCGATCAGCCGGGCGGCGAGTTCCAGGGCCGCCTCGCCGGTGCGCGGGTCGACCGAGCCGAACGGCACGAGCACGTCGGCGTGCTGGGCGGCGGCGCGGGCGATGTCGGCGCTGGACAGCGGCGGGTGCGCCAGCTGCGTCCGCGCGTCGACGCTGAACACCACGGCGGCCATGTTCCGTTCGCGGTAGTACTGCGCGACCGCGTCCACCGCCGGACGCGGGCCGTCGGTGCGGAAGTACTTCGAGGCGGCGGCGACGAGCGGATCGGGCAGCGAGGCGTGGCCGTGGTCGTCGATCTCGATGTGCACGTGCATGTCGATCGCGGTGACGGCGTCCAGGTCGATCGCGGGCTGGTACATGCTCGGGAACCTTCGTCCGGCGGGTCAGGAGGCGGTGTCGCGGAACTCCTCGGGCAGCTCCGGGAAGCGCTCGCCGACGCTCTGCGACGCGGCGGCGAACTCGATCGGCCACGCGGCGACCAGCGCGTCGTAGGACCAACCGCCCTCGTGGTGGGCGGTCAGCGCGACCTCCGGGTGGGTCCAGATCTGGATCCGGTCGCCGCCCACGCCGATCACCTGGCCGGTCACCTCGGCGGCGCTGTCGGAGCCGAGGAAGGCGACCAGCCCGGCCACGTCGTCGGAGGTGCCGAACCCGAGGTCGTGCCGGAAGAAGGCGGGCATCGGCTCACCGGCGGCCTCGGCGCGTACCGCGGCGGCGAAGTAGGGGACCGTGGCGGTCATCGCGGTCGCGGCGACCGGGACGACGGCGTTGACCGTGATGCCGGCTCGCTTGAGCTCCAACGCCCAGGTCCGGACCATGCCGACGATGCCCGCCTTGGCGGCGGCGTAGTTGGTCTGGCCGAAGGTGCCGCGTTGGCCGGTGGGGGAGCCGATGCAGATGATCCGCCCGCCCTCGCCGGCCTGGCGCATGTGCCGCACGGCCTCGCGCACGGTGGTGAAGGTGCCCCGCAGGTGCACCCCGATCACGGTGTCGAAGTCCTCGTCGGTCATCTTCCAGAGCACCGTGTCGCGCAGCACCCCGGCGTTGGTGACCAGGACGTCCAGTCGGCCGAAGCTCTCGACGGCGGCGGCGACCAGGGCCTGTGCGGTCTCGGTCGGACCGACCGGTGCGACCACGGCGACGGCGCGTCCGCCGGCCGCCCGGATCGCCGCGACGGCGTCGGCGGTCGCCTGCTCGTCCACGTCGTTGACCACGACCGCGGCGCCCTGCGCGGCCAACTGCCGTGCGTAGGCGAGGCCGAGACCGCGTCCGGCTCCGGTGACGATTGCGACTTTGCCGTCCAGGGACATGGGCACTCCTTCGCGTCGAGGTCGATCGGAACATGGACCGTTGAAAAAGTCAATTATTGGTAAGGCTTGCTATCATCGTCGCCGTGCCCCCTCCCGAGAGAGCCCGACCGGCCGACGGCCTGCGGGACAGCGTGCTCGGCCGGGATCTGAGCTTCCTGCTGGTGCGCGCCAACGCGCTCACCCTCGCCGCGGCCAACGCCGCCCTGGCCGAGCACGGACTGAAGGCCCGCTCGTACTCGGTGCTCGCGCTGGCCGCCGACGACACCCGGCCCACCCAGCGGGAGCTGGCCGAGTTCCTCCGGCTGGACCCGAGCCAGGTGGTGGCGCTCATCGACGACCTGGAGAGACGCGGTCTGGTCGAGCGCCGCACCGACCCCGCCGACCGGCGCGCCAACGTCCTGGTCGCCACCGACGAGGGGCGCGAGCTGTTCGCCCGCGCCCAGTCCTCCGCGCACGCCGTGGAGCTGGGCCTGCTGGCCGCGGTCACCCCCGAGGACCACGCCCGGCTGGCGCAACTGCTGCGCCTGCTGGCCTTTCCGGACTGAACCGGTGACGGACCGAGCGGTGCCGGAGCGAGCCGGTGCCGGGCGGCGGTGGATGACGCCGCCCGACACCGGTGCGCTCAGAAGCGGATCCAGGTGCCGGTCGACGGGACCTGACCGACGCCGGGCCGGGACCAGTCACAGACCCCGTCCGGGAAGACCGCCCGCAACCGCTGCCACTGCTCGTCGGTGAAGTCGACGCCGTACGCCGCCCGGTCCAGCGGCGCGAGCCGGCACTTGAGCACGGCGGAAGTGGTCGGCCCGCCCGCCTCCACGCGCGGGTTGCGGTGGAACGGGAAGAGCTGGTTGCACCGGGCCGCCGGGTCGAGGGTCAACGTCTCCACGATCCGCTCCCCGTCCGCCGCGACGCAGTGGTCCGCCAGCCCGGCCGGCCGGGACAGCCGGGTCAGTGCCGTCTCGTCCAGATGGGGTCGGCTCGCCGCCAACGCCGTCCGGGCGGTCAACCAGGCGTCCATGTCCACCAGTGCCTGCGTCTGACTCGTCGACGCGGGCGCCCCGGACGCGCCTGTGACACTGATGTGGTTGTCCGCGTGACCGTTGGCCGCGAGCAGTCGCTCCCGCATGGTCCAGGAGCGGAAGCGGTCGTGGAAGTCACCGCTCGGGTCGGTGTAACCACGGGTCTCGATGATCGGCGTCCACCGCAGACCACCGTCGAACTGGTTGACGCGTCCGGTCACGTACGCCACCTCGATCGCGTCGACGTTCGCCGAGGTGCGGTGCGGGGTGCGGGTGCCCTCGACGTCCAGACCACCGATGCCCTCGTTGAGCCGGACGAACTGCTCCGGACTGATCACCCCGGCGTCCAGGGTGCGCAGCCCGTACTGCACGCCGACGGTGTCCGGGACGATCGGCCGCCCGGCGCCGGTGGTCGGGTCGACGCCGTACACGTTGGAGATGAAGTCCGCCATCGCGCAGCGGATGCCGTCCGGGTTGGTCACCGGGTGGTAGCGCAGCCCGGCGGGAACGTGGCTCGGGCAGGTGGCGGGCCAGTCGACGCTGTCGAAGTTCTGGTAGCCGCCGCAGGTGTTCGGGCTGGCGAAGCCGGTCACCGCGGTCCGCTGGGCGGTGGAGAGCCCGGCCGCCGGGGCCGCCTGGGAGATGAACCGGCACTCGTGCCCGGTGAGGGTCACCGAGCGCTCGTCCGGGTAGCCGATCTGGCCGATGACCCCGTCCAGGATCCCCGGGTACGCGTTGGCGATCAGCAACTGCTGCATGGTGCCGGCCGAGCCGCCCCAGCCCATGGTGAACAGCGGTACGCCGTACGACTCGACGAAGTGTTCCTTGACCATCATCGCGGTCTCGGCGGAGGTGACGTCGTTGCAGTTGTTGGCGAAGACGTTGAACGTCGCGCTGGCCACCGCGTAACCCCTGCTGAGCAGGCTGTGGTTCATCACCCCGCCGGTGCTGGTGGCCTGGGTGTACCCGATGCCGCAGGCGCCGCCGAAGGTGTAGACCAGCCGGTCGTTCCATCCGTCGGTGGTCGTCCACGGGTCCGGCGGCGCGGTGCCCGGCCGGTGCAGCAGGGCGATCTCGTACACCGCGCGGTTGATGGTGCCGCGCTCGACCCGGACCACGTACGGCACGGTGCGGCCGTCGCTGGTCGTGGTGGTGGCCACGTCGGCCGGGAGCGGGCCGTCCGGCAGCGCGACGAAGCTCCCGGCGGTGGTGCGGTACTGGTAGGTGACCCGGGGTTGCGCCACGTGGCAGTCCGCGTCCACCGGGCCCAGGTTCCACGGGTTGCCCGACGCGGTGCAGAACAGCGGGATGTGCGGGCCGGAGATGACCGGTCCGGCGGCCGGATGGTTGCGCAGGGTCAGCGTGGCGCGGGGGCGGCCGTGGCCCTGCCCGTTCGCGCGGATCTCGAGCTCGTTGGCGCCCAGCGCCAGCCCGTCCACGAGACCGAGCAGCGTGCGCTTGTCGTCGGTGGCCCGGAACCGGTCGGTGACGTCCCGGCCGTCGAGCCGGACCTTCACGTGGTGTGGGGGTACGGTGCGCGGCACGGCGACGCGCACCAGCGCGTCACCGCCGCTGACGGTGTCGGCCCGTCCGGACAGAACGGTCACCTCGAAGGCACGATCGGCGGGACCGGCGTGGGGTGGCGGCGCGGCGAGGGCCGGTGCGGTGGAGCCGGCGAGCAGCGCCGCCGTGGCGGCCACGGCCAGCGCTCCCTTCCACGATCGTGGTCTGGTGCGCTCCTGAGGTCGATCGGTGGGCATGACGGGACCCCTTTCAGCCGGAGACGGACGGCTGGACCTGCTGGTCAGGCACGTGTGGCGAACATAATGCGAAATCTGATCGCGCGTCAACGATTCTGCATCGTATCTATGGATGGCGAAGATCGGCGGCGTTGTCGCCTCTGCTCAGCCCCGCTCGGGAGTCCGGTCAGCCCCGCTCGGGAGTCCGGACCAGTTCCTCGAAGCGCTGCTGCGCCGGCTCGGCCAGCGCCGTCGCGGTCCGCAGGAACATCACCCGCGCCTGTGCCCGGGGAAAGGACGCCGGCAGGAACCGGGCCGGCAGGTCCGGATCGTCGCCCACCAGCGCCCGCCAGTCGTTGACCAGCTCGGTCCGCGCGACCAGCGCCGCCGACGGGCCCACCGCACCGGCGTCGGCCCGCCGCGCCACCGTCCGGTGGCGCTCCAGGAACCGCTGGTACCCGTCGGCGAGCACGTCGATGCGCCAGGCGGCCTCCAGTCGGGCGCGGGTGCTCGGCAGCAGCTCGAAGTCCCGCGACCGCAACACCACCGCGTCGGTGACACCCAGCTCGCCGAGCTGCTCGTGTACCTCGTCGAACCGGTCGTGCGGGGTCACCCAGGTCGCGTCGTACAACGGCCAGAACGTCAGCCAGCGCAGCCGGGCCCGCAGCAGCCGGCGCTGGTGCGCGTCGTCGAGCGGCAGGGTGAAGGCGAGCAGCGTCCAGACCCCGTCCCAGTCGTCTGAGTCGCTGCTGGCGAAGATGCGCCGGGCACCCCGGCGCAGGGTCTGCGACGCCGACTCGGTCAGCCGGTAGCTGGTCCGCCGGCCCTCCTTGGTGCGTTCCAGCATGCCGCGCTGGGTCAGGCGGGCCAGCGTCGCCCGGGCGTTGGCCGGGGCGATGCCGAACTCGGCCAGCACCGCGACCAGCCCACCGGAGGGCAGCGGGGACCGGCCGGCGTGCCAGTGGTCACCGAGGAGCGTCACCAGCAGCCGCTGCGCGCGGGCCCGACCCACCGCCGCCCGATCCGACGGCGTGGCCGGCTCCGGCTGCCACACCCGGCCCTCGGTCAACACGGTGCGCCGGGTGACCCGGTCGGGCCGGTCCGACGGGCCGCACAGAGGACAACACGCATCCGGACAAACTACTGCCCACGGGGGCGTCGGGGTAACGGCGCCGGCCGGGTCGACGCGGACGGGCGACCCAGCGACCGGGAGACCACCCGACCGGCCGCCTGCACCAGCGGCGCCAGCGCCAGCGGATCGGCCCGGTCGTACGCCACCACCAGCGAGATCGCCGCCACCACCCCGTCCGGCCCGGCGATCGGCGCGGCGACGGAGAGGGCGTCCATGGTGACCTGCCGGTCGCTGATCGCGTACCCGGCGCGGCGCACCTCGGCGAGCTGGCGGCGCAACCGCACCGGATCGGTGACGGTCAGCTCGGTGTACCGCTCCAACGGCGCGGCGAGGACCCGCTCCTGCACCTGCGCCGGTGCGTGCGCCAGCAGCACCAGCCCCACACCGGTGGCGTGCAGCGCGAAGCGACCGCCGACCCGGGTGAGCACCGGCACCGCGTGCCGTCCGGCGATCCGCTCGATGAAGACGAGTTCGAGGTCCTGCCGGACGGCGAGCTGGACGTTCTCGTGGGTCACCTCGTACAGGTCCTCCAGCACCGGCAGCGCCAGCTCGCGCAGCCCCAGCCCGCGCGGCGCCAGCGAACCGACCTCCCACAGGCGCAGGCCGACCCGGTAGCGCGCGTCGTCACCGCGTTCCAGCGCGCCCCAGGCCACGAGTTCGGCGACCCGGCGGTACGCGGTGGGCAGCGGCAGCTCGGCCCGCCGGGCCAGCTCGCTCAGGGTCAGCGCCGGTTCGCCGGGGCTGAACGCGTCGAGCAGCGCCAGCACCTTGCTGGTGACCGAGCGTCCGGGCCGTGCCTGCACCCCGCCATCATCCCCGCCGACCGGTCACAGCTCCAGCACGAGCCGCCGGGTACGCGCCCGGGACACGCAGATCAGCATGGTGTCCCCGGCAGCCCGTTCCGCCTCGGTGAGCAGGCTGTCGCGGTGCTCCGGCGTGCCGTCGAGCACGGTGGTCTCGCAGGTGCCGCAGGTGCCCTCGCGGCAGGAGGAGAGCACCTGCGTACCGGCCTGCTCCAGCGCCGCCAGGATCGAGGTGCCCGGTGGTACGTGCACCGTCCGGCCGGAGAGCGCGAGGTCGACCTCCACGGCGTGTTCGCCCGTGCCGGCCCCGGCCGCCGGGGCGAACCGCTCGACGTGCAGCCGACCGGGTGGCCACGTCCGGCAGCGCTGCTGCACGGCGTCGATCAGCCCCTCCGGCCCGCAGCAGTAGACGACCGCGTCGGCCGGGTCACCGATCAGCGTGTCCAGGTCGAGCAGGCCCGTCTCGTCCTGCGGACAGAGGCGCACCCGCTCGCCGTACGCCTGCCGCAGATCGGCGGCGAAGGCCATGGAGCTGCGGCTGCGTCCGCCGTACACCAGTCGCCAGTCGGCACCGGCGGCGTCGGCGGCGGCGACCATCGGCCGGATCGGCGTGATGCCGATGCCCCCGGCGACGAAGAGGTACCGGTCGGCCTCGACCAGCCGGAAGGCGTTGCGCGGCCCGACCACCCGCACCGTCGCGCCGGGCGGCAGGCGTTCGTGCACGTGCCGGGAACCGCCACGCCCCTGCGGCGCCAGGTGCACCGCCACCTGGAGCGCGGTGCGGTCGGCCGGGTCGCCGCAGAGCGAGTACTGGCGCACCAGCCCGGGGCCCAGGTCCAGGTCGACGTGCGCGCCCGGGGTCCAGCCCGGCACCTCGCCACCATCCGGGCGGCGCAGGGTCAGCACCACCACGCCGGTGGCCACCGCCTCCCGGCCGGCGACCACCAGCGTCGTCTCCGTCGCGGTCATGCCGGCACCACCACCCGCTGCGTCGGTGCCGGTGCGGGTGCCGCCGGTGGCCGGTGGTCCCGGGGATGGGCGAGCAGCCACTCCCACAACTGCACCGGCTCCTCGGCGATCCGCTCGGCACCGCAGTGGCAGATGCCGCGCAGCGTGTCGGTGCCCGGCAGCCAGTGGATCCGATAGACCCGGTCGCCGGTGAGCCCGCCGGCCGGCGCGGTCACCGGGGCGCCTCCACCGTGGACGACTCGACCATCCGGGCGAGCAGCCGTCGGGCGGCCAGCCCGCCGGTGTCGATGTTGATGCTCAGTTCCTGGTAGCGCTCCGGCTCGGAGGCGATCACCCGCTCCAGGATGTTCAGGGCGGTGACGTCCTGCATGACCACGGTGTGGTTGCTCTGGTAGAGGTACTCGCTGACCGACTCGTCGTCGACGGCGAAGTCCCGCGCCACCGCCCAGAAGTCGTACGTGGTGTGCGCGGTCGACGGGGTGATGGCGTACACGATCTCGGCGTGGAACGCCTGGTCGTCGTCGCCCTCGGCCGGCGGGTAGACGCCCTGCGGGGCGATCCGGCTGTGCAACACGTACAGGCAGGGCGGGTGGTACTCGATGTCCTGCCAGCGGGTGATCCGGCCCTGGATGCCGGTCGAGCGGGCATAGAACGGTGGGCACTCCGCGTCGTCCATGTGCCGGCTGACGTAGACGACGCCCCGGTCCTCGTCCACCTCGGTGGTGATCGGCGTGTTCGCCACCTCGGGCGTACCGATGTAGCCGCCGTGCAGGTACGTCTCGTGGGACAGGTCCATCAGGTTGTCCACCAGCAGGCTGTACCGGGCGTCCAGCGGCGCCATGCCACGCACCGTCGTGTAGCGGGGGTCCCCGAGCCAGGGTGCCCGGGGGATGGTGGAGGCGTCGGCCCGGTCCCGGTCGCCGATCCAGACCCAGACCAGGGTGTCCTGCTCCACCACCGGGTACGCGGCCACCCGCGCCGTCCGGGGGATGCGCTGCTGCCCGGGTACGAAGACGCAGGCGCCGCTCGGATCGTAGGTGAAGCCGTGGTATCCGCAGACCACGGTGTCCCCGTCGAGGCGGCTCTCCGACAGCGGGTACCGCCGGTGCACACACCGGTCGGCGAGCGCCACCGCCGCGCCGGACTCGGTGCGGTAGAACACGAGCGGCTCGCCCAGCACGGTACGGGCGAGCAGGTCCCGCCCGACCTCGTTGCTGAACGCGGCCACGTACCACTGGTCACGTGCGAACGTCATCCGGGCCTCCTGTCGACGTACGACGGTCAGTCGGATGGTCCCGGGCGTACCCCCTCGGCCGGGAGCCGCGTTCTCACTCAGTGAAAGTCGGGGCGGTCCGCGTCGGCGGTGCCGATCGCGTCGCGTACCTCCTCGACGAGTGCCCGCATGGCGGTCTCGGCGCCCCGGGCGTCCTCGGCGGCGACCGTGTTGGCGACCTGCTCGTGCAGGTCCAGGGCGACCGGTCGCGGGCACTTGGGCATCAGCCCGTGCTCGGTCCGGCCGGCGAGCACCTCGGCGATCACCCCGGTCAGCGCGGTGAACATCTCGTTGAGGCAGGCCTGGAGCAGCAGTGCGTGGAACTCGACGTCGGCGGCGAGGAACGCGTCGAGCTCCCCGGCCTCGCCGAGCTGACGCATCTGGGCGGCCAGCGCGCGGAGTCGCTGTCGCTCCTCGGCGGTGGCGTGCCGGGCGGCCCCGGCAGCGGCGAGTGGTTCGACCGCCACCCGCAGCTCGGTGAGCGTCCGTAGCTGCGCGGCGCGGCCGGGACCTTCGAGCCGCCAGCGGATCACGCGTGGATCGAGCACCCGCCACCGGTGCATCGGCTGGACCACCAGGCCGACCCGGCGGCGCGAGGCCACCAGGTGCAACGACTCCAGGATCCGCATCGCCTCCCGCATCACGGTGCGCGAGACGCCGAAGCGGTGCTGCAACTGCTCCAGGGTGAGCGCCTCTCCGGCGACGTGCCGACCGCTGGTGATCTCCAGCCCGAGCGCGTCGAGCACGGCGTCGTGCAGCACGGGCGCTGCGGGCCGCGCCGCGTCGCGTGTCGCCTCACCCATCAAGGATCCCCGATCACTCGCTTCCGGAGAGACTAGCGCGCCGGGCACCGCTGGCCGTCCGGTTCGGCGCGGAATGGCGGCGAAAGGTGTCACCAATGTGTTTACAAAGATATCACCTTTGTGTGACGATCACGTTAATCAGCAGGTGGCGCCGCACGACGGGCCCGGTGCGACCCCGCACCGCACCGGGATCGGAGCGCCCTGGCCGCCGTCCGGTCCCCGTCGGTCCACTCCGGACCGTCACGGACCGGCCACGAACACCAGGGGAGAACCGACTCGTCGACACGCCACCACTGGTCGCCCGTACGGCATCCCCGGGACGAACCGGTCGACCAGCCGATGAAGGGAAACGCACACATGCCCGTTGCTCATCCTCACCCCGCGCCGACCCGCCGGCTCCGCCGCGCGTTGGCCGTCTCGGCCGTCGCCGGCCTGACGGTCGCCTCCGGAGCCCTCGCGGCTCCCGCAGCGTCCGCTGCCCCGGCCGCCGCCCTCGGACCGAAGGTCGTGCAGACCAACCAGGCACCCACCGGCCACTCGGTCACCTTCCGCTACCGGGCCCCCGCCGGTGTGCAGTCGGTCCAGATCTACGGCGAGTGGTGGTTCTCCCAGCCCGCGAGCGTGACCTGCGTGGGCTGCGGTGACGCCCGCACCGGCGCGCAGTGGCAGCCCGGCGACATCCTCGCCGACCCATGGCGTCCGCTGCCGATGCAGCAGGGACGCGACGGGGTGTGGACGTTCACCACGCCGCTGCCCTCCGGCACCTTCCGGTACGCGTTCACCCACGACTGTGACAGCCCGACGGCCAGCGGCTGCACCCTGCACCCGGACCCGGCCAACCCGCTGGAGGTCACGCCGCACGCGACCGCGCCGGGTGCGCTGCTCAGCCGGGTCTACGTGCCGAGCAGCAAGCGCTTCCCCACCTACGACAACAGCTACCAGGCGCCGGTCGACCGGAAGAAGGCGGGCAAGCTGGAGCAGCGCTGGTACGACTCGCCGCTGTCCACCGACCCGGCGGGCAAGCACGACGTGGTCGTCTACCTGCCGCACGGCTACGACGCCACGCGCGCCACCCCGTACCCGACGCTCTACCTCAGCCACGGCGGCGGCGGCAACGCCACCGACTGGACCATGGAGGGCGTGGCCCACGAGATCCTGGAGAACGCGATCCGGGACCGTAAGGCGCTGCCGATGGTGATCGTCTCGACCGACTTCAACGGCCTGCCCGACGGCAACCAGGGCTACGTCGACGAGCTGCGGAACAACGTCATCCCGTTCGTGGAGAAGAACTACCACGTCTCCACCCAGGCCCAGGACCGCGCCTTCGGGGGTCTCTCCGCCGGTGGTGCCCGTGCCATCACGCTGCTGTACGACAACACCGACCTGGTCGGCTACCACGGCGCGTGGGGTGCGGCCGGCGGTGCGGTGAACCCCTCCGCGGAGCAGGTGGCGCGGATGAAGGCCGTGCCCGGCGGCATCCACGTCGGTACCGGCCTGCAGGACTGGCTGATCAACATCGCGCCCGACTCGGTCGCCCGCACCGAGAACTGGCGTGCGGCCGGTGTCGAGGTGACCGAGTTCAACATCGACGGTGTGCACGTCTGGGACGTGTGGCGGCAGATGCTCAACGACTACCTGCGGACCGTCGCGTTCCGGAGCACCACCGTCGACCTGGACGTCGAGTCGATCCGGGCCGGCAACTCGCACCGGTACCGCGTCATCGCCACCGCCGAGGTGGCCTCGGTGACCACCAGCGACCGTAAGCCCTCCGGCAAGGTCGACTTCTACGCCGGCGACAAGCGCCTCGGTTCGGCGACCGTGCGCAACGGCGTCGCCGAGTTCAAGGGCAACGTCAGCGGCCCGCTGACCGAGCCGGTGACCGCCCGCTACCAGGGTGACAGCCTCTACAACACCGCGCAGAGCAGCCCGGCCCAGGCCGGCTGACCCGACGCGCCCGACCGGTCCGTGGTGGCACTCCTTCGAGGGATGTCATCACGGACCGTCGTCGTCCACCGGCCCGGAGGCGCTCAGTCGAACTCGACCACCGTCCGGGCGCCCTCGCCCCGCGCCATCCGGGCGAACGCCGCCGGCGCCTCGTCGAGGGTGGCCCGGTCGGTGACCAGGTAGCTCAGGTCGAGCGTGCCGTCGAGCACCGCCCGCGCCAGCTCGGGCACGTCCCGGTCGGGGTCCGAGGAGCCGTAGACCGAGGAACGCAGCGTCCGCGCGGAGTGGAAGATGTCCAACGCGCTCAGGCCGACGATGTCGTCCTTGCCGCCCATCCCCACCACGACGACCTGGCCACCCCGGCGGGTGCTCTGCCAGGCGCTGCGGATCGTGGCGGACCGCCCGACGCACTCCACCGCGTGGTCGACGCCCCGGCCGCCGGTCAGTCCCCGCACCGCGCGGACCAGCGAGTCGTCCGCGAGCAGGAAGTCGGTGGCGCCCGCGGCGGCGGCCAACTCGGCCTTGGCGGGGGCGACGTCCACCCCGATCACCACAGCCGCACCGGCCGCATGCGCGGCGGCCACCGCCGACAGGCCGACCCCGCCGAGACCGATCACCGCGACCGAGTCGCCGGCCGCCACCCGCGTGGTACGCCGCACCGCGCCGACCCCGGTGAGCACCGCACAGCCGAGCAGCGCGGCGGCCGGGAACGGCAGCGCGGACGGCACTGCCACGGCGGCCTCCTGCGGCACCAGCACCTGCTCGGCGAGCGCGCCCAGCCCGAGCGTGACGTGCAGCGGCCGACCGTCCAGGGTGTGTCCGCGCGCCACGGCCGGTGCCCCGTTGCGCCGGCACAGCCAGGGCTCGTCGCGCCGGCAGAACCAGCAGGACCGGCAGGCCGGCGCCCAGTTGAGCACCACGTGGTCGCCGGGGGCCACCCGGTCCACGCCGTCACCGACCTCCGCCACCACGCCGGCCGCCTCGTGTCCGAGCAGCAGCGGGTACGGCGCGGTCAGGGTGCCGTCCGCCATGGACAGGTCGGAGTGGCACACACCGGAGGCCCGGATGCGGACGCGTACCTGGCCGGGGCCGGTCTCCGGCAGCTCGACCGGCTCCACCCGCAGCGGTGCGTCGGCGGCCCTGGCCACCAGACCTCTCACCGCTGGATCGCCTTGATCTCGCAGAACTCCGCCAGCCCGTGGCTGCCCAGCTCGCGGCCGAGACCGGACTGCTTGTAGCCGCCGAACGGGGCCCTCGGGTTGAACGGCGCCCCGTTGATGTCGACGGCACCGGTCCGCAGCCGCCGGGCCACCCGCAGCGCCCGTTCCTCGTCGGCGGACCAGACCGCGCCGGCCAGACCGTAGCGGGAGTTGTTGGCGACCGCCACGGCGTGGTCGTCGTCGTCGACCGGGATCACCGCCAGCACCGGCCCGAAGACCTCCTCCTGCGCGAGGGCGCTGTCCGGGTCGACGTCGGCGATCACCGTCGGGGCGACGAAGAAGCCCCGGTCCGGCACCGGGGCGTCGGGCCCACCGACGACCAGCCGGCCGCCGTCGGCCAGGCCCCGGGCGACGTGCGCGCGGACCCGGTCCCGCTGCTGCGCCGAGACCAGCGGACCGAGCCGGGTGGCCGGTTCGAGGGGGTCGCCGACCTGGTAGCCCTCGGCGGCCTTGGCCACCAGGTCGAGGGCCTCGTCGTAGCGGGCCCGCTGCACCAGCATCCGGGTCCACGCGGTGCAGGTCTGCCCCGAGTTGAGGAAGGCGTTGCCGACACCGACCTTGACCGCAGTGGTCAGGTCGGCGTCGTCCAGGATCACGTTGGCCGACTTGCCGCCGAGTTCCAGTGCGACCCGGGCGATCCGGTCGGCGGCGAGGTGCGCGACGCGTCGACCGGTGGCGGTGGAGCCGGTGAAGGAGACCAGGTCCACGTCGGGGTGGGCGGCGATGGCCTCGCCCACCACCGGACCGGTGCCGGTGACCAGGTTGACCACGCCCGGCGGCAGGCCCGCCGCGTGCACGGCGTCGAAGAGGAGGTACGCCGTCAGCGGCGTCAGCTCGCTCGGCTTCAGCACCACCGTGCACCCGGCGGCCAGCGCCGGCGCGAGTTTGGCCACGATCTGGTGCAGCGGGTAGTTCCACGGGGTGATCGCGCCGACCACACCCACCGGCTCGCGGACCACCAGTGAGTTGCCGACCGTCTCCGGTGCCGGCGGCCGGGCGGCCAGGTCGACGTAGCTGCGCAGCACGGTCAGCGGCAGGCCGGTCTGCACCCGGGTGGCGACCTTGAGCGGAGTGCCGAGCTCCCGCACGACGGTGCGGGCGATGTCGTAGGCGCGCGCGGTCAGCTCGGCGTGCAGTCGGTCGAGGTGGGCGGCCCGGTCCGCCGGGTCGGTCGCGGACCAGCTCCCGAAAGCCGCGCGGGCGGCGGCCACCGCCCGGTCCACGTCCTCGGCGGTGCCGGCCGGGACGGTCGCGACGATCTCCTCGGTCGTCGGGTCGTGCACCTCCAACGACTCCGCGCCGCTCGGGGGCACCCAGCGCCCGTCCAGGTAGAAGTCCGTCCGTGCGAGATCCATGCGGCCCTCACCTCGCCTAGCAGTGGAAGTTTTGACCCTAGTACGCCTCGTCGGTCGACGGGAGGGGTGGCAGCGGGCCGACGGCGCGTTCGTAGCTGTGGGACAAGCCCTCGATCAGGGCGTCCAGGCCGAGCGTGAAGGCGCCCTCGTCGACCTGTTGCTGGTGCTCGGCGAGCCGGTGCGCCTGGCTCAGGTGCGGGTACTGGTCGGCGTAGACGCTCGGGTCCTCGACGAAGCCCCGGGCGAACGAGCCGAGCGCCGAGCCGGTCACGAAGTAGCGCATCAGCGCGCCGATGTGGGTGGCCCGCGCCGGTGGCCAGCCCGCCGTGACGAGCCCGCCGTAGACGGCGTCGGCCATCGCCAGCGCCGCCGGTCGCCGCCCGGGACCCTGCGCCAGGTGCGGCACGATGTTCGGGTGGGCGGCCAGGGCCGCCCGATAGGTGTGTCCCCACCGGCGCAGCGCCACCCGCCAGTCGACCGCACCGAAGTACGACACGTCCACCCGGCCGGTGATGCTGTCCGCCACCGCGTCGAGGATCGCGTCCTTCGTGGCGAAGTGGTTGTAGAGCGACGGTCCCCGGACGCCGAGTTCGGCGGCGAGCCGGCGGGTGGAGAACCCGGCCAGCCCGTCGGCGTCGATCAGCGCCACGGCGGCCTCGACGATCCGCTCCCGGCTGAGCAGCGCCTGTCGTGGCCGGGGCATGGGCTTCCTCCTCGGGTGGGTGCTCTGTGGCGGAACTCTGCCACACTGCAGGTCTGGACAGCCGAAAACTTGCAGCGCTAGTTTAAACGCGGAGACGTCACCAGCCCAACCGAAAGGACGGGTGAGCACATGGACTTCGGACTGTCCGACGAGGAACGGGCCATCCGCGACACCGCCCGCGACTTCATCGCCCGCGAGGTCATGCCGCTGGAACAGGAGTTGCTGCGCCGGGAACGGGCCCACCAGCCCGGCCTGGAACGCGCCGAGCTGCGCGAGTTGCAGCTCAAGGCGCGTGCCTTCGGCTTCTGGGGCCTGGCCACCCCGCAGCGGTACGGCGGCATGGAACTGCCCGCCGTCGTCCAGTCGCTGATCTGGACCGAGATCGGCCGTACGTTCGTGCCGTTCCGGTTCGGCGGCGAGGCCGACAACATCCTCTTCCACGCCACCGACGAGCAGCAGAAGGAGTTCCTGCTGCCCACCATCGAGGGGGAGCGGCTCTCCTGCTTCGCCATCACCGAACCGGGCGCCGGCTCGGACGCGGCCAACATCCGGTTCAGCGCCCGCCGCGACGGTGACGACTGGATCCTCAACGGCGAGAAGACCTTCATCACCGGCGGCAACGAGGCCGACTTCGCCATCGTCATCGCCGTCACCGATCCCGAGCGGGGCGCCCGCAACGGCGGGGCGACCGCGTTCCTGGTGGACCGGGCGATGGGCTGGCGGTCGGAGTTCATCCCGACGATGGGCGAGGGCGGGCCGGCGTCGCTGGTCTTCGACGACGTACGCGTGCCGCACCGCAACATCCTCGGCGAGATCGGCCAGGGCTTCGCCCTCGGCATGGAGTGGATCGGCAAGGGGCGGTACACCATCCCCTCGCACGCCGTCGGCATCGCCGAACGGGCGCTGCGGATGGCGATCGAGCATGCCAACACGCGCGAGACCTTCGGCAAGAAGATCGGCACCAACCAGGCCATCCAGTGGATGATCGCCGACTCGGAGACCGAGCTGGAGGCGGCCCGGTGGCTGATCCTGCGTGCCGCCTGGACGGTCGACGCGGGCCTGGACCCGCGACACGCCTCCTCGATGGCGAAGCTCTACGGCGCCGGCATGGTCAACCGGGTGGTGGACCGGGTGCTCCAGATCCACGGCGGCATGGGCTACACCCGGGAGCTGCCGATCGAACGCTGGTACCGGCAGGTGCGGCTCTATCGCATCTTCGAGGGCACCGACGAGATGCAGCGGCTGATCATCGCCCGCGACCTGCTGCGGGGGTACACGAAAATCGGCGGGCATCTGGCCGGGTAGTCGTCAGAATCGTCGTCATGTCCGCTCGCCACATCGCCATGATCGGCAGCACCGCGCCGAGTCACGTCTATCCCTCGCTGGCCCTGATCCGCGAACTCGTGGACCGGGGCCACCGCGTCACGTACGCGATCGGCGCACCGTTGACCGACCTGGTCGCGTCGACCGGTGCGGAGCCGCTCGCCCACCCGACGATCCTGCCGCTGGGCGACACGGCCTGGCCGGAGGACCCGGGTGCGGCGATGCGGATCTTCCTCGACGAGGCCGTGGCGGTGCTGCCCCGGCTGACCGCCCGCTACGACGAGGACCGGCCGGACCTCGTGCTGTACGACATCGGCGGGCTGGCGGGACCGCTGCTCGGCACCAGGTACGGCGTACCGGCCGTGCAACTGTCGCCCGCGATGGTCGCCTGGGACGGCTACGACGAGGACATGGCGGAGTTCTTCACCGCCCTGCGTGCCTCGGAGTCCGGGCGCGACTACTACGCCACGCTGGACCGGTGGCTTGCCGAGAACGGCGTCCACCAGGACGGGCACGTGTTCCTGAGCCGTCCGCCGCACGTCCTCGCCCTGATCCCCGAGGCGATGCAGCCGCACGCCGACCGGGTGTCGCGCCAGCGCGTACGGTTCGTCGGCCCGTGCCTCGACCCCGCCCGGCTCGACGAACCGGGCTGGACGCCACCGGCCGACGGACTGCCGGTGCTGCTGGTCTCCTTCGGCACCGCGTACAACGACCAGATGCCGGTCTACCGCGCGTGCCTGAGCGGGTTCGCCGACTTCCGCTGGCACGTGGTGCTCGCGGTCGGCGACAAGGTGGACCCGGCCGAGCTGGGTCCACTGCCGGCCAACGTCGAGGTGCACCGCCGGGTGCCGCAGGTGATGGTGCTGGGGCACGCCTCGGCGTTCGTCACCCACGCCGGGATGGGCGGCTGCACCGAGGCGCTCTGGTGCGGCGTACCCACGGTGGCGATCCCACAGGCGGTGGACCAGTTCGCCAACGCCGACCGGCTGGTGGCGGCCGGGGTCGGCCGGCTGCTGCCGGCGGACGAGGTCACCGCGCAGACCCTGCGGACGGCCGTCGACGCGGTCGCCGACGACCCGGAGCTGCGGCGACGGCTGGACACGCTCCGGTCCGAGGTGCGGGCGAACGGCGGGGTACGGCACGCGGCGGAGGCGGTGGAGAGCTTCCTGGCCGACCGCTGACACCGTGGCGCGCGTCTCATCGTGGCGCGCGTGTGATGTGGCGGTGCGGGCTTCATCGTGGCGGTGTGGCTGTTGCCGGGTCGGCGTGTCGGGCAGCCACACCGCCACGATGGGAGAGGGCTCGATGGGTGACGTGGTGCTTCGGGTGATGCGGGGTGGGGACGCCGAGCGGGTGTTGGCGATCTATCAGGCCGGGTTGGACGGCGGGCAGGCCAGTTTCGAGACCGTCGCGCCGACCTGGGCCGCCTTCGACGCCGGTCGGCTGCCGGCGCACCGGCTGGTCGCGGTGGACGCCGACGGCGCGCTGCTCGGCTGGATCGCGGTGTCGCCGACCTCGACCCGGGCGGTGTACGCCGGGGTGGTGGAGCACTCCGTCTACGTGGATCCGGCAGCCCAGGGTCGTGGCGTGGCCGGGCTGCTGCTGGACGGGTTGATCGCCTCGACCGAGGCGGCCGGTGTCTGGACCATCCAGTCCGGCGTCTTCCCGGAGAACGTCGCCAGTCTGGCGCTGCACCGGCGGGCCGGCTTCCGCGTCGTCGGCACCCGGGAACGGGTGGGCCGGCACCACGGCCGCTGGCGCGACGTCGTCCTCCTGGAACGCCGCAGCCCGGTCGTGATGTAAGGAGGGGTCCCCTGCTATGCACCAGGCGTTAGCAGGGGACCCCTCCTTTCACTCCTACGGGTACTGGCGCAGGTAGACGGGTGCGCCGACCCGGTCCATGTCGGCGGCCTCGCCCACCCCGTTGACCACGTGGTCGATGGTGCCGGCGCTCAGGTTCACCGTCATGATGTGGTGCAGCCGGACACCGGGCCGCACCGGCACCTCGAATCCGTTCTCGGTACGGATCGACGGGTTGTTCTGGTTGAACACGTACACGCCGCCGCCGTACAGGGTGTGGTGCCGCACCCGGTCGGCGACCTTGTAACCGGCCCACCCGTTGACCGTGCCGTTCATCCAGTCCGCCTGCGTGGGCGGGTCGTACGGCAGCTCGTTCTGGTAGAGGACCGTGGTGCCGTGCTCGCCGTTCCAGACGGTGTTGTACCGCTGGAAGTGCTCCACGAACAGGCCGGTGGCGGTGACGTGGTCGCCGTTGATGACCGCGCCGTACCGTCCGGTGTTGGTCCGCCAGCGGTCGGTGTCGCCGTTGACCCCCTCGGTGAAGCCCTCCACACCGTGGTCGCCGCGCCACACCCAGGTGTGGTCGATCAGGACATGGTCGCTGTTGACCTCCAGCGCGGTGTCGGTCTTGCCGATGTGCGGTCCGCCGATCCGGAAGTACACGTCGGAGAGCGTCGTCGGGTTCTTCGGCGTGCTGTGGTCGCGGCCGTGCTTGCGGCCGACCCGCAGCAGCACCGGCGACTCGGTGAGGCCGGCGTCGATGGTGACTCCGGCGACCACCACGCCGGGCACCCCGGCGACGTCGAGCGGTACGGCTCCCTTGACGGCGGTGAGCGTGGCGTGTCCGATGCCGAGCACGACGGTGTCGGGCCGGCGCACCTCGATGCTGCGGGCCACGTCGTACACGCCCGGGGTGAGCAGCAGGTGCCTGCCTCGGGCGAGCTGCGAGTTGATCGTCTGCACCGAGTCGGACGGCTTGGCGACGAAGAAGTCACCGATCGGGATGGTGCGTCCCGGCGTCAGCCCGTTCGCCCAGGTGACACCCCGGGTGTCCCGGCGGGCGGCGGGCACCCGGACCTGGTACTTGCCCTTGGCGTCGACGAACAGGTACGGCTTCTCCCGGCTGACCGGTGTGGTGTCCAGGGTGGTGTACGGCGGGTCGGGGAACCCGTCGTCGTCGGGGGCGCCCACCACTCCGGCGAAGACCTGGTTCCACACCCCGTTGGACCAGCTCTCGACCTCGCTGTTGCGGGTCAGCCACTGCTGCTGGGAGCCGTTGGTGGTGGCCGGCAGCCGGGAGTCGGCGATGAAGCCGCCGCTGGCGTACTGCGGCCCGTTGGTGCAGTAGTCCATCAGCGAGAGCCCGCCGCCGCTGATGTCCAGTCGGCGCATCGACACCGCCTGGGAGACCGCCCAGAAGTTGGCCGAGGCACGGCAGTCGTCCTGACCGGCGGCGTTGACGCGCAGCGACAGGTTGGACAGCGTGCGCCAGAAGTTGACCAGCGCGATGCAGTTGCCGGTGCCCCCCTCGGTCAGGCACCGGTTGTACGCCTCGATCTTGCCGTTGATGACCACGTCGGTGGGGGATGCGCCGAGCCCGGAGATCTCGGTGTAGTAGCCGACCTTGATCTGGAGCGGCTGCGCGGCCGTGCCGTAGCTGCCCGGCCGGAACAGGTACGCGTGCCGGGTGGTGCCCATCTCGTTGTCGACCTGCGCGGCGTGGGCCGCGTCGAGGGTGGCCTGGATCCGGCTGACCGGCATGCTCGGGTCGAAGATCGTGACGTTCGGCCCGAAGTTCGGGGTGACCGGGCGGGGCGGTCCCGCACCGGCCGGGGTGGTGGTGGAGACGGCGGCGGTGGTCAGCACGAGGCCGAAGGCCAGCGCGCGACCGAGCCGCCGGCGGTGTGGTCGAGTCGGCATGCGTTCGTCCTTCCCGTCGGGACGGCGTGATCTCCGGCCCGACGACGCGGTGGACCCCGTTGCGTGAGAGCGCTCTCTCGCTGGGGCGGACTTGTATCACGGTGTGAAGAAATCGGGGTCGAGATGTTTCTACCCCGTAACCGCGCCACGCGCCATGGTCGGGACGCATCGATTTCCGTGGGGGTCCACCACGTGGGCCCGGCAGAGAGCCGACGGTGCCGTCCCGGCCGGATCACGACACCCGGCCGGGACGGCACGCCTCACCGGGTGGCGGGCGTCGCGGTCCGGCCGCGCCGCCGGGCGGCCAGCCCCAGGGCGGCGTCGACGACCAGGAAGCCGAGCAGCGGGACGCCGAACCACGGCAGCGCCCAGCCCAGCGCGACCGTCACCGGTGCGCCGACCAGCAGCACCCACGGCGGCAGCCCGCGCAGACCGCCACGGGCGGGTGGCGCCCCGGCGTACGCCCGTCGGTCGGTGCGGGTGGGGCGGCGCTGCCACCACATCCGGTAGCCCCAGACGATGACGCAGAGCAGGCCGACGGCGAGCGCGGCGAGCAGGACCTGGTTGACCACCCCGAAGAGCAGACCCATGTGCGCCTGTACGCCGAGCGCGCTCACCTGGGCCAGCAACGGCCAGTCGGCGAAGTCCAGGCGGGCGGTCACCGTGCCGTCGGCCGGGTCGACGGCCACCTGGTCCCGGCCCACCGGCCAGGTGTTGTCGGTCTGGGCGACCGCCCACGCGCTGCCCGGCTCGCCCGGGGTGATCTCGATCGGCCCGTCCAGACCGGCGGTGCGGGCGGCGGCCTCCACCCGGTCGAAGGCGGCCGGGTCGGCGGCCCCCGCGGGTGCCCCGCCGTGGTCGTGTGCGCCGCCGGAGTCGGCCGGTACGCCGGACAGGCCGGTCGACAGCGCGGGCCGGCCGGCGTCCATGGCGTCCAGGCCGGCGGCGAAGTTCCCCCCGGCGAACCGGGACCAGGTCAGCCCGGTGGCGGAGAGCACGAGCAGACCCACCGCGAGCCAGACGCCGGTGGTGGCGTGCCAGCTCCGGGTACGCCGGACCCCCTTGCCGGCGGAGACGTCCGGCACCAGCAGGTGCCTCACCCGAGCGCGTCCGCCGCGCCGACGCCACCACAGGGCGATCCCGCCCAGCGCCAGCACCCACAGCCAGCTCGCGGCGATCTCGGAGTAGTGCCGTCCCAGGTCGCCGAGGTGCAGGTGGCGGTGCAGGTCGTCCAGCCAGGTGGTGGCGGGCGTGGAGCCGAACCAGGTGGTCAACTGTCCGCGTACCTCGGCGGTGTACGGGTCGACGTAGACGGTGTGCTGCTTGTCGCCCAGCTCGGGCAGCGCGAACACCACCCGGGTGGTGTGCTCGCCGGTGCCGGGGGAGACGCCGAACAGGCTGCCCTCGGGATGGAACGCCCGCGCGGCGGTGATCTGCTCGGCCAGCGGCCTCGGCTCACCGACGGAGGCGATGGTCAGCTCGTCGGCGTAGAGGATCCGGTCCAGTTGCGGGGTGACGGTGTACGCCAGGCCGGTCAGGGCGGCGACGACCAGGAAGGGCGCGACCAGGACGCCCGCATAGAAGTGCAGGCGGACCAGGAGTGCGGCCAGCGGCGAGGGGCGGCGTGGTGCGCGGGCGGGCGACGGTTCGGCGGCGGGCCGTTCCGGGCCGGGCGTGGAGTCCGGTGTGGAGGCACCGGAGACTTCGGTCAGAGACATGACTTTTCCGATCGGACTAGAAGGTCTTTCCGCGGACGCGCCCGTGCCCTTCGGGTCGCTGTTGCTGCCGTCGCCCGGTCGCCCGCCGCTCTGCCCTCTAGTCGGCCGCCGGGCCGTCGCAGTTCCCGCCACTCTCGCCGTCCCCGCCCGAGACGCCCCGGTGGCAGCGCTCGCCCAGGTCGCGCAGCGCCGTCACCAGCTCGGGCGGGCCGGGCACGGTGAAGTCGACGCCGAGGACCGCGATCATCCAGGCCAGGTCTGCGGCCGTCGCCGCGCCGAGGTGCAGCAGGCAGCGGTGGTCGTCGACCGCCTCCACCGCACCCATGCCCGGCCAGACCCGCTCGGCCACCACGGCGGCGGGCGCGTGCATCGTGACGGTGGTCCGGACCGGGTACGGGCCGGTCGACAGCGTCCGTGCCAGGTAGGCGCTCGCGTCCGGGTCGGGCAGCTCACGGGCGACGAACCGGGGCCCGGTGGGCGTACGCGGACGTAGCCGGTCGACCCGGAACGAGCGCCAGTCCTCGCGGTCGACGTCCCAGGCGACGAGGTACCAGTACCGGCCCCAGCTCACCAGCGCGTGCGGCTCGACGGTGCGCCGCGACCGGTCGCCGTGATGGCTGGTGTAGTCGAACCGCAGCCCCTCCCGACGGTGACACGCGTCGGAGACTGCCACCAGCACGTCCGGGGAGACCGTCGGGCCGGGACTCTCGGCGCGTACCGTGGCGCGGTGCAGCCCGCTGACCCGGTGCCGCAACCGGGACGGCAGCACCTGCTCCACCTTGTGCAGGGCGCGCAGGGCGGTCTCGCCGATGCCGCTGACCGCACTGGCGGTGGCGGTCCGCAGCCCGATCGTCACGGCCACCGCCTCGTCGTCGTCGAGCAGCAGCGGTGGCAGCGCCGCGCCGGCACCGAGCCGATAGCCGCCGGTGCCCTGGGTGGCGTGCACCGGGTAGCCCAGCTCGCGGAGTCGGTCGACGTCCCGGCGCACGGTCCGCGCGGTGACCCCGAGCCGCGCCGCCAGTTCCGCGCCGGACCACTGACGGTACGTCTGCAACAGCGACAGCAACCGGAGCAGGCGTGCGGAGGGCGTCGACATGTGATCGAGGATGCCACCGGCTTAGGACCGGAACTGACCTAACCGGCTCCTAGCGTCGACCGCATGACCGACGACATCGTCCCGTTCCACCTGGACGTCCCGCAGTCCCAGCTCGACGACCTGCACGCCCGGCTGGCCACCACCCGCTGGCCCGCGCTGCCCGACGTCGGCTGGACCCGGGGCGTACCGGTGGACCAGCTCCGGGACCTGGCCGAGTACTGGCGTACCCGCTACGACTGGCGCGGCCACGAGGCGGAGCTGAACACCCTCCCGCACCACCGCACCGAGATCGACGGGCAACCGCTGCACTTCCTCCACGTACGCTCGCCAGAGCCGGACGCGCTCCCGTTGCTCCTGCTGCACGGCTGGCCGGGCTCGTTCCTGGAGTTCCTGGACACCGTCGGGCCGCTGACCGACCCCCGCGCGCACGGCGGCGACCCGGCGGAAGCCTTCCACCTGGTGATCCCGTCGCTACCCGGATTCGGCTTCTCCGCACCGCTGTCCGGGCCCGGCTGGGGCAGCGAACGGATGGCCGGCGCGCTGGTCGAGCTGATGCGCCGGCTCGGTTACGCCCGCTACGGCGTGCAGGGCGGCGACACCGGCTCGTACGTCGCCCCGGCGATCGGTCGGCAGGCGCCGGAGCGGGTGGTCGGAGTGCACGTCAACGCGCTGCTCACCTTCCCGTCCGGGGTCGAGGGCGAACTCGACGGACTCACCGACGTCGAGCAGGCCAGGCTGGACGCGTTGACCGCCTACAACGACGGGTACCTCCAGATCCAGGCGAAGTCACCGCACACGCTCGCCTACGGGCTGCACGACTCGCCGGTGGGCCAGCTCGCCTGGATCGTCGAGATGTTCCACCGGCTGACCGACCTGCCCGCCGACGGGAACCTCGACGACGTGGTCGACCGGGACCGACTGCTGACCAACGTCACCCTGTACTGGCTGACCGGCACGGCCGGCTCCGCAGCCCAGGTCTACTACGAGGACATCACCGCCGCCACCTGGTCCGACGAGGCGTGCGGCGACGACGCGGCGGGCGACTGGGGCGTGGGGGAGCCGTCCACCGTGCCGACCGGGGTGCTGGTGTCCCGGTCCCGTGACGTCACCGTGCGGCGGCTCGCCGAACGCGACCACCACGTGGTGCACTGGGCCGAGTACGACACCGGCGGGCACTTCTTCGCCCTGGAGCAGCCGCAGGTCTTCGTCGCCGACTTGCGCACCTTCTTCGGCGCCCTGCGGTAGGGCTCAGACCTGCGGCAGGCCCACGTAGTTCTCCGCCAGGCTGGTCGCGTACGCGTCGGAGGTGGTCACGTACCGCAGGGTCGCCGACTGGATCTTCGCCTCGTACGGGTCGTCCGCGTCGAGCCGGTGCAGCATCGAGGTCATCCACCAGGAGAACTGCTGGGCCCGCCACACCCGCCGCAGCGCGGTGGCCGAGTACCCGTCGAGCAGGTCGGTGCTCCCGTCGGCGTACCAGGCGGCGAAGGCGTCGCCGAGCAGCGCGACGTCGGCCAGCGCCAGGTTCATGCCCTTCGCGCCGGTGGGCGGCACGATGTGTACGGCGTCACCGGCCAGGAAGAGTCTCTGCCAGCGCATCGGCTCCACCACCAGGCTGCGCAACGGCGTGATCGACTTCTCCAGGACCGGTCCCTCGTTGAGGCGCCACCCGGGCACGGTCTCCAGCCGGGTCCGCAGCTCGGCCCAGATCCGTTCGTCCGGCCAGTCGGCGATGTCCGAGTCGGCGGGCACCTGGAGATAGAGCCGGGAGATCTCCGGCGAGCGCAGGCTGTACAGCGCGAAACCCCGCTCGTGGTGGGCGTAGATCAGTTCGTCCACCGCGGGCGGGGCGGCGGCCAGCACCCCCAGCCAGGCGAACGGGTACGTCCGCTCGTACGTGTGCAGCACCCCGTCGGGCACGGCCGCGCGACTGATCCCGTGGAAGCCGTCGCAGCCCACCACGAAGTCGCAGTGCAGTTCCGCCTCGACGCCCCCGTGCCGGTAGTGCACCACCGGCGCGGAGTCCAGGCCGGACAGGCGTACCGCCTCGGCCTCGAAGAGGATCGTCGCGTCGGCGGCGAGCCGGGCGGCGATCAGGTCCTTGACCACCTCCTGCTGCCCGTACACGGTGATCGCCCGGCCGGTCAGCTCGGTCATCGGCACCCGGTGCGACTCGCCGTCGAAGCGCAGCTCGATGCCCTCGTGCCGCATCCCCTCCCGGTCCAGCCGCGCCCCCAGGCCGGTCCGGCGCAACAGGTCGACCGAGCCCTGTTCGAGCACTCCCGCGCGGACCCGGTGCTCCACGTACTCCCGGCTGCGGCTCTCCAGCACCACCGAGTCGATGCCGTGCCGGTGCAGCAGGTGCGACAGCATGAGACCGGCCGGTCCCGCCCCGACGATGCCGACCTGGGTACGCATCCGTGCCTCCTCGACCTGTCTGGCGTGCCGTGCGCGTCCGCGCGACGGCCGGGCGTCACGGCGTTCCGGAGGACACCCCGTCCCGTCGCGGGGGAGGGGTCACCGGCTGTTCGCAAGCCGAACGTCCGTTCTCATCAGGAACGTTGGCACGCGGGTCGGGGCCGAGTCAACGGGCGTGCCGCACCATTTCCCGGCCGCGCCGCGCCGCCGGTCGGGTGCGTTGACGAGGTCGACGGCGGACCGCTACGTTCGAGATAAGTACGCGCGTCCGTATGCCGAACAGGCTGACGGGCCGCGGAGAGCGGGAGGCGGAGAGGCCCATGGCGAAGCTCGTCTCGCTGGCCGACGGCGTCGCGGACCTGGTCCGCGACGGTGACACGGTGGCGCTGGAAGGATTCACCCACCTGATCCCGTTCGCCGCCGGCCACGAGATCATCCGGCAGGGGCGGCGTGACCTGACCCTGGTCCGGATGACCCCGGACGTCATCTACGACCAGCTCATCGGCGCCGGCTGCGCCCGACGGCTGATCTTCTCCTGGGGCGGCAACCCCGGCGTCGGCTCGCTGCACCGCTTCCGCGACGCGGTGCAGAACTCCTGGCCGGTCCCGCTGGAACTGGAGGAGCACAGCCACGCCGGGATGGCCAACCGGTACGTCGCCGGGGCCTCCGGGCTGCCGTTCGCGGTGATGCGCGGCTACACCGGCACCGACCTGCCCCGGCACACCGACAACATCCGCACCGTGGACTGCCCGTTCACCGGCGAGACGCTCACCGCCGTGCCCGCCCTGCGCCCCGACGTGACCGTGGTGCACGCCCAGCGCGCCGACCGCGCCGGCAACGTGCAGATGTGGGGCATCACCGGCGTGCAGAAGGAGGCGGTGCTCGCCGCCGACCGGTCGCTGGTCACCGTGGAGGAGATCGTCGACGAGCTGACCCCGGTGCCGGGGCAGGTGGTGCTGCCCGGCTGGGTCGTGGACGCGGTGGCCCGGGTGCCCGGCGGCGCCCACCCCTCCTACACCCAGGACTACTCGGTCCGCGACAACGACTTCTACCGCGCCTGGGACGCGGTCAGCCGGGACCGCGACACCTTCCAGGAGTGGATCGAGCGGCACGTACGCGACGTGGAGGTGCCGGCATGACCGACGGGTACACCGCCGACGAGATGATGACGGTCGCCGCCGCCCGGCAACTGCGCGACGGCACCGCCTGCTTCGTCGGCATCGGGCTGCCCAGCACCGCGGCGAACCTGGCCCGGGCGACCCACGCCCCCGATCTGGTGCTCGTCTACGAGTCGGGCTGCCTCGGCGCCAAGCCCGACCGGCTCCCGCTGTCCATCGGCGACGGCGTGCTCGCCGACACCGCCGACGCGGTGGTCTCGGTGCCCGAGGTCTTCAACTACTGGTTGCAGCCCGGCCGCATCGACGTCGGGTTCCTCGGCGCCGCGCAGCTCGACCGGTACGGCAACATCAACACCACCGTCATCGGCGGCGACTACCGCGACCCCGCCGTGCGACTGCCCGGCGCCGGGGGCGCACCGGAGATCGCCGCCTCCTGCCGGGAGGTGGTGGTCGTGGTGCGGCAGAGCCGCCGGACGTTCACCGACCGCGTCGACTTCGTCACCTCCGTCGGCTACGGCGACGGGCCCGGCGCCCGGGCCCGTCTGGGCCTGCGTGGCGGCGGCCCGAAGACCGTCATCACCGACCTCGGTGTGCTCGAAGCCGACCCGGCCACCTGCGAACTCACCCTGACCCGACTGCACCCGGGGGTCACCGTGGCACAGGCGAGGGCGGCCACCGGCTGGCCCCTCGCCGTCGCCGACGACCTGGCCACCGGCACGCCGCCCAGCGCCACCGAACTCACCGCGCTGCGCGCTCTCGAGGCGACCGTCCGGTCGACCCGGTGAGCGGGCGGCCCCGGCGGGGACCCGCCGACACCGAGGGGAGAACCCACGCCATGACCCGAGACAGCGGCGCCCGGCTGGTGCTGCCGAGCTACCGACGTGACGACGTCGAGGCCCATCCGCCCCTGCTCAGCCCCGGTTACCGCTCCACGGTGGCCCGTGCCCCCGCCCAGCCCCTGGTCCACCTGCCGCAGCGACTCACCGAGATCACCGGCCCGCTGCTCGGTGACGGACGCATCGGCGACCTCGACCACGACCTGACCCGCCAGCACGACGGCGAACCGCAGGGGCAGCGGATCATCGTGCACGGCCGGGTACGCGACGGCGACGGGCGCGCCGTGCCGCACACCCTGGTGGAGATCTGGCAGGCCAACGCCGCCGGTCGCTACCGGCACGCCGCCGACACCTGGCCGGCCCCGATCGACCCGCACTTCACCGGCGTCGGGCGGGCCCGCACCGACGCCGACGGGCGCTACGAGTTCGTCACCGTGCTGCCCGGCGCGTACCCGTGGCGCAACCACGACAACGCCTGGCGACCCGCGCACATCCACTTCTCGCTGTTCGGGCGCGCCTTCACCCAGCGCCTGGTGACCCAGATGTATTTTCCCGGCGACCCGCTGTTCTTCCAGGACCCGATCTTCAACTCGGTCCGCGACCCGCAGGCCCGGGAGCGCATGGTCGCCCGGTACGACCACGACGCGACGCGACCCGAGTGGGCGCTGGCGTACGCGTTCGACATCGTGCTGCGCGGCCGGGAGGCCACCCCCTTCGAGGACGAGGACGACCACGATGACTGAACGTCTCGGTGTCACGCCCGCCCAGACCGTCGGGCCGTACCTGCACATCGGCCTGCGCTGGGCGGACGGGGCGTACGTGGTGCCCGAGGGCACGCCGGAGGCGTTCTGGATCCGGGGCCGCATCGTCGACGGCACCGGCGCCCCGGTGCCCGACGCCCTGGTGGAGAGCTGGCAGGCCGACCCGGACGGTCGCTTCGACCACCCCGACGACCCGCGCGGCGCCCGGCCGCCGTCGGTCGCCGGCTTCCGTGGCTTCGGCCGCGCCGAGACCGACCCGCAGGGGGAGTACGCGCTGCTCACCGTCAAGCCGGGACCGCTGCCCGCTCCGGAGGGCGGGACCGAGGCACCGCACCTGACCGTCTCCGTCCTCGGGCGCGGGCTGCTGCACCGCCTGGTCACCCGGATCTACTTCCCCGGCGAGCCGACCAACGCCACCGACCCGGTGCTGCGTACCGTCGACCCCGACCGTCGGGACACGCTGCTGGCCCGCCCGGCCCCGGACGGCTACCGGTTCGACATCCGTCTGCAGGGGGAGCATGAGACCGTCTTCTTCGCCCTCTGACACCCTGCTGCGGGGCCTGTCCGGCACACCGGACGTCGATGCCGAGCTCGGCGACACCGCCCTGCTGCGGGCGCTGCTGGACGTGGAGGCCGCGCTGGTCCGGGCCGCCGCCGACGCCGGACTGGTGCCCGCCCCGGCCGCCGAGGCGATCGCCGCCGGGTGCCGCGCCGACGCGTACGATCCGGTGGTCCTGGGCGCGGCGGCGGAGGACGCCGGCAATCCGGTCGTACCGCTGGTGCGGGAACTGACCGCCGCCGTCGCCGAGTCGGCCCGCCCCTGGGTGCACTACGGCGCCACCAGCCAGGACGTGCTCGACAGCGCGCTGGCGCTGGTGCTCTCGCGGGCGCTGACGCCGCTGCTGCGGCACCTCGACGCGGCCGTCGACGCCGTCGCCGGTCTCGCCCGTGCCCACCGGGACACCCCGATGATCGGGCGGACCCTGGGCCAGCAGGCCGCGCCCACCACCTTCGGGCTCAAGGCAGCCGGTTGGCTGCTCGGCCTCGTCGAGGCGCGCCGCCGCGTACTCCAGGTGCGCGACAGCCTGCCCGCGCAGCTCGGCGGCGCGGTCGGCACGCTCGCCGGGTACGGTCCGGCCGGCCCGGCGGTGGTCGAGCGCTTCGCCGCCCGGCTGGGCCTGGCGGCGGCTCCGCTGCCCTGGCACACCCGCCGGCAACCCGTCCTCGACCTGGCCGCCGCGCTCGGTGGGCTGCTCGCCGCCGCCGGCAAGGTCGCGCTCGACGTCGGTCTGCTCGCCCAGACCGAGGTCGGCGAGGTGTCCGAGGGCGGTGCGGGACGCGGCGGCTCCTCGGCGATGCCGCACAAGCGCAACCCGGTCGACTCGATCCTGGTCGGCGCCGCCGCCCGACGGGGTCCCGGGCTGGTCGGCACCCTGTTCGCCGCTGCCGGGCAGGAACACGAGCGCGCCGCCGGTGGCTGGCACGCCGAGTGGGAGCCGCTGCTGGACCTGGTGCACCTTGCCGGCGGGGCCGCCGCCCGGACCGCCCGGATGCTGACCCACCTTCGGGTGGACCCGCAACGGATGCGGGCCAACCTGGACGCCACCGGCGGCCTGCCGATGGCCGAGGCGGTCGCCGCCCGACTCGCCCCGGCGCTGGGCCGCGCCGCCGCCCACGACCTGGTCCGCCGGGCCACCACCGGCCCACGTTTCCGGGACGCCCTGCTCGCCGACGCACAGGTGCGGGCCCACCTGTCCGAGGCCGACCTCGACGCCGCCCTGGACCCGCGCGCCTGGCTCGGGTCCGCCGGCCACCTGGTCGACCGGGCGCTCGCATACGGGAGGTCCGGCTCGTGACCGACGTGCTGCACGCCACCGTGGACGGTCCGCCGGACGCGCCGGTGCTGGTGCTGGGCAGCTCGCTGGGGACCACCGGCGCCATGTGGCAGCCGCAGGTGGCGGCGCTCGCCACCCGGTTCCGGGTGCTCCGGTACGACCATCTCGGTCACGGCGCCTCACCCGCGCCCCCCGGGCCGTACACGATCGACCTGCTGGGCCGGAAGGTGCTCGGGCTGCTCGACGACCTGGACGTCGAGCGGGTCCACTACGCGGGGCTCTCCCTCGGCGGCATGGTCGGCATGTGGCTGGCCGCGTACGCGCCCGAGCGCATCGACCGCCTGGCCCTGCTCTGCACCTCGGCGGCGCTCGGCCCGGCCGACGGATGGCGGGCCCGCGCCGCGACCGTCCGCGCCGGTCTGCTGCACACGGTCACCGACGCGATCGTGTCCCGCTGGTTCACCCCCGCGTTCGCCGCCGCGCACCCCGACACCGTCGCCGCCTACCAGGACATGCTGGCCCTCACCCCGCCCGCCGGGTACGCCGCCTGCTGCGAGGCGATCGCCGCCATGGATCTGCGTCCCGCCCTCGCGTCGGTACGCGCCCCCACGCTCGTGGTCGCCGCCGCCGACGACCCGGCGACCCCGCCCGCGCACGCCGCCGACATCGCCGCGCGGATCGACGGTGCCCGGCTGGTCGTGCTGGCCGACGCCGCCCACCTGGCCAACGTCGAACGACCCGAGGCCGTCACCCGCCTGCTGACGAGCCACCTCGACCCGGAAGGCAGGGCGACGCCGTGACCGACGCGCAACGACACGAGGCCGGGATGGCGGTACGCCGGCAGGTGCTCGGCGACGCCCACGTGGACCGGGCGGTCGCCGACACCGACGAGTTCACCGCCGACTTCCAGGACCTGATCACCCGGTACGCGTGGGGTGAGATCTGGACCCGGGACGGGCTGGACCGGCGTACCCGCAGTTGCATCACCCTCGCCGTCCTCGCCACCCAGCACCACGACGCGGAACTGGCGATGCACGTACGCGCCGCGCTGCGCAACGGCCTGACCCCGCAGGAGGTCGGTGAGGTCCTGTTGCAGGTGGCCGTCTACGCTGGCGTACCGGCGGCGAACCGGGCGTTCAAGGTGGCCCAGGAGACCCTGCGGCAGGAGGCCCAGTGACCGACGCGGCGACCACGCGATCCGGCGAGTTCGTCCAGTCGCTGGAACGCGGTCTCGCCGTGATCAGGGCGTTCGACGCGGAGCACCCGCAACTCACCCTCAGCGAGGTCGCCCGCGCCACCGGGCTGACCCGCGCCGCCGCCCGACGGTTCCTGCTCACCCTGGTCGAGTTGGGCTACGTGCACACCGACGGGCGGTTGTTCTCGCTGCGCCCACGCATCCTGGACCTCGGCTACGCGTACCTCTCCGGCCTGGGTCTGCCGGAGGTGGCCCGGCCGCACATGGCGGCCCTGGTCGCGCAGGTCCACGAGTCGTGCTCCGCCTCGGTCCTCGACGGCGACGAGGTGGTCTACGTGGCCCGGGTGCCCGCCAAACGGATCATGACGGTGGGGATCAGCGTCGGCACCCGCTTCCCCGCGTACGCCACCTCGATGGGCCGGGTGCTGCTCGCCGCACAGCCCGCGCAGTGGCTGGACGACTACCTCGCCACCGCGACGCTGCGCCCGCTCACCCGTCGCACCGTCACCGACCCGGCCAAGCTGCGCACCATCCTCACCAGGATCGCCGCCCAGGGGTACGCCCTGGTCGACCAGGAACTTGAGGAGGGGCTGCGGTCGCTGGCCGCCCCGGTACGCGCCGACGACGGCACCGTGATCGCGGCGGTCAACGTCTCCGCCCACGCCAGCCGCGGCACGTTCGACGCGATCCGCAGGGAACTGCTGCCGCCGCTGCTCGCCGCCGCCCGGCGCATCGAGGAGGACCTGGCCGGGGGAGCACTCCGCTAGGCAGGCTCCCTCGTCTGCGGGTCGGCTGAATCCGCCCGGAACGCCCGGTCGGCGTACCACCATGTGGTGGACGACGAACGGGGGCGACGTGAGCGAGCTGTTGCTGATCATCACGTTGGGCGTCACCGTGCTGGTCGGCACCACCCTCGGCGGTCGCTACCGGGTCGCGCCACCGGTCCTGCTCATCTGCATGGGCGCGCTGCTGGCGCTGCTACCGCCGTTGTCGCACGTCATCCTGCCCCCCGAGGTGGTGCTGCTGCTGTTCCTGCCGGCCATCCTCTACCGGGAGAGCCTGACCACCAGCCTGCGCGAGGTCCGGGCGAACATCGTGGTGATCACGCTGCTGGCGGTCGGGCTGGTCGGCGTCACGATGGTGGTGGTGTCGCTGGTCGTGCAGCGCTTCGGCGTCGACCCGGCGGTGGCCTGGGTGCTCGGCGCGGTGCTCGCCCCGACCGACGCCGCGGCCGTCGCCGGGCTGGCCAAGCGGATGCCCCGGCGGCTGCTCACCACGCTGCACACCGAGAGCCTGATCAACGACGGCACCGCCCTGGTGCTGTTCGCCGTGGCGCTCGGGCTGCTCGGTGGCGGTGCCGCGCCGACCGTCTTCGAACTCGTCGAGCGGGTCGGCCTGTCGTTCCTCGGTGGCATCGCCGCCGGTCTGCTGGTCGGCACCGTGGTGATCCTCATCCGCAAGCGCCTGGACGACCCGTTGCGGGAGGGCGCGATCAGCGTGCTCACCCCGTTCGCCGCGTTCTTCCTCGCCGACGTCGTGCACGAGAGCGGCGTACTCGCGGTGGTGGTCTCCGGGTTGATGCTGACCGCGGCCAGTCCCCGCGTGGTCCGGGCCCGGTCGCGGGTGCTGGCGCTGTCGTTCTGGGACCTGACCACCTTCCTCATCAACGGTGGACTCTTCGTGCTGGTCGGCATGCAGATTCCCCGGGCGGTACGCAGCGTCACCAGCGTGTCGCTGCTGCGTGCGCTCGCCATCGCGGTGGTGGTGGCCGTGGTGCTGGTGGCGGTGCGGATGCTCTGGCTGCACCTCACCGCGATCGTCGCCCGGCTGGTGGACCGACGTGCGGTCGCGGTCAGCCGTCGGGTGAACTGGCGGGTCCGTACCGTCGCCGGGTGGGCCGGGTTCCGGGGCGCGGTCTCGCTGGCGGCGGCGCTCGCCGTGCCGCTCAGCATCGACGGGGACCGGGTCCCGGAACGGGACCTGATCATCTTCTGCGTGGCGGCGGTGATCCTGCTGACCATGTTGGTGCAGGGCACCACGCTGCCGTTCCTGCTGACCTGGGCGGGGCTCACCGGTGACCCGGAACGCGAGGACGAGAGCCGGCAGGCGCGGGTCCGCGCCACCCAGGTCACCCTCGACGCGCTGCCGGACATCGCCGAGCGGATCGGTGCCGACGCGGACATTCTGCGGCGGATCCAGGACGAGTACTCCGGGCACCTGGACGCGGCCCAGGCCGAGCCGGAGGACGACACGGCTGCCGTCCAGGAGGCGGAGCGTCAGCTACGGCTGGCCGCGCTGGACCACAAGCGCCGTGAGATCACCCGGATGCGCGACTCCCGGGAGATCGACGACGTGGTGCTGCGCGAGTTGCAGGCGCACCTGGACGTCGAGGAGATCCGCCTGCTCGGGCCGCGCACGCTCGAATGACCGCGCGCTCAGTGCAAGGAAGGGTCCCCTGCTAACGCCTGGTGCATAGCAGGGGACCCTTCCTAACACATCACCACGACACACATCACCACGACCGCGCCGCGAGGGTCGGTGCGTCGCTCAGGGGGTCGCGGCGGGCGGGACGGGTGCCGGCAGCGCCAGTGCCACGGTGAGGTCCAGCAGGCAGTGCGGGTCGGTGAGCCGCTCGCCGTAGAGCTGGCGGAGCTGACCCATCCGGTACCGGACGGTCTGCGGGTGGACGAAGAGGTCGGCGGCGACGTCGTCGCGTCGCCCCTGGTGCAGCAGCCAGGAGCGCAGTGTCTCGGCGAGCCGCTCGGCACTGGCCGGGGGCAGCGCGGCCAGTGGTTGCAGCACCCGGGCACGCAGGTCGGCCAGAGCCTCCGGGTCGGCGCTGAGCAGCAGTTCGGCCAGATGGTGCTCGGTGTCCACCGGCTCCCCGTCGTCGGGCGGCGCGATGCCCAGGGCGTTGAGCCGCAGCACCCGCTCGTAGGACGAACTGGCCCGGGCCCACGAGCGGGCCGGGCCCAGCACGGCGCGTCGGCCCTGCAACACCCGGGCGAGCTGCCGTCGCCGGTCGCCGTGCATGTCCGGTACGAGCAGCACGGCGGTCTCCGCGCCCGACTCCCCGGCGGGCAGTTCCTCGTTGCTCTCCAGGGTGTGCTCGTCGAGCAGGGCCAGTGCGCCGCGCAGCTTCGTCTGCGGCAGCAGCACGACGGTCAGCGTCTGCGGCAGCGGCCAGTCGGCCCGCTCCGCGCTGCGCACCAGCACGTCCTCCGGCTCGCCGAGGAGCAACTGCTGGGTGAGACGTTCCAGGTTCCGCCGCCGGGCCCGCCCGACGCTGGCCAGCTCGTCGGCGTGCCCGGCCACGCTGGCCGCGGAGAGTTCGTCGATGTAGGCGAACATCAGCTCGGCGAACTCGGCGACCGCAGCGGCGGGTGACCCGATCGCCACCGTGGTGGCGGCCAGTTCCCGCCAGGAGACCCGGGCGCCGATCCGGTACGCGGCCAGCAGCGCGTCCACGCTGCGACCCGACCGGGCCTCGCCGCTGCCCAGCGCGTACGCGGCCTCCAGCGCCGGGACCAGCGGTGTGCTGGGATCGCCGCCGTGGGACCGTTCGAGCAGTTGCAGGAAGGTGCCCAACGCGATCTGCACCGCGTTCTCGATCTTGTCCCGCATCTGTCCGGTCAGGGTGCCGGAGTAACTGGGCACCTCCGCCGTGATCGCGGTGACGGTCCGTTCGGCGACCAGCGGCAGGCGCTCGCGCAGCTCACGGGCTACCCGCTGGTCCAACTCGATGCGAGCCGCCCGGTGGCTGGTGCCGGAACTTTCCGCCACGTTGTTCTCCCCGCACAAAACGGATGGGTCGCTTTACCTTCGCCGGCCAAGATTTTATGCCCAGCACACGGCGACCATCGTTCTATGACCGCCACCGTTCCGCGACCCGGCGCCAAGGTATCCCTTCGACGCCGTCTGTGGCGACTCGCCGAGTCGGTGACCACACCGGTACTGCCCGGGGACTACCTCGACCTGGTCGCCCCGCTGCGGGCCAGCGCCGACCTGCGCGGGCGGATCGTCGAGGTGCGCCCTGAGACGGCGGACGCGGCGACCGTGCTGATCCAGCCGGGCCGCAGCTGGCGTGGCCACGTCCCCGGCCAGTACGTGCGCCTCGGCGTCGACGTGGACGGCGTACGCCAGTGGCGGGCCTATTCGGTGACCTCGGCACCCGGCCGCCGCACCGACCCGATCTCGGTGACCGTCAAGGCGATCCCCGACGGCGTGGTCAGCAACCACCTGGTGCGGCGGGCGCGCCCCGGCACGCTGGTGCAGCTCGACCAGGCACGCGGCGACTTCGTGCTGCCCTCGCCGGCGCCGGAGCGGGTGCTGTTCCTCACCGCAGGTAGCGGCATCACCCCGGTCGCCGGGATGCTGCGCTCGGGCGCGCTGGACGGCAGCGACGTGGTGCTCGTCCACTCGGCGCCGACCGCCGACGACGTGGTCTTCGGCCCGGAACTGCGTGCCCTCGCCGCACGCGGCGCCCTGCGGCTGGTGGAGCGCCACACCTCCGTCGAGGGCCTGCTGGACGTCGCCGAACTCGACACGCTCGTCCCCGACCACCTGGAGCGCCGGACCTGGGCGTGCGGCCCGCTCGGTCTGCTCGACGCGGCCGAGGCACACTGGGAGGCCCGTGGGCAGGTCGAGCGCCTGCACACCGAACGCTTCCGACCCACGATCATCACCGCCGGTGACGGCGGCACGGTCACCTTCACCAACTCGTCGGTGACGGTGGCGGCCGACGGCACCACCCCGCTGCTCGACGCCGGTGAGAACGCCGGCGTGCTGATGCCCTCCGGCTGCCGGATGGGCATCTGCTTCGGCTGCGTGCTGCCTCTTCGCCAGGGCGCTGTCCGCGACCTGCGCAACGGACAGCTCACCACCGCCCTGCCGGGCGACGGCGTACGCGTGCAGACCTGCGTGTCGGCCGCGGCCGGGCCCTGCGAACTCGAGATCTGAATCGGAGAACCGCCGCCGTGACCGTGATCCAGAAGAAGGCCAACAACCCGATCGCGCACCTCACCGCCGAGGACATCGAGAACCTCGGCCGGGAGCTCGACGCCCTGCGGGAGCGGGTGATCAACTCCCGGGGTGAGCGGGACGCCGCGTACATCCGCAAGGTCATCTCGACGCAGCGCAAGCTGGAGGTCGGCAGCCGGGTGGTGCTGCTGTTCTCGCTGTTCCCGCCGGCCTGGATCATCGGCACCGCGGGTCTGTCGGTGGCCAAGATCCTGGAGAACATGGAGATCGGGCACAACGTCCTGCACGGTCAGTGGGACTGGATGCGCGACCCGAAGATCCACTCGACGAGCTGGGAGTGGGACCACGCCACCCCCGCCTCGCAGTGGAAGGAATCGCACAACGAGCTGCACCACCGCTACACGAACGTGGTCGGCAAGGACAACGACCTCGGGTACGGCATCATGCGGGTGGACGAGGACCAGCCCTGGCACCCGGCCTACCTGGGCCAGCCGGTCTACAACTTCGTCAACGCCTGCTTCTTCGAGTACGGCGTCGCCGCGTACGACCTCGACCTGGCCAACAACCTCAAGGACGGCAAGCACAAGAGCCCGGAGTTCCGGGCCCGGCTCCGCGCGGTCGGCCGCAAGATCCGCCGCCAGGCGCTCAAGGACTACGTGGTCCATCCGCTGCTGTCCGGCCCGTCGTTCTTCCACACCATGGCCGCGACCTTCACCGCCAACCTGGTCCGCAACGTGTGGAGCCACTCGGTGATCATGTGCGGGCACTTCCCGAAGGGCGTGGAGACCTTCGAGAAGACCTCGATCGAGGGGGAGACCCGGGGCGAGTGGTACCTGCGGCAGATGCTCGGCTCGGGCAACATCAGCGGTAGCAAGCTGATGCACATCATGACCGGCAACCTGTCGTTCCAGATCGAGCACCACCTCTTCCCCGACCTGCCCAGCAACCGCTACCAGGAGATCGCCCCCGAGGTGCGGGCGCTCTTCGACAAGTACGGCCTGAAGTACGTCACCGGCTCCCTGCCGCGACAGGTGCTCTCCGCGTGGGGCAAGGTCTTCCGCCTCGCCCTGCCGAACCGCCGCCGCCGCACCGAGACGACCTCGGACGACCGACCGGCGACGCCCGCGCTGGCCGCCGCCGGCGTCTGACACCGCCGACTTCCGAGCCGCCGGTCAACGGCGGCTCGGATAGTTCTGGGCCGACCGTCGCCCCTTGACGAAAGCCAGCACGATCACCGCGACGAGCGCGATGACACCGATGATGAGCAGCCAACGGACCGCTTCGAGAAGCAGCCCGAGCAGGACGAGCACACCGGCCACCACGCCGACCACCCAGAGCAGGGCACGCATCTCCACCTCCTGGACAGGTCGCCCGGACGATCCGGGCGGCCTGCCTGGTCAGCTACCCCGTCCGGCCCGGCCTCATGCCTGCCCGACCAGGTCGGGGCCGGTCGTGGTCTGCGCCACATAGACCGTGTTGGCCGATTCGCCGCCGGTCAGCGGGTTCGCGAAGCGCACCACGTGGCTGTGGTGGGTCGGGAAGACCTCGGCGAGCACCCGCTCGAACCCCGGCTCGGGCGGGTCGTCCGACCAGAGCGCGAACACCCCGCCCGGCCGCAGCAACCGCGCCAGGCGACCCAGCCCCGCCGGAGTGTAGAAGTCGGCGTGGCTCGGGTGCAGCACATGCTGGGGGGAGTGGTCGACGTCCAGGATGATGGCGTCGAAACGACGCCCCGGCGCGTCGGGGTCGAGGCCCTCCCCGCCGGCCACCCGGGCGAAGAAGTCGGCCCGGGCCAACCGGGTACGCGGATCGGTGGCCAGCCCGGCGGCGAACGGCAACAACTCGCGCCGGTGCCAGTCGATGACGTCCTCGAGCGCCTCCACCACCAGCAACGCGCCCACCCGTTCGTCGGCCAGCACGGTCCGCGCCGTGTACCCGAGCCCGAGACCGCCGACCGCCACGTCCAGACCGGTCCCGGCGAGCGGCGCCAGCCCCAACCGGGCCAGCTCGACCTCACCGGCGGTGAAGAGGCTCGACATCAGGAACTCGTCGTCGAGTTTGACCTCGTAGACGTCGAGGTCGAGACGGAGGTCCCGGCGTCGGCGCAGGCTGATCTCACCGATCGGGGTCGGACGCCAGGCCAGTTCCTCGAAACGTACGCTCACCGGCCGGATGCTACGCGGTTGCCGACGGGTGGTGACGCACGGTCCACGCGACATCGACACGCCGCATATCCTGTGCGCCGACCGTCTCGCGCGGAGGAGATCGCATGCCGTCGCGGCAGGACCAGCTCCACTCGTACCAGTTCACCCTCCAGCGGGTGGTGGCGGCGCTGGTGATGCGCGAGACCGACCCGGTGCAGTCACCGATGCGTCGGCTCGCCGGTGCCGCGCTGGCCAGCGTCCTGGTGGCGGTCGTCGGGTTGGGGGCGTTCGCCCTCTACGGCCTGTTCACCGGGGGTGGCGCGACGTGGCGGGACACCGCCGCCGTCATCGTCGAGAAGGAGTCCGGTGCCCGGTTCGTCTACCGCGAACAACGCCTGCACCCGGTGCGCAACTACGCGTCGGCGCTGCTCATCGTCGGTGCGGAGCAGCCGAGAACCGTGGTGGTGTCACGCCGCTCGCTCGACGGGGTGCCGCGTGGCGTACCGCTGGGCATCGGCGACGCACCCGACTCGCTACCGGACACCCGGCGGCTCACCACCGCGCCGTGGACGGTCTGCTCGTCGGTGGCGACCCCGGCCGGAACCGAGCGGCCCCGCTCGGTGCTCATGATCGGCGCCTCGGCCGACGGCGGTCGGCCGCTCGGCGCGTACGCCCTGCTGCTGCGCGCCCCCGACGGCGCGCTGCACCTGCTCTGGCAGCAGCGACGGCACCTGGTCCGGGACACCGACCGGGTGCTGGCCGCGTTGGCGGTCACCCGGGCGCGGGCCGTTCCGGTGGCTGCGGCCCTGCTCAACGCCGTCCCGGCCGGGACGGACCTGAAGCCGCTGGAGATACCCGGCCTCGGTGACCGCTCCGTCGGCGTCGCCGGTGCGCGGGTCGGCGACGCGCTGGTGGTGCGCAACCCCGGTGGCGGACGGCAGTACGCGGTGGTGCTCCGCGACGGTCTGGCCGGCATCACCGAGTTGCAGGCCGCGCTGCTGCTGGCCCGGACCGGCCAGCGCGAGCCGGACCAGGTCAGCCTCGGTCGCTTCGCCGCCCTGCCGCACCTCGACGACCTCGCCCCGAACGGAGCCGGCGCGCCACCCGAACTGCCGCCGCCGCTGGCCACCGAGGACGCGTCGACGCTCTGCGCGCGGGTCGGCGACGACACCGGCCCGGTCGACGTACGCCTGGGCGTGGCCCTGCCGGAGCCGGCCGCCGCCCCGCACCGACCGACCGGTCAGGTGGCCGAGCAGGTGGTGGTGGAGCCGGGACGTGGCGCGGTGGTCGAGTCCGTCGCCGCACCCGGTGCCACCGGCGGGGCGGTCTCGCTGGTCACCGACCTCGGACGGCGGTACGTCCTGGCCGACGCCGCCGTACCGGCCATGCTCGGCTACGGCGACGTGCGACCGGTCCGGTTGCCTGCGGGCGTGGTCGACCTGGTCCCCGCCGGAGCCTCCCTGGACCCCGAGACGGCCCGCCAGGCCGCCACCCCCGACTGAGCCCGGTCCGGTGCAAGGAAGGGCCCCCTACTAACGCCTGGTGTATAGGAAGGGTCCCCTCCTTACACCTCAGGGCAGTTATGGGGTGGGGCGGCGCAGGATGGTGACGGCGAAGTCGGCGTCGTCCCGCCACGGACGCAGGTCCCAGGTCGCGAAGCGGTGCTCCAGGCGTAGCCCGGCGGCGACCACGTCGGCGTCGAAGTCGGGCAGCGGATAGCCCCGGTCGGTGCCGAATCCGATCGCCGCCACCCCGTCCGGGCGCAGGTGCGCGGCGACGCGCCGCAGCACGTCGACCTCGGTGCCGGCCGCCACGAAGGCCATCACGTTGCCGGCCAGGACGGCCGCGTCGAAGGGCTCGGGTTCGCCGGCCGCCGCGAGGTCCAGCTCGGTCAGGTCGGCGATCAGCCAGCGTGGTCCCGGATGGTCGGCGCGGGCCGCCTCGACCAGGACCGGATCGGCGTCCACGCCGACCACGGTGTGCCCCCGGGCGGCCAGCTCGGCACCGACCCGGCCGGTGCCGCAGCCGGCGTCGAGGATCCGGGAGCCCGGCGGCACCAGCGCGTCCAACAGCCGCGCCTCCCCGGCCAGGTCGATCCCGTCGGCCGCCATGCGGCGGAACCGGTCGACGTACCACTGGGAGTGCTCGGGGCCGGTGTCGGTGGCCCACCGGGTCGGGTTGCCCATGGGCCCACCGTAACCGGCGGGCCTCAGGGCAGCCGGGCGACGGTCACGAACTCGTTGTACGTGAACGCCCGCCCGGCGATGCGGGGGAACGGGAAGGAGTACTGCCGTAGCACGGTCAGCCCGAGTTCGCGGCAGGCCTCGGCCGCCTCGGCGAAGCCGACGAACCGGACGTGCGACGCGTCGCTGTCGTACCCGCGCTCCTGCGGGGTGATGAAGACCGCCCGGCCGCCGGAACGGACGAACGGCAGGTACGACGCGACCACCTCGCGGGCCTGCTCGGCCGGCATGTGTTCGAGCAGGTGCGCGGCGAGCATGGAGTCGAACGCGTCCGGGCGGGCGTGCGCGCTGCCGAAGAACTCATCGGTGGTGTACGCCTCCAGCCCGAGCGAGCGGGTGTGCGCCACCGAGGTCGGGTTGTGGTCGACGCCGACCGCGCCGGCGCCCAGGTTGACCAGGTTGCGGCCCAACCCGGACCCGACATCGAGGGTACGGCCGAGGCCGAGCCGTCGCAGGTTCCACCGGTACGGCGCCTGCACGTCCAGGAGTCTCTTCCACCGGGCGCCACTGAGCTGCTGCAACCGGTGTGTGTAGTCCTCGCCCTCGGTTCCCGTCGGACCCTGGTGCATCGATGGGCTCCTTCGCGTCGATCGTTCGCGCGCCCCCGTGCGCAGTGACTGGTGCCACGATCGTCTAGCCTAGCGAGGAGCGTAGCGCTACCTGGATGTGACTCATGGTTAACCGGACTGTTCCGTCGAGCGGGCCGAGCCCTGCCCCGGCCGACCTGGCCAGTGGGCGGTACGCCGCGCTCCGGCAGTCGGCGTGGGCCACTCTGGACGGCAACTGGGAACACGACCACACCGTGCCGTCGCGCAGCCTCTATCCGCACCAGTGGAGTTGGGACTCGGCGTTCATCGCGATCGGCTGGGCCCACGTCCGGCCCGAGCGCGCCTGGTCGGAGCTGTCCAGCCTTTTCGACGCCCAGTGGCGTGACGGCCGGGTGCCGCACATCGTGTTCAACCCGGCGGTGCCCGCCACCGCGTACTTCCCGGGGCCGGTCTTCTGGGCCTCGACCGAGGTCGAGGGTGCCCCTGCGGTCGCCACCTCGGGTCTGGTCCAGCCGCCGGTGCACGCGCTGGCCGCCTGGCACGCCTACGAGCGGGCGCCGTCCCCGCAGGCCCGGGACGCGTTGCGGCGGCTCTATCCCCGGCTGGTGGCGCAGCAGCGGTACCTCGCCACCCACCGCGACGTCGGTGGGGCCGGGCTGGCCGCCGTGGTGCACCCGTGGGAGTCCGGTCTGGACAACAGCCCGGCCTGGGACGAACCGCTGGCTGCGGTACCCGCCGAGGCGTCGGTCATGCGGGCGTACCGGCGGCGCGACACCGTGCACGCCGCCGCCGCGCACCGGCCGACGGACCTGGACTACGCGCGGTACGTCGCCGTCGTCACCGCCTACCGGGCGGCGGGTTACCGCGACGAGGGGCTTGCCGAGCGGCATCCGTTCCTGGTGGAGTGTCCGCTGTTCAACGCCGCGATGGGCGTCGCCGAGCACGCGTTGGCGCGCATCGCCGGGGAGGTCGACGCCGACCCCGGACCGCACCGGGAGAACGCGACCCGCATCACCGCGGCGTTGGTGGACCGGCTGTACGACCCGGCCACCGGTACGTTCCACGCCTGCGACCTGCGCACCGGTCGGTTGACCCCGGCCCGGACGGTGCTCGGGCTGACCCCGCTGATCCTGCCCGACCTGCCGGCACGGCAGGTCGAGGCGGTGCTGGCGGAGGCCACCTCGGCGCGCTTCGGTCTGGCCGCCGGGATGGATCGGCCGCTGCCCAGCCACGACCGCACCGCGACCGACTTCGAGCCGCTGCGCTACTGGCGCGGTCCGAGCTGGATGAACGTGAACTGGCTGGTGCGGCACGGCCTGCTGGCGCACGGGCAGGACCGACTCGCCGCCGGCCTGCGGGCGTCGATGATCGGGCTGGTCGAGACCGCCGGTTGTCACGAGTACTTCCACCCGGAGACCGGCGCGGGTCTCGGCTCGGCAAGTTTCGGGTGGACGGCGGCACTGCTGCTGGACGTGCTGGCCGACTGACCGCCGCCGGGGCCGGGCACCACGGATGCGCGCGGCAGGTAGCTTTGCGGGCCGGGCCTTGCCCCCGGCGCGGCGGTGACGTGCCACCGGCGGGTGGGACGGCCTGGACGGACGGAGGGGCGCGATGAGCCGGGACAGCTACGACGAGCAGCTCGACCGACTCACCGGCGTGCTGGCCGCGATGAGTCGCGACGCCAGCGCGGCGATCCGGGGTGCCAGCACCGCCCTGCTCGACATCGACCGGGGCGCCGCCGACGCGGTGATCACCGCCGACACGGTGCTCGACCAGCGGCGGGCCGAGGTCGAGGCGATGATCCCGCAGGTGCTGGTCCGGCACCAGCCGGTCGCGTCCGACCTGCGGCTGGTGGTGTGCGCCCTGCGGATCGCCGGCGCCCTGGAACGGATGGGTGACCTCGCGGTGCATGTCGCCAAGGTGGTCCTGATGCGGTATCCGGTGGGTGTGGTTCCGGCACCGGCGGTCCCGGTGATGACCGAGATGGCCGACGCGGCGGCCCGGATCGCCGACAAGACCGCCGTCGTGCTGGCCACCCGCGACCGGTTGGACGCGATGCAGCTCGGGCTCGACGACGACGAGGTCGACGCCGCCCAGCAGCGGTTGCTGTCGCAGCTCGTGGCCGGCTGGCCGTACGGGGTGGAGTCCGCCATCGACCTGGCGCTGGTCGGCCGCTACTACGAGCGGTACGCCGACCAGGCGGTCAACGTGGCGCGGCAGGTCGTCTACCTGGCCACGGGCACCATCCGGCTCTGACCGGGGTCCCATTCCGGGCATCCGGCACGTCGCCCCCGGAACGTCACATCCCGACTCCGGTCCGGCCACCGGTCGAGCCGTCAAGTTCACTTTTCGTTCACCTGGCTCCGGGAGTCCGGCTACCTGCGCCTCCTACCTTGACTCGCGTACGGCCCGGACGGGCTGATGCACCCCGATAGGAAGGCTTACCTGGTGAACCGCAACGTGCTCTCGCGGCGCGTCCTCGCCGGCGTCGCGCTTGCCGCGCTCGCGCTTACCGGCTGTGGAAGCAATGACAACGGCACGGAGCCGGGCGGAAGCGGCGGCGACAGCGCCTACGCGAACCTCTCCGGCGCGTTGAACGCCTCCGGCGCCAGCTTCCCGGACGCGTATTACCAAGAGGTCATCGAAGAGTTCAAGGGCGTTGCCTCCAACGTCACGGTCACCTACAACGCGACCGGCTCCGGCACCGGCAAGAAGCAGTTCGGTGAGGGCCTGGTCGACTTCGCCGGCACCGACAGCCTGGTGAAGGAGACCGACGGCGTGGCCGCCGACTCGTTCCTCTACGTGCCGACCGTGGCGGCGCCGATCACGATCTCCTACAACCTCCAGGGCGTCGAGAAGCTCCAGCTCAGCCCGGAGACGCTTGCCAAGATCTTCCAGACCGACATCAAGACCTGGGACGACGCCGCCATCAAGGCCGACAACCCGGGCGTCGAGCTGCCCAGCACGCCGATCGTCGTCGCGCACCGCTCGGACGGCTCCGGCACCACCAACAACTTCACCAAGTACCTGGCGGCTGCCGCCGGCTCCACCTGGAAGCTCGGCAGCGGTGACACGGTGGCCTGGCCGGCCAGCACCCAGGGCGGTGAGAAGAACACCGGTGTCGCGCAGATCGTCAAGCAGACCAACGGCGCGGTGGGCTACGTCGACCTGAGCGACGCCAAGGCCACCCAGCTCACCTTCGCCGCCATCAAGAACAAGGACGGCCAGTTCGTCGCGCCGTCGATCGAGGGCACCACCGCCGGCCTGGAGGGCGCGGCGGTCGAGGCGGACCTGAGCTACAACCCGCTCGACGCCGCCGGGGCCAGCTCGTACCCGATCACCGCACCGACCTTCATCATCGTCAAGACCTCGTACGGCGACGCCGCAAAGGCCGAGCTGGTCAAGGGCTTCCTCACCTACCTGCTCAACGAGGGCCAGGACCTGGCTCCGGAGATCGACTTCGCGCCGCTGCCGGACTCCCTCAAGGAGAAGGCGCTGGCCCAGGTCGAGAAGATCCAGGGCTGATCAGATCAAGATCGCTGGGCGTTCCATCCGGGGACGGGATCGACACGATCCCGTCCCCACCAGGGGTACCTGAGCTGGAGTGAAGATGACCGTGACAACCAAGTCCCCCGACCCCCGGCCGACGCTGGCCCAAAGCGGTTCCAGCGCCCTCGGCGACCGGGTCTTCTCCTGGTGGACCCTGGGCACCGGCCTGCTCGTGCTGGCCGTGCTCGGGCTGATCCTCGTCACCACCGTGACCGAGGCGTGGCCGGCGTTCGACGCGATGGGGCTGCGCTTCATCACCGAGCGGGTCTGGGACCCGAATCCGGCGACCGGCGACGCCATCTTCGGCGCGCTGTCGTTCGCGTTCGGCACGGCTGTCTCGTCGCTGATCGCCCTGTTGTTCGCGGTGCCGGTCTCGATCGGCATCGCGCTGTTCCTCACCGAGTTGGCGCCCCGGCGGCTGCGCGCCCCGGCGGTGACCGTGATCGACCTGCTGGCCGCCGTGCCGTCGGTGGTCTTCGGCCTGTGGGGCATCCTGGTCGTCGCACCGGCGCTGGTCCCGATCTACCAGGCGATCCACGACGTGCTCGGCGGCGTGCCGGTGCTCGGCAGCCTCTTCGGCCCGGTGAGCAGCGGCCGGAACTTCATGACCGCCGGCATCATCTTGGCGATCATGGTGACGCCGATCATCACCTCGATCACCCGCGAGGTGTTCGGCACCGTTCCCCGCGCCGACAAGGACGCGGCCCTGGCGCTCGGCGCGACCCGCTGGGAGATGATCCGGGGCGCGGTCTTCCCGCACAGCTTCGGCGGCATCGTCGGCGCGGTGATGCTCGGCCTGGGCCGGGCGATGGGGGAGACCATCGCGGTGGCCCTCGTCATCGGCGGTTCGACCCAGATCACCGCCAACCTGTTCGCCTCCGGCAACACCATGGCCGCGGTCATCGTGCAGCAGTTCGGCGAGTCCACCGGCACCTTCACCGCCGCCCTGATCGGCCTCGGTGTCGTGCTGTTCGCGATGACGGTACTGATCAACGTGCTCGCCCAGGTGGTCGTCCGCCGGGCCGAGGCGCGGATGAAGGGAAGCAGGTAATGACCGTCACCGCACCACCGGCCCAGCGGGCCGCAGCCGGCGGGCCCGACCTGACCAGGGCGGCCCTCTCCGGCCGTCGGCGGTTTCGCAACCACCTCGCGACGGGGGCCATCTGGACCGCCGTGCTGCTCGCCGTCGTCCCGCTGGCCCTGGTGACCTACGAGGTCGTCGCCAAGGGCTCCGGGGTGATGAGCCTGTCCTTCCTGACCGAGGACATCCCGAACTCCTACCGCCGCGACGGCGGTGGCATGTCGGCGGCGATCGTCGGCACGCTCACCATCACCGGCATGGCCGCACTGATGGCCATCCCGCTCGGCGTCTTCGGCGCGATCTACCTCAACGAGTACGGCAAGCAGAAGCCGCTGGCCCGGATCATCCGGCTGATGGCCGACGTGATGACCGGCGTGCCGTCGATCGTGATGGGCGTGTTCATCTACATCGCCTGGGTGCTGATGGTCGGCAAGCAGACCGGCTTCGCCGGTTCGTTGGCGCTTGCCTGCCTGATGCTGCCGGTGGTGATCCGCAGCAGCGAGGAGATGCTCCGGCTGGTCCCCGAGGAGCTGCGGCAGGCGAGCATGGCGCTGGGCGCGCGCAAGTGGCGTACCACGCTCACCGTCGTGCTGCCGGCGGCGATCTCCGGCATCACCAGCGGCTCGCTGCTGGCGGTGGCCCGGGCCGCCGGTGAGACCGCCCCGATCGTCATCGTCACCGGCATCGTGTTCGCGCCGAACTGGAACCTCTTCGACGGCACCAACACCGCGCTGCCCGCGCAGATCTTCCGCAACGCCAGCCAACCCTTCGAGGCGGCCCAGTCCCGGGCCTGGGGTGCCGCCCTGACGCTCATCGTGATCGTGCTCGGCTTCACGATCATCGCCCGACTCATCGCAAGCCGGTTCGCCATCAAGGAGCGCTGACATGGCCAGTAACGACACCGACCTCACCACCCGGCCGTCCGTCGCGGTGCACGCCCCCGGCACCACCGCCGCGGGTACCGTGTCGTCGACCGCACCGGTGATGCAGCTCCACGACGTCAGCGTCTTCTACGGCAGCTACGAGGCCGTGCGGGGCACCTCGATGCCGATCCAGCAGAACCAGGTCACCGCGATGATCGGGCCGTCGGGCTGCGGCAAGTCGACGGTGCTGCGGGCGCTCAACCGGATGAACGACCCGATCCCCGGCGCCCGGGTGGGAGGCGAGGTCCTCTTCCACGGCCAGAACCTGTACGCCAAGGAGGTCGACCCGATCCAGGTCCGCCGCCGCATCGGCATGGTCTTCCAGAAGCCGAACCCGTTCCCCAAGTCCATCTTCGACAACGTCGCGTACGGGCTGCGGATCAACGGCATCAAGGGCCGGCTCGACGACCACGTCGAGGAGGCGCTGACCCGCGCCGCGCTCTGGGACGAGGTCAAGGACAAGCTGCGCAAGAGCGCCCTGGCGCTCTCCGGCGGCCAGCAGCAGCGGCTCTGCATCGCCCGGACCATCGCGGTCAAGCCCGAGGTGATCCTCATGGACGAGCCCTGCTCGGCACTCGACCCGATCGCCACCGCCAAGATCGAGGACCTGATGTTCGAGCTGGCGAGCGACTACACCATCGTCATCGTCACGCACAACATGCAGCAGGCCGCCCGGGTCAGCCACTACACCGCGTTCTTTACCGCCGAGGTGGACGACAAGCAGGTGCGGCACGGCCGCCTGGTCGAGTTCAGCCAGACCGGCAAGCTGTTCACCAACCCCGCCGACAAGCGTACGGAGGACTACATCACCGGCCGCTTCGGCTGAGCCGGAGCGACGGTGCAACGGCGGGCCGCACGCCGTCCTGCCGTGCGGCGGACCGTCCTGCGCGGCGTGTCGACGTCGCGCCGGGCCCGAACCTGAACCGGAGCCGGTGTGCGATGAACATCCTCGTCGAGGCCACCAGGGGTGACCACCGAGCCGACGGGCGATTCGTGCTGCTCGTGGTGGACGACGACGAGAGCGTCGGCGCCGCGCTGGTCGCGCAGTTGGCCGACCACCGGGTACGCGGGCACCACTTCCCGCATGCCGCGGAGGCGCTGCTGGCCACCGGCGCCCTGCAACCGGACGCGGCCGTGGTCGCCGCCGGACTGGCCACCATGAGCAGCGCAGACCTGGTACGGCTGCTGGCCGGTCGGGCCGGTATCCCGACCGTGGTCGGGGTGGGCGACGACGACGGGGGCGTGGCCGTGGCCGCGCTCAAGGCGGGTGCCACCGCCGGTGTCCGGCGTCCGTACCGGGCCGAGGAGGTCCTGCCGATCCTGCGGGCCATCCGCCCGGACACCTCCGGCGCGCTCGACCCGCCGATCGAACTCGGTGGCCTGCGGGTGGACCCGGCGACGTTCGAGGTGAGCCTGGACGGTCGGGCGATCGCCCTGCCGTTGAAGGAGTTCAAGCTGCTCTACTTCTTCATGAGCCACGCCGAGCGTACGGTCACCCGCGAGCAGTTGCTCACCGCCGTGTGGGGCGGGCTTCCCGACGACAGCTCCAACACGCTGACCGTGCACATCAAGCGACTGCGTCGGCGTCTCGCCCTCGACGGCGACCGACCTCCGGTGATCGTGACCGTACGCGGCCTGGGCTACCGGTTCGTGCCCGCCGCGGCCCCGGCCATCCGTCCGACCTCGTGACCGCCCCCGCACCGCCGCCGTACCCGCCGACGACCGGGTGGGCGCCGGCCCCGCCGACGGGTACGGCACCGGACGGGATGGTCCTGGTGGCGGTGCCCCTGGCGTACGTGCCGCACGTCGCGCGCCTGCTGGCCGAGCTCGACGCCGGCCAGCGCTCGGGTCCGCCGCGTACCCGCATCGACTCGCCGCCGGGCCCGCCCGTCGCCGACTGGACGGTCGAGGACCTGCGTCGGCTCAGCCGGGGACGCAGCGCCACCCACCGGACGGTGGCCGCGGTGCTCGACGCGCTCGCCGCCGCCCCCGACCGGCTGTTCACCGTGCGGGACCTGGCCCAGGCCACCGGCCGTCCGCGCAAGAAGATCGTCGGGGCGATGGCGGGACTGACCCGGCTGTTGAAGGCGCACTACGACTACGCGGGTCGGGGACTTCCGTTCGCCCGGGTGGACGGGCGGCCGGAGGCGCCACGGGAACTCTGCTACACCGTGGACGCGCGGCGGGCGGCGTGCTGGCGCGAGGCCCGCTCGCCCCGGACACCGGAGAGCGGCTTCCCGGAACAACCCGTGCCCGCGACCGCACCGGGCCCGGCACACCCCGCAAGCTGAACTCCGTCGGGCGCGCGCCGCGGGTAAGCAGGGGTCCCCTGCTATACACCAGGCGTTAGCAGGGGACCCCTGCTTACCCGCCCAGGGCGGTTTGTCGGGAGGTGCCGGGGGTAATCGGCGCGGCGCCGACGACAGGAGGGCGCCGTGCGGTTTCCCCTATTCGTCGCCGCGGTGTCGCGCCGGTCGGGTCTGCCGTCCGAGCAGGCCGCCGCCGTGGCCCGTGCGGTGCTGGACACCGTCGTCGAGCGGATGGCGGGCGCGGCGACGACCGCCGACCCGACCGGGTACCTGCCGGACGAGCTGACCGGCGAACTGCCCGCCGGATCCGGTCCGACCCGGCCGGCGGAGTTCCTGCGCCGGGTGGCCCAGCGGGCCGGCGTGGACGCCCCGACTGCCTCGGCCGGGGCGGAGGCGGTCTTCGCCACGCTGCGCGAGACGGTCACCGTGGACGAGTTCCGGCAACTGGTGGCGCGCCTGCGGACCTCGCCGGGTGGTCCGTTCGACGGGCCGGGCGGACGCCTGCCCTGACGCGGCACCGGCCTCGGGGCGGGGGAGGACCTGCCGCCACCCGGCGCGCCCGGCCGGGCGGACCGTTTCGCGGCCCGGTGGTGTCTCCCTGCCCGTGGGGCGGTCGGGGGCAGCGGATAGGCTGCCGCCGTGGCAGGTCTGTTGAGGAGTATGGCGGCCCGTGTCGGCGCGGTGATCCCGGGTCCCCGGCGTAGCGGGCCGACCCCGGCGAAGACCGCGCGACCGCGTCAGGTCACCGCGTTGCAACGCCGCGTGCTGTCGTACGCCCCGGAGCCGGACGGTCAGGCCGATCCGGGCGAGATCGTCTGGACCTGGGTGTCCTACGAGGACGATCCCCGGCAGGGCAAGGACCGCCCGGTGCTGGTGGTCGGACGGCACAGCCGGACGCTGTTCGCGCTGATGCTGTCCAGCCGCAGCGACCGTGACGGCGAACGGCACTGGCTGGCGCTCGGGCCCGGCGAGTGGGACCGGGAGAAGCGGCCCAGCTGGGTACGGCTGGACCGGGTGCTGACCATGCGGGAGGACGGCATCCGCCGGGAGGGCGCCGTGCTGGACCGGGCCCGGTTCGACCGGGTCGGCCAGGCGTTGCGCGCCGGGTACGGCTGGCAGTGACCTTCCCGCCGGCGCTCAGCCCGATTCGGGGCGGGTGGCCGCGTGCCGGGTGTCCGGCGGCGGGTACGGCTGCTCGGCGAGCAGTCGCGCGAGGTGGGCGCTGTTGAGTGCCAGCGCCGAGGTCGTCCGGCCGGTGGTGTCGGGCTTCGGGCGTACGTCGAGGTAGTCGGTCTTGTGCAGCGCCTCGCCGACCCAGTACGTCGCCCCGGCCGCCGGGCAGGTGAAGCCGACCTCGTTGAGCGCCTGTTGCACCTGGCCGATGGTGTGGTGTGCGCCGTCCTCGTTGCCGACCACGGCCACCGCGCCGACCTTGCCGTAGGTGAGCAACCGGCCCTGCTCGTCGGTCTCGGCGAGTTCGGCGTCCAGCCGTTCCAGCACCATCTTGCACACGCTGGACGGCTGCCCCAGCCAGATCGGCGTGGCGATCACCAGGATCTGCGCGGCGAGCAGCTTCGCCCGGATGTCCGGCCAGCCGTCGCCGTCGCCCTCGTCGGTGGAGACACCGAACCGGACGTCGTGGTCGACGACGCGGACCAGGTCGCCCTCGACGTCCTGTTCGGCGAGGGCGTCGAGGACCTCGCGCCCGAGCGCCTCGGAACTGGAGGGCGCCGGTGAGCGTTTGAGGGTGCAGTTGAGCACCAGGGCCCGGATGTTCGCCACGATCGTCCCTCCGGCCGTCGTTCCGCTGATTCCGGTCCGTTACCCGCCTTCGGCACGGTCACGCCCCGATTCCGGGACGGAGGTCAGCACTCGGCGAGGTGGGGGCTGTCGCGCAGTTCCCGGCGGGCCCGGCCGGCGCCGATGCCCTTGGCCTCGTACATCGCCGCGTCGGCCCGGTCGAGGGCCTCGTTGAGCTGCGCGCCCTGCACCGGTGCGAGGCCGACCGAGGCGGTCACCCGGAGGGTGACGGTGCCCAGGGGGATCGGTGCGGCGAGCATGTCGCAGAGCCGTCGGGTGGCGTGGTCGATCCAGCGGCGGTCCACCGTGGGGGTGGCCAGCAGCCCGGCGAACTCGTCCCCGCCGAGCCGGGCGACCAGGTTGTCCCCGGCGAAGGTGGCCAGCCGCTCGGCGACGCTGATCAGCACGTGGTCACCGGCGGCGTGTCCGTACCGGTCGTTGATCTGCTTGAAGTCGTCCACGTCCAGCACCACGGCGACCAGCGGGCGGCCCGCGCTGTCGGTGAGCAGTGTGGCGGCGAGGCGGTAGAAGGCACGCCGGTTCGGTAGGCCGGTCAGCGGATCGTGGCTGGCGGCGTGCCGCTCGGCGGTCAGCTCTGCCTGGAGGCGGCCGATCTCCGTCTCGGCGCGTACGGCCCGACGTCCGAGTTGCCAGGAGGAGAGCAGGGCACCGACGGCGCAGATACCGGACGCGACAGTGAGCGGATCCGGCACGCACCTCTCCCTTCGCCGCGAGCACGTCCCGCTTCCGGCCGACGGGTGTGTGCCAGACACCTCGTTTCCCCTGGTGGCGGCCGAGATCGCGTGACAGAAAGTGAGCGGATGGGCACCGCTCACTTGCGCTATCATGCTCGCTGTCCATTGCAGATGCAATAGCAGATGCACGTGCAGATGAGTTGACTCCATCCCTTTTGCCGCTACCGCTCCTCCCACGGCACCGGCGCCTACCGGAGAGAACCGACGCCACCATGCAGCAGCCCCCGAACGGCGTTCCCGTCGCCCAGTTGCCTCCCCTCGTCTGGCAGAAGAGCCAGCGCAGCAATCCCAGTGGAAACTGCGTCGAGCTGGCGGAACTGCCCGAGGGGGCGGGGATCGCCATGCGCAACTCCCGCCACCCGGAGGGGCCGGCGCTGATCTACACCGTGGACGAGATCGCCGCGTTCGTGCTCGGCGCCCGGGACGGGGATTTCGACCATCTGATCGACTGACCGTCCATCCCACGGCTGGGATTCGCCGCGCGCGGGACGGAGGTTCATCTCACTGATGGTTCATGGCATGCTTACACGTCGGTCGGACCGGTCCGTCGGTTCGATCGACGACGACGGCGTGCGGAGGGCGGCAGGTGACCATGGTTTCCGCGGAGGAGGGTCCGGCGGCGGGCCCCACCGTGCTGCGGATGCTGCTGGGTGCCCAACTGCGGCGGTTGCGGGAGTCGCGCGGGGTCACCCGGGAGAAGGCCGGCTGGGAGATCCGCTCCTCCGAATCGAAGATCAGTCGGATGGAGCTGGGTCGGGTCGGGTTCAAGGAACGCGACGTCGCCGACCTGCTCACGCTCTACGGCGTCACCGCCGAACAGGAGCGCGGCGCGCTGCTCAAGTTGGCCCGGGGCGCCAACAACCCGGGCTGGTGGCACCGCTACGGCGACGTGCTGCCGGCGTGGTTCCAGTCGTACCTGGGCCTGGAGGCGGCGGCGGCGCTGATCCGCAGCTACGAGGTGCAGTTCGTGCCGGGCCTGTTGCAGACGCGCGAGTACGCCCGCGCCGTGGTGCTGCTCGGGCACGGCCAGGCCTCGCCGGCGGAGATCGACCGCCGGGTGGACCTGCGGATGCGTCGGCAGGAGGTGCTGCACCGGGCCAAGCCGCCCCGGCTCTGGGCGGTGGTCGACGAGGCGGCGCTGCGCCGTCCGATCGGTGGCCCGCAGGTGATGCGGGGCCAGTTGGAGGCCCTGCTCAAGGCCACCCGGACGCCGAACGTCCGGGTGCAGGTCATCCCGTTCGCCGCCGGTGGGCACGCCGCCGCCGGTGGCGCGTTCACCATCCTGCGCTTCGGCGACCAGGACCTGCCGGACATCGTCTACATCGAGCAGTTGACCAGCGCGATCTATCTGGACAAGCGCGAGGACCTCGATTTCTACGCGGTGGCGATGGAGCGGCTCTGTGTCGAGGCCGAGCCGCCGGAGCGTACGGCGGAGATCCTGGAACGGATGATCGCCGACCTCGACCCCAGCTGACCGATCCGCGCCGGGGTGGCGTGGATTGACACCTGACGAACTGCTGGCTAATCTCTGGATCGATCCAGTTACTGAATCGATCCAGAACGGGGTGGCGCATGAAACCGACCCTGCGGGCCGTCGCTGAGGCGGTCGGTGTCTCGCGCAGCACCGTCTCCAACGCCTACAGCCGTCCCGACCAGCTCTCCACCGAGTTGCGGGCACGCATCCTGGAAGCCGCCCGGCAGATGGGCTATCCCGGGCCCGACCCGACCGCACGATCGTTGCGCCGGGGCTTCGTCGGCGCCATCGGCGTGCTGTTCACCTCGCGGCTGTCGTACGCGTTCACCGATCCCTTCGCGGTCCGGTTCGTCACCGGCGTCGCCGAGGCGGCCGAACGTCACGACAGCAGCCTGTTGCTGGTGCCGTTGCCGCCGGACCCGGCCGGTGCCCGGCGGGCGGTGGAGAACGCCGCCGCCGACGGGTTCTGCGTCTACTGCGCCGGAGGTGAGGAAGGCATTCTCGACACCATCCGTGGTCGCGGACTTCCCTTCGTCACCACCTCGTCGCGGCCCCGCGCGGACGACCGGTGGGTCGGCATCGACGAGCGGGCCGCCGCTCGCTCGGTCGCCGCACACCTGGTCGACCTCGGCCACCGACGGGTCGCGCTGCTCGGCCACGACGTCCTGCCGCGCGCCGACACCGGTCTGCTACGCGTCGCCGACGTGGCCGACGTGCCGCACCCCACCACCCGCGACCGACTCGCCGGCTTCGCCGACGCCTTCGCGACCGCCGACGTGCCCTGGACCGACCTGACTGTGCTCACCGCCCAGTACAACACCCGGGACGCCGGGGCCACCGCCGCCCGCGCGCTGGCCGCCCTGGCCGAACCACCCACTGCGGTGCTGGCCGCCTCCGACGTGCTCGCCCTCGGCGCGCTCGACGCGCTGCGCGAGCAGGGCGGGCGGGGGCGACAGGTCTCCGTCACCGGCTTCGACGACATCGCCGAGGCCGCCACGGCCGGCCTGACCACGGTGCGCCAACCCGCCGAGCAGAAGGGCCGCACCGCCGCCGAACTGCTCCTCGACCCGCCCGGGGACGCCCGTGCGCGTCAGATCCTGCTGCCCACCACGCTGGTCGTCCGGACCAGTTCCGGACCTGCCCCGAGGAGCTGAACCATGGAACAGCCGACCGGCTTCGTGTTCGCCATCGACGCGGTCACCCGCCACGTCAACTCCGCCCGGCCGGACGCGCCGATCCGTCCCGATCCGCCCCGCCCCGCGCGTTTCGCCGCCGGTCGTCGCCGCGCCGCCACGGCGCTGCGCCGGCTCGCCGACCAGATCCAACCGCCCGCGTTGCCCAGTCCGACGAACTGCGTCCGGTAGGAGCGGCCGGCGACGGGGCGGGAGCGGCGAGGCGGGTCCGCGATCCCCGGACCGTTGCCGACCAGGCCGCTCGGGTGGTGTGCGGGGCGGTGCACCAGGCAGACTGGGACCGATGTCAGCCTTCACCTCCAGCCTGCGGTTGCACGACCGCTACGTGCTGCGTGACCGGATCGGCCTGGGCGGGATGTCCGAGGTCTGGTGGGCCGACGACGAGATCCTCGGCCGTCCCGTCGCCGTGAAGGTCCTCGCCGGCTCGTTCGCCGTCGACCCGGACCTGCGGGCCGCCCTCCGGCGTGAGGCCCGCGCCGCGGCACGCCTGACCCACCCGCACGTCACCCAGGTCTACGACTACGGCGAGGCCGCCCTCGCCGGTGGCACGGTGGTGCCGTTCCTGGTCATGGAACTCGTCGACGGGCAGAACCTCGCCGACCGGCTCGCCGACGGCCCGCTGCCCTGGCCGTCGGCGCTGCGCACGGCCGCGCAGGTGGCCGCCGCCCTGGCCGCCGCGCACCGCATCGGCGTGGTGCACCGCGACATCAAGCCGGGCAACGTGATGCTCACCGAGACCGGCGCCAAGGTGCTCGACTTCGGCATCGCCGCGCCGGCCGGGCCACCGCACCCCGGTCCCGGCCCGACCGGCGAGCCCATGATGGGTACGCCCGCGTACACCGCGCCGGAACGCTTCGGGTCCGGGGCCCCGGACCCGGCCAGCGACGTGTACGCCCTCGGCGCGCTGCTCTACCGCACCGTCACCGGTGAACCCCCGCTGCCCGTGCACAGCTGGGAGGACGCCCTGGTGGTGCACGCCAACCGCCGTCCGGTGCCGCCGCCGCGCGTACCCGGCCTGCCGGCCGAGCTGGCCGACCTGATGCTGGCCTGCCTCGATCCCGATCCGGGGCGCCGCCCCACGGCGGGCCAACTGGCGGCGCGGTTCGCCGCCGGCGCGAGCGGTGCGCCCTCGTCGGCCACGACCGTGCTGCCGATCGTCACGGCCACCGCCCCGGTGGACCCGTCCACCGGGGCCCGCACGGCGGCCGACGCACACCCGTCGACGCTCGTCGACCGGACCGGCACCTGGTCGGCGACGGCCCGACCGCCCTCCGGCGCCCGGTCCACGCCGGACAGTCCGGTCCGGGGCCTTCCCGGCCGCCCACGGCGTCCCCGACGCCCGGTCGGGGCGGTGGTCGCGACCGGTCTGGCCCTGGTGGTCGGCGTCGGTACGGCGGTCGCCCTGAGTGGCGGCGGCGACGGAGTGCCGGCGGCAACGCCCAGCACCGCTCCGGCCGCGCCGCCGCCGACCTCCGCGCCCCCGCCGACGTCTGCCGCCCCACGACCCAGCCCCACGCCGTCGACCAGCCGACCCGAGCCGGTCAACCTGCGGCAGACCGCGGGCGAACTCATCGCGCTGCTCGTCGAGGGGCAGTTCACCGGCGACATCGACCGCAAGGTCGCCGACCGGCTGCGCAAGGACCTGGCCGAACTCGCCACCGGTAAGCCCAAGGACCGCGAGAAGCGTATCGAGAAGGTGCGTGACCGCCTCGACGACGAGGTGGAACGCGGCCGCGTCCCGGCCGACTTCGCCGACCGCCTGGAGCGGCTGCTCGACCAGGTCGAGGACTCACTCGACGACGAGGACGACGACTGACCGGCCTCAGGTGAGCGTGACCCGGGCGAACTCGCCCGGCGTCGTGCCCGCGCGGGCCAGCACCGCGCCGTCGGACGCCCAGATCGCCGAGCGCCCGGCGGTCTCCACAAAGCCACCGCCGGTCGAGCCGGCAAAGCTCGCCGTCGCGACCACCACCCGGTGCGTGGTGGAGATCCGTAGCGCCCGCTCGTCCTGGACCGCCGTGTCGGCAGCGTGGTCGACGACCGACGCGACGTAGACGTCGACGCCGAGGGCGCAGGTCCGGGCGGCGTGTTCCGGCACGCCGGTGTCCTTGCAGATCGCCAGGCCCAGCCGCCAGCCGTCGACGGTCAGCACGACCGGCTCCGGGCCGGGCGCGAACCGCCGGGCCTCCACCGTGCCGAGCGACATCTTCCGGTACGCCACACGCGCGCCGGTGTGGTCCACCGCGAGGGTGGCGATGTGCTCACCGGCCACCGGCGCGCCGGCCAGCGCCAGCGTCCCCGTCTGGGCGCACGCCTCGACGAGCGGTGTCAGCCGCGGGTCGGTCGGGTCGAGCGCCGGCGCGTCCAGTTCGTACCCGGTCAGCGAGAGTTCGGGGAAGACCACCACCCGGGAGGCCGCGGCCCGGACCAGCGCGGCGTGTGCCGACACGTTCGCCTCGACGTCATAGGCCACGCACGGCGGCTGGGCGACGGCGATCCGCAGCGGGCTGCGCGCGGGAATGCCACTCATGCCGAGTAGCTTAGAGCGACCGGTGACAGGGCGTGTGGGACGAGGCGGCCCTGGTGCCGATCGCTCTCCGAGGTCGCTCGGTCCTGGATCGACGGGTGATTGTGCGATTCCCCGCGTGAGTTCGTAGCGTGTGGGCCATGATTCATGCCCCGCATGCTCCGTCTGCCGCCGACGTCGTCGGCCAGTCCGCACCACCCGAGGACGGCCTGGTCGGCCTGGTCACCGACCTGATGGAGCGACTCGGTGCCCCGGGGGCGGGGCTGGCCGTGGCGTTGGAGAACCTCTTCCCGCCCATCCCCAGCGAAGTGATCCTGCCGCTCGCCGGCTTCGCCGCCGCACAGGGCCGGATGAGCCTGGTCGCGGCGATCTTCTGGACCACGCTCGGCTCGGTGGTCGGTGCCCTGGCGCTCTACTGGATCGGTGCGGCGCTGGGGCGGGAGCGGACCCGGGCGATCGCGGCCAAGCTGCCGCTGGTCAAGCTCAGCGACGTCGACCGGACCGAGGAGTGGTTCCTCCGGCACGGCGTCAAGGCCGTCTTCTTCGGCCGCATGATCCCGATCTTCCGCAGCATGATCTCCATTCCGGCGGGCGTGGAACGGATGCCGCTGCTCACCTTCACGCTCTACACCACGCTCGGCAGCCTGATCTGGAACACCACGTTCGTGATGGCCGGTTACCTGCTCGGCGACAACTGGCACCTGGTCGAGGGGTACGCCGGCATCCTCCAGAAAGTGGTCATCGTGGCCTGCCTCGTCGGGCTGGTGTGGTTCGTGGTCACCCGGTTGCGGCGCTCCCGGCGGACCGGCGGGCTCCGCGCCAACGACACCGCGTCCGCGGTGGCCGAGACCGCGCCGACCGGGACCCCCGACCCGGAGGGACGGGGCACCATCTACCGCAGCGCCTGGGCTGACGACCGGCCCGTGACCGACCAGCGCGTCCGGCCGGACGACGGGCCCGTGGCGGACCGGCGTGGGTGGGCCGACAACCCGGCCGTGGCCGACCAGCCGGGTTGGGCGGAGGACCGGCCGGTGGCGGACCAGCGTGGGTGGGCCGACAACCGGCCTGCGGCGGACCAGCACAGTGTCTGGGGGGACCGGCCGGTGGCAGAGCAGCGTGGGTGGGCCGAGAACCAGCCGGTGATGGACCAGCACCACGCCTGGGGAGATAATCGGCCCATGGCGGACCAGCACCCCGGGTGGGCAGACGACCGGCCCGGGACCGACCAGCGCACCTGGGCTGACGACCGGCCCGTGCCGGACCAGGGGCGTCCGGACCAGTCGGGACACCGGTGGTGAGCGCCGAGCCGCAGGACTGGGCCGCGCAGACCGGGGTGGTCACGCTGCCCGGCGGCGTACGGGTGCGGGGGCGACGCATCGCCGACCCGGCCACCCCGGCCGACTTCAGCCTGCTGCTGGCTCCCGGCCCGACGCCCGCATGGGCGCACCGCCGGGTGCGCTGGCCCGACTTCTGGATACCGGTGGACCGCGCCGACGCCCTGGAGGCCCTGCGGGAGGCATTGCGCCGGGGATACGCGGGCGAGCGGGTGGAGGTGGCCTGCCGGGGTGGTACGGGTCGGACCGGCACCGCGTTGGCCGCGTTGGCGATCCTCGACGGGTTGCCCGCCGAGCAGGCGGTGGACTGGGTCCGGGCGGCCTACCGGCCCCGCGCGGTCGAGACTCCCTGGCAACGTCGCTGGCTGCGTCGTCTGACCTGACACTCCGCCGACGACCCTGATCGGGGTGCCCCGCCCGGCACCCGCGCGATGCGACGGTGCCGGGCGGGGCACGTCCGTCAGCGGGCCACGTACTCGCGCAGGTGCCGGGCGGTGAGGGTGTCGCCGTGTGCGACCAGGTCGGCGGGGGTGCCGGTGAACACGACCCGTCCGCCGTCGTGACCGGCGCCCGGCCCCAGGTCGATCAGCCAGTCCGCGTGCGCCATCACCGCCTGGTGGTGCTCGATGACGATGACCGTGTTGCCGGCGTCCACCAGCCGGTCGAGCAGCGCCAGCAACTGGTCCACGTCGGCCAGGTGCAGGCCCGTGGTCGGCTCGTCCAACACGTACGTGCCGGCCTTCTCGGCCATGTGGATGGCCAGCTTGAGCCGCTGCCGTTCGCCGCCGGAGAGGGTGGTCAGCGGCTGGCCCAGGGTGAGGTAGCTCAGCCCCACGTCGGCGAGCCGGTCCAGGACCACCCGGGCGGCACCGCCGGGGAAGAAGTCCTGCGCCTCGCTGACCGACATGCCGAGCACCTCGCTGATGGTGCGACCGCGCAGCCGGTAGGTCAGAACCTCGTCGGTGAAGCGCCGACCCTCGCACCGTTCGCAGACCGAGGCGACGCCCGCCATCATCGCCAGGTCGGTGTAGACCAGCCCGATGCCCTTGCAGGTCGGGCAGGCGCCCTCGGAGTTGGCACTGAACAGCGCCGCCTTCACCCCGTTGGCCTTGGCGAACGCGGTGCGGACCGGGTCGAGTAGGCCGGTGTACGTGGCCGGGTTGCTGCGCCGCGAGCCCCGGATCGGTGCCTGGTCGACCACGACCACCCCGTCGCGGCGGTGCAGCGAGCCGTGCACCAGGGAACTCTTGCCCGAGCCGGCCACCCCGGTCACGACGGTCAGCACGCCGAGCGGGACGTCCACGCTGACGTCGCGCAGGTTGTGCAGGTCGGCGTGGCGGATGGCCAGCTGTCCGCTGGGGGTACGGACCTGTTCGCGCAGGCGTACCCGGTGGTCGAGGTGCCGGCCGGTGCGGGTGTCGGAGCGGCGCAGCCCGGCCACGTCGCCGGTGTAGCAGATCCGGCCGCCGCCGGTGCCCGCCCCGGGACCGAGGTCGATCACGTGATCGGCGATCGCGATGGTCTCCGGCTTGTGCTCGACGACGAGGACCGTGTTGCCCTTGTTCCGGAGTCGCAGCAGCAGGTCGTTCATCCGGGCGATGTCGTGCGGGTGCAGGCCGACGGTGGGTTCGTCGAAGACGTACGTGATGTCGGAGAGGCTGGACCCGAGGTGCCGGACCATCTTGACCCGTTGCGCCTCACCGCCGGAGAGGGTGGCCGACTCGCGGTCGAGGCTGAGGTAGCCCAGACCGATCTCGACCAGCGAGTCCAGCAGTTCCCGCAGGTTCCCGGTCAACGGGGCGACCGAGGAGTCCTCGATGCCCCGGACGAACGCGGCGAGGTCGCTGATCTGCATGGCGGCGCACTCGGCGATGTTGCGTCCGGCGACGCGGGAGGAGAGCGCGGCGGCGTTGAGCCGGGTGCCGTCGCAGTCGGTACAGGTGGTGAAGGTGACCGCCCGGTCGACGAAGGCGCGGATGTGCGGCTGCATCGACTCCCGGTCCTTGGCCAGGTAGAGCCGGCGCACCTTGACGATCAGACCCTCGTACGTGAGGTTCGTGCCGCCCACCTTGATCTTCGTGGCCGGTTTGCGGAGCAGGTCCTCCCACTGCTGCGGGGTGAAGTCCTGGAGCTTGACGTCCGGGTCGAAGAGACCGGAGCCGACGATGGTCTGCCAGTACCAGGTGTCGACCGCGAAGTTCGGCACGGTGACCGCGCCGTCGTTGAGGGACTTCTCCACGTCCACGAGTTCGTTGACGTCGAGGTCGGAGACGCGGCCCAGGCCCTCACAGGCGGGGCACATGCCCTCGGCGAGGTTGAAGCTGAACGCTCCGGCGCCACCGACCTGCGGGGTGCCGAGCCGGCTGAACACGATGCGCAGCATCGCGTACGCGTCGGTGGCGGTGCCGACGGTGGAGCGGGAGTTGGCGCCCATCCGCTCCTGGTCGACCACGATCGCCGGGGTGAGGTTGCGCAGCGAGTCCACGTCCGGCCGGGAGAGGTTGGGCATGAACGACTGGAGGAACGCGCTGTAGGTCTCGTTGATCATTCGTTGTGACTCGGCGGCGATGGTGCCGAAGACCAGCGACGACTTACCGGATCCGGAGACGCCGGTGAAGACGGTCAGGCGACGCTTCGGGATGTCGACCGAGACGGAGTCGAGGTTGTTCTCCCGTGCTCCGCGTACCTCGATCACGTCGTGACTGTCGGCGGCGGACCGTGCTGGCTGCTGCATGCGAACCCTTCGCGAGATCGTGGACGGACTCCCGCCCCGGAAAGAAGGAGCTGGGATGGCCTGGCCAGGTTCAAGTGTCTCATGGACCTGCCCGTGGAGACTTTCGTCGACGGTGAGCGCCTACGAGCGGCGAAAGGTGCCGTAAAGTCTCAAACAACCGTGAGGCGCTAGGGTGAACCGGTGGCGGGACGACGGACGACCGGGCGACTGCGCGCGGTCGACCTCGCCGCAGCGGTCGGCATCTCCGTGCAGCAGGTGCGCAACTACGTCGATCTCGGGGTGCTGCCGCCGGTGGAGCGCACACCGAGCGGCTACCGGATCTTCACTGCGGCGCACCAGCGGGCGCTGACCGTGGCGCGGACGGTCGCGGACGGGCACGGCTGGGCGCGTACCCGCCAGATCATGGCGGCGGCGCACGTGGGTGACCTGCCGACGGTGCTGGCCGCGCTGGACGCCGGGCACGCCGAACTGGACCGGGAACGTGCCGAGATCCGTCGGGTGCTCGGCGCCTTCGAGACGGTGGTGAGCGCCTCCGCCCCGCCGGTCCCGGTGCCCCGTCGGGCCGCCCGGGTCGGCGCGGTCGCCGACTTGGTGGGTGTCCGCACCTCGCAGCTACGGGCCTGGGAGGCGCGTGGTCTGCTCCGGCCGGGCCGCGAGCCGGGCACCGGCTACCGGCGCTACGACGAGGCCGAGCTGCGCGCGGCCCAGGTGGTGGCGCTGCTGCGCCGGGGTGCCTACCCGTTCGAGATCATCACGGCGGTGCTGGACGAGCTGAGGAGCACCGGCAGCCCGCTGCGGGTCCGCGCGGAACTCGCCCGGCGGGAACAGGACCTGCACCGACGCAGCCTGCGTCGGTTGGCCGGCTCCGCCGCGCTGCACGACTACCTGCGGCACCTCGGCCTGTGCTGATCCGCGCTCCGGTCGGATCAGCGCAGCACCAGCAGGTCGAGGTGGTCGACCACCGGTGCCGGGGCACTGCCCCGGACCGCCTGGCGTAGCCGGGCCATGCCGGCCCGGAACTCGGATTCGGTGATCAGGTGCAGGGGGGTGTGCGCGCGGCGGTCGATCCGGTCGGCGTACTCGGCCAGCGAGGTGGCCACGGTCTGGGCGACCGGCTCGACGCTGCTCACCGGGAACCCCGCCGCGGCGAACGCGGAGCGCACCCGGGACAGGCTGGGGAACTGGTCGAGCACCCGGATCGCCTCCGGGAACCACTCGAAGAGGGCGACGAGCTGGTGCCGTCCCGGGAAGGGGGAACGGATCAGCACCGGAGCGCCCGGACGCAGCACCCGGCGCAACTGCCGGGCCACGGCGTCGAGATCGGGTACGTGGTGCAGCATCGTCGAGAGCCAGGCACCATCCACACTGGATGCGGCCAGCGGGAGCGCGGTCGCCTCACCGGCGAGCATCGGCCGGTGCGGGCACCGGTCACGCATCGCCGGGGCCGGCTCCACCGCCAGCACGCGTACGCCGTACCAGCCGGCGAAGGTGGTGGCCCAGGCTCCCGTACCGGCGCCGAGGTCCAGCAGCGTCGACCCGGGGTGTGGTCGCAGGTGCTCCCGGACGGCGTGTCGCCAGTGGGTCAGGCCGGCGGGTGCCAGCTCGCGGGTGGCGGCGAACGCGGCCGCCTCGGCGTCGTCGTACGAGATCAGACCCACGGTCACCCCTCCGACCGCGGCCGGCGGCTCCGGCCCCGCTCTGTAACGTTTTGTAGTCGCTTGGTGACTGAGGGGTCAACCAGTTGTGAGAGATGCCGCAAAAAGAGATGGTGGGCGATGGCTGCAGCCATCGCCCACCATCCGTGGTGTTCCGTCAGGTCAGCTGACCGAGCAGGGTGCCAGGTTGACCAGCTCGGCGGGCCGGTTGCCGTCGACCCGGCCGATCGCGGTGGCGATCCGGTTCAGGGCGGCGACACGCCGGTCCTTCAGCGGGCCGACGACCGTGTTCTGCACGAAGTTCGCTCCACCCTCCGGGCGTACCGCGAGCTGGGCGAGACGGGCGTTGGCGTCCGCGATCTGGTTGTCCAGGTTGGCCAGCTCGCGCTGCACCTCGGCGGCGGCCTGAGCGGGTACGGCCGGCAGGCGGTCGGCGACACTCGGGCAGTTCACCCGCTGCGCCACGCCGGCCCCGGCGTTGCCGTTGTTGCCCGCGTTGCCGTTCCCGGCGTTGCCGTTGTTCCCGGCGTTCCCGTTACCCGCGTTGCCGCTGTTGCCGTTGACCGCGCTGGGGGTACCCGGGGTGTTCAGTCCGCAGGTGGCGAGGCTGGCGAGGTTCGGGCGCTGGCCACCGGCCCGGTTGATGTTGATGCCGATGCGGTCGAGGGCGGCGGTGCGCTTGCTGGCCAGTGGGCCGAGGATGGCGAGCTGAACGAAGTTGGCGCCGCCCTGGGGGTTGGCGGCCTGGGCGGCGAGGCGGGCGTTGGCCTCCTCGATCTGCTTGTCGAGGTTGGCCAGTTCCTGCTCGACGCCGGCGACGGCGGCGGCGGGTACGCCGGAGAGCTTGTCCCGGACGGTCGGGCAGTTCGCCGTCTGCGCCGCTCCGGCTCCGGCATTGCCGGTGTTGCCGCCGTTGTTCGCGTTCCCGGCACCGATGTTGCCGTTGCCCGCGCCGCCGTTGACGGCGCTGGGGGTGCCTGCGGCGTTCAGTCCGCAGTTCGCGAGGCTGGCCAGGTCGGGGCGCTGGCCACCGGCCCGGTTGATGTTGATGCCGATGCGGTCGAGGGCGGCGGTGCGCTTGCTGGCCAGTGGGCCGAGGATGGCGAGCTGAACGAAGTTGGCGCCGCCCTGGGGGTTGGCGGCCTGGGCGGCGAGGCGGGCGTTGGCCTCCTCGATCTGCTTGTCGAGGTTGGCCAGTTCCTGCTCGACGCCGGCGACGGCGGCGGCGGGTACGCCGGAGAGCTTGTCCCGGACCGTCGGGCAGTTCGCCGTCTGCGCCGCCCCGGCGCTGTCGTCGGCGGAGGCCAGCGTCAAGCCCGCGCCGAGCAGCGCGACCGCGAGGATGCCGACGCCGCCGACTTTCAGGGCGGCTTGCTTCCGCTGCTTCTGGGTACGCCTGACCATGATTCTCTCCTCATGAATGACCGCCGGGCGGGCCGACCGCGTCGGCGGCCGCCGGCTGAAGCGCCGTGGGAAGCCCGGGAGCCTCGACAGCGGCGGCCGTTCCGCATGCCGGAGCCTGTCCCGGGGTGACCGTCGGACGCGCTTCGGGAGCGCTCCCGCCGCAGGTCCGAACGTTGTGGTGTGTTCGGCTGTGGATACGGGGGGCGCGCGGGATCGGTTCAACCGGTGCGTGTGGAAGATCGGCACCATCGCGTCGAGTCGGCGGTCCGACCGATCGGGTGCGGCCGCCGATCGTGCCGTTAGTCTGCGTCTTCATGAGCGTCCGGGCCTTCTCCGTCGCCGTCGTCGTCCTCGCGATCGTGGCGATCCCCGCGACTGCCGGTGCGGCTGCGATCACCGACCGTGTCGCCGCCGTGTCGCCGCCGCCTGCTGCGCCGGCCGCCACGCCGACTGCTGTGGTGCCCTGCCCGAAGGCCGTCGCGCCGAAGGTGACCCGCTCGCCCCGGCCGACCCCGCCACCCTCGGACCCGGAGCACCGGGTGGTCGGCGGGGAGCCGCTGGCGACCTCGGGACTCGTCGTGCCGCCGGGCGTACCGTCCCCGCCGAGGGTGACCGCGACCTCGTGGCTGGTGGCCGATCTGGACACCGGCACCGTGCTCGGTGGCTGTGGCCCGCACGAGTACGCCACCCCGGCCAGCGTGCAGAAACTGCTGCTCGCCGCGACCATGCTGCCCCGACTCGATCCGGAGCAGGTGATCAGGGTGACCCGGGAGGACCTGGACATCGCGCCCGGCTCCTCGGCGGTCGGGCTGCTGCCCGGTGGCCGGTACCGGGTGGAGACGCTCTGGCTCGGTCTGCTGTTGCAGTCCGGCAACGAGGCGGCCAACGCGCTGGCCCGCCTCGGCGGTGGCCCGGACGGTGCGGCGGGCGGGGTGCGGGCGATGAACGAGTACGCCCGGCACCTCGGCGCGTTGCAGACGCACGCGGTCACGCCGTCCGGGTTGGACGGTCCGGGGCAGTTCACCAGCGCGTACGATCTGGCGCTGATCGCCCGGGCCTGCTTCGCCGACCCGACGTTCCGCCGGTACGCGCTCACCGAACGCACCCGGATCCCGGCCCAGCGGGGGCTGGGCGCCAGGGGTTTCCAGATCCAGAACGAGAACCAGCTCGTGCACCGCTATCCGGGTGCGCTGGGCGGCAAGACCGGCTTCACCGACTACGCACGGCACACCTACGTCGGCGCCGCCGAGCGCGACGGTCGCCGGTTGGTGGTCACGCTGCTCGGTGCCGAGCCCCGACCGCAGCGCGGCTGGGAGCAGGGTGCCGCCCTGCTCGACTGGGGTTTCCGGCTGCCCCGGGAGGCCGGCGTGGGTCGGCTGGTGGAGCCGGGGGAGTGGGACGCCGCACGAACGCCCGTACCGCCTCCGCCGGCCCTGCCCGCGCCGGCCGAGGCGCCGCCGGTGAGCACCACGACCTCGGCCACCGTCGACGACCGCCCGGGCGCGGGCACGGTCGTAGCGCTGGCGGTCGGCGCGGCCGCGATCGCCCTGGCGGTGGTCGCCGCCCGCCGGATCCGCGCCTCCGGTCGCACCCGCGACTGACCCGACGATCCGCACCACCCGCCGGCCGGCGGACGCGCCGACCGCGTGTGCGATGGTCGATTTGCCGGACCAGTCGGTAATCACCCGATAGTGTCGCTGGATGTGAGAGTCCGAGCCCTGGTCGTCGCGGTGGCGACGGCGCTCATGACCACACCGCTGCCGGCGACCGTGGCGGTGGCGGCACCCGTGCCGTGTCCACGTCCGGCACCGCCGGCTCCCGGGCCGTCGCAGCCGGTCACGCCGTCACCGGACCCGGTGCAGCGGGCGGTGGGCGGCGCGCGGCTGGCCACCCAGGGACTGGTCGTGCCGACGACGGTGCCCCGGCCGCCCGAGGTGGCCGCCACCTCGTGGCTGGTGGCCGACCTGGACACCGGTGCGGTGCTGGGCGGCTGTGGCCCGCACGAGTACGCCACCCCGGCCAGCGTGCAGAAACTGCTGCTGGCCGCGACCATGCTGCCCCGACTCGACCCGTACGACATGGTCACCATCACCGCCGGGGACCTCGACATCGAACCCGGCAGTTCGGCCGTGGGGCTGGTGGAGGGCGGCCGGTACCGGGTGGAGACGCTCTGGCTCGGTCTGCTGCTGCGGTCCGGCAACGAGGTGGCGAACGCGCTGGCGCGGGCCGGTGGTGGGCCGGACGGCATGGCGGGCGGGCTGCGCGCGATGAACGAGCGGGCCCGGGCACTCGGCGCGTACCAGACGCACGCAGTGACCCCGTCCGGGCTGGACGGTCCGGGGCAGTTCACCAGCGCGTACGACCTGGCGCTGATCGCCCGCGCCTGCTTCGCCGACGAACAGTTCCGGCGGTACGCGGCCACCCGGGAGGCGAACATCCCGCCCCAGCCGGCGCAGGGCACGAAGGGCTTCGCCATCGACAACGACAACCAGTTGCTCTACCACTATCCGGGTGCGCTGGGCGGCAAGACCGGCTACACCGACCTGGCCCGGCACACCTACGTGGGCGCGGCCGAGCGGGGCGGGCGTCGACTGGTGGTCACCCTGCTCGGCGCGGACGTCGTCGACAAGCGGGGCTGGGAGCAGGGTGCCGCGCTGCTCGACTGGGGGTTCGCGCTGCCCCGGGACACCTCGGTCGGGGTGCTGGTGAGTCCGGGCACCGCCACGTCCGCCGTACCGTCGGCCTCGGTGCCGCCGCAGGCGCTGCCCGGCGGGGCCGCGGCGGAGCCCGCACCGCGGACGCTCGGCGCCCCGCTGCGGTGGGCCTCGCTGGTCGTGCTCGCCGTCGGCGTGACGCTGCTGGCCGGCGCGCTCGTCACCCGGCATCGCCGCCGTGCCGCCCACCGTGGCCGCCCGGCCCGCTGAACCCGCCCGGTCCGCGTCGACAACACACCGGGCGACCGGTCCGGCCCGGTGCCGGCTCGGTCGGTGGGCGGTCGTCCCGACGGCCGTGGTGGGACTGGTCGCGGGGCTGGGCGGGTGCGGGCGGAACGCGCCGACGCCCGAGCCGTCCCGCACGCCACCGCCGGCGTCGGCACCGGCCCGGCCGGGCCTGGTGGTCCTGTCCGACCTGGACGGACGCATCCTCACCGACATCCGCTACGCCACCGCGCACAACTTCGTCGGTCGCCCGGTCGACGGTTACCAGGAGCCGCTCTGCCTGCTCACCGCGGCGGCCGCGCGGGCGTTGCGCCGGGTGCAGGACGCCGCCCTGGCCACCGGTCACCGCCTCAAGGTGTACGACTGCTACCGCCCGCAGCGTGCCGTGAACGACTTCGTGGCCTGGGGCGCCGACCCGGGGCGGCAGGAGACCAAGGCGGAGTTCTATCCCCGGGTGGCCAAGTCCGCGCTGTTCGACCGGGGCTACCTCGGTGCCCCCACGTCGCACAGCCGGGGCAGCACGGTCGACCTCACGCTGGTCGAGGAGCCGCCGCCCGAGCGGTCCGGGCCCGTCCCGGGTCGGCCCCCGGCCGCCTGCACCGACCCGTACGGCCGGCTTTCCACCGACGGCAGCGTGGACATGGGGACCGGCTTCGACTGCTTCGACCCGCTGTCGCACACCGACTCGACGGCGGTCGGCGCCACCGCACAGGCGAACCGGCGGTTGTTGCGGGACCTGATGACCGACGGCGGTTTCGTCGGTTACGACCGGGAGTGGTGGCACTTCCGCTACCGCGACGAGCCCTGGCCGGACACCTACTTCGACCTGCCGGTCACGCGCTCGTCGGCGGACTGAGCGGGGCGAGGTCGCGCAGCGCCTCGGCGGTGGCCGGGTCGGCGGGGAAGAACGCCTCCACGGCCAGCCCGGAGACCGTCACGTCCAGCGGCGTGCCGAAGAGCGTGGTGGTGCTGAAGAAGGAGAGTTCGCCGTCGTCGTGCCGGAAACGCAGCGGGACGGCGACCCGTGCGGCGAGGTCACCGACCGGCTCGGCGGGTCCCTCGCCGCCGGGGTAGCCGCGCAGCTCGTCGTGCAGCGCGGTCAGCACCGGGTCGCTGGTCGTCTGGGCCTGGTGACGCAGTCGCCGGAGCAGATGGGCGCGCCACTGCGCGAGGTTGAGGATGCGCGGTGCCATGCCGTCGGGGTGCAGGCTGAGCCGCAACACGTTGACCGGCGGGGTGAGCAGGTCGGGATGGGCGTCGGCGGTGAACAGGTCGATCGTGGGGTTGGCCTCGAGGAGGTGCCAGTGCCGGTCGACGAGCACGGCCGGGTACGGGTGGTGCCCGTCGAGGATCCGGCGGACGGCGGTGCGGACCGGGGCCAACTCCGGGTCGGCCAGGTCGTGCGCGGGGAAGGCGGGCGCGTACCCGCCGGCCAGCAGCATCACGTTGCGGGCGGCCAGCGGCAGGTCGAGTTGTTCGCCGAGCCGCATGAGCAACTCCCGGCTCGGCCGGGAGCGGCCGGTCTCCACGAAGCTCAGGTGCCGGGTCGAGACGCCCGCCTCGATCGACAGGTCGAGCTGGCTCAGCCCGCGTACCCGCCGCCAGTAGCGCAGCAGCGTGCCGACCGGACGGCTCGGCGAGGTCACAGTGGTCACCCCGCCGACCCTAGTGAGGGCTGGTCGCCCGAACCATTACCCACGAGGTAATCGACACCATGCACGGCGGCCGGGAAACATCGGTCCCGGCACCGAGAGCCGGGCCGTATGTGGCGACGAGGAGACGGGGATGGCTGTCGAGTTCGACGAGCTGGTCGAGCGGTACCTGGCGATCTGGAACGAGACCGACCCGGCGCGGCGACGCCGGGAGATCGACGACCTGTTCGCCGCCGAGGGGCGTTACGTCGACCCGCTGGTGGTCGCTGAGGGGCGCGACGCCGTCGACGCGACGATCTCGGCGGTGCAGGACCGGTTCCCCGGGATGACGTTCCGTGCGGTGGGTCCGGTCGACGGCCACCACCAGCAGGTCCGCTTCACCTGGGAACTCGGCCCTGAGGGTGTCGAGGCGCCGATCGCCGGATTCGACGTGGCGACCGTCGACGACGACGGCCGACTGACCCAGGTGCTGGGGTTCCTGGACCGGGTCCCGGTGGCGTAGCTCCCGGACCGGCGACGGCCCGTCCGGAGTGGACGGGCTCCGCGGAGGCCGGGCAGTCTGGCCCACGGCGTCCCGTACGCTGTGGGCCATGACTGCTGTACGTCGATGCCACCGTGACGCACGGTGGCCGGACGCGCCGGTCCCAGACCTCCCGTCGGGGTCGGTTGTCGGGTGATTGTCACGCGTGTGCCGGTCCAGCGGGGTGGGCCGGTGGAGCTGCCGCCCGAGTCCCGGCTCGCCCGCGCCTGCCACGAGATCGCCGCCTCGCGGTCGTTCGAGGTCACCATCGTCGCGGTGATCCTCGCCAACGGGGTGGTGCTCGGTCTGGAGACCTATCCCGATCTCGGCACGGCGGGCACCGCGCTGCACGGCGTCGAGTGGTTCTTCCGGACGGTCTTCGTGGTCGAGATCGCCATCCGGCTGCTGGCCTACGGTCGCCGCCCGCAGGACTTCTTCCGGCACGGCTGGAACGTCTTCGACTTCCTGGTGATCGCGGCGATCTTCGTCCCGGGCCTGCATGGCGACTCGGCGCTGTTGCGGGTCGTCCGCGTGTTGCGGATGGTGCGGCTGGTGCGGTTCTCGCCCGGCCTGCGCATGATCGTCGCGGCGTTGTGGCGCAGCCTGCCCGGTATCGGCGGGTTCCTCGCGCTGGCGATGGTGACGCTCTATGTGTACGGCATGGCCGGATGGTTGATCTTCAAGGACGCCTACCCGGAGGAATACGGGGACATCGGGCGGTCGTTGTTGACACTGTTCGTCTTGCTCTCCCTGGAGACGCTGCCGGACCTGATCGAGCAGGGCATGGAGTTCTCGCCGTGGACCGTGCTCTACTACGTGAGCTTCGTGGTGATCACCGTCAACCTGCTGCTCAACATCCTCATCGCGGTCTTCGTCAACTCGATGGAGGAGGCCCGGCGGTTGGAGATGACCGAGGGGCTCGCCCCCGGCTACGACCAGGACGGTGACGGGGTGCCCGACGAGTTGGACCGGATCGCGATCAGCCAACGGCTGGACGACCTGCGCACCCTCATCGTCGAGCTGGAACGAGAACTTCGTATCGACCGCGATGACGGGCGACTCCGACGTGCGGGACGAGACTGAACGTCCGTTAAGGTGTGATCGGATCTCCTGGTGGGCCGCAGGTTTCGCGCGTGGGTCGGGTTGTGAACCGCACGTGAACTCGCACACGAGCCGGGGCGGTCTGTCAGGGTGACACACCTTTGATCCGGATCACGGCAGATGCGGATTGCGGTCCTTACCGGATAGGGTCGTCACACCGACGAATGATCTCTGGGGAGGGTGTGTGCTGGTACTGGTGGCGGTCCATGCGCTGACAGCTGTGATCGCCCCGGCGCTGGTGCGGACCTGGGGACGGCACGCCCTCTACCTGGTGGCACTGGTGCCTGGCGCGACGCTGGTGTGGGCGTTGACTCACACGAGCGGGGTCCGCTCCGGTGAGCCGGTGGTGGAGACCGTCTCCTGGGTACCGCAGTTGGGGCTGGAACTCGCGCTACGGATGGGCACGCTGTCCTGGCTGATGGTCATCCTGGTCGGTGGGGTGGGCGCGTTGGTGCTGGCGTACAGCGCCCGCTACTTCCGCTCCGACGACCCGAGCCTGGGACGCTTCGCCGCCGTGTTCGTCGCCTTCGCCGGCGCGATGCTCGGCCTGGTCGTCTCCGACGACCTGCTGCTGCTCTACGTGTTCTGGGAGCTGACCACGGTCTTCTCCTACCTGCTGATCGGCTACGACCCCGCCAAGCGGGCCAGCCGACGGGCGGCCATGCAGGCGTTGCTGGTGACGACGCTGGGCGGCCTGGCGATGCTCGCCGGTTTCGTCATGCTCGGTCAGCACGCCGGCACCTACCGGTGGTCCGAGGTCGCCGAGAACCTGCCCGGCGGCGGCTACCTCGCGGTGGCGGTGGTGCTGGTCCTGCTGGGCGCACTGAGCAAGTCGGCGATCTTCCCGTTCAGCTTCTGGCTGCCCGGCGCGATGGCGGCACCCACGCCGGTCAGCGCATACCTGCACGCCGCGGCGATGGTCAAAGCCGGTGTGTTCCTGGTCGCCCTGATGGGCCCGGCGGTCGCCGAGGCCGGACCGTGGCGTCCGGTGCTCCTGGTCGCCGGTCTACTCACGATGTTCTTCGGCGGCTGGGCCGCGTTGCGCCAGACCGATCTCAAGCTGCTGCTGGCCTACGGCACGGTCAGCCAGCTCGGCCTGCTGATGGTGATCCTCGGTGGCGGCACCCGGGACACCGCGCTGGCCGGAGTGGCGATGGTGCTGGCCCACGCCCTGTTCAAAGCGACCCTGTTCCTCACCGTCGGCGTCGTCGACCACATCACCGGCACCCGTGACCTGCGCGAACTCAGCGGACTCCGGCGCCGCGCACCCGCCCTGGCCGTGGTCGCCGGTCTCGCGGCCGCGTCGATGGCCGGCCTGCCCCCGATGGCCGGGTTCGTGGCCAAGGAGGCGGCGGTCGAGGCGCTGCTGCACGGCGGCACCGCGAACCTGGTCGTCCTCGCCGGGGTGATCCTCGGTTCGGTGCTGACCGTGGCGTACACCCTGCGGTTCATGTGGGGTGCCTTCGCCGACAAGCCCGACACCCCGGACACCGAGTCCACGCCGGTGTCCTGGTCCCTGCTCGCCCCGGCCGCCGTGCTGGCGGTCGCCGGTGTCACCGCCGGCCTGTTCGCCCCGGCGGTGGACCGCCTGCTCGCCCCGTACGCCGACCTCTACCGCTCCGCCGAGCCCGGCTACCACCTGGCGCTCTGGCACGGCCTGACCCCGGCGCTGGGTCTGTCGGTGCTGGCCATCGCCGCCGGCGCCGGCCTGTTCCACCTGATGCGGCGGGAGCGGGTACGCGCGACGCTGCGCCTGCCGTTCGACGGCGCCAGCGTCTACAAGAAGGCCATCAGCGGCATCGACCGCCTGGCGGTCGAGCTGACCGGTGCCACCCAGCGTGGTTCGTTGCCGTTCTATCTCGGCGTGATCCTGGTGGTGCTGGTCGTCCTGCCCGGCGGCACCCTGATCGCCGGGAGCCCCTGGCCGCAGCGCTTCCACCTGTGGGACACGCCGTTGCAGGGGGTCGCCGCCGCCGTCGTTGTGGTCGCCGCCGTGATGGCCGCCCGCGCGCTGCGCCGGCTCACCGCGATGATCCTGGTCGGCGTCGCCGGCTACGGCATCGCGCTGTTGTTCGTCCTGCACGGTGCGCCCGACCTGGCGTTGACCCAGTTCCTGGTGGAGACCGTCACGATCGTGATGTTCGTGCTGGTGCTGCGCCGCCTGCCGGTGAAGTTCTCGGAACGGCCGATCCGGGCCAGCCGCCGGGGACGTGTCGTGCTCGGCATCGCCGTCGGTGCCGTCACCGCCGGCATGGCGTACGTCGCGACCGGCGCCCGCCAGGCAGTCCCCATCTCGGTGGACTTCCCCGACGAGGCGGTCTCCTACGGCGGCGGCAAGAACGTGGTCAACGTGACCCTGGTCGACATCCGGGCCTGGGACACCATGGGGGAGATCGCGGTGCTCGTGGTGGCCGCCACCGGCGTCGCCAGCCTGATCTTCCGTCATGCCCGTGACCTGGACCGGCGCGGTCAGATCCCCGGCGGGAACCCGACCGAGTCGACCCGGCCCCGCTGGCTGACCACGGGCGCCACCGCGCGTTCCCAGTCGGTCATCCTCCAGGTGGTCACCCGACTGCTGTTCCACGCCATCCTGCTGTTCTCCATCTACCTGCTGTTCAGCGGCCACAACGCCCCGGGCGGCGGCTTCGCCGCCGGTCTGGTCGCCGGCCTCGCCCTGGCCGTGCGCTACCTGGCCGGTGGGCGTACCGAGCTCAACGGCGCGGCACCGGTCGACGCCGGTGCGGTCCTCGGCGCCGGACTCTTCGTCGCGGTCGGCACGGGCGTGGCCGCGATGCTGCTCGGTGGGGAGTTCCTCCAGACCGCCCTGCTCGACTTCTATCTGCCGGTGCTGGGGCACATCCACTTCGTCACCTCGGCCTTCTTCGACGTCGGTGTCTTCCTGATCGTCGTCGGGCTGGTGCTGGACATCCTGCGCAGCCTGGGTGCCGAGATGGACCGCCAACACGAGACCGAGGACGCCGAGATCCGCGAGAAGGAGCTGGTGTGACACCCAACCTCACCTACGTCATCGTGGTGGGCGTCCTCGTCGCCGCGGGCGTGACGTTGCTGCTGGAGCGCAGCCTGACCCGAGTGCTGATGGGCGTCATCCTGCTCGGCAACGGCGCCAACATGCTGCTGCTCACCGGCGGGCGCGCCGGCACCGCGCCGATCGTCGGCGACAGCCCGCAGGAGGAGATGAGCGATCCGTTGCCGCAGGCGATGATCCTCACCGCCATCGTCATCACCCTGGGCATGACCGCTTTCCTGCTCGCCCTGGCCTACCGGAGTTGGCACCTCAACGGGCACGACGAGGTGCAGGACGACGTCGAGGACCGCCGGATCATGGATCTCGCGGAACGCGACGAGGGTCCGGGCGATGCCGACGCCGGCACCGGTGACGACGATGACGACGACGACGCGAACACCGAGACGGAGCGGTCCCGGACCGCCTCGGTCGACGCGGGGAGGGCCGGATGACCTACCTCGTTCCGCTGCCGGTGGTGATGCCGCTGCTCGGCGCGGCAATCACGCTGCTACTGCTGGGCCGTCCACGTGCCCAGCGGTGGGTCAGCCTCACCGTGCTCACCGCCACCGTCGCGGTCGCCGCGATGCTGCTGGTCCGCTCCAGCATCGACGGTCCGCTCGTGGTGGAGGTCGGCGGCTGGGTCGCCCCGATGGGCATCGTGCTGGTCGCCGACCAGCTCGCCGCGCTGATGCTGGTGGTCTCCGCCTCGGTCACCCTCTGCGTGCTGGTCTACAGCATCGGGCAGGGTATGGCCGACGGCAACGAGGAGACGCCGCTGTCGGTCTACCACCCGACCTATCTCGTGCTGACCGCCGGTGTGTGCAACGCGTTCCTCTCCGGTGACCTGTTCAACCTCTACGTCGGATTCGAGATCCTGCTGGTCGCCAGCTACGTGCTGCTGACCCTGGGCAGCACCGAGACCCGGATCCGGGCCGGCACCACGTACGTCGTGGTCAGCCTGCTCTCCTCGGTGATCTTCCTGGTCGCCATCGGCCTGGTGTACTCCTCGACCGGTACGCTCAACCTGGCCCAGCTCGTGGACCGGCTGGACGCGCTGCCCGACGACATGCGCCTGCTGTTGCAGGGCATGCTGCTGCTCGCCTTCGGCATCAAGGCGGCGGTGTTCCCGCTGTCGGCCTGGCTGCCGGACAGCTATCCGACCGCCCCGGCCCCGGTCACCGCGGTCTTCGCCGGCCTGCTGACCAAGGTCGGTGTGTACGCGATCATCCGGACCGAGACGCTGCTGTTCCCCGGTGGCCGTACGGCCACCCTGCTCCTGGTGGTAGCGGTGTTGACCATGCTGGTCGGCATCCTCGGTGCGGTGGCGCAGTCCGACATCAAGCGGTTGTTGTCGTTCACCCTGATCAGCCACATCGGGTACATGCTGTTCGGCGTCGGGCTCACCTCGTCGCTGGGCCTCTCCGCGGCGATCTTCTACGTGGTGCACCACATCACCATCCAGACGACCCTGTTCCTCGCCGCCGGCCTCGTCGAACGTCGCGGCGGCAGCACCGCCATGGACCGCCTCGGCGGCCTGGCACGACTGTCGCCGGTGTTGGCCATCCTCTTCTTCGTGCCCGCGTTGAATCTCGCCGGCATCCCACCGTTCTCCGGGTTCCTCGGCAAGGTCGGCCTGGTGCAGGCGGGTATCGCCGACGGCGGCGTGCTGGCCTGGATCCTGGTCGCCGGCGGTCTGGTGACCAGCCTGCTCACCCTCTACGCGGTCGCCCGGGTCTGGAACCTCGCGTTCTGGCGGGCACCGCACCCGGACATGCCGGACTCCGGTGACGCCGACCGGGCCTCCCGCACCGAGGGTGCGATCCAGCCGCAGGTGAACACCACCGGCCAGAGCGGCGCCGTGCTGCCCGGTCTGATGATCGCGCCGACCGTCGCCCTGGTGGCGCTCGGGCTGGCGCTGACCGTGGTGGCCGGTCCGCTCTTCGACCTCAGCACCGACGCCGCCGACGACCTGCTGCGGCGGACACCCTACGTCGAGGCCGTCTTCCCAGGGGGTACGCCGTGAGCCCCGACCAGATGACCCCAGCCCCGCCGACCGACTCGCCGAACCCGCCACTGACCCGGGCGGCGCGACGCCGCAACCGCATCATCGCGGTGACCGTGCTGGTCGTCGTCTGGGTGCTCCTCTGGGGCCACTTCACTGTGGCGAACATCCTCAGCGGACTGGTGGTGGCCGCCATCGTCATCGCGGTCTTCCCACTGCCGCCGGTGACGTTCGCCGGTCGGCTCCACCCGGTGGGGATGCTGCGCTTCTGGGCGCGGTTCCTCAGTGACCTGGTGGTCGCCTCCATCCAGATCGCCTGGCTGGCGTTCCGTCCCGGGCACATCCCGCGCAGCGCCATCATCGCGGTGCCACTCCGGGTGAACACCGATCTCAACCTCACCCTCACCGCCGAGGCGCTGTCGCTGGTGCCGGGGAGCCTGATCCTGGAGGCCGACCGGAACACCGGCACGCTGTTCGTCCACGTCATCAACGTGAACAGCATCGACGAGGTGGAACAGTTCCGGCGCGAGGTGCTGGCGCTCGAAGCCCGCATCATCGAGGCCATCGGCTCCGCCGACGAGCTGCGCCGCGTCCGCCAGAACCCCGACCCGACCCCACCGGCCGACCTGGAAGGGGCCGCGTCATGACCGTCGTCGCCGTGACCGTCACCGTGCTGCTCGCGGTGGCGGGCGGACTCACCCTGACCCGCATCATCCGTGGCCCGTCGATCCTCGACCGGGCCGTGGCCACCGATGTCCTGCTGGCCATCATCGTCGCCGGGATCGCCGCCGAGGCCGCCTACAGCCGCGACGCCACCGCACTGCCGGTGCTGGTGGTCCTCGCGGTCCTCGGCTTTGTCGGGTCGGTCAGCGTCGCCCGATTCGCCGCGCGGAGAAACACCAAATGAGCCTGGACGCCATCCTCGACATCGTCGCCGCCGTCTGCCTGATCAGCGGTGCGCTGCTCAGCCTCGCCGCCGGGGTGGCGCTGGTGCGCTTCCCGGACCTGCTCACCCGGATGCACGCCGCGGCCAAGCCGCAGGTCCTCGGGCTGCTGCTGGTGCTGGTCGGCTGCGCGCTGCGGCTGCGGACCGGGGTGGACATCACCACCCTGGTGCTGGTCGGCGTCTTCCAACTGGCCACCGCGCCGGTGGCGGCGCACATGGTCGGCCGGGCCGCGTACCCGCACGACGACATCCGTACCGATCTGCTGCTCACCGACGAACTCGCCGACCACCTTGACCGGGTCGGCGGCGATCAGGGCGGAGGCGCGCGCGTCTGAGCGTCGCTCAATATCGTTTGCGGCCCACCGGCGGTGGTCCCTACTCTTCTCGGCATCAGGTCACATCGGACCGGAGCCGAGAGGAGTACGCCGTGTCGACAGACGTCAGACCGCAGGACGGTTGGCCGACCCGGGGTGAACCCTGTCGGCTCGGGAAATCGCCGGCGTTGACCGGCGCCCGCCGCCTTCCGCCTCGGGGCTCGGAGCGCCGCAGCTAGCGCGCGTCCGCCCGTTCGTCGAGGCCGCCCACCCGCCACGGGTCCGGGCGGCTTCGTCCTACCCACCTACTTCTCCACTCGTCGCGCCGGTGCCGGAGGGCACCGGTGGCGCACCCCTGCCCGGCGTCGGCCGTGGTCGGGCGAGGAGCCACACACTTCGGGGGTACGTCATGGGATTCAGTCTGCTCGCGGGAACGCGGGCGCCGGTACGGGTCTGGACCGACCCGTACGCCATCGAGCCGCAGGCCGCACGGCAGCTGCGCAACATCGGGGCGCTGCCGTGGGTGCAGGGCGTCGCGGTGATGCCGGACGTGCACTTCGGCAAGGGCGCCACGGTCGGGTCGGTCATCGCCATGCGGCAGGCCGTGTCACCGGCCGCGGTCGGGGTCGACATCGGGTGCGGCATGTCGGCGGTCCGCAGCTCGCTGACCGCCGCCGACCTGCCCGACGACCTCGCCGGGCTGCGCCGGGCCATCGAGGACGCCATTCCGGTCGGCTTCGCCAAGCACGACGACCCGGTGGATCCGCGCCGGATCCGGGGCCTGGAGCAGCGCGGCTGGGACGACTTCTGGCGGGGCTTCGGTGACCTGGACCGGCGGGTGCAGCAGTTGGAGGCGCGGGCCCGGCGGCAGGTGGGCACGCTCGGCGGCGGCAACCACTTCATCGAGGTCTGCCTGGAGGAGGGCGGGACGGACCCGGGCCGGGTCTGGCTGATGCTGCACTCCGGCTCGCGCAACATCGGTAAGGAACTGGCCGAACGGCACATCGCGGTGGCCCGCCGGCTGCCGCACAACGCGGATCTGCCCGACCGGGACCTGGCGGTGTTCCTCTCCGGTACGCCGGAGATGGACGCCTACCGCCGGGACCTGTGGTGGGCGCAGGAGTACGCACGGCGCAACCGGGCCGTGATGCTCGCCGTGCTGATGAACCTGATGCGGGACCGGTTCCCGCAGGTCGGCTACGACGAGCCGATCAGCTGCCACCACAACTACGTGGCCGAGGAGCACTACGAGGGGGTGGACGTGTTGGTGACACGGAAGGGCGCGATCCGGGCGGGACGTGGCGAGCTGGGCATCATCCCCGGCTCGATGGGCACCGGTTCGTACATCGTGCGGGGCGGCGGGAACGACTGGGGGTACTGCTCCGCCTCGCACGGCGCGGGACGGCGGATGTCCCGGGCGCAGGCGAAGCGGACGTTCAGCACGGCCGACCTGGCGGCACAGACGGCGGGGGTGGAGTGCCGCAAGGACGCCGGGGTGGTCGACGAGATCCCCGGTGCGTACAAGGACATCACCGAGGTGATGGCGCAGCAGAAGGACCTGGTCGAGGTGGTCGCCCACCTCAAGCAGGTGGTCTGCGTCAAGGGCTGAGACCCCGGCCCGGCGTCCGCGGGGGGCGGACGCCGGGCCGGGGTTCACCCGCACCGTCGGTAATCCAGATCAGTTACAGAAACGGGTACCGCATCGATTGTTACCGTCGTCCCGCCGACGTCTGAAGGGGGATGCGGTGACGACCCTCTCGCCGACGACAGACTCCCGGCCGGCGCGCCGACTCGCCACGGTGCTGCCGGCCGCCGCGTTGCCGCTGCTCGCGGTGCTGGTGGCCGCCGCAGCGGTCGCCGTGCACCACGGCACGGGACGGTTCTGGGGCGACCTCGCCGTCTACCGGGCGGGCGCGGTCGCCGCCGCCGGTGGCGACGGCGCCCTCTACGACGTGATCCACCGGGGGACCGACGGCATCGACCTGGGCTTCACGTACCCGCCGTTCGCCGCGCTGCTGCTGCAACCGCTGGCGTACCTCGACGCCGCCACCGGCATCGGCCTCTGGACGCTGGCCACCGTCGCCGCCGTGGCGGCCGTGGTCCGGGTGACTCTGCGCGCCGCCGGGGCGGACACCGGACCCGGACCGGTCCTGCTGGGCACGGTCGCGGTGCTCCCGGTCTTCCCGGTGGCCGGGCACCTCCAGGTCGGTCAGGTGGGGCTCTTCCTGGCGCTGCTGGTGCTGCTGGACCTGACCGGCGATCCGGACCGCCGTTGGCGCGGCCTCGGTGTCGGCGTCGCGGCCGGGATCAAACTCACCCCGCTGCTGTTCGTGGTCTACCTGCTCTGCCTGCGTCGCTGGCGGGCCGCCGGAGTGGCGCTGGCCGCGTTCGCCGCCACCGTCGGGCTCGGGCTGGCCTGGCGGCCAGCCGACTCGGTCCGGTTCTGGGGCGGCGGCCTGTTCGACACCGCCCGGGTCACCGGTGATCCCCGGACCGTGTTGAACCAGTCGCTGCACGGCGCGCTGGCCCGGATCGGCGACACCGCCGACGTCCGGGCGGTCTGGCTGCCGCTGGCGGCACTGACGGCGGTGGCCGGACTGGTCGTCGCGGTCCGATGCGTCCGCGCCGGTCACGAACTCCTCGGAGTGCTGGCCGCCGCGACCACCGGCCTGCTCGTCTCGCCGATCTCCTGGCACCACCACTGGATCTGGTGCGTACCGGCCCTGGTGCTGCTGGCGGTGCGCGGCCGGCGGAACCGGTACGCGGTCGCCGTCGCGGTGCTGCTCTGGACCGCGCTGGTGGCCAGCGCCGCCTGGACGGTGATCGGGCTGCGTGGCGTCGACCTGCACTTCCGTGACTGGCAACTGCTGCACAGCAACCTGTACGTGCTCGTCGGGTACGCGGCGTTGGGCTGGCTGGCGTGGCGGCCGGACGGTGCCCGCTCCGACGGCGGGGAGGGGTGGCACCGGTGAGGGTGTCGGTGGTGGTGCCCAACTACAACAAGGAGCGAACCCTCGGCGACTGCCTGTCGGCGGTGTACGCGCAGACCGTTACGCCGGCCGAGGTGATCGTGGTGGACGACGCCAGCACCGACCGGTCCCGGCGGATCGCCGCCGGATTCGGCTGCACCGTGCTGGCTCTGCCGGTGAACGGGGGAGTGTCGGCGGCCCGCAACGCCGGTGCCGCCCGGGCCACCGGTGACGTGCTGCTCTTCGTCGACTCGGACGTCGCCCTGGCCCCCGGCACGCTGGCCGCGGCGGTGCGCGTCCTGCGGGAGCATCCGGACTGCGGCGTGGTGCAGGGCATCTACGACCTGCGCCCGCTCCACGACGACGGGCCGGTCGAGGCGTACAAGACACTGTTCGAGCACTTCTGGCGACGCCGGGCCACCGGGGTCACGTCCACCACCATGTTCGCGCTGACGGCTGTGCCGAAGGACGTCTTCGAGCTGGTCGGTGGCTTCGACGAGCGGCTGCGTGACGCCGAGGACGTGGAGTTCGGCACCCGGCTGCCGGCGCGCTACGAGATCCGGGTCAGTGCCGAGATGGTCGGCCGCCACGACGACGTGGACCGGCTCCGGCCGTACCTGTCGGAACTGTTCCGCCGCGCGGTGACGTACGCCGACGCGGTCGTCGCCGCCCGCTGGGAGCCGCCGGTCGCCGACGGACGCCCACCGCACCGGGTCGACGTCGGCGCGGTGGTCGGCATGGCCGGCACCGGGCTGGCCGTGGCCACCGCGCCGCTGGTCCTGGTGACACCCGGGCTGGTGGTGTTGCCGCTGGCCCTGCTGGTGACCGTCGGGGTGGCCGACCGGGCCCTGCTGGCGTTCGCGGCGCGGCACCGGGGTTCCCGGTTCGCGCTCTACGCCGCCGGAATGCGCCTGCTCACCCACCTGACCGAGTTCGTCGGGATGGGGCTGGGGATCTGCGCCGCGCTGTCGCGTCGGGTACGCGCCCGGGGCTCCCGTCCGGTCACCGTGGAACCGCGCCGGTGAGCGGCGGCTGGTGGCGGTGGCTCAACCGGGCCTTCACCGTCGCCTTCGTGGTGGCGTTGGCCGTCGGTCTGGTGCTCTTCGTCCGCTCCCAGGACTGGACGCCGGTAGCGACGCTGGCCGGTCGCCTGGACCCGTGGCGGGTGGGCGCGGCGGTCAGCGCGGCCCTGCTGGTCAACGCCGTCGGGCTGCTGCTGGGGGTGGCGTCCTGGCGGGCCATCTTCGTCGACCTGGGTGCGCCGGTGGACCGGTGGACCGCGTACCGGCTGTTCTTCGTGGGGTTCCTGACCAAGTTCGTGCCCGGTCGGTTGGTCGCCCTGCCGGTGCTGCTGCGGATGGGTCGGGAGATCGAGGTCGGGCCGGTCCGGCTGGCCGGGGTGTTCCTGCTGAGCTGGGCGGTGGTGGCGATGACCGGCATGACGCTGGGGGTCGCCGCCGGTCCGGCGGTGCTCTCCGGCGCCACCTGGTGGCTGCTGCTGGCCAGCGTCCCACTGCTCGTGCTCGTGGTCCGGCCGGACCTGCTCGACAAGGCGCTGGTCCTGGTGGCCCGGCTGCTGCGGCGTCCACCGCCGCAGGTGCGCGCCTCCCCGGCGGGCCTGCGACGGGCCATCGGCGCGCAGTCGCTGTCCTGGTTCGTCTCCGGGCACCACCTGTGGCTGCTCGCGGTGGCGGCCGGCGCGCCGCCGCTGCGGTCCTACCTGGTCTGCGTAGCCGGGTTCGCCGCCGCGACCGTCGCCGGGCTGGCCGTGATGGTGGCCCCGGACGGCCTGGGTGTCCGGGAGGCGGTGCTGATGCTCGGGCTGTCCACCGTGCTGCCGGTGGCCGTGGCCACCCCGGTGGTGCTGGTCAGCCGGTTGGTCTGCGCGCTCAGCGAGGTGGCCGTCGGTGGGGGAGGGCTGATGCTGGCCCAGTATCTGCACCGGCGCCGGTTGCGGCGCGACGGTCCGGTGCTCACCGGGCCGGTCCCGGTCGAGCGGTCGGCACCGGTCGGGTGAGCCGTTCGTGTTGACAGCCGCCGGGCGGGCCCGGCGGAGGAGGTCGGTGAGGGACGTGTCGAGACTACGGACGACGGCGGGACTGCTGGGGGCACCGGTGCGGGCGCTGGTACGGCGCAGTCCACGGCTGAACGCGGTGCTCTGGGACGCCCAGTACGCGTTGGGGATGTGGGGATACCTCGACGAGGCCGGCGACGGGAGCGTTCCGCTGTCGCTGATCGAGACGTGGGCGCCGCAACCGGCGATCCTCGACCTGGGCTGCGGCACCAGCGTCAACCTGGCGTTGCGCCGGGGCCGCTACCGGCACTACCACGGGGTGGACATCAGTCGGCGGGCCATCGGGACGGCCCGGGCGCTGGGTCGGCCGGACGCGTCCTACGCGGTGGCCGACATCCGCACGTACACGCCGCCGGACCGGTACGACGCGATCCTGCTGCGCGAGGTCATCTACTACCTGTCCGTGCCGGAGGCGGCGGACCTGCTGCGCCGGTTGCCGGGGATGCTCACCGCGCGGGGACGGATCCTCGTGCAGATCTACGACGTGCAGCGGTCCCGGCAGTTCGTGGCGGTGATCCGGGACTGCGGGCTGGAGGTGACCACCTGGCGACCGCCGGAGACCGGTGACGCCGGGCGGGACGCCTTCTTCGTTCTCACCCCCGCCGCCGTCGCGGAGCCCTGAGCCACACCGGGCCTACACCGGCACGCGCCGCTCCCACCATGGCCACACCGTCACCGGCTCGCTGCGCAGCAGCCGGCGGTGCAGGTCCTGGAGGCGGTGTCCCGGTTCGACGCCGAGCCGGTCGGCCAGCGTGGTCCGGGCGTCCTGGAAGGCGGTCAGCGCCTCGGCCCGCCGTGACGTCTGTCCGAGCGCGATGAGCAGCAGTTCCCAGAGCCGCTCCCGCATCGGGTGCTCGGCCAGCATCCAGCGCAGCTCGGCGACGACGTTCTCGATGTCGCCGAGCAGCAGCCGTACGCCGGTCACCTCCTCCCGGACGTCCTGGCGCAGCTCGGTCAGCCGGATCCGCTCGGCCTCGGCCAGCGGGCCGGTGGCCTCGTGCAGCGCCCGGCCCGACCAGCGCGCCAGACCGGCCTGGAACAGGTAGAGCGAGTCGGTCAGGTCTGCCTGGGCGCGGGCCGCCCGGGCCCGGCGGACGTCCTGCTCGAAGCGGACGGTGTCCACGGCGTCGGGCGGTACGTCGAGGGTGTAGCCGGGTCGGGTGGAGCGCAGCACCCGGGCCACCGCCGGACGGTCTCCGGGTGGTTCGAGGGCCCGACGCAGCCGGCCGATGTAGGTGTGCACCATGTTCTCCACCGAGTCGGGCCGCCGACCGACCCAGATCGCCTCGACGATCTGGGCGACGGACATCACCATGCCGCTGCGCATCGCCAGCACCGCCAGGACCTCCCGCTGCCGGGGGGTGCCCAGGTACAGGACGGTGTCTCCCCGCCGGGCCCGCACCGGACCCAGGAGCAGGATGGACAGTTCACTCTGCGACATCAGGGGCCTTCTCCCACCCGGCGCGGCCGGGGCGTCACGTGTGCGGGGACGGTGACGAAGCGCAGCCCACGGGCGGTCAGCCCGGGCAACACCTCGGCCAGGGCGGCGACGGTCTGCGACCGGTCGCCACCGCCGTCGTGGCAGAGCATGATCTGCCCGGGCCGGGTACGCGACAGCGTGCGGGCGATCCGCGCGACACCCGGACGACGCCAGTCACTGGGGTTCACCGTCCAGTCGACAGGAGTGAGGCCGAGCTCGGCGACGGTCCGCAGGACGGTCGGCGACCAGTTGCCGCCGGGCGCGCGGAACAGGCGCGGCGACACCCCGGTGGCGTCCTCGATGTCGCGCTGGGTCTGCGCGATCTCCGCGACGATCGCGGGTCGGGACAGCGCGGCGAACGGCTGCGGGTGCGAGCGGGAGTGGTTGCCGATCAGGTGACCGGCGGCGAGCACCCGCCGGGCCAGGTCCGGGTGTTCCCGGACGCGGTCGCCGATGAGGAAGAAGGTGGCGCGTACCCGGTGTCGGTCGAGCAGGTCGAGCAGGGCGGGCGTCCACTGCGGGTGCGGCCCGTCGTCGACGGTGAGGGCGACCTCCGCCCCGGCCAGGCCGAACGCCGGCCAGCGCGGGCCGCCGGGGGCCGCGTGACGGCGCAGTGTCTGCCCGCCGCGATAGGCGAACAGCAGGTAGTGCAACGCCTGTGCGTGCAGGTGCGCGCCGAGTCGGGTGACGGGTCCTCGGCGGGCGCTCATCGGGACGTCTTCGCCGCGGTGGCCCGGCTCGGCCCGAAGTCGCGGTCGGTGAGGTGACGGATCCCGCCGACCACGGCGCCGCCGACGACGGCGAGTTGGACCAGCAGGTGCACGGCGAAGAAGAAGAGGGTGAACGGCAGCCCGCGTCGACGCAGCACGAACCGCAGCAGCGCGGGCTCGGCGACCGTGAACAGGACGAGGAACAGCAGCGACAGCACCGGCCACCCGCCGGTGAGCGGTGCCGTCGGCAGCGTCGCCGGCACCGCCGCCGCGGTGAGCAGGCCCGCCGCGCTGTTGGCGCGGATCCCGGCCGGTCCGCGTTCGGCCAGGGCCACCGGAATCAGCATCTGCGAGCGGCGGAACTGCTTGGCCAGCAACGACCCGAGTCGGCTGTCGTCGTCGTGTCGGCAGACCACCGTGTCGGTGAGGACGATGCCGTACCGGTCGCCCATCCGGTCGCCGATCTCCACGTCCTCGGAGGCGCGCAGCTTCTCGTCGAAGAGGCCGACCGTGTCGAAGACCTCGCGGCGGATGAGGCAGATCGCGAAGAGGGTGGTGCGGACCCGCCCGACGTGGCGCAGCCGCCAGTGGTGCCCGTGCGTGAGCCGGTACGCCTCGACCGGGCCGTCGTCGAAGAGCGGCTCCAGCGCGTAGATGCCGTGTACGCAGGCGACGTCGGGCTGCTCGCGCAGGACGGCCAGGGCGTTGCCCAGAGCGTCGGGTTCCGGGGCGCAGTCCGAGTCGAGGAAGAACAGCAGGTCGCCGGTGGCGGCCCGGATGCCGCGGTTGCGGGCGGCGGCCGGGCCGGCGTTGCGGTCGGTGACCAGCAGCCGGCACGGGAAGCGCTGGGCGACGGCCCGGGTGTCGTCGGTGCTGGCGTCGTCGACCACGATGACCTCGGTCACCGGGTGCCGTAGTCGGTGCACCGCCGCGAGGCACGCACCCAGGGTCTTGGCGCTGTTGTGGGTGGGAACGATTACCGACACCGTCGGCGGCATGACGGGCACCTCAACGAGTGTTGGCTAATGTGCAGAGGAATTGACCGGCGGCAATTGTGTTGCGCCTTGACCAAGTTATCCATGCCCCACCCGCCGTGGCAAGGGTTGCCTTGCGTAGTCAAGGTTGCATCCAGCCTCGGTCCAGGAAAGATCACGGACCAATAGATAGCGTCGCGGCATGCCCAATCTCGTCAGTGTCGAGGAATGCGAGCGGTTCACCGTTCGCGAGGTGCACGACCTCTATCGGCGGTACGTGAACGCGAGCCAGGTCAATCTGATGACGTCGTTCGGGTTCGGTCGGGAATTGGTGGAGCAGGCCGAGGGTGCCTACCTGACCCTGCGGGACGGCCGGCGCGTCCTCGACCTGACCGGCGGGGTGGGGGTGCTCAACCACGGCCACAACCATCCACGGATCGTGGCGGCCCGGCAACGCTTCGCCGAGCGTCGGCGAATGGAGGTGCACAAGACGTACTTTTCGCCCTACCTCGCGGCGCTCGGCCACAACCTGGCCCAGCTGCTGCCCGGCGATCTGTCCATGTCGTTCCTGCCCAACTCCGGCGCCGAGGCGGTGGAGGGTGCGGTGAAGCTGGCCTACAAGTACCACGGTGGTCGACGGGGCACCATCCTTCGCGCGGACTGCGGATTCCACGGGAAGTTGCTCGGTTCCGGTGGGCTCACCGGACAGCCGCACTTCAACTTTCCGACAATTCCGGGAATCGTCCCATTCGCGTACGGGGATCTGGAATCCGTCCGGTCCGCTATCGAGCGGCATGCGGGTGACGTGTACGCCCTGATCGTCGAACCTTTCAGCGCCTCCACCATTCAATGGTGCGACGAAGATTTCCTTCGCGGCGTCCGGGAACTCTGCGACCGACACGACATCGTACTCATCTTCGACGAGATCTACACCGGCTGGGGCAAGACGGGCAGCCTCTTCTACTTCATGCGTTACCCGGATCTGATACCGGACGTGCTGACCACCAGCAAATCGTTCGGCGGCGGCAAGTCGTCCATATCGGCCTTCGTCGCCCGCAAGCCGGTCTTCCGGAAGGCGTACGACAATCTGACCGACGCGCTGTTGCAGAGCACCAGCACCACCTACTACGGCATGGGGGAGGAGTGCGTCACCGCCATCGAGGCGATCAACATCGTGGTGGAGGACGACTACCCGGCACGGGCGCGGGCGCTGGAACGGGTCCTCGAACCGGGGCTGCACCGGTTGGCCAAGGAGCATCCGGAGGCGGTCGGCCGGGTGGCCGGCGCCGGGGCGCTCTGGGGCGTGCACATCGACGGCGGACCCCGGATCCTCGACCTGGTGGGCCGGCTCGCCCCGGCCGGTGTCGCCCGCGACCCCCGCTTCAAGGCCAAGCTGGTCACCTGCGCCGTCATCAACGCGCTCTACCGCGACCACGACATCTTCACCTACTACACGCTCAACGGCCGCAACCCGCTTGTCGTCGGCCCGTCGCTGGTCACCGAGCCGGCCGACGCGCAGCGGGCCGTGGACGCCCTGGGTGAGGTGCTCGACCAGGGACTGACCCGACTGGTGACCCGGTTCGTCACGCAGAAGGTGGGATCGCTGTGGTGATCGCGATCACCGGCGCCGCCGGGATGCTCGGCTCCCGGCTGGCCGACCGTCTCGCCGCCGACGGACACCAGGTCCGTGGCGTCGACCTGCGACCGGAACCCACCGTCGGGTACGTCGGCGACATCCGCGACCCGGCCCTGCTGGACCGCGCCCTCACCGGCGCCACCGTGGTGATCCACTGCGCGGCGGCGCTGCCCAGCTACCCGACCGACGAGATCCGGTCGGTCATCGTCGACGGCACGCGCGGTGTCTTCGACGCGGCGCGCCGGGCCGGGGTGGCTCGCGTCCTGCACGTCTCCTCGACCGCCGTGTACGGGCTGCCGAGGCAGGTGCCCACCACCGAGGCGTACCCGCGCAGTCCGGTCGACACCTACAGCGCGGCCAAGGCCGCCGCCGAGGAGATCGCCGAACGACACCGCGCGGACGGCCTGCCGGTGGCGGTGCTGCGGCCCAAGACCTTCGTCGGCCCCGGCCGGATGGGACTGTTCGCCATGCTCTTCGAGTGGGCGGAGGAAGGGCGCCACTTCCCGGTCCTCGGTCGCGGCGACGTACGCATCCAGATGTTCGCCGTGGACGACCTGGTGAACGCCGTGGTCACCGTCCTGCACGCCGCCGACGACGTCGCCAACGACACGTACAACCTCGCCGCCGAGGAGTTCGGCACACTGCGCGAGGACTTCCAGGCCGTCCTGGACGCCGCCGGTCACGGCCGACGCGTGGTCTCGCTGCCCGCCCGGCCCGCACTCGCCGCGCTCAGCCTGCTGGAACGCAGCCGACTCTCCCCGGTCTACGGGCGCCTGCTGCACAAGCTGATGGCCGACTCGTACGTCAGCACCGACAAGGCCCGGGACCGGTTGGGCTTCCGGCCCAAGCTGTCCAACCAGGACGCCATCCTGCGCACCTACGAGTGGTGGCGGGCGCAACGGCAGCATCACCGACCGGCCCGGGACGGTCGGACCAGCCGCGATCCGTGGCGGCAGGGCGCCCTGGCCGCCGCGAAGATCTTCTTCTGACGGCCCGCGATGACCGCCGCCGAGACCGTGGTGGAGCCGGTCGCCCCGGTCGCCCCCGACCGGGTCGTACGCCCGCTCCTGCTGCCACGCCACCTCCTCGTCCTGGCCCGACCGGGTCACGTCGTCAAGAACCTCCTGGCCGTTCCGCTCGCCCTGGTCGACACCCCGGTCTGGACGGCGTCGTCGCTGTGGCGGTGCCTGTGGGCGATCGGCGCGTTCACGCTCGCCTCGTCGGTGATCTACGTGCTCAACGACATCGCCGACCGCCACCTGGACCGGGCGCACCCCGACAAGCAACACCGCCCGATCGCCGCCGGGCACGTCCCGGTCCCGGTCGCCTGGGCGTACGCGGTGCTGCTCGCGGTCGGACTGGTCGCGGTGACCGTCACGGGGCCGGAGATGACCTGGTGGCCGCTGATCGCCTACCTGGCACTGAGCGCCGCCTACAGCCGGTGGCTCAAGCACCTGCCGCTGCTGGACGTCTGCGTGGTCTCCACCGGCTTCGTGCTGCGCGTCCTCCAGGGGTACGCCGCCACCGAGACGGTCCCCGCCAGCCTGCTGCTGACCGCCGTGTTCAGCGGTTGCCTGGTGCTGATCCTCGGCAAGCGCCGGCACGAACTGTCCGCCCTGGGCACGCCGCACCGGCCTGCGCTGCACGGCTACAACCTGCTGCTCGCCGACCACCTGCTCGGCCTGACCACCTCCCTGGCCGGCACCACCTTCCTGCTCTACCTGCACCTGGACGCCCCGATCGCCGCCTACCCGCCGGCCGTCCTGGCCCTCGTCGTACCCCTCGGGCTGCTGGCCGCGTTCCGCTACCTCCAGGCGGTCCTGGTGCTGCGGACCGGCGGCGACCCGATCCGGATCCTGCTGCGCGACCGGACGATCGTCGGCTGTGCCGTGCTGATCGGCGTCGTGCTGGCCATGGCACAGATCAACGCCCGCTATCCCCACCTGCTGACCTGGATGGACTGATGAGCCCTCCCCTGGTGTCGGTCATCGTGCCGAACTACAACTACGCCCGCGCGCTGCGGCTCTGCCTCGACTCCCTGCGGGCACAGACGTACCCGCGCCTGGAGATCATCGTGGTGGACGACTGCAGCACCGACGACTCGGTGGCGGTCGCCGAGGCCCACGGCGCTCGGGTCGTGCGGACGCCGAGCAACAGCGGCCCGGCCGCGGCCCGTAACCTCGGCGCGGCGGTCGCGGCGGGTGAGATCCTGTTCTTCGTCGACTCCGACGTGGCGGCCCGCCCGGACGCGGTGGCCAACGCGGTCGACCTGCTCACCACGGACCCGGAGATCGGGGCGGTGTGCGGCAACTACGATCCGGTGCCGCTGATCCGGGACAGCCTGCTGGAGGAGTACCGCTGCCTCCAGCAGTCCTACTGGCTGATCGCCGACGAGGGGCAGATCATGACGCTCTACACCGCGCTGCTGGCCGTGCCGGCCCGGGTGTTCGCCGAGATCGGCCCGTTCAACCCCCGACTGCGCGAGACCGAGAACGCCGACTACGGCATGCGGCTCGCGCAGCGCTACCGGATCCTGCTGTCGCCGAGGGTGCGGGGTGTGCACGACCACGACCACGAACTCGGTGTCCTGATCCGCAAGGTGTTCACCCGCACGGCGCTGCACATCCCGATGTACGCGAGCAAACCCGAGTTCCCCGGCGGACTGCGCAGCGGCCCCCGGGCCTGGGTCAGCATCGCCGCCCCGCTGACCCTGCTCACCCTCGTGCTCCCGGTCCTGCTCGGCCCGGCGGCACTGGTGGTGCCGCTGGCCGCGTTCGCCGCCTTCGTCGCCGGCGACCTGCCGATGTACCGCTTCGTCCGCGCCGAACGCGGCTGGGGATTCCTGGTCTACTTCGTCGCGATGCACTTCTTCCTGAACCTGGTCATCGCAATCGCCGCGGCCTGCGGTGTGCTGGCCTGGCTGACCTCACGCCGGTTCCGTCGGCTCTACGACCGCCCGGAGGTCGCCACCCGATGAACGCCCTTCCGCTGGTCTCGGTGATCGTGCCCAACTACAACTACGCCGAGTCCCTGGACCTCTGCCTGCGCTCGGTGCTCGACCAGACCTACCCGAACATCGAGGTGCTGATGGTCGACGACTGCAGCACCGACGAGTCCGTCGCGGTGACCGAGGCGCTCGGCGTACGCGTGGTCAGCACCGGCGCGAACGGTGGTTGTGGGACCGCCCGCAACGTCGGTGCCGCGCACACCCGGGGCGAGCTGATCTGCTACGTCGACTCCGACCTGGCGTTGGCGCCCGACGCGGTGGCCCACGCGGTGCGCCTCCTGCGGGACGCGCCGGATGTCGGTGCGGTCTGCGGGATCCAGGACGCCGAGCCGCTGATCCACGACACGCTCGTCTCCCGCTACCGTGGGCTCCAGTACCACTACTGGTCGATCAGTTCGGAGGGCGACGTGTCGTTCCTCTTCCCCGCCGTCTGCGTGATCCGCCGGGCCGTGTACGACGAGATCGGGCCCTTCAACCCGGCCCTGCGGCAGACCGAGGAGGTCGACTACGGCTACCGGCTGACCCGCCGGTACCGGATGCTGCTCACCTCCGAGGTACGCGGCCGACACGACCACGACCACGAGCTGCCCGGACTGCTGCGCAAGCTGTTCCACCGGGGACGGCTGCGGATCCCGCTGTACGCCCGCGCCCGGCGATTCGGCAAGGGCTTCGAGACCGCCTCCCGCGCATGGGGCAGCCTGGCCGCGTTCCTCGCCCTGCCGGCGCTGGTCGTACCGCTGCTGTTCGGGCCGTGGGGTGCGGTGCTGCCGGCGGCCCTGCTGGCCGCGTCGCTGGCCTGCGACGCCGGGATGTACCGCTTCGTCCTGCGGCGGCACGGGCCGTTGTTCCTGCTCGGCTTCGCCGGGCTGCACTTCCTGGTCAACGTGACGATCACGGCCGGGGTGGCGACCGGCGCCGCGCAGTGGCTGCTCTCCCGGCCGTTCCGGCAGCTCTACGACGCCTCGTTCCCGATCGACGGCACCCCCCGGTGGGAATCGGCGTGACCACCGCCGCGCCGGTCGCCGCCGACACCGCGACGCCACCCGGGCGCGCGGTACGGCGGCGCTGGCCGACGGTGCTGTGGCCGGCCGCCGCCGGGCTCTGGCTCGCCTTCACCGTCGCGCACCGGGCACTGAGCGGGCGGTGGTGGCTCTGGCTCGCCGTGGACACCGTGCCGCCGCCGGCCTTCCTGCTGGTGCCCCTGGTGCTGGCGGCCGGCGCGGTGATGAGCCGCCGCCGTCGTCGTGTGGTGGCGGTGCTCGCCGCCCTGGCGTTGCTGCTCGGCGCCGGGCTCAGCGGCGCCAACGTGCGCTGGTGGCAGGGCGGCGACGGCCCCGCCCCGGCCGACGCGGTACGCGTCTTCTCCTGGAACACCGGCTACTGGGACTCCGGCGGCGAAACCGAGACGATGTACCAGGTGCTGCGCGACGCCGACGCCGACGTCTACCTGTTGCAGGAGTACTGGTTCGAGCAGGGCCGGCCGACGCAGGCGACGCTGGACCGGCTGCGCGCCGAGTTCCCCGGCTTCCACGTGGTGGTGGTCGGCGAGCTGGTCACCCTCTCCCGGCTGCCGGTGCTGCGGCAGGCACCGCTGGAGCCGGTCGGCCTGCCGCCCGAGGTCGCGGCGGCCGGCGACGAGTGGCGCTACAAGGCGCTGCGGACCGACCTGGACCTGGGTGGCGGGCGGGTGCTCTCGGCGTACAACCTGCACCTGCCGGTGCAGCTCTCCCCGCAGCACGGCCCCTTCGACGCCGCCTTCTACCGCATTCTGCGGGAACAACGGGCCCAGCGGGAGCCGCAGTGGCGGGCGCTGGCCCGCGACGTTCGTGACAACCCGAATCCGGTGCTGCTCGCCGGTGACCTGAACACCACGCCGGCAATGGGCGACCTGCGTAAACTGCCCGACGGCCTGCGCGACGCCGCCCACGCCATGACGACGCCGTACCCGGCCAGCTTCGCGGCCCGACCCGGCTGGCCGCACTGGTGGCGACTCGACTGGGCGCTCGCCTCGCCGCAGGTCCGGGTGCACTCCTACCGCTTCGGCGATGCGCGGGGCGTCTCCGACCACCGCACCCAGGAGCTGGTGGTGTCGCTGGGCGACCGGTGAGCGAGTCGCCGCTCGCCCTCAGGCGTACGCGTCGAACGGGATACCGGCGGGCTTGGCGACGCCGAGCAGGTACTCGAACGCCCCATCCTTGATCTTGATGCTGGCCGCGCCGAAGTCGGCCGCCATCAGACTGTTCCGCAGATCCAGGCTGGGCCAGCCGTGCCAGTCCACCACCGGCGGGTAGTGCCAGGTGCCGTAGTGGTTCTCCGGCGGCTCGTCGTTGCCGTTGGCGAGCCGGAAGAAGTGCGTCGACGCGCCGTCCTTGTGATAGACCACCTTCGGATGCGTGCCGTCGAAGCGCACCTGGGAGCGCGGGTAGGTGCGTCGACTGCTGTGCTGAGTGGTGGTCACGTACTCGACCCGGTCGGTGACCTGGTCGACCCAGGAGATCACGTGTTCCCAGTCGTGCCGGTGACCGCCGAGGCCACTGCCGTGCACCGCCTGGTCCTTCTCGAAGTAGCTGGCGTACACGATCGCGCACCAGCCGTTGTTGCACTTCGACCGCGCGTACGTCTGCGACATGTCCAGGTCGGACCGGTCCCGGCAACTGCCGTTGATCGCCCCGGTGGTCCGCAACCCGCCGTTGATCCGGCCGTCCGGGCTGATCGCCGAGACCGCGTAACAGCCGTCGGTGTCGTAGTCGTAGGCGGGGGAGAAGGACGACTCGTAGCCGCCCGCGTGGTGCGGCAGGTTGGGCAGCGAGTTGGCGTACGCGGGCGCGGCGGGCACGAGGACCGCGAGCGCGGCCAGCAGTCGGGACAGGGGGCGACGCCGCCGGACCGGCGGGTGTGCGTGCGGTGTCATCTCTCGCCTCTCCGGACGGCGGCGTCGGGCCGGCGTCTCCATCGACGTGTGGCCATGTATCTCACGGTGCGGTGGCGCGCGTCAACGAAAACGCGAGGAATCCTCGCTGACGCGTGGGCGTCGGGCGGGTCCGTCCACAGCGGCCGGACCGGTTGCCGGGTGCCATGCCGGCGCGGTGCGCGGTGTCGGCCGTGCGGGATCCAGCCGTCCGGCTCCGGTGGGCGCTTGCCTGCTCCGCGGTGGAGCGGATTCCTGAGGAGGTGGGGAGATTTGTTGTCGTTCCAGCGACAACAAATCTCCCCACCTCGTACCGGGTCCGGGGTTCGTGCCAGGTCCGAGGTCCCGCGCTAGAGGATCAGGCCCGCGTGGCGGCCGGTGCGGCGGCGGACGTGGCCGCGCCAGCCGGCGAGCAGGGCGATCACGGCCCAGCCGAGGGTGCCGAGAGCGAGGCTGCCCACCTTGCCGGCGGAGTCGACCCGGTCGGCGTCCCGCAGGGCGATCCGTCCCTCCGGGTCGGTCAGCACGGTGAGCGTGTCGCCGACCCGGTAGCCGGGGGAACTGCCCTGGTACACGAGCGGTTCGTCGAGCGGGCCGGCCGCGCCGCGCAGGGTGAAGGTGTGCCGCTTGCCGGTGGCCTCGGCGTCCACGATCGTCACCTGCTGGCGGACGCCGCGCTGCTCCAGGGCCAGGTCCGGGGCGAGCTGCACCGAGCCGACGAGGACGAACAGGGCCGGCAGCAGGGAGAGCAGGGCCAGCCAACTCGCCCGGTGCAGGAGATGGACGCCGGTGGCGAAGGCCAGGCAGAGGAGTACGCCGGTCACGATCGGGATCACCCGGGTGCCTGCGGAGGCGTACCCGATGCCGGTGTTCAGCGCGACGGCGGTGACCCCGAGGAGCAGCAGCAGCGCGGTGCGGCGGACCGACCGGCCGGCGGTCCAGGAGCCCGCGAACTCGGTGGCGACGGAGGTGGACACGACGGAGATCGTAAGGGCGGCTGTCCAGCCGCCCACCGCGCGATCGTGCCTCCCGCCGGACGGCCGGGAGGCACGATCGCGTGGCCGTGAGGGCCGCTGCGCGACCGTCTCCGGCGGCGCGCCGTGGTGAGCTGGGATGCGTCCTATGTGGCCGGTCCGGCTGCCCGGCCTGTCCCGGGATGTCATAGGCTGCCGTCCGGTCGTGAGCCGGTCGAGGAGTAGCATGACGCGTACTGTCCGTGGTCCGTTGCGCCGGCTCGCCGTGCGCTGCGGGGCCGTCGTCGGCGCGCCCTGGTTCAACCTGGCCAGCTTCGCCGTGGTCATCGTCAACGCGGTGGCGTTGGGCCTGGAGACGTACGGCAACGTCGTGGCGACCGTGGGCATCGGGCTGCGTGCCGTCGAGTACGTCTGCATCGCATTGTTCGTGCTGGAGTTGCTGATGCGGTTCGGTGCGCACGCCACCGCCCCGGCCGGCTTCTTCCGGGACCGGTGGAACGTGTTCGACCTGGTGATCGTGGCCGCGCCGCTGCTGCCCGGTGTGCGGGAGAACGTGACCCTGCTCCGGTTGCTGCGGCTGGCCCGGATCGTGCGGGCGTTCCGGCTCTTCCCGAGTCTGCGGGTGATCCTGGTGGGCATCCGGCGCAGCCTGCCCGGTCTGGCCAGCTTCCTGCTGGTCACCGCGTTGCTGCTGTACGGGTACGCGATGCTCGGCTGGATGCTGTTCGGCGCCGCCTACCCGGAGGAGTACGGCACGGTCGGCCAGGCCATGCTCACGCTGTTCCTGCTGTTGTCGCTGGACGGGATCACCGACACGCTTCAGGCGGGCCGCGACGTCACCGGGTGGGCGGTGCTCTACTACGTCTCCTACATGGTGGCCGCCTGCTACCTGTTGACCAATCTGCTGGTCGGGCTGGTGCTCACCGCGTTGCAGGAGGCGCACCAGGACGAGCAGGTCGCCGCGCAGCGGGCCGGTCGGCCGACGGGCGGGCACGCCGAGGACGAGCCGTCGGTGCGGGAGCAGTTGGCCCGCGTACAGGCGATCATCACGGACCTGGAGCGGCGGCTGCCGGAACCGGTCCCGGTCGGTCCGCCGACCGCCGCGCCGGAGGTCGGGACGCTCGTCCTGCCGCCGGTCCCACGGCGGGCCCGGGAAGCCGACATCGCCGGGACCGCCTCCGCGCCGCCGGGCAGCGTTCGTGACCAGCGGAGGGCCCGGACCAGGAACCGCCGCAAGCGGCGCTGACCGCGCTGCCGTACGCGGCGCCGGCGGTGCCCCCGCGTACGGCCGCCCCGGGACCGCCCGGCGGCCCCAGGGCGGCAGGGCCGCCCGGCGGGGCGGGTCACTCCCAGCGGAACAGCAGGCCCGCCACGGTGGCGCCGAGGAGCACCGTCACGCCGAGGCCGAGCAGTTGCCCGAGCCCGACCGGCGTGCCCTCCCAGGCGGCGCCGAGAGCCTCCACGGAGGCGCCGAACGGCAACAGGCGACCGATGTCGGCGAGCGGGCCCGGCAGCGAGCCCGGTCCGCCGAACATCCCGCCCAGGGCGCCGAGGACGAAGAACATGACCAGGCCGATGGCGACGGCGGAGTTCGGGGTGGGCGCGACCGCCGCGACGATCATGCCGGCGCTGTACATGGCGGCCATCGCCAGTGCCGCCACGCCGAGGGTCGCGCCGACGTCGACCGGCGCGTTCGCGTCGAACACCAGGAAGGCGAGCGCGACGGCGGCGGCGATGCCGACGACCGACTGGAGCACGCTGACGATCACCTGCGCGGCCAGCACCGTCGCCGGTGAGGCGGGCGTGACGCCGAGCCGGCGCAGGATGCCGGAGCGCCGGTAGTAGGCCAGGAAGCTCGGCATGTTGATGATGCCGATGATCGCGATGACCATGGTGAGCACGAGCGGGAGCACGAACAGGTCCAGCGCGGTCAGCCCGCCCGAGACCTCCTGCTCGTTCGCGGAGCCGGCGCTGGTCAGCATGATCAACAGCGGCAGGCAGAGCGGGACGACCAGTCCGGGGGTGTCCCGGATGACCATCTTCGCCTCGCAGCGGATCAACGTCAGCAGCGACCGCATCCCCGGTCGGTGGGCGACGACGGTGGTCATGCGGCTTCCTCCAGGTCGAGTTCCTTGCCGGTGAGCGCGACGAACGCGTCGTCCAGGCTGGCGGCGCCGGTCTGTGCGACCAGCCCGGCGGGAGTGTCGGTGGCGACGACCCGGCCGGCGTCGAGGACGGCGACCCGGTCGCACAGCCGCTCGACCTCCTCCATGGCGTGACTGACCAGCAGCACACTCACCCCCTCGGCGCGGAGCTGCTCGATCGTCGCCCACATGCGGCGGCGGGCCTTCGGGTCCAGGCCGGTGGTCAACTCGTCGAGGATCACCACGCGGGGGCGGCCGGCCAGCGCCAGGGCGATCGAGAGCCGCTGCTGCTGGCCGCCGGAGAGCTTCTCGAACGTCGCCTTCCGGTGCGTGGTCAGATCGACCATGTCCAGCAACTCGTCGGCCGGGCGAGGGTCGGGATAGAAGCTGCGGTACAGGTCGACGAGTTCGGACACCCGCAGCGCGCCGTGCAGGTAGGCGCGCTGGAGCTGCACCCCGAGCACCTGCCGTACGCGCCGCCGGTCCGCCCGGGGATCGAGTCCGAGGACGCGTACCCGCCCCCGTTCGGGTACGCGTAGCCCGGCGATCATCTCGACCGCCGTGGTCTTCCCGGCTCCGTTGGTGCCGAGGACGCCGACCGCCTCCCCGACGTCGACCCGGAGACTCACGTCGGCCACGGCCCGGGTCGATCCGTAACTCCTGGCGAGGTTCTCGGCGAGGATCGCCGGTTCGGCATCGGTCATGCCTCGACGCTACGGACGCCCCGACCTGGCCACCTGTCCCAGAAGTCACCTCCCGGGGGCATGACTTCCGGCACGGGTGCGCCCGACACGGGCCGCCCTAGAGTGGGGGCGTGCGACGTTTCGGGACGGAGGAGTGGTCCGGCATCGCCATGCTCGTGGTCGCGGTCGGCGTCGCCGCGCCCGTGCTGTTCGGGGCCGTCGACACCGAGATCCCCCGGGTGCTGTGGATCGCGCTGTTCCTCCTCCACCTCGTCGCGCTGCTCACCTCGCTCGCCATCGAGCGGGCCGGTCCGCTGCGTACCGGGGCGTTCGCGGTGGCCGTGCTGGCGTCCTGGGCGGTGGTTCTCGCACTGCCCAACACGGGGCTGCTGCCGGTGCTGCTGGTGCTCACCGCAGCGGTCAGTGTGTACCTGCTGCCCCTGAAGGTGGGGCTGGTCCTCGTCGCCCTCAACACCGTGGTGATCGCCGTGGGCCTGCCGCCGACCGCGCTCCGGTCGGCGGAGGCGGTCGTGGTGGTCGGCTTCTACCTGCTCATCCAGTTGGCCAGCCTGCTCAGTTCGAGCACCCTGCTCCGCGAGCAGCGGATGCGCCGCGAGTTGGCCGAGGCACACGTGGAGTTGCAGGCCGCGAGCGTGCTGCTCTCCGAGTCCGCCCGGACCGCCGAGCGCCTGCGGATCTCGCGGGAGCTGCACGACCAGATCGGTCACCAGTTGACCGTCCTGACGCTGGAACTGGAGACGGCCCGGCACCTCGACGGCGAGGCGTCGCGTACCCACGTGGAACGGGCCGACCGGGTCGCCCGCGAACTGCTCGGCGACGTACGCGCCACGGTCGGCCGGCTGCGGACCGAACCGCCCGACCTGGAGCAGGCGTTGCGGCGGATGGCCCGCGACCTGCCGGGACTCGACGTGTCGGTGGACGTCTCGCCGACCGTGCGGGTCGACGAGGAGGAGAGCGCGGCGTTCGTGCGGGCCACCCAGGAGATCGTCACGAACACCATCCGGCACGCCGGGGCGCGGGAGTTGTGGATCTCGGTGACCGCCGACGCCCGGGGTACCGTGCTGGAGGCCCGCGACGACGGGCACGGCGCACCGGACCTGGTGCTCGGCAACGGGCTGCGGGGGCTACGCGAACGCTTCCAGGCGCTCGGCGGTGACATCGCCGTCGACGGGCGGACCGGATTCCGGGTGACCGCGCGGGTGCCGGCGGCATGACCCGGGTGGTGGTGGTCGACGACCAGACGCTCATCCGGCAGGGCATCCGGGGGCTGCTGGAGGTCGCCGACATCGACGTGGTCGGCGAGGCCGACGACGGGCGGGCCGCACTGGCGGTCGTCGCCGAGACCACGCCGGACGTGATCCTGCTCGACCTGCGGATGCCCCGCTTCGACGGCATCTGGACGCTCGAACGACTCCGCGCCGCCGAGGTCGAGATCCCGGTGCTGGTGCTGACCACGTTCGACGACGACGAGCTGGTGCTGGCGGCGCTGCGCGCGGGCGCCCGTGGCTACCTGCTCAAGGACGTGACGCTGGACCAGCTCACCCGGGCCATCCGCACGCTCGCCGACGGCGGGACGCTGATCGCCCCGTCGATCACCGACCGGATGCTGCGGGCGATCCGGTCGGGGCCGTCACCGGCCGGGCCGCACGCCGGGCCCGTACCCGGCCTCACCGAACGCGAGCAGGAGGTGCTGCGGCTCGTCGCGCACGGCTACAGCAACCGGGAGATCGCCGAGGTGCTGTTCCTGGCGGAGGGGACCGTCAAGAACCACGTCTCCACCATCCTCACCAAGCTCGGCGCGCGGGACCGGACGAACGCGGTGCTGCGTGCCCTGCACGAGGGCCTCCTCGACTGACCTCGGGTAAGCAGGGGTCCCCTGCTATGCACCAGGCGTTAGCAGGGGACCCCTGCTTGCGCGTGACACGCGATTAACAGCTCCCGGGCGGTATGACGCTTTCGCGATGACATCGGACGGGAGGCGGCCATTAATATTCACGCACATCGATCGCGGCGTATCGGCGCGCCGCGCAGTCCGCAGGGGAGTACCTGATGATCCGACGACAACTGCTGCGCGCGGCCACCGCCGCGCTCGCGGCGGTGCTGGCGGCGACCGGCGTGCAGGTGGTCACCGCCACCGGCGCCGCCGCGGCCCGGACCGTGTACTACGACGCCAGCCGGGCCGGCGAGTTCCGGACCAACTTCGACCAGGCCGCCCAGATCTGGAACAGCCGGGTGAGCAACGTCCGGCTGGTCCCGGGTACGCCGGCCAACGTCACCATCCTGGTCGACACCGGCTGGCCCCGGGCGCAGGTCACCGGGCTGGGCTCCGGCCGGATCTGGATGGGGTGGCAGGCCGTCGACCAGGGCTATAACCGCACCCGCATCGCCACCCACGAGTTCGGCCACATCCTCGGGCTGCCCGACCGGCGTACCGGGCTCTGTTCGGACCTGATGTCCGGCAGCAGCGCCCCGGTCTCCTGCACCAACGCCAACCCCAGTGCCGCCGAGGCCAGCCGGGTCAACCAGCTCTTCGCGGGCAGCCGCAGCACGGCCGACGTGGCGCAGTCGTACACCTGGAACGAGGACGGGGAGTTCGGCACCTTCGTGGTCGGCGGTCGGCCGGCCACCGAGAACTACCCGTGGCTGGTCTACACCTCCGGCTGCACCGGCACGCTGATCAAGGCGAACTGGGTGGTCACCGCCAAGCACTGCCCGACCCCCTCGTCGGTGCGGGTGGGCAGCGTCAACCGCAGCAGCGGCGGCGTCGTGGCCGGCGTGAGCCGGGCCGTCAACCACCCCACCATCGACGTGAAGCTGTTCCAGCTCTCCAGCTCGGTCAGCTACGCGCCGGCGGTGATCCCGTCCACCTCCGGCGCGGTCGGCACCGCCACCCGCATCATCGGCTGGGGCCAGACCTGCGCGCCGCGTGGCTGCGGTTCCGCGCCGGTCACGGCGAACGAACTGGACACCTCGATCGTGGCCGACAGCCGGTGCAGCGGCATCAACGGCCCGTACGAGATCTGCACCAACAACACCAACGGCAACGCCGGGGCCTGCTACGGCGACTCGGGTGGCCCGCAGGTGCGCCGGGTCAACGGCGTGTGGCAGGTGATCGGCGCGACCAGTCGGGCCGGCAACAACAGTTCCACCTGCGCCACCGCGCCCTCGATCTACGGTGACCTCCCCTCCATCCGTTCCTGGATCAACACCCAGGTCGGCGGCCTGCCCGTCTGACGAGTCCCGCGATCATGGAGTTGTGGTGCCCGGACGGCCGCGAGGTGCGGCGTACGCGGTACCACAACTCCATGATCGCGTCAGGGGGCCGGGGTGCAGGTGGGGGGAGCGGGGGCGTGGGATAGTGCCTGGTTGTGGAGCGGTATGGGGTGTTGATCCTGCCTTCGAGTAACCGGGTGTACTCGGGGGCGGCGGTGGAGCTGACGCGGGCCGAGCTGGAGATCTTCGGCAGCAGCGTGCTCGGTGGACGGATCGGGGCTGTGGAGACGGTCGCCGTGGGCGGCGTCCCGTACGTCACGTTCGAGGTCGACGGCGGACTGAGTGAACGGGACGCCGCGCTGCTGGCCAACCTGTCCAGCGCGTACGCGCTGTTCGGGTTCGTCGGTGACCTGCTGCGGCCGGTGCCGTTGACGCCTCTGGACCGCTTCGACGACGACCTGATCACCATCCAGAAGTACCCGGGAAAGACCAACGAGCAGTTCACCAAGCTGTTGCTCAATGTCACCCTGCTCGCCTCGGCCTGGGCCGACGACCTGCTCACCCGGCGCTTCCGGGTGCTCGACCCGCTCTGCGGCCGGGGCACCACCGTCAACCAGGCGATGATGTACGGCTTCGACGCCGCCGGCCTGGACCGCGACAGCAAGGACTTCGAGGCGTACCAGACGTTCCTCAGCACCTGGCTCAAGCGCAAGCGGGTCAAGCACCGGGTGCTGGAGTCCGGGGCGGTCCGTCGGGAACGCAAGGTGGTCGGCAAACGGCTGCGGGTCGAGGTGGCCGCCTCGAAGGAGGCGCAGAAGGCGGGCGACGTGCAGACCGTGGACGTGGTCAGCGCCGACACCACCCGGGTCGGGGAGTTCTTCCGCCCGGAGACCGTCGACGTGGTGGTGGCCGACGCCCCGTACGGGGTGCAGCACGGCAGCCGTACCGCCGAGACCGGTCTGGCCCGCGACCCGCTGGCGCTGCTCACCGCCGCCGTGCCGGGATGGGCGCGGTTGCTGCGCCCCGGCGGTGCCCTCGGCATCTCCTGGAACACCAACGTGGCCCGGCGGGAGGCCGCCGCCGAGCGGCTGACCGCCGCCGGTCTCGACGTGCTCGACGAGGGCCCCTGGCAGGCCCTGTCCCACCGGGTCGACCAGGCGATCGTCCGCGACGTGCTGGTCGCCCGCAAACCCGGCTGATCCGTGGTCCCGCACCGGCCGTCAGCGGTCGGTGCGGGACCACGGGCAGGTCAGCGGCCCTGCGCCTGGGAGCGGGAGTTGCCCGGCCCGAAGGTGGTCAGGAACCGGTCGCGGAAGGTGTCCATCCGCCAGACCGGGGCGTCGGCGTCCGGGGTCAGACCCTCCTGCCACTTCCAGTCCTCGATCTGCGCGAACACCGCCGGGTCCTTGGCCACGATGTGGATCGGTACGTCGGGGCTGGGGTTCTCCCCGGTCACCACCGGCGCCGGCTGATGGTCGCCGACGATGACCATCACCGTGTCGTCGTTGCCGTACCGCTCCAGGTAGGAGACGAGGGTACGCAGCGTGTAGTTGATCGAGTGCCGGTAACCGGTGCGGGCCTGCGCGGCCGGGGTGCCGATGATGCCGCGCTGGAACACCTCGCCGTCGTCGATGTCGTCCCAGTCCACCACCGACGGCACCTTGGTCCAGGGGGAGTGGCTGGAGACCAGCGCCAACTCGGCCATCACCGGGCGATCCCGGGGGGCGGCCAGCTCCCGCTGGTGGAACTGGTGGATGGCGAACTGGTCGGGCATCGGCGCGAAGGCGAACTTCGGCCCCTGGTAGCCGAGGTCGGGCCCGCCGTAGAACTTCTCGTACCCGTAGAACGCCCCCTCCGGCCAGGCCTGGTTGACCGCCGGCATCACGCCGACCGTGCGCCACTGCGCGCGCTGGAACGCGTCACCCAGGGTGAACCGGTCGGTGGCGAGCAGGTTGCGGTGCCGCTGGTTGTTGTCGATCCAGAGCCCGGAGAGCAGGGTGGCGTGCGCCAACCAGCTCGCCCCACCGATGGTCGGCGAGGTGAGGAAGCCGCTGCGGGACGTGAATCCGGCCGCCGACAGGCGCCCGGCGCCCTCGTCGAGGACCCGCTGGATCGAGGCGAAGTCCGGATCGGCGACCGCGTCCCGGCCGTAGCTCTCCACGAAGGTGATCAGCACGTCCTTGCCGCGTAGCCCGGTCAGCAACTGGTCGCCGGGCAGGTCGCGGAACGGGTCCACGTTGATCTCCTCGGTGAACGCGGCCCGGTCGTGCAGCCGCGCGTACACCTCGACGGCGTGCTCCTGGACCAGGGTGGTCGCGTTGGAGTCGGCCACGTACACGCCCGGCACGATCCGTGCCCCGAAGGCGGCGAGCACCACCCAGACCACCACCAGCGACACGACGGCCCGGGTACTGCCGGTGCGGTGGCGGGCCAGCACCCCCGCCAGCCGGACCGAGGAGAGCGCGGTGAGCACGGGGATGCCCAGCAGCAGCAGTCCGACCCCGGCGGCGATCGCGATGGCACCCGGCCGGCCGACCGACTCGGCCACGAACGCGAACGCCGGGCCGAGCAGGGACCAGTCCAGCACCAGGTCGAAGGGGCGCCCCAGCGACGAGTAGAAGCCGATGTCACCGACCTTCACCATGGCGACGAGCCCGAGCAGTACGCCGGAGACGGCGGCCACCACCCGGCGGGGGCGGCCGGGCAGCGCCAGCAGGAGCGCGGCCAGCAGCAGCGCCTCCAGCGGGATCCGCAGGAACGTGCCCGGTTCCAACTGCCACGGCCGGTTGGGCAGCGTCAACGTGGCCAGCACCAGGACGGCGGCCAGCACGGTCACCACCCGGGCCAGCACCGCCCGCCGCCGGCTGGGCGCCGCCGCCGGCTCGTCGGTCGTCTCCGCCTCGGCGGCGGTCTCCGGTGCGGGCGGGGACGCGGGCTCGTGGTCCGGTCGCTCGGTCTCGGTGGTGCGGGCGTGGTCGGTGCCCGGCGTGGGGGCCGGGTCGGAGTTCGACAACTGCTTCTCCCGGGTCAGCGCAGCGACAGGACAGGCGCGGGTGGCATGTCGCGGTCCTCGATCCGATCGATCCGGCGAGCGACGACCGGCGCCGGCAGGACCACCACCGCGGGTACGATCCGAGGCGCGCGTTGCCGCCACAGCCACCCGACGTCCCGCCCGAACGACTCGACCAGCATGCCGAGCGCCGCCACCAGTACGAGAGCGGTCAACGGCCCGGGCAGCACCTGGGACGCGGCGACCGCGAGCATGATCCCTTGGACCGCGGCGACCACCTTACGCCAGTACCGGGGCGGCAGTTGCCGGTCCATCCACGGCAGTGCCCAGCTCGCGGCCAGGAAGGCGTACCGCATCAGGCCGATGGCGAGCACCCACACGCCGACGGACGGGGCGATGTAGAAGCTCAGCATCAGCACCAGGAACGAGTCGACCTCCATGTCGAACCGGGCACCGAGGGCGCTGACCGTGCCGGTGCGGCGGGCCACCTTGCCGTCGACGGCGTCCAGGGCCAGCGCCACCGCGGTCATCGTGACCAGCACCACCACCGGCGCCGGGCGGCCGGCGATCAGCGCGTCGGCGATCAGCGCGGTGACCCCGCCGACCAGCAGCCCCCGCCCCATGGTCACCCAGTCGGCGGGTCCGAGCCGGTCCGAGCCGGATCGGCGCAGGGCGCGGACGAGAACCGCGCAGGTCACTGTGCCGTACGCGAGCCCGGCCACCCAGCCGGCGACCCCGATACCGACGGTCGCGGCGAGCCCCGCCAGCAGGACGATCTGAACGATCAGCCCGATTTGCGGACCGGTTCGAACTGTGGACACCGTGCCTCCGTGTTTATGATCGACGACCCTGTCAGAGATGTACGGAAAACATCACGGATCGGTTCGGTCCGGACCCAGGCAAAGGAGAACTCGGTGACCCGAACGGCTCGCGCCTTCTGGCTCAGCGTGCCAGGCCGTGGTGAGATCCGCTCGGTGACCCTCCCGACGCCCGGCCCGGAAGAGGTGCTGGTCCGGGCGCTTTTCTCGGGCGTCAGCCGGGGCACCGAGACGCTCGTCTTCACCGGCGCGGTCCCCGAGAGCCAGTACGACACCATGCGCGCCCCGTTCCAGGAGGGCGACTTCCCCGCCCCGGTCAAGTACGGCTATCTGAGCGTCGGCACGGTCGAGCAGGGGCCGGAGCGGCTGCGCGGGCGGACGGTGTTCTGTCTGCACCCGCACCAGAGCGCGTACGTGGTGCCCGCCGACGCGGTCACGGTCGTACCGGAGGACGTGCCGGCTGCCCGCGCGGTGCTGGCCGGCACGGTGGAGACTGCGGTCAACGCCCTCTGGGACGCGCCGCCGCTGGTCGGCGACCGGGTCACCGTGATCGGCGGCGGCATGGTCGGCTGCGCGGTGACCGCCCTGCTGGCCCGCTTCCCCGGGGTACGGGTGGAACTCGTCGACACCGACCCGACCCGGGCCGGGATCGCCGCCGCGCTCGGTGTGGACTTCGCCACGCCGGAGACCGCCACCGGGGGACGCGACCTCGTCGTGCACGCCAGCGCCACCGCCGCCGGACTGCAACGCGGCCTGGACCTGCTCGCGCCCGAGGGGACCGTGCTGGAACTGAGTTGGTACGGCGACCGCCAGGTGCAGCTCTCGCTCGGTGGCGCGTTCCACTCGGGGCGGTTGACCGTCCGCAGCAGCCAGGTCGGCACGGTCGCCCCCGCCCGGGGCGGCAGTCGCAGCTACGCCGACCGGATGGCTCTCGCGCTCGACCTGCTCGCCGATCCGGCGTTCGACGCGTTGATCACCGGGCGGTCGCCCTTCGCGGAGCTGCCCGACGTCCTGCACCGACTGAGCGGGGGCAGCCTGCCCGCGCTCTGCCATCTCATCACCTACGACGGGGAGTAGACCGTGTTCAGCGTGACCGTCCGTGACCACATCATGATCGCCCACAGTTTCCGGGGCGACGTCTTCGGGCCCGCCCAGCGGCTGCACGGCGCGACGTTCGTGGTCGACGCCACCTTCCGCCGTCCCGACCTCGACGCCGACGGCATCGTGGTCGACATCGGACTCGCCACCGACCAGCTCAAGGCCGTGCTCGGCGAGCTGAACTACCGCAACCTCGACGACGAGCCCGCCTTCGCCGGCACGAACACCACCACCGAGGTACTGGCCAGGACCATCGCCGACCGGCTCGCCGACGCGGTGGCCGCCGGCGCGCTCGGCGCGGGCGCGCACGGGTTGACCGGGATCACCGTGACCCTGCACGAGTCGCACGTGGCCTGGGCCGCCTACGAGCGGTCACTGCCCGGCGGGTCCGGCGGGGGCGCCGCCTGACGTGGTCGTACCGCATACGCCCGCGTCGGGCGAGGATCACGTGCCGGTTCTGCACGTGATCCTGCCCGGTGACATCGACGACCCGGCCGCACCCAGCGGAGGCAACGGCTACGACCGGCGTGTCTGCGCCGGTCTGGCCGCCGCCGGCTGGCCGGTGCGCGAGTACGCCGTGCCCGGGGGCTGGCCGCAGCCGTCCCCGGTCGAGCAGGCCGCGCTGGCCGAGGTGCTGGCCGGGCTCCCCGACGGTGCCCCGGTGCTGATCGACGGCCTCGTCGCCTCGGTGGTCCCGGACGCGCTCGTGGCACACGCCCGACGGCTGCGCCTGGTCCCGCTGGTGCACCTGCCCCGCGACGACGACGCCGAGGCCCGCGCGCTGGCGGCGGCCACCACGGTCGTCGCCACCAGCGCCTGGACGCGCGACCGGCTGCTGCACCGGTACGCGTTGCCCGCCGACCGGGTGCACGTGGCCGCGCCCGGGGTCGACCCGGCTCCGCCCGTACCCGGTTCGCCGGAAGGTGCGGCACTGCTCTGCGTCGCGGCCGTCGCCGCGCACAAGGGCCATGATGTGCTGGTCGAGGCGCTCGCCGCGGTCGCGGACCGGAACTGGACGCTGACCTGCGCGGGCCCGCTGCACCGGGACCCACCCTTCGTCGACCGGCTGCGGGCCCGGCTCGCCGAGCACCGGCTCGCCGACCGGGTACGACTGGCCGGCCCGCTCACCGGTGACCGGCTCGCCGCCGCGTACGCCGCCGCCGACCTGCTGGTGCACCCGTCCCGGGGCGAGACGTACGGGATGGTGGTCACCGAGGCGCTGGCCCGAGGCATGCCGGTGCTGGCCTCGGCCGTCGGCGGGCTGCCCGACGCCCTCGGTCACGCCCCCGACGGCGTACGGCCGGGGCTGCTGGTGCCGCCGGAGGACCCGCAGGCGCTGGCCGGGGCGCTGCGGCACTGGCTGGACGACACGGCCCTGCGGGCACGCCTGCGCGAGGCCGCCCTGCGGCGTCGGGACACGCTCGACGACTGGACGGCCACCACCACCCGGATCACCACCGCCCTCAAGGAGGCATTGGCGTCATGAACGAGCGTCAGCGAGTGAATCATCGGAGCGGAGTGCCGGCATGAGCTTCTCGCTTCCGCCGGGCTTCGCGCAGTGGCTCTCGCTGCGCGAACCCGCCGACGTGGCGGCCCGGTCGACGGAGCTGGTCGACGCGGTCCGGGCCACCCTGACCGACGGCCCGTACCTGGTGCGCGACTTCGGCGCCGGCACCGGCTCGCTGGGCCGCTGGCTGGCCCCGCTGCTGCCGGGCCCCCAGCACTGGGTGCTGCACGACCAGGACCCGGACCTGCTGGCCCGGGCCTGCGCCGACATGCCCACCACCGCCGCCGACGGCAGCGCGGTCACGGTACGCGCCGAGGCGGGGGACCTGACCCGGCTGACCGACGGTGACCTGGCCGGTACCGCCCTGGTCACCGCGTCGGCGCTGCTCGACATGCTGACCGCCGAGGAGATCGACCGCATCGTGGCGGCCTGTGTCGGTGCCGGCACCCGGACGCTGTTCCTGATCTCGGTGACCGGCGGGGTGCGGTTGACCCCGTCCGACCCGCTGGACGACGAGGTGGCGGCGGCCTTCAACGCCCACCAGCGGCGGGCCGTGGCGGGCCGGCACCTGCTCGGCCCGGACGCGGTGCAGGCGTGCACCGCCGCCTTCGCCCGGCACGGGGTGCCGGTGCGGGTGCAGCCCAGCCCGTGGCGGCTCGGGCCGGACGAGGCCGACCTGGCCGGGGAGTGGTTCGCCGGCTGGCTGGACGCGGCCCGCGACCACCGGCCCGAGCTGACCGACCGCACCGAGGAGTACGCGCGTCGTCGGCGCGAGGAGGCTAGAACCGGTCGTCTCGGGGTACAGGTCGATCACGTCGACCTGCTCGCGCTGTGCCATTGAACCGGTGGCCGGCCGACTACGTGCGTACAGTCAGGGAAGATCGCCATGCCGGGGAGGCACGCGTGGGGGATGTAGCTGGTGGCGCCGTCTCCACGGCCGCCCCGGCGGGTCGGTCGTTCTGGGCTTGGGCACGACTGGCGCTGGGACTCGCCGTGCTCGTCGGGCTGCTGCTGTGGCTGGGAACGGGACCGTTCCTGGCCGGACTGCGGCTCATAGACGCACCCGCGTTGGGTGCCGCGCTCGCCATCGGCCTGTTCACCACGGTCTGTGTCGCCTGGCGGTGGAGCCTGGTCGCCGGTGGTCTCGGCGTCGGGCTGCCGCTGCGGGAGGCGGTCGCGCACTGCTACCGGGCGATCTTCCTGAACGCCACGCTGCCCGGTGGGATCCTCGGCGACGTGCACCGGGCGGTACGCCACGGCCGTGACGTCGGTGACGTGGGACGCGGCATCCGGGCGGTGGTCTGGGAGCGCGTCGCAGGTCAGGTAGTGCTGGTCGCGGTCGCGGTGGTGCTGCTGTTCGTGTTCCCCTCGCCGGTGCGGCCGTACCTGCCGGTGGCGACCGCCGTCGCGGTCGCGGTGCTGGCCGGCGTCGTGCTCACGGCCCGGATGCTGCCGCAGTCGGGCGCCACCCGGGTCACCCGCGCGATCGGTACGGCCGTCTCCGACGTGCGCCACGGCCTGCTGGGCCGACGCACCTGGCTGGGTGTGCTGCTCGCCTCCGCGCTCGCGATCGGCGGGCACCTGGCGACGTTCCTGGTGGCGGCGCGGACGGCGGGCTCCACCGCGCCGCTGACCCTGCTGCTGCCGCTGACCCTGCTTGCCCTGCTCGCGATGGCCGTGCCGGCGAACGTCGCCGGTTTCGGTCCGCGCGAGGGGGTGGCCGCGTGGGCGTTCGCCGCCGCCGGCCTGACCGCCGCCGAGGGGGTGGCCGCGGCGACCGTGTACGGGGCTCTCGTGCTCGTCGCGAGCCTGCCCGGAGCGGCCGTGCTGCTGGCTCGACGTGTTCGTGTACCCGCCACCGTATGACGAGGAGACCCATGTCCGACTCACTGCCTCTCGCCTCCATCCGGACGCAGGTCACCGTGCCGCTGCGGTTCCCCGACGGCTACGCCACCACCGCCCGGTTGTTCACCTTCGACGGCCTGGTCGACGGCCGGGAACATCTCGCCTTCGCCCTCGGGGACGCCGAGCAGGGCGGGGCCGTGCCGTTGGTCCGCCCGCACAGCGAATGCCTGACCGGTGACGTCTTCGGCAGTCAGCGCTGCGACTGCGGCCCCCAGTTGCGGGAGGCGGTGCAGCGGATCGCCGAGGTCGGCGGGTACCTGCTCTACCTGCGGCAGGAGGGCCGGGGCATCGGTCTGTACGCCAAGCTCGACGCGTACGCGTTGCAGGACGCCGGGCTGGACACCTTCGAGGCCAACGTGGCGCTGGGGCACGAGGAGGACGAGCGCGACTACACCGTGGCCGCGCAGATGCTCGTCGCGCTCGGTGTCGGGCCGATCGCGGTGCTCAGCAACAACCCGGAGAAGACCGAGCAGTTGGGGCGCCTCGGGGTCACCGTCACCGAGCAGGTGCCCACCGGTGTCTTCCTCTCCCCGGCCAACGCCGACTACCTCGCGGCCAAGGCCAACCGCGCCGCCCGTACCGTCGATCTTCCCTTCGTCCGGTGACCGGCCCGGCGACGGCGCAGCGCCCGTACGTGCTGCTCAGCTGCGCGACCTCGATCGACGGCTACATCGACGACGCCACCGAGGAGCGGCTGCTGCTCTCCAACGACGCGGACCTCGACCGTGTCGACGCGGTCCGTGCCGACTGCGACGCGATCCTGGTCGGCGCCGGTACGGTCCGCCGGGACGATCCCCGGTTGCTGGTCCGCTGCGACCGGCGTCGGGCCGAGCGGGTGGCCCGGGGCCTGCCGGAGTCCCCGACCCGGGTGACCCTGACCGGCTGCGGCGACCTGGACCCGACCGCCCGGTTCTTCACCGTCGGCGACACCGACCGGATCGTCTACAGCGCCAGTGGCGCGCTGGAGAAGACCCGGCACCGCCTCGGTGACCTGGCCACCGTCGTCGACGCCGGTGACCCGGTCGACCTGTCGCGGGCCCTGGCCGACCTCGCCGACCGGGGGATACGGCGGCTCCTGGTGGAGGGCGGCGCGGTGGTGCACGGCCAGTTCCTCGCCGCCGGGCTCGCCGACGAACTGCACCTGGTGGTCGCGCCGTTCTTCGTCGGGGACCGGCGGGCACCCCGGTTCGTCGGTGAGGGCCGGTTCCCCTGGCATCCGGGCCGGCGGGCCCAGGTGATGGAGGCGCGTCAGATCGGGGACGTGGTGCTGACCCGCTACGCCCTGTCGGAGCGCTGCCGGCCGGCGTGACCGGTGCGCCGTCCCGCCCGGCCCAGCACCAGCGTGGTGCGCAGGTCGAGGAGGACAGTGCCACCGAAGTCGTCGACCAGTCGGCCGAGGACGGTCAGACCAGCCCGTTGCTGCTCCGGCGACCGGGAGAGGTACGGCCCGAAGGTGCGCACCAGGTCGAGATAGCGTTGCCGGTCGAGGGGCAGCTCGCGTCGGAAGACCTCCTGGCGGACGTCGACGAACTGTCCATGGTCGACGATGTCCTGGTGGAACCAGTCCGTGGGCCGCTCCCGCACGGTGGGGTCCAGGGCGTGCAGTGCCGATCGGATCGCCGCTCGTTGGCCGGGGTCGGTGTAGTCGTAGCGGTGCCCGAGGACAGCCAGTGTGCCGCCGGGCGCGAGTGCCCGCCGTGCGCGTGCGTTGCGGGTGGCCGGATCCAGCCAGTGCCAGGCCATGGCGCAGGCCAGCACGTCGACCCCACCGGCGGGTGGCGACCACTGGTCGAAGGTGCTGACGTGGAGGCGAACACCGGGGTGACGCGCGGCCAGCAGCGCCGCCATCCGGGGATCGGGCTCGATGCAGGTCAGGGGTGCGCCGATGCGGGCGAGCGCGGTCGTTGCCTTGCCGGTGCCGGCACCTATCTCGACCACGGACGCGGGCGTGCCGCCGTGGTAGGCGACGATCTCCCCGGCGATCTCGGGCGGATAGCCCGGCCGGACGGTGTCGTACAGGTCGGCCACCGATCCGAAGACGTCCACCACGGCACTCCTCTCGATCGCGGAACCCGCCTCCGAGATCACGCTCGATCAGGGATCGGGTGGTCACTGCGGCGCTGGGATGCCACTCGATCCTGGATCGAGCGCGACCCTGGGTCGGTCGAGGAACATCAGGCGGGCCTGTTTGTGCGGCAGGTCGATCAACGGGCCCTCGACGAAACCGGCCCGCCGCAGGCGGGCGATCGCCTTGTCGTTGCGGGCGTCCGGCTCCATGATCAGCCGCCGTCGGGTGGGGTCGGTGAAGACGAACGCGACGAACTCGGCGAGCAGCGTGCCGGTGAACCCGGGCTCGGGGCGTACCGGGGTGCCGATCAGCAGGTGGCCGCCGTAGTCGCCGGGGCGTACCGGGTAACACTCGCCGACCGGGTCGTGTTCGGGCTGGTAGCCCTGGAACAGCGCCACCGGCTGCCCGTCGCGCAGGGTGAGGTACGCGTGGTGGCTGGGCAGCGAGTCGACGTACCGGTAGACCTCCACGACCCGGTCCCGGTCGGCGTCGCCCATCCCCCAGAAGCGGGCCCGGTCCTGGCTGACCCAGCCGTGGATGACGTCCGCGTCGGCCTCCGGGTCGACCGGCCGGAAGGTGACGGTGCCGAAACCGGGGACGTGCCGCCGGTGGTGGTGCGGGTCAGTCATCGTGCTCCTCGGTGAGGCGGTCCCAGTCGCAGGTCACCTCGACCAGCTCGCCGCGCAGCCAGTGGGGGAGCTGGTCGTCGCGGTGTGCTCCGGTGCCGGTGGCGCCGAGCGGCACCACCCAGCGGCTGTCCTCGCGGCGGGCCAGGTCCCACACGTACCGGGCGGCCGGCCCGCGCAGGCACAGGTCGGTGACGCCGGGGACGCTGGAGGTGGCCAGCACGCAGTCGCTGTCGCCGGACAGCTCCGGCCCGGGCGGGGCGGCCGGGTCGGGCAGGGCCTGCCACGCCAGCAGCCGGTGCCGCTCACCCCACCGACGGGTGTCGCCGGTGGCGGCGATCTCCTCGGCCGCGGCCCGCACCAGCGCGTCCCGGTCCACGCCGGGCAGGTCGGCGTGGAGCAGCGGCACCACCGCGTACCCGACCCGGGGCACCAGGGCCAGCCAGGGGTGGAAGACCTCCGGGTGGTCCGGCGGCTCGGCCAGCCCGGCCAGCGCCGGGTGGACGGCGAGCCGTCGGGCCACCGCCGAGCGCAGGTCGGCGAAGGCCGCCGCGTCGACGCTGTCGGCGGCCATCCGCCGGTCCCACGCCAGTAGGCGGGTCCGCAGCGCGTCGGCGTCGGTGCTGAGGCCGTCCAGGTCGGCGAGGACCGCGAGCAGCGGTGCGGCGCCGGCCAGGTGGGTGTCGGTGTGGACGGCGGCCATCTGCTCCGCGCGCCAACCGGTGCGGGCGGTGAGCAGCGTACGGATCCGGTCGGCGCGGTACGGCGGGGCGAACTCGACGCCGAGGGCGGTGGAGATGCCGCGCTCGTTGGCCATCACCGCGACCCCGTCGACCGGGGACTGCGGGGTGTCGTGCCAGCCCTGCCACATGTGCTCCGCCGACCAGCCGGGCACCACCCGCAGGCCGTTGTCCGGGTGCCGTCGCGGCACCCGCCCGGCGACCCGGTGCAGCAGGCCACCGTCGGTGTCGGCGGCGAGCACCACGTTGACCGGCTCGACCCAGCCGTCCAGGGCGGCGTCCAGGTCGCCGACGGTGCGGGCGCGCAGCAGCGCGGGCAGCACGGCGAAGCCGAGGTCGGCGGTGACCCGGGGCGGGTGACGCAGGCTGACGGTCAGCTCGGGATCGTCGTCGGGGCTGCCGGAGACCACCGGCCCCCGCTCGGTCTCGATCACCTCGACCTCGACCGGGTCGGCGCCCGCCACCTCGATTGTCTCGACCTGCCGGTACGCCGGCCGCCACCCGTCCGGCCCGTACGCCTCGACCGCGTCACCGACCCGGCGCAGCCGCTCGGCGTAGAGGTCCTGGTAGTCGGACATCGCGTTGGTGATGGCCCAGGCCACCGCACCGGCGTGCCCGAAGTGCGGCAGGCCCGGCACGCCGGGCACGGCGAACCCGAGCACGTCGTACTCCGGGCAGGCCAGGCGGATCTGCTGATAGATGCCCGGCGCCTCGATGAACCGGTGCGGGTCCCCGGCGATCAGGGGCGCGCCGGTGGCGGTGCGGTCCCCGGTGACCAGCCAGCCGTTGCTGCCGGAGGTCACCTGCCCGTCGACGGCGAACAGGCGGGCCGCCGACGCACCGAGCTTGCGCGCCACGTGTTCGCGCCAGAGCTTGGTGGGCAGCCCGGCGAAGAGCACGTGGTGACCGAGCCAGACGGCCAGCGGTGTCCATGGCTGCCAGGTGCCGGGGGACAGGCCGGTGGCGGCGAACTCGGGGGTCCGCGCCGCACCATCGGCGAGGCCGCTGTTGACGCCGTCGACGTAGAGGCCGACCCACTCGGCGGTCGCCGGGTCGAGCGCCGCGTGGCAGCGTCGCGCGGTGTCGGCGAGCCGGACCTGCCGCGCGAACCGGTCCCAGGCGAGCGCGTCCGGGCCGAGGAAGGCGGCGCTGGTGCCCTGGGAGCGGTGTCGTTCCACCTCGATCTGCCAGGCCCGGTCCAGGGCGGTGACCCGACCCTGTGCGTACGCCAGCGAGCCGGGGTCGTCGGCGCGCAGGTGCGGGATGCCGTAGCGGTCCCGGTAGCGGCGTCCACTGTGCCCGGAGGGTCCGGTCGTCCGCCGCTCGTCCACGGCGTAACCGTACCGGTGCGCAGGGGAGTGGCGGGGACCGGCGGTGGGGGAAACGGGTGGTGGCTCGATGACGGACAGTGTGAGCTCCTGTGTGGTGCGAAACGCCGAGCAGGACTTGACAGTCGGTTAGGTTAGGTTAACCTAACCGCGGTTGTCCAAGGTCCTCTCGACCCTGATCGAAAGACGACGCGATGCCTCATCCCGTCTCCGTCCGCCGTTCCCCGCACAGGGGCTCACTCGCCGCCGGCACTGCTGACGCAGTCGGCGTGGCCGCCGGCCGTGACGGAGACGACTCGCCGATCACTTTCGGTCCTTCGCGTGACGGTCACATCGGTCGACCTCGCTTCGCACCTGCCATTAGCGGCCTCGTGCCGACCGCCACCCCGCCCCCGGGTGCGCGACTGCTCGCCTGACGCCTCCGGGCGACCCGCGCCTCATCCCGCCGGCCGCCCCTGCCACCACCCGCCGAGACCGCAGCACTCCGCCGCTCGACGTACGAGCGGCGGGTTCCGGCTGCCCGACACCTGATCCGCCGAGCGTGGAGGACGTCCATGACCCTGCCGGTACACACCGCCGAGGCAACGCCGACCCGGCCGCCGAACGGGCCCACAACAGCCCGGGCCCACCTGTTCCACGCCGGCACAGTCGAGGAGTACCGGCGCGTCGTGGCGGCCGGCACCGAGCGGGTGGCCCGGCGGGTGGCCGAGGCGACCGGACCCTGCTCTGGCGTACACCCGGACGAGTTGGCGCCGCTGGTCGACGCCGTCGACCTGGACCGCCCGCTGGGTGACGCCACGGCCGCCCTGGACGAGTTGGAGGAGGTCTACCTGCGCGACGCGGTCTACTTCCACCACCCCCGCTACCTGGCCCACCTGAACTGCCCGGTGGTGCTCCCGGCACTGCTCGGCGAGGCGGTGCTCAGCGCGGTCAACTCCTCGATGGACACCTGGGACCAGAGCGCCGGCGGCACCCTCATCGAACGACGGCTGGTCGACTGGACGGCCGGCCGGATCGGGTTCGGCCCGACCGCCGACGGGGTGTTCACCAGCGGCGGCACCCAGTCCAACCTGCACGCCCTGCTGCTGGCCCGGGAGGAGGCCCTGGCCGGGGCCACCCCTGCCGACCGGCGCATCCTGCTGCCCCGGCTGCGGATCATCGCCTCGGCGGCCGGCCACTTCAGCGTCCAGAAGGCGGCCAAGCTGCTCGGCCTCGCCCCGGACGCGATCGTGCTGGTGGAGACCGGCCCGGACCGTCGGATGCGCGCCGGCGCGGTCCGCCACGAGATCGCCCGCTGCCGCCGTGACGGCCTGCCGGTGATGGCGGTCGTCGCCACCGCCGGCACCACCGACTTCGGCACCATCGACCCGCTCGACGGGATCGCCGAGGTGTGCGCCACCGCCGGGGTGTGGCTGCACGTCGACGCCGCGTACGGCTGCGGGCTGCTGGTCTCGCCCACCCGCCGGCACCTGCTCGACGGCATCGAGCGGGCCGACTCGGTGACCGTCGACTACCACAAGTCCTTCTTCCAGCCGGTCAGCTCCAGCGCGGTGCTGGTCCGTGACGGGCGGACGTTGCGGCACGTCACCTGGCACGCCGACTACCTCAACCCGGCCCGGATGGTCGCCCAGCGCATCCCCAACCAGGTCGACAAGAGCATGCAGACGACCCGGCGCTTCGACGCCCTCAAGCTCTGGCTGACCCTGCGGGTGATGGGCCCGGACGCGGTCGGCGAGCTGTTCGACGAGGTCTGCGACCGGGCCGACGACGCCTTCGAGCTGGTCGCCGCCGATCCCCGCTTCGAGGTGCTGACCCGTTCGCCGCTGAGCACGGTGGTGTTCCGCTGGCTGCCCACGGGCCGGGGGCGGGACCTGGCCGACGCGGCCAACCTGCGGGCCCGGGAGGCGCTCGCCGCCTCCGGCCTGGCCGTCGTCGCCGGGACCAAGGTGGACGGTCGGCAGTACCTCAAGTTCACCGTTCTCAATCCGCACACCACACGCGAGGATGTCGGGTACGTGCTGGACCTGATCGCCGAGCACGCCGGCCGGTACGTGCACGCCCACGCCGGCACGCCCGCCGTTGACCTGACCTGCCCGGTCGGCTGACATGCCGCCGGAGAACCCGAGCCTGGAGGGCCGGATGTCCAGCTACGACTTCATCGGGATCGGTCTCGGCCCGTACAACCTCGGCCTGGCCTGCCTGACCGCGCCGATCGCCGAGATCGACGGGCTGTTCCTGGAGGCCCGCGACGACGTGTCCTGGCACCCCGGGATGCTGCTGGAGTCCTCCCGCCTACAGACCCCGTTCATGGCCGACCTGGTGACCCTGGCCGACCCCACCTCGCCGTACTCCTTCCTCAGCTACCTCAAGGAGATCGGTCGGCTCTACCCCTTCTATATCCGGGAGAACTTCTACCCGCTGCGGGTGGAGTACGACGCGTACTGCCGGTGGGCCGCCGGGAAGCTGGCCAACCTGCGCTTCGGTCACCAGGTGACCGCCGTCGAGTACGATCCGTCCGACGACCGGTACGTGGTGACCGCCACCGTGGCCGGCGAGACCGTGACGCACCGGGCCCGGCACGTGGTGCTCGGCACCGGCACCCCGCCGCACCTGCCGCCCGCGTGCGCCGGACTGACCTCCGACGCGGTGCACAACTCGCGCTACCTGTCCAACCGGGACGCGTTGCGGGCCAAACGGAGCATCACCGTGGTCGGCAGTGGCCAGAGCGCCGCCGAGATCTACCACGACCTGCTCGGCGACATCCACACGTACGGCTACCGGCTGAACTGGGTGACCCGCTCACCCCGGTTCTTCCCGCTGGAGTACACCAAGCTCACCCTGGAGATGACCTCACCGGACTACGTGGACTACTTCCACGCGCTGCCCGAGGCGACCCGCTACCGGTTGGAGTCCGAGCAGAAGGGCCTGTTCAAGGGGATCTCCGCCGACCTGGTCGACGACATCTTCGACCTGCTCTACGCCACCAGCGTGCACGGCCCGGTGGACACCCGCCTGCTGACCAACACCGAGCTGACCGGGGTGCGCTACGACGAGGCCGCCGGGGTGCACACGCTCGCGCTGCGCCACGTCGAGCAGGAACGCGACTTCACGATGGAGACCGAGGGGCTGGTGCTGGCCACCGGCTACCACTACCGGGTGCCGGCGTACCTGGACCCGATCCGGGACCGGCTGCGTTTCGACGGGCACGGCCGGCTCGACGTCGCCCGCAACTACAGCATCGACAGCACCGGGCGCGGCGTCTTCCTCCAGAACGGTGGTACGCACACGCACAGCATCACCTCGCCCGACCTCGGGATGGGCCCATACCGCAACGCCTGGATCATCCGCGAGATGCTCGGCCGGGAGGCGTACCCGATCGAGAAGTCGATCACGTTCCAGGAGTTCGGGGTGCCCGCGTGACCGAGCTCGTGTTCACCCGCCACGATCCGGGGCTGGGCGAGTTCGCCCTGCGTACGCTCGACGTGGCCGCCGACGCGCCGCTGCTGCACCGCTGGGTCACCCACCCGAAGGCGGCGTTCTGGATGATGCAGGACGCCGACGTGGACCGGGTCGCGGCCGAGTACGGCGCGATCGCCGCCCACCCGCACCACGACGCCTTCCTCGGCCTGTGGCGCGGCGAGCCGGCGTTCCTCGCCGAACGCTACGACCCGGCCCGGGTGGAGCTGGTCGGTCTCTACGACGCGCAGCCCGGCGACGTCGGCATGCACTTCCTCTGCGCGCCCACCGACGCCCCCGTGCACGGCTTCACCACCGCCGTGATCACCACCGTGATGGCCTGGCTCTTCACCGACCCCGCCACCCGTCGGGTCGTGGTCGAGCCGGACGTGCGCAACACCGCCGTGCACGCGCTCAACGCGGCGGTCGGGTTCGAGGTGACCGGCCCGATCGACAAGCCGGAGAAGACGGCGCTGTTGAGCATCTGCACCCGGGAACGGTTCGTCGCCGCGACCCGTAGCGAAGGAGCATCATCGTGACCACCCCCGCCTCGTCCGCACCGGTCGCCCACCTGCGTCCGCAGACCTGGGAGCGGGTCAACCGGCTGCTGGTGCGCAAGGCCCTCGCCGAGTTCACCCACGAGCGGCTGCTGACCCCCGAGCCGGTCGACCCGGCCGCCGGGCCCGCCGACGCGCACGGCCGCCGGTGGTACGCGGTGAGCGGCGACTCCGGCGCGGTGCGGTACCGCTTCGCCGCGCGGGTGCTGGCGCTGGAGCACTGGGACATCGACCCGGAGAGCATCACCCGGCACCGGGGGGACGAGTCGCTGCCGCTGGACGCCGTCGACCTCTGCCTGGAGCTGCGCGACGCGCTCGGGCTCGCCGACCGGATCCTGCCCGTCTACCTGGAGGAGATCACCTCCACGCTGGCCGGTGCCGCGTACAAGCTGGACCGCGCGCTGCCCAGCGCCGCCGAGCTGGTCGAGGCCGACTTCCAGGTGATCGAGACGTCGATGACGGAAGGCCACCCGTGCTTCGTGGCCAACAACGGCCGCCTCGGCTTCGGCGTCGACGAGTACCACCGCTACGCCCCGGAGGCCGCCCATCCGGTCCGGCTCGTCTGGGTGGCCGCGCACCGCGACCACGCCACCTTCACCAGCGCCGCCGACCTGGAGTACGCGAGCTTCCTGCGGGCGGAACTGGGCGAGACGACCCTGTCCCGGTTCGCCGACACGATGCGTGACCTCGGTCTGGACCTGGACGACTACCTGCTCATGCCGGTGCACCCGTGGCAGTGGTGGAACAAGATGTCGGTGACGTTCGCCGGTGAGGTGGCTCGCCGCCGTCTGGTGCACCTCGGCGAGGGGCCGGACGAATACCTGGCCCAGCAGTCCATCCGGACCTTCTTCAACGTCAGCGCGCCGCAGCAGCACTACGTCAAGACCGCCCTGTCGGTGCTGAACATGGGCTTCATGCGGGGACTGTCGGCCGCGTACATGGAGGCCACCCCGGCGATCAACGACTGGCTCGCGGAGCTGGTCGCCGGCGACGCGGTCTTCGGCGCCACCGGCCTGACCATCCTGCGGGAGCGGGCCGCCGTCGGTTACCGGCACCGGCAGTACGAGGCGGCCACCGACCGCTACTCGCCGTACCGCAAGATGCTGGCCGCACTCTGGCGGGAGAGCCCGGTGCCCGGCCTCGCCCCCGGCGAACGGCTGGCCACCATGGCGTCGATGCTGCACGTGGACGCCGACGGGCGCTCGTTCGTCGCCGAACTCGTCGCCGCCTCGAAACTGGCGCCGACCGAGTGGCTGCGCCGCTACCTGAACGCCTACCTGACCCCGCTGCTGCACGCCTTCTACGCCTACGACCTGGCCTTCATGCCGCACGGCGAGAACGTCATCATGGTGCTGCGGGACGGCGCGGTCGAGCGGGTGATCTTCAAGGACATCGCCGAGGAGATCGTGGTGATGAGCGCCGAGGCGGAGCTGCCGGCGACCGTGGAGCGCATCCGGGCCGACATCCCGGAGGACATGAAGCTGCTCTCCATCTTCACCGACGTCTTCGACTGCTTCTTCCGCTTCCTCAGCGCCACCCTGGTCGCGCAGGGCGTGGTGGACGAGGAGACGTTCTGGCGGGCGGTCGCCGACTGCGCCACCGCGTACGCCGACCAGGTGCCGCACCTGGCCGACCGGTTGGCCCGCTACGACCTGTTCGCCCCGGAGTTCGCGCTCTCCTGCCTCAACCGGCTGCAACTGCGCGACAACCAGCAGATGGTCGACCTCTCCGACCCGTCGGCCGCCCTGCAACTCGTCGGCGCCCTGACCAACCCCCTGGCCCGCTTCGCGCCCGCGCGGTGAGCCGCCGACCCGCCCTGCCTGACGGCGGCCGGGCGGGTGGCGTTCGCGGTTGTGGTGGCGAGGCCGGGCGTCCCGCCGTCGAGCGTGGGCACGGCGGGACCGGGTGCCGCCGTCAACCGGCTGCCGGCGCGAGTCGGGCGAGGTGCGTGTCGATCTCCGTGCGGGCGTCGGCGGGACTCAGGCCGGTGGTCAGGATCCGGACCGTGATGCCGTCGGTCAGGGTGGTCAGCGCGGCGGCCTCGGCGCGCGGTTCGACGTGCGCCCCGAGGTCGCCGCCGGCCCGACCCCGGGTGAGCAACCGTTCGAGGTTGGCCCGCAGGGCCGCCTCGCTCTCGGCGAGGATCTCCGCTATCTGCGCGTCGACCAGCGCCTCGGCGGTCAGGACGAGCCAGACCCGGGCCTCGAAGGTCCGCTCGTCGTCCAGCGGGACGATTTCGCACGCCGCCTGCCGGAGGACGTCCACGGTGATGGCGTCCGCCGGGATCGTCTGCGCCCGGCGCGTCACCCGTTCGGCGAGGTGCGCGATGGCCGCCTGCACCATGCGTTCCCTGGTCGGCAGGTAGTGCTGAGCGGTCGCCAGCGCCATGCCGGCCTCGGTGGCGACCGCCCGGACGGTCATCCCGACCGAGCCCGAGCGGGCGAGCACTGTGCAGGCGGCGGCACCGAGATGCCGCCGCCGCTCCTCATGATCCACAACCTTCGGCACGCCAGCGATCATAGATGATCGGTCATTTGACCGATATAGGTCAGCGACCTAATCTAGCGCCCATGAGCAGTTCCGCACCGGGCCGGACCACCCCGATCACCCACGCCCCTCGATTCACCTACCGCGACATGGCCCTGGTGTTCCTCGTCGGCATCGGCCTGGCCAACTCGGCCGTGGCGGACTTCCTGGCACAGGGACCGGCCCGGCTGGGCATGTCCGAGATGGCGGCCACGAGCATCGCCTGGGCCCTGATCAACGGCACCCAGTTGGCCGTCGGCCTGCTGGTCACCTGGCACCGCTTCGGCGCGATCCGCCGACCGCTGCTGCTGGAGCGCCCCGACCGGGCCCAGGTCGGCGCCGCCGCCGGATGGGGCATGGCCAAGGCCGCGCTGACCCTCGGCCTGCTGCTGGTGCTGCCCACCGCGCTCACCGAGGGCGGCGGTGGAGAGGGCGGCTACCCCGCCGGGAGCCTCCTGGCGCAGTTCACCTTCGCGTTCGCCTTCGGTGCCGTCGCCTCACCCGTCTACGAGGAGGTCCTCTACCGGGGCGTCTTCTTCCGCGGACTGGCGGCCCGGATGCCTGCCGTCGCCGCCATCGTCCTCTCCTCGGCTTTCTTCGCCGTAGCGCACCTGCCCCGGTTCTTCAACACCATCAGTGCGCTCGTCGCCGGGCTCATCTTCGCCTGGCTGCTGCACCGGTACCGCAACCTCTGGGTGCCGATCCTGGCCCACGCGGTCAGCAACGGCACCCTGGTCGTGCTGGCCTTCGCCGTCGAGGCCACCGCAGGTTAGTCGTCGGCCAGGTCGGCCAGGTCACGCGCCACCAGGTCGGCCAGCAGCATGTGCCGCCCCGGGTCGTTGTCGGGCGTGATGCCCCGACTCGGCATCTCCACGGTCATCAGCAGGTGCAGGTGCATCCGGTACAGCGCCAACCGGCGGCGCACCCCGTCGTCGAAGACGAGCGGCGTGCCGGTGGCCTCGGCGTACCCGCGCAGGAACGGATGGGTCGGCTCGTCCTCGGCCCGCCGGAACAACAGCGGCGAGACCAGGTCCAGCAGCGGGTCGCCGTAGAGGAACCGTTCGCCGTCGACCAGCCCGCACATCCGGTACGCGCCGGTGGCGTCCGGCGCGGCCAGCACGTTGCCGTCCCAGCAGTCGAAGTGCAGCAGCGCCGGGCGGCGTACCTGGTCGAGCAGGTCACCGTGCCGGGCCACCAGCGCGCGGAACCGCTGCGGCGGGGCGGGCAGTGCGATGTCCCAGTCGGCGGCGTCGGCGAGCAGGTCATCGATGATCGCCGTGAACGCCGCCCGCCAGGTCGTCCCGCCGCTGCGGCCCGCGTCGTAGCCGAACCGGTCGCCGGTGATCCGGTGCACGGCCGCCGTCGCCGCGCCCAGGTCGGCGCGGGCCGGTGCGTCGTCGACGTCCAGGTCGGGCAGGGCGCGGCCGGGCAGTCGGCTGGTGACCAACCACTCGCCGAGGCGCGGGTGCACGCCGTGGTGCAGCACGGCCGGCACCGGCACCGTCGGTGCGCCGTCGGCGACCAGCCGGAAGTAGCGGGCCTCGGCGGCGAGCAGCCCGGTCTCGTACCGCAGCAGCCGGGCGCGGGGCGGCGGGCCCACCTTGAGCACGACCTGGCGGTCGTCGTCGAGGTGGACCCACCACACGGTGGCGAAGCTGCCGCCGGTCAGCGGCGCACAGTCGCGGACCTTGCGGTCGGGGCCGAACGAGGCCCGGACGTAGTCGGCCACGTCGTCGGCGGTGAGGACCTGTTGGGTGGGGCTGAGCGGCGGCACCGGACCAGGGTATGCGTCCGGTGCCGCCGGTCACCGGTCAGCCGCCGGTCACCACTCCGGTCAGCACCACGTCCACGATCGGCCCGTCCTCGGGTTCGGCGAAGGTCAGCTCGATCCACTCGTCCGGCTCGGTCACCGAGTCGGCGACCGTCGGCACGATGACCTCACCGACGCCGGTCTCGGCCGGAATCACCAGGTACGGCGTCAGCCAGGTCTGCGACAACGGCCGTTCCGGCTGCACCGGCTCGAACGCGTTGTCGGTGAACCAGTCCGGGTCGACGTCCAGGGTGGACAACTCCGGCCCGGCGCTGGGCGCCTGTGGCCAGGTGGACAGGAACAGCCCCTGCTCGGTCGGCGCCGACGCGGACAAGCGCCAGCTCAGCAGTTCGCCCTCGGCCACGCGCGCCTCGCGGGACTCGACGGTGAGCACCGGCACCGGGTCGTCGTTGCGGACGTCGAGTCCACCGACGTAGTCGCCGACCACCACGCCCCGGTCCGTCTTGACGGACAAGGTGTACTGCTCGGTGTAGTTCCACAGCGTGTCCCCGACCACCTCGACCGGCACCGGGATGCGGCGCTGACCGGGCCGCACGGTGGCCGTCCAGATGCGCGTCTCGAGGGTCATCGGGTCGAGCAGGTACAGCCGTACCGCGCCGCTGCCGCGTCCGGTCAACGACACCGGGATCTCGTGCGTCCGGGTGCCGGAGTCGCCCTCGGATACCTGGAGGGTGCCGACGTCGAGGCGGGGCAGGGGGGCCGGGCGTGGGTCGGGCGTACCCGGCGCCCATCCCCACGCGTCGAGCAGCCAGGCGCTGCCGGTCGCGCTGCGCGGGGTGATCTCGATCGCGGCGAGCCGGGTGGGGGCGCTCTTCAGCGGCACCCGCACCTCCTGTGCCCAGTACGAGGTCGTGTACCCGGTCCCGGGCAGGCCGTCGATCCGGACCTCACCGAGCCGGGTGCGCCGTCCGTCGGTGCCGACGACGGTGACGTCCCACCGGTTGTCGGTGGTGTTGGGCGGGACGATGACGCGGAGTGCCAGCTCCCGGGCACCGGCGGCGGATACCGGCCGGGGTGGCGCCAGCCGGATCGGGGTGCCGGCGCGGGACCAGGTCAGCTCGGCCGCGTATCGGTCGGCGTCGGGCACGTTCCAGTAGAACGGCACGAAGTGCGCGAACTGCGCGTTGCGGTCGTCCGGGTCGAGGCAGGACCGCTGCGGGTCGAAGGTGACCTGTTCGCAGAGGCGAGCCCCGCCGGAGAGCCGGGTCGACGCATCCGGCGTCAGGACCGGCGTGCGGTTGCCGCCGAGCGCGTGACTGCGCACCCGGGCAGGGTCGGCCGAGGGGGCGCGTCGGCCGCTGCCGTCGAGCAGTGGTCGGACCCGGTCGTCGCCCGCGACGAAGAGCCGTGCGGCGGCGGCGACGTAGGTGGCGCCGACGGTCTGCTGCTGCGCGGCGGTGAGCCGGGTCGGGGTGCCGGGATCACAGACGGCATCCGGGCCGCCGTCGTCGGTGAAGAAGTCGTCCCACGACGGGGCCACCGCCTGTCCGGGCGTCCATTCGGTGTTGAAGAAGTTGTGGTTGGCGCCGATGACGTAGAGCGCACTGTGCAACGCGCGGCCGGAGCTGACCCCGCGTGTGCCGTCCACGAAGATCTGGCCCTGCTGGTCGAGGACGTCACCGTCGCAGCCGGGCAGGATCGTTACCGACGGGACGTCCGGCACCGGGTTGTGGCCGAAGATGGTCGGACCGATCAGCAGCAGACCGCGTACGGTCCAGCGGACCCGGCCCGAGTAGCCGTCGACGGCGGCCGGCGGCGGGGTGAGCGAGTCCATCGCGGCGCGGTTGACGCCCTCGCCGCCCCGGGAGTGACCCACCAGGAGCACCCGGGACAGGTCGGCGCGGGGTGCCGCGCGCACGATGTCCGGCGCGGCGGCGCGGCCGGCACCGGCCCAGTCGGCCCACTTCGCCAGGTGCAGCCGGACCAGCGAGGATCGGGCCTGGGCGCCGCCGTCCTCGAGGGCCCAGTCCTGGCCGTTGATCCCGTTGGCCGAGATGGAGACCGTCAGGTAACCCTGCGAGGCGAGCAGCCGCTGCGCCTGGAGGTAGCCCCGGTGGCTGGGGATCGGATCGGTGCCGTCCGGGCAGGGCCACTGGAGGAACAGATCGTCGGAACCGCTCTGGTAGCAGTTCGTGTGGCGGCCGTGCAGGAACACCGCGAGCGGTCGGGCACCGGAGGCCCGCTGCGGCGCGACCACGACGGCGCGCATCTCCACCTTCTCCGGGAAGTCCGGCAGCGTGACGGCGGGCAGGTCGTACTCGCCGGTGATCGGTGCGTGGGGTCCGGGGACGCCGGGATCGACGGCGGCGGCGGGCTGCGGAGCGGGTGCGGCGGGGACCGGCCCCGACCGACGGGCGGCCGGTGGAGCCGCCCCGTCGAGCCGTCGGCCGCCGGCCCGCACGCTGAGCTGGTCGGGTTCAACCGGCCCGGTCAGCGGCAGGCTGAACGTGCGTCCGTCCGGGTGCGGGCGGGCCTGGCCGAGCCGCCGGTCACCGGACCAGAACTCGACCGCGGCACCACCGACCGGCACCCGGGTGCTCGAACGCCAGGTCAGCTCGCCGCCGGCCATGGACCAGCCGGTGGCGGCGGGCCGGGGCGCGGGGCTGTCCGGAGGGGCCGCCACCGCCGGCCCGGTGGCACCGGCCACCATCGCCACGGCGAGCGCGGCGGAGATCAGTAATCTACGCATGGCACTACGTCTATCTCAGCCGCGCAACCCGATCGCGGCGGCCCGGCGGTCAGCCGGGTGGCGGGGCGGAACTGTCCCGGCGGACCAGCTCGGCGGCGAGCGACTCCACCCGGGGGCGGTCCGCACCCGGGTCCAGGGCCAGCGCCATCGCCCGCGCGCCCATCTCCACCAGCGGCAGCCGGATCGTGGTCAGCGTCGGGGTGACGTCCCGGGCCATCGGCATGTCGTCGAAGCCGACGACGCTGACCCGGTCGGGCACCGCCAGCCCGCGCGAGCGCAGCAGCGCCAGCGCGCCGATCGCCATCGAGTCGTTGAGCGCCGCGATGGCGGTCAGCTCCGGTTCCGCGTCGAGCAGGGCGGCGGTGGCGGCGGCACCGCTGTCGCGGTCGAACTCGGCGTACCGGATGCGGTGTTCCGGCAGGTCGCGGCCGTGGGCGGTGAGTTCCTCGCGCAGCCCGGTCAACCGGTCGGTGGTGGTGGTCAACACCTGGGGGCCGGCCACCACCCCGATCCGGTCGTGGCCCAGCCGGCACAGCTCCTGCCCGAGCAGCCGGGCGCCGCTGCGGTTGTCGGGCATCACCGCGTCGCCGGAGTGTTCGTGCCGGCCGATCACCGCGACCCGCCCGCCGGTCGCCTCGTACGCGGTCAGCTTGCCGTTGAGCAGGCGGGTGAACTCCGTGTCGTGGTAGCCGGAGCCGGCCAGGATGATGGCGGCCACCTGGTGCCCGCGCAGCAGCTCGACATACTCCAACTCGCGTTCCGGGTCGCGGTAACTGTTGCAGATCATCAGCAGTCGACCCTGGTCGGTGGCGACCCGTTGCAGGCCCCGGGTGATCTCGGAGAAGTACGGGTCGGAGACGTCGTGCACGATCACGCCGACCGCGCCCCGGTGCGAGCGGGCGAGCAGTTGGGCGTGGGCGTTGGGCACGTACTGCAACTCGGCGACGGCCTGGAGCACCCGCTCCCGCAACTCGTCGGTGACCGGCTTGCTGCTGCCGTTGATCACCCGAGAGGCGGTGGCGGGGGAGACGCCGGCCCGCCGGGCCACATCGGACAGAGTCGCCACGTACCGCCCCCTTGCGCTCACGCCGCGCGCCTGCGGCCAGCGTCACCGTACCGCAGTCGGGGTCGTCCGCTCGGGGGCCGGTTCCGGCAGCTCACACCGCTGGTCGCGGCCCAGCTCAGCGTGCTTCGCACGGTGTCGGGACGGTGGTCGGCACCGGTCGGTGGGTGGTGGGTGCCGGAAATATCGCTGCCGGGAGAGCGCTTGCCCAGGCGTGACCGTCCGGCCTAGGCTACGCGGGGAAAGCGCTTACCTGAGCGTGTGCGACGGAAGGACCCCCATGACCCGCAGGTCGATCGGCATCATCGTGAACGGCGTCACCGGCCGGATGGGATACCGGCAGCATCTGGTGCGCTCCCTGCTGGCCATCCGCGACGCCGGCGGCGTACGGCTGCCCGACGGCACCACCCTCTGGCCGCACCTCGTGCTGGTCGGCCGCAGTGAGGCCAAGCTGCGGGAGATCGCCGACCGGCACGGCCTGACCGACTGGACCACCGACCTGAGCGCGGCGCTGGCCCGCGACGACGTCGAGATCTACTTCGACGCGCAGGTCACCCAGCAGCGGGAGAAGGCGATCCGGCAGGCCATCGAGGCCGGCAAGCACATCTACACCGAGAAGCCCCTCGCCGAGGACACCGCCGCCGCCCTGGACCTGGCCCGTGCCGCGAACGCCGCCGGCATCCGCACCGGCGTGGTGCAGGACAAACTCTTCCTGCCCGGGCTGCGCAAACTCAAGCGGCTGCTCGACGGCGGCTTCTTCGGTCAGGTGCTGTCGGTGCGCGGCGACTTCGGCTACTGGGTCTTCGAGGGCGACTGGCAGCCCGCCCAGCGTCCCTCGTGGAACTACCGGGCCTCCGACGGCGGCGGCATCGTGGTCGACATGTTCCCGCACTGGCACTACGTGCTGGCGGAACTCTTCGGCGAGGTCCGCAGCGTCTCGGCCACCGTCGCCACGCACATCCCGCAGCGCGTCGACGAGCGGGGTCGCCCGTACGCGGCCACCGCCGACGACGCCGCGTACGCCGTGTTCGAGCTGGCCGGCGGCGTGATCGCCCAGCTCAACTCCTCCTGGTGCGTCCGGGTGCACCGGGACGAACTGGTCGAGTTCCAGGTCGACGGCACGCAGGGCAGCGCGGTGGCCGGACTGCGTCGCTGCCGGGTGCAGCACCGCGCGGTCACCCCGAAGCCGGTGTGGAACCCGGACCTGCCCGCCACCGAGGACTTCCGCGCCCAGTGGACCGAGGTGCCGGACAACGAGGAGTTCGACAACGGCTTCAAGGTGCAGTGGGAGGCGTTCCTGCGGCACGTCGCCGTCGGCGAGCCGTTCCCGTGGGACTTCCTGGCCGGGGCGCGCGGCGTGCAACTGGCCGAGCTGGGTCTGGTGTCGGCCCGCGAGGGTCGCCGCGTCGAGATTCCGGAGCTGTCGCTGTGAGCGCCACCGAGGTCAACCTGCCCGGTGGCCGGCGACTGCGGCTGGCCGGTGGCACCGGGCACCCCCGCCCCGACGGCCCGCCGCGCAGCCGGATCGCCTATGCCGCCGCGCACGTGGTGGCCGACCCGCAGGCCGACAACACCCCGGGTACGCCCGCCGTCGTCGACTGGGAGAGCACCCTCGCCTTCCGTCGCCACATCTGGTCGTACGGGCTGGGGGTGGCCGAGGCGATGGACACCGCGCAGCGCGGCATGGGCCTGGACTACCCGGCCACCCGGGAACTGATCCGGCGCAGCGCGGCCGAGGCCCGGGCGGCCGGCGGTCGGATCGTCGCCGGTGCCGCCACCGACCAGCTCCCGGCCGGCCCGGTCACCCTCGCCGAGGTCGCCGCCGCCTACCGCGAGCAGCTCGACGACGTGCAGGCCGCCGGGGCGGTGCCGGTGCTGATGTGCAGCCGCCACCTGGCCGCCGCCGCCCGTGGCCCCGAGGACTACCTGCGGGTGTACGACGACCTGCTGTCCGCCGCCGACCGGCCGGTGGTGCTGCACTGGCTCGGCCCGATGTTCGACCCGGCGTTGGCCGGCTACTGGGGCTCGACCGACCTGGACCTGGCCGCCGACACGGTGGTGGAGCTGCTCAAGTCACACGCCGCCCGGGTCGACGGGATCAAGGTGTCGCTGCTCGACGCCGGACGCGAGGTGGCGTTGCGCCGCCGACTGCCGGCCGGCGTACGCCTCTACACCGGCGACGACTTCCACTACCCGGAGCTGATCCGGGGCGACGCGGACGGCTACTCCGACGCGCTGCTGGGCGTCTTCGCGGCCATCGCACCGGCCGCCTCGGCCGCGTTCGCCGCCCTCGACCGGGGCGACCTGACCGCGTACGACGAGATCTTCGCGCCCACCGTGCCGCTGGCCCGGCACCTGTTCGCGGCCCCGACCTGGTATTACAAGACCGGGATCGTCTTCCTCGCCTGGTTGGCCGGTCACCAGGACCACTTCACCATGGTCGGCGGCCTCCAGTCCGGCCGGTCACCGGCGCACCTGGGCACCCTGCTCACCCTGGCCGACGCCGCCGGCCTGCTGCCCGACGCCGAGCTGGCCGCCGCCCGCGCCCGGGCCTTCTTCCAGGTGGCGGGGGTGGCCCAGTGAGCGGCGGGCGTCCGGAGCTGGCCCGCTTCTCGTTCAACCAGGCCACCGCCACGCACTGGGCGCTGCCCGACGTGGTGGCCGGGTGCGTCGACGCCGGGGTGCCCGGCATCGGCCTGTGGCGCGAGCCGGTTGCCGAGTACGGCCTGGACCGCGCCGCCAAGCTGGTCCGCGACGCCGGGCTGGCGGTCACCACGCTGTGCCGGGGCGGGTTCTTCACCGCCGACGACTGGTGGGACGAGAACCGGCGCGCCGTCGACGAGGCCACCGCGCTCGGCGCGCCGGTGCTGGTGCTGGTCTCCGGCGGCCTCCCTTCGGGCAGCAAGGACATCGACGGGGCGCGCGCCCGGGTGGCCGACGCCGTCGCCGAACTGGCCCCGTACGCCGACTCCGCCGGGTTGACGCTCGCCATCGAGCCGTTGCACCCGATGTTCAGCGCCGACCGCTGCGTCATCTCCACCCTCGGCCAGGCGCTCGACATCGCCGAACGGTTCGACCCGGGCGTGGTCGGCGTGGTGGTGGACGCCTACCACGTGTGGTGGGACGACACCGTCCACGACCAGATCGCCCGCGCGGGGGAGTGGATCGCCTCGTTCCAGGTCTGCGACTGGATCACCCCGCTGCCCGAGGGCGTGCTGCTGGGGCGGGCGCTGCCCGGCGACGGCTGCATCGAGCTGCGCCGGATGCGCGAGGCGGTCGACGCGGCCGGCTACACCGGCCCGATCGAGGTGGAGGTCTTCAACGCGCAGGTGTGGGCGCGTCCCGGTGCGGAGGTGCTGGCCGCCTCGATCGACGGCTACCTGCGCGAGGTGGCCTGATCGCAGCTCGCGCGCGCAGATGATCCGGGCTCGTCGCCCTGTCAGGTGTAGTAGGCGACCTGACAGGGCGTGCCGCCGACCTCGAAGGCGGTCGGTCGCTGAGTCGCGATGAAGGCGACGCCGCTGAAGCGCATGATGGCAGCCGCGCCGGGCGCGAGGGTGTTGGTGTACGGAGGCCACGCCGGAGTGAGTGTGCCGGTGGTGCCCACGAGAGTCAGGGTGCCGTTCTCCGCGTAGGGATGGACATATGCGGGGAGCGGTGCGGTGAAGCGGACGGCCCAGTCGACGAGGGGCGCCGAGCCCGTGTTCACCACCACGATGGTGGTCATGTAGGCGGATCCGTGCATGACCACGGAGACCGGGCAGATGACGGTGGCCGGGTCGGCGGTCGATGAGGGGTTCGCCGTGGAGGCGCGGGCGAGCGTCGTCGGCGCCAGCACGGTCACGCAGACGGCGACCAGCAGCGCCGGCCACAGGGCGCGGAATCTGACCATGGCGGGATCCCCCGATCGAGTCGACGACACATCAATTGTCGTCTGTCGATGCGATGCCCCGTCCAGAGGTGCGCGCGATAAACCCCGTATGTGAGTTCTCGTGGAACGGAGTGTCCGTCAGCCCGTCGTGGTGCGGTTGGCGAGGGCGTCGACCAGGCGGCGCGTGGAGCCGGCCAGGTTCCACCGCTCGGCCAGCTCGACCACGCGTTCCGGGTCGGCCGGTGCGGCCGGCAACTCGGTCGGCAGCGACGGCAGCGGCACGTCCAGGGCGACCCGCACCACCTTCGGGGCCACCGCCAGGTAGTCGCGGGCGGCGTCGAGCTTGGTGCGCAGGCCGGGCGCGAAACCGGAGGCCGGATCGTCCAGCGCGGCCAGGATGCCGGCGATGTCGCCGTACCGCTCGACCAGTCGGGCGGCGGTCTTCTCGCCGACGCCGGCCACGCCCGGCAGCCCGTCACTGGGGTCGCCCCGCAGCGCGGCGAAGTCGGCGTACCGGTCGGCGGCCACCCCGTAGCGAGACCGGACCGCCGTGTCGTCGCAGTCGTCCAGCTTGGCCACGCCCCGCCCGACGTAGAGCAGCCGCACCCCACGGGCGTCGTCGACGAGCTGGAACAGGTCACGGTCGCCGGAGACCACCTCGACCGGGCCGGGCTGGGTGACCGAGAGCGTGCCCAGCACGTCGTCGGCCTCGTAGCCGGTCGCGCCGACCACGGTGATGCCGAGGGCGTCGAGCACGTCCAGGATCATCGGCACCTGCGGGCTGAGGGTGTCCGGCACGACCTCGCCGCCCTCGGGGGCCACCCGGTGCGCCTTGTACGACGGCAGCAGCGCGACCCGCCAGTCCGGCCGCCAGTCGTGGTCCATCGCGCACACCATCCGGCCCGGCCGCCGGGTGCGGACCAGTTGGGCGAGCATGTCGAGGAATCCGCGTACGGCGTTGACCGGCTGGCCGTCGGCGGTCCGCGCGGCCGACTCGGGGATGCCGAAGTAGGCCCGGAAGTAGAGACTGGGCGCGTCGACGAGCATGATCGGGGTCTGCTGTGCCACGCCCGACAGCCTGGCACATCCCACCGACGTTCGCGGTCGACGGCACGTCGACGGCGCGATCCAGGAGGACGCGATGACCACGAGGCCCCGACTCGCGCTGACCACGGTCAACCTGGACACACCCGACCCGGCGGCGCTGTCCCGCTTCTACGCGCGACTGCTCGGTTGGACGGTGGAGGTCGAGGAGGCCGACGACGTCATCCTGCGCGGGCCCGAGGGCGGGGTGGGCCTGTCCTTCCAGCGCGAGCGGGCGTACGTGCGGCCGACCTGGCCGGCCGAGGCGGACCGGCAGCAGATGATGATGCATCTGGAGGTCGGGGTCGAAGACCTGGCCGCCGCCCTGGAGCACGCGCTGGCCTGTGGTGCCACGCTGGCCGAGTTCCAGCCGCAGGACGACGTGCGGGTCTGCCTGGACCCGGACGGCCACCCGTTCTGTCTCTGGCTGATGGACTGACCGCGAGGCCGGTCGGTCGGTGGTCGACACGACCCGCACCGTCCGTGCCCGCCACCCGAACGAACGTTAAGCTGAGCGGGTGGGAGCCAGAAGCTGCCACGGCGTACGACAGCTCACCACCATCCCACGGAGCTCACCACGCTATGACCGTCGACCGGATCCTGCCCACCGAAGAGGCCCACGACCTGCTGGAGCTGGCCACCGAACTCGCCGACCGCGAGCTGGCCCCGAAGGCCGTCGAGTTCGAGCAGCGCGCCGAGTTCCCCCGCGAACTGCTGCGCACCCTGGGCCGGGCCGGTCTGCTCGGCCTGCCCTATCCGGAGGAGTACGGCGGCGCCGCCCAGCCGTACGAGGTCTACCTCCAGGTGCTGGAGATCCTGGCGAGCCGCTGGCTGGCGGTCGCCGAGGCGGTCAGCGTGCACACGCTCTCCTGCCACCCGGTCGCCACGTTCGGCGACGACGCCCAGCGCAAGCTGCTGCCCGACATGATCGGCGGCGAGCTGCTCGGCGCGTACTGCCTCTCCGAACCGCAGGGCGGCTCGGACGCCGCCGCGCTGACCACCAAGGCGGTCCGCGACGGCGACGCGTACGTGGTCACCGGCACCAAGGCATGGATCACCCACGCCCAGGTGGCCGACTTCTACAACGTCTTCTGCCGCACCGGCGTACCCGGTCCGCGGGGCATCTCCTGCCTGCTGCTCGACCGGGCCACTCCCGGTCTCCACCCGCAGGCCGCCGAGCGCACCATGGGACTGCGGTCGTCACCGGTGGCACAGCTCGTCTTCGACGACGCGCGGGTGCCGGCGGAGCGGCTGATCGGCGGCGAGGGCGCCGGCTTCACCATCGCCATGTCCGCCCTGGACTCCGGCCGCCTCGGCATCGCCGCCTGCGCGGTGGGGTTGGCCCAGGCAGCGCTGGACTACGCGGTCGGCTACGCCCGGGAACGTCGCCAGTTCGGCCGTGCCGTCATCGACTTCCAGGGCCTCGGCTTCACCCTCGCCGACCTGGCCACGCAGATCTCCGCCGCCCGGGCGTTGACGCTCGCCGCCGCCCGGCTGCGCGACGCCGGACGGCCGTACTCGATCGAGGCGGCCAAGGCGAAACTCTTCGCCACCGACGTGGCGATGCGGGTGACCACCGACGCGGTGCAGGTGCTCGGCGGCGCCGGGTACGTGGCCGACCACCCGGTGGAGCGCTACATGCGGGAGGCCAAGGTGCTCCAGATCGTGGAGGGCACCAACCAGATCCAGCGTCTGGTGATCTCCCGGGCCCTGGCCAAGGAGTGACCGCGCCTGCCCTCGGGTGGGTTCGTCGTCGCGCGGACGGGCCTTTCCCGGTAGGTTGCACGCCGTGGAGGAGATCGACCGGGCCATCGTCGCCGCGCTGACCACGGACGGCCGGCAGTCGTACACGGATCTCGCGGAGAAGGTGGGTCTGTCCGTCTCGGCCGTGCACCAGCGGGTACGCCGGCTGGAACAGCGCGGTGTGGTCAAGGGCTACACCGCGCGGGTCTCGTTCGAGGCGCTCGACCTGCCGTTGACCGCGTTCGTGGCGATCCGGCCGTTCGACCCGTCGCAGCCGGACGACGCCCCGGTACGCCTCGCGCACCTGCCCGAGATCGACTCGTGCTACTCGGTGGCGGGGGAGGACTTCTACCTGTTGCTGGTGCGGGTGGCCGGTCCGGTCGACCTGGAACGCGTACTCCAGGAGATCCGGACCGCGGCGAACGTCACCACCCGGACGACGGTGGTGCTCTCCACGCCCTACGAAGGCCGTCCGCCGAAGATCAGTGGCGAGCCGTCGAGTCGCTCACGGTCGCGGGCGGCGGGGGAGGCGGCTGGTTCCACCGGAGGATGACCCGCCGGCCGTGCTCGTGGCCGAGCACGCTCATGGTGGCGGTGTCCAGCCGGAGCAGCCCGCCGGCCGACGGCGGCAGGCCGATCCACCGGGCACCCAGCACGCGCAGCGAGTGCGCGTGCCCGACCACCGCGACGGAACCCCGGTCGAGCAGCGGATGCACCGTGGCGAGCAGCCGGTCGAGGCGTTCGCCGACCTCGCTGGGCGACTCCCCGTTGGGGCACCCGTCGGTCCACACGTTCCAACTGGACCGTTCGTCGTGGATCTCGGCGGTGGTCCGGCCCTCGTAGTCGCCGTAGTGCCACTCGGCCAGATCCTCGTCGGTGCTGGTGACGGTCAGCCCGGCCAGTTGCGCGGTGAGCAGCGCCCGGCGGCGCGGGCTGCTCAGCACCGCGGCGAACCGCCGGCCGGCGAGCGCCGGACCGAGCGCGCGGGCCTGTCGCTCACCGTCGGGCGTCAGCTCCAGATCCGTGTACGAGGTGTGCCGGCGACTGGCGCTCCAGGTGGTCTCGCCGTGTCGGACGAGCAGGATCTCGCTCATGTTCTCAGTCAACCAGGAGTCGGATAGGATCGTGGCCATGTACTCCTGTGCCTTCTCGATGAAGCCCTGGTCCGGCCGCTGACGGCGGCAGGGTTGACCGGCTTCTTCTAGCTCCACTCTGTGTCGCCGTCCTGGTGTTCCCGCCGGGCGGCCTGATCACGCTGCCCGGCTCCACGACGAGCCGAAGAGCGCAGAGTGAACAATCTTGAACTGAACCCCACCCAGGACTCGACCCCCGGCCTGCCGGCCGGTGACCGGGCGCATGTCCGGGCCGAGGGCGTACGCGTGGTGCTGGGCGGACGGGTGGTGCTGTCCGACGTCAGCGTGACCGTCTCCGCCCGTTCGCGGCTGGCGGTCGTCGGCGAGAACGGCCGGGGCAAGACGACCCTGCTCCGGGTGCTGATCGGGGAAATCACCCCGGACCAGGGCACGGTGGAGCGTGTCGGCACGCTCGGCGTGGCCCGGCAGGCACTGGAGGCCCGCAGCGGCGAGACGGTGGGCACCCTGGTCGCCGCAGCGATCCGGGAGTCCCAGGAGGCGGTGCGGGCGCTGGACGACGCGGCGACGGGACTGGCCGAGGGCCGGCCCGGCGCGGACACCGCGTACGCCGTCGCGCTGGACGCCGCCACCCGACTGGACGCCTGGGACGCGGAACGCCGCGTGGACGTGGCACTGGCCGGGCTGGACGCCTGCCCGGACCGGCAGCGCCCGCTGTCGACGTTGTCGGTCGGCCAGCGCTACCGGGTCCGGCTGGCCTGCCTGCTCGGGGCACGACACGACCTGCTGATGCTCGACGAGCCGACCAACCATCTCGACGCCGACAGCCTGGCGTTCCTGACCCTGCGCCTGCGTCAGCACGCGGGCGGGGTGGTGCTGGTCAGCCACGACCGGGCCCTGCTCGGTGACGTGGCCGAGGAGTTCCTCGACCTCGACCCCAGCGAGGACGGCCGCCCACGGGTCTTCGCCGGTGGGTACGCCGGCTGGCAGGAGGGCCGTCGCCGCGAGCGGGAACGCTGGTTGCACGACTACGAGGCCCAGCAGGCCGAACACCAGCGGCTGGCCGAGGCGGTGAACGAGGCACGGCAGCGGCTCAGCACCGGCTGGCGGCCGGAGAAGGGGCACGGCAAGCATCAGCGCCAGTCCCGGGCGCCCGGGGTGGTGCAGGCGTTGCGTCGCCGGCAGGAGGACCTGGACGCCCACCGGCTCACCGTGCCCGAGCCGCCGCTGCGCCTGCGCTGGCCCGAGCTGCGGACCCGCCCCGGGGTGCCGCTGCTGCGCTGCGACGACGTGACGGTGGCCGGGCGGCTGCACCAGCCGGTCACGCTCACCCTGGACGGTGGGGAGAGGCTGCTGGTGACCGGGCCCAACGGTGCCGGCAAGTCGACCCTGCTCGAGGTGCTCGCCCAGAACCTCGAACCCTCCACCGGCGCCGTCCGGCACCTGGGGCGGGCCCGGGTGGCGTACCTGGGACAGGAGGTGCCGGCATGGCCGTCGGGCGCGCTCGCCCGCGACCTGTACGACCAGCACGTGGGTCGGCTCCAGTCCGCAGGTCGGCTCCGGGAGGCCGACCGCCTGCCGCTGGGCGCGACGCACCTGCTGGACCGGGAGGCGCTGCGTACTCCGGTGGGCCGCATGTCGCAGGGGCAGCAGCGGCGGCTGAACCTGGCCCTGCGCCTGGCCGAGCTGCCCGACCTGTTGATCCTCGACGAGCCCACCAACCACCTCTCGGCGCTGCTGGTGGACGAGTTGACCGCCGCGTTGCGGGAGACCCCGGCGGCGGTGGTGGTCGCCACCCACGACCGCCAGATGCTCGCCGACCTGGCGGACTGGCAGATCCTGTCGCTGGGAGCCGCCGAGGAGTCGCCCTGACGGACGCTCCCTGTCCGGCTGCTCGACGGTGCGGTGGTGAGTGGTGGCCAGGTCGTGGTCTGGCCACCACCGCCCCCTACCCCGAAGGACGCTGGGCCCATGACCTGACCCGCCCATCCTTCGGGGTAGGGCTTCGGGGTAGGGGCACTGTCGAGCTGATGTCACGGACGGATCAGGCGACCTGCCGCATCGCTCGGCCCGGCGAGGGTGACCTCTCGGCCGCCTTTGCTCTGCTTCAACCACCGCACTGCTTCTGGGCGCGGACCGTTGCGGTGGTTGAAGCAGAGCAGGAGGGTCTGCGCCTGGACGAATCGGTTCAAGATCTTGGACAGTTTCCGTTTCGAGCTAACGGAAACTGTCCAAGGTTCACATTCGAGGGGCGGTGGTGGGATCCCGTTGGGGGCGGTTGGTGGCGTCCGTGCCAGAGGCGGCGCGATGTGACGCACGAACGGAGGTGGTCGGCAGACCCGGCGGCCGACGGAGTGGGCGTGTCGGAGGCGGACGGGGATCGGGCTCCACTCCAGAACGAGGGGTGGGGAAGTGGGAACGCGGGCCCGCCGGCGACGACGGCCGGGCGCATGACGTCTCAGCTGGCTGGCGGGAACCGGCAGACCAACTGCGCTACCAGTCGTCGCTGACCAGGGCAGGGACTTCCGATAGCAGGGACGGTTCAGCTCGACAGCGGCCATAAGGCAGGTCAACAGCCCGCTGAGGGCGGCGGCAGCTCGCGACGATCAGTACACCTAGCTTCCTAGGACGCCCTAGCGGATGTGCGCGGCACCACCGCTCCGAGAACAGTTTCAGATCATCGGGAGCGGGGACACGACCGTGAGGAGCGCAGCGGATCGCTGCGCCGCCGAGGCAGGGAGGCGACATGAGCTTCACCGACAAGGCGAAGAACAAGGTCGAGGAACTGAGCGGCGCCGCCAAGGAGCGCGTCGGCGACATGACCGACAACGAGCGCATGCGTGCCGAGGGCGCCAGTGAGCAGTCCGAGGCCCGTGCCCGTCAGGCCGGTGAGAAGGTCAAGGACGCCGGCCGCGACGCCAAGGACGCCTTCACCAAGAAGTGACCGTACGTACGCCGAAGCGGGCCACCGGAACGTTCCGGTGGCCCGCTTCGCGGCGTGGCGTCAGTCGGTGGAGGAGGTACCGACCGGGCTACGCCGGGTCCGGTCAGTCGTCGCGGTGGGTCCGCCACCACTGTTGGCCGGTGTCCGGCAGGGTGTCGATCGGGTCGTAGTACGCGTACCGCTTGTTGAGGGCCTCCAGGTCGGCGGACTCGATGGAGGTGCGGTAATTCTTCGTCCAGTAGGAGATGCCGCGTTCGCGGTCGTACTCGGTGATCATGTGTACCCAGCGCTTGCCGACGAAGGGCACGTCGCAGACGATCCGGGGCGTGGCGTAGCCGGGCAGGTAGCCCATGATGTCGTGCTGGAGCTGTTGGGCGTGCCAGACCGGGACCCGCCAGTGTTCGGCGTTGGGGATCATGTCGCACATGTAGAAGTAGTACGGCAGGATGCCCGTCTCGCCTTGGAGCGCGAAGCAGAGGTCGAGCAGTTCGGTGGTGCTGGCGTTGACGCCGCGCATCAGCACGCCCTGGTTGCGGACGTCGCGTACGCCGACGTCGAGGGCGGTCTGCGCGGCCTTGGCGACCAGTGGGGTGAGCGACTGGGCGTGGTTGACGTGGGTGTGGATGGCCAGGTTGACGCCCCGTCGGGCGGCGGTGCGGGCGACCCGCTCCAGCCCCTCCACGACGTCGGGCTGGAGCCAGTGCTGGGGCAGACCCATGAGTGCCTTGGTGGCGAGCCGGATGTCGCGGATGGTCTCGATCTCCAGCAGGCGCATCAGGTACGACTCGAGGTTGCGCCACGGGACGTTGGCCACGTCGCCGCCGGAGACCACGACGTCGCGTACGCCGGGGTGGGCCTTGAGGTAGGTGATGTGGGCGTCGTACCGGTCGACGGGTTTGAGGGTGAGTTTGAGTTTGTCGACGGCGGGGGTGGAGTTGCCGACCAGGTCCATGCGGGTGCAGTGTCCGCAGTACTGCGGACAGGTGGAGAGCAGCTCGGCGAGGACCTTGGTGGGGTAGCGGTGGGTGAGGCCCTCGGCGACCCACATGTCGTGTTCGTGCAGGGAGTCGCGGGTGGCGTACGGGTGGGAGGGCCAGTCGGTACGTCGGTCCGAGGCGACGGGGATCATGTATCGCCGGATCGGGTCGGCCAGCAGCGTCTCGGTGGTGGGTGGGGCGTCCGGCACCATGGTGTTGATCATTTGGGGTGGTACGAGCATGGACATGGTGGCCAGGGCGCGTTGGTCGGCGTCGAGGTCGGCGTAGAAGCTCTCGTCGACGGTGTCGCCGAGCAGGGCGCGGAGCTGCTTGATGTTCTTGACGCAGTTGACGCGCTGCCACTGGGCGCTTTCCCACTGGTCGCGGGTGACGTCGCGCCAGCCGGGGAAGCGGGTCCAGTCGGGTTCGACGAGGCGGTGGCGGCGGTATTCGTAGGGCTGGCCGGTGGGTGCGGTGGTGGGGGCCGGCTCGGGTGTCGCCGGGGTGGCCTGCACCGGCGGTTGGGTCTGGGTCACGGCCCCTCCTGCGGGTGTGTCGATGGTCGTCCGACCTGGGTGCAGGTCGGTACGGGTTCGTCAGCGGACCGAAGGTTACTGGAAAATATTCGGTACAGGAATTATTCTGCCGGAAGTTTTCCCGTCATGCGAGTTGATGTCGGGGCTTCGGGCGGTCGGACAGGGAGGTTGGCGTGACGTCACCAGTAGGTCTGCACCGGGTCGTGGAACCGGCGGGTGTGCTGCCGCAGGCGGCCTGGCGGTTGGACGCGCGGTCGGAGATCGGCCCGAACGAGGTGCGAATCTCGGTCGAGCGGCTGAACCTGGACGCGGCGAGTTTCCGCCAGTTGCGGGACAAGCACGGTGGTGACGGGGACGCGGTGCGCGCGGAGGTGCGCGACATCATCGCGACGCGGGGCAAGATGCAGAACCCGGTGACCGGGTCGGGCGGGATGCTGATCGGCACGGTGGCGCAGGCGGGGCGTCGGTCGCCGTTGGGGTTCAAGGCCGGTGAGCGGGTGGCGACGTTGGTGTCGTTGACGTTGACGCCGCTGGTGATCACCGACGGGTTGGCGCGGTGGGACGGGCTCAGCGAGCAGGTGCCGTGTGAGGGGTGGGCGATCCTGTTCGCCCGGTCGATCGCGGCGGTGCTGCCGGAGGATCTGGATCCGCAGTTGTCGTTGGCGGTGCTGGACGTGTGCGGGGCGCCGGCGTTGACCGAGCGGGTGGTGCGGCGGTATGTGGCGGAGCGGCCGGCGGGGTTGGGGCCGGTCTCGGTGGCGGTGATCGGCGGTGCGGGCAAGAGTGGTTCGTTGTCGCTGGCGGCGGCGCGGCGGGCGGGTGCGGGTCGTACGGTCGGGGTGGTGCCGGTGGTCGCGGAGCGTGACGCGTTGGTGGCGGCGGGCCTGGCCGACGAGGTGGTGGTGGCCGACGCGCGGGATCCGGTGGGGTTGTCGGTGGCGGTGACCTCGGCGTTGGGGGTGCCGGCGGACGTGACGGTGGTCTGCGTGGACGTGCCGGGGTGTGAGCACGGCGCGGTGTTGGCGACCGCGGACGGCGGCACGGTGGTGTTCTTCTCGATGGCGACGAGTTTCGCGGCGGCGGCGCTGGGTGCGGAGGGCCTGGCGGCGGACGTGACGATGCTGGTGGGCAACGGGTATGTGCCGGGTCACGCGGAGCTGGCGTTGGGTCTGCTGCGTGAGGTGCCGGGGGTGCGTGGGCTCTTCGAGGCCCGGTTGGCGGCAGACTGAGGCCATGACGAAGAACCCCTCGACGTTGTACCGGGCCGGCGTGTTGCACTGCCCGGCGGATCCGTCCGCGACGGCGCTGTTGGTGCGGGACGGGCGGATCGTCTGGTTGGGTGCCGGGGCGGATGCTCCGGCGGCGGACCGGGTGGTGGATCTGGGTGGGGCGTTGGTGACGCCGGCGTTCGTGGACGCGCACGTGCACGTGAGTGACACGGGGTTGGCGTTGTCGGGGCTGGATCTGTCCGGGGTGCGGTCGGCGGGGGAGTTGCTGGCGGCGGTGGCGGCGTTCGCGGCGGGTTTGCCCGCGGACGCCGTGGTGCTGGGGCACGGGTGGGACGAGTCGACGTGGTCGGTGCCGGTGCCGCCGGTGGCGGCGGAGGTGGATCGGGCGGCCGGTGGTCGGCGGATGTACCTGTCGCAGGCGTCGATCCATTCGGCGCTGGTGTCGTCGGCGTTGTTGGCGGCGTGTCCGGAGGCGGTGACGGCGCCGGGGTTCGACGCCTCGGGGTGGTTGCGGCGGGACGCGCATCACGTGGTGCGGGCGGTGGCGCGGGCTTCGGTGTCGCGGGCGCAGCGGGTGGCGGCGCAGCGGGTGGCGTTGCGGCATGCGGCGTCGTTGGGGATCGCGGCGGTGCACGAGTGCGGTGGGCCGGAGATCTCGGACGAGGAGGACTTCACGGGTCTGTTGGCGCTGTCGGGTGCGGGGGTGCCGGAGGTGTACGGGTACTGGGGTGAGTTGGGTGGTGCGGCGCGGGCGCGTGAGTTGGGTGCGGTGGGTGCGGGTGGGGATCTGTTCGCGGACGGGGCGTTGGGGTCGCGGACGGCGCATGTGTCGGCGGCGTACGTGGACGGGGAGGGGTGTGGTCACGGGTATCTGACGGCGGAGCAGGTTCGTGATCATTTGTTGGACTGTGCGGCGCAGGGGATGCAGGGCGGGTTCCATGCGATCGGGGATGCGGCGATCTCGACGGTGTTGGCGGGGTTCGCGGGGGCGGCGGAGAAGCTGGGTACGGAGCGGGTGCGTGCGGCGCGGCATCGGATCGAGCATGCGGAGATCGTGGATCGGCGGTTGATCGCGGGGTTCGTGGAGTTCGGGGTGGTGGCGTCGATGCAGCCGGCGTTCGACCGGTTGTGGGGTGGTGCGGGTCGGATGTACGAGGCGCGGTTGGGGTTGGCGCGGTCGTTGGCGTCGAATCCGATGGGGGCGATGCACGGGGTGGGGGTGGCGTTGGCGTTCGGGTCGGATTCGCCGGTGACGCCGTTGGATCCGTGGGGGTCGGTGCGGGCGGCGGTGGCGCATCACAACCCGGTGCAGCGGATGAGTGTGCGGGCGGCGTTCGCGGCGCATTCGCGGGGTGGTTGGCGGGCGGTGCATCGGGACAGCGAGGGGGTGTTGGCGTTGGGGGCGCCGGCGACGTTCGCGGTGTGGTCGTCGTCGGCGGGGGTGCAGCGGGGGTTGCCGGTGTTGGTGGCTGAGGATCCGCAGCAGGATCCGCTGCCGTTGCCGGTGTGCCGGGCGACGGTGTTGCGCGGTGAGGTGATCTATGAGGAAGGGTTGTCGTGACTGAGGTGGGTGGCTTCGCGGCCGGCAAGTTGGATCTGGACCCGGTGGTGGTGGCGCGGGCGCGGGAGTTGGCGCGGCGGGTCGGGCAGCCGGTGGTGGAGTTGGCGCGGGGGCACACCACGGTGTCGGTGGAGCGTGCGGTGTTGCGGTTGGCCGGGGTGGCGGGGGCTGATCCGGACGGTATTCCGTGGGTGAACCGGTTGGTGGACGCGGTGGTGGCGGATGTGGGGTTGGGGCACGGGGTGGCGGTGCCGGTGTTCGAGGCGTTGGCGCGGGAGCGGGTCTCGGATGTGACGTTGCTGGCGCAGCAGGCGGCGGCGGGGTCGGTGCGGTTCGTGGTGCCGTCGGGCAGGTCGGCGTCGGTGGCGCGGCGGGCGGCGCGGCGGGCGGTGGCGGCGGGGGTGCGGCGCATCGATCGGCGGCGGGCGGAGCGGGATCGGTTGGTGCGGCGGTTCGGGGATCCGGTGCGGCGGCCGTGGGTGTATCTGATCGTGGCGACGGGGGACATCTACGAGGACATTCCGCAGGCGCAGGCGGCGGCGCGGGCGGGTGCGGACGTGATCGCGGTGATCCGGTCGACGGGTCAGTCGTTGTTGGACTACGTGCCGGAGGGGGCGACGCGGGAGGGGTTCGCGGGGACGTACGCGACGCAGGAGAACTTCCGGTTGATGCGGGCGGCGTTGGACGAGTCGTCGCGGGAGTTGGGTCGGTATGTGCGGTTGACGAATTACGCGTCGGGGTTGTGCATGCCGGAGATGGCGACGCTCGCGGGTCTGGAGCGGCTGGACATGATGCTCAACGACTCGATGTACGGGATTCTGTTCCGGGACATCAATCCGATCCGGACGTTCGTGGACCAGCGGTTCTCGCGGCAGGTGCACGCGCGGGCGGGGATCATCATCAACACCGGTGAGGACAACTATCTGACCACTGCGGATGCGGTGGACGAGGCGCACACGGTGACGGTGTCGCAGTTGTTGAACGAGTACTTCGCGCACGAGGCGGGGTTGGCGGACTGGCAGTTGGGGCTGGGGCACGCGTTCGAGATCAATCCGGAGGTGCCGGAGTCGTTCCGGTTGGAGTTGGCGCATGCGTTGTTGGCGCGGGAGTTGTTCCCGGATGCGCCGTTGAAGTGGATGCCGCCGACGAAGCACATGACCGGTGACGTGTTCCGGGGCAATCTGCTGGACGGGTTCTTCAACCTGGTGGGCGCCATGACGGGGCAGGGGATCCTGCTGGTGGGGATGATGACGGAGGCGGTGGTGACGCCGTGGTTGTCGGATCGGGACATCGCTCTGCAGAACGTGCGGTACGTGTTGGGTGCCGCCGGCGGGTTGCACGAGGACTTCGTGCCGGCGCCGGGTGGGTTCATCCAGCAGCGGGCGCATCGGGTGCTGGGTGAGGCGGTGGAGTTGTTGGAGCGGATCGGTGAGCGGTCGTTGTTGACGGCGATCGCCGAGGGCACGTTCGGGATCATGAAGCGGCCGGCGGATCGGGGTAAGGGGTTGGACGGGGTGGCGGCGCACGAGGCCGACTACTACAACCCGGCGACGGAGATCCTGGAGGCGGTGGCGTGACGGTGTCGCAGGGTCCGGTGGTGCGACCGTACGGGGACACCACGGGTGACGGCATGGTGCAGATGTCGTTCACGTTGCCGGTGCCGCATGACAAGCGGGCCGAGGGTGCGGCGGTCCAGTTGGCGAACCGGATGGGGATGGATCCGGCGTTGTTGGTGCACGCGAAGCAGATGGGTGACGGGTTCACGTTCTTCGTGGTGTACGGGCGGGTGAGTCATCTGGTGGACCTGTCGGCGGTGCAGGTGGTGGAGCGGGACTTTCCGCTGCTGTCGGCCAAGGAGGTCAACGCGGTGGTGAAGCGGCGGTTACGGCGCAAGTTGTCGGTGGTGGGGGCGTGTATCGGCACGGACGCGCACACGGTGGGCATCGACGCGATCCTGAACGTGAAGGGGATCGCGGGGGAGAAGGGTCTGGAGTACTACCGGGAGTTGTCGGTGACGAACCTGGGTGCGCAGGTGAGTGTGCCGGAGTTGGTGGAGGCGGCGCGGGTGGCGCGGGCGGATGCGGTGTTGGTGTCGCAGGTGGTGACGCAGCGGGACGCGCATCTGCACAACACGCGGGAGATGTCGGCGGCGTTCCGGGAGGCGTTGCCGGTGGGCCGGCGGCCGTTGTTGATCGTGGGTGGGCCGCGGTTCGACGAGTCGCAGGCGGCCGAGTTGGGGGTGGATCGGATCTTCGGTCGGGGCACCACGCCGGGTGAGGTGGCGTCGTATCTGGTGCACGCGTTGGTGACGGGTCGGAAGGTGGGGGCGGCATGACGGATCCTCGGGTGGGCCTGACGGTGACGCATCGGCGGTATGTGCCGTACGCGCATGCGCACTACGCGGGGAACCTGGTCGACGGGGCGTACGCGTTGGGTCTTTTCGGTGACGTGGCCACGGAGGTGTGTATCCGTACGGACGGGGACGAGGGGTTGTTCGCGTCGTACTCGGATGTGCAGTTCCGGGCGCCGTTGCGGGCCGGTGACGTGCTGGAGGTGGTGGCGACGGTGACGCGGGTGGGTTCCCGCAGCCGCACGCTGGACTTCGAGGCGCGGGTGGTGTGTCGGGGGCGCCCGGATCGGGGTGAGTCGGCGGCGGAGGTGTTGGAGGTGCCGGTGGTGGCGGTGTCGGCGACCGGCACGGTGGTCGTGCCCGCGCCGGTATGAGTGTCGCGGTCTGCGCCGACGTCGGGTCGACGTTCACGAAGGTGGCGGTGGTCGACCTGGCCGGTGGCGGGTTGGTCGGTGCGGCGTCGGTGCCGACGACGGTGGGTACGGACGTGCTGCACGGTCTGGACGCGGCGGTGGCGGCGGCCGGGGTGGGTGGTCGGGACGTGCCGTGGTTCGTGTGTTCGTCGGCGGGTGGTGGGCTGCGGTTGGCGGTGGTGGGGTACGAGCCGTTGGTGACCGCGCAGGCGGGTCGGCGGGTGGGGTTGTCGGCGGGGGCCGATGTGGTGCATGTGGCCGCCGGGCGGCTGGGGCGGGTGGAGCTGGCCGCATTGCGGGCGGCGCGGCCGGACGTGGTGTTGCTGGTGGGTGGCACCGATGGTGGGGATGCCGAGACGTTGTCGCACAACGCGACGCGGTTGGCGCGGGCGCGGTGGCGGGTGCCGGTGGTGTTGGCGGGCAACGTGGACGTGCGCGGGGAGTTGGCGGCGGTGTTGGCCGGTGCGGGGGTGCCGGTGACGGTGGCCGACAACGTGTTGCCGCGTATCGGGGTGTTGGCGCCGCTGTCGGCGCGGGCGGCCATCCGGCAGGTGTTCCTGCGGCACGTGATCGGCGGTAAGCGGTTGTCGCGGGGGTCGCGGTTCGCGCGGTTGGTGCGGGCGGCGACGCCGGACGCGGTGCTGACCGGGGTGGAGGTGTTGGCGGACGCGGCCGGTGGTGACCTGGTGGTGGTGGACGTGGGGGGCGCCACCACGGACGTGTATTCGGTGTTGACGCCGGACGAGCGGGCCGACGGGCCGGGTCGGGAGGTGGCCGGGGCGTTGTGGCGGGCGCGGACGGTGGAGGGGGACCTGGGGATGCGGTGGAGCGCGCCGGGGGTGGTGCGGGCCGCCGTGGAGGAGCGGCTGGTCGGTGACGGCGAGCGGGACGCGTTGGCGGGCGCGGCGGCGGCGCGGGCCGCCGATCCGGGTTTCCTGCCGTCGGATGCGGCGGCGCGGGCGTCCGACGGCCGGTTGGCGGCGTTGGCGGCGACGGTGGCGGTGCGTCGGCACGCCCGGGGGGTGGGTACGGGTGAGCGGGCCGGTCGGGATCTGCGGGACGTGCGGTTGCTGGTGGGCTCGGGTGGGGTGTTGCGGCATGCCCGTGCCGGCGAGGTGACGCCGGTGTGGCAGGCGGTGTTGGGTGATCACGCGGGTGGGTGGGCGGTGCCGAGGGCGGCGCGGGCGGTGGTGGACTCCGACTACGTGTTGGCGGCGGCGGGGTTGTTGGCGGCGGAGCATCCGGGGGCGGCGCGGGCGTTGCTGGGGCCGTTGGTGTCGGCGTGACCGGTGTCGGGTCGACTGCGGACGGTGACGGTGAGCGCGACACGCCGTGCCGGTGTGGCGACTCGTCGGGGGTGGGTTGACAAGGCCGGGGGTGCGCCACGTACCGTCTTTGAGTCCTACCACGGGAAGCGGCTGTTGTTCGCTTCGTCCCTTCGTCCGCTGGCCGAGCGACGGTTGTCGCGGCGGCCAGGTCCAGCGGGCGGGGGTCGGCGGGGCGGCGCGAACCGGCCGCGGTTACCGGTGTACGGGCAGGGTGGGGTGCACGGCCAGTAGACAACGGCCCGACGGGGACAGCCAGTCACCGTCCGGTCGGTCCGAAGGTCGGCGTGCCTCATTCCCGCCGCACCGGCTGGGAAGGGCCTGGGAGCATCGGGGCGCGGCGTATGCCGCGCCCCGATTTCGTGTGCTCAGTCGGCGGCGGGTCGGGCCCGCACGTGCAGGCGTTCGCCCTGGGGGCCGAAGAGGTTGAGGACTTCGGCGGGGGTCGGGTCGGGGTTGGCGACGGAGTGCGGCACGCGGGTGTCGAATTCGGCGACCTCGCCGGGGTTGAGGATCAGGTCGTGCTCGCCCAGGCGTAGCCGGATGCGGCCGGAGAGCACGTACAGCCATTCGTAGCCCTCGTGCGAGGAGGGTTGCGGTTCGGTGGGGGTGTGTGGCGGCAGGATCTGTTTGAACGCCTGGACGCCGCCGGGGCGGCGGGTCAGCGGCAGGAACGTCATGCCGTGGCGGACGATCGGTCGGGGGCGGACGCGGGGGTCGCCGACGGTGGGCGCGCCGACGAGTTCGTCCAGGGGCACCTGGTGGGCGCGGGCCAGCGGCAGGAGCAGTTCCAGGGTGGGGCGGCGGTGGCCGGATTCGAGTCGGGACAGGGTGCTGACGGAGATTCCGGTGGTGTCGGCGAGTTCGGTCAGGGTGGTGCCGCGTCGTTTGCGGAGCGCGCGGAGCCGGGGGCCGACCTCCGCGAGCACCGCCGCCTCGTCGTTTGCCATAACAGCAACATTACTTGTCGTTTTGGCGGGTCGGGTGCAGCGTGGGTGCCAGCGAAGGTCACGAGGGGGTACGCATGGACGACGAATACGACGTGGTGGTGGTCGGCGGTGGCGCGGCCGGGCTGGCCGGGGCGCTGGCCCTGGCGCGGGCCCGCCGCTCGGTGCTGGTGGTGGACGCGGGAGCGCCCCGCAACGCCCCCGCCGACCGGGTGCACAACTACCTGGGGCGGGAGGGTACGCCGCCGGCGGAGTTGACGGCGACGGGTCGCGCCGAGGTCACCGGGCACGGCGGGCACGTCGTGGACGGGCGCGTCGAGGCGGTGACCCGCGACGGGGACGACTTCGTGGTGGACGTCGACGGCGACCGGCGGGTACGGGCCCGGCGGCTGCTGGTGACCACCGGCCTGGTCGACGAACTGCCGCAGGTGCCGGGGTTGGCGCCGCGGTGGGGTCGGGACGTGCTGCACTGCCCGTACTGCCACGGGTGGGAGGTGCGCGACCGGCGCGTCGGGGTGCTGGCGACCGGGCCCCTGGCGGTGCATCAGGCGCTGTTGTGGCGGCAGTGGAGCCCGCACGTGGTGTTCCTGGCCCATGAGGGGCCGGCACCCGACGCCGAGCAGGCCGAGCGGTTGGCCGCGCGCGGCATCGGCGTGGTGCCGGGTGCGGTGCGCGGTGTGACGGTGGCCGAGGACCGGCTGACCGGTGTGACGCTGGCCTCCGGTGCGGAGGTGCCGCTGGACGCGCTGGTGGTGGCGACGGCGATGACCGCCCGGTCGGCGCTGCTGGAGTCGCTCGGGCTGGTCCCGCAGGACGTGGAGATGTCCGGGCACGTGATCGGTCGGCGCATCGCGGCCGACGCGACCGGCGCCACCGACGTGGCGGGGGTGTGGGTGGCGGGCAACGTCACCGATGTGTCCGCGCAGGTGATCCGGGCCGCCGGGGCGGGCCTGACGGCCGGGGCGGCGATCAACGCCGACCTGGTCGAGGAGGACACCCGGCGCGCGGTGGCCGCGCGTCGGCGGCAGCGCGAGGAGATGTTCACCGAGGCGGCCTGGGAGGAGCGGTACCGGTCGAGGGCGTCGATGTGGAGCGGCCGACCCAACCCGCAGCTCGTCGCCGAGGTGGCGGGCACCACGCCGGGCCGGGCGTTGGACGTGGGCAGCGGTGAGGGCGCCGACGCGGTGTGGCTGGCCGAACAGGGCTGGCACGTCACCGGTGTGGACATCTCCGCCACCGCCCTGGAGCGGGCCGCCGCGCACGCCCGGGCCGCCGGTGCGCAGGTCGCCGACCGCATCGAGTTCACGCACGCGGACCTGCTGAGCTGGGCGCCGCCGGTGGGCGCGTACGACCTGGTGTCGGCGCAGTTCATGCAGCTTCCGCCGGAACCTCGGCGGGAGATGTTCGCGCGGCTGGCCGAGGCGGTGGCGCCCGGCGGGCGGCTGCTGATCGTCGGGCACGACCCGGGGGACACGCACGTCGGTGGTCACCGCGCCCACTACCCGGAGATGATGTTCACCGCCGAGCAGGTCGCCGCGGACCTGGACCCGCAGCGCTTCGAGGTGCTGGTGACGCAGAGCCGCCCCCGCTCGGCGGTGCACGACGGCCGGGAGGTGGTCATCCACGACGCGGTGCTGGTGGCCCGCCGCCGCTGAGACACCCGCCGCGAAACGGACACGCCGACGCGGTCGGCGGCCGGGCGGGAGGATCGCCCACCGCCGGTGACCGCGTCGGCGTCCGGGGACGCCGGGCGGGTAGCCTTCGGCGCGTGACCCCGCCTGACGCCCCCGTGACGACCACGGACCGCGCCGACGCGCCCGCCGACGTCCGCCGGCCCGACGGCGCACCCCGGCCGTTGCCCCTGCCGGTGGCGGTGGCGATGGCGGTCACCGCCGGGCTGGCGCTGCTGCTGGCGTTCCCGCCGTACGGGTGGTGGCCGCTGGCACCGGTCGGGGTGGCGCTGCTGGTCGCCGCGACGCACCGGCGTCGACTGCGGGCCGGCGCGGGTCTGGGTTTCCTCGCCGGGTTGGCGCTGTTCGCGCCGCTGCTGTCCTGGACGAACCTGCACACCGGCTACCTGCCGTGGGTGCTGCTGTCGCTGTTGCAGGCGGGCTATCTGGCGCTGCTGGGTCTGGCCACCGCGTGGGTGTCGCCGCTGGCCGACCGGTATCCGGCGGTGTGGCCGGCGCTGACCGGTGTGCTGTGGGTGGGGCAGGAGGCGCTGCGGGACCGGACCCCGTTCGGGGGGTTCCCGTGGGGGCGGTTGGCCTTCGGTCAGGACGGCTCGCCGCTGCTGGGGCTGGCCGCCGTCGGCGGTGCCCCGCTGGTCACGTTCGCCGTCGCCACCGCCGGTGGGCTGCTGCTGACCGGCGTGTGGTGGACGCTGCGGGTCCGCCGGGTCTGGTGGACCCCGGCCGCCGGATGCGCGGCGGCGCTGGTGCTGTTGGTCGGCGGGGGGCTGCTGGTGCCGGTGAGCACCACGGCCACCGGTGACACAGTGACCGTCGCCATCGTGCAGGGCAACGTGCCGCGCCTCGGGTTGGACTTCAACGCCCAACGGCAGGCGGTGCTGAACAACCACGTGGACGCCACCATCGCCCTGGCCGGTGAGGTGGCCGCCGGCACCCGGGCCCGACCGGACCTGGTGGTGTGGCCGGAGAACTCCAGCGACATCGACCCGCTGCGCAACCAGTCGGCCAACATCCGCATCTCCGAGGCCGCCGACGCGATCGGCGTACCGATCCTGGTCGGTGCGGTGCTGACCGGCCCCGAGCAGGGCCAGGTGCGCAACGCGGGGCTGCTGTGGCGGCCGGGCAGCGGCCCCGACCTGGAGCAGCTCTACATCAAGCGGCATCCGGTGCCGTTCGCCGAGTACGTGCCGTTGCGGCGGATCGCCCGGATGGTCAGCGACCAGGTCGACCGGGTCCGGGCCGACTTCGTGGCCGGCACCGCACCGGGGGTGGTGCGGACCCCGGCGGCGGTGCTCGGCGACGTGATCTGCTTCGAGGTGGCCTACGACGGGCTGGTCCGCGACACCGTCGTCGGTGGGGCGCAGCTGCTGGTGGTGCAGACCAACAACGCCACCTTCGACGTGGCCGAGGCCCGCCAGCAGTTGGCCATGGTCCGGTTGCGGGCCGTCGAGCACGGTCGGCCCGCGTTGATGGCCTCCACGGTCGGAGTGTCCGGGTTCGTCTCCCCGGACGGGCGGGTAAGCGACGCCACCGGGTTCAACACCCAGGCGGTCGTGGTGCGTGAGCTGCGACTGACCGAGGGGCGCACCCTCGCCACCCGGGTCGGGGTGCTGCCCGAGGTGGTGCTGGCCGGGCTGGCCGTGGCCGCGTTGGTCGGGGCGGCCCTGGTGCGGCGCCGGTGGGGCGGCCGAGCCGGATGACCGGCGGCTGCCCGGAGAGGGGCAGCGGTGATGCGCAGGACCGAGATCCGCCCGGCCGCGACCGGGGTGCCCGGCGTGGGTCGGGTGCTGGTGGTCATCCCGACCTTCAACGAGGCCGACAACGTCAGCGCGATCGTGCGGCGGGTCCGTGCCGCCGCGCCGCAGGTGGAGATCCTCGTCGCCGACGACAACAGTCCCGACGGCACCGGCCGTATCGCCGATGGGCTGGCGCGCGGCGACACCCACGTGCACGTGTTGCACCGGGAGGGCAAGCAGGGACTCGGCGCGGCGTACCTGGCGGGGTTCGCGTGGGCGCGGCACCGCGGCTACGACGCGGTGGTGGAGATGGACGCCGACGGTTCACACGCCCCGGAGGACCTGCCGGCGCTGTTGAACGCCGCCCGGCACGCCGACGTGGTGATCGGGTCGCGGTGGACCCGGGGTGCCCGGGTGCTGAACTGGCCGCTGCGGCGGCTGCTGCTGTCGCGGTGCGGCAACCTGTACGCGCGCCTGGCGCTGGGCATGCCGGTGGCCGACGCCACCGGCGGCTACCGCGTGTACCGGGCCGGTGTGCTCGACGCCCTGGACCTGGAGTCGGTGTGCTCGCAGGGGTACTCGTTCCAGGTGGAGCTGTCCCGGTTGGCGCACCGCGCCGGGGCGCGGATCGTCGAGGTGCCGATCACGTTCGCCGAGCGGGAACGCGGCGACAGCAAGATGAGTCCGCTGATCGTGGCCGAGGCGCTGTGGCGCATCACCGGCTGGGCGGTACGCGACCGGCGGACGGCGGTGCGGCAGGGTTGGCAGGCGGCGACGGTGGGGCGGGCCCGCTGGCCGTGAGCCGGAGCGTGTCATGCTGGACGGACGGGACGGCTGCGCCCCGCCGGGTGCGCCGTCCGATGACGAGCGCCGTGAGGCGGATGGGGTGAGATGCGCCGGACAGTGAAGTTCGTACCGTTGGCCCTGCTGCTGTCCCTGGCAGCGGAACTGGCCGTGTTCGTGGTGGTGGGCCGGGCGATCGGCTTCGGCGCGGCGACCCTGCTGGTGTTCGCGGCCTCGCTGCTGGGACTGGTCCTGCTACGCCGCGAGGGGATTCGGGCCTGGCGAGGCTTCCGGGACGCCGCACAGTCCGGCCGGCCGCCCGGAGGTCAGGTCACCGACGGGCTGATCGGACTGCTCGGCGCGCTGCTGCTGGCCACCCCGGGGCTGGTCAGCGGCGTGGTGGGGTTGGTGCTACTGGTGCCGCCGGTGCGCCGCATCGCCCGGGGCGGCGTGCAGCGGTCCGCGGAGCGGCGGGTGTCGTCGATGGCCGCCGGTGACCTGTTCGGGCCGCGTCGGGTGCACGTGTACCGGGGTGCGCCGCAGCAGCCGGCCGGCGAGCAGCCCGCCGGCGCACCGCAGCCCGCCGGCGCACCGCAGCCCGCCGGCGCACCGCAGCCCGCCGGCGCACCGCAGCCCGCGCCGCCGCAGCAGCCGGTGACGCCGCCGCTGGTGGACGACGGCCGCGCCATCGAGGGCGAGATCGTGGAGCCGCGCTGAGAGCACGCCACCGCACGCACGACGGCGCCCCGGGAGATGATCTCCCGGGGCGCCGGTGGTGACTGGTCAGGCGCGACCGCGGCGGGTCCGGACCTCCTGGAGCCGCTCGGCGAGGATGTCCTCCAGCTCCGCGATGGAGCGCCGCTCCAGCAGCATGTCCCAGTGCGTACGCGGCGGCTTGGCCTTCTTCTGCTCCGGCTCGTTGCCGTCGACCAGCCGGGCCACGCTGCCGTCGAACTTGCACTCCCAGGTGGTGGGCACCTCGGCGTCGACGGCGAACGGCACCTCGAACTGGTGACCCTTGGCGCACAGGTACTCGCGGGTCTGCCGCGGCGCGAGCTCCGTGTTGCGATCGGATTCGTAGCTGACCGCGCCCAGTCGGCTACCGCGCAGCATGCGCTCGCCCATGATCGACTTCCCCTCTGTGGTGGTGCTGGTCCTATCGGTGTAACGGTCCGCCGGCGCCGCGCCATTCCCCGTGGCCGCGTCTCGGCGTCCCGCAGCACGGCGGGTACGGGGTCAAGGGTAGCGGGCCGTAGCGCGTACCCGGTCGGGTCCGCCCGCCGGGTCGTCTCGGCGGACCGTCGCCGCCAGCGGGAATCGTAGCCGTCGCGCGCACCCGGGCGGGCCCGGTGGGTGGCGGCGCGCCGTGATCAACCGGCCCGGGGCGTCGGCGGCAGGGGCAACGGCAGGCCGGGCAGGCCGTCGATGCTGGTGGCGACGTCGTCCTTGCCGGCGAAGTAGGCGTCCAGCGACGCGTCGTCCTCTCGGGCGAACCGGCGGCCGTGCAGGTCCCGGTCGGCGTCGTAGGTCATCAGCGGCACCGCGTAGCCGCAGGTGTCGCGGATCAGCCCGGCGTGCACCACGATGATCGCCCGCAGCCCGTGGTCGGCGCTGTCGATGTCCGGGAAACGGGCTAGCAACTCCGGGAAACGCGGATCGTCGCGGAACACCGGCTCACCCCGCCCGTGCACCCGCACGATCGTCGGCGGACCGGAGAAGGCGCACCACATCAGCGTGATCCGGCCGTTCTCCCGCAGGTGGGCGATGGTCTCGGCGTTGCTGCCGGCGAAGTCCAGGTAGACCACCGTCTGCTCGTCGAGCACCGCCAGGCACCCGCGCAGCCCCTTCGGCGACAGGTTGACCGTGCCGTCGCCGGCCAGCGGCGCGGTCGCGGTGAAGAACATCGGCTGGGCCTCGATGAAGTCCCGCAGTCGACCCTCGATGCGCGCGTACGTCTTCCCCATCCGCCCATCATCGGCGAGCCCCCACCCACCCCGCTGCCCCCATCCCAGCCCTCGACACCCCCCGACGTGCGACAGCACGAACGGTTCAGCTCGACAGGCCCCGCCCCCACCGAGCCCCCACCGGTCCCACCGGCCCCGGGACCGCCGCGTTGATCAAGAAGTTTGCGCGCGAATGGTGGCCAGATTCCGCCGAAACCTCTTGATCAACAAGGGTGTGCGGGCGTCGAGGTCGTTCGGCGAGCGCAGGAGGGCGGGGGACAGGGACAGGGGGGCGGGGGACAGGGGGCGGGAGGTCAGGAGGGGGTGCGGCGGGTCAGGGCGGTGGCCAGGTCTGCCACCTGGGCGGCCAACTGGGCCACCCGCTGGCGGGCGTCGTCCCGGTCGGCCTCGGTGGCGCGCAGGCGTACCGTCACGTCGTCGAGCCCCCGCTCGGCGGTGCTCGCGGCGGCGCGGGCGGCGGCCAGGTCGGCGCGCAGCGTGCTGACGTCGGCGAGCGCGGCGGCCAGGTCCCCGGCGGCCTGCCGGGCCACCGCCTGGGCGCGGTCCCGGTCGGCGGTGGCCTGGGTACGGGTCCGCTCGATCTCGGCCCGCACCGCCGCCACCTCCGCCTGGGCCGCCGCGACCTGGGCGCGGTCGGCGTCGGCGGCGGCCCGCGCCTGCGCGGCCTCGGACCGCGCCTGTTCCAGGTCCGCGCGGGCCTGCTCCACGTCGGACCGGGCCTGGGCCAGGTGGGTCTGGGCCTGGTCGGCGGCGGCCCGTGCCCGATCCGCCTCGGTCCGCAGCCGCTCGGCCTCGACGCCGGCCTCGACGAGAGCACGGGTGCTCCGCTCGGCCTCGGCGCGGGCGGTGTCCCGCTCGGCGGTGAGGTCGGCGACCCGCCGCGCGGCGGCGTCCAGGTCGGCCCGCAGGGTGGTGGCCTGCGCGCGGGCCGCGTCCCGGTCGGCCTCGGCCTGCGCTCGCAGCGCCTCGGCGGCCACCGCCGCGCGCCGTGCCTCGTCGCGGGCCGACTCGGCGGACTCGGCCCGCTGGTCGGCGGCGGCGGCCCGGGCGCTGGACTCGGCGGACTCGGCGCGGGCGGCGTCCCGGTCGACGGCGGCGGACTCGGCCGCCCGGCGCTCCCGTTCGGCGCGGGCGGCGGCGTCCTCGGCGGCCCGCAGCGCCTCGTCCCGCTCGGCCTGCGCCGCCGCGACCTCACCGGCGGTCTCGGCGCGGACCTGCGCCACCTGACGCTGCACCCCGGACGGGGACAGTTCGGCGTGCAGGGACTCGGTCAGCGTCTCGACGATCTGGTCGAGTCGGTCCACCGCCTCCCACGTGCGGGCCACCTGGCCGGGCAGACCGGGGGCGTTGCGGTGGCGCATCCGGTTGTTGCGGGAGGCCCGCTGGCAGGCACCGTCGTTGTCGCGGCAGTACCGGAACGGACGGCCCGCGCCGACGCGCTGCGGCACGTCGCGGCCGCAGTGGGCGCAGGGGCGGGTGTCGGCGGTGGGGGCGGGCTGGACGTCCATCGAACGGGCAGTCTAGTGAGCCGCCCGGGGCCGCCCCGCCGGCCCGTCACCGCACCGGCGCCGGACCGCCGTACGACGCCGTGTCGACCACCGGAGGGGCCGTGCTGTCCCGCACCGTCAGGCGGGGAGCCAGCAGCGTCGTCTCCGGCACCGGTTCCTCGGCCAGCTTGCGCATCAGCAACGCCACCGCCTGCCGGCCGATCTCCTCGGCGGGCACCGGCACCGAGGTGAGCCGGGGACCGGCGTGCTCGGCGAACTGGTCCGGGCAGACCGCCACCATCGACACGTCGTGCGGCACCCGCCGCCCCAATCCGGCCAGCGCCGCCTGCACCGCAGAGACGGCCGCCTCGTTCTGCACCACCAGGCCGGACAGGTCGGGGTGCCGGGCGAACAGCTCCACCACCCGGCGGCGGACGTCGGTCGCGTTCTCCTCGCACGGCATCGTCACCGCCTCGACGCCGTGCCGGGCCGCCGCCTCCACCACCCCGGCGCGGGTCCGGTGCGCGAACCCGGTGCCCCGGTCGTAGACGGCGGCCGGCGCGCCCAGCAGCGCCACCCGCCGGTGCCCGAGACCGGCCAGGTGCTCCACGCACACCTGACCGGCCCGGTGGAAGTCCAGGTCCACGCAGGTCAGGCCGACGGTGTCGGCGGGTACACCGATCAGGACACTGGGTCGGCCCAGGCCCCGCAGCAGCGGCACCCGCGCGTCGCGCAGCTCCACGTCCATCACCAGCACCCCGTCGACCAGCGCCCCGGCGGCGACCCGACGCAGCCCCTCCGGGCCCTCGTCGGAGGTCACCAGCAGCACGTCGTGGTCGTGGCGGCGGGCCGAGGTCACCACCGCCGTGGCGAACTGCATCACCACCGGCACCTGGATGCCCGAGCGCAGCGGCAGCACCAGGGCGATCACGTTGGAGCGACGGCTGGCCAACGCCCGTGCCCCGGCGTTCGGGTGGTAGCCGAGCACCCGGATGCTGGCCAGGACCCGGTTGCGGGTCAGCTCCGAGATGGCCCGTTTGCCGCTGAGTACGTACGACACGGTGCTCACCGCGACACCCGCGTGCCGGGCCACGTCGGCGATGGTGGGTTGGCCCGACGCGCGCCGGCTCACCGGGCCCCGCTCGCGCTGTGCAGCCGCGTCGACCGGGGCGCCGCGTCGCCGCGTACCGCCAGCGCGCCGACCAGCCGCACGTCGGTGGCGGAGCGTCCGACCAGCACGCTGTGCGTGGCGTCCTCCACCACGAGCGCGCCCCGGTCGGCGTCCCACCAGCCCAGCTCGGCGGTGTGCAGCCGCAGCGTGACGGTCCGGTGTTCCCCGGGGGCCAGCGTGATCCGGTCGAAGTCGCGCAGTTGCCGCAGCGGCTGCTTGACCCGGGAGCGGCGTTGCCGGGTGTAGAGCTGCACCACCTCCACGCCGGGCCGGGTGCCGCTGTTGGTGACGTCCACGCTCACCTCGACCGTCTCACCGACCGTCGCGGTGTCGACGCTCAACCGCAGGTCGGCGTAGTCGAAGCGGGCGTAGGACAGGCCGTGCCCGAACGGGTACAGCGGGTCGCCCCGGAAGTACAGGTAGGTGGAGTCGGCGCCGATCACGTCGTAGTCGAGCAGGTCGGGCAGGTCGGCGGTGTCGGCGTACCAGGTCTGGGTGAGCCGGCCGGCCGGGTCGGCGTCGCCGAGCAGCACGTCGGCCAGGGCCCGGCCGTGTTCCTGCCCGCCGTGGGCGGACCAGAGCACCGCCGGCAGGTGCTGCTGCGCCCACCCGATGGCGTACGGGTAACTGCTGGTCAGCACCAGCACCGTGCGCGGGTTGGCGGCGTGTACGGCACGCAGCATGGCCTCCTGCCGGGCGGGCAGGGCCAGGTCCACCCGGTCCTCGGTCTCACGGCCGTTGACCATCGGGTGGTTGCCCACCGTCACCACCGCGACGTCGGCGTCGGCGGCCAACGCGGCGGCCTCGGCCGCACCGTCGATCACCAGGTCGATGCCGAAGGCGGTGGCGGTCTGCCGGTCGTCGCCGTCGACCCGCAGCCGCCCCTGGTCGTCGACGGTGACGTACCGGTCGGTGGCCAGGTGCCGCAGCAGCACGGTGCCGGCGGGCAGCGGGTCGAACTGGAACGTCTCGCGCACCACCCAGCCGCCCGGGCCGGGCCGGTCGTTGCGCAGGGCGCCGTCGTCGTCGACGCCGACGTGCCGGCCGTTGCCGACGGCCCGCAGCGCCACCGTGTCGCGTCCCCAGTCGAACACGTCGAACCGGGCGGCGTCGGCGCCGAGGGTCAACGGGCCGCCGTCGGCGGTGTCCGGGCAGCCCACGTGCCGGTCGCCGACCCGCAGCGCGACCCGGTCGGTGCCCGGGTGCGTGGTGACCTGCGGCAGCCGCCCGGCCAGACCCTGGTAGGTGGTGACCGCGTACGGCAGGGTGCCGCTGTACCAGTCCTCGTGGACGGTGTCGGCCAGCGGGCCGAGCACGGCGACCCGCGTACCGGCGGGCAGGGGCAGCAGACCCGTGTTGTGCAGCAGCACCACGGAGTCGCGGGCGGCCTGCCGGGCCAGGTCGCGGTGCGCCGGGCAGTCGACGACGTCGGCGGGTGTCGCGGCGTACGGGTCGTCGTGCGGGGGATCCAGGTCACCCAGGCGCAGCCGTACGGACAGGATGCGCCGTACCGCCCGGTCCACGTCGGAGGCGGTGATCAGGCCCCGGTCGAGTGCCTCGGTCAGCCGCCGCCGGGTGGGGGCGCTGTCGGTGTGGTTCTCGGTGAAGCTGTCGATGCCGGCGCGCAGCGCGGCGGCGAACCCGTGCACGTGGTCGGGTGTCTGGCCCTGCAGGTCGGTGAGGTTGCCGATCGCGCCGGCGTCGCCGACCACCAGCAGTTCGTCCGGTGACCAGCTGCGCAACTCGTCGTCGATCAGCGGGCTCAGGTGCGCGGGCACGCCGTCGACCAGGTTGTACGACGCCATCGCGCCGAGGGCGGCACCGGCGGCGATCGGGGCGCGGAAGGCGGGCAGTTCGTACTCGTGCAGCACCCGGGGCGGCAGGTCGCTGGAGGTGGTGGCCCGGTCGGTCTCGTTGTTGTAGGCGAGGAAGTGCTTGACCGTGGGGGCGGTCCGCAGCCGGTCGGGATGGTCGCCGCACAGCCCCCGCGCGTACGCGGTGGCGAGCCGCCCGGTCAGCCACGGGTCCTCCGACCAGCCTTCCTCGTTGCGGCCCCAGCGGGGGTCGCGCAGCGGGTTGACCACGGGGGCCCACACGTTGAGGCCGACGCGGTCGGGGTCGGCGTGGTTCTTGGCGCGTACCTCGGTGCCGGTGGCCGCGCCGACGGCCCGGATCAGGTCCGGGTTCCAACTGCTGGCCAGGCCGATGACCTGGGGGAACACGGTGGCCTGGCCGAGCCAGGCGACGCCGTGCAGCGCTTCGGTGCCGGTCTTGAACGGGCGCAGGCCGAGCCGGGGGACCGGGGCCTGCCACTGGTGCAGCAGGCCGATCTTCTCGGGCATGGTGAGCCGGGCCAGCAGGTCATCGATCCGGTCCCGGGGTGCGGGCAGGGTGCGGTCGGTCATGGTGGATCGCCTTCCAGTGCCCGGCGCGCCGGAGGTCGAAGCGCTTCGACGGCGGATGGCCGAGCGGCATCGCAGGTGACGGTGGGGTGACGGTCGCCGTCCCGGACGCAGGTGAAGCGCTTCGACGAACCGCGGAAAGCAAGCCGCCCCGGGTGCCCGAGCGGAGCGGCTCGCTTCGAGGTTGGCACCATCGACCGGTCCGGTCAAGACTCGGGACGCGGCGCCCAGGTCAGCGGGTCGGCAGGCGTCCCGCCTCGATGACGGCCAGGGCCGCGGTGGCGCCGCCGAGCGCCGCGGCGGTGTCCAGGGTGGAGGCGTCGAGTCGGACGCCCCCGGCGCCGGGGGCGTGGGCCCGCGCGGCGAGTTCGGAGCGGGCCGCCGGCAGCAGCCAGGGCGCCAGCGTCGCGAAGTGGTCGCCGAGGACCACCGCCTCCGGGTTGAGCAGGTCGGCCAGGACGGCCACGCCACGACCGAGGTGCCGGCCGGTCTCGGCCAGGCCGCTGCACACGGTCGGGTCGTCCTGGCGGGCCAGCGCCACGATCCGGGTCAGCTCGGGCAGGTAGTCGGTGACCGGGCCGTCGGCCTCCGCGTCGGGCAGCAGCCGGCGTACCACGGCGGGCAGGCCGACCAGCGCGGTCAGGCAGCCCCGGCCGCCGCAGTCGCAGGGCGGCCCGGCCGGGTCCACGGGCAGGTGGCCGATGCCGCCGGCGAAGCCGCGTCCGCCGCGCAACAGTCGGCCTGCGGCGATGATCCCGGCACCGACGGTGATGCCGCCACTGAGGTGCACCAGGTCGGCGGTGCCCGCATACGCGCCGTGGCGCTGCTCGGCCAGGGCCGCGAGGTTGGCGACACTGTCCACGGTGACGGTGAAGGCCGGTTCCCGGAGGGCCGCGCGCAGGTCGGCGGCGACCGGCACGTCCCGCCAGCCGAGAGCGTCGGACAGCGGGACCGCCCCGCCGGGGTCGACCAGCCCGGGCACCCCGAGGGTGAGGCCGAGCATGGTGCGGCCCTGTGCGGTGACCCGGCCGATCGCGCGGCGGGCCAGGGCGGTCAGTGCACGCAGGGTCTCGGCGGGGGAGACCGTGTCGGCGGCGAAGGCCCGTCGCCAGGTGAGCAGCCGGTTGCCGCCGAGGTCGATGGCGACCGCCACCAGTTCGTCGGCGCCCAGTTGCAGACCGAGGGCGGCGTACGGTTCGCCGTCGAGCACCAGCATCGTCGCCGGGCGGCCGACCCGGTTCTCGGTGAGGCCGGTCTCGCGGACCAGCCGCTGGTCGATGAGTTCGGTGACGAGGCTGGAGACGGTGGCCTTGTTCAGGCCGGTGCGGGCGGCGATGTCGGCGCGCGAGCAGGGGGCGTGCAGTCGGACGTGCCGCAGGACCACCGCGCGGTTGGCGACCCGCACGTCACCGAGGTCGGTCGGCTGCGGCTCGTTCTGGATGCTGATCACGATCTGCCCGCTCCCTGCGCCGGTGTCGTGGCGCGCGCGTCCATCATCGCGTACCGCCGTGGCGGGACCGACCACGCCGTCCGGGCCGCCGGCACGCCCTGTCTTGTGGGACGGGATAGCCGTCGATTAGTTTGTTCGGCTAGAACCCCAACTAATCCTAGCCGGAGTCCCCCGCTCCGCAAACCGTTATCGACGACGACGAAGGGAGTGCGCCGTGACGCCTCTTGCGCGCACATCCACCGACCGCCGGACCATGCTGCGGTTGGTCGGCCTCGGTGCCGCCGCGACCGTGGGCGGCGGCGCCCTGGCCGGATGCAGCAAGGAAGCCGGGAGCCAGGGCAGCGCCACCAGCGCCGACGCCATCAAGGCGGTGCTGCCCACCTACCAGCGGGCCGAGCTGCTCAAGCCGGACATCCCCGGTGAGGGCCCGATCCCGGACGGCTACCTCAGCTACCCGCGCGAGCTCGTCGATGCGGTCACCGAGCAGCCCGGCCGGGGCGGCCCGCCGATCCAGACGATGAGCCCGTGGTGGGGCCCGACGCCACCGCCGCTGGGCCGCAACTCCTACCTCGCCGCGGTCAACGGCAAGCTCGGCGTGGAGGTCAACCCGAGCCTGCAGGACGGCCTGACCTACGCCGACAAACTCAACGCCATGCTCGGCGCCCGCGACGTGCCGGAGCTGCTGTCCGCGCCGAACTGGGAGGTGGACAAGGTCGCCCGCTTCTCCGACGCGGTCAAGGCGTTGTTCACCGACCTGACCGACCACCTCCAGGGCGACAACGCGGCGAAGTACCCGTACCTGGCGGCGCTGCCCAGCGGCGCCTGGGAGTACTCGGTCTGGGCCGGCCGGCTCTACGCCGTGCCGTTCCCCACCGACGGCCCGTTCGCGTGGGCCATGTTCTATCGCAAGGACCTGCTCGACGCCGCCGGCCTGGCCGCCCCGGCCAGCCCCGACGAGCTGTACGAGTTCGGCAAGAAGGCCACCGACCCGGCCAAGGGCGTGTGGGCCTTCGGCAGTGTCTTCGAGATGGTGCAGCAGTACTTCGGCTGCCACCAGACCTGGCGCAAGAAGCCCGACGGCGGCCTGCAGCACAAGTTCGAGGACCCGGCCTTCGAGGCGGCGCTGGCGTTCACCGCGCGGCTGTTCGCCGAGGGTCTGGTGCACCCGGACACGGTGGCCAGCAAGGGCGCCGACGAGAAGCAGCTGTTCAACTCCGGCAAGATCCTGATGTACCGCGACGGCCTCGGCGCCTGGCAGGGCATGCAGAGCGAACGGGCCAAGGAGCTGCCCACCTTCAATATGCAGCCGCTGCCGGTCTTCGGCGCGCAGGGTGCCCAGCCGGTCATCTGGGGCAGCGAGAAGCCGATCTTCTACACCTTCCTCAAGAAGGACCTGTCCGCCGAGCGGGTCGACGAGGTGCTGCGGGTGCTCAACTGGTGTGCCGCCCCGTTCGGCAGCCGGGAGTTCGAACTGCGCGAGTACGGCGTGGAGGGACAGCACTTCAGCCGGGGCGCCGACGGCACGCCGACGCTGACCGAGCGCGGACGGACCGAGCTGGGGGCGCAGTACACCCACATCGGCGGTCGGGTGCCGGTCAAGGTGCGCAGTGGCGACACGCCCAACTTCGTGCAGGACTACCTCGGCTACTACCGCACCAACATCGCCTCGATCGAGAAGGACCTGTTCGCCGGGATCAAGCTGGAACTGCCGGCGAACTGGTCGAAGATCATCCAGCCGACCGACGACAAGATCCGCGACATCCTGCGCGGCCGTCGCCCGGTCAGCGACCTTGCCCAGGTACGCAAGGAGTTCCTCGACACCGGCGGCGAGGAGGGCCGCGCGTTCCACGAGAAGGCGCTCGCCGACAACGGCCGATGAGCGGGCGGACAACCGGGCGCGCGAGCGGTGTCGGGGGACCGGCGTGAGCGCCCCCGGCACCGTCGAGGAGCGACCACCCGCCGGACGTACGCCGCCACCGCGGCGTCCCCGGCGCGGTGGGCGGCGCAGCCTGCGGGCCCGGCTGCGCCGCGACTGGCCGCTGCTGGCGATGGCCGCCCCGGCGGCGCTGCTGCTGCTGGTCTTCCACTACCTGCCCACGCTGGGCAACGTCATCGCCTTCCAGGACTACAACCCGTTCGTCGGCGACGACCCGCTGGACGCCTTCCTCAACAGCGAGTGGATCGGCTTCGGCAACTTCGAGGCACTCTTCCGCGACCCGCTGTTCTGGGACGCGGTCCGCAACACGCTGAGCATCACCGCCTTCCAGTTGGTGTTCTTCTTCCCGCTGCCGATCCTGCTGGCGCTCATCCTCAACAGCGTGGTCTCCGGGCGGCTGCGCGGCTTCGTGCAGAGCGTCGTCTACCTGCCGCACTTCTTCAGCTGGGTGCTGGTGGTGACGTTCTTCGTGCAGATGTTCGGCGGGGCCGGGCTGCTGGCCCAGGAGATGCGCCAGGCCGGTATGCAGCCCTGGGAGATCATGACCAACCCGGACACGTTCATCGTGCTGGTCACCGCCGAGGCGGTCTGGAAGGACCTGGGTTGGGGCGCGATCGTCTTCCTGGCCGCGCTCTCCGCGATCGACCAGAACCTGTACGAGGCGGCGGCGGCCGACGGCGCCGGGCGGTGGCGGCGACTGTGGCACATCACCCTGCCCGGTCTGCGTCCGGTGATCGTGCTGCTGCTCATCATGCGGCTCGGCGACGCGCTCTCGGTCGGCTTCGAGCAGTTCATCCTGCAACGTGAGGCGGTCGGCCGGGAGGCCGCGGAAGTGCTCGACACCTTCGTCTACTACCAGGCGATCAGTACCCAGCAGTGGGGCCTCGGCGCCGCGGCGGGCCTGTTCAAGGCGGTGGTCGGCCTGGCGCTGATCATCACCGCGAACAAGGTCGCGCACCGGCTCGGCGAGCAGGGGGTGTACGCGAAATCATGACCGCGCAGCTCAGTGGTGCCGGACCGGTGCCCGTGGCACCGACGACGGCGGGGCCACCCGGACCGCCGCCCCGGCGACGCCACCCCGGTCGTCCGGTGTGGGCGGGCCGCCCCTCGACGTCCCTGACCATCGGCAAGGGCGTCGTGCTCACCCTGCTGGTCGCGGCGGTGCTGGTGCCGCTCTGGGCGGTGCTGGTCACCAGTCTCGCCTCGCGCGGCACCATCGACGACGCGGGCGGCATGGTCGTCATCCCCCGGGAGATCGACCCGTCGGCGTACATCACCATCTTCAGCGGCGGTGACGTCACCCGAGCGGTGTGGATCAGCACCCTGGTGACCGTGCTCGGCACCACGGTCAGCCTGCTGCTCACCGTGCTGGCCGCGTACGGGCTGTCCCGGCCCGGTTCGGTCGGCCACCGTGGACTGCTGTTCTACTTCCTGCTGACGTTCCTGATCTTCCCGGGGCTGGTGCCGAGCTATCTGGTGGTGACCGGCATGGGTCTCAAGGACAGCATCTGGTCACTGATCCTGCCCAGTGCGATCAGCGTGTTCAACCTGGTGGTGATCCGCGCGTTCTTCATGAACGTGCCGGCCGAACTGCTCGACAGCGCCCGCATCGACGGCGCGGGCGAAGTGCGCATCCTCACCCGGATCGTGCTGCCGCTGTCCAAGGCGGTGATCGCCGTGGTCGGCCTCTTCTACGCGGTCGGCTACTGGAACGCGTACTTCAACGCGGTGCTCTACATCGACTCCAACGACAAGTTCCCGATCCAGCGGGTGCTGCAGAGCTACATCCTGGCCGGACAGTCACCGAACGTCTCCGGCGCGTCGGTGAGCCTGCCCGGCGTGACCGCGTACCCGCCGACGCTCGCGGTCAAGATGGCCGTGGTGATCGTGACGGTCATCCCCGCCGTGATCATCTATCCGTTCGTGCAACGGCACTTCACCAAGGGTGTGATCACCGGCGCGGTGAAGGGCTGACCGGGCGCGGTGCGGCCGCCCGGCAGGGGCCGGACCCACCGAGGTGGGTCCGGCCCCGTCACGCGGGGGGCCCGACTCCGTCCAGCCGGGCCCCCCGCGCGACGGCCGGCCCTACGCGGGGAACAGACCCGCGAAGGGCACGACGGTCACCGCCGCACCGTTGAGCAGTGGCCGGGCCGGCAGGTCGGACTCACCGACCCCGGCGAAGGCCAACTGCCCCACCAGCAGTGGCCCTCGCGTCCTGATCCGCAACTCGTCGCCGTCGCGGAACGCCTCGATGACGGTGTCGCCGTCGACGTCGTGCACCACCGTGCGCCCCTCGACGGCACCCCAGCTGACCAGCGTGACGTCGCGGAAGGGCCGGTCACCGACGGTCGGGTGCGGCGCGACCAGCGGCAACAGCGTGCCGTGACGCACGTACAGCGGGGTGCGCGACAGCGGCACGGTGACCCGCAGGTGCCGCCCGCCCGGGTGCCGCTCGCCGGTGGCCGCGTCGATCCAGTCGTCCCCGACGGGGAGATAGACGTCCCGCTGCCCGGTCGGGTCCAGCACCGGCGCCACCAGCAGGTCGGTGCCGAGGCGGTACTGCAGGTCGGTGGTCCAGGCCGTCGGGTCCTGCGGGGTGTCGACCAGCAGGGCACGCATCATCGGCACGCCGGTACGGGCCGCCTGCACCGCCGCCGACCACAGGTACGGCATGAGCCGGTACCGCAGCCGCAGCGCGGCGACCGCGTGTCGTTCGGTCTCGGCGGGGAAGTCCCAGGGCAGCCGGCTGGTGGTGCCGTGCAGCCGCAGCAGCGGCGACAACGCCCCGAACTGCGACCAGCGGACGTACAGGTCGGGTTCCGGGGTGCCGTGGAAACCGCCGGTGTCGTGGCTCCAGAACGGCACCCCGGACAGGCCGTGCGACAGCCCGCCGCGCAGCGTGCTGGCCAGCGCCGGCCAGGTGGCGTTGACGTCGCCGCTCCACTGTGCGCTGTGCCGCTGCCCGCCCAGGTACGACGAGCGCGCCCACACCGCCCGGTGACCGGCCACCTCCTGGGTGACCTGGGCGACCACGTCGTTGAAGAGCAGGCTGTAGACGTTGTGCAGTTCGACGCCGGTCATCCCGTTGTGGGCCACCGCGTCGGCCGGCACCCCCTCGGCGAAGTCCGTCTTGAACACGGCCACGCCCTGTTCCAGCAGGGGCCGCAGCAGGCCGGTGAACCAGTCGACGGCGGCCGGGTTGGTCAGGTCCACGATGGCGCTGACCGGGTAGCTGCCGTGCCACACGTCGGCGACGTACGTGCTGCCGTCGGGGCGGCGCAGGAAGTAGCCGGCCCGGTCCGCCTCGGCGTACAGCGGGCTGCCGGTCATCAGGTACGGGTTCATCCAGAGGCAGACCCGGAAGCCCTGCTCGCCGAGGGTCCGCAGCATCCCGGCCGGGTCGGGGAACGCCTCGGCGTCCCACCGCAGGTCCGACCAGTTCCCGGCGACCTGCCAGTAGCAGTCCAGGTGCAGCACGTCGCAGGGGATGTCGCGCTCACGGATGCGACGGGCCCGTTCCAGCACCTGGTCCTGACTGTCCGGATAGAAGCCGGAGGAGATCCAGGCGCCGAACGCCCAGCGGGGCGGCAGGTACGGCCGACCGGTGAGCCGGTCGAACCGGTCCAGCACCTCGGCGGGGGTCGGTCCGGCCAGCACGTAGTAGTCCAGCAGGTCGTCGGGGACCAGGATCTGGACCGTGCTGTGGGTGGACTGGCAGACGTCGAACTGCACCGGCAGGCCGCTGTCGACCAGCAGCCCGTAGCCCCGGTTGGACAGATAGAACGGCACGTTCTTGTGCGACCGGTCGGACTCGCTGCCGAAGGCGTCGAAGTTCCACATCAACGCCCGCTGGCCGCGCTTGTCCAGCAGGGTGAACTTCTCCCCGAAGCCGACGAACCGTTCGTCACCGGGCGCGACGAAGCTCTCGTGCCAGGCGACGCGGACCCCGTCGACGGTGGAGCGGCCGAAGGGCAGGGTGCGCCGCCGGCCGCTGATGTCGACCGTGCCGGGGTCCTGTTCCAGCAGGACGGTGCCATCGGGGCGCAGGAACCGGATCCGCCACGGGTCGAGGCTGATCTCGGCGACCACCGCTCCGGCGTCGACGCGTACCCACCGGTCGTCGCCGGTCACGGTGGCCGGCCGCACCTCCGGGCGGACCAGCGTCACCGCGCGCGCGGAGCGGGTCCGGGCCTGGGGGTCCTCGGCGAGCCGGACCCGGATCACGCCGTCACCGGCCGCCTCCACCCGGACCACCGCCGTCACCCCGTCGGCCAGCGCCGCCTTGAAGGTGGCCCCGGACGTGTCGCCGCCGACGAACTCGGCCCGGCCCACCACCGCGGTCCCACCCTCACCGGGGGAGCGGGCGGGCAGGTCGGGTGGGTCGGCCACGAACGTCTCGTACGGCACCAACGGCGGTCGGTACGGCATCGGCTCTCCTCAGCGACGGTACGGCGGTGCGGATAGTTTCTTTAATTACCCAACGAACTGTCAACGAGGATCATCGATGCCGAAACTATCGGCGCCGTTGACATGGGCAAACCGCCTCCATAGTTTGGACAGATCATCAACTAATCCGACGGATGGTGGACGATGTGGCACGACGGTCGGCTCTGCTACGGCGGTGACTACAACCCGGAGCAGTGGCCGGCGGAGGTCTGGGCCGAGGACGTCGCGCTGATGCGTCGGGCCGGGATCACCCTGGTCACCGTCGGCGTGTTCGCCTGGTCCCGCCTCGAACCGGCCCCCGGCCGGTACACCTTCGACTGGCTCGACCAGGTCCTCGACCTGCTGCACGACGGCGGCATCCGGGTCGCCCTGGCCACCCCCACCGCCTCCCCGCCACCCTGGTTCTCCCTCGCCCACCCGGGCGCCCTGCCGGTCACCGCCGACGGCGTCCGCCTGCACCACGGCAGCCGCGACACCTACTGCGCCGCCGCCCCCGCCTACCGCTCCGCCGCCCGCCGCATCACCGCCGCCCTCGCCGACCGGTACGCCCACCACCCGGCCGTGGCGCTGTGGCGGGTGCACAACGAGTACGGCACCACCTGCCACTGCGAGCACACCGCCCGCGCCTTCCGACGGTGGCTGGCCGGACGCTACGGCGACCTGGCCGCCCTCAACGACGCCTGGGTCACCAGCTTCTGGAGCCAGCACTACTCCGACTGGGCGCAGATCAGCACCCCCCGCGCCACCCAGTACCTCGGCAACCCCGGCCAACTCCTGGACTTCCGCCGCTTCTGGTCCGACACGCTGCTCGCCGCGTACGCCGAACAGCGGGACCTGCTGCGCCTCGCCGCACCGCAGACCCCGGTCACCACCAACTACGTACTCGGCGACTGGGTGCCGGTCGACCACGCCCGCTGGGCCCGCGAGGTGGACCTGGTCGCCGTCGACCACTACCCGTCGGCCGTCGACGGCGGCGCCGAGGAACAGACCGCGCTCGTCGGCGACCTGGCCCGGGGCTGGGCCCGGCACACCACCGCCGACCCGACCTGGTTGCTGATGGAGAGCGCCGCCCAGCAGATCCACACCACCGGCCGGTCACACACCAAGGAGCCGGGACGGATGCTGCGCCACAGCCTGGCGCACGTGGCCCGCGGCTCGCACGGCGCGATGTTCTTCCAGTGGCGGGCACCCGCCGGTGGCGCCGAACGCTTCCACTCCGCCCTGGTGCCGCACGCCGGCCCGGACAGCCGTGCGTTCCGCGAGGCGGTCGAGCTCGGCGCGGCGCTGGAACGGCTCACCGAGGTACGCGGCCGGGTCGAGGCGTCCGTGGCGCTGGCCGTCGACGCCCCGAGTGGCTGGGCGCTACGCCACCCGGGCATGCCCTCGACCCGACTCGACCACCAGCAGGAACTCGCCGCCGCCCACCGGGCCCTGTGGCACACCGGCCACGGCTGCGACACGGTCGCCCCCGGCGACCCCCTCGACGGGTACAGGCTGCTCGTCCTGCCCGCGCTCTACCTCACCGACGACACCACCGCCGAGTGGATCGGCGAGTACGTCCACCACGGCGGTCACCTGCTGGCCACGTACCTCAGCGGCACCGCCGACGGGTACGCCCGGGTCCGGCTCGGCGGTTACCCAGGCGCCCTGCGCGACGTGCTCGGCGTACGGGTGGAGGAGTTCCACCCGCTCGCCGACGGCGACCACGTCCGACTCGACGACGGCGGCACCGGCCGGATCTGGGCCGAGACGGTCCACCTGACCGGCGCGGAGACCATCACCGCGTACGTCGGCGGGGTGCTCGACGGGTCACCGGCGATCACGCGGCACCGGCACGGCGCCGGCACCGCCTGGTACGTCTCCACCCGCCCCGACGACGCCACCTACCGCCGGTTGCTGGACACCGCCGCCCGCGCCGCCGGTGTCACCCCGGTCTGTCCGGGCGCACCCGCCGGGGTCGAGGCGGTCCGTCGCCTCGGTGACGGGGTGAGCTGGCTGTTCCTGCTCAACCACACCGACCGCGCGCAGCGCGTACCGGCCTGCGGCCGGGACCTGCTCACCGACGCCGAGGTCGACGAGGCGGTGACTCTGTCCCCCGGCGGGGTGGCCGTGCTGCGCGAGGAGCTGACCGGAACTGTCCAGGCGGAGACTACGACCTGATCGGTCCCAGCAAGCGTGGCGTCCAGCCCGAAGCGGTAACACACTTCGCCGTGGGCGAGGCGGTCTCAAACCTGCTGGATCTGGGCGTACTGCGGTGCTCACCCGGAGGCTTGACTTCACCTGAGGTTGAAGGTCGAGCATGGCCGACATGGATCGTCGCGCACGTGTCATCGGCCTGGTGCTCGCCCTCGGTGGGCTGATGGTCACCGTCGACACCACCGTCACTCTGGTGGCGGTCCCCGCGATCGTCGCGGACCTCGATTCGACCCTGCCTGCGGTGCAGTGGGTCACCAGCGGCTACCTGCTCGGCGTCGTCGCGGTGACACCGCTCGCCGGCTGGGCGGCGAACCGCTACGGTGCCCGCCGCGTGTACGTGACCGCGCTGGTGATCTTCACCGTCTCCTCGGCTCTGGCCGGCCTGGCCTGGGACGCCGGGTCGCTCACCGTGTTCCGGATCCTGCAAGGGCTCGGCGGCGGCCTGCTCAACCCCGTGGGTACGGCCATCGGCCTGCGCGCCGTGCCCCGCGAATTCCGCGGTCGATTGATGAGCCTGCTGGGCCTGCCCGTCGTCATCGGTCCCGTCCTCGGCCCACCACTTGCCGGCTGGCTCGTCGACGCCGCCTCCTGGCGCTGGATCTTCCTTCTCAACGTGCCGATCGGCGCCGCCGCCGTGCTGCTGTGCACGCGGCTGCTGCCACCCCAACCCGCCGACCCGGCCCCGCCCGCGCGGATGGACTGGACCGGCCTGGCGCAGGTGTCCGGCGGCGCCGTGCTGCTCGTGCTGGGGTGCACCCTCATCGGAGAGACCGGCGAGATGACCATCGAGGTAGCCGCCGCGCTCGGCGCGGGGATGTCGCTCCTGGCCGCGTTCGTCGTCCGCGCCCTGCGGACGGATGCCCCGCTGGTGGACCTGCGGCTGCTGCGACACCGCCCCCTCGCCGCCGGCCTGGCGGTGCTGGTGTGTTTCGGTGCCGCCTACTTCGGAGCGATGTCGATCCTGCCGATCTACGTCCAAGGTGTCCGTGGCGACCCCGCCGCCCTGGCCGGCACCATCACCATCCCGATGGCTCTCGCCGTCGGAGTGACCCTGCAGATCGCCACCCGACTGGTCGACCGAGTGCGACCGGCACGCATCGTGTTCACCGGCGTCACGTTGGGCCTGCTCGGCAGCATCGCACTCCTGATCACGACGACGAGCGGCGCGTCGTACCCGATGATCGCCGCCGCGGCGGCCGTTCTCGGCGTCGGATCCGGCGCCACCCTGATGCCGACCATGACCGTGGCCGTACGCGACCTGGAACACGAGGACACCCCACGCGGTACGACGCTGCTCGCGCTTGTCCAGCAGATGGCCAGCGCGGTCGGTGTCGCCCTCGTGGCCACCACCCTCACCGTGGTGGTGTCCGCCCGGGTGCCCGAACTGGCCACCACCGACACCGGTGGGCTCGCGGCGATGCTCGCCCTCGACCTGTCCGCCCGTGCCGAGCTCGAACCCCAGCTTGCCGGAGCGGTCGGCAGTAGCTACGCCGTCGCCGCAGTCCTCATGGTGCTGAGCGCACTGGCGGCAGTCGTGGGCCTGCGTACGAGTCGCGGTGAGCGTCGTCAGGGGCGGCGCAGCCGCAGGGCCACGAAGCTCGGGCGCTCGGTCAGTCGCGCGTAGCGCTCCGGGTCGGTGGTGCGCAGCGTCTCGACCGCCCTCGGCTCGACCAGCCGCTCCAGCACGAACCCCGCGTCGAGCACCTCGGTTATCAGGGACTCAAGGGTCATCCGCTGCAAGCGCATGGTGATCCCGTCCGCCATCGGGAACTCGACCCAGCTCTCGTCGAAGTACGATCCGCCGTAGTACCGCCAGTCCGACGCCGGATGTGTCGTCGACAGCAGGAACCAACCGCCCGGCCGCAGCACTCGCCGCACCTCGCCGAGGAACCGGACGCGGTCGGTCAGGTGGTGCAGGACCAGCGCGCAGACGGCCCCGTCGAACGACGCGTCGGCCGCGAATTCCAGCGGGGAGTCCAAGTCGTGCTGGCGGACGTCGGCGCGATCGCCGAGCACGGCCCGGGCGTGCTCGACCAGCGTGGCGCTGCCGTCGACCGCCACCACCTCGGCTCCCCGGGCGACAAACTCGGCCGCGTAGTGGCCGCCACCACAGCCGGCGTCCAGGACCCGCAGACCGGCCACGTCACCGGCGAGCGTGAGCATGGCCGGCCGGTCCGTGTAGGCATTGTGCGGACTGTCAGCGGCGTGCGCCGCGAAGACGTCACCGGCCTGGTCGTGGTACGCGTGGGCTGCGGGCATCCGGGAAGCTTGCCGAGGTGGTGACGCGGGACGCAAGTCGTCGAGCAGGAAGAACGCTTCCACCGCCCCGGTACCCTGGGGGAACGGGGAGGTGGAACGCGTGGACAGGATGTGGGAGGCGTCGGTCGAGGCGCAGATCCGCTCGGCGCAGGAACGCGGGGAGTTCGACGACCTGCCCGGCGCGGGCCGCCCGATCCCGGGCCGGGGGATGCCCTACGACGAGTCCTGGTGGATCAAGAGCTTCATGGAACGCGAGAAGCTCCCCACCGACCTGCTGCTACCCACCCCGCTGCTGCTGCGCCGCCGCATCGAGCGCCTGCCCGACGAGGTCCGCGACCTCCCCACCGAGCAGGCCGTACGCTCCTGCGTCGCCGACCTGAACGCCGAGGTGATGGCCTGGCTGCGCAACCCGTCCGGCCCTCGCGTCGTGGTGCGCCCGGTCGACGCCGACACCGTGGTGTCGACGTGGCGGGCCGCGCGTCGCGCCGCCGCCGACCCGGCGGTCCCCCTGGCCGCCCCGCCGTCCGCACCCCGGTGGTCCTGGTTCCCGTTCCGCCGACGCCGCGCCGCCTGATCCGTCCCGTGGCGATCCTGCTCGACGGTGTCGAGGGCCTCCGCGCGGCAGGCTGTCACCGCGCCGACCCGAACCACCGGGGCAGGTGGTCCCGCAGACTCCGCTGCTCGGCACCGACCCACACCACGTGGCCGTCCGGCCGCAGCAGCACGGCCGGCACGTCCAGTTCCTCGCTCACGTCGACGACATGGTCGACGCGGTCCGCCCAACCGTCGACCGAGAGCCGGCCGGTCTGGTCGAGCAGGAGTCCGCGTCCGGTGCGCGTCAGCTCGTAGAGACGCCCCCGGCCCAGGCGTACGTCCCGCATCCGGCGGCCGAGCAGTTCGTGACCCGCACCGACGTCGTACCGGATCGAGATCGCGGTGATCTTCTCGATTAGGTACCGATTGACCTCCTCGAACTCCATCAGGTGCGACAGCAGCCGTCGCACCGCGAGCGGACCCGGCTCGGTGGAGAGCAGCTCCATCTGCGCGCGGGTGCTGTCGAGGACGTCGGCGGCCACCGGGTGCCGTTCCGTGTGGTAACTGTCCAACAGCCCTTCCGGCGCCCAGCCACCCACCTCTGCGGCCAGCTTCCAACCGAGGTTGACGGCGTCCTGGATGCCGAGGTTGAGGCCCTGCCCGCCGACGGGCGGGTGGATGTGCGCGGCGTCGCCGGCCAGCAGCACCCGCCCGGTCCGGTACCGCGTGACCAGCCGGGTGGCGTCGCCGAAGCGCGACATCCAGCGGGGCGAGTGCACGCCGAAGTCGGTGCCGGCGTACGCCCGCAGTTGACGCCGGAAGTCGTCGAGGGTCGGCGGGACGGCCCGATCCTCGGCCACCTTCTCGGCGGGTACGACGACGCGGCACATCCCGTCCCCGACCGGGCCGACACCGAACCGCTTCTGGGTCCTGCGTACGTCGGCCACGACAGCGGCCAGCGTCTCCGTCGGTGTGGTCACCCGCATCTCGCCCAGCAGCGTGTCGACCCGGCTCGGTTCACCGGGGAAGTCCACACCGAGCAGTCTGCGGACGCTGCTGCGTCCACCGTCGCAGCCGACCAGGTAGCGCGAGCGCAGTCGGGTGCCGTCGGTCAGTTCGACGGTGACACCCTGCTCGTCCTGGCTCAGCCCGACCAGTTCGCCGCCGCGCCGGATCTCGGCACCGAGTTCCGTGGCGCGCTCGGCCAGCAACCGGTCGGTGACGGGCTGCGGGATGCCGAGAACGTAGGGATGTGCGGTGTCCAGCCGTACGGGTGCGGGCGTGTCGAGGCCGGCGAAGAACCCTGTGAGCGGGCGCCGCCGGCCGTACGCGAGGAAGCGTTCCAGCAGGCCCCGCTGGTCCAGCACCTCGATGCTGCGGACGTGCAGGCCGAGTGCGCGTACGAAGGCGGGCGGCTCGGGTTCCTTCTCCACCACGAGTACGCGCACGCCGTGCAGTCGTAGTTCGGCGGCCAGCATCAGGCCGGTCGGTCCGGCCCCGGCGACGATCACGTCGACCATGAAATTCCCCTTGTTTCCGCAGCTCCTGGCTTCGGCGCCCGATTGTGCGCCCCGGCCGGGGTCTTGCCGCAAGCCCCGGGGTGAGCTGTACGGTCAAGGTGGCGGCACGGGATGCCCTTGCGCTTCGCGCTCCCACCGTCCCGCCGCCTCATACGCCGGCACTCTGCGCCATCGCGCGACACACCCCGGCCCACGCCACTCGACAGACGCCTGCCGTCTTTGCACGGCCGTCGGGTGTCCTCCTCGACCCGCACACCTCTCCGCTCGGGAGCTGTCCCACCGAACCCGGAGAGGGTGGCGAGTAATTAATGGATAACCAGTAACAGCAATCCAATAATTACTCGCCACAAATCGGGCAAAGGCACCACGCATCATAATGACTGTTAAGGTGCGTAAGGACTTACGCTGGTGTAGTCCACGTACTGTGCCGCCTGGTCAGGACTCTCGGGGCGTCAGGAGGGCGTCGGCCGGTACGTCGCGCGGGCTGCGGCGACCTCGGCGGCCTGGCGCTCGCGCCAACGCTTCTGCGCCTCGCGGTTGCAGGTCCGGCAGACGCGTCGGTAGCGGCCGGTCGCCGGCTCGATCTCCCGCTCGTGCCCGTTGCGGCACAGCGGGGCCTGGCGGCGTTCTCGGCAGGTGTCCGCGTGGCGGAGTTGGCGCAGGTGCGTCGGCTCGATGCAGTCCGGCACTGCACAGTCGTGGTGGATCTCCAGCGCCGGATCGTAGTCCCCGACGAAGACCACGTAGGCCGCAATGTGTGCCCAGGCCCGGCCCGCCAACTTCTGGTGTACGCCCCGCCGGGTGCCGTAGCCACGGACGACGAGGCATCCGCTGTCGGTGCGGGTCGAACGGCTCAGCAGGTACGCCCGCAGCGTGTCCTCGGTGAAGTGTCGGGACAGGCCGGTGATCTGGGACAGCACCCGGTCAGGGTACGGCGGCGGTCACCAGCGGGGGACCGGCGATCCGTGGGCCGGGGTGTCAGCGGGACGGCGACGGCAGGCAGTAGATGTCGCCGGAGTTGGCCTCGTGCGGCAACTCGGTCAGGTACGCCGCCATCTCCTCGGCGGTGGCCCAGCGGCCAAGGGTCAGCTCCTTGTGGTCGCCGAGCGCCACGTCGAAGCCGCCGAAACCGAGCGCGGTCAACCGGTCCAGGCAGCGCAGCGCCACCTCGCGTTCGATCGTGGTGAACTCGAACGACAGCGCGGGCAGCGTGCCGCTCAGCCCGGCCAGCACGGCGTCCTCGAAGCCCTCCACATCGATCTTGGCAAAGGCTGGCGTGCCGTGTTCGGCGATGAGGGCGTCCACGGTGGTGACCGGGACCTCGATCTGACCGTCCCAGACCTGCCCCTCCCAGCCGCCGGCCCCGGCCGCCGCACTGACGAAGTCGGTGGAGGCGGTGGAGACGGTGGGGTTGGCGGAGTTGACCAGGAAACCGATCCGTCCCGGTTGTGCCCCGCAGGCCGCCTCGACCAGGGTGACCTGGTCGTCGTCGGCGTAGATGGTGCGCAGCGCCCGCAGGCACAGCGGCTGCGGTTCGACCGCGACGACCCGGGCGCCGAGGCGGCGGAAGCTGCCGATGTGGTCGCCGACGTGGGAGCCGATGTCGAAGACCAGGTCGCCGGGTCGGACGAAGCGGGCGTAGAAGGCGTCCATCGCCGCGTCCCGCCCGGGGTCGCCGTAGTAGACCTCCAGCGACCGGCGTAGCCCGGCGGTCGCCGGGTCGGCCTTGAGCGCCTCGACCGCAGCGGTGTGTGTACCCATCGCAGCACCCTAACCCGCGCGCTCCGCCGAGGTGGCTCGGCTCGATGACGCCCGTCACCCGGCGTGAACGCGGGCGCCGAGAGGACACGTCGGTCGTCGCCTGCTGGCCGCCTTCGACGACCACCGCACGGGAGTTGACGACGCGCGCCCGGCGCGCTAAATAAGAAGACAGAAAGTTGAGTCGCCAAGGCTCAACTACTTCCGAACCTTCGGCGCAGAGGACCCGAGGAGGCACGAGATGCTGATGCGCACCGACCCGTTCCGTGAGATCGACCGGCTCGCCGAGCAGTTCTTCGGCACCACCAGCCGCCCGGCGGTCATGCACATGGACGCCTACCGCGACGGCGACCACTTCTACGCCGCCTTCGACCTGCCGGGAGTGGACCCGGACAGCATCGACTGCACCGTCCAGCGCAACGTCCTGACCGTCCGGGCCGAGCGTCGCCGGCCCGCCGGTGACACCGTCGAACTCGTCGCCGCCGAGCGCCCGATGGGCGTGTTCAGCCGGCAGCTCTTCCTCGGCGACACGCTCGACACGGACAAGCTGGAGGCCGGGTACGAGAACGGCGTGTTGACGTTGCGGATCCCGGTGGCCGAGCGGGCCAAGCCGCGCAAGGTCACCGTCAGCGCGACCGGCACCGGCCGACGGCAGATCAACGCCTGACACCCGTGACGGCCGGGCGGGAGGTGTTCCCGCCCGGCCGCGTGCGGCGGCCGTACGGTCCGGCGGTGTGCGATCATGACGCGTCGGCGCGCCTGTTCGTCATCCTGAAACACGGCTGAGAACATTTTTCGCATGCGTTCGACCGAGACCCCGGTGTTGTACCGCCCGCCGGCCCATCCCGCCCTGCCCGGGGGGCCGATGGCCGTCACCGACGCGTGGCTGCGTAACCGGCGGTTGAGTGAACACACCCGTGACGCGTACCGGCGGGACGTCGCCGGCTGGTTGAGCTGGTGCGACGCCCGCCACCTGGACCCGCTGCGGGCGAACTTCCTGCACGTCAACGAGTACGCGCGAACGCTGGAGAGCACCCTGGCCGCGCGGACCGGCAAGCCGCTGACCCCGGCGACCGTGGCCCGCAAGCTGTCCGCGATGTCCAGCTGGTACGACTTCCTGGTCAAGCTCCAGGCGGTGCACGCCAACCCGGTCTCCGACGCCGACCGGCCCCGCATCGACCGCGACCATTCGAGCACGGTGGGCCTGGCCCCCGACGAGGTGGACGCGCTGCTCGCCGCCGTCGAGACCGACACCGGGCCGACCGCCGCCCGCAACCGCGCCGCCGTCACCCTCCTGGCCGACCTCGGTCTGCGGGTGGGGGAACTGGTCTCCCTGGACGTCGCCGACCTCGGCACCGAACGCGGACACCGCAGCGTGCGCTTCACCGGCAAGGGCGGCAAGTCCCGCCGCCGGGCCCTCACCCCCTCCACCGCCTACGCCGTGGACGCCTACCTGACCCAGCGCGCCGCCGAGCAGGGCGTGGCGGCACACCAGCTCACCGGGGCACTGCTGGTCACCGCCAGCGGCGCCCGACTCGACCGGCACTCGGTGTTCCGGCTGATCCGGCGGCTCGCCCGGGACGCGGGCATCCCGGCGTGGGCCCGCCTGTCGCCGCACTCGCTGCGGCACGCGTTCGCCACCACCGCCCGCGCCGAGGGCGTACCGCTGGAGGACGTGCAGGACGCGATGGGGCACGCCGACCCGCGTACCACCCGACGCTACGACCGCGACCGGCACAACCTCGACCGCGATCCCGCGTACGCCATCTGGGCCGCCCGGGCCCGCCGCCGGACCTGACGCGGCACCGGACGGCTTTCCGCCCGCCGACGCGCCCGATTCTCTACGGTCGGATGGTGTGGGCGAGGCGCAGCCGTGGAGCAGGCCGGCCCGGCGACGCCACCCGGTCCGGGTCGGACTCGTCTTCGCCGGCGCCGGTGTGGCGCTGTGCTGCATCGGTGTCGCCGGTCTCGGCGCCTGGAACGTGCAGGTGGTCACCCAGGCCGCCGGCCCGGTGCGGGAGACCGCCGAGGGGTTCCTGCGGGAGGTGACCACGGGCGACACCGACAGCGCGTACGAGCGGCTCTGCGCCGACTCGCGCAGCCGGTGGAGCGAGCTGGGCTTCACCAGTTGGGTCCGCACCCCGCCGACCGTGCGCGACTACGAGATCGTCGACGTGTCGGTCGCCACCGACCGGGGCAAACCGCACGGCACCGTCACTGTCCGGCTGACCCGCGAGAGCGGCGCCACCGAGCAACGTGAACTGTCGGTGGTGCGGGAGGACGGGTGGCGGGTCTGCGGCGACCCGTACTGATCTCATACCCCGGCCGGCTCGGTCGACTCGACCAGCCGACCGTCGCGCAGCACCAGCACCCGGTCGGCCATCTCCACCAGCGTCGGATCGTGCGTGGCCACCAGCGCGGTCATTCCCCGCGCGTGCACCAGCGCCCGCAGCAGGTCCATCACCGCCCGGCCGGTCTCCGAGTCCAACTGGCCGGTGGGTTCGTCGGCGATCAGCAGCTCGGGGTCGTTGGCCAACGCGCGGGCGATCGCCACCCGCTGCTGCTGTCCACCGGACATCTCGTACGGGCGTTGCGCGGCCTGCCCGCCCAGCCCGACCAGTTCCAGCAGCACCGACACCCGTTCCTCGCGTTGCGCGGCCGGGGTCTTCGCCAACCGCATCGGCACCCCGACGTTCTCGGCGGCGGAGAGGATCGGGATCAGCCCGAAGGACTGGAAGACGAACCCGACCGTGTCCCGGCGCAGCCGCAGCAGTTCCTGCTCACCGGCGGCGGTCACCTCGCGACCGGCCACCCACACCCGTCCCGACGTGGGCCGGTCCAGGCCGCCGATCAGGTTCAGCAGCGTGGTCTTGCCGGCACCCGAGCGGCCCCGCACCGCGACCAGCTCACCGCGACCGGCCCGCAACGACACGTCCCGTACCGCGTGGACCATCCGGTCGCCGCTGCCGTAGTCGCGGCACAACCCCTCGACGCGTACCAGGTCCTCGCTCACGTCGCGTCCCTCCCGTCGCCCGCGCGGACCTGCACGTGGTCCGGCTCCAGGGTCAGCTTCACCCGGTCCTTCAGCGCCAACGCGTCGACGAACCCGGCGGGCAGCTGCATCCGCCCGGCCCGGTCCAGCACCGCGTACTCCTCGGTGACCAGTTCCTCCACACCGTCGACGCCGACCCGCGCGGTGCGGTGCACCTCCGAGGCGGTCCGCCCGTCGCGGATCGAGACGGTCCGACGGACCTGCGTGGCGACCTGCGGGTCGTGGGTGACCACCACCACCGTCACGCCCAACTCGGCGTTGATGGTGCGCAGCGCCCCGAACACCTCCGCCGCCGTCGCCTCGTCCAGCTCACCGGTCGGCTCGTCGGCGAAGAGGACCTCCGGGTCGTTGGCGACCGCCACCGCGACCGCGCACCGCTGCTGCTCACCGCCGCTCATCTGCCCCGGCCGACGGTCCGCGCAGGAGCCGACGCCGACCATGTCCAGCAGCTCCGTCGCGCGGCGCCGACCGGCCCGGCCACCCCGACCGGCCAACCGCATCGGCAGTTCCACGTTCTCCCGCGCCGACAGGTACGGCAGCAGGTTGCGGCCGGTCTGCTGCCACACGAACCCGACCGTGTGCCGCCGGTACCGCAGCCGCCTGCGGGCCGACATGGTCAACAGGTCGTAGCCGGCCACCCGGGCGATCCCGGCGGTCGGGGTGTCCAGCCCGGACAGGATGTTGAGCACGGTGGACTTGCCGGACCCGGAGGCACCCACGATCGCCACCAGCTCGCCCCGATCCACGACCAGGTCGAGCCCCTGCAACGCGACGACCTCCACGCCCTCACTGGTGAAGATCCGCACCAGGCCGTCGCAGACGATGTGCCCGCGTAGCCGGTCCGCGCCACCGGCGCGGGCGGCGGCACGCTCTGCCGCCCGTCGCTGCAACGTCGCCAGATCCGGACCCGGCTCCACCACGGTCATGCCGGCTCTCCGCTCCGCCGCGCGCCGGCGTGGGACACCGGTCCACGATCCGCTCGCTGACGCTCGCTCACGGGTTCTCCTCTCCCAGGCGCAGCACCTCACCGAGGCGCATCCGCCGGTTCACCAGGTTCTCCACCACCAGCCCGGCCAGCAGGCCGAGCACCACCAGCACCAGCACCCCGCCCACGACCAGCGGATCCAGGTGGTCGCGGATCGGGACCCCGGGGGCGAACGCGGCCAGCCCCAGGGTCGGACCGAGCAGCCGGGGCAGGGCCACCCCCACCGCCGCGCCGGTCGACGCCGCAACCACCACCAGCGGCACCAGCTCGTACACGAGAAGCCGCCGACCGCCCGCCGCCGACAGGCCCAGGGTGCGCAGCCGCGACAGCGTCCGCCCCCGACCGGCGGCGTCGGCGACCACCGCGAACCCGACGGCCAGGACCGCCAGCGCGGTGCCACCGGCCGCACCCACGGTGAACGCCAGGGTCAACACCTCGTTGGCCCCGGTACGCTCCAACCCCTCCCGGTACGCCTGCCGGGTCTGGAGGGCCGCCGGCACCTGGGTCCGCGTGACCTCCCTGCCGAGCACGTCGGACTGCCGCCGCCGCTGCGTCTCGTCGGCCACCGCCAGCAACCGCGCCTCGTCCACGCCGTCGGTGGCGAGCAAGTACCGGTTGGGCACGATCGGGGTGTACTCGTACTCGGGCAGCGCCTGCCACGGCAGCACCACGAACCGCTCGACGCCGGGCCCCACGCCGGGGAAGGCGTCGGCGATGCCGGCGACCTGGAAGGCGTACCACCGGCTCTGCACGTCGGCCACCGCGCCGTCGCCGATCTCCGCCGCCACCCGGGGCGAGACCACCGCCGGCACCGGCCCGTCCCCACGGGCCGCGTCGCGCAACGCGGCCGGCACGTCGACGTCCACCCCGCTGCGCGCCACGACCTCGGCGAACGCCGGGGCGTCCACCACCAGCACCCGGGCCTGACCGAGCTGACGTGCCCCCGGGCCGCTCTCGGAGAGCAGCCGCCGGTTCGACTCCACCCAGACCCGGGCCACCGCCTGCACCCCGGGCACCGTCCCGATCTCGTCGGCGGCGTCCGGGGCGAAGGTGTAGCCGGTCAACCAGGCGTCGGCCGGGATGCTCAGGGTCGCCGCCCGGTCCCGGGCGTCGGCCACCGTGGTCGTCACCACGCCGCCGAAGACGCCGGTGCTGACCGCGACGATCAGCACCGCCAACGGCCCCCACGCCACCGGCGCACCCCGACCGGCGCGGGCCACGCCGAGGAACAGCATCGCGCCCCGGGACCGCGTGGCGAAGCGGCCGACCAACCGCAGCGGCCACGGCAGCAACCGGATCGCCACCAGCGCGGCGGCGACCGCGACCAGCACCGGCACCGCACTGAGGTACGCGTCGACGCCGCCGGCCACGTCCAGGCCCCGGCGGCGCAGCAGCACCACGCCGAGACCGGCGAGCACCAGCACGCCCGCCTCCAGCGTGAGCCGGCGTGCGCTCGGGCGCTGCGCCACCACGTCCGCGCGGCCGGCGACCACACCGACCCGCCGGTACGCGAGCACCGCCAGCACCGGCACCACGACGGTGGTGAGTACCGCCAGCACCGGCACCAGCCAGGGCACCCCGGTCGAGCGGCCCGGCACCGCCGCCCCGGCCAGGGCACCCAGCAGCACCGCGAGCGGCTGCACCGGCACCGCCTCGGCGAGCAGCCGGCGACCGATCGTGGCCAGCGAGGCACCCCGCGCCCGCAGCAGCGTGAGTTCCGCCCGTCGGCGCCGGACCGCGAGCCGGGCCGCCAGCACGATCAGCCCGAGCAGGCTGGCGAGCAGCCCGGTCTGCACGACGGCCAGCAACGCCCGCACCGACCGCAGCGCGTCGGCGAAGCGCACCAGCGCGGTGTCCAGCGAGGTCTGCACCAGCGCGCCCGGGACCGTCTCGGAGCGGCGGGTCTCGGCCACCGCCGCGGTGACCGCGTCGAGCACCCCGGTGTCCAACCGCCGTTCGTCGAGCCGGTACCGCCAGCCGCTCACCGCCGGCACCCCGGCACCGGCCGAGACCACGTCCATCCCGGCCCAGTCGGTCACACCCGCCACCACGTACGGGTCGCCGTCGAGCAGCGGCACGGTCGGGCTCAGTGCCTGCCGCAGGTCGTCCCAGACCGGGTCGGCGGCGTCGCGCGGCGTGAACACCCCGACGACACGTACCCGGGCCTGCCGGTTCCCGCCCCCGAACCGCAGGTCGGTGCCGGGCCGCAGGGACAGCGTCTCGGCCACCTCCACCGACACCGCCAACTCCGCCGGGCCGCCCGCCTGCGTACGCGGCCACCGCCCGGCGGTCACCTCGACCGCCTCCTCGACGCCGGTCTGGGCGCGTACCCCGAACAGCTTCCGCGCCCCGCCGTCCATGGGTGGTGCGTCGCCGTACGCGAGCAGGTGCTCCGGGTCGATCGAGGACGCGTACCACCGGCGGTCCACCAGGTCGGGCAGTGGCTGCGGCAGCGCGGCGGCGTACCGGTCCAGCTCGGCCTGCCCGGCGGCGGCCGGCGCGGGCCGCGCCACGCCGAAGGAGATGTCACGGACCAGGTGCGGCAGGTGCGCGACGTCGGCGCGCAGCCCCCGGTCGGCGTACCCGTCGGCGAGGCGCGGCGCGGCGGTCACCAGCATCGCCGCGACCAGACCCAACAGCGCCAGCAGCGCCACCTGGCCCGCGTACACCCTGATCCGGCCCGTCATCGGGTCGCTCCATCCGTGACGGTCAGGCGACGGCGCATGCCGGTGGAGACGGCGGCGCTGAACGCCAGTGCCAGGGCGAGCAGGCCCACGCCGGTGGCGAGCACCGGTGGCCAGTCGACGCTCAGCAGCGGTGGTGGATGGGGGCGTTCGGCGGACGGGGTCAGGATGACCAGGGGTGCCATGGTCGCGGCCACCCCGACGCCCACCAGCAGGCCGACCAGCACCCCCATCCCGGCGAGGAAGGCCTGCTCGGCCAGCAGGGAGCGGGCCACCAGGCGCTGACCGGCGCCGAGGGTGTGCAGCACCGCCAGTTCGGTGGCCCGCCGCCGCGCGGTGGCGCTGACGTCCACGGCCACGCCCACGGCGGCCAGCAGCACCGCGGCCAGCGCGGCGGCGAAGAGGGCACCTCGCGCGCCCACCCCGAACGGGTCGCGGGCCAACTCGGCGGCGACGTCCTCGCGGGCCAGCACGGTCAGGCCGCCGAGCGCGACGGCGGCCTCGGCCACGCTCTCCGTCTCACCGGGCCTTACCGCCAGCCACCACTCCTGCGGTGACCGGACGAGACCGTGGTCGTGGAAGAGCCGGGCACCCAGTGAGGGCAGGTCCACCAGCAACGCGGCGGCCTCGGTGTCACCGGGCAGCGCCGCCACGGCGTCGACGACCACCACGTCCACCTCGGCCCCGCCCAGGAACAGCCGGGTCTGCGCACCCACGTCCAGGCGCAACGCGTCGAGGGCCGCCGTGGTGGCCACCACCGGCACCCGGGTCGGGGCGGCGGTGCGTGCCACGGCCAGTTGCACCGGCGTACTGCGGGCGAACCAGCCGCCCGGCACGTCCCGCGCGTAACGGGCGGTCAGTCCGGCGTCGGAGGCGGTCGACCCGGTGGCGGCACCGGTCCGGTCGACCAGGTGCCAGGCGCCGTCCCCGGTCAGCGCGACCGGGGTGCCGGGGGATCCGTCCGGGCTGGCCCGCAGGTCGGACAGGCGCCAGTCGAGGCTCATCCGTGGCGCCCCGAGGGTCTCCGTGGCGAAACCGGCCAACCGCCACGGGCCGGGACCGGTCGGCAGGTCGACGGCGAACCGCAGCGGCGTGCCGTCCCGGTCGCCGGAGCCCAGTGCCAGCCTGCGGTGCGTGCCGTGCGGGTCGAGCAGCACCACGTGGTGGCGCACCGGGGAGTTCGTCTCGGTGTCGGCGATCCGGGTGCTCACCTGGCCGGTCAACCGCCGGGTGCCCGCCGGCAGCACCGTGCCGGGAGCCTCGACCCGGCCGGCGGTGAGCGTGTCGAGCAGGTCGGCGGTGGAGCCGCCGGCCAGGTCGGCCCGCAGCCGCACCACCGGGCCGGCGGCGTCGGCGTCGACCGCCAGCATGGTGGCCGGGGCGGCGGCCGGCCCGAGTCGTACCGTGTCGCGCCAGGCCGGCAGCGGCACCTGCACGCCCGGCAGCCCGGCGAGTCGGTCGGCCCGCTCGGCGGCGGCTGCGCCGTTGACCTCGGTGAGGCGCAGATCGGCGCCGACCAGGTGCGCTGCCTGGTCGTCCAGCGACCGACGGGAGGTGCCGGCCAGGGACCAGGCGAGGGTGCCGACCGCGACGGCGAGGGCCAGCAGCAGCACCGGGCCGGCGTGCGGCCGTCGCCCGGCCTGCCAGGTGCCGAGCATGACGGCGGTCCACGGTTTGCGGTCCACCCACCGTTCGGCGAGCCGGACCAGCGGCGGCAGCAGACGCAGCGCCAGCACCGCGCCGGCCAGGACCCCGAGCGTGGGTGCGGCGGCCAGCAGCGGATCCACCCCCAGGTCACCGCCCCGGGACCGGGACAACGGTGAGGAGTAGCGGCTGAGCTGATACCAGGCGAGCAGGGCCAGCCCGACCAGCAGCACGTCCAGGCCGGCCCGCTGCACCATGCCGCGACGGCGGGGCCGGGACCGGCTGGCCAGGTCGGCGACGTAGCTGTCGCCCCGGCGCAGGCTCGGCCCGATCATCGCCAGCGCACAGCCGGCCGCCGCCGCCCCGGCGACCAACCACACCGTCGCGCCGGGCACGACGTCCGGCCGCAGCGACACCGCGCTGAGCCACGGCAGGCGGCCGGCGAGCCCGAGCACCTGCCCGGCGAGCAGCGGCGCGAGCACCGCAGCCGGCAGCACGACCAGGGTGGCCTCCCGGGCGGTCAGCCCGGCCAGTTGCCGCCGGGCGGCACCCCGGGCCCGCAGCAGCGCGGTCTCGCCCCGGCGGTGCTCGGTGAGCAGCACGGCGACGAGCAGCAACGCGTACCCGCCGAGTACCACCACCAGCAGCATCGGGGTGACCAACGCCGACCGGCCGACGAGGGTGGCCTGTTGCAGCCGGCGTACCAGGGTGGCGAGGTCGCTGGTGGCCATCGCCGACTCGCCCAGTCCGGCCTCGGCCGGAGTGCTGGTGGTGATCCGGCCGGCGGCCTCGGCCACCTGGTCCAGGGCGGCGGGGCCGACCGCGGTCAGGTCGGGTTCGACCAGCCAGCCGGCGGAGGCGTTGGGCAGGAAGTGGGTGACGAAGTCGTCGCGGGCCACCGTCATCGGCCCGTACGTGGCCGACTGCGGCAACGCGCCGGTGGCCGTCTCGGGTGCCAGCCGCCAGTACGCGGCGTCCGGGTCCAGCGGCGTGAACAGCCCGGTGACGGTCACCTCGGTGATCTGTCCGGTGAGCCCGTCGGTGATCGGGACGCGGTCACCGACGTCGACCCGGAGGGTGCGGGCCGCCGCCTCGGCGAGGGCGGTCTGCACCGGGTCCGCTCCGGCCTGCGGCCAGGTGCCGGCGGCCAGCCGGGCGTGCGCGGGCAGGTCGTCGAGGAACATCACCGACGCGTACGTGGTGCCGGTGCGGTCGGCGACGGCGTTCCCGGTGTCGCCGCGCAACTGCCGTCCGGCCGCGTACCCGGCGGCGGTGACCTGCGCGGGCAACCCGCCCAGGTCGGTGTCGACCTGGGCGCGCAGTGCGGCGTCGCGGTCGCGCAGCGCGTCGGCGGTGCGGCCGGCGGAGGCCCGGACCAGCAGCGACCGTTCCGCCGCGGTGGCCTCGGCGAGCACGTTGCGGGTGCCCGAGTCGACCACGTCCCGGTTGTAGGCGGCCAGGCCGGTCAGGGCGAGGGTCGCCACCAGTGCCGCTCCGGCCGCGGCGAGCAGCAGGCCCCTCGTGCCCCGGGCACGCCGCCACGCGAACCTCATCCGTCCTGCACCCCCGCCGGTACGCGGGCCGGTGCGGCCCGTGTGCGCTTCTCGTCACGCACCAGAAGCGGCAGGCCCCCGGAAAAGGTTCGCAGCAGTGATCGTTTCGTTATCCGACGCCTCGGCGGCGGTTCAGGAGTCGGCGCAGGCGGTGGCGCGTGGACCGAGGTCGCCGTTGCGGTGGTGGCGGCGGCACAGCACCTGGTATCGCACGTCGGCGTCGTCGACGGTGTCGCCGATCACCACCTGCTCGCCCTCGCGGACGATCCGCCCGCCCGCGACCCGGGCGTTGAGCAGACCCTCCCGGCCGCACCAGCAGAGCACCTCGACCTGGATCCGTGCCACCGAGTCGGCCAGTTCGAACAGCCGTCGGGCGGCCGGGAAGAGGCAGGACCGGAAGTCGGTGGCCAGTCCGAAGGCGTACACGTCGACGTCGTAGCTGTCGACCAGGTCGGCCATCTGCTCGACGTGCTCGACGGAGTAGAAGCTGGCCTCGTCGCAGATCAGGTAGTCCACCCGTACCCCGTCGGCCCAGGCGTCGCGGACCAGGGCGCGCAGGTCGAGCGCGTCGGTGACCTCGATCGCCTCGTGCGCCAGCCCGATGCGGGTGGTGACCTGCGGGCCCAGGGAACGGTCGATGCGGGTGGTGACCAGTCCCCGGCGGCCCTGCCGGGAGTGGTTGTAGTTCATCTGCAACGCCATCGTGGACTTGCCGCAGTCCATCGGACCCCAGTAGAAGCGCAGCGCGGCGGCGTGTGCCGGCCGCCCGTCGACGCCACGGGCGGCCACGCACCCGGCCGACGGATCGCCCGGACCGGCCATCCGGGGGCGGGCCAGGCAGGTGGGTACGGGGTCTCCGGCGCTCGTCACGGACCGGCAGCCTAGCCGATCGACGGCGCCCACCGGTCCACCGACGGCCCGCCGGTGTGCCTCACAGCACCCGTGGCGGCGTGTTGCCGGCGGCCACGATCGCCCGCCGGATCGGCACCGCCAGCAGCAGCAGGAACCCGACCACGAAGAAGATCAGCAAGGAGACCAGGCCCACCCGGTAGGAGTTGGTGAGCTGGAACACCAGACCGAACGCGAGCGGCCCCAACCAACTGGTGCCCTTGTCGCTGATCTCGTAGAAGCCGTAGTACTCGCCCTCCTTGCCGGCGGGGATGAGCTGGCTGAACAGCGATCGGCTCAGCGCCTGGCTGCCGCCGAGGACCAGGCCGATGGCGGCGCCGAGCACCATGAACGGCACCGGTGCCTCGGCCGGCAGCCGGAACGCGCCGAGGATCACCGCGGTCCACAGCACCAGGCTCAGCAGGATCGTCTTCCACGCGCCGATCCGCCCGGCCAGCCAGCCGAGGCCGAGCGCGCCCCCGAACGCCAGGAACTGCACCAGCAGGATCGTCACGATCAGGGTGCTCTGGTCCAGCCGCAGTTCCTCGGTGCCGTACTGGCTGGCCAGGGTGATGACGGTCTGGATGCCGTCGTTGTAGACCAGGAACGCCAGCAGGAAGAACAGCGTCAGCGGGTACGCCTTGATCTCCCGCAGGGTGCGGCCCAGTTGCCGGAACCCGTCGGTGAGCACGTTGCCGCCGGGACCGGCGGCGACCGCGGCGGCGGTGGGACGCTCGCGCAACCAGCGCAGCGGCACCAGGGTGAACACCGCCCACCACACGCCCGCCGAGACGATGGACCAGCGGGCCAGGTCGAGGGTGCGTTCCGGGGTGCCGTTGTCGAACGACTGCACCGCGACCAGGTTGAACGCCAGCAGCAGGCCACCGCCGAGGTAGCCCAGCGCCCAGCCGCGACTGGAGATGCCGTCGCGTTCGTCCGGCCCGCCCAACTGCGGCAGGAACGAGTTGTAGACCACGATCGCCGCACCGAAGCTGATGTTGGCGATCATGAACAGGGCGCCGCCGAGGAGGTACCGGTCGCCGGTGACGAAGAGCATCCCGATGGTCGCGCCGGCGCCGGTGAACGCGGTGGCGGCCAGCAGCCGCTTCTTGTGCAGCGACCGGTCGGCGATCGCGCCGATCACCGGCAGCACGAAGACGGTCAGCAGCACCGACAGCGAGATCAGGTACGGGTAGTACGAGCCGGCGGCCACCTTGATGCCCAGCGGGTAGACGTACCCGCTGCAGTCGTCGGCGCCGAGTTCGCAGCCGGCGGCCATCTTGGCCACGCTGGTCAGGAACGGCCCGAGGAACACCGTGATGACGGTGGTCTGGAAGGCCGAGTTGGCCCAGTCGTAGATGTACCAGCCGGTGCGCTCGCGACGCGTACTGGCGGGTTGCGGGGTGTCGTCCTGCGCGGCAGGGGTCGCCGTCTCGGCCATGTGGGGTCCTTTGCCCGGGGTGTTCAGGCGGCCCAGTGGCCGCGGCTGCGGTAGACGTCGCGCAGCACGCCGACGTGGTCGGTCATGATGCCATCCACACCGAGATCAAGTAACTCGTGCATCTCGTCAGGTTCGTCGATCGTCCAGACGTGCACCTGCACGCCGAGTCGATGGGCGGTGCGCAGCAGGCGGCGGTCCACCACCGGGATCCGGCCGAAGCGCACCGGCACCTGGGCGGCCACCACCGACGGCGGTAGCCGCAGCGGCCGACCGGTCAGCGAGGACCAGCGCAGCCGGGCCACTCCGCGTACGCCGAGGCTGGTGGCGACCCGACCGTGGGTGAGGGCGCGCAGCCGGGTCAGCCGGGCGTCGCTGAACGAGGCCAGCAGCACCCGGTCACCGGCGCCGGCCCGCGCCACGGTGGACACCGTCGGTGCCACGCCCAGGTCGGACTTCACGTCGATGTTGAAGCGCACCTGCGGCCAGGCGTCGAGCACCTCGTCCAGGCGGGGCACGGCGGCGGCCCCGCCGACGCGTACCGTGGCCAGGTCGGCCCAGCGCAGCGCGGAGAGCCGGCCGCGCTGCCCGGTGAGCCGTTCGAGGGTGTGGTCGTGGAACACCACCGCGACGCCGTCGGCGGTGCCGTGCACGTCGGTCTCCACATACCGGTAGCCCAGCTCGACGGCGCGGGCGAAGGCGGCCGTGGTGTTCTCGTCGCCGTCGCCGGCACCGCCCCGGTGCGCGAAGGCCAGCGGCGTCGGGGCGTCGAGGTACGGGTGACCGGAGGGCACGCAGCGCAGTATGCCCGCCGCCGGTGGCCTGCGGACGACCGACCGGTGACCGACGGGTGCCCGTCGCCGGTGCCGGATTCCGGACAGTGATCATCCTAACGCGCTGCGCGACGGTCACCATGGGGCAGTGATGCCGTGGCAGCCGTTCCCACAGCCCGGGCCGCCGACGGCGCCCCGGTCGACGCTGACCGCGCACCCGGTCGATCCGCTGCCGCCCCGGGTCACCCCGCCGGACCAGTCGCCGCAGCCGCGCCGGACACCCGCCGGCGCCTGGTTGTTCGTGGCGGTGGCGGTGGCCGGCGGGAGCCGGTGGGGCGCCGAACTGGTCCGAGGGTGGGCCGCCGACCTACCCACCGCCGACGGGGTGCCGGGGCTGGCGGCGGAGTTGCTTCGCGTCCTGCTCTGGGCGGTGACCTGGCCCCGGTGGGAGCTGGCACCGGCGCAGCCTCCGATGGTCGGTTACTGGATCTCGGAGAACCTGCGCACGCTGCTGTTCGTCGCCGGCACGGTGTGGCTGCTGCGCTGGCTGGCGGACCGACCCGCGCCGTCTGCGGTCTACCGGATGTGCGCGGTCGTCGGCGTGGTCGGCGTGGCCACGGTGCTCGCCGCGTTCGGCGGGGCGCTCGTCGGCATGCTGCTCGTGCCCGACGATCTCGTGTTGTCCAGCGACCCGCAGCGGTGGATGAGCGTGACGGTCACCGACGCGCTGCAGGCCGGGCTGTTCTACGGCCCGCTGCTGGCGGTGGCCGCGACACGATCCGAGGCGCGTCCGCGCCGGGTGGACGGGGGTTGGCCGGGATGACCGCACGGACGGATCCGCTGGTGCCGGGGCAACGCCCGTCGCCGCCGCCGGTGCACAGTGAGGCGACCCGCTACCTGTGCGTGGCCGCGCACACCGACGAGCGGTTCGCCGAACGGGTGCTCGACGAGGTGCTCGGCGACGAGTTGCGGGCGGTGGCGCCCTCGGTGGGCTTCGACGTCTCGCCGGTGCTGCGGCACTGCCTGGTGGCCCGCCACCGGCGTCGTCGCCGGGACCTGCGGCTGTTGGTCTTCGGTGGCCTGGCGGTGCTGCTCGCCCCGCTGTGGACCCTGTTGGTGATCGGCGCGATGCGGGTCGGCACCTCCCTGACTCCGTTCCGCCCGACCCGGGAGCGGATGCTCGGTCCGCTGCTGGGCATGATCGTCGTCGCGCTGAGCGCCCTGGTGCTGCTGATCCAGTTCCACCTGGTCACCGTCGTGGAGTCCAGCCCGGCCGGGTGGCTGGTCGGGCGACCGTGGCTGGCGTTGCCGGCCGGGATCGCCGCGTTCCTGGCACTCGCGATCCATCTGCACGGCACCCGCTGGCTGCTGCTGACCCGGTTGCGGCGGGACCGGTTCCTGGCGACGGCGCCCGACGAGGTGTCCCTGCCGTCCCGCTACGCCGACCGGCTGGCCGCCGTCGACGAGGCCCAGCACGGCAACGTCACCGTCTACGGCGGGTACGTGCCGTTCGTCGGGCACGGCACACCGGTGGCCGGATGGTCGTTCGCGCTACCGATCCGCCCGGCCGAGCACGTCACCGGGCTGAGCCGACCGGAGCCGGCGCCGTTCACCGTGCTGGAGCTGATCGACCACGTACGCGGGCGGCTGGCCTCGCTCGACGCCGGCCTGGGGGCGGACCGGCTGGCCGGGCTGACGCTGGAGGACCGGGTCTTCGTCGGCGGCCACCTGCTGACCGGGGACCACCGGTTGCTGCCGGACCAGGAACGGGCGCCGCGTCAGCGCTTCACCCCGGAGGAGATCCGCCAGGTGGCGGCGAACCCGCAGGGCGCGGCCCGGCACTACCTCTGCGCGCTGGTGCCGTCCTGGGGCGCGGAGGTGGTGGCGGGCACGTTCCTGCACTTCTCCACCGACGGGAAGCTGCTCTATCTGGAGTGCGCCCGCACGGTGCTGGAGCCGCCCCGGTGGGCGTACCACGAGGTGGACCGGCTGACCGACTGGATGTCGGCGCGGCAGTTGGTGCAGATGCTCGCGGTCGCCACCGACCGGCTGGTGCCGACCGCCGTCGGTGCCGCCGGCCGGTTGCTGACCGACCTGGGTCACGCGCTGCGGCACCGGGCGCGACAGGCGCGGCTGCGGCGGTTGGCCCGTGAGGACCTCGGGTACGACCACGGCGCCCGGGTCGGGGTGCGGGAGTTGGCGACCGGCACCGACTACCACAACTACTTCCAGGTGCTCGACGCGGCGAAGCACCTGAAGGTGGTGGAGCGGCACGTTCTCGCCGCGATCGTGGACTTCCTCGACGAGCGGGGCCTGGACACCGCCGAGTTCCGCAGCCGCCAGACGATGATCCTCAACCAGGGCATCGTCCAGACCGGCGGCCTCAGCGTGGTCGGCAACCAGGCGGTGGGGTCCGGTGCCCGGGCCGAACAGCACGGCCAGCCGCCACCGGCCGGTGGCGGTGAGCGGCCACGGCCGGTGTGAGACACAGGGGAGAGGCGCATGTCGGAGACGTCGGCGAACTACGGCATCCAGCAGTCCGGCGGGGTCAGTCAGGTCGGTAACCAGGCCGTCGGCCCGGGTGCGTCGGCGGTCGGCGGCGCGCTCTGGGCCACCGCGCCCGGCGTGGACGTCCCGGCGCTGGTGACCCGGCTGGTGGAGGTGCTCGACCGGCACCGGGACGAGTTGGACGAACCGGCCCGCGCGGTCGCCACGGAGCTGCGGGCGCAACTGGCCCGGCCGCATCCGGAACCGGCGCGGGTGACGGCGTTGCTGCAGCGCCTGGCGGCGCTGGCGACGCCGGTCGCGCCGGTGGCCTCGGCGGTCACCGAGGTGTTGCGCGCGATCCAGCAGGCCGGCTGATCCGGCCTCGCCACCCGCCGGACAGCGGCGCGCACCGGGCGGTGGCGGTCAGCCGGGGGCGGGGCGGCGTCGGTGGGAGCGGCTGGTGTCCACCGGGCGGCCCGGGTCGACGTGCCGGGGCCGGTCGGGTTCGTCCCGGCGCAGCGGCACGAGGGTGTCGGTGAGGGCGTCGATGATCCGGTCGGTGGCCAGGCGGGCGACGCCGGGCGTACCCGGACGCAGGTCGGTCAGGTCGACCGGGTCGCCGAAGTGCACCCGGACGGTGGGACGGCGGACCAGCGCGCGGGCGACGCCGCCGAGCAGACCCTTGGGCGCCTGGTACGGCAGCACCTCGTGCGAGCCCCACTGCGCCACCGGCACGACGGGCGCGCCGCAGGTCAGCGCCAGACGGGCGGTGCCGGTCTTGCCGCGTTCGGGCCACAGGCCCGGGTCGAGGCCGATCCGTCCCTCGGGGTAGACCAGGATGGGCGCGCCTGCGGCGACCGCGGCGGCGGCGTCGTCCAGGGCCCGGTGGACGCCGGTGGTGCCCCGGTCGACCCGGATGTGCCCGGCGCGGCGCATGGCGGCGCCGATCACCGGGGCGCGGAACAGCCCCCCGGTGGCCATGATCCGGGGCGCCACCCGCCGGCTGCGGCAGGCGGCGGCGAGCACGATCGGGTCGAACGGGCTGAGGTGGTTGGCGGCCAGGATCAGCGGCCCGTCGCGCAGGTGCGCGGGGATGTCGCCGGTGACCTCCAGCCGGGCCAGCGCGCCGACCACGACGCGGGCGAGCAACTGGGCGGTACGCCAGATCAGTGGCGGCTGCCAGGGGGAGTGGGCGTGGTCCACAGCCGGTGATGGTCGCACGGCGGGAGCCACCGGTGCCGGACAGGGGGGTCGCACGGCAGAGGTGATCAGGGTCATTGGTCCCGGGACGGTTCGGGTCGCCAGCCCCTACCTCACGTCGTACGACGGGCTGTAGTATTTACTACGTCTCGTAGTATCAGCAGCCCTGGGGGTCGCAGGTGGACGCGTTGGACGTCGCCCGCTGGCAGTTCGGTGTCACCACCGTCTACCACTTTCTCTTCGTACCGCTGACCATCGGACTCTCCGTCCTGGTCGCCATCCTGCAGACCCTCTGGCACCGCACCGGGGACGAGAAGTACCTCAAGCTCACCAAGTTCTACGGCAAGCTGTTCCTGATCAACTTCGCGATGGGCGTGGTCACCGGCATCGTGCAGGAGTTCCAGTTCGGCATGAACTGGAGCGACTACTCCCGCTTCGTCGGCGACATCTTCGGCGCCCCGCTCGCCATCGAGGCACTGGTCGCCTTCTTCCTCGAATCCACCTTCATCGGCCTGTGGATCTTCGGCTGGGACCGGCTGCCGAAACGCCTGCACCTGGCCAGCATCTGGGCCGCCGCGATCGGCACCAACCTGTCGGCGTACTTCATCCTCGCCGCCAACTCGTTCATGCAGAACCCGGTCGGCTACTGGATCAACCCGGAGACCGGGCGCGCCGAACTGACCGACTTCGTCGCCGTGCTCACCAACAAGGTCGCCCTGATCACCTTCCCGCACACCATCGCCGGTGCATTCCTGGTCGCCGGATCACTGTTGGTGGCGGTCGCCCTGTGGCACCTGATCCGCCGCCCCGACAGCGAGGACACCCCGGCGTACCGGTTCGCGGCCCGCTTCGGCTCCTGGGTCACCCTGGTCGCCGCCGCCGTCGTGGTGATCACCGGCGACATCCAGGGCAAGATCATGACCGAGGTGCAGCCGATGAAGATGGCCGCCGCCGAGGGCCTCTACGACACCGAGAGCCCCGCCTCGTTCTCCGTGCTCACCATCGGCAGCCTCGACGGCAGCCGGGAACTGTTCGCCATCAAGATCCCGTACCTGCTGTCGTACCTGGGCACCGGCGACCCCAACGGCACCGTGCACGGCATCAACGACCTCCAGGCTCTCTACACCGCCCAGTACGGCCCCGGCAGCTACACGCCGATCATCCCGGTCACCTACTGGAGCTTCCGATTCATGATCGGCTTCGGGCTCGCCGCCGCCGCCATCGCGCTGCTCGTGCTCTGGTCGCAGCGCAGGGGGCGTACGCCGCGCGGCAGGTGGCTGCTCCGCGCCGGCCTGGTCATGCCGGTCCTGCCGCTGCTGGCCAACTCCTTCGGCTGGATCTTCACCGAGATGGGCCGCCAGCCCTGGATCGTCTTCGGCGAGATGCTCACCCGCGACGGCGTGTCCCGCAGCGTCTCCCTGGGTGAGGTGCTCACCAGCTTCGCCGCCTTCACGATCATCTACGCCGTCCTCGCCGTGGTCGAGGTGAAACTGCTGATCCGGTACGCGAAGGCCGGCGTCCCCGACGTCACGCCCGACCCGGAACCCGACGACACCAACGACGACGCGGACCGTCCGCTCGCGTTCGCCTACTGACCCGGAGCCCCACCGTGGAACTGACCACCATCTGGTTTCTCCTCGTCGCCGTGCTGTTCACCGGCTACTTCATCCTGGAGGGCTTCGACTTCGGCGTCGGCATGCTGCTACCCGTCCTGGGACGCGACGACCGCGAACGCCGGGTCATGATCAACACGATCGGGCCGGTCTGGGACGGCAACGAGGTCTGGCTGATCACCGCCGGTGGCGCGATGTTCGCCGCCTTCCCCGAGTGGTACGCCACCCTCTTCTCCGGTTTCTATCTGCCGCTGCTGCTCATCCTGCTGGCCCTGATCGCCCGGGGCGTCGCCTTCGAGTACCGCCACAAACGCCCCGAGGCGTCCTGGAAGCGCCGCTGGGACAACGCCATCGTCTTCGGCTCGCTCATCCCGGCGATCCTGTGGGGCGTGGCCTTCGCCAACATCCTGCGCGGCGTACCCCTCGACGCCGACCACGAGTTCGTCGGCGGACTGGTCGACCTGCTGCACCCGTACGCGCTGCTCGGCGGCGCGACCACCGCGGCGCTGTTCGCCACCCACGGCGCCGTCTTCATCGCCCTCAAGACCGTCGGCGACATCCGGGGCCGTGCCGCCACCCTCGCCGTACGCCTCGGCGTGGTCAGCGCCGTGCTGGCGGTCGCGTTCCTCACCTGGACCCTGACCATCCGCTCCAGCCCCACCGCCGTGGTGCTCGCCACCGGCGCCGCCCTGGCACTGCTCGGCGGTCTCGCCGCCGCCCGCGTCCGTCGTGAGGGCTGGGCCTTCACCGGCACCGCGCTGGCCATCGGCCTGGCCGTGGCGACCCTGTTCGCCGCTCTGTTCCCCATCGTGATGCCCTCCACGCTGGACCCGGCCGGCACGCTGACCGCCACCAACGCCGCCTCGACCCCCTACACGCTGAGGATCATGACCTGGGTGGCGGTGTTCTTCACCCCGATCGTGCTGGCCTACCAGGGCTGGACGTACTGGGTCTTCCGCAAGCGCATCGGCGTCAAGCACATCCCGCAGCACTGACCGGATCGGCCCGGGACCCCGCGTCCCGGGCCGATCCGGCACCATGACCTGATGCCCCACCAGCACGCCTACCGCACCACCGTCACCTGGACCGGCAACCTCGGCACCGGCACCAGCGGCTACCGCGCCTACCGACGCGACCACGACGTCACCGCCGACGGCCCGCCCCCGATCGCCGGCAGCTCCGACCCGACCTTCCGTGGCGACCGCACCCGGTGGAACCCCGAGCAGCTCCTGCTGGCCGCGCTGTCCCAGTGCCACATGCTGGCCTACCTGCACCTCTGCGCCGACAACGGCATCGTCGTCACCGACTACGTCGACACCGCCACCGGCAGCATGACCACCGACAACGCCACGGGCAGCGGCCACTTCACCGAGGCCGTCCTGCGTCCCCGGGTCACCCTCGCCGACCCCGCCGACACCGACACCGCGACCGCACTGCACGACCACGCACACCGGGTCTGTTTCATCGCCAACTCGGTGAACTTCCCGGTCCGGCACGAGCCGAGCACCGTCACGGCCTGACCGGGCGAGCAGACACGTGGGGCCCGGGACGACCGCCGTCCCGGGCCCCACGTTCACCTGTACCGGACTCAGCCCGCCTCGCGCAGTTCCGCCAGCCGGGCCTCGATCTCGGCCAGCTCGGCCCGCAGCTTCTCGGCCTGCCGCTCGGCCTCGGACCGCTCCGACGTCAGGATCTGCTCCACCGCCTCGTGCACACCGGGCACGTCGACCAGCGCCACCATCCGCAGCGCCTCGGCCGGCTTGAGCACGTACGGCTTGGCCAGCACCTTGCCGCCCTGTTGCGCGGCCACCGTCCACTCGCCCTCGGCGTACGCCAGGGTGACCGTCAATCCGGCCGGTCCCTTCGGCTTGGCCGCCTTGACCGGCCGCCGCGCAGCGGGCTTGGACTCGACCGTCTCCACCTTCGGCTCCTCCTGTCGACCCGGCTCCTCGCGCCGGGGCTGCGGCACCCGGTCCAGCACGAACTCCGGCTCCGCCGCCGGCGGCTCGACCGGCGCCGGCTCCACCTTCGGCTCGGCCGGTCGGCGGCCGGCACCCCGGGGCGCCACCGCCACGTCGCCGGGGGAGAAGGGCAACTCGTCGCGGCCGAAGCGCACCACCACGTACTCGTCGGACACCGCCGGGTCGGTCAGCTCGACCACCTGGCCGATCTGCCCGGCGATCTGACCGGCCGAGGCCGTGAACACCACCTTCGGCTTGCGTCCCGCGGCCAACGCCTCTCGGATGCCGCGCACCTCGTCATCGGACAAACCCTGGCCAGCGACACCCATCGCGCTCCCTCATCCGTCGTACACGTGTTCAGTCGCCTGCTTTGATACCAGTCCCCGGCGACAACCTGAAGATCAGCCCCCCAACGCCTTCAGCGCCCGGTCCGCGTGCTGGTTCATGTCCAGTTCACTGTGCACCACCTCGACGACACGTCGATCGGTGCCGATCACGAAGGTCATCCGTCGGGTGCTCAACGCGCCCAACGGCAGCCGCCGTCGTACCCCGAACCGGTCCGCCACCGCGCCGTCGGGGTCGGACAGCAGGGGAAAGTCGAAGTCGTTGCGGCGGGAGAACTCGGCCTGCCGCTGCACCGGGTCCCGGCTGATGCCCACCCGTTGCGCGCCCACCGCGGCGAACTCCGCCGCCAGGTCACGGAAGTGGCAGCTCTGCGCGGTGCAGCCGCGCGTCATCGCGGCCGGGTAGAAGAACAGCACCACCGGCCCGTCCGCCAGGAACTCCGACAGCCGTCGGAGGCGGCCGGTCTCGTCCGGCAGCGCGAAGTCCTCGACCAGTTCCCCGACACTCACACCCGCCATGTGCGCTCCTCACTCGACACCGTCGTCGGCGAGAGCGTATGCCACGCCCCATCACCGGCCGTGTCCTCGGCCACACCCGGCTACCGGCGCCGGTCAGCGCCCCGGTAACGTCGCCGACACCGGCTCGGGGCAGGGGAGACGATCAATGGCACCGGTCACCGTCATCACCGGCGGCGGTCGCGGCATCGGCGCGGCCACCGCCCGGCGGCTGGCCCGCGTGGGCCACCACCTCGCTCTCGGTTACCGTCGCGACCACGCCGCCGCCGACGCCGTCGTGACCGAGCTGCACGCCACCGGGGTACGTGCCGTCGCGGTGCCCGCCGACACCCGCGAGCCCGACCAGGTGGCCGCCCTGTTCGACGCCGCCGAGGCCCTCGGCCCGCTCACCGGCCTGGTGAACAACGCCGGCGTCACCAGCCCGATCGGCCCCTTCACCGAGCTGCGCCTGGACGACCTGCGGGAGGTGGTCGACGTCAACCTGGTCGGCTACGTGCTCTGCGCGCAGCAGGCCGCCCGGCGGATGGCGGCCGGCGGCGCGATCGTCAACATCTCCTCGGTCGCCGCCACCCTCGGCGGTCCCGGCGAGTACGTCCACTACGCCGCGGTCAAGGCCGGCACCGACGCGCTCACCGTCGGCCTGGCCAAGGAGTTGGCCCCCCGGGGCATCCGCGTCAACGCGGTGGCGCCGGGCATCATCCGCACCGACATCCACGCCCTCTCCGGGCAACCGGACCGGCCCGAGCGTGCCGCCGGCCGGATCCCGCTGGGTCGTCCCGGGGAACCCGACGAGGTCGCCGCCGCCATCGCCTGGCTGCTCGGCCCGGACGCCTCCTACACCAGCGGCGCGGTGCTGCGCGTCGGCGGCGGTCTCTGACCTCTCCCCGTCCTCACCCCTGCTCTGGCGTGCGCGGACGCGCCCGTCAGGTGGGTTGACCACGTCCCGCCGCACCCCCTATCGTTCCAGTGCGTCGAACGGCGTACGGCTCAGTCGAACATTCTGATGGGGGTGTCGTGGTCGAGACCGCTCTGGGCGTCATCGTCCCGCCGGCCAACCCGACCGTCGAGCCCGAACTGCGCCGCCTGCTGCCGCCACGGCTGCGCTACCACGTGGCCCGGCTCCCGGTCGTCGACGGCTCCCTCGCCGACCGGCTCGACCGGTACGCCGACCTGCTGCCGGAGACCGCCGCCACGCTGCGGGGACTGGATCTGCGGGCCACCTACGTCGCCTGCACCGGCTGCTACTACCGGCCCCGGCACGCCGACGCCGACCACGTCGACCGGACCGCCGGCGACCGGCTCGGCAGCCCGGTCGTCGGTGCCGCGAGCGCCGTGCGGCAGGTGCTCGACCGTCTCGCCGTACGGTCACTGACCCTGGTGTCGCCGTACCCGGACTGGCTCACCGCGCAGGCGGCGGCGTTCTGGCGGACGACCGGCCGTACGGTCACCGAGGTGGTGGCCGTGCCCGGCACGGGCGCCATCTACGACCTCTCCTCGACGACGGTCGGCGACACCGTGCACCGCGTGCTGGACACGCTCGGTGCGACCGCCGCCGACGGGCACGCGGTGCTGCTGACCGGCACCGGCGCGCCGAGCCTGGACGTACTCGACGACGTCGTGCCGCGCTCACCCGTGCCGGTGCTCTCCTCGAACCTGGCCGGTGCCTGGCAGTCGTTGCGGACCGCTGGGGCCTCGCACCTGGCGACGCAGTCGCCGAGTCCGGCGCTGCGGCACCTGGCCGCCGTCCTGGACGGCACCGCCCCGACGCAGATCGCCGGCGGTCCCGCCGGCCGGAAGGAGTGAACGTGCCGCCAAGCCACTCGGTGCAGGCACCGGTCGTCGTCCTCGGCGGCGGACCGGTGGGCATGGTGACCGCCCTCGCGCTGGCCCGCTACGACATCGGTGTGGTCGTGCTGGAACAGGGCCATGACGAGGTGCGCTCGGAGTGGCGCGGCTCGACGGTGCACCCGCCGACGCTCGAACTGCTCGACGAGCTGGACCTGGCCGCGCCGGTGCTCGCCGAGGCCGTCCGGGTACGCCGGCTGGACTACCGCGACCTCGAACTGACCGAGTCCGCCCAGTTCTCCTACGACCTGCTGGAGGGCGAGACACGCTACCCGTTCCGGCTCCAGTACGAGCAGTACAAGCTGGTCCGGCAGTTGCGTCGGGCGGTCGCCGAGACACCGAACGTGGACCTGCGTTTCGGCCACGAGGTGGTCGGGCTGCGCCAGGACGACACCGGCGTCGAGCTGGAGGTGGCCGTCGACGGCGGGCGGCGTACCGTGTCGTGCCACTGGGCGGTGGCCGCCGACGGGGCGCACAGCATCGCCCGCAAGCTGCTCGACGTGCCGTTCCCCGGTTTCACGTACCCGTCGATGAGCCTGGTGGTGGCCACGCCGTTCCGGTTCGAGGACGCGGTGCCCGACCTGAGCGAGGTCGGCTACTGGTCCGGCCCGCGCGGCCGGTTCTCGCTGATCCGCACCCCGGACATCTGGCGCGCCGCGCTGTCGACGAACACCGGGGTCGACGACGAACCGCCGACCGGCACGCACCCGGACTTCCTGGCCGCCGTGGAGCTGCTGCTGGGCTCGCCGACGCCGCCGGACGGGTTGCTGCCGCTGCACCAGCACCAGATGTACCGCAGCCACCAACGGCTGGCCGACTCGTTCCGGATCGGTCGGGTCCTGCTGGCCGGCGACGCCGCCCACCTGAGCAGCACGACCGGGGGCATGGGCCTGAACTCCGGCATCCACGACGCGATGGCGGTGGCCGCCGCGCTGGCCGAGTCCGACCAGGAGACCGCGACCACCGCGTACGCGCAGCGACGCCGCTCGATCGCCGAGCGCTTCGTGCAGCCGACCACCACCGAGAACCGCACCTCGGCGGACGCGGCCGACCTGGCCGGGCGCCGGGAGCGGCTGGTCCGGCTGCGGGCGGTGGCCGACAACGCCGAGGAGGCCCGAGCGTATCTGCGGCGGGTCAGTATGCTCGGGATCCAGCACTAGGCGCCGCACGCCGGTGCCCGCCCGACGGCACGCACGAGAGGTCACTGTCGAATGGAGTCAGCGGTGCCGGTGAGTGAGCCGGCGGACGGCCACCGTTACACCGCGAGCGGCCTGGGTCGCGCGCTGGCCGTGATCGACCTGCTCGCCGAACGCAGCCCCGAGATGGTCGGGGTCTCCACCGTCGCGCGGGACCTGAGTCTGCCCAAGGCGGTGGCCCACCGCATCCTCAAGGAGCTCACGGCCAACCAGTTCGTCACCTTCGACGAGGAGACCCGGCGCTACCGCCTGGGACCGGGGGCGCTGGCCGCCGGTCTGGCCGCGCTGCGCGCCATCGACGTGCAGGCGACCACCAACCGGCACATGCGACGGTTGGTGGAGATCACCGGGGAGACGGCCACGCTGTCGATGCGGCAGGGCTGGGTGCGCGTCTACACCGACCAGGTGCTCTCGCCGCACGAGATCCGGATGTCGGTCACGCTCGGTTCCCGGCACTCGCTGGTCGCCGGCTCGTCGTCCAAGGCGATCCTGGCGGCGTTGCCCGACGCCGAGGTGTCCGAGTATCTGTCCACGCATGAGCTGGTGTCGATGACGTCGGCCACCATCACCTCCGTCGAGCAGCTCTGGGAGGACCTGCGGGCGGTACGCGGGCAGGGCTACGCGGTGAGCCGGGGTGAACGGCAGGCGGGTGCGGCGAGCGTGGCGGCGGCCATCCGGCTCGCCTCCGGCGAGGTCTACGGGTCGTTGTCGCTCTGCGGCCCGCAGGACCGTTTCTCCTCGCGCCTGCTGACCGAGTACGGCGATCTGGTGGCCGACGCGGCCCGCCAGGTCAGCGCCGAGCTGGGTTACCAGTCCGCCCCGGAGTCGGCCGAGGCCGCGCCACCGGCCAAGCGTCGCAGTCCTCGCCGTCAGGTGGCCCGTGCCTCGGCCGACCAGCCCGACAGCAGCTCGGCCGAGGTCGTGGTCTCGCAGAAGTAGAACCCGAGGTTGCGGATCGCCGGCTCGGCCAGGTCCGGGCGGGTCCAGCCGACCATGTCCGTCGGCAGGGTGACGGCCAGGTCGGCCATGTACGCCTCGCGCACGGTCGAGTCGACGCAGACGTTGGCCGCCGTGCCGACCACCACCACGTGGTCGCGTTCGTGTGCCCGCAGCAGGTTGTGCAGGGGCGTGCCGACGAAGGCGCTGTAGCGCGTCTTCTCCAGGTGGCAGTCGCCGGGCGCGGGGCGTAGCCCGTCGGCCAGTTCGGCGCCCCAGGAGCCCGCCTCGCAGACGCTGAGCGGGCTGCGGCCCATCGCCTCGGCGCGGGCCCGGCGGGCCGGTGACACGAGCTGGTCGTGGGCGGCCTGCCGGACCCAGACGACGAGGCAGCCGGCGGTCCGCGCCGGGTCCAGGAATCCGGGCAGCCGGCGGGCCAGATCGGCGTTGACACCGACGTCGGCGCCGAGCGTCGCCATGGCCCCGGCGGGGGAGCAGAAGTCGTTCTGCATGTCGATGACCAGCACCGCGGTCCGCCACGGGGGGTACTTCATGAGGTTTTCTCCCAAATCAGGGGATTGATCCGGATCGATGATGCCGAGTCGGGTCCTACAGGCCATTGACCTTGCCGCCGAACATAGCTTACGTTCGCACCAACAGAACGGCGTACTGCACAAGCGAACAATCTCGCGATCAAACGCGGGCCGGTCGGTGACAGGGGTAGCCCATGAGTGCGATCAAAGTGGAGGGCGTCAGCAAGGTCTTCGCCGGCGCCGGCGGGCAGTCGATGCTCGCCCTGAGCGACGTCTCGCTCGACATCGCCGACGGCGAGTTCGTCGTGCTGCTCGGGCCCTCCGGGTGCGGCAAGACCACCCTGCTGCGCATCATCGGTCAGTTGGAGAGCCCGACCGTCGGCCGGGTGAGCCTCGACCACGGCACGCGGTCCGACGGCGACCGCCCTCTGGGCTTCGTCTTCCAGGAGGCCACCCTGATGCCCTGGCGGACCGCCGCCGCCAACGTGGCCCTGCCGCTGGAGATGGCCGGCGTCGGCCGCCGGGAACGCACCGCGCGGGTCCGCGAGATGCTCGAACTCGTCGGCCTGCCGGAGGCCGAGGGAAAGCACCCGCACCAGTTGTCGGGCGGCATGCGCCAGCGGGTCTCCATCGCCCGCGCGTTGGCACACGACCCGCAGGTGCTGCTCATGGACGAGCCGTTCGGCGCGCTCGACGCGCAGACCCGCGACATGATGAACTCCGAGCTGCAGCGCATCTGGCTGGAGAACCGCAAGACGGTCGTCTTCGTGACGCACTCCGTCTCCGAGGCGGTGTTCCTCGCCGACCGCATCGTGATGCTGGGGACCAAGCCCGGCCACATCCACTCCATCACCGAGGTGACGCTGCCCCGGCCGCGCACCATCGACATGACCGAGACCGCCGAGTTCCGCCATCTCGCCGCCGAGCTGCGTCGACAGATCGGCGCGGTGCAGGACCCCGACAACCGATCCGCCGTCTCGGCCTGACCGCATACCGAGGTGCCGCACAGTGACTGCCACTCAAGAGCGCCAGCCGGCGCCGACACCCTCCGCCGAAGAGTTGCTGAAGCCACCACCGCCGACCTGGAAAGAGCGGCTGCGCAACAACCGGTGGCTGTCCTTCTACACCAGCCCCCTGCTGATCGCGCTGTTCCTCGTGGCGTGGAAGATCTACGTCGAGGTCACCGACCTGTCCCGCTTCGTGCTGCCGCCGCCGGAGGCGGTGTTCAAGGCGTTCAGCGAGCAGATCGTCGACCCGTTCGTCTGGCGGACCCACATCTGGACGACCTTCTACGAGGTCATGATGGGTCTGGCGCTGGCGATCGTGCTGGGCGTCGGGCTCGGCCTGATGATCGGCAAGTCGCCGCTGTTCGACCGGATCGTCCGGCCGTTCATCGTCGCCACCCAGGTGGTGCCGAAAGTCGCGCTGGTGCCGCTGTTCATCCTCTGGCTCGGCTTCGGCCCCTCCTCCAAGGTGGTCATCGCCGCGCTGCTGGCCTTCTTCCCGCTGCTGATCAACACCTCGTTCGGTGTCCGGTCGGTGCCGGGCTCCATGCACGACCTGATGACGACGCTCAAGGCGTCGCGGTGGACACGGTTCTGGAAGGCCGACCTGCCGTACACGATGCCCTTCATCCTGGCCGGCATGGAGCTGGCGGTCGTCCAGGCGACCATCGGCGCGATCGTCGGCGAGTACCTCGGCGGTGACAAGGGCCTCGGCCGGTACGCGGTCAACCTGCAGAACAACCTCCAGGTCGACAAGCTGTTCGGCGCGATCCTGATCATGGCCCTGTTCGGCTTCACCCTCTACAGCATCGTCACCGGCGCTCGCCGGTTGCTGATCCCCTGGCACGAGTCCGTGCAGCCGCGCCGCCGCCCCTGACCGACGGCCCGGCTCTCACCTGACACACCACACGACCCGGTCGGCGCCGCGACGCGGCACTGGCGGACCTCTCCTTGCCCAAATCCGTCACCCATCCGTACCTTCCTCGCCCCGGGAGTCCTCCGTGACACATAACCCCTCCTTCGGCGCGCCGGTCTCCCGGCGCTCGCTCCTGCGGTTCGGCGCCTCCGCCGGGCTGCTGCTGCCCACCGCCGGCGGCATGACCCTGATGCTCAGCGGCTGCGGCGGCGACGACAACCAGGTCAACGCCGACGGCAGCCTGAACGGCTCGTACATGACCGCCTCCGGCCTGACGTTGAGCTTCGTGGAGACGATGGTCGCCAAGGAGCGCGGCTACTTCGCCGAGCACGGCCTCAACCTGGACATCAAGGGCGGGCAGGGCACCGCCACCGCCATCCAGGCCGTCCTCGGCGGCTCGGCGGACATGACCCGCGCCAACGGCATCAACGCGATCATCGCGGTGGCCAACGAGGACGCGCCGTTCGTCAGCATCGCCAGCGTCCGGCAGAAGTCGCAGTTCGAGGTGGTGTCCCTGCCCGACGACCCGATCCGCAGCCCGGCCCAGCTCGCCGGACGCACCTGCGGCATCGTCTCCACCGGCGGCGCCACCGAGAACCTGCTCGACGTGATGCTGATCAACGCGGGCATCGACCCCGGGTCGGTGCAGCGTCCGGTCACCGGTGTCGGCACCGCCGCGTACGAGTTGGCGCGCCGGGGCGAGGTGGACGCCTGGATCTGCGTCAACACCGACCGGGCCACCATCCAGAAGGAGATCGGCGAGGTCGTCTTCTTCAGCACCGACGAGCACGCGCCGATGCCCTCGGACTCGTACAACACCAGCCTCAAGATGGTCGAGTCGGACAGCGACATGCCGGTGCGGTTCCTGGCCGGTGTACTCAAGGCCATCGACTACGCCAGCAAGGAGGAGAACTGGGAGCAGGTCATCAACGACCTGCGCAAGTACAACCCGGAGGCGGACGCCGCCCAGGCCCGCGCCGAGCTGCCCCTGCTGGTGGAGAGCTGGCAGGCCGCCGGCCCGGAGAACACCCTGCAGATGAACCCGCAGACCTGGCTCACCGGCCAGGAGAGCCTGGTCAAGGCCAAGCTGGTCAACTCCGCCGCGCCGATCGAGAAGCTCATCTACCCGGACTACCTCGCCCGCGCGAGGGAGCTGTGACGGCCGACCCGGCCGCCGTCGGTGGCGCCGCCGCGGTCCTCGCGGCGGCGGCCGCCAGCGGGGTGCGCCGGCTCTGGTTCAACAGCGGCTCCGAGCTGACCTCCTTCCAGGAGGCCGGCGCGCAGGCACGCCAGAAGGGCGAGCCGACCCCGGAGATCATCACCTGTCCGCACGAGCACGTCGCGCTGACCGCCGCGATGGGCGAGACCATGGTCTCCGGTGGACCCAGCATGACGGCCGCCCACGCCGACCTCGGTCTGCTGCACCACGGCGGCGCGATCCACAACGCCATGTGGGGCGACCACCCCATCATGATCATGTCGGGGTATCCGCCGACCCGCGCGGAATCGCGTACCTCGCCGGTGTTCTGGAAGCAGCAGCGCTGGGACCAGGGCGCGATCGTGCGCCAGTACGTCAAGTGGGACTACAAGCTCTCCGCCCTCGACGACGCCGCCCTGGTCGTGGCGCGTGGCCTGCAGGTCGCGCTGGCACCCCGACGCGGGCCGGTCTATCTGGCGATGCCGGAGGAGGTGGGACGCCACCCGGTGCCCGTCGGCGACCGGGTGCCCAGCGCCCAGGCGCTCGGCGTGCCGACCCTGGGTCCCGGCGACCCCGGCATGGTCAGCGAGGTGGCCCGCCGCCTGCGGACCGCCCGCCGCCCGGTGGTGGTCACCGACCGGGTCGGCGAGAACCCCCGCGCGGTGCGGCTGCTCGCCGAACTGGCCGACACCCTGGGCGTGGAGGTGCGCGCCTCCCGCTACCGGGTCAACCTGCCCGACGACAACCCGTGGCACACCAGCGCGCCGCTGGACCAGTTCGACGTCGTCGTCGTACTGGACCACCCGGTGCCGTGGATGCCCGCGGTGGAACAGCCCGCCGAGGACGCGTGGATCGGCTGGGTGGGACCCGACCCGATCGAGAGCAGGGTCCCGCTGTACGAGTTGCGGGCCGACGCCCGCACGACCGCCGACCCGGCGGCGTTCCTCGCCGCGGTGCTCGGCGAGGTCGGCTCGGGCGACGCCGACACGGTGCGGCAGCGCCGCGAGCGCCCCCCGGGCGTCGGCACCAAGCGGCACACCGCCGGCAGGGGAGCGGCCGGCGGTGTGCCCACCCCCTCGTTGATCGCGGCGGCACTGGACGCCCACCTGCACCCCGACGACCTGCTCACCTGGGAGGTCTTCGACACCACGGCGGTGCGCCGCACGAAGCCGGGCACCCTGTTCGAGAAGGGCGGCTCCAGCCTCGGCTGGTCGGTGGCCGCGGCCACCGGCGCCAGCATCGCCGCCGGTGGCGCGCACGCCGTCGCGGTCACCGGGGACGGCTCCTACCTGTTCGGCTCGCCGGACTCGTGCCTGTGGTTGCAGCAGCAGCACGACGCCCCGATCGTCACCGTCGTGGTCAACAACGGCGGGTACCGCACCGGCACCACCACGCTGGCCGCGCACTACCCGGACGGTCTGGCCGTCGCCGAACCCACGGTCCTCGGCGGTCACCTCACCCCGTCGCCGGACTTCGCCGCGCACGCCCGCGCGCAGGGCTGCTACGGCGAGCGGGTGGTGCGCGCGGCCGATCTGAGCGCCGCCCTGGACCGGGCCCGTGCCGCCGTGCAGCGCGACCGGGTACCGGCCGTGCTGGACGTCTGGGTGCCCGAACACCTCACCGGGTCGATGGACCCGGATCGCCGGGCGCGCACCCCGGCCGCTGACGAAGGGACCAGTGATGGCTGAGGTCGTCTCCCCGATCGACGCCCGGGTCCTGGCCCGGGTGGCGCCCGCCTCGCCGGACGAGGTGCACGCCGCGGTCCGCGCGGCGCGGGCCGCGCAACCGGCCTGGGCCCGGCGCACCGGCAGCGAACGCGGCCGGATCCTGCACGCCGTCGCCGACCTCATCGAGGCCGCCGTCGAGGAACTGGCCGAGATCGAGACCCGCAACACCGGCAAGATCCTCAGTGACACGCGGCGGGAGGTACGCCGGGCGGCCGGCAGCTTCCGCTACTACGCCGGCTGGGCCGAGCAGGTACGCGGGGAGACCATCCCGGTCGGCGTGGAGTACCACACGTACACGGTGCCGGAGCCGCACGGCGTGGTCGCCGGGGTCATCCCGTGGAACGTGCCGTTCTTCTTCGCCGCCAAGAAGATCGCCCCGGCGCTGGCGTTCGGCAACGCCTGCCTGCTCAAGCCGGCCGAGGAGACCCCGCTGACCGCCCTGCGGCTGGCCGGGCTGCTGACCGAGGCCGGCGTACCCGAGGATCTGGTGGCGGTGTTGCCCGGCGGTCGGGAGACCGGCGCGGCGCTGGTGTCGCATCCGGACGTGGACCTGATCGTGTTCACCGGGCACCACGACACCGGTAAGGCGATCGCCCGCGCGGCGGCGGAGCACCTGACGCCGGTCGCCCTGGAGCTGGGCGGCAAGTCACCGCAGGTCATCTTCGGCGACGCCGACCTGGACCGGGCGGTCGACGCGGTGGTGCTGGGCGTCTTCGCCTCCTGCGGCCAGATGTGCATCGCCGGTTCCCGGCTGGTGGTCCACGAGTCGGTCTACGACGAGGTCCTCGACCGGATCGCGGAGCGGGTACGCGGACTGCGCGTCGGTGACCCGTTCGACGACGACACCGACCTGGGTCCGCAGATCACCTCGGCGCAGCGGGACAAGACGGCGCAGTTCATCGCCGAGACCCGTGCCGCCGGACGGCTGGTGGCGCAGGCCGCCCTGCCCGACGACGAGCGGCTGCGCGACGGCTTCTACGTGCCGCCGACGGTGTTCGACCGGTTGGACGCGCAGGCCCGGCTGCTGCGCGAGGAGGTCTTCGGCCCGGTCCTGGCGGTGTCGTCGTTCCGTGACGACGCCGAGGCGCTGCGGCTGGCCGACGACACCGACTTCGGGCTGGCCGCCGGGGTGTGGACCGCCGACATCGCCCGGGCGCACCGGTTCGCCGGGCAGGTCCGCGCCGGCACGGTCTGGATCAACACGTACCGGGTGCTGTCGGACCTGGTGCCCTTCGGCGGGGTGGGCCTGTCCGGGTACGGGCGGGAGAACGGCACCGAGGCGGCCCGGCTGTTCCTGCGGCCGAAGTCGGTGTGGACCTCGCTGACGGCCGGCACACCGCAGGGGTACGGCCTGGGTGGCGCGGGTGCCGCAGGCTGACCGCCCGCCCGACGCGGCGACCGAGGAGGTGGGTCGCGGCGGGCTCGCGTTGCTGCGGGACCGCCGCTTCGGCCCGTACTTCTTCGGGTCGCTGGCGTCCAACACCGGCACCTGGTTCCAGAACGTCGCGGCGATCCTGACCATCTTCGCGTTGACCCGCTCCGCCTTCATGGTGGGGCTGGTCACCGCGTTGCAGTTCGCGATGCAGTTGGTCCTGGCACCGGTGATCGGGGCGGTGGCCGACCGGGTCGACCGGCGGCTGCTGATCATCGTCGGGCAGACGCTGGGCGGGACCGCCGCCGCGGTGCTCGCGGTGCTGGCGTTCCTGGACCTCCTCAACGCCCCGCTGCTGTTGACGTTCGTGGCGCTGTCCGGGGTGGGGCAGGCGATCACCGGGCCGGCGGCCCAGGCGCTGGTGCCCAACATCGTCGGACGTGCCGACGTCCCGCAGGCCATCGCGTTGCACTCGCTCACCTTCAACCTGTCCCGGGCGATCGGCCCGGTGGCCGGGGCGGCCACGTACGCGCTGGCCGGTGCCGGTGCCGCGTTCGCCGTCAACGCCGCCAGTTTCCTGGTGTTCGCGCTGGCACTGGCCGGCGTACGGCTGCCCCGGGCGCAGCCCGGGGCCGGCAAGCGCCGGCTGGGCGTGTTCGACGGGGTGGCCTACGTCCGTTCCCGGCCGGAACTGGTGCGCTGCCTGGTGGCGGTGGCCCTGATCGGGTTGGCGATGGAGCCGATCAACACGCTGTCACCGCTGTTCGCCGAGGGCTTCGGCGGCGGTGAGCTGATGGTGGGCATCTTCATCACCTGTTTCGGGCTCGGTTCGGCGTTGATCGCCGGCTGGGTGGGCCGGTTGCGGCGGGTGATGGGCAGTGGCCGTACCGGTGCGGTCGGGGTGGCCGCCCTGGGCGTCGGGATGGCGGTGCTGGCGGTCAGTCCGGGGCCGGTGATGGCCACGGTGGGCATCGCCGTGGGCGGCGCCGGTTACCTGCTGGCGGTCAGCGACGTCAACGCCACCATGCAGCACGGCCTGGCCGACGAGGTGCGGGGCCGGGTGATGGCGCTGTGGTCGATGTGTTTCCTGGGCATCCGTCCGGCGGCGGCGATCCTGCACGGCTGGCTGGGCGACGCGTTCTCCGCGCGTACCGGCGCGGTCGTGGCGGTGGTGGCCGCCGTGGCCGCCGCGGTGGTGCTGCGCGCCCGACGGGCGCTGCGCGCCGCCGGGGGGTGAGGGGCGTGCGTTGACCCCACACCTGACAACAAACTATTCTGCTGAGCGAAACACCGTTCGCTTGATGCGAACGATAGGAATGGGGGCTCCCGTGCACGACGGACCGCTGACCGGCCTGCGCGTCATCGACGCCTCGACGATCCTGGCCGGACCGCTGTGCTGCCAGATCCTCGGCGACTACGGCGCCGACGTCATCAAGGTCGAACACCCCGTCGCCGGCGACAGCATGCGCGGACACGGCCACGCCAAGGACGGCGTACCGCTGTGGTGGAAGGAGATCTCCCGCAACAAGCGCACGCTCGGGCTCAAGCTGTCCACCCCGGAGGGCGCCGACCTGCTGCGCCGCCTCGCCGCCACCGCCGACGTGCTGGTGGAGAACTTCCGACCCGGCACCCTGGAACGGTGGGGGATCGGCCCCGACACGCTCCTGGAGATCAACCCGGCGCTGGTCGTCGTCCGCATCTCCGGCTTCGGCCAACGCGGCCCCTACGCGCACCGGCCCGGCTTCGGCACCCTCGCCGAGGCGATGAGCGGCTTCGCCCACCTCACCGGCGACGAGAACGGCCCACCCACCCTGCCCGCGTTCGGCCTGGCCGACAGCATCTGCGGCATCGCCGCCTCCTCCGCCACCATGGTCGCGCTCTGGGCCCGCCAACAGAACGGCGGCAAAGGCCAGGTCGTCGACCTCAGCCTGCTCGAACCGATCATGATGGCCGTCGGTCCCGGACCCACCGTCTACGACCAGCTCGGCATCATCGGCCACCGGCACGGCAACCGCTCCACCAACAACTCGCCCCGCAACACCTACCGCACCCGCGACGGCTCCTGGGTGGCGATCTCCACCAGCGCCCAGTCCATCGCCGAACGGGTGCTGCGCCTCGTCGGACACCCCGAGGTCATCGACGAACCGTGGTTCGCCTCCGGACGCCAACGCGCCGAACACGCCGACCTGCTCGACTCCTACGTCGGCGGCTGGATCGCCGAGCGCACCCGCGACGAGGTCATGCGGGCCTTCGACGAGGCCGGCGCCGCCGTCGCGCCCGTCTACGACGCCCGCGACATCGTCACCGACGACCACGTCCGCGCCGCCGAGATGGTCGTCGACGTCCCCGACCCCGACTTCGGTCAGGTCCTGATGCACAACGTCCTGTGGCGGATGTCCGAGACCCCCGGCCGGATCCGCTTCACCGGCCGGGCTCTCGGCGCCGACACCGACGATCTCCTCGTCAACGAACTCGGCTGCACCCCCGACACCGTCGCCGACCTGCGCGACCGGGAGATCGTGGCCTGACGGCCACCACCACGAAGGTAAGGATTGCCGTGACCACCATGAGCACCACCACCAACCCGGCGAGCGGAACCCAGGCGCTGCTGGCCGCCGTCGCCGCCGGCACCCGGGTGTACGACCTGGGCCGTCGCCTGAGCATCGGCATGCCCCAGTCGCCCAACCACCCGCCGTTCTGGCACGCCCTGCCACGTCGGCACGGCGACGCGGTCCGCGTCGACGGCGGCTCCGCCGCCAACGACATCATCACCATGGGCACCCACGTCGGCACCCACATCGACGCCTTCTCGCACGTCTCCCAGGACGGCCGGCTGTTCGACGGCTCCGACGCCGCCGCCGCCGGACGCGGCGGACGCTTCGCCGACCTGGGCGCACACACCATCGCCCCGATGGTGCGCCGTGGAGTGCTGCTCGACGTGCCGGCCGCGCTGGGCACCCCGCAGGGCTGCGCCGCCGGCTACGAGATCACCCCGCAGGACCTGACCCACACCGCCGAGCAGCAGGGCACCCCGCTGCGCCCCGGCGACGTGGCACTGATCCGCAGCGGCTGGGGCCGACTGTTCAGCGACGACGACCGCACCCGCTTCGTCGGCCACGACAGCGGCGTACCCGGCGTTGGCGAGGCCGGCGCCACCTGGCTGGCCGACCAGGGCATCCACGCCGCCGGCGCGGACACCATCGCCTTCGAGTGCCTGCGCCCCGGCGCCGGCCACAGCGTCCTGCCCGCGCACCGGGTGCTGCTGGTCGAACGCGGCGTCTACATCATCGAGACCATGGCACTGGAGGAACTGGCCGCCGCCGGAGTGCACGAGTTCCTGTTCGTGCTCTCGCCACTGGCCATCTTCGGCGCCACCGGCTCGCCCGTACGCCCGCTGGCGGTGGTCGTCGATGCCTGACCAGACCCTCGCCCGGCAACTCGCCGCGTTCGCCGCCCACGCCCGCACCACGCCCCTGCCCGCACCGGTCGTCACCAGCGTGCGCCAGCGGGTCCTGGACATCCTCGGCCTGTGCGTCGCCGCGCACCGGCTCCCCACGAGCCACGCCGCCCTCGACCACGTCGCCGAGCAGGGTGGACGCCCCCAGGCGTACGTCGTCGGCCTACCCGAGGCGGTACCCGCCGCGCAGGCCGCGTTCGGCAACGGCGTCCTGGCCCACTCGCTGGACTACGACGACACCCACCTACCCTCGGTGCTGCACCCCAGCGCCGCCGTGGTGCCGGCCGCCCTGGCCGCCGCGCAGGCCGCCGGCGCCGACGGCGCCGCCCTCACCACCGCCGTCGCGGTCGGCATCGAGGTCACCGTCCGCCTCGGCATGGCCGGCTACGACCCGGAACTGAACAACTCGGTCTTCTTCGAACACGGCCAGCACGCCACCTCCATCTGCGGGGCGATGGGCGCCGCCGTGGCCGCCGGCATGCTCGTCGGCCTCGACGAGGACGGCCTGCTGGACGTGCTCGGCGTGACCGCGTCGATGGCCGCCGGAGTGATCGAGGCCAACCGCACCGGCGGCACCGTCAAACGGCTGCACTGCGGATGGGCCGCACACAGCGCCGTCACCGCCGCCGACCTGGTCCGACGCGGCTTCACCGGACCACCCACCGTGCTGGAGGGCCGGTTCGGGTTCTTCACCGCCTTCCTGCGCGGCGAAGCCGACCACGCCCAGGTCACCGACGGACTCGGTGAACGCTGGGCGGTGCCGGACATCTTCTTCAAGCCCTACCCGGCCAACCACTTCACCCACGCCGCCATCGACGCCGGACTGGCGCTGGGCGCCCAGGACGTGCCGCTGGACCGCATCGACCACATCGAACTGCGGGTACCCGCCGCCGTGATCCGCACCATCGGGCAGCCCATCGACACCAAACGCACCCCGGACACCGGCTACCAGGCCCAGTTCAGCGGCCCGTACGCGGTGGTCGCCGGCCTCTTCGGCGGCGGCGGCCTGGGCCTCGGGCTCGGTGACTTCACCGACGACCTGGCCCGCGACCCGGCCCGCCGGGCCCTGATGGCCCGCGTCGACGTGGTCGCCGACGACGAGTGCACCAAGATCTTCCCCTACCAGTTCCCGGCCGTCGTGACCGTCCGCACCGACGACGGCCGGACCTGGCGCGAAGAGGTCCTGACCAACCGGGGCGGCCCACAACGACCGCTGTCCGACGCGGAACTGGCCATGAAGTTCCGCGACAACGTCGCCGGTCGCCTCGACCCGGACACCACCGACCAGGTGGTGGCCGCCGTCGCCGGCCTCGCCGACGTCACCGACGTGGCCGACCTGCTGCGCCCACTGACCCGGCTGCGCACCGCCACCGACTGACCCACCCGCGACCCGTCGCCCGCCGACCATCAGGAGCACATCATGCAACCCTTCGATCTCGTAGTGCGCAACGTCCGCGTGGTACGACACGACCAGGCGGAGCCGACGGCGCTGGACATCGGCGTACGCGACGGCCGGGTGGCCCACCTCGCCCCGCACATCGACACCACCGAGGCGACCACGGTCGTCGACGGCGGCGGCAAGCTCGCCTTCCCCGGCGTCGTCGACGCCCACCAGCACTGGGGCATCTACCACCCGCTGGCGCAGGACACCGCCACCGAGAGCCGCGCCTGCGCGCAGGGCGGCGTCACCTCCGCCATCAACTACATCCGCACCGGCCAGTACTACCTCAACCGGGGCGGACCGTACGGCGAGTTCTTCCCCGAGGTCCGCGCCGCCACCGACGACCGCTCCTTCGTCGACTACGCCTTCCACGTGGCGCCGATGACCGCCGAACACATCGACGAGATCCCCGACCTGGTTCGCGACCACGGCGTCACCTCGTTCAAGATCTTCATGTTCTACGGCGGTCACGGCCTGCACGGACGCTCCGCCGACCAGAGCTCGTTCCTGATGATCCCGCCCGACGCCCGCTACGACTACGCGCACTTCGAGTTCGTCATGCGCGGCGTGCAGGCCGCCCGCGAACAGTTCCCCGAACTGGCCGACGAGATCTCCCTGTCCCTGCACTGCGAGACCGCCGAGATCATGTCCGCGTACACCCGGATGGTCGAGCAGGACGGCACCCTGACCGGCCTCGCCGCGTACAGCGCCTCCCGCCCACCGCACTCCGAGGGCCTGGCGGTCAGCATCGCCGCCTACCTCGCCCACGAGACCGGCCTACCCACCATCAACCTGCTGCACCTCTCCTCGGCCAAGGCCGTCGACGCGGCGATCCGCATGGCCCAGGCGTTCCCGCACGTCGACTTCCGCCGCGAGGTCACCATCGGTCACCTGCTGGCCGACATCGACACCGCCTACGGCCTCGGCGGCAAAGTCAACCCGCCGCTGCGTCCCCGCGAGGACGTCGAGGCGCTCTGGGCACACCTGCTCGACGGCCAACTCGACTGGGTCGTCAGCGACCACGCCTGCTGCCGCGCCGAGGTCAAGTTCGGCGAACCCGACGACGACATCTTCGTCGCCAAATCCGGCTTCGGCGGCGCCGAATACCTGCTGCCCGGCCTGATCAGCGAAGGCACCAAACGCGGCCTGTCCTACGCCCGCGTCGCCGAGCTGACCTCGTGGGCGCCGGCCCGCCGCTTCGGCCTGGCCACCAAGGGCGCCATCGCCGAGGGCCTGGACGCCGACTTCTGCCTGGTCGACGCCGAACACACCTGGACCGTCCGCGCCGACGAGTCACTGTCCGCGCAGGACTACACCCCGTTCGAGGGCATGGAACTGACCGCCCGCGTCACCGACACCTTCCTGCGCGGCGAGCAGATCCTGCGCGACGGCACCGTGGTCGGGCAGCCACGCGGCCGCTACCTGTCCCGCCCGACCCGCCCGTGACCGCCGTCGGCACGTCCCCCGCGATCGCCCGCAGCTACCTGTACGTGCCGGGGGACCAGCCCGACAAGCTGACCCGGGCCGCGACACGCGGCGCCGACGCCTGCATCCTCGACCTGGAGGACGCGGTCGCACCCGCCCACAAGAGCACCGCCCGGGACACCGTCGCGACATTCCTCGCCGACGCACCCGCCGGCCCCCAATGGTGGGTACGCGTCAACGCCGACACCCCCGCCGCCGACATCGGCGCGGTGGCCGGGGTACACCTGACCGGCATCGTGGTGCCCAAGGCCGACGTCGACCTGCTGACCGAGGTGGACGCGCTGCTCGGCGACGCCGAACACGCCCACCGCCTGCCAGCCGGTTCGCTGGTCGTCTTCGCCCTGCTGGAAACCGCCGGGGGAGTGTGGCGGGCCGACGCGGTGGCCGCCGCCCGCCGGGTGGTCCGGCTCGGTCTCGGCGAGGCCGACCTCGCCGCCGAACTGCGCCTGCAACCCGGACCGGACAAGGCCGAGCTGTGGCCGATGCGGTCCCGTCTGGTGCTCGCCGGCGCCGCCGCCGGCCTCGCCCCGCCCGTCGGCCCCACCGAGACCGCCCTGCGCGACCCGGACCGCCTCGAACAGACCAGCCGGCTGCTGCTGCGGCAGGGTTTCCGGGGCCGCACCGCCATCCACCCCGCACAGGTGCCGGTGGTCAACCAGGTCTTCACACCGACCGACGAGGAGGTGGCCGCCGCCCGCGACATCGTCGACCGGCTGACCGCCGCCGAACGCGACGGCTCCGGCGTGACCGTCACCGCCGACGGCCGGCTCATCGACGCGGCCGTGGCGCGCAGCGCCCACGAGATCCTCGACCGCGCCACCGCAGGCGGATAACCTGCGCCACCGGCCCCGGGGTGCGTGACACCCCGGGGCCGAACCCTGCCATCAACAACCCCATGGGCACCCGCGCCTCGACCAGCCCACCGAACCCGACCCGCCCACCTCACCGCGCCGACTCCCGTAACGCCACCAGACCCGCCGCCAACCGCCGCACCTCCGCCGCGTCCAGCCCGACCACCGACCCACTCCACGGCAACTCCGCCCGCACCGCCTCCGCCGACGACCCCGCACCCAACAGACCACCCACCAACGCCGCCACCGTGTCCGTGTCCCCACCACCGCGCACCGCCGCCACCAACCCACCCCGCACCGAATCCGCGCCCCGCACACAGTGCAGCACCGCCGCGACCGTCTCCGCCGCGTCCAGCCCGACCCCCGACGGCGGGGGAGACCACCCACCCGCCGCCACCGCACCCACCAACCAGGCCAACCGTGGCGCGTCCCCACACACCGGCCGCGCCACCTCCACCCACTCCACCGCCCGCGCCACCACCACCGCCATCGGCGCACCCGCCACCGACCACGACGCACACCCGGCCATCACCACCGCCGACGCCAACGCCTCCGGCGCCCGATGCGTCGCCCGCGTCACCTCCACCGTCCGCGCCACCAGCAGATCCACCCGCTCCGGCGGCACCGACCACCCGACCGGCAACGCCCGCATCGGCGCGCCGTTCGTGCCACCCTCCCGATCGGCGGGCACCGCCCCGGTCGCCCGGAACGCCGCCAGCGCCGCCCGCGTCGACGGCCCCGCACCCGGCACCGGCGGATCCTGCGCCGCCATCCGCGACAGGAACGTCACCGCGTCCACGGCACCGCCACCGTCCACCAGACACCGCGCCACGAGCAGCGTCAACGCGGTGTCGTCCGAGGTCGCCCCGGCCGCCCACCGGTCACTGGCCCGAGGCGTCTCGATCACCTCGTCACCGTCCCGCGTCGGCGGACGCCCCTCGTATGGCACCCCCAACGCGTCCCCACAGGCGTACGCCGTCAGCGCCCCCGCCACCCCATCCACGACACTCGACACACCCGCAGCCTAGGCGCACCGAACGAGGGGAGTGGTCGACTACTGAGCGTGACCGGAGCGGGCGAGGCGGAATCCCACGTCGTCGATCGCGTAGCTGGGGTGACTGCGCCGCCGCACCGACGCCCGGCAACTCCACTTCTCGTCGAACCAGCCGCCGCCCCGCAACACCCGGTAGGTGCCGTACACCTCGGGGTCGTACACGTCCCAGCACCAGTCCCAGACGTTGCCCAACATGTCGAACAGACCCCAGGCGTTGGGCCGCCTACCGCCCACGTCGCGCAGCCGTTCACCGGAGTTGCCGCGATACCAGGCGATCTCGTCCAACGGCCCGTAGCGAGGACCAGCGGTGCCGGCCCGGCAGGCATGCTCCCACTCGGCCTCGGTGGGCAGCCGGTACCCGTCGGCCCCGGTGTCCCACTCGACGTCCTCACCGTCGACCCGGTACGCCGGCCGCAGCCCGTCGGCCTCGGACAGGGCGTTGCAGAACCGCACCGTGTCCCACCAGGATACCGTCTCCATCGGACGACGGCGCTCGTCGGCCGCACAGGGGACACCGACGACCGCGGCGTACCGGGCCCGGGTCACCGGATACGCGGCGAGGCGGTACGGCCCGACGTCGACCGGCCAGCTGCGCTGCGTACGCCGGTCCGTCAGCACCACACGTCCCGCCGGAACGTTCACCATCACGCTGTCGGAGTCCACGAGGAGCAGATGCTACCGATCCAGGCCCACCATCGGGTCCTTCCGGCCGGTCAGCCCAGGTTCGATAATCGACATTATGTAAAGCTGACGTTTCGACGCGCTCCCCGAGAGGGGGCACCACCACAGCCCGGGATGTAAGGAAGGGTCCCCTGCTATACACCAGGCGTTAGCAAGGGACCCTTCCTTGCATCCCGGCGCGGTGCGGTTCGTCGACGATCATTCAGCCGGCGGTGCACGCCGACCGGTCGGTGCCGGTCGCTCGCAGCCGGCACCGACCGGCACGTCCGGGCGGCCCCACCCCTATCGCGCGCGCCACGTCGCCGCCGCCTGGGAACCCCTCAATCCAGGCGCAGCCGAGGAACCAGCCCCGTGGCGCCTTTCCGACGCCCGGCACGGCTCGCGCCGGAAACCGCCCCGCTCCCCTGGGTCGACCATGAACCCGAAAATCATGCATAATATCCCTTATGCATGACAAAAGGGATGAAGCGGTCCAGGTGCTGATCGAGGAGTTCCTGACGTCGCGGGCGACGCGCAAGCCCTCCCCGCACACACAGGCGGCGTACCGGCGGGATCTGGTCGCGGTGGCCGCGCTCGCGGCGGAGCTGGCCACCCCTCCCCTCCCCCTCGACGCCCTGTCGATCGAGGCGCTCTCCCCCAGGCTGATGCGGGCAGCGTTCGCCCGCTTCGCCGCCGACCGGGCCGCCGCCTCGGTCGGTCGTGCCTGGTCGACCTGGAACGGCTTCTTCTCGTTCCTGGTGGCCGAGCAGGTGGTGGCCGGCAATCCGATGCCGGCCGTGGGTCGGCCCCGGGCGCCGCTGCCGGTGCCGAAGCCGCTGCGGGGTGAGGACACTCCCGAGCGGCTGCTCGCGGCGGCGGCGCAGGCGCGAGGTCGGCAGCGCGATCCGTGGCCGGAGCGGGACGTGGCGGTGTTGGCGCTGGCGTTGTGTGCCGGGCTGCGGTTGTCGGAGCTGCTGGCGCTGCGGGTCGGTTCGCTGGCGGGTCGGCCGGGTGAGCGCCGGCTGGAGGTGGCCGGTAAGGGTGGGCGGCCTCGGGTGTTGCCGGTGGAGCCGGATCTGGACGCGCTGCTGGCGGACTATCTGGACAGTCGGGTGCGGCGGTTCGGTGCGCGGTCGGTGCGGCCGGGGTCGCCGCTGCTGGTGGATCGGGAGGGTGAGGCGTTGCGGCGGGGTGGTCTGCAGTATCTGGTGGAGTCCTGTTACCGGCGTGCGGGGATCGGTGACCGGGTGCCGCGTGGGGCGCGGTTACACGCGTTGCGGCACACGTTCGCGACGCGGTTGGCCGAGGACGGGGCGGGTGCGGCGGAGATCATGCGGTTGTTGGGGCATGCGTCGTTGGCGTCGTCGCAGACGTACATCGAGGTGACGTCGGGGCAGCAGCGGGAGGCGGCGCGGGTGAATCGCACGTACCGGGCGTTGGTGGGGTTGGTGCGGTCTCAGGCGGGGTGAGCGTCGAGGACTGCCGGGAGGACGGCGGCGATGGCGGCGGTGGGGTCGAAGTCGGGGTCGGGGTTGGCGAGTTGGTTGTTGAGGAGGCCGTCGAGGAGGGCGAGCAGGAGCCGTAGGGCGGTGGTGGGGTGGCGTGCGCCGAGTGCGGCGAGCAGGGGTGTGGCCCAGGCGGCGAGGTCGTGTTGGCGTCGGGCGATCTGGTGTTGCAGGGCGGGGTGGTGGGCGGCTTCGGCGAAGATCGCGAGGCGGGCGAGGGTGAGGGCGCGGTGGGTGGTGGTGAGGTCGTGGGCGAGGGCGCCGAGGGCGGTGGTGAAGGTGTCGGGGTCGATGTGGTCGAGGGTGCCGGCGAGGTGGTTCCAGCCGGTGGTTTCGAGGTCGAGGATGCGGGTGAGGACGCCGGCGATGAGGGCTTCGCGGGTGCGGTAGCGGTTGGAGGTGGAGCCGGTGGGGAGTTCGGCCTGGTCGTCGACGGCGCGGTGGGTGAGATGGCGGGGGCCGCGGGTGCCGAGGACGGCGATGGCGGCGTCGAGGAGGCGTTGTTGGCGGGCGTCCACGGAGGTGAGACTACAGCAGTAGTGGCTGCGACTACATCTGTAGTACGGTCGGGTGATGCGAGGATCAGCGGCTGTCATCGGAGGCGGCGTGGGTGGGCTGGCGGTGGCGGTGGGACTGCTGCGCGCCGGGTGGACGGTGTCGGTGTTCGAGCGGGCGGCGGGGCTGCCCGGGGCGGGTACCGGGTTGGGGATCTGGCCGTCGGCGTTGCGGGCGTTGGATCGGCTCGGTGTGGGTGCGCTCGCGCGGGAACGGGGTCGGGAGCAGCCGGACGGGGCGATGCGTCGCCCGGACGGGACGGTGATCGCCCGGTTGGACGTGGGGCGGATCCGTCGGCGGCACGGTGAGGGGGTGCTGCTGCTGTCCCGGCCGGCGTTGCTGGGTCTGTTGGCGGAGGCGTTGCCGGCGGGCACGGTGCGTTTCGGGGCGCCGGTGGCGGGTCCGGCGAAGCTGGGTGACGGGTACGACGTGGTGGTGGGCGCGGACGGGATCCGCAGCGCGACCCGGGTGGCGATGTTCGGTGATCGGTTCCCGCTGCGGTACTCGGGGGTGACGGCGTGGCGTGGCACGGTGCCGTTGGAGGTGGCCTCCGGTGGGGAGACGTGGGGTCCGGGGCGCAAGTTCGGGGTGACGCCGCAGGGTCCCGGGGTGGCGAACTGGTACGCGGCGGTGGCGGCGCCGGAGGGTTTCCGGCCGCCGGAGGGTGATCTGGCGGCGTTGCGGGGGTGGTTCGGTGACTGGCACGACCCGGTGCCGGCGGTGCTGGATCGCGTCGACGTGGCCGGGATGTTGCATCACGACGTGCACTATCTGTCGCCGGTGCCGACGTACGTGCGGGGGCGGTGGGTGTTGCTGGGCGACGCGGCGCACGCGATGACGCCGGATCTGGGGCAGGGTGCCTGTCAGGCGTTGATCGACGCGGTGGCGTTGTCGGAGGCGTTGGCGGTGGAGTCGGACGTGTCGGCGGCGTTGGCCCGCTACGACGGGGTGCGGCGGGTGCCGACGCAGCGGATGGCGGCGATGGCGGTGCGGGCGGGACGGTTGGCGCAGGTGCGGCGGTTCACCGGGGTGCGGGACGTGGCGTTGCGGTGGGCGTTGGCGTTCGGTCCCCCGGGCTGACGGTGGTGGTCGCGGCGTCGGGTGTGGAAGGCTACGGGTGACGCGACTGGCGGCACCGGGGATGGATAGGACCATCGGGGAGCTCGTCGTGGGGGTCGTCCGCCTGGGCCTCCACGATCGAGGTGAGCCATGTCCACGACGTCGACGACGGCCCGGTTGTTGCCTGGTGGGCCGGTGGCGGAGCAGGTTCTGGTCGAGGTGGCCGAGGGTGTGGCGGCGTTGCGGGCGGCGGGGGTGACTCCGGCGTTGGCGACGGTGCTGGTGGGTGACGACGAGGCGAGCGCCGGTTACATCCGGATCAAGCAGCGGCAGGCGGCGGAGTTGGGCTTCGCGTCGCCGCACGTGCGGTTGCCGGGGTCGGCGTCGCAGGCGGATCTGCACGCGGTGGTGGCGGATCTGAACGCGGACCGGGGTGTGCACGGGGTGGTGGTGCAGCATCCGGTGCCGGGTGGGTTGGACTACGACCGGGCGTTGCAGGTGCTGGACCCGGAGAAGGACGTGGACGGGATGCATCCGGTGAACGTGGGGCGGTTGGCGCTCGGGCTGCCGGGGCCGGTGCCGTGTACGCCGGCGGGTGTGGAGGCGTTGTTGGCGTTCCACGGGGTGCCGGTGGCGGGTCGGGAGGTGGTGGTGTTGGGGCGCGGGGCGACGTTGGGGCGTCCGTTGGCGCTGTTGTTGGCGCAGAAGCGGCCGACGGCGAACGCGGCGGTGACGGTGGTGCACACGGGGGTGCCGGACTGGCCTCGGTATACGCGGCGGGCGGAGATCCTGGTGGCGGCGGCGGGGGTGCCCGGGATCGTGCGGCCGGATCATGTGCGGCCGGGTGCGGTGGTGGTGGGTGGTGGGGTGCGGTATGCGGGGCGCCGGTTGTTGCCGGATGTGGATCCGTCGTGTGGGCGGGTGGCGGGGGCGATCACGCCGCGGGTCGGTGGGGTGGGTCCGGTGACGGTGGCGATGCTGTTCCGTAACGCGGTGCGGGCGGCGGCGAGGTCAGCCGAGGTCGACCAGGAGGGGTCGGTGGTCGGAGATGGTGGCCAGCGGGGTCTGCACGGCGGTGACCGGTGGTAGGCGGTGCAGGTCCTGTCGGTCGGCGAGGATGTGGTCGAGTTGGACGCGGGGTTGCCCGGCGGGGTAGGTGGGGCGGCGGCCCAGGGGGTGCCAGCGGGACACCAGGCGGGTGGCCCAGGTGGGCAGGTTGAGGTCGCCGAGCAGGATGCGGGGTGCGGGCAGGGCGCGGAGGACGCGGACGGCCTGGCGGAGTTGGCGGATGTTCCAGCCGGGCACGAAGGACAGGTGGGTGGCGGCGACGGTGAGGGGCCCGTGCGGGGTGTCCAGGACGGCGGCGAGGACGACGCGGGGTTCGTCGTGCAGCAGGATGAGGCCGCCGCGGGGGCCGGGTGCGTAGACCGGGGACCGTACGGGTGCCGGGCGTAGGCGGGTGACGTGCCAGCTGCTGACGGGGTGGCGGGAGATCAGGCCGACGCCGTAGCAGGGTTCGCCGTGGCCGTCGTCGTCGTGGGTGAGGGGGCGGAACGCTTCGCCGGGGGTGCCGACGACGGCGGCGGCGAAGCGGTGTTCGGTGGCGCCGAGGGCCTGGGCGGCGATGGCGGTGAGGTCGTGGTTGCCGCTGCGGGACTGGTCGCGGTCGACTTCCTGGAGGGCGAGGACGTCGGCGTCGAGGGCGGTGACGGCGGCGGCGAGGCGGGCGGGGTCGACGAGGCCGTCGGTCAGGGACCGGCCGTGCAGCAGGTTGAACGTGGCCAGGCGCACCGTGTCACCTTATCGACGCCGTGGCACAGTTGCCCGATGCTGCGGGTGTTGTTCTGTTCGGTGCTGGTGTTCGTGGCGGTGGGTGCGGTCGGGGTGTGGTTGCGGCGGCGTCGGGGCCGGTGAGGCTGGCCACAGGTGGCGGCGTCGGTCGTCTCGGGGTGGGAAGAATGCCGCCGTGGATCTGGATCCGTCGACTGTCGCGCTGTTGCTGACCGCTGCCGTGTTGGCCGGTTGGGTGGACGCGGTGGTGGGTGGCGGCGGGTTGTTGTTGTTGCCGGCGTTGTTGGTGGCGGCGCCGGGGATGCCGCCGGCGACGGCGTTGGGCACGAACAAGTTGGCGGCGATCGCGGGGACGTCGGCGGCGGCGGTGACGTATGCGCGGCGTACTCGTGTCGACTGGGCGGTGGTGGGGCCGGCGGCGGTTCTGGCGGTGTTGTGCGCGGGGGTGGGTGCGGCGTTGGCGGGGGCGGTGCCGCCGTCGGCGTACCGGCCGGTGGTGTTGGTGGTGTTGGTGGCGGTGGCGGTGTTCGTGGTGGCGCGGCCGAGGTTGGGGGTGTCGGCGTCGCCGGGTCGGCGTACCCGGGTGCGGGTCGTGGTGGCGGTGCTGGTGGCGGGGGTGGGTATCGCGTTGTACGACGGGTTGATCGGGCCGGGTACGGGCACGTTCCTGGTGGTGGCGTTCACGGCCCTGGTGGGGGCGGATTTTCTGCACGGGTCGGCGATGGCGAAGGTGGTGAACGCGGGGACGAACGCGGGGGCGTTGGCGGTGTTCGCGGTGACGGGGCATGTGTGGTGGCTGTTGGGTGCGGCGATGGCGGTGTGCAACGTCGTGGGCGCGATGGTGGGTGCGCGGATGGCGTTGCGGCGGGGTGCGGGGTTCGTGCGGGGGGTGTTGTTGCTGGTGGTGGTGGCGTTGGTGGCGAAGTTGGGCTACGACCAGTGGCGGGCGGGGTGAGCGGCGCGACGCGGCGCGTGTGATCATCGGCGGGTGTCGGTGCGCGCGGAACACGACCGGGCCGTCCTGGCGGGTCTGTTGGGGCGGGATCCTCGGCTGCACGCGTACGAGTTGGGTGATCTGGACGATTTCTTCTGGCCGTACACGTCGTGGTTTCGGCGTGGGGACGCGGTGGTGTTGCTGTATCACGGTGCGGTGTCGCCGACGGTGGTGGCGTTGACGCGGCCGGGCGGGGTGGCGGCGGTGTCGGCGTTGCTGGGTGAGGTGGTGCCGGTGTTGCCGGCCCGGTTGGAGGCGCACCTGTCCCCCGGTGTGGAGGTGGCGTTGGCGGGGGCGTTCGAGGTGACGTCGTCGGGGACGCATCTGAAGATGGCGTGGACGGATCCTTCCCGCGCGGTGGGGGTGTCGCCGGCGGGGGTGGTGTTGGGGCGGGCGGATCTGCCTCGGCTGCGGGAGTTGTACGCGGTCGCGTATCCGGGGAACTGGTTCGACGCGCGGATGGTGGACACCGGCCGGTACGTGGGGGTCAGTGACGGTGAGCTGTTGGTGGCGGTGGCGGGGGTGCATGTCTTCTCCCCCACGTATCGGGTCGCGGCGATCGGGAACGTGACGACGCGGCCGGGGTGGCGGGGTCGGGGGTTGGCGGCGGCGGTGGTGACGCGGCTGTGCGAGGTGTTACGGGCCGACGTGGACCATGTGACGTTGAACGTGAAGGCCGACAACGGGGCGGCGGTGCGGTTGTACGGGCGGTTGGGGTTCACCCGGGTGGCCGAGTACGGCGAGTTCCGGCTGCGCGCCGGTGCCCGCTGATTGTCGGTGGCGGTGGTGGCCCGGTGGCCGGGATGATGACGCGCGTGTCTCAGGTGATTCTGCGTACCGCGCGGTTGGTGTTGGCGCCGTTGGCGGATGTGCATCTGCCTGATGAGGTGGCGTTGGACGCCGACGCGGAGGTGATGCGGTTCCTGGGGCCGGTGCGGTCGGCGGCGGAGGTGGCGCGGTGGCACCGGGAGCGGTTGGCGGTGGCGCGGCGGTCGCCGGGGTTGGGGTTCTGGGCGGGGTCGGTGGACGGTGAGTTCGTCGGGTGGTGGCTGTTGGAGCCGCCGTCGCGGGCCGATCAGGGGCCGGTGACGGGTCAGGCCGAGTTGGGGTATCGGTTGGCGCGGCGGTTCTGGCGTCGGGGTCTGGCGTCGGAGGGGGCCCGGGAGTTGATTCGGTACGGTTTCGCCGACCTGGGGTTGTCGCGGATCTTCGCCGAGACGATGGCGGTCAACGTGGGGTCGCGGGCGACGATGGCGGCGGTGGGGATGCGTCACGTGCGGACGTTGCACCTGCCGTGGCCGGATCCGTTGCCGGGTGCGCAGGCCGGTGAGGTGGAGTATGCGATCACCCGGGACGAGTGGGTGGCGGGTGGGTCAGGCGCGGCGGGGTGAGTCGAAGCGGCCGGCGCGGATCTCCCGGAGGGCGCGGCGGCGGACGTCGCCGCGCAGGGTGTCGACGTAGAGGCGGCCGGCGAGGTGGTCGGTCTCGTGTTGCAGGGCGCGGGCGAGGAATCCGCTGCCGGCGATGGTGAGGGGTTCGCCGTGCTGGTCGTAGCCGTGTGCGGTGGCGTGCAGGGCGCGGGGGGTCGGGAAGTACAGGCCGGGGATGGACAGGCAGCCCTCGTCGTCGTCCTGTAGGTCGTCGGAGAGTTCGAGGGTGGGGTTGATCATGTGGCCGCGGTGGCCGTCGGCGTCGTAGACGAACACCTGGGCGTTGACGCCGATCTGGGGTGCGGCGACGCCGGCGCGGCCGGGTGCGCCGAGCAGGGTGTCCATCAGGTCGGTGACCAGGGCGCGTAGGTCGGCGTCGAAGCTGGTGACGGGTTCGCTGGGGGTGCGTAGCACCGGGTCGCCGATGATTCGGATGTCCCGCATGGTCATGTCGGCAAGGTTATCGGTCGGTGGTGCCGGTGGTGGGGCGGTCGGGTCGGGGCGGGTCGAGGGTGGCGCGGACCGGGGCGGTCTTGGCGGCGGCTTCGGCGACTTCGGCGTGCGGGTCGCTGTCCCAGGTGATGCCGCCGCCGGCCCAGACGTGCAGGGCGTGGCGGTCGGTGGCGGCGGTGCGGATGGTCAGGCCGAGGTCGAGGTGGTCGGGGCCGATCCAGCCGAGGGCGCCCATGCCGGCGCCGCGGCCGACGGGTTCGAGGGCGGCGATGTGGTGCAGGGCGGCGAGTTTGGGGGCGCCGGTGACGGAGCCGCCGGGGCAGACGGCGCGGAGCAGGTCGGCCAGGCCGAGTCCGTCGGCGACGTCGGCGCGGACGGTGGATTCGGCCTGCCACAGGTCGCACCAGCGGCGTACGGCGAACAGGTCGTCGACGCGGACGGTGCCGGTGCGGGCGACGCGGGCCAGGTCGTTGCGTTCCAGGTCGACGATCATGATGTGTTCGGCGCGTTCCTTGGCGGAGGTGAGCAGGTCGGCGCGGCCGGCGGCGGTGGCGGGGCGGGTGCCTTTGATGGGGCGGGTGGTCAGGGTGCCGGCGCGGACCTCGACGAGGGTTTCGGGGCTGGCGCAGCCGATGGCCCAGCCGTCGCCGGTGAGGACGCCGCCGTAGCGGGCGCCGGGGAGGCGGCCGAGGCGGGCCAGGGCGGGCCGGGGGTCGCCGCGGTAGGGGGCGGCGGCGTGGCCGACGACGTTGACCTGGTAGACGTCGCCGTGGCCGATGGCGGTGCGGACGGCGCGGACGGCGTCGGCGTGTTCCTCGGGGGTCCAGCTCTCGGTCCACGGGCCGCGCCACCACGTCCCGCTGGTGGTGGGGGTGGTGGGGGTGTCGGTGTGGCCGTAGACGACGACGGCGATCTCGGGCAGGTCGGCGGGGTTGGCGGCGCCGGGGGTGCCGCCGGCGAGCAGGGCGCCGGCGGCGGCGGAGACGTAGAGGGCGGCGCCGCAGACGGGGTCGTCGGGGTGGTGGGGGCGGGTGGGGCGGGCCAGGTCGTGTCGGGGCAGGCCGTGGGCGGCGAGGAAGTCCTCGACGGCGGTGGCGGGGTCGCCGCCGTCGGTGGGGTGCCACTGCCAGCGGGCGCGTTCGACGCGGCGGCCCCGGCAGGGTGGGGGCGCGGCCGGGGGGTCGTACGGTGACGGATCGACCACCGTCCGTGGGAGCGCTTCCACGACGTCTGGTTGGTGGTGGCTCATCCGTTCAGCGGATTTCCCACGGACCACGCACACTTCCGCTCGATGCACCATGCGTTTGCTTGGTACTGTGCGTCACTGGTCATGTGAACCATGACACAGTGCCCCCACAGTCCGGAGAACCCGATGTGCCAGCACCAACCCACCTGTCCCTCCGCCGAAGCCACCGACCGGGAAGCTGCCAAGGTCATCGCCTGCTTCCGTGAACAGGGCTGGAGCCTGCTCTGCAACGGCGTCATCGTTTTCGAGGACACCGGCGAGCTGCTGCCCGACGGCAGCAGCATCGCACCGCACCGCGGCCCCGCCCGACACGCCCTCGCCGCCTGACCTGGTCACGATCCGTCACGACTCTTCCCGCGTCGACCCAGGCTAGTCCCCACCAGGGGGGCCGTCACGACCAGGTCGACGCGACGCCGGGGCGGCAGCGACCGCCCCGGCGCGGCTGCCGTCAGCTCTCGTACGCCTGCGGCGACGGACACGAGCAGACCAGATTCCGGTCGCCGTACCCGCCGTCGACCCGACGCACCGGCGGCCAGTACTTCCCCGCCCGGTCCACGCCGCCCGGGTAGCCGGCCACCGACCTCGGGTACGCGTGCGGCCACTCGTCACCGGCCACCATCGCCGCCGTGTGCGGCGCGTTCGCCAGGGGGTTGTCCCCGGCCGGCCAGCGTCCCGCCGCCACCTCGTCGATCTCCGCCCGGATGGCGATCATCGCGTCGCAGAACCGGTCCAGCTCGGCCAGGTCCTCGCTCTCGGTCGGCTCCACCATCAGCGTCCCCGCCACCGGGAACGACATCGTCGGCGCGTGGAACCCGTAGTCGATCAACCGTTTGGCCACGTCGTCGACACTCACACCGGTCGTCTTCGTCAACGGCCGCAGGTCCAGGATGCACTCGTGGGCCACCAGGCCCTTGTTGCCCGCGTACAGCACCGGGAAGTGCTCCCGCAGCCGCGCCGCCACGTAGTTGGCCGCCAGCACCGCCACCCCGGTGGCGCGGGCCAGCCCGTCGGCGCCCATCATCCGCAGGTACACCCACGGGATCGGCAGGATGCCCGCCGACCCGTACCGGGCCGCCGAGATCGCCGGCCGTCCGTCCACCGGCGCGCCACCGGGGTCACCGGGCAGGAACGGCGCCAGGTGCGCGCGCACCGCCACCGGACCCACCCCGGGGCCACCGCCGCCGTGCGGGATGCAGAACGTCTTGTGCAGGTTCAGGTGCGACACGTCGGCCCCGAACCGGCCCGGCTTGGCGAACCCGACCAGCGCGTTGAGGTTCGCGCCGTCGACGTACACCTGACCGCCGGCGTCGTGCACCTTCGCGCACAGCGACGCGATGCCCGTCTCGTACACGCCGTGCGTCGACGGGTACGTCACCATGATCGCCGCCAGGGCGTCCCGGTGCCGGTCGATCTTGGCGTCCAGGTCGACCGGGTCGACGTTGCCGTCGCCGTCGCAGCCGACCACCACCACCCGCATCCCGGCCATCACCGCGCTCGCGGCGTTCGTGCCGTGCGCCGACGACGGGATCAGACACACGTCCCGGTGCCCCTCACCCCGGTCACGGTGGTACGCGCGGATCGCCAGCAGCCCGGCCAACTCCCCCTGCGACCCGGCGTTGGGCTGCACACTGACCGCGTCGTAGCCGGTCACCTCGGCCAGCCACCCCTCCAACTGGCCGATCATCTCCCGGTAGCCGGCGGTCTGCTCCGCCGGGGCGAACGGGTGGATGTGGGCGAACTCCGCCCAGCTCACCGGCTCCATCTCGGTGGTGGCGTTGAGTTTCATCGTGCACGACCCCAGCGGGATCATGCCCCGGTCCAGCGCGTAGTCGAAGTCGGCCAGCCGCCGCAGGTACCGCAGCATCGCCGTCTCCGAGTGGTGCGACCGGAACACCGGGTGGGTGAGGACCTCGTCGGTACGCCGCAACGCGTCCGGTAGCGCCGCCGTCACCGCGCCGTCGACACCGTCGACGCCGAACGCCGCCCACACCGCCCCCACGTGCTCCCGCGTGGTGGTCTCGTCGCACGAGATCCCCACCCGGTCGTCGTCGACCAGCCGCAGGTTCACCCCGCGCGCCGCCGCGTCGGCCACCACCTGACCGGCGCGCCCCGGCACCGTCGCCGTGACCGTGTCGAAGAACGGCACGTCGGCCACGTCCACGCCACCGGCCCGCAGGCCCGCGGCCAGCCGCACCGCCGTCTCGTGGGTGCGCGTCGCGATCGCCCGCAACCCGTCCGGACCGTGGTAGACGGCGTACATGCCGGCCATCACCGCCAGCAGCACCTGCGCGGTGCAGATGTTGCTGGTCGCCTTCTCCCGCCGGATGTGCTGCTCACGGGTCTGCAACGCCAACCGGTACGCCGGGTCGCCGGCGGTGTCGCGGGACACCCCGACCAGCCGGCCGGGCAGCATCCGCTCCAACCCGGCCCGCACCGCCAGGTAGCCGGCGTGCGGCCCCCCGAAACCCATCGGCACCCCGAACCGTTGGGTGGTGCCGGCGGCGATGTCCGCGCCGATCTGCCCCGGCGACCGCAGCAGCGTCAACGCCAGCAGGTCCGCCGCCACCGTCACCAACGCGCCGACCTCGTGCGCCGCCGCCACCAGCGGCGCCTGGTCGTGGACCGCCCCGGACGCCCCCGGGTACTGCAGGTGCAGGCCGAAGAACTCCGCCGGCAACTCCTGCACGGTCAGGTCCAGCACCCGCACCTCGATGCCGAGCGGCTCGGCCCGACCGGCGATCACCGCGATGGTCTGCGGCAGGGCGTCGGCGTCGACCACGTACACCGGGCTGCTGCTCTTCGACGCCCGCCGCGCCAACGTCATCGCCTCGGCCGCGGCGGTACCCTCGTCGAGCATCGACGCGTTCGCGGTCGCCAGACCGGTCAGGTCCGACACCATGGTCTGGAAGTTCAGCAGCGCCTCCAACCGGCCCTGGCTGATCTCCGGCTGGTACGGCGTGTACGCCGTGTACCAGGCCGGGTTCTCCAGCACGTTACGGCGGATCACCGCCGGGGTGTACGTGCCGTGGTAGCCGAGACCGATCATCGACACGGCGACGGTGTTGCGGGCGGCGAGGGCCCGCAACTCGGTCAGGGTCTCGTGCTCACCGGTGGGCTCCGGCAGGTCCAGGCGACCGTGCCAGCGGATCACCTCGGGGATCGCCGCGTCCATCAGCTCGTCGATCGAGGCGTACCCGACCGTGGCCAACATCCGGCGTTCGTCGTCCGGGCCGGGACCGATGTGACGGTCGGCGAACTCTGAGGTCATGAGGGGCGCTCCTGCGGGGCGGGGTCGACAGGTCGGCCCTCCCCCTCTGTCACACCCACGGGCGCTCCACAGTGCCTGACCCACGCGGTCCTTTTGCCTGAGAGGTTCCGGGGAGGATTTGCCCCTTCGGCGCCGCCCCGGCTGCCGCCAGGCGGTCTCTCCCACGCGGGTGCTACCGGCACGATCAACGCTACCAGCGTCCCCGGCGGCCCACACCGAAGCCCCGGCCCCCTGCTCAGGAGGCGACGGTCACCACCGGATCCGCGCCGGCCGGGCAGAGCCGGTCGGCCAGCGCCGGCACCAGACGGCCCAGCGGGGCGTCGACGCGCAGCCGCGCGTACCCGTCACCGCGCGTTGCCCCCTGGTTGACGATCACCACCGGCACGTCCTGCCGGGCCGCCGCCGACACGAACCGCCGCCCCGACATCACCGTCAGCGACGACCCCAGCACCAGCAGCAGCCGCGCCTGCCGCACCATCGCGTAACACCGCGCCACCCGGGGCGCCGGCACCGTCTCGCCGAAGAACACCACGTCCGGTTTGAGCATCCCGCCGCACGCCCCGCAGTCGACCACCCGGAACCCGGCCACCTGGTCGTCGTCGAGATCCACGTCACCGTCCGGGTTGATCGCGACGGCGTGCGCGTCGAACCCCGGGTTGGCCCGCCGCAGCCGCCCGTCCAGGTCCTCCCGCGTCGTCCGCCGACCGCAGCCCAGACACACCACCTCGTCGAGGCGGCCGTGCAACTCCACCACCCCGGCGCTGCCGGCGGCCGTGTGCAGCCCGTCCACGTTCTGCGTGATGATCCCCGTCACCACACCGGCCCGCTGCAACCGGGCCACCGCCCGATGCCCGTCGTTGGGGTCCGCCCGCGCGATCCACCGCCACCCCAGGTGGCTGCGCGCCCAGTAGCGGCGACGGGCCGCCACGTCACCGGTGAACGTCTGGTACGTCATGGGGGTGTGCCGGCGCGCCACCCCGCTGGGCCCCCGATAGTCGGGGATACCCGACTCGGTGGACAGGCCGGCGCCGCTGAGCACCACCACCGCACCGCCAGCGGCCAAACCCGCCACCTGCTCGATCACGTCCTCCACCCGCACCATGCTGCCCCAACCGGCGGCCCGTCGGCGAGCCAGCGGCGGACGCGACAACCCCGCACCGGCCCGACCGGCCGCCCCGCAGCACCGTCAGGGTTGCTGGCGACGCGGCAACGACCGGTCCGCCGCCGCGTTCACCTCCACCGGCCCACCGATGCGCTCCATCGTGCGGGCCAACTGCGCGCGACCGTCGTCGAGATGCCGCGCCGCCGCCTGCATGTGCGAGATCATCATCTCGCCGTAGATCCGCAGCGCCTCCCGCGCGGCCACCCCGTCGTCGAAGGTGGGCCCCGCCGACGCCCGGTAGTCCTGCACCGCCCGCTCCGCCTGCTGCCGGGCCTCCTCCACCGCCGCCCGCACGTAACTCTCGTACTGGGTCCGGGCATACTCGGCGACCCGCCGCGCGTAGTCGTGCGCCTGCGCGATGATCTGCTCGGCCTCCCGCTGCGCCGCCGACAGCAGGTTCACCTCCTTGGCCGCCGGGGCCTGCGGCGTCGGACCCGAAGTCGGGAACACCCCGTGCCGGTGCAACTCCACATGGCCGGTGAGCATCTCGTTCTCCGCCCGCAGGTCCGCCACCCGCGTCGAGAGCCGATCCAACTCGTCGGCCACCTGCATCCGGAACCGGTCCACCCCGGACTGGTCGTAGCCACGCCGGGCGAACGACGCCGACCCGAACTCCCACCGCCGCACCCGGTCGGCGGTCAACCGCACCGGCACCCCACCGGACACCGGGGTGCCGTCGTACCGGCCGATCGGGGCCGTACCCACCGAACCGGCCCGCCACTGGTCATCACTCACCGGACACCTCCGGAATCGTCGGGGACGGAAGGACTCTGCATCGCCGTACGCCACGCGGGGCCGTACCACTGCGCAGCCGGACCCTCGTGGTGCACCCGCCCGGGATGGAAACCGGCGCGGGTCAACGCCGTCACCGCGTACGTCACCATGTCGTCGGACCCGCACACGTACACGTGACGGGACCGCCAGTCGCCGTCGGCCAGCGCCCGATCCACCGGATGCACGAACTCCCCCGGCCGGTCCAGGTCCACCCCCGCCACCTGGGTCACCCGCAACCACGGATACGACGACGCCCACTTCTCCAGCAGGTCACCGTCGTAGAACTCGGTCCGCGACCGCGCCCCCACGTACAGGTCGACCTGCCGACCCGACCCCTCCGCGGACACCTGCTCCACCAACGCCCGCACCGGCGCCCACCCGGTCCCAGCGGCCAGCAGCAACAGATCCGCCGACCCGGACGACCGCAACGTCAACGACTCCCCCACCGCCGCCGACAGGTGCAGCTGATCGCCCACCGCGCACCCGTACACCAGCCGCGACGACACCGCGCCACCCGGCGCCGCCCGCACGTGCAACTCCAGAGTGCCGTCCTGACGGGGCGCGTTCGCCGGCGAGTAGTACCGCCACGCCCGCACCGCCGGATGCGACACCCCGATCGACTGCCCCGCCGTGAACGGCAGAAGGTACTGCGGACGCACCGTCAGCACCGCCACGTCGAAACCCCGCCGCTCATGGCCGACGATCTCCGCCACCCACCACGGTGGATTCACCGCCTCGGCGGCCTGCGCCGCCTCGACCATCACCTGCGCCACCAACCCGTACGCCGCCGCCCAGTCCTGCGCCAGCTCCTCGGTCCACTGGTCACCGAGGAAGTGCCGCAGCGTCGCCAGCAACGCCTCACCCACCGCCGGATAGTGCTCCGCGCGCACCGCGAACTTGCGATGGTCGGCACCGAGGTCCTGCAGGAAACCCACCAGCCGGTCCACCTGGTCCACCTGGGACACGATGTGACCGAGCGCGGTCACCAGCCGGTCCCGCTGCCCCGCCATGTTCGTCGGGAACATCTGCCGGGTCTCGGGATGCGCCAGGAACAACGTCGAGTAGAAGTACAGCGGAACCTGGTCACCGTGCGCGGCGACCGACGCCCAACTCCGCTTCAGACGAGAGACGTCCACAGCTCAGGCGTCCGCCCGGCCGTCGCCGGCCACCACCTGGTCCTGCACCGCCGCCAGCACCGCCTGCACGTCGGTGATGACGTCGCCGGGCACCCCCAACTGCGTCAACGTCGCCGTCAGGTGCTCACCCACCCGCACGTAGTGCGCCACCGGGATCTGCAACGGCCGGTGCGCGGTAGCCAGGTCCCGGCCCGCGTACTCGTTCGGGCCACCCAGCACCACGGTCAGCATCAACGCCATGTGGCGACGCTGGACCGCCATGTCCACCTCGGTGAAGTAGCCGGCCAGCTCCGCGTCGGCCAACACCCGGTCGTAGAACAGCTCGACGGCGGCCCGCACCGCGGCGGCCCCACCGATCCGCTCGAAGTGCGACACGGGGATGGTCTCGTCGGTGACCGTCACAGGTCAGTCCTTCCGCAGGGGAGAGAGTGCACAGACGCGCGGCAATCGGCGCGACGCCCGCCACCGGCACCCCCGCCGTCGCGGCGAGGTGTCAGGCGGACCGGATCGGACGATAGCGTGCCGCGCCGCGCCCGTCTGTCCCGCACGGATCTCCACCGCCAGCACGCGGACACACACCGTGACAGATCAGATGAAGATGACCACACATCGTAGCGGCGTGATCACCAAAGGCGATCGGGGCTAGCCGTACACGCGTCACCGCACACGCTGCTCAGCGGGCACTGGTGTCGGCCCCGCCGCACCGCACCACCGCTACACCCACGACCCGACCCGAGACACAGCGTGATCGACAAAAACGTCCGCAGAAAACTACGCCCACACCGGCGGGCGGACGACCCTCAGCCGGCCCGCCGCCGCGCCCGACGCGCCGCCAACTCGTCACCCAGATCCCCGCCCGCGGGAACCTCCGGCTCCGGCTCCACCACGCCCCCCACCGGCTCCGCCGGCAGGTGCGACAACGACCCCTGGATCTCCTTGAACGCGCCACCGATCGCGATACCGAACACCCCCTGGCCGCCCTGCAACAGGTCGACCACCTCCTCCGGGGAACGACACTCGTACACCGTCGTCCCGTCGGAGATCAGCGTGATGCCCGCCAGATCCTCCACCCCACGCGACCGCAACGCCTCGATCGCCTTACGGATGTTCTGCAACGACACCCCGGCGTCCAGCAACCGCTTCACGACCTTCAACACCACCAGGTCCCGGAACGAGTACAACCGCTGCGTACCCGAACCCGAAGCGTCCCGCACACTCGGCACCACCAGCGCCGTCCGCGCCCAGTAGTCCAACTGGCGGTAACTGATCCCCACCGCATGGCAGGCCGTCACACCCCGGTACCCCACCGCACCGTCACCGTCAGTCGCCGAACCAGGCATCCCACCCGACTCGTCCCACCCCGTAACCGGATCGGAATCTCGCGGCTCGTGCATCCGGACAACCTCCCCGTCAGTGCGGTGACACGTCGCTTCCGGGACGCGTACCCCTCGACACGGCAACCCTATAGCGACCGCCCAGGGTTACCACGGAGAAACCGCCGCGACACGCCGCGCATCGACAGCGACGACCATCACCATCACCGACCGTAACGCCACGATGGTGGTCCGCACCTGCACACCGGCCCGGGCCCACAGCCCGGACCACCGATCAACCGGCGAAGTCCTCCGGCCGCACCTGCTCCAGGAACTCCCGGAACTTCTCCACCTCGTCCTCCTGCTCATCGGGAATCACGATCCCCGCCTCACTGAGGACCTGCTCGGCACAACGAATCGGCGCACCGACCCGCAACGCCAACGCGATCGAATCACTCGGCCGCGCCGAGACCCGCACCCCGTCACCGATCAACAGATCGGCGAAGAACACGTTCTCCTTCAGCTCGGTGATCTCCACCGCCCGCAACGGCGCCTTCAACGCCGCCAACACATCCCGCAGAAGATCATGGGTCAACGGCCGGGCCGGCTTGACACCCTGCTGCTCGTAAGCGATCGCCGTCGCCTCGACCGCGCCGATCCAAATCGGCAGATAGCGGTCACCCTCGACCTCCCTGAGCAGGACGATCGGCTGGTTACTGGGCAACTCCACCCGAACCCCGACCACGCTCAGCTCGCGCACCGCCGCCTCCGTGTCGTTGTCACCTACGCCGCACCGCGCCCTTCACTGCACGGTACACGGACCGCGACACGGCCATCTCACGCGCTCCGCGCACCACGCCCGTGCCCAGAAGGGGTTACCCCCGCAAGCCTACGCCACTCACCAACCCGCCGATCAGCGCGCACACGCACCTCACCGACCCAACGTCGACCGCAACCCCACCCGCACCAACGCCGCATGCAACTGCTGCGACAACGCCACCAACTCCCGCGCCGTCTCCGCCGCCCGCGCCCGCGCCGCCGGATCACTCTGCCGCGCCAACGGCGCCACCAACTGCGCGAACAGACCCACCTCCCGATCCGCCGCCGTCCGGTAACCCCGCAGATGCCGAGGCTGGAACCCGTACGCCGCCAGACCGGCCACCGCCTTCGCGATGATCAACGCATCGCCGTCGTACCAGCCCGGCGGATCCGACACCACCAACCCGAGCCGCTCCAACTCGCCCAACGTCGACTCGTCCAGCCCACTGCGCGCCACCAACTGCGTACGATCCAGCCGCACCTGACCCGACTCGACCGACGACGCCGCACCACGCCCCGGCACCTCACCGTCCGGGCCCACCGCCACCAACGCCGGCCGCGACCGCTCCGGCGCCGCACCGTCGGCATCCCACTGCGCCAACTGCTCACGGATCACCCGCAACGGCAGATACTGATCCCGCTGCGCAGTCAACACGAACCGCAACCGCGACACATCGTCCCAGCTGTACTTCCGATAACCAGCCGCCGTGCGCTGCGGCTCCACCAGACCCTCGGCCTCGAGGAACCGCAGCTTCGAAATCGTCACGTCAGGAAAATCCACCCGCAACTGGGCCAGCACCTCGCCGATACTCATCAACGGCTGGGCACGACCCACCCCGGACGGCGGAGAAGCCGCAGGCTCGTTCACCCCCGGCCGGCCTCCCCCTCCGGGCGCGGACCGGCGATGAACACGACCCGGAACTTACCGATCTGCACCTCGTCACCATTGCTCAACGTGGCGGCCTCGACCCGCTCCCGATTCACGTACGTGCCGTTCAAACTGCCCACGTCACGCACCGTGAACGTCCCACCGTCCCGGTGGAACTCCGCGTGCCGACGCGACACCGTCACGTCGTCGAGGAAGATGTCACTGTCCGGATGCCGCCCACTGGTTGTCACGTCGTGATCCAGCAGGAACCGCGCACCCGCGTTCGGACCCCGACGAACCACCAGCAGCGCCATCCCCGGCGGCAGCGAACCGGACATCCGGCTCGGCACCACATCGGTGTCCGGCCCCTCCAGCGCTTCCTCGAGCGAACCGAGATTGAGCGTCGACGTGACGTCGAGCGGGGGGAACTCGTCGCCTGGGCGAGTCATGGGGACCACCTCACGGATCTGTTTCGGTCGGCGTCGGGAGACGGCGGGTCCGGCCGCCGGGTACACATCACCCGGCGGCTGGCTCTCCGTGCCCGGAAAGGCTGTCCGCGACGCACAACTAATTGGGTTCTCGGTCGACTGGGCGAGCCTAGCCAGCGCCGAAAAACAGGGCAACCGGACGCGCGGCACACACACCGACCGCCCGCCCGGAAAACGAATCAGCTCTCGGTCAACTCGCGATACGCGTCCGCCGACAGCAAACCCTCCACCGCCGCCGGATCCGCCGGAGAGATCTCCACCAACCAACCCGCACCGTACGGGTCCGTGTTGATCACCTCAGGCGTGTCGACCAGCGCCTCGTTGCGCGCCGACACCGTACCGCCCACCGGGGCGTAGATCTCCGACACACTCTTGGTCGACTCGATCTCACCCAACGACTCACCAGCCGCCACCACCGCACCGGACTCCGGCAACTGCACATACACGATGTCGCCCAACGCGTCCTGCGCGAAATGAGTGATGCCCACCCGCACGGCACCACCGTCGACAGGCGCCACCCACTCGTGCTCAGCGGAGTACCGCAGTTCCTCAGGAATCACCAGCAGCGTCCTCATCCATCGGTGGCACCGGTCCGACCGGTGCCGGCCCCACCCGGCCTCACGAGACCGGACGGGCGTGTTCCAGCGTGCTCGGCACGTGCAGCGCCGAAACCTCGGCAACCTCACGATCCTCAACGATCACGTTACCGCCGTTGCCCGCCACCACCGCCACCACCCCGCCAGGAATGTTGAGCGCCGTACGCATCGTCGCCGGATCCCCGATCACCGTGATCGTGAACGGCCCCGTCAACCGACGCCCGTCCACGATCAACGACCCGTTCTCCCCGTCCAGGAAATACGTCGACGCCACGACCCGCACCGACGCGCGGTCACCACCGGAGATCTGCATCGCCTCCGCCCCCGCACCCCGCAACTCCTGCACCGCGTCCAGCACCCCGCTCGCCGAGATCGGCTTCGACTGCCCCGCCTCGAACCGCACCGCCAACCCCGGACCCCGCGCCGGCAACGTACCCGCCAGAATGCCCAACTCGTCCGCCCGCCGGGTCGCCTCCTCCAACGCCGCCTGGCGTCCCTGCTCACCCGACCGCAACTGGCGCTGGCTCTCCTCCAACGTGGTGATGTCCTGCCGCAGACGCGACTCCCGCGCCTCCAGGTCGTACAGGATCCGGACCAGGTCCTCCTGCCGCGCCGCCGCCAACGACGAATCCGTCGACGTCGTCTTCAACTGCACCGCCAGCGTGAACCCCAACAACACCAGCAGCACACCGATCATCACCGCCGCCGAACTGAACCGCCGCAACGGACCGACCACAGGCGCGCTCACCGCCGCCTCGTCCCCCACGACGGCCTCAGAACCGTCAGGGTCCACGACCGGCTCACCGTCACCCGGCTCCGGACGCCCCTGCGGCGACAACGGACTCAACTCGTCGGGATCCGGCGCGTCCGGACGCGGATCCGGCTCCCCCGCCGGCCCACCCGGCCGGGCCGGACCCGCCGGCTTCGGCCACCCCGTACCCGTCTCGGTGTGCTCGTCACTCACGACACCAACCTACGCCCGGAACAGGTGCCGGCGGATCGCCGCCACATTGCCGAAGATGCGGACCCCCAACACGACCACCACACCGGTGGACAACTGACCACCCACACCCAACTGGTCACCCAGATACACGATCAAGGCCGCGACCAGCACGTTCGAGATGAACGACACGACGAACTGCTTGTCGTCGAAGATCCGGTCCAACTTGGCCCGCACCCCACCGAAGACCGCGTCCAACGCCGCCACCACCGCGATCGGCAGGTACGGCTGCAACGCCGCCGGCACCGTCGGATCCAGCCACAACCCGAGCACCACACCGGCCAGCAGAGCCAGCACCGCGATCATCGACCACCTCCGGAAGGGCTGGGTGACGTACCCGAGTCGGACGACTCGTCACCGCCCGACGGCGACGCACTCGGACTCACCGCGGGCTCCGCGTAGCGTAGCCGCGACTCCGGCGCCGCCGGCAACGTGAGGCGGTCCGCGTCGCGCACCTCGAACGACAACCCGTTCACCTGCGACACCCGGCGCATCGTCAGTGCACTCCGGCTGCCCTCGTACGCCTCACGCATCGATCCCGGACCGATCGCCGACACCTCGTACGGCCCGGTCACCGGCCGGAAGTCCACCAGGATCGCCTCACCCGCCGACCGGATCGTCGACGTCGCCGTCAACCGCTGGCCGTTGATCGCCACCGCCTCCGCCCCCGCACCCCACAGGTCGTTCGCCACCGCCTGCAGGTCGCTGTAGAGCACCCACGACGGACCCGCCTTCGTCCCGCCCAACTGCTCCCCCGCCTTCGGACCGTCCGCCAACCGCACCACCACACCGTCACCGCGCACGCGACCCAGCCCCGTCCGCGCCTCCAGGTCCCGCAACCGCGCCGCCTGCGAACCACCCAACGCGGCCTCCCGCTGCCGGGTCACCTCCTCGCGCAACTGGTCGGCGCGCACGGACAGGTTGTCCGTCTCACCCTGCCGCTGCTTGATCTGCCCGACCAGCCCCGACCGGGCCTGCGCGCGCCCCGGCTCCTCGGCCATCGTCTGCCGGTACGCCACCGCGCAGAGGAAACCCAGCAGCAACACGACCACCACCGTGACCGGTCCCACCGACCATCCCGGACGCGCCGGCTTCCCGTTCCTCGCCCGACGGGCCGCCGCGTCGGCGTACCCCGGATCCAGCGGGTTCTGGAACAGCTCGGTGAGGAAGTCCGGGGTGAACCCCCGGTTCCGCTCGCTCATGCCGACACTCCGCTTCGCTGCGCGCCGGCATCACCACGGCACCGCTGACTCGCTCGCCGACGCTCGCTCATGCCGTCTCTCCTCGACCAGCCGCCCGGACCAGGTGACGCGCCTGGACCACGTAGAGCGCCCCGGCCACCCAGTAGAGCACCAGCCCCCACCAGGCCAGCGCCCAGCCCACCGCACCGGCCACCGCCGACGCGGCCGGCACCGAGGCGGCCACCAGCAACGTCGGGAACGCCGCCAGCAGCAGGAACGTGGCCGTCTTGCCGACGTAGTGCACCGGCGGCGGTCCGTAGCCGTAGCGGCGTAGCACCACCAGCGAACCGGCCAGCAGCAGCTCCCGGGCCAGCAGCGCGGCGGTGAACTGCCACGGCACCACGTCGCGCGCGGTGAACGCCACCAGCGTGGCGAGGATGTACAGCCGGTCGGCGAGCGGGTCGAGCAACTCGCCGAGGCGACTGACCTGACGCAGCCGTCGGGCGATCCACCCGTCCACCCAGTCGCTGGTGCCGCCGACCGCGAGCACCACGATCGCGGCCACGTCGGCGCGGGCCACGAGGAACAGGTACAGGAAGACCGGAACGCCCAGCAGTCGGACGAAGCTGATCAGGTTCGGCAGGGTGAGGACCCGGTCGCCGGCACCTCGCGCGTCGACCTCGGGGGCCTGTGGTTGCTCTGCCCGAGCCGGTCGACGCGCCACCGAACCTCCTCCGCGGCACGCGACCCACCTCGGCCCCTGGGTCCGCCATGGAACGCCGTGCGCGCTGTCGAGCCGGCTGGCGCCGGCACCCCCCTGTGATCCCGATCCGGGATCTCCCCTGGCCCACCGCCCACCGTTGATGATCACAGGTCGGTCGGATGCGCTGCCACTATAGCGGGCTGTCGTCGCGCCCAGCCCCGCTCGACCGGTGTTGTCGGTGGTGTTCGTGCGGTACTGGTGTGAGGACCGTCACCACCGCTAGGGCATCCTAGGATGACAGGTGGGCGGGAGGTCAGGCGCTGCGGGCCGAGGAGTCCGGCGGCTGCGCCGTCGCGGCCTGACCGAAGGCCTTCAGCGCCCGCAGCAGGTCCTGCTGCACCCGCGCCGGCATCCGCTCCAGGACCGTCCGCACGGCGTCGTGACGGCGCGACCGCACCTCCCCCAGCAGGACCTCCGCCGCGGCCGTGGGCGTCAGGCGGACCTCACGCCGATCCCTCGGGTCGGTCTCCCGGCGCACCAGGCCGATCGCCTCCAGCCGGTCGCAGAGCCGACTTGCCGAGGAGGGTACGACGTCCAGCAGCTCCGCCAGGCCGTTGATGTTGGTCTCCGGCCGGCTGCTGAGCAGCGACAGCACCCGTAACTGGGTGGGCGAGACGGCCATCCGGTGCCGGACGGCGGCCGAGTCGAGCACACCCACCAACGACTCAGCGGCTGCGTCGATCGCCGCGGCGAGATTCGGTCGCTCCACCCGATGTCCCCTGCGATTGTCCCGCTCATACCACCCGAGGCCGTCAGTCCTGCGTCCGGCCGTCGGCACCACGCCAGTCCAGGCAGACCACCACGGCGTCGTCGCGGAGGTCGGCGTCCGCGTGGAATGCCTGCAACTCGCGCATCACCGTACCAACCGCCTCCGGCGGTGGCTGCAACCGCGTGGCCCGCATGGACCGTGCCATCGCCCGTTCCCCGTACGTCTCGCGTCCGCTGGGATCCGCGCCCCACACCCCGTCGGAGACCACGAACAACCGGTCCCCCGGGTCCAGGTCGAACTCCTGGAGCGCGTACCGGGTCTCGGCGAACATGCCCAACGGCAGCTGCTGCTCCAACGGAACCCGGGACACGGTGCCGCCGCGCAGCCGCAGCAGGTGCGGTGACCCGGCGTCCACCGCCTGCACCCGGCCGGTGGCGCAGTCCAGTTCAAGCAGGACAGTGGCCACGTGCCGGTGACCCCGGTGCTGGTAGTAGACCGTGTCGGAGGCCAGCTCGGCCTGCTCCACCAGGCCGCCGCCGGACCGGCGGGCGTTGCGCATCGCGTTCACCGTCACCGCCGTCAGCAGGGCGGCGGTGAGCCCGATCCCGTCGCCGTTGAGCACGGTCACGGTGAGCCGGCCGTCATCCACCGACCAGTCGAAGTGGTCACCACCCACCGTGTACGCCGGCTCCAGCTGACCGGCCAACTGGAACGAGCCGTGGCTGACACTGCGCCCAGGGAGCAGCTCCCACTGCAACTCGGCGGCCATGCTCAGGCGTTCCTGCCGACGCGCCCGCCGGTAACGGTCGGTCTCCCGGTCAGCGGCGTGCATCGCCAGCGCGACCTCACCGGCGATGTCCGCGGCGCGGCGCACCACGCTCTCCGACGGCTCCTCGGGCATCTCCACCATCAGCACGCCGAGCCGCTCGCCCCACACCGACAACGGCAGGTAGAGCTGGCACCCGCCGTCGGTCCCGCCGGCCCGGACCGGTTGCTGACTGCTGAAGCAGCGTTGCAGCGATCCCTGGAGGGCGTGGGCGGCCGCGTCCGGCCGCCGCGCGTCGAGCACCGGCCACAGGCCGCTGATCCGGTAGTCGGCGACGAACACGACGGTGCCCGACGCTCCCAGGACCGACTGGATGGCCCGGTCGGCGGCCTCGACCACGCGATCGGGCGGGGCCTCGCGCAGGGCGCGCGAAACCCCCGTGGGCCCATCCGGCATGTCGCTCCTCCGAAGATACTTGCTCTGGGGCAAGCATCATACGGAGGCGGTTCCATCCATGGTCACCCGGCCGACCGCACCGCCACCGCGCCGTGGAACGCGTCCGGCACCGCCTCCGGCGGGCCCTGCGGCCGCCAGTGGGTCACCGGCACGATGCCGTCCTCGGTCGGCGTCCAACGCCCCAGCAGCGGCCCGAACGCCGCCGGCGCCCGCATCCGGAACGCCGGCCCCATCATGGCCAGTGCCTCCGGATGACCGGCGAGTTCCTCGGTGTCGAAGTCGATCGCCAGGTGGCTGCCGGGTGCGGCAGCCGTGTAGAGCTCGTCGAGGGTCCGGGCGAGCGTCTCGTCGTCGAGGAAGGCGGCGAGGCCGAGGAACACCACCCCCACGGGCCGCCGGCCCCACCCGGGCACGAACCGGTGCAGCAACGCCGGATCGATCGTGCCGACGTCCGTGGCGTCACCGAAGCCGTACCCGGCCCGGTCGCTGCCGGCCAGGATCTGCTGCCCCGACCGGATGGTCACCGGGTCCACGTCGGTGTAGAGGACGGTGGCGTCGGGCGCGGCCTCGTGCACGTTGCCCATCGTCGGCACACCGGCACCGAAGACCAGGAAGCCGTCCACACCGGTGGCGGCGATCGCGCGGACCGAGCGGCCCAGGAAGGCGCGCAGCGCCCGGAAGACCGGGGCACAGGGACCGTACGCCTGCTCGAAGGCGCGGGCGGCCGCCACGTCGACCGGGTGGTGGTGCTCCCCGCCGAGCCAGAAATCGATCATCCGTGCGGTGCTCGGCTGGTCGGGCTCCACCATCGACGACGCTCCCTCCCCGGCAGTCGCCGTCAGCGTACCGACCCGGTGCCGCTCACCGGTATCGCCCCGCCGGGCCCGCCACGGCCGCGATACTTGGCTCCGGACGACGACCGGCGGCGGGAAGGTGCTCGTGGACCCGATCAACGGCGCGGCGGTGGTGGTCGGTGTGGACGGCTCCGAGCCGTCCCGCGCCGCGATCCGGCTCGCCGCCACCGAGGCGGCCCGACAGGACCTGCCGCTGCGGGTCCGGCACGCCTTCATCTGGCCGCTGCTGCGGACGCCGGTCACCGCGGTCACCGACGACCGACCCGGCACCGGACTGCGGGAGCAGGCCGAGCAGGTGGTGGCCGACGCGGTCGACGAGGCCGGCGCGGTCGCGCCCGGCCTGCGGGTCACCGGCGAGATCGTCGACGGCGAGGCCGCCGCGGTGCTGCTGGACGCCGCCCCCACCGCCGCGATGATCGTCCTCGGCCATCAGGGCCTCGGTGGGCTCGGCGCCCTCGTGGTGGGTTCCGTCACGGCCACGGTGGCCGCGTCGGCCGGCTGCCCGGTGCTGGTGGCCCGCGGCACCGCGCAGACCGACGGGCCGGTCGTGGTCGGCGTGGACGGCACCGAGGCGTCCCGGACCGCGATCGAGTTCGCGGTCCGGACCGCAGCCCTGCGCGGCGCCTCCGTCGTCGCGACCCACGCCTACCGGCATCCGGTCTCCACCGGCCCCGGTGACATGCAGCCGCTGGTGTACGACGAGTCCGAACTGCGCGCCGACGAGGACCGGCTGCTCGCCGAGTCGCTCGCCGGTCTGGCCGAGCGGTACCCGGAGGTGCCGGTCACCCGAGAGTCGGTACGCGGACGGGCCGGCACCGTGCTCGCCGACGCCTCCCGCCGCGCCCAGCTGCTCGTCGTCGGCGGCACCGGTCACGGTCCGGTCGGCGGCCTGCTGCGCGGTTCCGTGAGCCAGGCGGCGCTGCGCCACAGCCACTGCCCGGTCGCGGTGGTCCACACGCCGGGGGTTGGCGGCGGTCCACGCGGGTAGACGGGCGCGTCCGTCACCGTGACGACCGGAGGAGACAGCGATGCCAGGACCGCGTCCGGGTAGCAACGCCTACGACAAGCAGCGCGCCCGCATCCGCAACGCCGTCGACGACTCGGGTCGGCGCACCTCGGACGAGAAGGCCGACGAGACCGCCAACCGGATCCTCCAGGAGGATCGGGGACAACGCGGCGTGGTCCGGGGTGACCGCACCTACGGTCCGAAGGGCAACCGCGAACCGGGCGACCCGAAGAAGTGAGGGGCGGGTACCTCGCCGACGGGCTCATCGCCGGGGCGGTCGGCACGCTGGCGCTGAACACGGTGACCTACCTGGACATCGTGGTGCGGGCCCGGGCGGCCAGCCAGACCCCGGAGGAGAGCGCCGGCAGGGTGGCCGACGCGGCCCACCTGGACCTGGGCGCGCCGCCGCAGGCCGCCCACCGGCGCTCCGGGCTCGGCGCGTTGATGGGGTACGGGCTCGGGGTGGCCGCCGCCGTCGGCTTCGCCGCGCTGACCCGTGGGCGGCGGCAGCCGATCCTGCGCTCCGCCGCGCTGCTCGGCGGCGGGGCGATGACGCTCTCCGACGGGTCGTTGACGCTGCTCGGTGTCACCGACCCGCGCACCTGGCGGCGCGTCGACTGGCTGGCCGACCTCGTGCCGCACCTCGCGTACGGGGTGACGGCCGCCGCCACCTGGAACCGGCTGCGGCGATCGGGCTAGTCCGGGCCACAACGGGTACTCCCGCGAGATGGGCGATCACCGCGAGATGGCACGGGCCCTGCTCACCCGGCGCACGTACGCCGAGGAGGCGGGGATCACCCTCGCCGACCGGCCCGCGCCGCTGTACCAGCTGCTGGTGCTCGTCACGCTGTTGAGCACCCGGATCCGGGCCGGTGTGGCGGTGGCGGCGGCCCGGGAACTCTTCGCCGCCGGCTACCGCACCCCGCAGGCGATGGAGGCGGCGCGGTGGCAGCAGCGCGTCGACGCGCTCGGGCGGGGCCACTACCGCCGCTACGACGAGCGGACCGCGACGATGCTCGGCACCGGCGCCCGGCTCTGCCTGGACCGGTGGCACGGCGACCTGCGACGGCTGCACCGGGAGGCGGACGGTGACCCGACGGCGCTGCGCCGGCTGCTCACCGAGTTCCCCGGCATCGGGCCCACCGGGGCGGACATCTTCCTGCGCGAGGTGCAGAGTGTCTGGCCGGAGCTGCGCCCGTACGCCGACCGGCGGGCGGTCGCCGGTGCCAAGCGGCTCGGGTTGCCGGCCACCCCCGACCGGCTGGCCGGGCTGGTCGACGACGCCGACTTCGGCCGGTTCGCCTCGGCACTGGTGCGGGTGGCGCTCGGCGAGGAGTCGGTGGGGCAGCTCAACCGGAGCGTGGCGGCCCGCTGACCGGCGTCACTAGGCGTCGCCGGGTTTGGTCAGGTGCCACACCAGCAGGGCGGCGAGCAGAGCCAGCACCACCAGTCCCCCGGAGATCCCACTGCCTTCGGTCTCCGATCGGCCGGTGGTGCCGAAGTAGATCACCGCGAGGCCGGCCAGCACCGCGACGACCTTGCGGATGCCTCGGTCCTTCATCCGTCGCACGATAGAGCCGAACAGGCTTGGATGCCGGTTTTCGTCTGGTCTGTCCCCCGACTGGGCGATCAGTCGGTCTCCAGGTCGTCCAGTGAGATCTTGTGGCTCATCAGCCAGCGGGCCAGCGCCGACATCCCGAACAACCACAGCGGCGCCGACTCGGTGGTGCCGTTGGTGGCGAAGATGGCGAACCTCAGGTCCGGTGCCCGGTACGCCTCGATCCGCCAGCGGTGCTGCCGGTCCCGCCAGACCGCGGAGGGGTCCATGGCGTCACGGTAGGCGTCCGGGACGCCCGGCTGCCGGCCGATCGGTGGAATCCGCGTCGACCACCGTCCGGGCGTCGTCCGGCAACCGGCGGGTCCGGCCCTGCCGGTCCAGCAGCTCCAGCAGCGGCACCGCCACCCGGCGGGTGGTGTCCAGGGCCTGCCGGGCGGCACTGAGCGTGAACGGCTGCGGCAACGCGGCGAGCACCCGCGCCGCCTGCTGCGGCGCGCCGGGCAGCAGCAGCACGTTGCCGGTCAGGCGCAGCAGCGCGCCGGCCCGTACCGCCGCGCCGATCTCGCGGACCCCGAGCCCGACGGCGGCCAGCCGGTCGGCGTCCGGAGCCCGGAACGGGTACGCCGCGAAGTCGTCGCGGACCAACGCCACCGCGCGGGCCACCGGTTCCGGCAGCGGATCAGCCCCGGCCGCGCCGACCCGACCGGCGGCCAGCCGCAGCGGCGCCCGCACCAGCGCCTCGACCAGCACCCGGTCGGGCAGGTCGAGCTGCCGGCGCAGCACCTCCACCGGGGCGCCCGCCTCCAGGGGATGCTCCCGGGAGTACCGGGTCACCGCCTCGGTGAGCCGCGCGGTCAGCCGCGCCCAGTGCTCCGGATCGGCCAGCCAGTCCCCCGCCACCGGGGCGACGTGCACCGGCACACCCGCGCGGGCCAGGTCCCCGGCCCGCACCAGGCCGCGTCGCCGCAGTTCACCGGCGAGGTCCGGCCGACCGTCCAGGGTGGCCAACACCGCCGCCCGGGCCGCCGCCGCGCCCCGCCGCCGCAACGGCGGCGGCAGCACGTCCAGGACGGTCACCCCACCGACGACGTGGTGGCGGCCCGGGTCGCGCAGCAACGCCCGGTCGCCGACGAGCAGCGGCACCGGACGCCCCAACCGCAACCGGACGGTGTCGCCGCCCAGCGGACGCACCCGCACCGGCACGGCCGCCGCACCCACGTGCAGGGTCAGCGTGGCCGGCAGCTCGGCCACCGGGTCACCGGCCAGCCGCACGTCGACCAGGTCGGTGGACCGGAACCGACCCGGGGTGAGCAACGCGTCGCCGCGCGCGACCCGGTCCCGGGACACCCCGCGCAGGTTGACCGCCACCCGGGCCACCGGGTCGACGGCGTCGCGGGCCTCGCCCAGACGGTGCAGGCCCCGTACCCGCACCAGGTCACCGGTGCCGGCCAGTTCCAGCTCGTCACCGACCCGCAACCGGCCCACGCCGAGGGTGCCGGTGACCACCGTGCCGCTGCCGCGCACCGTGAAATGACGGTCGACCCAGAGCCGCACCGGCGCCGCGTGGTCGGCGGACGGCACGCGGGCAGCCAACCGGTCCAACGCGGCACGCAGCTCGGGCAGGCCGACACCGGTGACCCCGCTGACCACCACCGACTCCACCGCGCCCAGGGTGGTGGAGGCCAGCTCGGCCCGGGCGCGCGCCAGCGCCGGACCCGGATCGGCCAGGTCCGCGCGGGTCACCACGAGCAGGCCGTACGCGACGCCGAGCGCGTCCAGGGCGGCCAGGTGCTCGGCGGACTGGGGCATCCAACCCTCGTCGGCGGCGACGACCATCACGGCGGCGGGCACCGGGCCCACCCCGGCCAGCATGTTCGGCACGAACCGTTCGTGCCCGGGTACGTCCACGAAGGCGACGACGGCCCCGGACGGCAACGTGGTCCAGGCGAAGCCCAGGTCGATGGTCATGCCCCGACGGCGTTCCTCCGCCCACCGGTCCGGTTCCATCCCGGTCAGCGCCCGCACCAGCGTCGACTTGCCGTGGTCGACGTGCCCGGCGGTGGCCACCACCAGCATGGTCAGTCGCCGTCCGGGACGGCGAGCACGGCGGCGCGGACCGTCGGGTCGGCGTGCTCCGGCACGCACCGCAGGTCCAACAGCAGCCGGCCCCGCGCCACCCGGCCGAGCACCGGCGGCTCACCGGTGCGCAGCGGTGCGGCGTAGCGCTCCGGCAGGCTCAACGCCCACGAGTCCAGCTCCACGCCGGGAGCACCGCCACCGCCCACCACCGCCGCCGACGGCACCACGTCGGCCTTACGACCCTCGGCGGCCAGGGCGTCCCGCAGCCGCTCGGTCCGGGCCCGCAGCAGCGCCGCGTCGGCGTGCAGGGCCGTCCGGGTGGGGGTGGCCGGATCGCCGAGGGTGGCGGCGAGCGCGGCCAGGGTCAGCTTGTCCACCCGCAGCGCCCGGGCCAGCGGAGACCGACGCAGCCGCTCCACCAGTGCGGCCGAGCCCAGCAGCAGCCCGGCCTGCGGGCCACCCAGCAGCTTGTCGCCGCTGGCGGTGACGAGGTCCGCCCCGGCCCGCAGGGTCGTGGCCGCGTCCGGCTCGTCGGGCAGCAGCGGGTCGGGCGCGAGCAGCCCCGACCCGATGTCCACCACCACCGGTACGCCGAGCGCGGCCAACCGCCGGACCGGCACCGCCGACGTGAAACCGGTGACCCGGAAGTTCGACGGGTGCACCTTGAGCACGAAACCGGTGCGGGGACCGATCGCGGCGGCGTAGTCGGCCGGCGTGGTGCGGTTGGTGGTGCCGACCTCCCGTAGCCGCGCCCCGGTGCTGGTCAACAGGTCCGGCAGGCGGAACCCGTCCCCGATCTCGACCAGCTCGCCCCGGCTCACCACGATCTCGGCGTCGGCGGCCAGCACGGTGGCGGCCAGCACCAGAGCGGCGGCACCGTTGTTGACCACGTGCACCGCCTCGGCCTCCGGTACGGCGGCGGCGAGCGCGTCGACGGCGTCGCGACCCCGCCGGGCACGTCGGCCCGTACCCAGATCCATCTCGACGTCGGTGTGCCCGGCGGCGGCGACCACGGCGGCCACCGCCGCGTCGGAGAGGGCGGCCCGCCCGAGGTTGGTGTGCAGCAGCACGCCGGTGGCGTTGAGCACGGCACGCGGGGCCGCCGACGGCAGCGCGGCCAGCGCCTCGACGGCGACCGCCTCGGGGGTGATCTCACCGCGCCGGGCCCGGTTCTGCGCCTGCCGGACGGCGACCTTCACCCGCTCCCGACCCAGCGCGGCGGCGGCCACGACCAGCCGGGGATCGGCCAGCAGCGCGTCGGTACGCGGCACCCGGCGGCGCGGGTCGGCGACGCCGTCGCCCATCGCGTCATCTCCTCACCGTGTGGCGGAGACGGACGGGAATCGAACCCGCCTGGCCCGGATCCCGGACCACACCGGTGTTGAAGACCGGGAGGGGCACCAGCCGCCTGAACGCCTCCACCCAGCATTGGATCACAGCACCCACCCGGCCGTACGGCCGAGTCGGCACCCGATCACCGCCCGGCCGTCGCCTCACCGGCGCGCCGTGCCAGACGCTCCCGCTGCGGCAGCACCGTGTACTTCGGATCCCGGGCCGAGGCCACCCCCGCGTGGAACACCCCGAAGCGGGTCGCCACCGACGCGGCCAGCAACGCCGCGCCGGAGGCCGCCGACAGCACCCGGCTGCGGGCACCCACCAGCGCCCCGGCCACCCCGGCCACGGTCAACGCCCGCCCGACCCGCAGCAACCGGCCGCCGCGACCCGTGCGGTACGGCTCGCCGAGCAACCCCGACCGGGTCTCCAACCGGTGCGCGCCGACCAACTCCAGAGCGGCACCGGCCACCGCCATCCGCCGCGCCGGACCCGCCTGCGCGGGCGGCACGGCGAGCAGCCCCACCCCGGCACCGCTGGCCAGGGCGCTGCCGGCGAAGACGAACGGCAGGTGCGGGTACGCCTCGTGCCACGACGGCACGGCCGTGTCCGCCAGCAGCACCGCCGTGTACGTGCCCAGGGCCGGCGCGGTCGCCGCGGCGGCCAGCCCGGCGGCGTGCCCCACCGGCGGCAGCACCCGACGGACCAGCCCCAGCGGACCGCGCTCGGGCAGCAGCGGTGCCGCCTCGGCGATCGCGGCCAACCCGGCGGCCGGACCGTACGCGCTCAGGATCCAGGTCCCCACCGACATCGGCGACGTCGGCTTCGCCACCCGCAGCATGTGGTGGAACCGCTCCGGCCGTCCCAGGTCCTTGACCAGCAGCCCCGCGCTGGCGGTGACCGCGACCAGCGCGGCGACCCGGCCGACGCGCCGCAGCGCCGGCCGACCGGTCACCTGCCCGCCCGCCGCCAGCAGCGACGAACCGGCGGCCAGCCCACCGGTGAACAGGTACGCGGCGATCTCCCAGGTCCACACCGGCGGTTTCAGGATCGGTCGGCCGTAGTAGGAGCGGAACTCCGCCCGGGGCACCGCCAACTCCTCGCCGCCATGCCCGCCGCCACGCCCGTCGCCACGTCCGCCGCGCCGACCGCCGCGGCGACCGCCGGTGCGGTCGTCGGTGCGGCCGTCGGCCGCCTGGTCGCGGAAGCGACGGAACCGGTCACCCACCTCCGGCTCGCGGGGGGTCACCGCCGACCACCGAGGAACGCGCCCACCGCCACCGCCGCCATCGCCAGCGCGGCGACCCCGGCACGCTGCCACATGCTCGGCAGATCCCGGGTCGTGACCTGCGGATCCGGTGGCAGGCCGTACACCTCCGGTTCGTCCAGAAGCAGGAAGAACGCGCCGTCACCACCGACGCCGTCGGCCGGGTCGTGACCGTAGAGCCGTGCCTCGGGCGTCCCCCGCTCGTGCAGCGTGGCGACCCGGGCGGCGGCCCGTTCCCGCAACTCGTCGAGCGGACCGTACTGGATCGACTCCGTCGGGCACGCCTGCGCGCAGGCCGGTGTCAGGCCGGCACCGATCCGGTCGTAGCACAGCGTGCACTTCCACACCCGGCCGTCGTCGACCCGCCGGTCGATGACGCCGTACGGGCAGGCCGAGACGCAGTACCCGCAGCCGTTGCAGATGTCCTCCTGGACCACCACCGTGCCGAACTCGGTGCGGAACAGCGACCCGGTCGGACAGACGTCCAGGCAGGCCGCGTGGGTGCAGTGCTTGCACACGTCGGACATCATCAGCCAGCGGAAGTCCGACCGGCCCTCCGCACTGCCGGTACGCCCCGGCGGCCCGGCGGCGGGCATGCCCAGGAACTCGGTCATCCGGGCGGCGACCGCCGGATCACCCGGCGGCAGCCCCGGATCGGTGCCGGTCGCGTGGCTCGTGTCGGTCGGGCTGCCGGTGCCGGCGGCGGTCGCCGCCGAGGCGGCGCTGACCGGGTCGCCGGTCGGCGTGCCGGCGAAGGGCGCGTCGTGGTGCCCGGCCGGACGAGGCTGTTCCACGAAGGCCACGTGCCGCCAGGAGTTCGCGGTCAACGCGCCGGTGTTGTCGTAGGACATGCCGAGCAGGTCCAGGCCGGAGGCCGGCACCCCGTTCCACTCCTTGCAGGCCACCTCGCACGCCTTGCAGCCGATGCAGACGCTGGTGTCGGTGAAGAAACCCATCCGTGGGGGCGCGTCGACCCAGCCGGACGCCGACGCCGGCTGGTACTCCTGCCCCGACGTCGCGGACGGGCCCGCCCGGTGCTGCGGGTCGACCATCAGTGCGTCCCCTCCTCGTCGTCGGCCCCGGCGGACGTGGTCGGCACGCCGGGGGTGACCGCCGGCGGGGTGCGGCCCGGCACGATGCCGGCCCGGTCACCGTAGTCGCGGACCAGCTCGCGCAGGGCCACTCCGGTGGGACGCCGCCCCGGACGCACGTCACACGTGCCGATCTTGCTCTCCTGGATCAGCACGTTCGGGTCCAGGGTGATGCCGAACAGGTCGTTGGCCGAGTCGCCGGTGACCAGCCCCTCGTACCCGAAGTGGTACGGCAGCCAGAGCTGGTGGATCACCCGCCCGTCCACCCGCAACGGCACGATCCGATCGGTGACCAGCACCTTCGCCTCGATCACCGCACGGGAGGTGACCAGGTGCGCCCAGCCCAGACGGGTCAGCCCGACCAGGCCGGCCAACTCCGGGGACACCTCCACGAACATCTCCGGCTGCAACTCCGCAAGCGGCCGTACGGTGCGGCTCATCCCACCCGCCGTGTGGTGCTCGGTCAGCCGGCTGACCGTGAACACGTACGGGAAGACCTGACTGTGCGGCGCGGGTGGACTCGGGTTCGTCGGGTTGACCGGATGCGCGTACGTCTTGCGGGTCGGGTTGGCCTGCTGCGCGTAGAGCGGATTACGCACCGGCGACTCGGCCGGCTCGTAGTGGGTCGGCAACGGCCCGTCCAGCACACCGCTCGGCGCGTACAACCAGCCCTTCCCGTCGGACTGCATGACGAACGGGTCGTCCCCGGCCAACGCCTCCGGACCGGTGGCGCCCTCCGGCGGCCGGTACGACGGCGGTTTCGTCACCTCGAAGTCCGGCACGTCGCGACCGGTCCAGCGGCCCGCCTCGGCGTCCCACCACACGTAGCGCTTCCGCTCGCTCCACGGTCGCCCCTGCGGATCCGCCGACGCCCGGTTGTAGAGCAGACGCCGGTTCGCCGGCCACGCCCACCCCCACTCGGCGGCCACCCAGTCCTGCTCGTGACCGGGCCGCCGCCGCGCCGCCTGGTTCACCCCGTCGGCGTACACACCGGTGTAGATCCAACAGCCCACCGCGGTCGTGCCGTCGTCGCGGGCCTCGGTGAACGCGGACAGCGGGCGGCCCGTCGCGGTGTCGTACCCGTTGATCTCCCGCAGCACCGCCTCGGCGTCCGGCTCGTCGCGCGGGCCGTGCGTGGGGTAGTCCCACGCCAGGTCCAGCAGCGCCCGGTCGCGCGGCAACGACGACCCGGCCAGCTTCTCCCGCAGCCGACGCCCCAGGTGATAGAAGAACCACAGCTCGGAGCGGGCGTCGCCGGGCGGCTCGACCGCCTTCTCCCGCCACTGCACCAGCCGCTGGGTCTGGGTGAACGTGCCCTCCTTCTCCACGTGCGAGGCGGCGGGCAGGAAGAACACCTCGGTGCGGCACTCCTGCGGCACGATCTCCCCGGTGGCGACCTCCGGACCCCGCTGCCAGAAGGTCGCACTCTCGATCATGAAGAGGTCGCGGACCACCAGCCAGTCCAGGTTCGCCATGCCGAGCCGCTGCGCCCGCCCGTGCGCCGACCCGACCGCCGGGTTCTGCCCGAGCAGGAAGTACCCCTTGATCTTGCCGTCGATCATGTCGAGCACCTGCTGGTAGGTGCCGTGGTCCCCGGTCAGCCGAGGCAGGTAGCCGTAACAGAAGTCGTTCTCCGGCGTCGCCGCGTCCCCCCAGTACGCCTTCAGCAGACTCGCCGCGTACGCGCGGGCGTTGCCCCAGAAGCCCTTCTGCCCCGGATGCCGGATGCCGTCCACCCAGTCGTCGAACGTCACGTGCTTGGCGTGGTGCGGCATCGGCAGATAGCCCGGCAGCAGGTTGAACAACGTCGGGATGTCCGTCGACCCCTGGATGCTGGCGTGCCCGCGCAACGCCAGCACCCCGCCGCCTGGACGGCCCACGTTGCCCAGCAGCAACTGGATGATCGCCCCGGTGCGGATGTACTGCACGCCGACGGTGTGCTGGGTCCACCCCACCGAGTAGATCAGGCACCCGGTCCGCTCCCGGCCCGAGTTCTCCGTCCATGCCCGCGCCAACTCCAGGAACCTCTCTCGGGGCAGGCCACACACCCGCTCCACCATCTCCGGGGTGTATCGGGCGAAGTGCCGCCTGAGGATCTGGTAGACGCAGCGCGGATGACGCAACGTCTCGTCCCGCTCCGACCGACCCGCCACCGGCGCACCGTGCGACTCGTGGCGCAGGCCGGCGGCGGTGTCCCGCTCGTCGGCGGTGCCGCCGCTGCCCGAGTCCTGCTCGTGGCCCGCGTACTGCCAACTGTCCTGCACGTAGCTGCCGCTCTCCGGGTCCCACCCGGAGAACAACCCCTCGGCGTCCTCGGCGTCGACGAAGTCGTCACTGACGATCGTCGCCGCGTTGGTGTACGCCAGCACGTACTCCCGGAAGTCCAACTCGTTGGCGAGGATGTGGTTGACCACCGCACCCAGCAGCACGATGTCCGTACCCGCCCGGATCGGCAGGTACGCGTCGGCCACCGCGCTGGTCCGGGTGAACCGAGGATCGACGTGGAAGACCTTCGCCCCGCGCTTCTTCGCCTCCATCACCCACTGGAAGCCCACCGGATGGGCCTCGGCCATGTTCGAGCCCTGGATGACGATGACGTCAGCGTTCGCCACGTCCTGTTGGAAGACCGTCGCACCACCGCGACCGAAACTGGCCCCCAGACCGGGGACCGTGGCGGAGTGTCAAATCCGGGCCTGGTTCTCGATCTGCAACGCGCCCGCCGCGGTGAACAACTTCTTGATGAGGTAGTTCTCCTCGTTGTCCAACGTCGCCCCACCCAGGCTGGCGAAGCCCAGTGTGCGGTTCAACGGACGCCCCTGCGGGTCGACGTCCTCCCACGTCTGCGCCCGCGCCGCCAACACCCGGTCGGCGATCATGTCCAGCGCGGTGTCGAGGTCCAGGTCCTCCCACTCGGTCCCGTACGGCCGGCGGTACCGCACCGTCGTCTGCCGCAGCGGACTGGTCACCAGGCTCTTGCTGGCCGCGCCCTTCGGACAGAGCCGCCCCCGGGAGATCGGGCTGTCCGGGTCGCCCTCGATCTGCGTCACCCGGCCGTCACGGACGAAGACCCGCTGACCACACCCCACCGCGCAGTACGGGCAGACCGACCTGGCCACCTCGTCGGCGTCCTCGGTGCGGGCGGTGAGCCCGGCGCTGCGCGCCGACTGGGCGGCGGCACCACGGCCCAGCGGGTCGGTGCCGGTGAGCTGCCGGAACACCGGCCACCCCAGCAACACGTCCCGCAGTCCCACGTCCGCCTCCTCGGTCCCCGCTCAGTCCTGACCTTAGGGCAGCGCCGGCGGGGCGGCGAGCGGGGCGGCAGAACCGGCCCGAACGGACGCCGCCCCCGGCCCGTCACGGGCCGGGGGCGGCGGTGGGTGTCGGTGTGCAGGTCGCCTCTCGGCGAGTGGCGCGACGCGGCTCCAGCCGAACGGTATTCCGCGACGGCATTTTAGGTGAGGCCCGGGGACACTGGATCACACCGACGCTCGGTACAACCGACCCACACCCTCCCTTGTTCCCCCTCCCCCACATCCCAACCCTGCTGTGTGTGTAAGGAAGGCCCCCTGCTATCGCCTGGTGTATAGGAAGGGTCCCTTCCTAACACCTCTCCATGGACAGACGCTGCCGGCCGGCACCCGTGGTGGGTACCGGCCGGCAGCGTTCTTGCTCCCCCTTGTGCGAGGAAAGTCGGATAGTTGCGGGGTGGGTCAGCTGTTCCAGTGCTCGGCGACCAGGTCGGCGGCCTGCTGCTCCCACTGGGCGTAGTGATCCGGGAACGCCGACACCTGCACGGTCTGCGCGGCCACGGTCAGGGGCATGTCCTGCCAACCGTCGACCTGCTTCAAACCCTTCAGAAACGCCAGGGTCGAGTACTCGGGGTCGGTGATCTGCTCCACCGTGCCCCAACCCGAGGACGGACGCTGCTGGAACAAGCCCTGCGAATCATGATCGTTGCGGTCACCCAGATGACCCAGGTTCTCCAACTTCGACTCCTGAAACGCGGTGCCGATCGCGATGACGGCGGCACGCTCGTCCATACCGGCCTTCTTCGTCGCCGCGATGATCGCCTTCGCGTTGGCGACCTGCTCATCGTCCAGGTCGATACGCGACTGGGCACCCTGCACACCATGCGGGATCAGCTTGCCGCTGTCGGGCTTGTCCGCCTGCACCGCCACCAGCGAACCCGTGACGGGGGTGGCGTCAGCCTGCATGATCGGACCAGCGAACACACCACCGGCAAACGCCAGACCGGCAACACCGAGAACACTCTTACGCAGCAGCTTCGAGTTCATCACAAGCTCCATTCGGGGGTAGACGCCACCCACAGGGGGATCGAGAGTGACGCAAACGCCGTCAGGCGCTAGAAGAAAGGGGAACCGACGCACCAGATCCGAGGGGGATTCACCGGACCAGGCTCACGGCGCCGGGTCGATACACAACCACCTGCGGAGCCGGACCATTCCCGGGGGGCGTATCCGGGAGGACCTCGCGGCGTCGGGATCACAACCACCGACCCGGCCGCATCATTCCCGGGGATGTCCGCGAGCCTCGCGGCGCCGGGACCAGATACAACGACCGACCGAGCCAGGACATTCCGGCATCCGCCCGCCACCCGCCACGGGGTGGGATCCTGCTCTGTCAGCCACCGGGTTACAACGCCACCGGCCCCACCCCGATTCCGCCCAGGCGTACCCGATATTCAGACATTCTGCGCGCCCTGGCTGAGATAGGCACACCGAGCAACGGCCTCCGTACCGCCTTGCCGCCCGTACACCTGGCTTCTTGAGTGCGCCGCGCGGGCCGGGTGAGCGGCGTTGCGGCAGATGGACGAAAGGCGTGGGTCCGGTATGGGATGGGCTGGGGTTACCCTGACAGCATGCAGGCGGTCTCCCCCACCACGTCCGGCGTGGCCTTTCTGGCCCGACCCGGGCGCCCCACGCTGGTGACCGGGACGTTGACCGAGCTGCGCGGGCCCACCCGGGGCGTGGTCGAGCTACCGGTACGCCTGATGTGGTGCGCCGACCGCGCCTTCGACCTGGCCGACCCCGACCAGGTGCTCTGGATGTACGAGAACGTCCTGCGGGAGACCACCAACGTCGACGACCTGCGCAGTCTCGTCGACGGCCGGACGTTGCGGCGCGTGTGGCGACAGTTGAACCTGCCACGGGGCGTACGGCTGGCCTGGGAGACCCGGCATCGGGGTCTCCGATCGGCGTGACCGGCCCGCACCCGCACGAGTTCTATCGCGAGGTGGCCCGGGTGGCGCTGGACGTCGCCGGGCCGCACCGCTTCGTCCTCGGCGGCGGGGTCGCGTGGGCGGCGTACGGGCTGGTCACCCGACCCACCGAGGACGTCGACCTGTTCGCGGACGTGGAGGGCGCGGCGGCGGCGGCTGCGGCCGGGGTACGGGCGGCGCTGGAGGCGGCCGGGTTCGAGGTGGTCGACGCGGACCCGGACAGTGACCTCGGCGGCCTGTTCGAGGGCTTCGACCGGGACATGCGGGACTTCGTGGTCGCCCGGGACGGCCGGCAGATCCGGCTCAGCCTGGCCCGGCTGGACCGGCACCGCAGTCCGGTGGTGATGGAGTTCGGGCCGGTGATGGATGTGCGCGATCTGATCGCCAACAAGACCGCCGCCCTGGTCAACCGGCGGGAGGTACGCGACTACATCGACGTCGCCTCCGCGTTGGAGCACCGGTCCGTCGGCGAACTGTTGGCGTTGGCCCGGCAACTCGACCCGGCCCTGGACGACGGGGACGTACGCGAGGCCGGGCACTACCTCGACCGGATCCCGGACGGGCGGTTCGCCCGGTACGGGCTCGGCCCGGCCGACATCGCCCGGATCCGCCGACACCTGGCCGCCTGGCCCCGCTGACCCACCCGGCGGCGGCGCGCCCACGCCCAGCGGGGCGGACGGGCGGGCACCGCCGCGCGACCGTGCCAGCGGGGCGACGGCGCCGGCGGCTTGTGCGTTAGGAAGGGTCCCCTGCTATGCACGAGGCGTTAGCAGGGGACCCTTCCTTGCGTCCTCACTTGGTGAAGCGACCACCCGTGACGCCGAGAATCTCGCCGGTGACGTAGCTCGACTCCTGCGAGGCGAAGAAGACGAACGCGGGCGCCAACTCGGCGGGCTGACCGGCCCGGCCGACCGGCGTGTCCTGACCGAACTGCTCCACCTTCTCCTTCGGCATGGTCGCCGGGATCAACGGGGTCCAGATCGGGCCCGGCGCGACCGCGTTCACCCGGATGCCCCGGTCCACCACGTCTGCGGCGAGCGCCTTGGTGAAGTTCGCGATCGCCGCCTTGGTGGTGGCGTAGTCCAGCAACTGCGGCGACGGGTCGAACGCCTGGATCGACGAGGTGTTGATGATCGTCGCGCCGTCGCCCATGTGCGGCAGGGCCGCCTTGCACAGCCAGAACATCGCGTACACGTTGGTCTTGAAGACCCGGTCGAACTGCTCGGTGCTGATGCCCGCGATGCCCTTTTCCTGGGCCATCTGGTACGCCGCGTTGTTGACCAGGATGTCGATGCCGCCGAGGTCGCTCACCGCCCGCTCGATCAACGTCTCGCAGTTGCGTTCGTCGGCGATGTCGCCGCGGATCGCGATCCCCCTCCGGCCGGCGGCCTCGATCAGCCGTACGGTCTCCTGCGCGTCGGCGTCCTCCTCCTCGCCGAGGTACGAGATCAGCACGTCCGCGCCCTCCCGGGCGTAGGCGATCGCCACCGCTCGGCCGATGCCGGAGTCACCGCCGGTGATCAGCGCCTTCTTGCCGTCGAGCTTGCCGGTCCCCCGGTACGTCTTCTCGCCGTGGTCCGGCTCGGGGGCCATGTCGTCGGTCCGCCCCGGCGGCGACTGCTGCTGGCGTGGCTGACCCGACTGCTGGCCGTACTGCTCGGTCGGGTCCTGCGGGGTGTGCTGGTTCTCGCTCACGGGTGTCTCCTCGGTGCGCTGGCGGTTGTCCTCACCGATCGCCCTACCCGCCGTCGATGACCGGAAACAGCCGCGCACTAGTGAGACTGCCGTGCCTCCCGATGGCCTCTGGGGCGTCGCATCGGTCGGTGGTCGCCGCTACCACGGCTAGAGCATCCTAGGATCCTGGTAGACAGGGGATCAGGTGGACGTGCGCGGACGGGGCAGCCGGGCGGCTACCGCCAGGGCCACCCGCACCGGCTTCTGGGCCACCAGCTCGTCGAAACCGGCCCCGCCCCGGCAGAACCGGGTGAACGCCCGCCAGCCGGGCGGCGTCGCGATCGCCGCGTGCAGGATCTCCGGACGTCGGGCGAACGCGGCGAGCAGGCGGTACCCGGCCCGCATCGACGGCACCAGCCGCTGCGTCACCGCCCGCTCGTAGCCGGCCAGATCGTCGTCGGCGACCGCGTCACCGGCCAGCTCACCGGAGCGCAGGGCGTAGCTGATCCCCTCCCGGGTCCAGGGTTCCAGCAGCCCGGCGGCGTCCCCGGCGACCAGCACCCGATCCCGCCGCAGCGGCGAGTCCTCCGCCCGGCACCGCGTCAGGTGCCCCGAGTCGTGCGCCGGACGGATCCCGGCCAGGCCCAGCCGGTCCACGAACCGACGCAGGTACTCGCGGGTGCGGTCCCCCTCACCCCGCCCCGCGATCACCCCGACCGTCAACCGGTCGCCTTTGGGGAAGAGCCAGCCGTACGACCCGGGCAGCGGACCCCAGTCGAGCAGCACCCGGTGTCGCCACCGCTCCTGCTCCGCCGGCGGCACCGGCAACTCCACCTCCAACCCGAGATCCACCTGCCGGTACCGCACCCCGACATGTCGGCCACTGACCCCCGAGGAGCCGTCGGCACCGACCACGGTCCGGGCCAGCACCGTGTCGCCGTCGGCCAGCCGCAGGCGTACGACCTCGGGGGTCTGGTCGAGCGCGCGGACCGCGACCCGCTCGCGGACCTCGGCGCCGGCGGCCACCGTGGCGGCCCGCAACCGGTCGTCGAACTCCTCCCGCCGCACCATGCTCACCAGCGGACCGTCCCGGTGCCGGCGGGTGAGCGCGCGTCGCCCGTCCAGGGTGAAGGTGACCCGGTCGACGGCGTCGTGGGCGGGCACCTCGATCCGACCGGCCACGGCGGCGAGCGAGACGCCCGTGAGGCCACCGCCGCACGTTTTGTACCGGGGGTGCGCAGCACGTTCGAGGACCAGCGTGCGGACCCCTCGCCGGGCGGCGGTGTAGGCGGCGGAGAGGCCGGCGGGACCACCGCCGATCACCACGAGTTCCCAGACGGTCACGGCAGCAGCCTAGGTGAGCCGCCGCGTCGCCAGGGGGCGGCACGCCACCGGCCGACCGGGGCGCATCTTCGGCGCCGAGCCGGGTAAGCGCGCCCGGCAGACCGCCCGCGACCGGCGGTCGGAGCCCAAGGAGGAAGCCATGCAGCAGGTCCAGCTGTCGGACGTCGAGGCTCGGGTGTACGACGCGGTGGCGGCCCTGGAGGTACGCGGACAGGTCCCCTACCCCGACCTGATCGCCCAGGAGTGCGGCCTGACCGAGGAGGAGTTGCAGACCACGCTGCACCTGCTCACCGAGAAGAACCTGCTCCACCGGGAGGACTCGCCGATGGCCGGGCTCGACTTCGGCCCGCGCTTCTGCGCCCAGCAGCTCACCTGACGGCGTGGCTCCCGCACCGGGCGCGACAGGGGGGCGATGAGCGCCACCGGCACCGACACGTACGACGACCGGCGACGGTGGCAGGCCCTGGGCGTCGGGCTGGTCGCGGCGTTCATGACGCTGCTCGACATCAGCATCGTCAACGTGGCCATCCCGTCGCTGGACCGGGCCCTGGACGCCGGGCCGAGCGACCTGCAGTGGGTGCTCTCCGGGTACGCGTTGACCTTCGGCCTGGTGCTGGTGCCGGCCGGTCGGTTCGGCGACGTGCACGGCCGACGCAACGCCTTCGTGTTCGGCATCGCCCTGTTCACCGTGACCAGCGCCGTCGCCGGACTCGCCCAGTCACCCGGCTGGCTGGTCGCCGCCCGACTGCTCCAGGGTGCCGCCGCCGGTCTGGTGAACCCGCAGGTGACCGGCCTCATCCAGCAGCTGTTCCAGGGTCCGGAACGGGCCCGGCCGTTCGGGCTGCTCGGCGCCACCATCGGCATCTCCACCGCGGTCGGCCCGTTGCTCGGCGGCCTGCTGATCGCCGCCGGTGGCCCCGAACACGGCTGGCGGTGGGTCTTCTTCGTCAACGTGCCGGTCGGCATCGTCGCGGTGATTCTCGGCTGGCGGCTGCTGCCCCGCCACCCGATCGGTCAGGTGGTACGCCGTCGCGCCGACCCGATCGGCGTGGTGCTCCTCGGTGTCGGCGTGACCCTGGTGCTGCTGCCGCTGGTCCAGCGGGAACAGTGGCACGGCCCGGCCAAGTGGCTACTGCTCCCCGCCGGCCTGGTCACCCTGGTCGGCTTCGCGCTCTGGGAGCGGCGGTACGCACGCCAGGGTCCACCCCTGTTCGACATCCGCCTCTTCACCCGCCAGTCGTACGCGCTGGGTTCCCTGATCGCGTTGATCTACTTCGGTGGCTTCACCGCGATCTTCTTCATCTTCACGCTGTACCTGCAGAACGGACGCGGCTACAGCGCGCTGGTCGCCGGACTGGCGATCACACCGTTCGCCCTCGGGTCGGCCGTCGCCTCCGCCGTCGGCGGGCGGATCGTCAACCGCTACGGTCGGCCGCTGGTCGCCGTCGGGCTGCTCGCCGTGGTGGTCGGCCTCGGCCTGGTGGCGCTCGCCATCGAGCTGGCGCCGCACGCGCCCGTCCCCTGGGTGACCGCCGCACCGCTGCTGCTGGCCGGGCTGGGCAGCGGCCTGGTGATCGCCCCGAACCAGACGCTGACCCTGGCGCAGGTGCCGGTGCCGCAGGCGGGCAGCGGTGCGGGGATGCTCCAGACCGGTCAGCGCATCGGCTCGGCGGCCGGGATCGCCGCCGTCGGCGCGGTCTTCTTCTCGGTCGTGGCCAGCGGGGACAACGCATGGTCGAAAGCCTTCGAGCGGTCCCTGCTCGTGTCCGCCGGCATCATCGCCCTGGCCCTGCTCGTAGCCCTCGTCGACATCGCCCGTCATCACCGCCGTGGTCGGATGTAAGCAGGGGTCCCCTGCTAACGCCTGGTGTATAGCAGGGGACCCCTGCTTACATCCCACCCCGCCGTACACCGCAAGGCGTGCAGGGATCCGAGGCGCGGGACAGACGCTGCCGGCCGGTACCCGTGGTGGGTACCGGCCGGCAGCGTTCTTGCTCCCCCTTGTGCGAGGAAAGTCTGTTCGGTGTGGGGTCAGCTGTTCCAGTGCTCGGCGACCAGGTCAGCGGCCTGCTGCTCCCACTGCGCGTAGTGATCCGGGAACGCCGACACCTGCACCGTCTGCGCCGCCACCGTCAACGGCATGTCCTGCCAACCGTCGACCTGCTTCAAACCCTTCAGGAAGGCGAGGGTCGAGTACTCGGGGTCGGTGATCTGCTCCACCGTGCCCCAACCCGAGGACGGACGCTGCTGGAACAAACCCTGCGAATCATGATCGTTGCGGTCACCCAGATGACCCAGGTTCTCCAACTTCGACTCCTGAAACGCCGTACCGATCGCGATGACGGCGGCACGCTCGTCCATACCGGCCTTCTTCGTCGCCGCGATGATCGCCTTCGCGTTGGCGACCTGCTCATCGTCCAGATCGATACGCGACTGGGCACCCTGCACACCATGCGGCACCAACTTGCCGGAGTCCGGCTTGTCCGCCTGCACCGCCACCAACGAGGTGGACACCGGGGTGGCGTCAGCCTGCATGATCGGACCAGCGAACACACCACCGGCAAACGCGAGACCAGCAACACCGAGAACACTCTTACGCAACAGCTTCGAGTCCATCACAAGCTCCATTCGGGGGAAGACGCCACCCACAGGGGGAATTGAGAGTGACGCAAACGCCGTCAGGCGCTAGAAGAAAGGGGAAATCCGACGGCAACACGGGCCCGAGAAGGGGATCAGCGGATCCGGCTTTGCGGCGTCGGGTCAATGCACAACCACCTGGCAGCCCGCATCATTCCCAGGCCATCCACCAGCCTGTCGCGGCGCCGGGACCAGGTATAACCACCGACCAGGCGGGGTCATTCCAGCCCGCCACCCTGCGGGACCCGCCCACCAGCCTGCGCGGGGTGAGTTCCTACGCGGTCAGCCACCCGACTACAACGCCCCGACCCCACCCCGGATTCCACCCAACCCCCACCCACCCGCATCCGACAAACGGACATTCAGCGCAAACAGCGCGCCAGCCCATCTCCGCCGCCGCCCGCCTTGCGCGCCAACCCCGTTGATCAAGAAGTTTTGGTGCAAGCACGACAGGAAGCGCGACGCAAACCTCTTGATCAACGCGATCTGCGCGATCAACGCGATCAACGCGATCTGCGCGATCTGCGATCTGCGCGGTGCGGCGGAGGGGCACCGCTCGCCGACCAGGCCGCGCGGAGGGCGACACCGGGTGGGGGGACGGGAACGGCCGGCCCCGGATCGGGGCCGGCCGTGGTGGCGAAGCGGGTCACCAGAGCTGGGTGACGATGTCCGCCGACTGCTCCTCCCACTGGGCGTAGTGGAACGGGTACGCCGAGACCTGCACCGTCTGTGCGGCCGTGGTCAACGGCAGGTCCTGCCAGCCGCCGACGTTCTTGAGGGCCTCGAAGAACACCGTCGAGGAGTACTCGGGGTCGGTGATCTGGTCCACGCTGCCCCAGCCGGTCGACGGGCGCTGCTGAAACAGGCCCTGGGAGTCGTGGTCGTTGTACGCGCCCAGGTGGCCGAGGTTGTAGAGCTTCGACTCCTGCAGTGCGGTGGCGATGCCGATCACCGCGCCCCGCTCGCCGACGCCGGTGTCCTTGGCGACCTCGATGATGGTCTTGGCGTTCTGACGCTGCGCGTTGTCGAGGGGTACCCGTGACTGGGCGCCCTGCACACCGTGCGGGATCAGGTCGTCGCGGCTCGGCTTGCCGGGGCGGGGCTTGTCGGTGGTGCCGCCGGTGGTCAGGCCGGACTCGACCGTGGCGCCGGTGGAGTGGCGACCGGTGGCCTTGTCGATGGCGGCCACGGCGCCCTGGTGCGGGCCGGTGGTGATCGGCGCGGCCACGGCGGTGGGGCCGAGGGCCAGCCCGGTGAGGGCGGTCACGCCCACCACGCTGAGGGTGGTCTTCCGGTTCGGTTTCGTCGCGATGGCCGGGAGCCATCGAGTGAAGTCCAGCTTCACGATGGTTGCCCTTTCGATCGTACGAGCCGCTCGGGGTGAGCCGCTCTCGGGGGAAACTGCCGCCGGTCGGGGTGTGGGTGCCGGCGCTATGGGGAACACAACCCGCCCGACGTGTCGGTCATTCCAGGCATGCCCGACTTGCCCCACACCGTGGCCCAGGTCACCTATCGCGCCAGGACCTCAGGTGCCGGAGCGGACGGAGGACTCAGACGTCGTACGGGGTGCCGAAGCGGACCAGGACGTGCCAGAGCTGCTTGAGGTGTTGCAGCGTCTCGGCCGTGGACCCGCGATCGGCCCAGCGGCCGGGGTCGGTGACCACCGAGGCGGCGGCCCGTCCGATCAGCGCGGCGTGCACCGGCTCCCCCGACCCGGCGAACTCGGCGTGCACGCGGGCGGCCAACGGCGGGATCACCGGCCCACGGAACTCGGCGTCGACCTGGTCCACCGGCAGCGCGAACCCAGCGTGCCAGCGCAGCGGGAAACCGTACCGCTCGGCGGCGACCGCGAGGGTGACGCCGGTGGCGGTGCCACGGAACGAGGGGTCGACCACCAGTTCGCACACGTCCCGGGCCAGCGTGACCGGCCCGTGGACCTGCGCCTCGACGTAGTCGTCCAGCGCCCGGCCGGCGGTGCGGGGCACGGTGTCGACGTGCGCGCGTCGGCGCAGCAGCTCCTCGACGAGGGTCGACACGTCCGTGCCCGGCCGCCCCAGCGTGCTGCCGGTGTCTGCGGTCGTGGCGAGCAGCGCCGCCAGCACCGGTTCGACCACGTCGACGGTGCCGACGTCCCGTGGGCCGAGGTGGCTGTCGCCGACACAGAAGGTGGTGCGGGTCAGCACCTCGGGGCGCAGCCGCAGGTGGCAGGAGCCGAAGCGCGGGCACGCGCCGTCCGGGTGGTCCAGCAGGTTCAGGCCGCCGTACTTCGGGCGGTCCCCCGGGGGCACACCCCGTCGCTGGTACGCGCCGCCGAAGAGTCGCCGTTCCCAGCGGTCCCGGTCGCCGCCCGGGTACGCGCTGAGCCCGCCGTTGGAGATGCCCGTCTCGAACTGGCTGCGGTAGACGCCCTCGGTGGCGAGCGCCTCGGCCACCGTGCGCCCGTCGGCGAGCAGCCGGTCGGGATGGAAGTTGAGCGTCACGCGCCCGCCTCGGCCGAACGCGGCGACCAGTCGTTCCGGATCGTGCCGGACGCCACTGCAGGCCAGCGCCCGACCGATCCGGGCCAGCGCGGCGGGGCGGTCATCCAGCGCCACCTGCCGGACGTGGCGCACCGCCGCGCGCTGGGCGGCGGTCAGCGCGGCGCGGGGGACGGACGGCATCCGCCGAGTGTGGCCAGGACGACGGGTCGACGCCAACCCGTAACCGGCCGCAGGGGCAGCGAGGCCACCCCTGCGGCCGTCAGGTCAGTGGCCCCGGGCCAGCCACTCGGGGAGCTGCGGAGCCTCCGCGCCGATGGTGGTGCTGTCGCCGTGACCGGTGTGCACGACGGTCTGCGGCGGCAGCGTGAGCAGCCGGTCCCGGATCGAGTCGACGATGGTGCCGAAGTCGCTGTACGAGCGGCCGGTGGCGCCCGGTCCGCCGGCGAAGAGGGTGTCGCCGGTGAACACCACGTCGAGGTCGGCGGCGTACAGGCAGCAGGCGCCGGGACTGTGTCCGGGGGTGTGCAGCACGGTCAGCGGGGTGCCGGCCACCGTGATCGTCTCGCCGTCGGCGAGCGCACCGCCGGGCGGCTCGTCGGGGTGCACCATGTCCCAGAGCACCCGGTCGGCGGGGTGCAGCAGCACGGGCGCGCCGGTGACGCGGGAGAGTTCCGGGGCCACGCGGACGTGGTCGTCGTGGGCGTGGGTGGCGACGATCGCGGTGACCCGGCGGCCGGCGACCACGGCGAGGATCGCCTCCACGTCGTGCGGGGCGTCGACGACGACGCATTCGGTGTCGTCGCCGATCACCCAGACGTTGTTGTCGACGTCGAAGGTCTGCCCGTCCAGGGAGAAGGTGCCGGAGGTGACGGTGTGGTCGATGCGGGCGGCCATCAGAAGACCACCACCGAGCGGAGCACGTCGCCGCGGTGCATCCGGGCGAACGCCTCCTCGACGCCGTCGAGCGGGATCTCCTCGGTGACGAAGGCGTCGAGGTCGAGGCGGCCCTGGAGGTAGAGCTCGGTCAGCATCGGGAAGTCGCGGCTGGGCAGGCAGTCGCCGTACCAGCTGGACTTGAGCGCCCCGCCCCGGCCGAAGACGTCCAGCAGCGGCAGTTCGACCCGCATGTCGGGCGTGGGTACGCCGACCAGCACGACGGTGCCGGCCAGGTCACGGGCGTAGAAGGCCTGCTTCCAGGTCTCCGGCCGACCGACGGCGTCGATCACCACGTCGGCGCCGAAGCCGCCGGTAGCGGCCTGGATCTCGGCCACCGGGTCGGTCTCGGAGGCGTTGACGGTGTGGGTGGCGCCGAAGCGGCGGGCCCAGTCGAGCTTGCGGGAGTCGGTGTCCACCGCGATGATCGTGGTCGCTCCGGCCAGGGCGGCACCGGCGACGGCCGCGTCCCCGACGCCCCCGCAGCCGATCACGGCCACCGAGTCGCCCCGGGTCACGTTGCCGGTGTTCATGGCCGCGCCGAGACCGGCCATCACACCGCAGCCGAGCAGCCCGACGGCGGCCGGGCGGGCCGCCGGGTCCACCTTGGTGCACTGGCCGGCGTGCACCAGCGTCTTCTCGGCGAACGCGCCGATGCCCAGGGCCGGGGCGAGTTCGGTGCCGTCGACCAGGGTCATCTTCTGTGCGGCGTTGTGGGTGGCGAAGCAGTACCAGGGGCGACCCCGCCGGCAGGCCCGGCAGACGCCGCAGACGGCCCGCCAGTTGAGGATCACGAAATCGCCGGGGGCGACCGCGTCGACTCCGGCACCGACCTGTTCGACGATGCCCGCCGCCTCGTGGCCGAGCAGGAACGGGTAGTCGTCGTTGATGCCGCCCTCGCGGTAGTGCAGGTCGGTGTGGCAGACCCCGCAGGACTGCACGCGTACCACCGCCTCGCCGGGCCCGGGGTCGGGCACGACGATGTCGGTGACCTCGACGGGCGCGCCCTTGCTCCGCGAGATGACTCCCTTGACCTGCTGGCTCACGCTTTCCTCCTCGTCCGCACCGACGCGAAGCGCCGCCGCCGTTGCGCCGCGACGTCGCCGGTGGGGCGGCGACGCGCGCGGTCACTCCCGCTGGCGAACCTACCTGCGGGCGGGCGGCTGGGCACAGCTTCGGCGAGGCTTGCCGCCGGTCGGTGCCCGCCCTGGTCGCGGCGGGCGGCGTTGCGCCAGCGCAGCACCTGCACCACGCCGACGGCCCAGAGCACGTACTGCACCGAGAAGGCCCAGCGGTACGCGGTCAGGTCGGGGGCGGCCCGGCCCGCCGGGGTGACCAGGTCCAGCACCACGCCGATGGTGAGCACCAGGGTGATCGAGGCGACGAAACCGCCGACGTTGACGATGCCGGCGGCGCTGCCGAGGCGGCTGACCGGGTTGAAGGTCCGGGCGTAGTCGAGACCGATCATCGAGCCGGGGCCGCTGAGGGCCAGCACCAGCACCAGCGTGACCAGCAGCCAGCCGGGCGCCCGTCCCGGCCAGGCGAGCAGCACCGTCCAGACGGTGGCGGTGACGCCGACGACGGCGAAGACCAGCACCGAACGGTGGTGCGGGTGGCGGGCGCACAGGTGCGCGACCAGCGGCGCGGTCAGCAGCATCCCCAACGTCAGGACGGTGAGCAGGGAGGCGGCGGCGGTCGGGCTGAGGCCCTGCCCCTGCACCAGGAACGGGAAGCCCCAGAGCAACGCGAAGACGGTGCCGGAGAACTGCGTGACGAAGTGGGTCCAGAGCCCGAGCCGGGTGCCCGGGTGCGCCCAGGCGGCGGCGAGCCGCCCACCGACCGGGGCGGGGGTGGACACGGCGGGCCGATGCGGGGTGTCCCGGACGGCGGCGACCACCACCAGCAGCACGGCCGCGCCACCGCCGGCGGCGGTCAGGAAGGCGGTGGTCCAGCCGGTGTGGTGCAGCAGCGTCACCAGCGGTACGGCGGCCAGCACCGCACCGAGTTGGCCGAGTGTGCCGGTCAACTGGATCAGCAGCGGGTTGCGGCGGCCCGGGAACCAGAACGCGACCAGGCGCAGCACGCTGATGAAGCTCATCGCGTCGCCGAGACCGATCAGGACGCGGGCGGCCACCGCGAGGCGTACGTCGGCGACCAGGGCGAAGGCGAGTTGACCGGCGACCATCAGAAGACCGCCGGTGATCAGGAGCCGGCGCGAGCCGTACCGGTCGAGGAGCATCCCGACCGGCACCTGCATCACCGCGTACACGGCGAGTTGCGCGACGGTGAGGGTGGCCAGCGTGGCGGCGCTGATGTCGAAGCGTTGCGCCGCCTCCACGCCGGTCACGCCGAGGGAGGTGCGATGGAAGATCGCCGCGACGTACGCGCTGAGCGCCGCACCCCAGACGAGCAGGGCCCGGCCGGGCGGTGCCGGGAGCGGGGCCGGGGTGCTCACGAGGGGGTGCTGGGGTGCGAGGCGGTGGTCACACGCTCACCGGGGATCCCAGGAACACGCGTGCGGAGGTGTCGATGTGCGCGGCCACGGCGGCGAGCCACGCCTGCGGGTCGTCGCCGTCGAGGGCGGCGAGTTGTGCGGCGTGCTCGGTCAGGGCCGCCTCGGCCCAGCGGGGCGAGAGCCGGAAGCTCGCCTCGCCCATCCGGACCTGCCGGTCCCGTAGCCGTTGGTACAGCTCGGCGAGGATCTCGTTGCCGGCGGCGTCGACCACGGTGGCGTGGAACGCCCGGTCGGCGGCCATCAGGGCGGTCAGGTCACCGGCGGCGTGTGCGGCGCGCATCTCGGCGAGCCGCTCGGCCAACCGGTCACGGATCTCGGCGCGGCGGGGCCAGATGCGCTCGGCGGCGTGCACCTCGACGAGTCGGCGGGCCTCCACCACGTCGGCGATCTCGCGGGCGGACACCGGCAGGATCAGTGCGCCCCGCTTGGGATAGAGGCGGACCAGTCCCTCGGTCTCCAGGCGCAGCAGCGCCTCCCGGACCGGGGTCCGCGAGACGCCGGTCGCCTCGGCGATCTCGCCCTCGCTGACCAGGGCGCCGCCGGGGTGCAACTGCTCCAGGATGGCGCGTTTGAGGTGGTGGTAGGCCCGTTCGGCGGCGGAGGGCACGGCGACTCGACCGGCCACCGAGGGATGCGTCATGTATCTATCATCCGTCCGACAACGGACGTCGATGCGACCGGGGTGACCGGCGCGGACGCCCGCACTAGTGCGGGCGGCGCACCCGGCCCCGGTTGCCGACGGCGGTCAGCAGGCGGCCGTGACCGACCGGCGCGACCCGGGCCATCAGGTCCGGCAGCCGGGCCGACCAGCCGATCAGGACCCGTCCCCGGCGGCGGGCCACCCCGCGCAGCACCGCCTCGGCAGCGGTCCTCGGGTCGATGGTGAGCAGCCGCTCGAACCGCTGCCGGCCCACCTCGTACTCGGCCTCGTCCACGCCGCTGCCCACGCGGGCGTCGCGGGCGATGCGGGTCCGGATGCCGCCGGGGTGCACGCAGGTCACGCCGACGCCGTCGGCGGCGAGCTCGTGTCGCAGCGCCTCGGTGAAGCCACGGACGGCGAACTTGCTGGCCGCGTAGGCGACCTGCCCGGGCGGGGCGATCAGACCGAAGAGGCTGGAGACGGTGACCAGGTGCGCCCCGGGCGCGACCTTCAGCGCCGGCAGCAGGGCGTGGGTCAGCTGCGCCACAGCCCGGAAGTTGACCTCCATCACCCAGCTGAACTCGTCGAACGTCACCTCGTCGAAACGCCCGCCGAGCGCCACCCCGGCGTTGTTGACCAGCAGCCGGATGACCGGATGCCGGTCCCGGACCTGCCCGGCGACCGCCCCGGTGGCCGCCGCGTCGGCCAGGTCGACCACGCACGTGTCGACCGCCCGGCCGGGGTGTGCGGCGCGGACGGCGTCGGCCACCGCGTCGAGCCCGGCGGCGTCGCGATCCAGCAGGACCAGCGCCGCGCCGCGCCGGGCCAGGCCGTGTGCCAGCGCCGCCCCGATGCCACCGGCCGCGCCGGTCACCACCGCGGTGCCGTCGGCGAAGTCGAACCTACGCATCGACGGCACTCCCCCGTGGCGCGCCCGCCGCGTCGAAGCGGACCCCGGCGTCGGTGACCCGCCCGTAGCGCAGCATCAGCAGGTCACGCGGATAGTTCTGGTGCAGACGCCAGGGCGGGCGGTGGCCCTGCGATGGCAGGTGCGCCAGGCCACGGCGGACGTACCCGGAGGTCAGGTCGATCAGCGGCGCCCGACGCCCGTCCGGCGGGGCGAGCGGGGTGACCACCCGGGTCCCGGTGCGGTCCAGGTGGCGCAGCAGCCGGCACACGTACTCGGCGACCAGGTCGGACTTCAGCGTCCAGGAGGCGTTGGTGTAGCCCAGCGTCATGGCGAAGTTCGGCACGCCGGAGAGCATCATGCCCTTGTAGGCGACCGTCCCCGGCAGGTCCACGTCGACGCCGTCCACCCGCAACGTCATGCCGCCGAGCGCGAGCAGGTCGAGCCCGGTGGCGGTGACCACCACGTCGGCCGGCAGTTCCGCGCCGCCGGTGAGCCGGACACCGTGCGCGGTGAACGTCTCGACGGTGTCGGTCACCACGCTGGCCCGCCCGGCCGACAGGGCGTCGAACAGGTCACCGTCGGGCACCACGCAGAGCCGCTGGTCCCATGGGTCGTAGCTCGGCGTGAAGTGGCGGTCGACGTCGTACCCGGCCGGCAGCCGCCGGGTCACGGCCCGCCGCAGCAACGCCCGGACCAGCCCGGGCGCCCGCCGGCTGAGCTGGTAGGTGGCGGCCGTGGCCAGCACGTTCTTCGACCGGATCAGCGGGTACGCCAGCCGAGCCGGCAGGCGCCGCCGCAGCGTGTCGGCGACCGCGTCCCGGGCGGGCAGCGCCAGCACGTACGTCGGGGACCGTTGCAGCATGGTCACGTGGGCGGCGCGCCGTGCCAGTGCCGGGACCAGCGTCACGGCGGTGGCACCGCTGCCGATCACCACCACGGTACGACCCGAGTGGTCGAGGTCGGCCGGCCAGTGCTGCGGGTGCACGATCCGCCCGGTGAACCGCTCCTGCCTGGGAAAGTGCGGGGTGTGCCCGGCGTCGTAGCGGTAGTAGCCGGTGCAGGCGTACAGGAAGTCGCAGGTGAGCACCACGGTGTCGGCGGTGTCGGCACGGTGCACGTGCACCGTCCAGCGGGCCCGTTCGCTGTCCCACTCGGCACGGACGACCCGGTGCCGGAAACGGATGTGCCGGGTCACGTCGTACACGTCGGCGGTGCGTCGCAGGTAGTCGAGGATCGTGCCACCCTCGGCGATCGCCGTCGGCGCGGTCCACGGCGCGAAGGAGTAGCCGAGGGTGAACATGTCGGAGTCCGAGCGCACCCCGGGGTAACGGAACAGGTCCCAGGTGCCGCCGAGGTCGTCGCGGGCCTCCAGCACGGCGTACGTCTTGTCGGGGCAGCGGCGACGCAGGTGGCAGGCGGCGCCGATACCGGAGAGCCCGGCACCCACGATGAGCACGTCGACCTGGTCGGACATCGGCTCGCCTCCCGCTCCCCTGCTGGTGCCCCGGACCCTACCCAGCCCCGCCGGGCGGCCTACCCCACCCCGGCGCGCCCGGCCGCCGCGCGGTGCGCTACTCCCCGGCGGCGGTGACCAGTGTCGCCGCCGGGACCAGCAGGGCGCGTTCGTCGGCGCTCTGGGCGGGGTCGGCGCGGCGTCGCGCCACGGCCGCGTCGACCAGGGGTACGGCGTGACCACGGATCGCCCGCAGGTAGGCGCGCATCAGCTCCCCCGCCTCGGCCGCCATCGGCTGGTCCCGGTCCACGGCGACCTGGGCGAGGATGAGGGCGGTCATCGCCACGTCCAGCCCCGGTGCGCCGTGCCGCACGTTGTGCCAGTCGATCAGCACCGGCCCGGGCGGTTCGAGGACGACGTTGTCCGGGTGCAGGTCCAGGTGCAGGATCCGCTCGCCGTCTGCCGCGTCGGGCAGCGGTGCGACGGCGTGCAGGCGGCGGTGCAGGTCGGCCAGGACCGCGGCGGCCGCCTCGACGTCGATTCCACCGGTGAGCAGCGCGTGCAGCATGGTCGGGCCGGACAGCCGCCGCATCACCAGATCCGTGCCGTCGGCGTGGTGCACCCGGGGCACCGGGTAGCCGACGGCGTGCAGGTGGGCCATGAAACGGGCCTCGACGGCCACGTCGCCGCCGGCCCGGTAGCGGCGTAGGACCCGCTCGCCGTCCAGCGCGTACACGTCGGCTTCCCGGCCGGAGGCCAGGGGGATCGGGTCCGTCACGACAGCGACGGTAGCCCGTCGACGCGCGGTTCCACGGTGGACTTCGGGGGGACACTGTGCGTGGTCGACCTGTGTCACTCTGAACGACGGGGTAGGTCGCTGGAGGTGATGGTCACGTTACGCACGCAGCAGCTCGTCGCCGTGCCGGACGTCCCACCGCTCGACGTCGACGTGCCCGTCGGGGCGACGGCGGCACTGGTCGCCGAACCCGGCGTGGGCACCTCCGTGGTCCGGGTGGTGGTCGGGTTGGTCGCGCCGGTCAGCGGCCGGATCCTGGTCGGCGAGCGGGACGTCACCGACCTGCCGCCACCGCGTCGGCGCATCGGGTACGTGCCGGCCGGAGGTGCCCTGCTGCCGCACCTGACCGTCGGCCGCAACATCTCCTACGGCCAGCGCCGCCGCCAGCGGGTCCACGACGTCGCCGACGACTGGGCGTCCACCCTGGTCGACCGGCTCGAACTCGCCCCGACCCTGGGGCTCCGGCCGCACCAGATCTCGGAGGCGCAGCGGTTCCGGGTCGCCCTCGCGCGGGCCATGGCGTGCCTGCCCGAGGTGCTGGTGGTCGACCTGCCCACCCCGGTCGACGGGGTGCGCCTCACCCCGCTGCTGGACCGGCTGTCCCCACCGGATTCCCCCCGTGTCACCGTGCTGATCGGCTCGGGGCACCCCGAGGTGCTGGCCGAGGTGCCCACGCAGGTTCCGGTACGGGCCGCCGACGGGGCGACGGCGTGACCGCGGCCGGGCGACTGCGCCGTCGTACCCTGCTGCGGTCCGCCGTGGCGACGACCGTGGCCGGGGCCGCCGGCTGCGCGCGAGGTCCCCGCCCGGTGCAGGTGGCGGTGGTGTGGAGCGGCGCCGAGCTGACCCGGTTCCGGGAGGTGGTCGCCGGCTTCCCCGACGTCCGGGTGATCGGCGTGGGCAACGACATCGACGCCTTCCTGACCGCGCGGATGCTCGCCGGCACCAGCCCGGACGTGGCGATCCTGCCGCGACCGGGGCTGATCGTCGAGTACGCCCGTCGGGGCTGGCTCGACCGGGTCGCCCCGGCCAGCAGCTACCTGGCGCCGGCCGGGATGGCCGACCTGCTCACCGTCGACGGGCACCGGTACGGCCTGTGGATCAAGGCGGCGCACAAGTCGCTGTTCTGGCACTTCCCGCCCATGCTCGCGGAGCCGCCCCGCACCTGGGACGCGCTGGTCGAGACGACCCGCCGCCTCGGGGCACGCCACCGGGCGGGCGAGGGCCCGGCGCCGTTGGCGGTCGGTGCCGCCGACGGGTGGGTGCTCACCGACTGGTTCGAGAACGTGCTCGCCGACATCGCCCGTCCCGGGGGGTACGAGGCGCTGGCCCGGGGCGAGGCCGACTGGCAGGGCCCGCCGGTACGCGACGCCCTCGACCGGCTCGCCGAGCTCTGGAGCATCGACGGCGCGTTCCCCGGCGGCGGTCAACGTGCCCTGCTCACCCAGTTCGAGGAGTCGGTGATCCAGGTGGCGCACCACCGGTCCGCCGTCATGGTGTTCGAGGCCGACTTCGTCGACGGCGTGGCCGCCCGCTTCCGGCGCGGCACCGAGCCGCTGGTGACCTTCCGGTTTCCCGGTTCACGGGTGGCCGACCAGCCGTTGGTCGTCGGCGGCGACGCGGCGGTCGCCTTCACCGGCTCCGCCGCCGGGGTGGAGCTGGTGCGCTGGCTCAGCGACGCGGCGGCGTTCCGCCCCTGGTTGGAGGCGGGCGGCTACCTCTCCCCCAACCTCGTGGTGCCGGTGAACAACTACCGTGACCCGCTGCGTCGGCGGCTGGCGGCGGAGTTCCGGGCCGTCGAGGCGCTGCGCTACGACCTGTCGGACCGCCTGCCGGGCACCTTCACCGGCACCGACGGGGTGGGGATCTGGCGCATCATGCAGGACTTCTTCATGGACGTGACCGACGGGGTAGCCGCCCGGGAGGCGGTCCGGCGGGCCACCGGGCAGCTCGCCGAGGCGGCCCGGGCGGCGGGGAGCGGACGATGAGGCGCGACCCCGTGCTCGGGCAACTCGCCCTGCTCGACGACGTGGGGCCGCCCCGGCGCGGGCGCGCGTACCCGGCGACCGGCGCCACCTGGGCGTTGCTCGCCCCGGCCGCGCTCCTGCTCGGTGGGTTGCTGGCCTGGCCGGTGCTGCGGACGGTGCAGGCCAGCGTCACCACCGACGGGCGGTGGGTGGGCGCCGAGCACTACCGGGCCGCCCTGACCTCGCCCGGCGCCGGTGCCGCGGTGGGCCGGACCGTGCTCTGGGCGCTGCTGGTGCCGACCGTGGTCACCGTCCTGGGGTATCTGCTCGCCGCCGCCTCGCGCCGGTCCCAGGAGGGCTGGCTGGTCCGGTTCATCCTGGTGGTGCCGACCGCGTTGCCGCTGGTGGTCACCGGGGTCACGTTCCGGCTGCTCTACGACCCGGACCCGCAGCGGGGCCCGGTGACCCTGCTGCTGGCCTGGTTGACCGGCACACCCGAGCGGGTGCCGCACCTGCTCGGGCCACGGCTGGTGACGGTGGCGGTGATGTCGGCGTTCGTGTGGGCCTGGGTCGGGCTGGCCGTGCTGGTGTTCCGGGCCGCACTCGACACCGTGCCCGCCGATCTGGTCGACGCGGTACGCGCCTTCGGCGGCTCCCGTCGCGACGTGTTCTGGGACGCCCAGTGGCGACCGTTGATGCTGCGTACGGTGGCGGTGGTCTTCGCCCTGGTCGCGGTCGGCACCAGCCGCACCTTCGACCTGATCCTGGTGATGACGCCCGGCTCGGTACGCGACGAGGCGTCGGTGCTGGCGCTGCGGATCTGGCAGACGTCCGGGGCGACGACCACCGGGCAGGGCGCGGCCCTGGGCGTGATCTGGCTGGTCGCGGTGACCGCCGGCATGCTCGTGGTGGCGATGTTCATCCGGCAGGCGTGGCCACCGCCACCGCCACGGGCCGTGCCCGCTTCCGCGCCGCCGCCGCGACGACTGGTCCGTCTGCTCGCCGCAGCGGCCGCCGTGGCGTGGCTGCTGCCGCTCGGGGTGCTCGCGGCCACCTCGTCGCAGAGTCCGGTGCGGGCGGCCACCGCCGCCTGGTGGTCCGGGCCACCGGGTCTCGACTCGTACCGGGCGGTGCTCGGCGGGACGGGCCTGTGGCGCAGTCTGGGCTTCACGCTGCTGCTGGCCCTGGTCGTCACCGCCGTCGTGCTCTGCGTGGCGCTGCTCGCCGCGTACCCGTTGGCCTGGCTGACCGGGCCGCCCGCCCAGGCCGTCGGGCTGGCCCTGCTGGCGGCCGCGGTGGTCCCGGTGCAGGTCGTCGCGGGGCCGATCAACGAGGTGCTCGGCCTGGCGCTCTCTTCCGGCACCGCGCGCGGGCTGGCGCTGGTGCACATCGCGCTGGGGATCCCGTTCGCCGTGCTGGTGCTGCGCAACGCCTTCGCCGACCTGCCCGCCGACCAGGTCCGGGCCGCCCGCCTCGGTGAGCGGCACCTGTGGGACACCCTGCGACGGCTGGTCCGCCACCACCGCACCGCCGTGGTGGCGGTGGCCGTGCTGGAGTTCGTCCAGGTGTGGAACGACCTGGTGGTGGGTCTGCTGTTCAGCGGCCCGGACGCCACCCCGCTCGGTTGGTTCCTGGCCGAGCAGACCCGGGGTTTCGTGACCGGCAGCGGCACGCTCGCGGCCGGATCGGTGCTCGCCTCGATCCTGCCGGTGCTGGTGTTCGTGCTGGGCCGCCGACAGATCGTCGCCGGGCTGGTCGCCGGGGGCGTACGGTGACCGGCCCGAGCCGGCCCGCCCGCCGGCCTCGCCTGCTCAGCGTGTTGCTGGCGCTCGGGGGTGTCCTCAGCGCCGGGGTCAGCGCGCTGCTCGGCAACATCACCGGCAACCTGCTCTCCGAGTGGTCCGTCACCGCCCTCGGCTCGGCCAGCCTGGGTCTGGCGGCGCTCGGCGTGGCCGCCTCCTTCCTGGTGGAGTGGCGACGCCGGCAACGGACTCCGGTGTCCGCCGACGACCACGCCGTCCCCTCGGCGACCGTCAACGCCCCCACCCTGCCCAGGTCGGGCGGGTTCACCGGACGCCCCGGACAGGCGGAGGAGGTGGTGGAGCTTCTCGACCCGGAGCACGCCGTGGCGGTGGTGGGTCGACGGGGCATCGGCACCTCCTGGTGCGCTATCAAGGCCGCCGACCTGTGCAAGGACCGGTTCCCCGACGGGCAGTACTACCTCGACCTGCGCCGAGGCGGTCGGGCGCTCTCGCCCCGGGAGGTCCTCACCGCGCTGGCCCGCATCCTCGGCACCACCCCGCCGTACTCGGGACGCGCCGACGACCTCGTCGACGCCGCGGACGCGCTGCGCGGCCAGGTCGACGGCCGCAGAGTCCTGCTGGTGCTGGACAACGTGGACGACCCGGCCCAGGTCCGCACGCTGCTGCCACCGACCACCCGGGTCTGCCAACTACTCCTGGCCGGCACCGGACGGCTCGGTGCGCTCAACGGAGTGCAGCCCTACGGGCTGGCGGAGCCCACCACGAAGGACGCGGTGGAGATGTTCGCCGTCGCCGCCGCCGGGGGACGTCGTCCGCCGCGCGACAACCCGCGTCTGGACCCCGACGTCGAGACGATCGTGGAGCTGTGTGGCCGCCAACCCCGTGCCGTGACCGCGCTGGGCCGGCAGACGACCACACACGGCTGGCGACACGCCGACGTGCTGCACGCACTGCGTCGGGCCGCCGACACACCACCGCACCAGCGGGTCGACTTCTCGCCGATGGCCGAGCTGGTCGTCGCGCAGGACACCGCTTACCACGCCCTCGGTGCCGAGGCGCGGAGACTGTGGCGGCTGTTGGCGCTCAGCCCGGTGCCGCTGGACCGGCCGAGCATCGCCGCGCTGGCCCGACGCCGCCCGGATCGCGTCGCCGCGCTCATCGACGAGCTGGCCGACGGCGCCTTCGTGAAAGCCGAGACCGGCGACCGGTACGAGATCAGAGAACCTCTCGCCCCGTACGCGCGGATGCACCTCCGGGCGACCGTGCCGGTGCGCCGCCGGGTGAACGCCCAGGCGCGGCTGACCCGGCACCTGGCCCGCCGGGCCGAACGGCAGGTGACCGGGCTGACGGCGCCCGGTCCGCCGGGGATCGACCAGCGACTACCGACCGACGACCCGTACGACTGGTTCACCCTGCACCAGGACCTGCTGATGGCCGTGGTCAAGGTGCCGGCCGGCGCGGTGCAGGCGCTGCCCCGGCGGGTACGGGGTTGGTGGTTCCGGTTGGCGGTGGCGTCGTGCGGGTGGCTCGCCCACGCCGAGCGGCGCGACGCGTGGGAGGACCTCTGCCGGACGGTGCTGGCCAACCCGACCACCCAGCAGCGGCCGGAGATCGCCGGGTGGGCGCACAACCAGTTGGGCGTGGTGCTGCGGCACCGCCACGACCCGCACGGCGCGATGGCCGAGCTGAGCCTGGCGGTGACCGCGCAGGGACGCCGGGGCACCGCCCAGGCCCGGATGAACCTCGGGCTGGCCCTGCTCGACCTGGGGCGGCTGGACGAGGCGGTGGCCCACCTGGAGTTGTCCCGTCGGCACCGGGCCGGCGGCGACCGCGCCGGGCAGGCCCTCAGCGACCTGGGACTGGGCGCGGCACGGCTGGCGCGCGGCGACCGGGAGGCCGCCCACGACCTGCTGGTGCGGGCGGCGAACACGTTCCGTTCGCTGGGCGACTCGCGTGGCTACGCGGCGGCGCTGACCAATCTCGTCCTGGTGCACGTCGCGATGGGTGAGTACCTCGACGCGGCCCAGGCGTGGCGGGCCGCGCTGCGCGAGTACGAAACGGTGGTCGATCCGACCAACCGGGCGGTGGCGCTGCTCAACGCGGGGGCGGCGCTGCTCGGCACGGCGCCGGGCCAGGCCGACCAGGCGTCGGCGTGGCTGACCGAGAGCCTGCGGCTGCGGGCGGGCGGTCGGGCCGACGCGGGGCTGGGTAGGACGCTGTTGCACCTGGGCGACTCGGAAGCCGCCCGGGAGCGCCACGACCTCGCCCGCCGACACTGGATCGACGCCTCGGCGGTCTGCGAGTCGGTCGGCGACGAGGAGGGTCAGCGGGCGGCCGACGACCGCCTGGCCGACATGCGGTCCGTCGAGTCGACGTCGGGGTGATCCGACGCCTCGCGGGCAGCGTGCCCGGTGCCGACGGTGTCAGAGGGTCTCGCCGGGGGTGAGATACCGGTAGCCGGGGACGGTCTCGCCGAACCAGCCGTTGACGCTGGCCAGGCCACGTTCGTTGAGCTGCGCGTCGTGGATCGCGACGACCCGCTCCGCCTCGGTTGCGACGGCGAAGTCGACGGCCTCGGTCAGCTTCAGCCAGGACGCCTGCGCCGGGACCAGGAGGGTCCGTACCGGTCGGCCGGGTGGATGCAGTGAGTCGCCCGGGTGGTAGACGTCGTCCCCGACCAGGTAACCGAGGTTGGCGCAGTCGGGCTGACCACCGTGGATGGTGGCGTGTCGTCCACCGACCGCGGTCACCTCGAGACCGGCGGCGGTGAACCGGTCGCCGGCCCGCACCCGGGTCACCGGCAGGGGTGCCAGGTCCGGCAACACGGCGCCCTCCGGCGCGAAGACCGGCACGCCGAGGCCGGCCAGCCGCAGGACGTCGATGTGGTCGGTGTGCTCGTGGCTGACCAGCACGGCGTCCGCGCCGACCAGTGCGCGCGGCTCGCTCCAGGTGCCGGGGTCGATGACGAGGACACCGCCGTCGTGTTCGAGCCGTACGCAGGAGTGGGTGTACTTGGTGATCCGCATGGCGCGACGCTAGGTCAGTCGGCCGCCGGGCGTGGTCCCGCGACGGCGGCGGCGGACGGGCGGTTCGTCGGCTGCCGCCGCCACCGCCTGGCACAGGTCCACGAGCGGGTCGTCGGCCTGAGCCGCGCAGGCGACCTGTCTCAGCAGGTCCCGCAGCTCGCTGCGCTGGGCGGGGGTGAGCGTCCGGAGCAGTCGGGTCTCGACGCCCGCCAGTGCCTCGCGGCGGCGTCGGGCCGCGTCGCGGCCGGCGTCGGTGAGCGTGACCAGGCGGCTGCGCCGGTCGACGGGATCGGGACGGCGTACCACCAGCCCGTCGCGCTCCAGGTCGTCGATCAGGTATGTCAGGACGGTGCGGTCGATCCCCAACTCCTCGGCGACCGCGCCCTGGTTGCGGGCGGGCTCCCGGTCGGCCGCGACGAGCACCTGGTAGCCGCGCGGGCCGCCGGGCAGGTCGCCGGCGACGTGGTCGGCCGCGCGGATGTAGGACCGGAAGACGACGCCGAGCATCCACCCGAGGTCGTCGGTGATCGGGTCGGTGCGGGGATCACTGTCCTGCGGACCGGTCATCCTCACAGATTAACCCAGATCACAGATTTTATTGGGCGAAGATGTTCTGTCCGCAATAACATCTGTGGTGCGGGGTGATCACCCCGCGAACGGGAAGGAACGCAGACATGAGCGACTACGGGCACTCCCTGACCTTCGGGTCGTTCCTGACGCCCGGCAACGCCGACCCGGCCGGGCCGGTCGGCCTGGCCATGCTCTCCGAGCAGGTCGGGCTCGACCTGGTCACCTTCCAGGACCACCCCTACCAGCCGGCCTTCCTGGACACCTGGACGCTGCTCAGCTTCGTCGCCGCGCGCACCGAGCGGGTACGGCTGGCCGCCAACGTGACGAACCTGCCGCTGCGACCGCCCGCCGTGCTCGCCCGCAGTGTCGCCAGCCTCGACCTGCTCAGCTCCGGTCGGATCGAACTCGGACTGGGCGCCGGGGCGTTCTGGGACGCCATCGAGGCGATGGGCGGTCGACGCCTCACCCCCGGCCAGGGCGTACGGGCCCTGGAGGAGGCAATCGAGATCATCCGCGAGATCTGGGACGCCGAGGCGCGGGGCGGCGTCCGGGTGGACGGCGAGTTCCACCGGGCGCTCGGCGCCAAACGCGGTCCGGCGCCCGCCCACGACGTCGGCATCTGGCTCGGCGCGTACAAGCCCCGGATGCTCGCGCTGACCGGACGGCGGGCCGACGGCTGGCTGCCGTCGCTGGCCTACCTGCAACCCGGCGACCTGGCCAAGGGGAACACGATCATCGACGACGCGGCCACCGAGGCCGGCCGGTCGCCGGAGGACGTCCGACGGCTGCTCAACGTCAACGGGCGGTTCACGGCGACCGGTCGCGGGCCGCTGGACGGTCCGGCCGAGCAGTGGGCCGAGGAACTGGCCGACCTCGCCCTGACCGACGGCGTCAGCACCTTCATCCTCGGCACCGACGACCCGGACGACCTGCGGCGCTTCGCCGCCGAGGTAGCTCCGGCCACCCGGGAGCTGGTCGCCGCCGAACGCGCCTCCGGTCGCGGCGGCGGCACGCCCACGCCGACCGACCGGGCCGAACTGTCCCCTGGCCCGACCCCGGCCGCCGCCGGTCGGACCGCCCGACCGGCGCGCCCCCGGGCCGAGCTCGGGTCGCGCGCCTTCGCCGTGGTGCCGACGCCCGACGACGGCGTACGCCGCAGCGACGTCCGGGTGTGGGACGAGTCGGCCCGGCCCAGCGGCCCGGCACCGGACCCGACGCGCACCTACACCGCACACGAGCAGGCCGGCGCCCAACACCTGATCGACGTCCACGACGGCCTGCGCAGCGAGCTGGCCCAGATCCAGGACCTGATCGAGCAGGTCGCGGCCGGGCTGGTCGACGTCGGCACCGCCCGGTCCCACATCAACACGATGACCATGCGGCAGAACAAGTGGACGCTGGGCACCTACTGCGAGTCCTACTGCCGGGTGGTGACCACGCACCACACCATCGAGGACCGCTCGCTCTTCCCGCACCTGCGCCGCACCGACCCGCGCCTCACGCCGGTGATCGACCGGCTGGAGGCGGAGCACCACGCCATCCACGACGTGCTGGAAGGCGTCGACCGGGCACTGGTCGCGTTCGTCGCCACCCCGGACGGCACCGCCGAGCTGCGGGCCGCCGTGGACCTGCTCAGCGACACGCTGCTGTCACATCTGGCGTACGAGGAGCGTGAGCTGGTGGAACCGATCGCCCGCCTGGGCGCGCACTGACCACCGGCGAGCCGCCATGCGGTGACGGAGCGACCGACGGGGGCGGGGACAATCGTGCTGTCGGACGCGGTCGGGAGGTCGGGTGTCACAGTCCACGGGCGCGGAGTCGCACCGCAACGGCGCGGACGACAGCCGGTTGCGGGCCGACTGTGGGCGGTGCTTCGGGCTCTGCTGCGTCGCCCCGGCGTTCTCGGCGTCGGCCGACTTCGCGGTCGACAAGCCCGCCGGGCAGCCCTGCCGCCACCTGCGCACCGACTTCGCCTGCGGCATCCACGTCGACCTGCGTGATCGCGGCTTCCCGGGCTGCACCGTCTTCGACTGTCACGGGGCCGGTCAGCGCGTCGCGCAGGAGACCTTCGGCGGGCGGGACTGGCGGGCCGCACCGGAGACCGCATCGCTGATGTTCGACGTCTTCGCGGTGATGCGTCCCCTGCACGAGCTGCTCTGGTATCTGACCGAGGCGCTCACCCTCCACCCGCCCGACGCGCTGCGCGCGGACCTGGACGCCGCGCTCGCCGAAACGGAACGGCTGGCCACAGGCAGCCCGCAGGACCTGCTGGCCCTCGACGTCGAGGCGTACCGGGGGGAGGTCAACCGGCTGCTGTCGCGTACCGGCGACCTGGCCCGGGCCCGTGGCGGCCCGCCGGGCGCGGACCGGCGCGGCGCCCTGCTGGTCGGTCGGGACCTGCGCCGGACCCACCTACGGGGGGCGAACCTGCGCGGCGCGGTGTTGATCGGCGCCGACCTGCGTGGGGTGGATCTGGCCCGGGCCGACCTGACCGGCGCGGACCTGCGCGGGGCGGCGCTGGACGGGGCCGATCTGACCGCCGCGTTGTTCCTGCACCAGTCGCAGGTCGACGCCGCGCGCGGCGACCGGCGGACCCGGCTGCCGGACCGGGTGACCCGACCCGCGCACTGGTCGGCGCTGCCGCTGACTCCCCGTCCGGCGGGCCGTCGGCCGAGGCGACGCTAGCGGCGGGTCGCGGCGACGGCCGCCCGCGCCTCGCTCATCCCCTGGTTGGCCAGCGCGTCCGCCCGCTCGTTCTCCGGGTGCCCGTTGTGGCCCTTGACCCACAGCCAGGTGACCTGGTGCCGGGCGCAGGCCGCCTCCAGCCGCTGCCACAGGTCGGCGTTCTTCACCGGTTGCTTCGCCGCGGTCCGCCAGCCGTTGCGCTTCCACGAGGCCAGCCAACTGGTGATGCCGTTGCGGACGTACGTGCTGTCGGTGTGCAGCTCGACGGTGACCGGCCGGGTCAGGCTCTCCAGGGCCTCGATGGCGGCCATCAGCTCCATCCGGTTGTTGGTGGTCGGAGTCGCCTCACCACCACACAGCTCCCGCTCGTGGGAGCCGTACCGCAGCAGGACACCCCAGCCGCCCGGGCCGGGATTGCCGCTGCACGCACCGTCGGTCCAGATCCGCACCACCCGACCGGCCGCCTCGTCCACCATGGGGGCAAACCTACCGAAGGCTCCCCCGACGGCCGGGCCCGGCACCCCGGTGCGACCGGGCGGATCAGCGTGGCGGGTCAGCGGGGCGGGGCGTCCGCGTCCGACGGGGCGACCACGGCGGGCGGGACGGTCCAGGGCGGACGGCGGCCCGGCGCGATCCGGTCGCGGAGCCGACCGGCCGCGTCGGCCACACCGGCGGTCACCATCGGCAGCATCCGGGTGGAGCGCATCACCGCCAGGTCCTCGGCGCGGGTGGTGCCGCCGTCGAGAAACCGCAGCACCCGCGACGGCGGGTTGCGGTCGAACAGCCGACCGAAGAACTCCGGACCGCCGACCAGGTCCCGGTCCAGGGCCCGCAACGCCACCGCGTCCATCCAGCGGTGCCGAGGCGGGTACGCCGACGCCGGCACCGGGTCCCGACCGGCGGCCACCTCCCGGGCCACCTGCTCGGCCTGGCGGTGCATCGCCGAGAACGTGAAGCCGGTCGACGGGCGGGTGGCGCCGCCGGCCGTGCCGAGACGGACCACCCGGGGCGACGGTCGGGCCACGAACGGCCCGTCGGTCATCGGGATGACGCCGTTCTCCACCTCGGTCACCGTGAGCCGGGCCGGATCGAGCCCGAGCAGGTCCCGGTAGCCGGCCAGGGCCGCGTCGTACGCCGCCGAGGTGAGCAGGTCCGGTCCGAACTCGGTGTACTCGACCAGGGCGTACCGGTTGTCGACCGGTAACACGTAACCGAACGAGACGCCCCGGACCGGTTGCGGGGTGCGGAAGTCCATCAGCACGGCCCGTTCCGGGTCGAACACCGGCCGGTCCGCCGCCAGCCACCAGCCACGGAAGTGCTGCAACCAGTTCGTCCGGCCGGGTCGACGCGGTGGCCGGGGCCGGGAGTCCAGCACCCAGGCGGCACGCAGGGGGCCGTCGCCGGTACGCACCACCACCCGGTCGCCCTCGTCGTGCACCTCCTCGGCACCGGCGACGATCCGCCGTACCCCGAGACGCCGTTCCGCCTCGGCGGCCCGGTCGTAGATCGGGCCGGAGCGCAGCATCGCGTACCGCAGGGGGTTCAGGTCCAGGGTGCGGTGCGTGCCGGGCGTCACCACCTCGACCTGCGTCCAGCTCGCGACGAGCAGCTCGTCCAGGTCGTTGCCGGGCTCGTCCCAGAACGCCCACGTGCGGTCCTGGCCACGCCGGTGCACCGGGTCGACGACCGCGATCCGCAGGTCGCGTACGCCGTGCCGGGCCAACGCGGCCAGCACCAGCGAGGCGGCACCACCCCCGCCGACCAGGGCGAGATCGACGTCGACCGGCGCGGAACTCATCCGGTCACGCTGCCACACCGGCCCCGCCGTCGTGGTGTCAGGCCCCGATCAGGGTCGGCGCGACGGTCGATAGGGTCACCGCACCGGCGCGTCGCCGTGCCGCGTGCCGCCACCGGAGGACGTCATGACCACCCGCGCCGCGAACACGCTCACCGCCCGCTGGGCCGCGACCCTCGACGGCGAGGCCACCGTGCTCTCCGGCGCGGGCGTCTATCCGCTGCTGGCGCTGCTCGCCCGGTACGCGGACGGTCCCGCCCGGGACGAACTGTCGGCCGTGGTCGGTGACCCGATGGGCGTGGACCTCACCGACTCCCCCACCACCCGGATGGCGCTCGGCTTCTGGGCACGGCGTGGCCTGCCGCTGTCCGAGCGGTGGCGCACCGAGATACCGGCCGCCCTGCGCGGCGAACTCACCGGGGACGAGGCCGTCGACCAGGCAGCGTTGGACGCGTGGGCGGCCGCGCGGACCGACGGACGGATCACCGCCATGCCGGTACGCGCCACCAGCGGGACGGCGATGGTCCTGGCCAGCGCGCTGTCGGTGCTCACCACCTGGAAGAAGCCCTTCGACAACACGCGGTGCCGGCCCACCGACGGTCCCTGGGCCGGACAGGATCTCGCCGGCCTGCGCCGACGCGGCCGCGACCTGGACGCCCTGCGGGTGGTCGACGCCGCCGGCGGGCCGGTGAGCCTGCTGACGGTCGAGGGCACCGAGGACGTCGACGTCCTCCTCGCCCTGGGTCCCGCCGGACACGGTCCCGCCGAGGTGCTGCCCGCCGCGATCGGCGTACTCGACGGGGACGCCCCCGCACTGCCGCTCACCGACGGGCCGGGCGTGACCGAGCAGATCGTCGACGCCTCGGACGCCACCCCCGAGTTGACGGTCTCCACCGTCGCGTTCACCGTCGACGCCTCCCACGACCTGCTGCGGCAGCCCGGTCTGTTCGGGCTGACGGCCGCGACCGACGCCACCGGGGATCACTTCCCCGGAATCACCGCCCGGCTGTCCGTCACGCAGGCCGTGCAGAACGCCACCGCCACCTTCCACGCCACCGGCTTCTCCGCCGCCGTGGTGACGGCCTTCGCGATGCGGGCCGGTGCGATGCGCCCACGGGCCACCGCACGCAAGCGGCTGGTCGAGTTGACCGTCGACCGGCCGTTCGGCTTCGTCGCCGTACACCGACCGACGAACCTGGTCCTCGTAGCCGGCTGGGTCACCCACCCCGCCGTCGTCGTGTAAGGAAGGGCCCCCTGCTATCGCCTGGTGTATAGGAAGGGTCCCTTCCTCACATCTCTCCATGGACAGACGCTGCCGGCCGGTACCCGTGGTGGGTACCGGCCGGCAGCGTTCTTGCTCCCCCATGTTCGAGGAAAGTCTGGATCGGTGTGGGGTCAGCTGTTCCAGTGTGCGGCGACGAGGTCAGCGGCCTGCTGCTCCCACTGGGCGTAGTGGTCGGGGAACGCCGACACCTGCACGGTCTGGGCGGCCACGGTCAGGGGCATGTCCTGCCAGCCGTCGACCTGCTTCAGGCCCTTCAGGAAGGCGAGGGTGGAGTACTCGGGGTCGGTGATCTGCTCCACCGTGCCCCAACCACTGGACGGACGCTGCTGGAACAAACCCTGCGAATCATGATCGTTGCGGTCACCCAGATGACCCAGATTCTCCAACTTCGACTCCTGAAACGCCGTACCGATCGCGATCACCGCGGCACGCTCGTCCATACCAGCCTTCTTCGTCGCCGCAATGATCGCCTTCGCGTTGCCGACCTGCTCATCGTCCAGATCGATACGCGACTGGGCACCCTGCACACCATGCGGCACCAACTTGCCGGAGTCCGGCTTGTCCGCCTGCACCGCCACCAACGAACCAGCCGTGACGGGGGTGGCGTCAGCCTGCCCGATCGGACCAGCGAACACACCACCGGCAAACGCCAGACCAGCAACACCGAGAACACTCTTACGCAACAGCTTCGAGTTCATCACAAGCTCCATCCGGGGGAAGACGCCACCCACAGGGAGATTGGGAGTGACGCAAACGCCGTCAGGCGCTAGAAGAAAGGGGAAATCCGACGGCAACACGGGCCCGAGAAGGGGAATCACCGGACCAGGCTTTGCGGCGTCGGGTCAATACACAACCACCTGCCAGCCCGCATCATTCCCAGGCCATCCACCAGCCTGACCCGGCACCGCGACCAGGCATAACCACCGACCGGGCCAGACCATTCCGACACCCGCCCGCCACCAATCCGGCGCAGCGAGAATCCGTCGGCCACCCTACGCGGGAGCGAGAATCCGTCGGCCACCAGCCTGCGCGGGGTGAGGTCCTGCGCGGTCAGCCACCCGATTACAACGCCCCGACCCCACCCCGGATTCCACCCAACCCCCACCCACCCGCATCCGACAAACGGACATTCGGCGTGAAAAGCGCGTCAGCCCATCTCCGCCGCCGCCCGCCTTGCGCGCCAACCCCGTTGATCAAGAAGTTTGGGGCGGATAGCAGAGGATCCGCGACTCAAACTTCTTGATCAACTCATCCAGGCCGGGCGGCCGGGCGGCCGGGCGGGGCCGGGCGGGGCAAGGCGGGGCAAGGCGGGGCCGGGGCTGGGGCGGGGCCGGGCGCGCTGGGGCGGGGGGACTTGGGGGAATCGGGTGGTGGGAACGGGACGGCTGCCACGATCGGCGCGACTCCGTGTCGACCTCGCCTTCCGCCCACCGGTCCCACTGCGCGGCAGGCCGACATCGACCGGATGCGCCGGACCGCCGGGCCCGTGGCGGGACCTTCCGCGACGCCCGAGGCGGTCGGGCGGACACGTGACGGCAACGAAGATTTCTCATTTTCACCGGATCGGGTCCCAAGCCCACCTAGTGTTGGGCACACCGGTGCTAGTCGCGGAGTTGGCCACCCGAACGACGTCCCACGCAGTCAGCGGACGAAAAGTGAGGGAAGACGCGTATGAAGGCAACCAGAGTTCTCGTACCGGCTGCGGGCAGCATCGCCTTGGGCGCGCTGCTCATGCCCGGAGTCGCCTGGGCGGACACCACGGTGTCACCGGCGACGACCCCGGTCGGGGGGACGGTCGTGCTCACCGCGACCACCTGCAACCCGAGCACCGGAGACGCGCTGTTCCGCGTCACCGGACCCGATCGGGACCAGAACGTACGCTCCACCACCGCCGCAGCCGGCGGCGGCCTGAGCGCCGAACTGTTCACCGCAGGTTTCACCCTCGGTACCTACACGGTGGCCGCCACCTGCGGAGACGGCACCTCGGACGGCAGCACCACGTTCACGGTCACCCCGATCGGTGGCGCCCAGGCCGGGGGCCGCACGCGCGACGACGGGCTCGGCACCCTGACCACCGGGGCGACCCTGATCGCCACCGCACTCGGTGGCGGCGTCATCCTGGCCCGCCGCCGCCGGCACGCCGAGGCCGCCGCGCGTCTCTGACGCGCCGGCACACCCCATCCATCCTGCGACGGGTGCCCGCGCCGTACGCCACGGTGCGGGCACCCGAGGGATACCGCACGGCAGGTGTCCCGACAGCCGTCTGACTCTCGCGATCGGAGGTGACCGTGCGGGCATACCACGGGGGGCGCGTGCTGCTCACGCTGGTCGCGGCCGTCGGAGTCGCGCTGGTGGGCGCGGGGATCGGGCGGCTGCCGGCCGGGCCGCCGCAGCCCGACGGCGCTCCGCACCGGGCCGGCACCGCGCCGAGCCTGCCGCCGCTGCCGCGCGCCGACCCCGTCGAGGTGCGGATCGAGGCCATCGGCGTACGCGCTCCGCTGGTGCCGGTCGCCGCCGACGCCTCGGGCGCGCTGGAGGTGCCGTCGCTGGACCGGCCGCAGGTCGCCGGGTGGTACCGACCCGGTGCCAGCCCGGGTGAGATCGGCAACGCGGTCCTGGTGGGCCACGTCGACTCCGGGGACGGCCCGGCCGTCTTCTTCGAGTTGGGGCGGCTGCGCCCCGGCGACACCGTCCACATCACCCGGGTCGATGCCACGGTGGCCCGTTTCACCGTGGACGCGGTCGAGGCGTACCCGAAGGAGCGGTTCCCCACCGACCTGGTCTACGGTCCCGGCGGCCTGGCCGGGCTACGGCTGATCACCTGCGGCGGCCGGTTCGATCCGGCACGCGGCGAGTACGCCGACAACGTGATCGTCTTCGCCACCCGCACAGCGTGAACCCGCACGGGCGTGAACCTGCACGGCGCGAACCCGTCCGAGGTGAGCCCGCGCGGCCGGTGGCGTGCGTTCGACCATCCCGACGCCGGGAAGACCCGAGCGTCCACGGCAGACCCGAGGAGCAACGATGGCCCAGGCAGCGATCAGGAAGAACACCGGAGCGGCCACGGCCGCGTCGTCGCGCACCGCGACCAAGCGGAGCAGCCCGGCGACCAAGCGGTCTCCCGGGACGGCGGCCGCCACGAAGACGACCGGCAAGGCAGCCACCGGCAAGGCAGCCACCGGCAAGGCAGCCACCAGCAAGGCAGCCACCAGCAAGGCGGCGACCAGCAAGGCGGCCGGCAGGTCGACGAGCAGGAAGGCCACGGCCGGTACGGCAGCGGCGACCTCCGCCCGGACGGCGCGGAAGAAGGCCGTCTCCGCCACCGCGAGCCCGACCCGGCGTCCCACCGCCAAGGCGACCGCCACGAAGAAGACCGCTGTCGCGAAGAAGGCGCCTGCGGCGAAGAGGACGGCGGCGAAGACGGCACCGGCGGGCAAGGCCACCGGTGGCCGGGCGCCGGCCACGAAGACCACCACGAAGAAGGCGGCGACCCGGAAGACGTCGGCCACCCAGGCCACCGCCGCGCGGTCCCGGGCCGCCGGAGCGCCGAGGCCGGCGCGGAAGGCGACCACGATGGAGTCTTTCGGCAGTCGGCGCGGCGCACGGACCCGCTGACCGGGGCGCTACCCGTCGGACAACCGGTGGAGGAAGCCCCGGGCCCGCTCGGTGATCTCCGGGCCGGAGCGCGATGGGCGCGCCACACCGTCCACCGCCTCCGATGTCCGGGGGCGCGCCACGCCCCCGGCGTCAGCCGTCGGGTCCGGTGTCGAGAGGATGTCGAGGTGGCGAAGCGAGACAGGCGGACCGAGGTGACCGGGATGTGCCCCTGCGGGCAGGGCATGCCGTACGCGGACTGCTGCGGGCGACTGCACCGTGGCGAGGCGGACGCGCCGACGGCCGAGGCGCTGATGCGCTCCCGGTACGCGGCCTTCGCCGTCGGCGACCACGCCTACCTGATGCGCAGCTGGCACTCCCGGACCCGTCCACCTCGCCTGCACCTCGACCCCGCCCAGCGGTGGACCGGGCTGGAGGTCGTCGGCACCGACGGGGGCGGGCTGTTCGACAGCACCGGGACCGTGGAGTTCCGCGCCCACTACCGGGAGGGCCGCGATCCGGGCACGGTGACCGAACGCAGCCGCTTCGGCCGGGAGGACGGTCGCTGGGTCTACCTGGATGCCGAGCGGCCCTGAGCCGGGCGGAGTCACGCGTCGATCCGGGCGGTCGGCGCGTCGACCGGTCCTCGTCGGATCCGGCCCGCCCGGAGCACCTGCGCCGCCGCGATCAGCAGGTACGGCACGACGGCCAGGGCGAACGCCCACGCGGTGTCCGTCGCCGTGGCGAGCAGGCCGAACCCGGCGTACACCGCGATCGTGGTCAGGTCGGTGAGCGTGCCCGCCAGCGAGGTGACGGTGGCCCGGGCCGGGCCGCTGATCCGGGCCTGAAGGCGGGCGTCGGCCAGCACCGAGGCGAGTTGGAAGCCGGCGAACGCCGCCGCGACCAGCAGGAACCCCACCGGCGTGCGCAGCAGCACCCCCACCGCCAGGGCCACCGCCGAGGCGGCCAGCAGCAGGGCGTACCCGCCGGTGCGAAGCCGCTGCCCGGCCGGGGCGAGCAGCCCGCCGGCCATCTGGCCGAGGGTCACCACCAGCAGCAGCAACGGTACGGTGGTCAGGGCGACGCCGGTGTCCCGGGCCAGCAGCGGGAGGTACTCCTCCAGCGCGCCCCAGATCGCGCTCACCACCGCCACCAGCAGCACCGCCACGCGGACGGATCGACTGCCGCGCGCCTCGGCCACGCCGAGCCGTAGCCCCTGCCACCAGCCCGGCTCGTCGGGTTCGGTGGACGGCGCGGCGGCGGGGCGGTGGTGGTGGCGGCGGTGTTCCGGGAGGCGGGTCGCGACGGCGGCGGCCAGCAGACAGGCCGCGACGCTGGCCGTCCCGACCATCGGGTAGCCGCCGAGCCCGAGCACCGGCCCGGCGAGCAGGATCGACCCGAGCACCCCGGCCGTGCCGGCGGTGCGGGCGCGGCCGATGGTCCGGGCGTACCGGTCGGCGGCGCCCACGTGGTCGAGTTCGTCGAAGACCAGCGCCTCCAGCGCGCCGGAGGCGAGTGCACCGCCGGCTCCCCAGAGCACGAACCCGACGGCGAACGCCGGATAGGACGGCAGGAGCGTCCACAGACCGAAACCGAGGGCGCTGCACAGCGGCGCCAGGGCGAGCACCAGACGCCGGGAGGTGGCGTCGGCCCAGGCACCGGCGGGCACCTCCAGTACCAGACCGGTCAGCGACCAGATCACGAACAGCGAGGAGATCTGCCCGACCGACAGCCCGGTGTCGGAGAAGAGCAGCACGTACACCGGGTAGAGCAGGACCAGGTCGGTGAGGAACGTGTACGCGTAGAGAGTGGCCGCCAGGCGACGGCCGGCGGCGGAAGCGAGGGTCATCGAGGCCATCCGGACGGGTGGGGAGCGATTACGGACACCGTGTGTACGGCGTCCGAGGGCGGCCCCCGGCCTCGGTCAAGGCATCAATGTCGCCAGGTCATGCGGTGATCGTAGGCGCCGGCACCACCCGGTGCCACCCCGTTGCGGCTCGGGCGAACGACGGCGTCGCGGCAGACGACGACTGCCGGACGCGTCGCGGGACGGGACCGTACGGTCCCGTCCCGCGAGGTGACGCCGTCTGGGTCAGCGACCGGACGGGCCGTCGTTCTTCGGCAGGATGATCGTCGACTCGCTGTCGTCGGCAGCGGTCCGCGGCGACGGCACGTCCGGTCCGGTCGACGTGACCTGGGTGGTGTCCGGGTCGTCGGTCGTCGCGGCGGACTGGCGCGGCAACGCGGTCGTGGTGTCCGGGTCGTCGTCGACCGGCTGCTGGCGCGGGAACGCCGTGGTGGCCTCCGGGTCGTCGGAGTCCGCCACCGACTGACGCGGGAACGCCGTGGTGGCCTCCGGGTCGTCGGAGTCCGCCGTGGACTGGCGCGGGAGCAGCGTGGTCGGGTCTGAGTCGACGTGGGGCGGGGTGACGACCTGGGTCGCCTCCGGGTCGTCGGCCACCGGCACACCCGACGAGGTCCCGGTCGCGAACACCGGCGTGGCGGGCGGCGGGTCGGCGGCCGGCGCGCCGAAGGTCGCCCCACCGGGCGGTACGGGTGCCGCCGCCGACTCGGCCAGCCGACGCTCGGCGGCGGTCCGCTGCTCCTCCCGCTCGCGGGCGGCCTGTGCCTCGCGCTCCCGGGCGGCCTCCGCCTCCCGCTCGCGGGCCGCCTGCTCCTCACGGTCCCGGGCCGCGTGCTCCTCGCGCTCGCGGCGGGTGGCGGAGTAGGCCCGAGCGTGCTCGGCGATGGTGCGCGACTCCGCCTCGGCGCGGGACAGCCACGACTCCCAGCGGTTCTGCATCGGGCGGATCAGCCCGCCGCCCACACCGACGACGAGGATGCCGCCGACGGTGGCGAGCACCGCGATCAGCACCGGGGTGGTGACGGCGGTGGCCACACCGATCTGGTTCAACGCCGCGATGACGCCGAGACCGAGAATGAACGCCGAGGCGATGGTGGCCAGCAGCCGGCCGTAGGACAGCCCGCCGAGCGCGCCCGAGATCAGGTCCTTGACGGCGCTGGCGATGGCGGCGGCGACCACCACGATGACGATGGCGACGAAGGCCCTCGGCAGCCAGGCGATGACGCCGGCGATCAGGTCCGAGATCGGGTTCGGCCCCCAGATACCGAACGCCAGATAGAGGGTGAGCAGCAGGATCCCGTAGTACGCGAGCTTCGCCACGACGTCACTGGCGTCGTACCGGGAGCGGGCCAACGCCCGACGGATACCGCCGCGTTCGACCGCCCGGTCGAAACCGACGCGTTCCAGCAGCCGGCCGACGAGTTTCAGCACCGCCTTGGCGATCAGCCAGCCGGCCACCAGGATCGCCACGAAGGCGACGGCCTTGGGTAGGAAGAGGAGTATGCCACGGAGGGTGTCCCCTACCGCGTCGCCGAAGTTGTCTCGCATCCGTTGGTCCTTTGCAGGGGCGGTCGGTTCGTCCGGCCCGACCTACCCACGGGCGCTGCGCGAGAAACGTCGCGAGTGTCCGGCCGTCAGCCCGGACAGGAGTACGCGACCTCGGTGGCCGCCTGCGCCGACGACGGCGAGACGACGTTCACCGTGGCCGTCTCGGTGGTGCTGCCGACCCCGCTGAACGTCCACCGGAGGGTCAGCTCCACGGTCCGCTGCCCCGGACCGAGCCGCTCGGTCAGCAGGGCACCCGGTGCGCTCCCGGACCGCAGCCACTGGTACTCGACGGTGCCGGGGCGGCCGTTGGTGCGTACCGTGGCGACGACGTCGACGGTGACGTCGCACCGCTGTCCCGCCGGGTGGGGCACCGCGACGCTCACCCCGCTGATCTCCATCGGGTTCAGCCGCTGCCAGATCCAGAAGCCGACCGCGGCCAGCAGCACGAGGGTGAGCAGAGTGGACAGCACCGACACCGACCGACGCCAGAGCGACCTGCGGCGCGGTGCCGGTGTCGGCCACGCGGGCGCCGACGGCGGGGCGGCCGGCACTCCGGGCCCGAAGCGCAGTTCACCGCCGGGTCCGGTGGTCGGTGCCGCGAGCGCACCGCTCGTACGCACCGTGGCGGCCCCTCCCGGGTGCGCGGCCGGTCGCGCGGTGGTCGCGCTACCGAGACGGGTGGTCGGATGGGCGCCGTCCACCCGGACCGTCGGTTCGTCGGTCGAGGTGGGCGGGGGCGGCCACGCGTGGGTCGGGTCGTCGGGCTGGGTCACGGCAGGTCTCCCGGAGGTCGTGAGGCGCGCGCCCGGTCAGCCCGGGGTGCAGAAGGAGTAGAGGGTGACGTACGTCGTGTCACCGCTGGTGGTGTTGCCGGCGGCGTCCGTCGCGACCACCGTCACCGGGATCCGGACGGTGGTCGCGGGACGGGGCAGATTCGCGAGGACGCCCTGGAAGCGGTTGCCGCCGGCCGGGTCCATGCGCCGCTCGTACGACTGCTTCTCGATCGTGTAGCGGGCGCGGACCCGCAGGTCGTCGGCGTCCGTGCGGTCGTCCTGCACCAACGCGGTGACGGTGCTGGCGGTGGGCCCGTACGGGCAGCCGGCGGGATCGAGCGCGGTCGGGCTCGCGGCGACCCGACCGACGGTGGGTGCGGTGACGTCCGGCGGCGGGGCGCTGGTGCTCGTCGACGGCGACGGGTCCGCCGTGGACGGTGCGGGATCGGTGGGTGTCGGCGAGCCGGTCGGCGCGGTGGTGCTGGCGGTCGGGGCGGGGGGCGGCACGGACGTCGGGGCGGGGGTGGCGGTGGGGCCGGGCGTGGGGGTGGGGGTGGGGGTCGGCGCGGCCTCGGTCGGCGCGGGTGGCCCGGTCAGGTCCGTGGTCGCCTCGGAGGCCGCGCCGGTCGGCACCGGCGGCTCCTCCATCGTGTAGCCGAGTCCGGCGCCGCCGACCAGCATGGCCGCCACCAGGCCGCCGCCGACCAGCGCGGCCCGGGCCCGGCCGGTCCGCCGCGTCGCCGGCCGGCGACCGGTGCCGTCGTCGGTGGTGGTCGCGCCGAGCGCGGTGGTGGCCACGCTGACGGTGCCGCCGCTGCCGTCCCGGAACGGGAACAGGGCGGCCAGCAGGGCGGCCCGCTGCGCCAGCTCCCGCAGCCCGCGTTCCTCCCAGTCCGCCCCGTACGCGCCGACGGCCGTCTCCTCCAGCTCGGCGAGGAAGACCCGGGCGGGCTGCGGCCGGTCGTCGGGGCGCTTGGCCATGCCGTGCCGCAGCAACCCGTGCACCGGTCGCGGGGCCGGGTCGGTGGGGATCGGCGCACGCGCGTGCTGGCGGCGCAGGGTGGCCAGGTCGCCCCCGTCGTACGGGGGGCGGCCGGTCAGGCACTCGAAGAAGGTGGCGGTGGCCGCGTAGATGTCGCACGCCGGTTCGGCGGGGGCACCGGTCCACTGCTCGGGGGCCATGTAGCGGGGTGTGCCGGTGACGCTGGCACCGGCGTCGGCACCGACCGGCATGGCGATGCCGAAGTCCGCCAACTTGCTGGTGCCCTCGGCGGTGACCAGGACGTTCTCCGGCTTGTAGTCGCGGTGCACCACCCCGTGAGCGTGCGCGGCGGCCAGCCCGGCGAGTGATCCCTTGAGGACACAGAGGGCGGACTCGGGTGTGGTGGGCCCCTGCGCGCGCAGCATCTGGCGCAGCGAGACGCCGTTCACCAGCTCCATCACGATGGCCGCGCCGTCGGGTGCCTCGACGTACTCGTAGAGGCGGCAGACGTACGGGTCGTCGATCTCGGCCAGGAGTCGGGCCTCGTCCCGGAAGGCGTACCGGAACAGCTCGTCGTGGAGCTGACCGGTCAGGTACTTGATCGCGACGGGCGTGCCGGTGGCGTCGTGCACGGCGAGGTCGACGGTGCCGGACGCGCCGGCACCGAGCCGCCGGACCAGGGTGTATCCGGGAACCTGCCATCCGATCATGTCGCCGCTCCCCGCGCTCCGCCCAGCGTGAGGGTGGGCACGCTGCTCATTGTGGCCGCCGACGGCGGCGGGACCATCCGCCCGACAGGTGCCTTCGTCACCCCGGGTGGCCGCCCTGCGGCTCGTCCGATCGACGACGTGGCCGCCGGGGGCTCGGCGGTCGACGGACGATGGTCGGTCTCGGACACGACGTCAGAGATAGCACCTCGGGTCAAGACCTGCGGCGCACCCGGCACGGCGGAGTCGGACGTCGACCTCCGTCGACCTCTGGCGCCGGGAACGGTCCGGCAATATCCTCCACTCTTAGAGTCATCCGTGGAGCTGGTTTTCACGAACGCGCCGTTCCGGAGGAGAGGCCATGCCTGCCGAGCACACTCAGTGGGACCGCCGGACGATGCTGCGCGCGGGCCTCGGCGCCGCCACCGCCGTCGTCGTCGGGACCGGTCTCGCCCACCCCGCACCGGCCGAAGCCGCCGACGACCTGGACTGGATCATCGACTGCGACGAGTGGGGCGCCCGCCCGCCGACCGGCCCGCTGTCGGCCAGCGGGACAGCCACCAACAAGATCATCGTGCACCACATGGCCTTCCCCAACGTCACCGACCACTCGCGGGAGCGGGCGGTCGCGCTCGCCCGGGAGTGTCAGGACCTGCACGTCGACGGCAACGGCTGGTCGGACACCGGCCAACACTTCACGATCAGCCGGGGCGGTTACGTCCTCGAGGGCCGGCACGGCAGTCTGGACCGGCTACAGGCCGGTGAGCGGCAGATGATCGCCGCGCACTGCCCCGGGGAGAACGGGCGGGCCATCGGCATCGAGAACGAGGGCACGTACGTCGACCAGACCCCGCCGGACGCGCTGCTGGACTCGCTGGTGCGGCTCTGCGTGGCCGTCTGCCGGCGGTACGGCCTGCACGCCTCCGACATCTTCGGGCACTGGGACTTCCGCACCACCCAGTGTCCCGGGGCGGCCTTCTATCGAGAGTTCCCGACGCTGCGGCACCGGGTCTTCCGGGCCCTGGGCACACCGCCCCGCGACGTGCCGGCCCGCCGCTGGCCGGACGTGTGGCGCTTCGTCAACGCCCCCACCGTCCGCGTGGCGCAGTACCTGCTCGCCCACCACGGCTACCCCGTCGAGCCGACCGGCACCTTCGACGCGGCCACCGTGGCGGCGGTGCAGGACTGGCAGGCCCGCCAGGGGCTTCCGGTCGACGTCGACGCCACGCTGACGGCCGCCACCTGGGAGACCCTCGCCCCGGACCTGGGCCGGGGCAGCGCCGGCCTGCCGGTCACCGCCGCGCAGGACCTGCTCGCCGGCAAGGGGTACGCCGACGTGGCGCCGACGGGGGTGCTCGACGAGCCGACCCGACGGGCGGTACGCGACCTGCAGGCGCTACACCGGCTGCCCCGCACCGGCACGGTCGACAGCGGCACCTGGTGCACGATCGTCGGCGGGGTGGTGCGGCAGTCGCTGGTCCGGGCCTGAGCCGCGTCGCCGGGACGTTTGACCTGGCCCGGAGTCGGAAAGTGTGGCGGGATGAGATGGGCCCGCCACGCCGTACCCGCCGCCGTCGCCGCACTCGCCGCGCTCGCCGCACGCGACCTGCTTCAACGCGAACACGCGCTGCGCCGCAACTTCCCGGTGCTCGGCCGGGCTCGCTACCTGCTGGAGTCGATCGGGCCGGAGCTGCGGCAGTACATCGTCGCCGGCAACAACGAGGAACGCCCGTTCACCCGCGACCAGCGCCGCTGGGTGTACGCCTCGGCGAAGCAGGAGAACAACTACTTCGGGTTCGGCACCGACAACGACATCGAGTACACGGCCGGTTATCCGATCATCAAGCACCGCACCTTCGGTCGGCCCGTACCGCCGTCGGTCCCGACCATGGGCCACGACGTCCGGCTGCCCGTCGCCAAGGTGCTCGGCGCGGCCCGGGGCCGGGCCCGCGCCTTCCGGCCCGAGTCGGTGGTGAGCATCTCGGGGATGAGCTTCGGTTCGTTGTCCGGGCGGGCGGTCGAGGCGCTGAACCGGGGTGCGGCGCTCTCCGGCTGCCTGCACAACACCGGCGAGGGCGGGGTGTCGCCGTACCACCGCAACGGCGGTGAGCTGATCTTCCAGATCGGCACGGCGTACTTCGGGTGCCGCGACGACCGGGGCCGGTTCGACCTGGCCCGGCTCAAGGACGTGGTGGCCGCCAACCCGGTCCGGGCGTTGGAGATCAAGCTCAGTCAGGGTGCCAAGCCGAGCCTCGGCGGGTTGCTGCCGGCGGCGAAGGTCTCCGCGGAGATCGCCGAGACCCGGGGCATCCAGGTCGGCCGGGACTGCGTGAGCCCGTCCCGACACGCCGAGTTCTCCGACTGCGACAGCCTGCTCGACTGGGTGGAGTTGCTGGCCGCCGAGACCGGCCTGCCGGTCGGCATCAAGTCCGCCGTCGGCGACCTGAGCTTCTGGACCGAGCTGGCCGACCTGATGCGGGACACCGACCGGGGCGTCGACTTCGTCAGCGTCGACGGCGGCGAGGGCGGCACCGGCGCCGCACCGATGATCTTCACCGACTCCGTGTCACTGCCGTTCCAGCAGGGCTTCGCCCGGGTCTATCCGATCTTCGCCGAGCGCGACCTGCACGAGCAGGTGGTCTTCGTCGGTGCCGGCAAGCTCGGCCTGCCGGACAACGCGGTGGTCGCGTTCGCGCTCGGCTGCGACATGCTCGCCGTCGGCCGCGAGGCGATGCTGGCCATCGGCTGCATCCAGGCGCAGAAGTGCCACGACGACAGCTGCCCGACCGGGGTGGCCACCCAGAACGCCTGGCTGGCCCGGGGCCTGGACCCGACGTCGAAGGCCGAGCGTGCCGCGCACTACGTCAAGACCCTGCGACGGGATCTGATGAAGGTGGCCGAGGCCTGCGGGGTGGAACACCCCGGGCTCATCGACGCCGACTCCGTCGAGATCCTCGGCGGCCGCACCAGTTCCACCCCGCTACGCGAGGTGTACGGGTACCAGCCGGACTGGGGCCTGCCCTCGGCCGCCGATCAGAAGGCGATCCGGGACCTGATGTCCACCGAGGCTCCGCAGGGCGGCAGCGCTCCCCCGTCCCCGACCGCCCGCAGATGATTCTCCCGACGATCTGACGTGTCGGGCGACGCGCTCGCGCACCCTGGCGAAGCCGACCGCCGACACGGTCACGGTGCTCGGCACCGCGCGGGCGCTGCTGCGGGTGCTGCCCGACCTGTGACCTCGGCCGATGCGGGCGCGGTGGGTCCGGGGCCCGGTCACCGGACGAGCGGGGCGTCGGCGGCGGGGAGGGGCATGGCGCGGTGTGCGGCGATGCCCGCGCGGGACCCGACGTCGACGACCCGGTCGAGGCGGGCGGGCGGGGCGTGTTCGAACCGGATCCGGGCCACAGCGGCGAGGACGGCGGGCCGCCGTCGCGGATCGGGTACGAGCCATGCGCCGGTGGCGGTCGGCGCGAGGGTAGCGGTGACGAGGTCGACGATCCAGTCGATGTCGCTCCAGCGGGCGCGGTGGACCAGAGGGGTGACCTGCACGAGAGCTCCTGTGTCGTCGGGCCGGTCGGTGACGCGGACACCGGTGCCGGCCGGTGCCGTCTGGTCACGGTCAGCGAACGCGAACGACCTTAACCCACAGCGATACTCCGATCACAGATTGCTCCATGTGTCGGGACATGGACAGTTCACGCACACTGGTCCAACCAGTTGACGAGTTGACGTGCGCTGCGCCACACTGCCCGGCATGGCATTCGTCCCCGTCACTCGTGCCTCCGTCTCCGACCTCGTCTTCGGGCAGCTCCGCGACGCCATCGTCAGCGGCACCTACCGGACCGACGACACCCTGCCCGGCGAGCGGGAACTGGCCGCCGCGTTCCAGGTCAACCGGCACGCCGTCCGCGAGGCGCTGCGCCGGTTGCAGCAGCTCGGCCTGGTGCGGGTCAGCCAGGGCGGGGCGACCCGGGTGCTCGACTGGCGGGTGCACGCCGGGCTGGACCTGGCCCTGTCGCTGGTGCAGTCCGGTGACGTACTCCCGGTGACCACGCTGCTGCGCGACATGATGGACATGCGCGCGTGCATCGGCGTCGACGCCGCCCGGCTCTGCGCCCGTCGGGCCGACCCGGCCGCCCGGGACCAGGTCGTCCGCGCGGTCGAGGAGTTCACCGCCCTCGCACCGGACCTGGTGGCGATGGGCGAGGCCAACATCGTGCTCTGGCGGCGGATCCTCTGCGGCAGCGGCAACACCGCGTACCTGCTGGCCTTCAACAGTCTGGTGGCCGGCGCCCTCGCGGTCGGCAAGGTCCCGCCGCAGCGGCGCGCCGCCGAGTTGCTCGACGTCACCGGGCACCGCCGGCTGGCCGGAGCCATCGCCGAGGGCCGGGCCGACGACGCCGCCGACCAGGCGCGGGCCCTGCTGACAGCCCCCCTCACCGATCCCGCCAGGAAGGACAGCCGCGCATGATCCCCGCCGTGCTCTACGCCGTTCCGGCGTTCCTGCTGCTGATTCTCGTCGAGGCGCTGTCGTACCGGTTCGCGCCGGACGACACCGCACGCGGCTACCAGGCACGGGACACCGCCACCAGCCTGACCATGGGTGCCGGCAGCCAACTCGTCGGCGTGCCCTGGAAGCTGCTCACCGTTGGGCTGTACGCGGCGGCGTACACCGTCTCGCCCTTCCAGCTCTCCCCCGGCGACTGGTGGGTGTGGGTGCTGCTGTTCTTCGCCGACGACGTCGCCTACTACTGGTTCCACCGGGCACACCACGAGGTGCGGCTCTTCTGGGCCGGGCACGTGGTGCACCACTCCAGCGTCTTCTTCAACTTCTCCACCGCCCTGCGGCAGAGCTGGACGCCGATGACCTCGCTGCCGTTCTGGCTCGTCCTGGCGCTGCTCGGCATCCCGCCGTGGATGATCTTCCTCCAGCAGTCGATCAGCCTGCTGTACCAGTTCTTCCTGCACACCGAACGGATCACCGTGCTCCCCCGGCCGATCGAGTTCGTCTTCAACACCCCGTCGCACCACCGGGTGCACCACGGGTCGAACAACGAGTACCTCGACCGCAACTACGGCGGCATCCTGATCGTCTGGGACCGGCTGTTCGGCACCTTCGCCCCGGAGGGCAACGCCGTGCGGTACGGGCTGACCACGAACATCGGCACGTACCACCCACTGCGGGTGGCCACCCACGAGTACGCGGCGATCTGGCGGGACCTGCGCGGCACCACGAGCTGGCGACACCGGCTCGGCTACCTGCTGGGTCGCCCCGGCTGGCAGCCCGCGCGGGCGACCGCCCGACCCGGGGCGCTGGCCGGATGAGCGGGCCGGCCCACACCACCGACCCGACGCGTCGACCGGACCGGTCAGCGCGTACCCGGCGCGACACGCCCTGGCTCGGGGCGTTCCTGGTGGTGGCGGTCGTGGAGCTGATCGCGGTGGCGGTCGACGCGACCCCGCTGCAGTGGCTGGCCAAGCCGCTGCTCGCGCCGCTGCTGCTGGCCTGGCTCTGGCGGGTACGCGGACAGACCGGCCTGGTCGCTGTCGCGCTGGTCTTCGCCACCGCCGGTGACATCGCGCTGCTGGTGCCGGGCGAGGTCGCGTTCCTGGTCGGGATGGGCTGCTTCCTCGGTACGCAACTGGCGCTGATCACCGCGTTCGTCCGCCTGAGGCGGCCGCCGGTGCCGGCGCTGGTCGGCTACCTGCTGCTCTGGGCGGGCGCGATGGCGCTGCTCTGGCCGCGCCTCGGCGACCTGCGCTGGCCGGTGCTCGGGTACGGCCTGGCGCTGACCCTGATGGCCGCCACCGCGACGGCCGTCAACCGGCGGGTCGCGGTCGGCGCCGCGCTGTTCCTCGTGTCGGACCTGCTGATCGGCCTCGGCGCGGCCGGCACCACGCTGCCCGCACACGGGGTGCTGGTGATGACGACCTACAGCGCGGCGCTGCTGCTGATCACCACGGGCTGGGCGGCCCGCGACGAGCCCGGTCAGACCGGCGGCATCAGCCCGCCCCGGTAGGCGGCGGCCACCGCCTGGGCACGGTCACGAAGTCCGAGTTTCATCAGCACCCGGCCGACGTGCGTCTTCACCGTCGCGTCGCCGATGTGCAGCCGCGCGGCGATCTCGGCGTTGGACAGCCCGTGTGCCATCTGCACCAGCACCTGCCGCTCGCGGTCGGTGAGCCGGTCCAGCTCGGCGGTGGTGGGCGCACGGTGCTCGCCGAGCGCCGCGAACTCGGTCAGCAGCGCCCGGGTCACCGCCGGGTCCAGCCACGCCTCGCCGGCCGCGACGGCACGGACCGCCATGGTCAGTTCGTCGGGGACGGCGTCCTTGAGGAGGAACCCGGACGCACCGGCCCGCAGCGCGGCGCGGACCGCGTCGTCGACGTGGTAGGTGGTGAGGACCAGCACCCGCACCTCGGCGTCGTCGGCGGTGATCTGGCGGGTGGCGGTCACCCCGTCGGTGCCCGGCATCCGCACGTCCATCAGCACCACGTCGGGGCGGATCCGGCGGGCCAGCTCGACGGCGGCGGCACCGTCGTCGCACTCGCCGACCACCTCGATGTCCGCCTCGGCGGCGAGCAGCATCGCGATCCCGGACCGCACCAGCGGTTGGTCGTCGGCGAGCAGCACCCGGATCAGGAGGTCACCGCCACGGTCGACAGGGCGCGCAGCGGCAGGCGCGCGTACACCCGGAAGCCCTCGCCCGGCAGCGGCCCGGCGGCCAGCTCGCCGCCGACCACGGCGACACGCTCACGCAGGCCGAGCAGGCCCCGACCGGTGGACGGCAGCCCGCCCGACGGCGTGCCGCCGGTGTCGCGGACCTCGACCTCCAGGTCGTCGCCCCAGGTGAGCCGCACGGTGGCGGTGGCCTGCGGGCCGGCGTACCGGGCGGCGTTGGTCAGCGCCTCCTGCACCGTGCGGTAGGCGGCCAGGCCCACGCTCGCGTCCACCGGTCGCGGCGGGCCGTCGACGGTCAGGGTCACCGGCAGTCCGGCGTCCCGCATCCGGACGACCAGTTCGTCGAGATCGGCGGGCCCGGGATGCCGGTCCTCGACGGGGGCCGGCGGGTCGCCGGGCGCGATGACGGCGAGCATCCGCCGCAGTTCCTCGACGGCCTGCCGGCCGGCCTGCTCGATGTGGGCCAGCGCCTGACCGGCCCGGTCCGGGTCGGTCGTCACGATCCGGCGGGCGCCACCGGCCTGCAACAGCATCACCGTGACGCTGTGCGCGACGATGTCGTGCAGCTCGCGGGAGATCCGGGCCCGCTCGTCGGTGACCGCCCGCTGCGCCTCGACCACCCGCAGCCGCTCGGCGGCGGCGAGTCGCCGCCGGTTGCTGCCGGCCCACCGGCCCAGCGCCCACGTGCCGGCGACGACCGTGGCATAGACCAGGGCGAGCCCGACGAAGACGGCGGTACGCCGGCCGGCGTCCTCCCGTCCCGCCAGCCACGCCTCGTTGGCGGCGATGACCAGGTACGGCGCCAGTGCCGGGACGGTGGCCCAGGCGCGGTCGGCCGGCGCGTGGGCACCCACCGCGTAGAGGGCCACCAGCACGCCGAGCACCGGCTGGTAGCCGGGAACCAGCGCGGTGCCGACCAGGCCGAGTGCCCAGACCAGCGCGAACACGGTGACCGGCGCCCGGCGACGCCAGAGCAGGGCGACCGGGGCGAGCGCCGCGAAGGCCACCAGCAGCAGCGTCGAACCGTCGGGTCCGGCCCGACCCAGGTCGGAGCCGGCGGTGGAGAAGAGCGCCAGGTCGAGCACCCAGACCACCGCGGCGACCAGGACGTCCCGCCCGGCCGGTCGGCGGGTACGGTCCGACGGGTCCACGCTCCCGACCGCCGCCGACTCGGGCCGGACGGCCGGTGCGGTCGGTGACCCGGCGGCGGTCGGCGGGCCGGGCGGCGTGGGCGGCGACCCGGCGGCGCTCGGCGACCCGGCGGCGGTCGGTGGCCCGGCGGCAGTCGGCGGGCCGGGCGGGGTGGTCATCGGGGGCCGTGCGGCTGGCAGAAGCAGAAGAGGATGCAGAAGCCGCCGGTCAGGTCGCGCATCGAGTCGAACCGGTGCTCGGCCCGGCGCGGCTCGCGTTGGGCCAGCTCCAGTTCACCGGCCCGGCGCAGCAGGTCCTCGTCGATCACGTGGATGTCGCCCCGGACGATCTCCTGCCGACGCAGCGCCTCCCACAGGTCACCACCGGCGGCCTCGATCGCCTCGGCCAGGGCGGCCGGATCGGCGTGCCCGACCTGGGCGCGGTAGCCCGAGGTCCGGCCGAGGGAGGCAACGAGCGCCAGCGGCGCGCGGTCGGTCAGTCCGAAACGCCGCCACTTCCACACCGGCGCCACCTCGATCGGCAGGTGTTCGACAAGCCCGGCGGGGAAGATCACGACCTCGAGGTCGGCGTGCGGGTCGAGCAGCAGCTTCGGCGGGTCGGGTACGAGCACCTGGTCGCCGTCGATCAACACACCGGCGGCGACGTGGCCGGCGGCCCGGTCGGGCGCACGACGGTCCTGGACGGAAACTCTGATCTCGGCGCGAATGGCCGTGTCGACGCACACTCTGGTCCTCCGGGGGAGCGGGTGCGTGAACCGTAGGCCGAAAACGATCATCCGGCTGTCAGATACCGACACCGAATCCGTCCGCCCGCCGCTTGACACCTCCCCCCTTCACCCGACCCCCACCCCACCCCCACCCCACCACCCCGCCCCGCCCGGGTTGATCAAGAAGTTTGAGTCCTGCTTCTTCGTGGATCGTGAACCAAACTCCTTGATCAACAAGGCGAGGGGCGGGGCGGGGCAGGGGCAGGGCGGGGGGAAACGGGGCGGGGTCAGGGTTGGTGGTAGAGGGCGGAGATGTCGTCGGCGAAGTGGGACTCGACGGTGTTTCTCTTGATCTTGAGGGTGGGGGTCAGTTCGCCGTCGTCCTCGGTCAGGTCCCGGGCCAGGATGCGGAACGTCTTGACCTGTTCGGCGCGGGAGACCGTGCGGTTGGCGTCGTCGATGGCGTGCTGGATCTCGCCGCGCAGACCCGGGTCGTCACGCAGGGACGCCAGCGAGGCTCCGGAGTGCCCGTGACTCTCCCGCCACCGCAGCCACGCCTGCGGATCGACGGTGACCAGCGCGGAGACGTACGGGCGGCCGTCGCCGACCAGCATCGACTGGCTGACCAGGGGATGCGCGCGGATGAGTTCCTCGATCGGGGCGGGCGCGACGTTCTTGCCCGCCGCGGTGACCATGATCTCCTTCGTCCGGCCGGTGATCCGCAGGTAACCGTCGTCGTCGAGTCGACCGAGGTCACCGGTACGCAGCCACCCGTCGTCGGTCATCGCCGCCCGGGTGGCCTCGGGATTGTTCCAGTACCCCGGGAACACCACCTCGCTGCGGACGTGGATCTCCCCGTCGTCGGCGATGCGGACGCGGACCCCGGGCAGCGGCCGACCCACCGTGCCGATACGGATCGCGGTCGGCAGGTTGGCCGCGAGTGCCGGCGAGGTCTCGGTCAGCCCGTACCCCTCCAGCACGGTGAGGCCCGCGCCCCGGAAGAAGTGTCCGAGCCGCTCCCCCAGCGGCGCCCCGCCGACGATCGCCAACCGGCACCGCCCGCCGAGGGTGGCCCGCAGCCGGCGGTACCCGACGAGGTCGAACACCCGGTGGGCCAGGCGCAGCGGCAGTCCGGGCCCGCCCGCGCGGTCCAGGGCCCGGCTGTACCGCACGGCCACCTTCTCGGCGAGCGTGAACACCGCGCCGCGGTGGCCGTCCTGCGCGGTCTGCCGGGCCTGGTCGTACATCTTCTCGAACATCCGGGGCACGGTGAGGATGAACGTGGGCCGGAACCGGCGGAGCTGGTCGAGCACGCCGGACATGTCGGCGCTGTGCACCATGGTGGCCCGGGTGTGCACCATGCCGACCTGGATGAGCCGGGCGAAGGCGTGCGCCAGCGGCAGGAACAGCACCGTCGACGCGCCGGGGTGCAGCACGTCGGGCAGCACGGCGGTGGCGTTGCCGATGTCGGTGGAGATGTTGCGGTGGGTCAGGACGCAGCCCTTCGGCGCGCCGGTGGTGCCGCTGGTGTAGACGATGGTGGCGATGTCCCGGCCGGTCACGGCCGCACGCCGCCGGTCCACCTCGTCGGCGTCGACGGCCCGCCCCTGGGCCGTCAACGTGATCAGGTCGCCCGCGTCGATGCGCCACGTCTGCCGCAGCTCGGGCAGGTCCGGCCGCAGTCCGGTGACGGTCGCGGCGTGGTCCGCGGTCTCCACCACACAGCCGACCGCGCCCGAGTCGCCGAGGATCCACCGGATCTGGTCGGTGCTGGAGGTGTCGTAGATCGGCACGGTGACCGCACCGACGGACCAGAGCGCGTAGTCGACCACGGTCCACTCGTACCGGGTCCGGCTGAGCAGCCCCACCCGGTCGCCGTGCGCGACGCCGACCGCGAGGAAGCCCCGGGCCAGTGCCAGCACGTCGTCGCGGAACTGCCGGCAGGTCACCGGCAGCGGGCCGCCCCGCCCGGAGCGCCGTACCGGCCAGGAGCGGGGGTCGGGGTCGGGGCGTACGAACTGGACGGCGTCCGGATCCTCCGCCGCGTTGCGCCACACCCGGTCGGCCAGGCTGCCGTCCTCGCCGCCGACGATCGGATCAACCGCTGTCTCCCGCACGCCCGCCCACCTGCCGTCGTGTCGCCGTCGGGCTGATGGTGGCCCGGTGGCGCGAGCCCGGTCCCGGAAACGCGAATACGCGTCCCGCGCCGGTGCGGGCCGTGCTAGAACCGCACGCCGCCGCCCGACCGGCCCCCTGCCGGACCGGCCCGGGAACACGGACGGCGGTGGCCCGACCGGGACAAGCCGGACCACCGCCCCCCACGCGCCGTCCGGTGGTTACGCCGGAGGCTCGGCCACCACGGGTACGCCGGTGGCCAGGTCACGCACCGGCAGGCCGAGTCGCCGTACCGCCGACTCGATCAGCTCACCGGTGGTGAGTTGCAGGTCGAGCACCACGCCACGCTCGTCCCGCCAGAGCGGTTCCAGCGTCGCGGTCTGCGAGTCCAGCAGGCTCGGCGGCATGTAGTGGTCGGCGCGCAACGACATCCGTTGCCGGATGGTCTCGGTCGGTCCGTCGAGGTGGACGAAGTCGACGCTCGGCGGGCCCTGCCGCAGCACGTCCCGGTAGGAGCGCTTCAACGCCGAGCAGGCCAGCACCGTCGACACGCCCTCCCGGTGCCGGTCGGCCATCCATCCGGCCAGGGCCCGCAGCCACGGCCACCGGGCGTCGTCGTCCAGGGGTACGCCCGCCCGCATCCGCGCCACGTTGGCCTCCGAGTGGAACTCGTCGGCCTCGGCGAACACCAGCCCGGTCAGCGCGGCGACGCCGTGGGCCACGGTCGTCTTGCCCGCGCCCGACACCCCCATCACCACGATGTGCCGGGTCGGTAGGTCACCAGTCATGGACCGTGCCGTCCATCAGCCGGTTGAACGGCAGGTAGGCCGGCTGGTACGGGTAGCGCGCGGCGGCCTCCTCGTCGAGTTCGACACCGATGCCGGGCTGCTCACCCGGGTGCAGGTAACCGTCGTCGAAGGTGAACGACTGACGGAACACCTCGTTGGTGAGCGGACCGTGCCGCATGTACTCCTGGATGCCGAAGTTGTGGATGGCCAGGTCCAGGTGCAGGGCGGCGGCCATGCCGACCGGCGAGATGTCGGTGGGGCCGTGGATACCGGACTTGATCTGGTACTGCGCGGCGAAGTCGAGCAGCTTGCGCATCGCCGTGATGCCACCGGTGTGGGTGACGGCGGAGCGCACGTAGTCGATGAGCTGCTCCCGGATCAGGGTCTGGTAGTCCCACACGGTGTTGAAGATCTCGCCGATGGCCAGCGGCGTGGTGGTGTGGTGACGCACCAGCCGCAGCGCCTCCTGGTTCTCCGCCGGGGTGCAGTCCTCCAGCCAGAACAGGTCGTACGGCTCCAGGGACTTGCCCAGCTTGGCGGCCTGGATCGGGGTCATCCGGTGGTGGCCGTCGTGCAGCAGCGGCAGTTCCGGACCGAACTCGTTGCGGACCGCCTCGAAGACCCCGGGCAGGTGACGCATGTACGCCCGGGTGTCCCAGTCCTCCTCGGCCGGCAGCGGGGTGCGCTGGGCCGGCTCGTAGTCGTACCGCTTGCCGCCGGTGCTGGGCTGCGCGGCGACCCCGTACACGGCGTTGATGCCGGGCACCGACGTCTGCACCCGGATCGACCGGTAACCCTGGTCGAGGTGGGCCCGGATCGAGTCGAACAGCTCCGGCAGGTCCCGCCCCGACGCGTGCCCGTACGCCATGATGCCGTTGCGGGACGCACCGCCGAGCAACTGGTAGAGCGGCATCCCGGCGGCCTTGGCCTTGATGTCCCAGAGCGCCACGTCCACCGCGGCGATGGCCGCCATGGTCACCGGTCCCCGCCGCCAGTACGCCGAGCGGTAGAGGAACTGCCAGGCGTCCTCGACGCGGTGCGCGTCCCGGCCGATCAGCAGCGGGACGACGTGGTCGCGCAGGTACGAGGCGACCGAGAGTTCACGCCCGTTGAGTGTGCCGTCGCCCAGGCCGGTGATGCCATCCTCGGTTGTGATCTTCAAGGTGACGAAGTTGCGGTCCGGACTGGAGACGATGACGTCTGCAGCGACGATCTTCACGAGGGTGCCTTTCTCGCAGGTGATGCTCAGCGAAGGGTGGTGCCGGCGGCGCTGCCGGTGATCAGGGACAACTCGTCGCGGCGGGGTAGGCCCTCCCAGTCGCCGTGTCCGGCGACCGCGAACGCCCCGAGCGCCACCGCGCGCCGGAGCCGGTCGGTCAGGTCCAGCCCGTCCAGATGCCCGGAAAGATAGCCGGCGGTGAACGCGTCACCCGCACCGACGGTGTCGACGGCGGTGACCGGCACCGCCGGGACATGCTCCACACCGTCCACGGTGTACGCGCGGACGCCGTCGGCACCGAGCTTGACCAGCACCGTCGACACCCCCCGCCGGAGCAGGTCGGCGGCGGCACCGTGTTCGTCGGCCCCGGCCTCGGCGACCAGGTCCAGTTCGTCGGTGGAGGCCACGACGACCGAGGCGTACCCGGCGAGCGGGGTCAGGGTCGTCCGAGCCTCCTCCCGGGACCACAGCCCGGCCCGGTAGTTGACGTCCAGGCTGACCGGGATGCCGGACTCGGCCGCCGTGCGGACCGCCCAGCTCACCGCAGCCCGCGCACTGTCGGAGAGCGCCGGGGTGATCCCGCTCAGGTGCAGCAGGCGGGCACCGGCGGCGAGCGGAGCGCGCAGGTCGTCGACGTCGAGCGCCGCGCCCGCCGAACCGGCCCGGAGGTAGCGCACCCGGGACACGTCGGCGGTCCGCCGCTCCAGGAACATCACGCCGGGCGGGCGCTCCGGGTCCCGCCGGACGTCGGCGGTGTCGACGCCCTCGGCCCGCAACTGCCGCAGCACGAACTCGCCCAACTCGTCGTCGCTGACCCGGCCGGCCCAGGCCGCCCGGTGCCCGAGTCGCGCCACACCGATGGCCACGTTGGACTCGGCGCCGGCGAGGTGCATGCGCAACGGGCCGCCGGCCGCCAGCGGACCGGAGGACCGCAACGACACCAGCGCCTCACCGACGGTGAGCAGATCCCGCCGAGGCTCGGTCATGTCACCGCTCCGCTGCGCTGCGCGTCGCCATGACACACCCGAACACGATGATTCACTCGCTGACGCTCGTTCATGTCACCGCACCGCGTCGAGGAAGCGGCGGGCCCGGTCGCGCAGGGCGTCGAGGTCTCCGCCGGAGGCGGCGTCGCCCACCAGCGGACCGCCCACGCCGACGGCGATCGCGCCGACCGCCAGGTAGCCGGGCAGCTCGGCCAGGCCGACCCCGCCGACCGCGACGAACGGGATGTCCGGGAACGGGTCGCGCAGCGCTTTGAGGTACGAGGGCCCGCCGACCGAGGCCGGGAAGAGTTTGACCACGCTCGCCCCCGACCGCACCGCCGTGTACGCCTCGGTGGGGCTCAGCGCGCCGGCCGCGACCGGCAGACCACGCCCGGCCGCCTCGGCGATCGACTCGACCACGGCCGGCGTCACCACGAACTGCGCGCCGGCCGCCGACACGTCGGCGACGTCGGCGACGGTGAGCACCGTGCCGGCGCCGACGAACGTGTCGGCCGGGGCGTCGGCCCGGATGGCCGCGATGACGTCGAGCGCACCCGGGGTGGTCAGGGCCACCTCCACCACGCGTACGCCCTCGGCCAGCAGGGCGGTGCCGGTGGCGATGGCGGCGGCGGTGTCGGTGCCCCGGATGATGGCCAGCATCCGGGACCGGGTGAGTTCGGCGGTGATGTCGAAGGTCATGGTCACCATTCCGCGTAGGAGCCGTCGGGGTGCCGGAACATCGGGCTGCGCCAGGCGTGGCCGCGCTTGTCGGCCGCCCGCACCGCCTGCTCGTCGATCTCGATGCCCAGCCCCGGTGCGGTGAGTCGCTGCACGTACCCGTCGACGAAGGTCAGCGGCTGCTGGTCGACGCAGTAGTCCAGCACCTCGGCCCCGAGGTTGTAGTGGATGCCGATGCTCTGCTCCTGGATCAGGTAGTTCGGCGTGGCGAAGCCGACCTGGAGGCAGGCGGCCAGCGCGATCGGCCCGAGCGGGCAGTGCGGGGCGAGCTGCACGTCGAACGTCTCGGCCAGCGCGGCGATCTTGCGTACCTCGGTGATGCCACCGGCGTGCGCGAGGTCCGGCTGGGCCACCGCGATGCCGGCCTGGAGCACCGGGAGGAACTCCTGCCGGTTGTACAGCCGCTCCCCGGTGGAGACCGGCGTGCTGGTGGAGCGGACGAACTCGCCGATCAGGTGGGAGTTCTCCGGCACCACCGGCTCCTCCAGGAACAGCGGCCGGAACGGCTCCAGCAGCGGCGCGACCCGACGGGCGTTGGCCAGGGTGAACCGGCCGTGGAAGTCCACCGCCACGTCCCGCTCGTCGCCGAGCACCTCGCGGGCGGCGGCGACCCGCTGCACCACCGCGTCGAGTTCGGCGACGGAGGCCAGCGGGCTCATCCGCCCGGACGCGTTCATCTTGACCGCGGTCAGACCCGACTCGACCCGCGCGGCGATGTGGTCACGGACCTCGCTGGGTTCGTCACCGCCGACCCAGCCGTAGACCCGGATCCGGTCCCGGACGGGTCCGCCGAGCAACTGGTGCACGGGCGCACCGTACCGCTTGCCGGCGATGTCCCACAGCGCCTGGTCCAGGCCGGCGACGGCGCTGGCCAGGATCGCCCCGCCGCGATAGAAGGAGCCCTTGGTCATCACCTGCCAGTGGTCCTCGATGCGCAGCGCGTCCTGCCCGACGAGCAGCTCGGAGAGCTGCTCGACGGCGGTGCGGACGGTCTCCGAGCGGCCCTCGCAGGTGGCCTCGCCCCAGCCGACGATGCCGTCGGTGGTCTCCACCCGGACGAACAGCCAACGGGGTGCGACGAGGAAGGTCTCGACGCGGGCGATGGTGGTCATGATCGTGTCAGCCCTTCGTCGCACCGGCGGTGAGACCGGAGACCACGTACTTCTGCACGAACAGGGCGATCAGCATGATCGGCAGGGTGACCACGGTGGTCGCCGCCATCAGGCCGCCCCAGTCGATGCTGGCGTATCCGACGAAGTCGAAGATCGCCACGGGCAGGGTCTTCGTGCTCGCACCGGAGAGCACCAGCGCGAACATGAAGTTGTTCCAGGAGAAGATGAACGACAGGATGCCGGCGGTGGCGATGCCCGGTACGGACAGTGGCAGGGTGATCCGCCGGAACGCACCGATCGGGGTGAGCCCGTCGACCAGTGCGGCCTCCTCCAACTCGTCCGGCAGGCCGTCGAAGTAGCCCATCATGATATAGACGATGAGCGGCAGCGAGACGAACATGTGGCTCAGGATCAGCACGCTGAAGCCGCCGACCATGCGCAGGTTCGAGAAGACGTAGTACCAGGGCACCAGCAGCGAGACGCCGGGGATGATCCGGGCCATCAGGACGACCAGCGCCGACTTCTTCATGTTGAAGCGGCTCATCGAGTACGCCGCCGGCACGCCCAGCAGCAACGACAGCGTCGTCGCCGCGAACGCCACCCAGAGGCTGTTGACGATGAACTGGACGTAGTTGGCCTGCTGCAGGACCGTGTTGTAGTTGTCCAGCGTGGGCGTGAAGACCAGCGCCTTGCTGGAGTCGTAGATGTCGACGTTGGTCTTGAACGAGGCGGCGACCATCCAGATCAGCGGCGCCACCAGCGACAGCACCACGACGATCAGCGCGACCACGCGGAAGATCTTGAAACCCTTGCCCGGTTTCATCGGCCCGCCTCCTCCTTCTTCTTGCGCGCGGTGAGGACCCACATCAGGGCGATGATGAGCAGGAAGAACAGGATCAACACGGTCGACGACAGGCCGTACTCGTTGTAGTCGAAGCTCAGCCCGTACGCGTACACGTTGAGCGTCTCGACTTCGTTGAACGAACCGCCGCCGCGCCCCTTGGTGGCGTACAGGATGTCGAAGGTCTTCAGCGCGTCGATGCCGCGCAGCAGCACCGCGACGATCACGGTGGGCATCAGCAGCGGCAGTGTGACGTGCCGGAAGCGCTGCCAGGCGCTGGCGCCGTCGATCATCGCGGCCTCCTGCGGCTCGTCCGAGAGCGAGGTGAGCCCGGCGAGCAGGATCAGCACGACCATCGGCGTCCACTGCCAGATGTCGATGAAGATCGTGGTGGGCAGCGCGGTGTGCTGACCGGCGAGCCACGGCTGTGGCCCGATGCCGACCCAGCCGAGCGCCTGGTTGGCCAGGCCGATGTTCGGGTCGAAGATGAGCCGCCACATCATGCCGACCGCGACCGGGGTGGCCACCAGCGGCAGCAGGATGGCGACGCGGACCCACTTCTCGCCCCGGAACGGCCGCCACAACAGCAGGGCGATAGCCATGCCGAGCACGACCTCGACGAGCAACGCGACACCGGTGAAGGCACCGGTCCGCGCGACGGCGGGCCAGAACCGGTCGGTGTCGGTCAGGACGTCGACGTAGTTCCGGAAACCGATGAACTCCGACTCGGCGCGGACCGACCCCGAGGAGTCGGTGAGGCTGAGGTACGCCGTCCAGGCGAGCGGAAAGATGATCAGCGCGGCGACGAAGGCCATGGCCGGGGCCGCGAAGAGCCACTTGCGATGGTCGTTGGCCCAACGCGCCCAACCGGGCGTGTCGGGCATGACGGAGGCGCTACTGGTCGCCCGCTCGGGGGCGCTGACTGCTGACATCAGATCTCCGTGATGGGAAGGCCGGGCGGGGGTGGCGGGACGATCGGCCCCGCCACCCCCGCGCTCGGTCCTAGCGGGCCTCGTCGTCCAGGAACTTCTGGAACGCCTCGTGGGCGGTGTCCGCCGAGGCGGCGGCGTCCCGACCGGTGATGGCGTCGACGATCGGCTGACCGACGATCTCCCGGGCCTGCGCCACGCGCTCGACCACGGGCCGGTCGTGACCCACGCCGTTGGCGAGGCTCACGGTGATCGCCTGCGCCATGTCCTCCGGGTAGGTCGAGGTGCCCTCGGGGTTCTCGAAGACGGAGGCGCGGGCGCCGGGGGTGCCGGCCTTCTGCTGGTCCAGCGACTGCTCCTTGCCGGCCGCCCACTCGATGAACTTCCAGGCGTTGGTCTGGTTGCCCGAGGCCTCGTTGATCGCCAGGCCCCACGAGGGGATGTTGTACGGCTTGGAACCGGCCGGACCGGCCGGGAACGGCGCGAAGCCGACGTTCTCGGAGACCCGCGACTTGCTCGGGTCGGTGGCGTTCGCGTAGAGCGAGTTGGCCTCCGGGTAGAAGGCGGCCTGGCCCTGGGTGAAGATGGCCATCGCCTCGGACCAGCTCATGTCGGTGCTGATGTTGGCCGGACCCTGCTCGCGCAGCAGCCCGCCGTAGAAGGCGTACGCCTGCTTGGCGGCCTCGCTGTTGACGGCGGAGTTGCCCGCCTCGTCGACGAAGTCACCGCCGAAGCTGTAGAGGAAGCTGGAGAACTGGGTGACGGCGGCGGCCTTACCGGTCCGGGCCACGAAGCCGGCCACGCCGGGGTTGTCCGCCTGGATCTTGGTCGCCTGCGCCTTGAGCTCGTCGAGCGTCTGCGGCGGGGCGCTGAAGCCGGACTTCTCCAACAGGTCCTTGCGGTAGTAGAGCACCTGCTGCTCGGTGATGATCGGGATGCCCACCACCTTCTCCTCGTAGGTGGTGGCGCTCACCGGGGCGTCCTGGAAGTCGGCGAAGTCGAAGTCCGAGCTGTCCTTGGCCTTGTCGGTCAGATCGGCCAGGTACCCGTTCTTGGCGAACAGGCGGCCTTCCTGCAGCGGCCGGTACATCATCACGTCGATGTCGTCGGAGCCCGCGTTGAGCTTCACGTTGTACTGGTCCGACAGCTGGTCCTCGCCGAGCTGGGTGACCTCGACCTTGAGACCGGTCTGCTGCTCGAACTCGGGCAGCGCCTTCCGGATGTTCTCGGTCCAGACGTGGTTCACCAGCGTCACGCGCACCGTGTCCGAGGCGCCGCTGTCCTCACCACCACCGCCGCAGGCGGAGAGGGTCATGGCGGCCACGACCGCCAGAGATGTCCCAACTATTGATCGACGTCCCACGTCCGTCTCTCCTTCTGTCCTGGCCGACGCCTCGGGGGGACGAGCGCGACCTCGGGCTGTTACATCCGCTTAACGTCCGGATGTTAGGCCGAAAAAGCAGACTTATACAAGGGGGAGACCTAACTGATATGATCCGAGCCGTGAAGGTTCCCTCACCCGGGGTGACACCCACCCAAACCGCCCCGACCGAGACCGGGCTGCACGGCCGCGTCCTCGATCACCTCGGCACGGCCATCTGCGGAGGCGAGCTGGCCTCCGGAGCCGTGCTGAACATCGACGACCTGGTGGACCGCTACGCCGTGTCCCGCTCGGTGGTCCGGGAGGTCCTCCGGGTGCTCGCGTCGATGGGATTCATCGAGACCCGCCGCCGGGTCGGCGTCATGATCCGGCCGGCGCACCACTGGAACGTCTTCGATCCCCAGGTGATCCGCTGGCGGCTCGCCTCCGCCGGACGCATCGCCCAGATCCGCTCGATCACCGAGCTACGGACGGCGGTGGAGCCGCACGCCGCCTGGCTCGCCGCGCGCCGGGTCGACCACGACGAGGCCAGCGACCTGGTCGGTCTCGCCGCCAAGATGTGGGCCGCCGGCAAGGCCGGTGACGAGGAACGCTTCCTCAGCCTCGACATCGAGTTCCACCAGCGGGTGCTCCGCGCCTCCGGCAACGAGATGTTCGTCAAGCTCCAGAGCCTGGTCGCCGAGGTCCTCATCGGACGCCACCATTACCACCTGATGCCGCACTACCCGCACGAGCAGGCCCTGCAACTGCACGCCGACGTCGCCCAGTCGATCCAGCGCCACGACGGCGAGACCGCACGCGAGGCGATGGTGCAGATCATGGAGCACGCGTTCGAGGAGATGTCCTCGATCTGGGAGCAGGGGCTCGCCCCCGAGCCCGAGCCCGCCTGACGGGACCGGAACCGGCCCGGGCGGAGCGGTCGACGTCCGTCCCGGATCGGCCCAGGCCGTCCGCGTCCTGCCGGATCGGACCGGCAGGACGGTCGGATCAGACGGCCCCTCGGTCGACCAGGCTGAATGTGGTGTCGACCTCGCCGTCGCCGAGGAACTCCACGTAGATCACCTTGCGGCTCCGGCTCCACTGCACGAAGCCGTGCTCCTCGTTGTACAGCACGTGGGTGGGGCGACCCTGGTCGTCCTTGCTCTCCTCGATGGGCCTGATGCTGAACAGTGTCGCCTGGGTCGCCACACAATCGGCGCCCACCAGCGAGGAGGACGTGCTCGGCTGGCGTTTCACCCCGAGGCAGGGCCGGTGTGCGATCTCGGGATTCAAGGATTTGATCATGTAGTCGACGCCGAACGGCTGAAGGACGAAGACGGCGTCCGGCCCCGTGCCGTCACCGACGTGGACCCTGCCGTCGCCGTCCACCGACAGGTCGCGGTCGATCTCCGCCACATGCAGCAGGGTCCGACGCTGCCCGTTGAGAATGCCCAGGGCGGCCTCGACGGGATCCAGCGAGGTCCTCGGCTTACCCGACCCGGCCGGCACCGGATCCAGACTCCGGGAGACGGACGGCCCGGTGGAGGTCGCGGCACCATCGAGGACGCCACGCAGCAGACGCGGGCCGACCAGCACGGCCGGCACCAGCAGCGCCGCCGCGACCACCGTGGCGACCAGCACCAGCCGGCTCCGCCGCTTCCTCACCCGGCCGTCGGACACCGGCTTCGGTGCCACTGGGGCGTCGCTCCCACGACCGGGCGTTCCACCGCCGCTCACCGCCGACACCGACGAGACGGCGGATGCCGACGCCGCGGCGGCCAGCATGCGGTCGGCCTCGCGCGACGACGGTGCCGTCGTCAACAGTTCGTCGAGCAGTGCGCGGGCGGTGGGACGCTCCGCCGGGTCCTTCGCGAGCGCCCGCTCGACCAACCCGCGCAACGGCCCGCCGAGGCCGGTGAGGTCCGGCGGCTGGCTGAGGATCCGCATCGCGGTGGAGGCCGGCGAGTCGGCCGCGAACGGCGTCCGCCCGGTGGCCGCGTAGGCGACCACCGCACCCCAGGCGAAGACGTCCGCCGCCGGACCGACCGTACGATCACGCCCGGTCTCGAACCGCTCCGGTGCCATGTACGCGATGGTGCCGACCATGTGGTTCGTCCGGGTGTGCTGACTGGTCGCCTCGAAGGCACGGGCGAGGCCGAAGTCGATGACCTTGATGCCGCCCAACGCGACCAGGACGTTGGCCGGCTTGAGGTCCCGGTGGATCACCCCTGCGCCGTGGATCGCGGCCAGCGCCGTCGCCACCCCGACGGCCATGCTGTGCAGGGCGCCCGCACCGAGTGGTCCCTGCGCCCGGACCACCTGGGCGAGGCTCGGCCCGTCGACGTACTCCACCACCAGGTACGGCGGATCGTGATCCGGATCGGCGTCCAGCACCTCGGCGGTGCAGAACGGCGGCACCTGGCGAGCCTGGTTCACCTCGCTGCGGAAGCGGGCCCGGAACTCGCCGTCGTCGGAGAGATCCGGGCGGATCATCTTGATCGCCACCTGCCGGCCCTGCCCGTTGCGGGCCAGGAACACCTCACCCATACCGCCCTCACCGAGCCGGCCGAGCAGGTCGTACCCGCCGAGCCGCGCCGGATCACCGGGGCGCAGTGGCTGGTTCACGTCCCCATTCCACAGTTCGTGGCCGACCCGGGAACCGTTCTGCGCATGATCTTCCCCTACGGATACTCGGAGGTCGATTCGACACCCTACCGCCACTCCTGAGCGAAACGGCCAACGGTGAGTGCGGACCCGGCGGACCGCCTCCGTACCATGCGGGCATGGCGTTGCTGCACCGGGCGGAACTGCGCCCCACCAAACTGGAGCTGTTGGCGACGTGGCTGCCCGGCCGCGTCTGGTATCGCGGGGACGCCGACGCCGAGGTGGTCCGCGTGGGCGCGTACCGCTTCGACGATCCGGCCGGTGAGGTCGGGATCGAGACGCTGCTGGTGCGCGTCGGCACCGGCCCGGTGCACCAGGTGCCGCTCACCTATCGCGGCGAGCCGCTGGCCGGCGCGGAGGACCGGCTGGTCGGCACGATGGAGCACTCGGCGTTGGGCCGACGGTGGGTCTACGACGCCTGCGGCGACCCGGTGTACGCGTCCGCGCTGGCCGACGCCGTCCTCGCCGGCACCGGCCAGGCCGAGGAGTACTTCGAGGAGGACGGCGAGCGGCAGGTACGCCCGCCGAACATGGACATCGCCAGCGACGCCCCGGCGGCCGAGGTGCCTCCGGTCGGTGCCGTGCGGTCGATCGTGGACGGCGACCTGACCGTGATCGTCACGGACGGCGTCGAGCTGACCGTGGTCCGCCGTCCGGGCGCGGGCGCGACGGCGACCGGGGTCGCGTTGATCGGCACCTGGGACGACGTGAGCGCGCCGCTGGCGTACGCCGCACCGCGCTGACCACCGCCGATACGGCTTCCCCAGCCAGCGGCGACCCACTGCATACCGAGTATGCTTCTGCGCCATGCGTCCCGCCCCCGACCACCGACGCGTGGCCCTCCTCGCCGTGCTCGGCGGTTTCCTGCTCGGCTTCCTCGACTTCGTGTGGATCAAGTACGTGCCGTATCCCTTCGCCGAACTGGGCAACTCCAGCGCGGTGTGGGCGGTGGCGGCGTTCGCCTTCGGGTTCCGGGTCCGCTCCGGCCCGGTCCGGGCGGCCGTCGGTGCCGCCGTCGGGCTCGTGGTCGCGGTGCCGAGTTACTACGTCGCGGCGGCGCTCATCCAGGGCGACGACTGGGCGGTGCTGGGGGCGACCACCTCGCTGATCTGGATGGCGTTCGGAGTCCTCGCCGGAGTGGTCTTCGGCGTCGGCGGTGTCTGGGCACGCGGAACGGGGTGGCGGCGGGTGATCGGGACAGCGCTGCCCGCCGCCGTACTCTTCGCCGAGGCGCTGTTGCAGGCGCGACGGATCAACCACCCGAGCTACGGCATCGAACCGCTCTGGAACGCCCTGATCAACGCGGTACTCGGCGTCCTGGTCGTGGTCCTGGTCGGCCGCACCGCCCGGCAGCGGCTGGTCGCGCTGGCCACGGCGGTGCCGCTCGCGCTGGTGGGGTTCGCGGCCTTCCGGTTGGCGAACTTCGGCTGACCGCCCGGCGTCAGTCGGTGAACGCGGCGAGATCCAGCGCGTCCAGCCGGTCCGGATCGGCGATCACGTCGATCGCGGCGACGCGTCCGTCCGCGACGGTGAAGGCCATCACCGACAGGGGACGTCCGGCGGCGACCACCACCACCCCGGCGGCGCCGTTGACCACCGCCGGCCGGGCGAACGGCGAGAACCGGCCGAACGACGTGGCCTCGGCGGCGACGGAGGTGGCACCCCTGATCACGGTGGTGAACCGGGCACGGCCCGCACCGCCGTCGGACCGCAGCACCACCTCCGGGTGCAGCACGGCGACCAGCGCGTCGAAGTCACCGTCCCGGGCAGCGGCGAGGAACGCGTCGACCACCTCGCGCTGACGGCCGAGATCGGCGTCCGGCAGCGGCGCCTGCCCGCGTACCCGGCGTCGGGCCCGGCTGGCCAGTTGACGCGCGGCCGTCGGCGTCCGGTCGACCATCGGCGCGATCTCGTCGAACGGCACACCGAACATGTCGTGCAGGACGAACGCCAGCCGCTCGGCCGGGGCGAGCGTGTCGAGGACCACCAGCAGCGCCAGCCCCACCGAGTCGGCCAGCACCGCGGCGTGTTCCGGATCGTCGGCACCCTCCGGGTCGACCACCGGATCGGGCACCCGGGCGTCGAGGGGCTCCTCGCCACGACGCCGACGGGTCCGCAGGGTGTTCAGGCAGACCCGCGCCACCACCGTGGTCAACCAGGCGGTCAGGTTGTCCAGCGCGGCGGCGTCCGTACGGGCCAGCCGCAACCACGCCTCCTGCACGGCGTCGTCGGCCTCCCCCAGGGAGCCGAGCATCCGGTAGGCCACCGCCCGCAGGTACGGCCGCTGCTCCTCGAACTGCGCGGCCAGCCGATCAGACTCGATCATCGTTCGCCCTCCTCCGGGTCCACCCGCTCGACCCCGCCGAGCCCGCCGATGTGACGACGCCGATCACCCGGTCACCATCGTCGTCCGCGCGGGGTCGAGCCCGGCGAAGCCACGAACGGTAGCCGACCGCACGGCGGACGGCCCCGACGCAGGGAGAGACGATGCACCCACCGATCCTGGTCACCGGCGGTACCGGCACCCTGGGCCGCCTGGTCACCCCGCTGCTGCGCGACGCCGGCCGCCCGGTCCGCGTCCTCAGCCGACGAGGTGGCCGTCCCACCCCCGGCACCGAGCAGGTCCGGGCCGACCTCCTGACCGGCGAGGGCGTGGAGCGAGCGGTACGCGGCGTCGACACCGTGCTGCACCTGGCCGGCGGCCAGAAGGGCGACGACACTATCGCCCGCACCCTGGTCGACGCCGCCCGACAGTCGGACGTACGGCATCTGGTCGTCGTCTCGGTCGTCGGCGCGGACCGCGTCCCGCTCGCCTGGCTGCGGAGCAAGCTGCACGCCGAGGAGGCGATCAGCGGCTCCGGCCTGCCCTTCACCATCCTGCGGGCCGCGCAGTTCCACAGCCTGGTGCTGACCATGGCACAGAAGCTGACCGCCCTGCCGGTGGTGCCGCTGCCCGGTCTGCGGTTGCAGTCGGTGGACGGCCGCGAGGTCGCCGCCCGCCTCGCCGAACTGACCCTGGGCACCCCGGCGGGCCTGGTGCCCGACATCGTCGGCCCCCAGGTGCACACCACCGGGGAACTGATGCGTGGCTACCTGCGGGCCAGCGGGAAGCGTCGACTCACCCTGCCGGTCCGCCTGCCCGGTGCGGCGGGACGCGCCTACCGCGACGGGGCGAACCTGACGCTGCGCGGCGCGACCGTCGGCAGCCGGACCTGGGAGGCGTTCCTCGCCGAACACGTCGCCGCCCGCTAGATCGGCGGGACAGCACGCAGCGCCACCGGTTGGTAACGTGGCGGCGTTCTGCGGTGGTGTCCCCTGGGGAGGGTCGCGTGTGGGCGGACGAGGCGGCGCTGGACGCGACGCAGCGCCGCCTGGACGAATGGGAGTCCGCCGCCGCCGACCGGGCCCGACGAGCACAGTCCCTGGCGGCCCGGGTCGCGGCCCTCACCGGCACCGCGCACAGCCCGGACCGCACCGTCGAGGTCACCGTCGACTCGGCCGGGCTCCTCGTCGACCTGCGGCTGCACGACCGGGTACGCCAACACTCCGCCGCCCACACCGCCCGCCTCATCCTGACCACCACCCGCGCCGCCCACGCGGACCTGCTGCGCCGCGTCACCGCGACGACCCGCGAGACCGTCGGCGCCGACGACCCGACGGGACAGGCCGTCGTCGACTCCTACCGACGGCGGCTGGGCGACGGGCGACGCCACCCCGATGCCGACCGATGACCCGCTCCGGGTCGACCCGGACGAGCTGACCACCCACGCGGCACGCCTCGACCGGCACGCCGACACCCTCGACACCGCCCGCCGGGCCGGGCAGCAGGTCCGGCTCGGCACCGCCGCGTACGGGCAACTCTGCGCGATCATGCCCACGCTGCTCGACGGCCTGCACCGGGTCCTGGTCGACGGCATCGGCACCGCCACCACCTCGGTCCGCGACACGGCCACCCGCCTGCGCACCGGCGCCGACCACTACCGGACCGCCGACGGACGCGCCCGGCATCGTCTCGACCGGGTGCGGGAGCGGCGTGACCGGTAACCCGCTCGTCGCCGCCCCGACGCAGGTCGCACCGAGCGCCTGGGCCGGCGTCTGGATCTGCGAGGACATCGAGCTCATCGCCCGGGGCGTACGCGAGGGAAGCTGGATCGACGGCAGCCTCGGTGTGGTCAGCGCCGGCCTGGATGCCCTCGCCTTCGTCTCCGACCCGGTCGGCGCCCTCCTCCAGTACGGTGTCGCCTGGCTCATCGAGCACGTCAAGCCCCTCAGCGAGGCACTGGACTGGTTGGCGGGCGACCCCGCGCAGATCACCGCACACGCCCAGACCTGGCGCAACGTCGCCGCGTCGCTGCGCGCCGAGGCCACCGCGCTCGCCGACGCCGTCCGCACGCAGGTGACCGGCTGGGACGGCAACGCCGGGCGCGCCTACCGCGCCTGGGCCACCGAGCAACACCAGGCCGTCACCGGTCTGGCTCAGGGCGCCGACACGATGGCCGCCATCACCGAGGGCACCGCCGGTCTGGTCGCCGCCGTCCGGCTCCTGGTCCGCGACGCCATCGCCACCTGCGTCTCCCGCCTCACCGTGTACGCCGCCGAACTCGTCGCCACCGCCGGACTGGCCACCCCACTGGTGGTGGAGCAGGTCACCACACTTGTCGCGTCCTGGGCGGCACGGATCGCCAGACTGCTGCGCGGGCTGCTGAACAGCCTCCGGGCGATCATCCCCCACATCCGCCGCCTCGCCGACCTCATCGACCACCTCAAACGCGCCCTGGACAGGCTCACCCGCCTAGGTCCGGCCGAGCAGATGGGACGACGACGTGATTGGGCTGACCCGAGAGACCGGCCACTTCCGCCGGTCCGCCAGCCCGAGTCCTATCTGCCAGCGGGCGATCCGGTTTATCACACGCCTCGATCGACGGGCATCGGATACGACGAGAAGACCATGCGGAACATCGACAACGTGCTGGCACTCGACGGTCACCACGACGTCATCGTGCACGGCACCGATAGGGGATACTTCGTCCCGGGCAAGGTCTCGGCGAAGGGGGACCACATGGACGGCGACCCCACCAACGCGGCACAGATAGCCGCTGCCATCAAAGAGAACCCTGCTTACTCAGGTGGTCCGGTCCGCCTGGTGTCCTGCTACGCAGGGACCACCCGGCCCGGGCTCGATGGCGTGCCACTCGCTCAGCAGGTAGCCGACGAACTCGGCGTCGCCGTCACGGCACCGACCGCACGAGTCGGAACTCCGCGATGGACCTCGCAACCTCATCCGCCTGCTGTCGAGGCGGGCGGCACCTGGGAGGTCTTCGTGCCACAGAAGGCGGACGGCCCATGAGGACGGTCGGATTCTTCCGTGAACTCGGCCCAGGAGCGACCGACGTGTACGCGGGCAGCATCGAGGCTCACCTCGGTCGCCAACCGCTGGAAGATGCTCCTGGGGTCATCGACTATCTGCGGCATGGTCACGTACTCATCGATGTCATGGGCGCAGAGGTCGACGTCCTCGGCAGCGGTCGGCACCTTGTCGGCGGTGCTTCCGTGCTGACGGACGGCGAATGGTTGTGGCGCGACGACCTCCGCTTCTACGTCGCCAGTTACCACCTTGAACTACCCGACGAGTTCCTGGCTCGGATCAGGCGACTCCAGCATCAGGTGCCTGATCTATCGACATCGGAGTTGCAGGCCGCTGGCGAAGAAGCTTTCCGCCGACTCGGTTACCAATGAGACTGCTCAGCGCACCTATCTACTGTCCCAGCGTCGATGCTCGTCGGAGACGACGAGGGCGTTTCAGGTCAGGATGATGGGGTTGGTGAGGGCGGCCATCTGGCGGGTGGGGTGGCGGACCTCGACGCGGACGTGGCCGGCATCGTCCGCCGTGGTGCGCCACCGGGTCGTACCCGTCCCGTCGGGAGACAGCGTCGCACGGCGCACGATGCCACGTTCGGTGTGCAGGGTGACGACACCGGAGGGCACCCCGGACACCTCGACGCGTACGGTGGCCTGCTCGCCGCCGGTGGGTAGGTGTTGGCCGACGGCGGCGACGTGGTCGGCGGTCGACGCCTCGACCTTGAGGTGGACGGCGGTCGACTCGGCGATCCAGCTGCGGCCGTGGCGGAGGCCGGCGAGTATCGCTTCGGTGCTCAGGTCCTCGGCGAACACGACGGTGTGCGGTGTGCCGAGTTGGCCGGCGAGGTGGGTGTCGCTGTTGCCGACCGCCGGTCGCCAGCGTCCCCGGTGGACATCGTGGGCCAGGGTGCGTCCCCACTCGGCCAGGGCGGCCTCGTTGTCGGCGTTCCACGGCAGGTCAGACGCCCAGAGGCCGTTCCACACCTCCACCGCGTCGAACCAGCGGTACGGGTAGGCCGACGTCCCTGACGGGTACGGCGCGTACGGGTGGGCCAGCACGCAGAGGCCGCCGGTGTGGCGTACCCGATCCAGATGGCGTTCGACGGTGTCGTCACGGATGCCGTAGCCGGAGTCGACGTGCTGCTCCGGCGGGAGTCCGAGGGCCAGCCAGTGGCCGGTGCGGGTGGTGACCTCCTGACCGAGGATCACCAACAGGTCGTCGCCGGAGTGGGGCGGAGCCCACTGCTCATGGCCACGGACGGTGTCGTGTTCGGTGGTCGCGACGAAGTCCAACCCGAGCGCACGGGCCGCCGCCGTGAGCTGCGGCACGCTCACATCCGCGCCCTGGGAGAGCACGGAATGCAGGTGACAGTCGCCCCGATACCAGGCCGGACCCCGGCCCGTGGCCCGCAGGGCCGGGTATCGCGGCGCAGCGTCCGGTCGGGTGACCATGCCCGGCAGCGTACGCGGATCGCGTCCCCGCCAGGGGGCACTCCCCCGGCCCTGGCCGGAGGTACGGCCGGCACCTCCGACCTGGGTAGGAGACGCCGCTCGAACCGACGGCCGCAGGTGGGGCCGCTGGTCGGGCGCTTCCGGGTCGCCGCCCGAACAGCATCAGGACATGTCTTCCGCGCTGCCCCTGCGGGCACCCTGGCACCGTCCCCTGTTGGTCTTCGTCTCGGCGATGGCGGTCCTCGCCGTCGTCTGCGCCGTCGGTGTCTTCGCCGATCCCCGGGTCCTGACCGGCGCGCCGATCTGGCTCAAGCCGTTGAAGTTCTCCGTCTCGTTGATGCTGTACGGCGCCACCCTGGCCTGGATGCTCACCCTGCTGCCCCGGCGCAGCCGGGTCGCGGAATGGGCCGGCACCGTCGTCGTCGCCATGGGGGTGGTGGAGATGACGATCATCGTCGGGCAGGTGCTGCGCGGCACCACCAGCCACTTCAACGTGAGCAGCCCGCTGAACGCCGCCCTCTGGCAGGCGATGGGAATAGCGATCAACGTGCTGATGGTCGCGCACATCGTCATCGGTGTGGCGGTGCTGCGGCGACCGATCCCCGACCGGGTCGGCCGGTACGCGGTGGGGCTGGGTCTGGGTCTGACGCTGCTCGGCATGCTGACCGCGGTCCCGATGACGATGAACGGCGCGGAATCGGCTGTCGCCGGGATCGTCGGGGCGCACAGTGTCGGCGTACCGGACGGTGGCCCCGGGTTGCCGGTCCTGGGCTGGAGCACCACCGGTGGGGACCTGCGGATCCCGCACTTCGTGGGCATGCACGCGTTGCAGGTGCTGCCGGTCCTGGCCCTGCTGCTGGGCCGGTTCCGCAGCGGGCGGCTGGATCAGCGTGCCCAGGTGCGGCTGCTGGTGGTGGCCGGCACGGCGTACGGTGCGGGAACTCTGCTCCTGACCTGGCAGGCGTTGCGCGGACAGCCGCTGCTGGGCCCGGACGCGCTGACCCTGGGCACCGCCGCGGCGCTGCTGGTCGCGACCGTGGTCGCCGTCGGTGCGGTGCTCGCGCGCCCACGTCGACCCGAACCGGTGGCCGCGCCCGTCGACGGCAGCCCGGCGCAGGCCGACGCCGCGAGGGACGAGGTGACGGTGTGACCGGCGCCCTGTTCACGCTGACGTTCGCGCTGGCCGCGCCCTTCTGGGTGCTGATGATCCTGCTGCCGCGCTGGCACATGACCAGCCGGATCATCGCCTCGCCGCTGATCGTGGCCCCGGTCCTGGTGATCTACACGGTGCTGGTGCTCCCCGCGTTGGGCGACGTGCTGCCGGCGGTGGCCTCGCCGACCCTGGACGGTATCCGCGACCTGCTGGGCACCGACGACGGTGCGGCGGCGGCCTGGGCGCACATGATCGCGTTCGACCTCTTCGTCGGGGCGTGGGCGTGGCGGGACAGCCGCGAGCGGCGGATGCCCGCGCTGGTCATGGCGCCGGTGCTGGTATCGACGATTCTGCTCGGGCCGATCGGGCTGGCCGTCTATCTGGTGGTGCGTACCCGCTGGACCCGGCCGGTCTCAGCGCCGAGCAGCAGGGCCTAGGCTTGGTCACCGTGGGATGGCTGGGTCGCTTGTTCGACGCGCGGGACGCCCGCGTGCGGATGGTCCTGGTCATCATCGCGGGCGTCTTCTACCTCTCCTTCGGTGGGCTGCACGCCGGTACGCCCACCACCACGCAGTTGGTCCTGGCGGTGGCCGCGTTCACCGCCGGGCTGCTGCTGTTCCGCCGGCTGGTGGGCAACCTGCTGGTGCAGGTGGCGCTGCTGGCGGTCGCGATCCACGTCATCGACGACGTGATGATCAACCAGGTGGGCGCCGGGTGGGCGTTGCTGGAGTTGACCGTGCGGGCGAGCCGGACCCGCACGATCTGGTGGGGCGCCGGTCTGCTGGCCCTGGTCGACCTGACCGGTGTACGGGGCGAACCGGTCGAGTGGCTTCTCGCCGCGGCGTCCGGGCTGGTGGTGGACGTCGGTGTGCCGGTGCTGCTGGGCCTGGTCATCCGGACCACGCAGGAGCTGGGCCGGCAGGCGCAGCAGCGCGCCGAGGAGGAGCAGCGGCGGCGCGAGTCGGAGAACCGCGCCGCCCGGGCCGACGAGCGCAGCGCCATCGCGCGGGAACTGCACGACGTCGTCGCGCACCACGTGGCGTCGATGGTGCTGCGGGTCGGCGTGGCCCGGCACGTGCTGACCGACCTGGATCCCCGGGTGGACGAGGTGTTCGACGACGTGCACGGCACCGGCAGCGCCGCCCTGGCCGACCTGCGCCGGCTGGTCGCGGTGCTGCGCGACCCGGACGGCGTACGCGGCGACGCGGCCCTCACCGCGATCGAGCCGTCGGCGGTACCGGCCGCGATCGGCGCGGCGGTGGATCGGGCCCGTCAGGCCGGGGTGACGGTGGAGGCGGAGGTCGACCCGGCGGTCGCGTCACTCGACGCGGTCCGGGGCCTGGCGGTGCTGCGCCTGACCCAGGAGTCGCTGACCAACGTCGCCAAGCACGCCGGTGCCGCCGCGCTGGCCCGGCTGAGCGTCACCGTGGTCGACGGCGCGGTGCACCTGGAGGTGACGGACAACGGGCGCGGCGCGGTCCCGACGGCGGTGCCGGCGGGCGGCGGCCACGGCATCACCGGGATGCGGGAACGGGTCGAGGTCCTCGGCGGGCACCTGGAGGCGGGGCCGACCGGCAGCGGCTGGCGGGTCCGTACGGTGCTGCCCGCCACGCCGGACCGCGACGTGCCGCACCCGGTGGAGGCATCATGATCCGCGTACTGCTGGTGGACGACCAGCACCTGATCCGCGCCGGGTTGCGCATGCTCTGCGACGCGCAGCCCGACATCGAGGTGGTCGGTGAGGCCGACAACGGCCGCGAGGCGATCACGTTGGCGGCGCGGTTGGTCCCCGACGTGGTGGTGATGGACCTGCGCATGCCGGGCGTCGACGGCATCACCGCGACCAGCCGCATCCTGGCCGACCGGCCCGCCATCCGGGTGCTGGTGTTGACCACGTTCGGCGACGACGACCACCTCTATCCGGCGCTCACCGCCGGCGCCTGTGGGTTCCTGCTCAAGGACGCGCCCCCCACCGAGCTGCTGGAGGGCGTCCGGCGGGCCGCCGCCGGGGACAGCCCGTTCAGCCAGGACGTGCTACGCCGCCTCGTGACTCGGGCGGTGCACGCCCGCGCCGAGACACCGGCACCGGTCGACGGTCTGACCGCTCGGGAGCAGGACGTGCTCGACCTGGTCGCGGAGGGACTGTCCAACGGGGAGATCGCCGAGCGGCTGCACATCGGCGTGACCACGGTGAAGACCCACATCACCAGCCTGATGACCAAGACCGGCAGCCCCAACCGGGTCCGGCTGGCGCTGTTCGCCCGAGGGCTGTGACGGTCGGCTCTCCCCCGGCCGCGACGGAGGCCCGCTATCCGCCGGCCATCGCGCCCAGGACGATGTACGGTTCCGCGCCGGTGAGCACCTCCTCGGGCAGCGGTGCGTCGGGTGGGGAGTGCGAGAGGTCCTCCTCGCAGGCGTAGAAGCGGACGAAGGCGCGACGTTTGCCGCTGTGCCGGTCCCGGATGGTGCCGAGCAGCATCGGATAGCGCGCCTCCAACGCGTCCAGCACCAGGCGCTGGGTGGCCGGCCCCCCGTCCGGACCGGCCACCTCCAGGCGTACCTCGCCGGTGACCTTGGCGAGGGTCTTCAGGTGGGCCGGGAGGACGACCCGGATCACGGCAACACCTGGACTTCCACGGAGAGCACCGGGGGCAGGTCCCGGACGATCGGCGCCCAGGTGTCGCCGCCGTTCGCCGAGTGGTAGACCTGCCCGCCGGTGGTGCCGACATAGATGCCGCACTCGTCGAGCGTGTCGACCGCCATCGCGTCGCGCAGGACGTTGACGTAGCAGTCGGACTGCGGCAGCCCGGTGGTCAGCGGCTCCCACTCGTCGCCGCCGGTGCGACTGCGGTAGACCCGCAACCGCCCCTCCGGTGGGTAGTGCTCGGAGTCGCTCTTGATCGGTACGACGTAGATCGTCTCCGGCTCGTGGGCGTGCACCGCGATCGGAAACCCGAAGTCCGAGGGCAGGTCGCCGCTGATCTCACGCCAGTTCGCACCGGCGTCGTCGCTGCGCATCACGTCCCAGTGCTTCTGCATGAACAGCGTGTCCGGCCGCGACGGGTGCTGGGCGATGTGGTGGACGCAGTGGCCCACCTCGGCGTCGGTGTCGGGGATCTCCCCCGACCGCAGGCCCTTGTTGATCGGCAGCCAGCTCGCGCCCGAGTCGTCGCTGCGGAACGCGCCCGCCGCCGAGATGGCGGTGTAGATCCGGCCCGGGTGCACCGGGTCCAGGATGATCGTGTGCAGGCAGAGACCACCGGCGCCGGGCTGCCACGACGGGCCGGTCCGGTGGGTCCGCAACGCGGTCAGCTCGGTCCACTTCTGGCCGCCGTCGTTCGAGACGTAGAGGGCGGCGTCCTCGGCACCGGCGTACACGGTGTCGGGGTCGTCGCGGGACGGCTCCAGGTGCCAGATCCGCTTGAACTCCCACGGGCGCGGCGTGCCGTCGTACCAGAGGTGCTCGCCGACCTCGCCGGTGTACGCGAAGTCGTTGCCGACGGTGGCCCAGGTCTTACCGCCGTCGTCGGAGCGCTGGATCAACTGCCCGAACCAGCCGCCGGACTGTGAGGCGTAGAGCCGGTCCGGGTCGGCCGGTGAGCCGGTGAGGTGGAAGATCTCCCAGCCGCCGAAGTGCGGCCCGTCGACAGTCCAGTCGGCGCGTCGACCGTCCGAGGTGAGCAGGAACGCGCCCTTGCGGGTGCCGACCAGCACCCGTACGCCGGTCATCGCGGCTCTCCGTGGCGCGTGGTGCCGACCTGGTGTGGTGTGTGTTGTCGTGTGGCCATGTCGCCATTCTCCTGTCGTGTCCGATGAACCCCGATTGCCACGCCGGTGCCGTTCACTGACGGTCATACCGGCCGGGTACGACAAGTTCCGGCCGGTGGGCGCGCGACACCCGTCCGCCCGGCGGGCAGACGAGGAGGGGTCGGACAGCTCAGGTCGACATCACGCGGGCGTGCAGGTCGGACACGACCTTGCGGGCCGACTCGAAGGCACCGGCCTGCCAGGCGATGTAGTGGCTGAGGTGGTCACCGGCGAAGTAGACCCGACCGTCCGGCTCCAGCAGCCGCCCGTAGTGCCCACCGCTGGTCCGCGAGGGCCACGACATCCAGCCGCCCTCGCTGTGGCGGGTCCGCTCCCAGGCCACCGAGAACGACGCCTCCACCTCGCTGCGGTACGCCTCGCCGTGGATCTTCACGCCCTGGGCGACGGCGCGGGCCTCCCGCTCGGCGGGGGGCAGGGCCGCGTACGACTGGGCGTTGGCACCGAAGTTGTAGTAGCCGATGACCAGACCCTTCGCGCCGTGGTAGCCGTAGGACGGGTACCAGATCGCGGACAGGTCCAGGTTGGTGTTGGTGATGCCGGCGTAGATGTTCTCGTCCTGCTCCCACCAGCGCCGACGGTACTGCAACCCGATCTTGCCGGTGGCGGTCGGCACCGCGTAGTCGAGGGCGGCCCGCACCGGCTGGGACAGGTTCGACGGGATCCGCGCCAGCACCGGCGGCGGAATCGTGCAGACGCAGAAGTCCGCAGTGACGGTCCGCACCCGACCGCCGGGTCCGGCGTGGACGACCGAGACCCCGGAGCCGGTGTTCGAGATCGACCGCACCTCCGCGCCGTAGCTGATGCGTCCGCGCCCCACGGCCTCCTCCAGGGCGTACGCGATGCGATCCATTCCGCCGACCGGCTGGAACATCAGCATCGCCTGGTCGTAGCCGAACTCGAAGGAGAAGTACCGGCCGACGCCGCTGGCCAGCACGTCCGGCAGGGAGTGCGGGGTCAGTTTCGGCGTACCCGCCTCGTTGCCGGCGCCCGGTTCGACCTGGTAGCCACGGCGGTTGGTGCCCGCGTACCGCCAACTGGCCGCCGGGTTCCCCGCCACCCGGCCGCCGATGGCGCCGAATCCGCGCAGGAACTCCAGCAGACGTTCCTTGTCGTCGGCGGTGAGCTGCCCGTCGAGCGCACCCTGGTCGGTGGCCTTGGCGAGCAGCTCGGAGACGTACCCGTAGACGTCCGCCTTCGCCTCGCGGTGCCGAATCGGTGTGCCGGAGAGCGGACCGACGTCCTCGTTGTAGTAGTAGCCGTCGGCGTTCTGGTTGCCGAAGATCTCGACCGGGACGCCCAGCTCCCGGCAGTAGTCCATGGTCACCATGTGCTGGGCGATCCGCGCCGGACCGGCGTTCATGTACTGCCCACCGGTGAACCGGGCGCGCTGGGTGTGCCCGTCGAGGTCGGTCTCGCTGGTGCCACCGCGCACCGTCCAGTTACGCCCACCCGGGCGGCTCCGCGCCTCCAGCACGGTCACCCGGTAACCCGCCTTGCCCAACTCGTACGCCGTGGTCAGTCCGGCGATGCCCGCGCCGAGCACGACGACGGACTTCGCGGACCGCCCGGTCAGCGTGAAGTCCGACCGGTTCGGCGCGCGGAACGGCGGTGCGGCCTGCGCGGCGGGAGCCAACCCGAGCGCGCCCATCGTCCCGTAGAGCACCCCGGCACCGCCGGATACCCCGACCGCCTGGAGAAACTGCCGTCGCGTGGTGGGTGTCGTCATCGCCGCCTCCTTGATCGATGGACGACGATCTCAGCGGCGTGTTTCATCGGCGTAGCCCATCGGTAACACCCGCCCGACCGGTCAGCGCGCGCCACCGGGCAGGCGGCGGGCGCCCGGATCAGCGAGGAGGCCGCCCTACGGGCCGGTGACCAGCGGGTCGTGCACCCGCCCGAGGAACAGCGGCACACCGGTGAACCGGTCGTGGATGACGTACAGGAACGGCCGGTTCACGAAGAACTGCGGACCCTGCGGGATCGACGGCGGCCGTACGATGACAGCCGACGCGGCCGCCGCCTCCGTGCCCTTCTCGTCCACGGCGATGAACGTCTCGTGCAGCACGTCGTCGATACTCAGGGCCGGTTCGGTGCTCATGCCGGTGAAGTCGGCCCGCGAGCTGAACGCGGTCGGCATGCCGAGGTTGCCCAGCGCGGCAGCCAACTCCGCCGGCAGGCGGAAAGTCCACCGGGGCAGGCGCAGTTCGACGAGGGCGTTCCGGAAGCCGGTGAGCAATGCACCCAGCCACGTGACGTCGAGGTTGGCCTCGATCGCCGCCAGGTCGTTGCGGGTCGGCATGACGATCGCCATGCCCAGTCCGTCACCTGCGAACGGCACGTCGACCGCGCGCCACCCATCGCCCTCCTGGTAGCCCATCCCGTCGAAAGGCCCACGCATCATCGCGACGTCGACACCGGCACCGTCATCCCTGGTGAACCGCTCCGCCGCCGTGGCCGTCGCCCTGAACGGGTAGAGCCAGGCCGCCTTCAGATAGGTCGTGTTGGTGAGGATCAGACTGGTGTCGGGGGTCGGGACACCGGAGGGCAACAGCTCCGGGATCTTCGCGTTGGTCCGATCGGACACCCAGGTGTTGATCTCCTGGCGGGTCGCCTCCGGAGCGCCCCGGAAGTCGACCGGGTGCGGCGCGGCACCGTAGTAGCCGGCCAGAGTGTTCTGGAAACCGTGGCGCAGGCCCAGGTCGAGCCTCGTCCACAGAGCGTTGGCCGTGGTCAGCAGGGGCCGCGCGACGCCGTCACCGTTCTGGTACCGGTTGGCGAGCGACTGTGCGACGGTGTTGAGCCCGCTGTCGAGCGCGCCGGGCCGCGGATTCGGCGCGTGGAGCACGGCATCCATCTCGTCCGCCGTGGTCGAGCGGGCACCCGCCCGCGTCATCGCGAGTGCGAGATTGACCGAGTACGGCGCGCACACCACGTTACCGCCGGGGCGACTCGATGCCAGCTCGCGGTAGAGGCCGGCGGAGAAGCCGCGTACCGCAGTCGCGGCGGCGGCCATCGCGGCCGGGTCGGGCGGGACGCGGGTCGGTTCTGTCGAGGTGGACGACTCGTTCCACCAACGGGAACGGTCTCGGGTGGCGGTTAGCGCGGCGGCGGCGAGCGGCACCGTCCGCAAGAGAGATCGACGCGACACCATACATTGATGGTAGTCGAAGTATGTGCGGTAGGGCCAGGTCGACGGTTCGCGGCCCGCACCGTGAGACCATGCCTCGGTGAAAGACCTGACCGAGCGGGTACGCGCCTTTGCCGACGAGCGGGACTGGCAGCAGTTCCACACGCCCAAGAACCTCACCATGGCCCTCGCGGGCGAGGTCGGCGAGTTGCTCGCCGAGTTCCAGTGGCTCACCCCCGAGCAGGCGAGCGCGGTCATGGCCGACCCCGAGGCGGGTGCCCGCGTACGCGCGGAGATCGGCGACGTGATGATCTACCTGACGCGACTCGCGGACGTCCTCGACATCGACCTGGAGGACGCCGCCCGGGACAAGCTCACCGAGGTCGCCACCCGCTATCCCGTCAGCGAGGCCAAGGGTTCGGTGGCGAAGCGGTAGCGGTGCGTGCGGAGAAATGATCTCTCCGCTAAAGTCCGGCGCGTACAGGCGCGTAACGACGGGCTTCCGGCGCCGACCGGACACGCCCCCCATGCGCACGATCATTTCGTGCTGCCCGGGGGCAAGTGTTGTCAGCGTTCCGCACCTCCGCCGAGGGACTTCTCCGTCACGCCGCCAACGGCGATCTCGCCGACCGGATCATCGACGCGATCGGCCGTCGCGTGAGCCCGGCCGAACGCAGGTCCTGGGAGCGGAGCCTGCCGGTGCTCGCGCAGGATCTGGCCGATGCCGGACTCGGTCAGGTCGAGATGCTCGTCGAGTACCAACTGCCATTGACCAGCAAGCGTGTCGACGTGGTCCTGGTGGGCACGCACCCCCGCACCGACGAGGACTCCTACGTGGTGGTGGAACTCAAGCAGTGGTCGCGGGCGGAGTCCTACGAGGGGTCCGACACGCTGGTGCTGGTCGAGCACGCCCGCGAACCGCGCCTGCACCCGGGCGTGCAGGTCAGTGACTACTGCGAGTACCTCGGTGACTTTCTCGGTGTGCTCTCCGACCGACGTGCCCCGATCGCCGGTGTCGCCTACCTGCACAACGCCGTCGACCGGGACGTCGACGAACTCTTCCAGCTCAGGGCCACCGAGCAGAGCCGGATCTTCACGAAGCAGCGGCGCGGCCAGTTCCTCGACCACCTGCGTACCCACCTGGCCCCCACGTCGGGCGCGGCCGCCGCCGACCGGTTCCTCACCAGCGCCGTCCGACCGAGCAAGCACCTGTTGTCGTACGCGGCAGCCGAGTTGAAGCAGCGGTCGCACTTCACGTTGCTCGACGAGCAGCGCCTGGCGTACGAACTGGTGCTGCACGCCGTGGAACGCTCCCGCGCCGGGGACCGCAAGTCGGTCGTGGTGGTCTCGGGCGGCCCCGGCAGTGGGAAGAGCGTGATCGCCCTGTCGGTCCTCGGTGAGTTGGCCCGGCAGAACCGCTCGGTCATGCACGCCACCGGTTCCCGGTCGTTCACCCAGACCCTGCGCAAGTACGCCGGCAAGGGTTCGTCGCGGTTGAAGAACCTGTTCGGGTACTTCAACAGCTTCATGACCGCCGAACGCAACGGCCTCGACGTGCTGATCTGCGACGAGGCACACCGCATCCGGGAGACGTCGGTCAACCGGTTCACGCCCAAGGCCAAGCGGGACAAGGCACGCCCCCAGATCGACGAGCTGATCGCGGCGGCACGGGTGCCGGTGTTCCTGCTCGACGAGCACCAGGTGGTCAAGCCGGGCGAGTTGGGCAACGTCGAGGTCATCTCCGCGTACGCCGCACAGCTCGACCTGCACGTCGAGGTCGTCTCGCTGCACGACCAGTTCCGGTGCGGCGGCAGCGACGCGTACGAGCAGTGGGTTCTCGACCTGCTCGGCCTCGACGGTGGTGAGCCCTCGGTCTGGACCGGCGACGGCCGGCTCGACCTGCGGCTGGCAGAGTCACCCGAGGAGATGGAGGCGTTCCTGGCCGGTCGGCAGGCCGCCGGTGAGACCGCCCGCATGTCGGCGGGCTACTGCTGGCCGTGGAGTGACCCCTGCCCGGACGACTCCCTGGTGGCGGACGTGCAGATCGGAAGCTGGGCGCGGCCGTGGAACGTCAAGAGCGACCGGAGTGTGGGCGACGCACCGGGCAGCGCGTTCTGGGCCACCGATCCGAACGGATTCGGCCAGGTGGGCTGCGTCTACACGGCGCAGGGCTTCGAGTACGCGTGGTCGGGCGTCATCCTCGGACCGGACCTCGTCGCTCGGGACGGCCGCCTGGTCACCGATCGGGCGGAGTCGAAGGACCCGGCGTTCCGCAGCCGCAAGGCGCTCAGCGACGACGAGGCGGACCGGCTGATCCGCAACACCTACAAGGTGCTCATGACACGGGGCATGCGCGGAACCGTCCTGTACTCCACCGACCCGGAGACCCGCGACTACCTGGCCTCGCTTCTCGATGTGCGACGTCCGGTCGAGACGACGTACGAGCCCTCCGAGGCCGGCGGCGGCACGACGGCCGCTTCTCGACGTTAGGGTGGGCCAGAGAATTCCGACCTTCACGGTGGCACCGGGCCCGAACGCCACGCCTCCGAGGATCGCGCGGAGGGACGTTCGATTGGCTGATCTCCGCACTGGGCTCCTGCTGACAGCAGTCCTGTTGGGCCTCACCGGCTGTGTCACCGGCACACGAGATCACGGGCGTCCGACGGCGAGGACCACCACCGTGAGCCCACCACCCGTACGCACCGACCGGGAACCGATCACCAAGCGTTTCCCGCACCTCGGCGACGTCGCGGAGGTGCACTGGCAGGCGGGCGCCGCCGGGACGGGCGATTCCCGCGCGCCCGGTCCGACCGACATTCGCATCGAGGCGTTGGTCGTGTTGCAGCCTGGCGACCGAGTGTCGGCCGTCGAACAGTACGAGTGGCAGCCCGCTCCTGCCGGGTGGGACGGCACGCTGAGTACCGCGCTTCGTCCCTTCCTGCCAGACAGCGGGAACTGGCAGGTCAACGAGCAGTATGCCGCCGACGTGCGGACCACGAAGTACCACGGGGTCGTGTACCTCGACACCACCAGCGGCACCGTCTACCTCAGGGTCATCGACGGCTGACGTCGCCATTTCCGCAATCATTGAAACTCGCGTACATGAATCACAAGATGTTGCACGGCCGCTATTCAGCGCACCTCAGCGCAGCGTCAGACGACAGATGTGCGACGCCCAGGGGAATTGCGCGGTGATGGCTCGTTGTCAGAACTTCTTGTAAGGTCAGAGGCTCAGGCACTTTCGCGCGGACGGCGCTGATACCGATCATTTTCACGCAACCGTTCGACGTTTCACCGATGGCGTGCGGATGTAACAAAACGCAACACGGGAGGGTGGCGGATGGCCGACGACATGGGATCGACAGTCCCCCGGCGACAGCTCGGGCGAGCACTGCGCGACCTTCGCACCGAAGCACGTATGACCCTCGACGGCGCGGCCGAGGCGATGCAGTGCAGCCGACAGAAGATGTGGCGCATGGAGAGCGGCCTCGGCCCGGCCCGCCCGCTCGACGTCAAGGTCATGTGTGAGCTGTACGCCGCCACACCCGAGCTGACCACCGCCCTCGTCGCTCTGGCCACCGAGACCAAGGCCAAGGGCTGGTGGCACTCCTACGGCGACGCCATCCCCGACTGGTTCGAGCTCTATGTCGGCCTCGAAGCCGCTGCCGGGTTCATCCGTCGCTTCGACGAGGCTCTGATCCCCGGCATACTTCAGACCCGAGCCTATGCCCGTGCGGTCTACCAACATCGAGACGAGGAGTCAGATGCGGAACGCGAGCGACTGGTCGAGGCACGAATGCATCGCCAGGAGCTATTGCACCGGCGGCTGCCCAAGGCACCCAAGCTGGAGGTGATTCTCGCCGAGGCTGCCTTGCTTCGCACAGTCGGTGCTCCGAACATCATGGCTGAGCAGCTTCTTCACCTGCTGACCGTAGGCGAGATGCACAACGTCTCTATTCGAGTGCTTCCGTTGACCGCCGGGATCCATCGTGGTGCGGAGGCGGGCACCTTCGTCATTCTCGATTTCCCGCCGGGTAAACGCACCACACCAGAGCCGCCGGTGATCTACAGCGAGTCGTGGACCGGGGCCCTCTACCTTGATCGTCCGGAGGAATACGCAGCCTACGAACGGGTGTGGGTGAGCCTCGATGACCTGTCCCTGGATGAGGCAGAATCAAGGCAGCTCATCAACAAGATCATCGGGGAGGTCCACCATGGCTGATCTGGCTGGAGCCCAGTGGCGCAAGAGCACCCGCAGCGGCAGCAACGGCGGCGACTGCGTGGAGGTCGCCGACAACCTGCCCGGCCTCGTCGCCGTTCGCGACAGCAAGGACCCGGCCGGGCCTGTCCTCGCCTTCTCCCCCACGGAGTGGACCAGCTTCGTCCGAGCCACCAAGTCCCGCTGAGGCACACACCTCACTCACCGTTGCCGAGACCACTCACCCGGCGGGGACGCGGGTGCGTTGGGTCCACACGACACAGACGAGCACGACCAGCGCGGCGACGATCGACGCCGCGCTGACGGTCTCGGCGAGCAGCAGCGCGGACCAGAGCAGCGTCAGCACCGGCTGGGCGAGTTGAATCTGGCCGACCTGGGCGATGCCTCCCCGGGCCAGGCCCGCGTACCAGGCGAAGAAGCCCAGGAACATGGAGACCGTGGTCAGGTAGCCGAAGGCCGACCAGGCGGCGGCGTCGGCCTGCGGCGGGTGGGTCACGGCAGCCGCGACGGTGACGGGCAGGGTGACCGGCAGCGCGAGCAGCAGGGCCCAGCAGATGGTCCGGGCGCCGCCGAGTTCGCGGGCGAGTGCGCCGCCTTCGGCGTAGCCGAGGCCGCAGAGGACGACGGCGGCCAGCAGATAGCCGTCGGCCAGGGACAGGGCGCCGTGCACGGTGCCGGTGGCGACGAGGAAGACGAGGACGGCGAGCAGGCCGGCGGCACCGGCGGCCCAGAACCGTCTCGGTGGGCGTTCCCCGGCGCGCAGCACCGCGAACACGGCGGTCATGGCGGGCAACACGGTGACGACGACGGCACCGTGGGCGGCGGTCTGGGTGGTCAGGGCAAGCGAGGTGAACAGCGGGAACCCGACGACCACGCCGAGGGCGACGACCGCCAGGCGTCGCCACTGGCGGCGGGTCGGTGGTGGGGCTGCGGTGAGTCGCAGGTACGCCCCGGCGAGCAGCGCGGCACCGACGGCCCGGCCGAAGGCGACGAACCACGGGTCGAGGTGCTGCACGGCGACGCGGGTCGCGGGCAGCGACAGGGAGAACGCGAGGACGCCGAGCGTGCCGAGGGCGAGGCCGAGCGGCCGGTCCACCGTTATCGCCATCAGGGCAGTACCGCTACTCTGTTCTCTCATGGATCACGATAACGCATCCGCTCGCGTTGTCCTGGACCTGCGGCGGCTGGCGGCGGCTGCGGAGCCCGGTGCCCGGCTGCCGTCGGTGCGTGAGCTGACCGCCCGGCACCGCGCGTCGCCGGTCACCGTTGCCGAGGCCATTCGACAGTTGGTGGGCGAAGGGCTGATCGAGGCGCGGTCCGGCCGGGGCACCTTCGTGGCCGCCCGGCCGGACGAGCGACCGGCGCCCGACCTGTCCTGGCAGACGGTGGCGCTCGGTCCCCGCCCGGCCGGCGAGCAGGAGATGCAGGCGTTACTGGCGTTACCGCCGGAAGGCGCGATTCCGTTGTCCGGCGGGTACCTCGACGCCGAGCTGCAACCGGCCGCCGCGCTCGGTGCCGCGCTCGCGCGCGCCGCCCGGCAGCCCGCCGCATGGCAGCGCGGACCGACCGAGGGGCGGGCGGACCTGCGCGCCTGGTTCGCCCGCGAGGCGGGCGGCGGGTTGCGCGCCGAGGACATGGTGATCTGCCCGGGAGGTCAGGCCGCGTTGTCGACGGCGTTGCGGGCGCTCGCCACGCCCGGCGACACCCTGCTCGTCGAATCGCCGACCTACCTGGGCGCGTTGGCCGCCGCGCGGGCCGCCGGGCTGCGGGTGGTGCCGGTGCCCGCCGACACCGAGGGGGTACGCCCCGACCAGCTCGCCGCCGCCTTCGCCCGGACCGGCGCGCGACTGTTCTACTGCCAGCCGCTGCACGCCAACCCGCACGGTGCCACGTTGGCCGCCGACCGGCGGGCCCCCGTCGCCGAGGCGCTACGCGACGCCGGGGCGTTCCTGATCGAGGACGACTACGCCCGTGATCTCACGCTGGACGGGGTGGCCCCGCCACCGTTGGCCGCCGACGATCCGCACGGACACGTCGTCTATCTGCGGTCGCTGACCAAGTCGGCCGCTCCCGGTCTGCGGGTCGCGGCGATCGGCGCACGGGGCCCGGCCGGGGCCCGGCTGCGCGCGGCCCGACTGCTCGACGACTTCTTCGTCGCCGGGCCGTTGCAGCAGGCCACCATCGAGGTCGTCACCGCACCGGCCTGGGCGCGACACCGCCGGGCGCTGCGGGCCGCACTGCGTACCCGTCGTGAGGCGTTGCGGGCCGCGCTGCGTCGGCACCTGCCGGACCTGGCCGGGCAGCCCGTGCCGCGCGGCGGTCTGCACCTCTGGGTACGCCTGCCCGACGGCACCGACGACGTGGCGCTGGCCGCGACCGCCGCCGCCGAAGGGGTCGTCGTCTTTCCCGGCCGCCCCTGGTACGCCGCCGAACCGCCGGCACCGCACCTGCGCCTCACCTACGCCGCCGCCCCGCCCGAGGCGATGGACGAGGCCGTCCGCCGCCTCGCTCGGGCGCTGCGCACGGTGGCGTGACGACCCTCCCGCATCGTGTCATACGGCTCGACGAGAATCGTGCGATGTCCACCTCCACACCGCTGTCCGAGTCGTTGCACAGTCCCTCGTTCTGGGCTCGTTACACCTTCGCCCACGCGGACGGCGCGGGCGCCGATCGTCTCGGCGACCTGCTCGACGACGACGTCGACAACGAACCTGACGACGACGACGAGGACGAAGACGACCCGGATGCGGAGTTCGCGGTCGGCGACGGGTGTCGCCTGCTGCTGACCGCCGACGTCGGAATCGACTTCCACAGTCTGGAGATCGTCGTGCCGGGCTCGGCCGAGCCGGCAGAGCTGGGGTGGGACGATCTGGCGCACTGGCACCCGTACGCGCTGCGCTGGTCGGAACTCGACCTGATCTGCCGGGCGATCGCCGCCCTCGATCCGGGCCACTCGCATCCCGGGGCACCGCTGGCGCTGCTCTGCCGGTATGCCGCGGTCTTCGCCGACGACGACGTGGACGCGGCGGTGGCGGCGGTGGAGGCGGCGTACGCGTCGCTGCGGCCGTCGGGGTGGGACGGCTACTGGCCGCGTGGGACGGACTGGCTCCAGGGTGCGGACTTTCGCGACCACGGCGTCGTCTGGCAGCACGACGAGGACGGCAACCGGTGGGCCACCCAGGCGGACGGGCAGAAGCGGGACTTCTACAGCACCCGTGGGGCACCGACACCCGGCGGGTTTCCGCACGCCGAACTGCGGACCCTGCTCGCCGCCGCCGCTACTACCGTGGGGGCACGCTGACGGTGTCCCCGTCCGGCCGTGGCCGCCGGCAACGGGGTGGTCACGAACGGCCGCTACCATCGCCGGATGGATCTTCGCGGAACGATCAGCCCGGACCGTCCGTTGCTCGTCCTGGCCATCGCCGAGGAGGCCACCTACCTCGATGCGCGCCTGCCGGTGCTGCTCACCGGGATGGGGAAGGTCAACGCGGCGGTCGCGGTGGCGGCGACGCTGGCCCGTGGCCCGCTGCCGTCGGCGGTGGTCAACCTCGGCACGGCCGGCGCGCTGCACCCCGACTGGACGGGCACCCACCAGGTCGGCAGTGTGCTCCAGCACGACCTGGACACCGAGTTCATCCGCCGGTTGACCGGGCAGAGCGTCGGGGCGCCGCTGGCGCTGGGCGGTGACGGGCCGGTGCTGGCGACCGGGGACCGGTTCGTCGCCGACGACGAGACGCGCGCCGAGCTGGCCGCCCGCGCCCAGTTGGTGGACATGGAGGGCTACGCGGTGGCGTCGACCGCGCTGCGGTTCGGCGTACCGGTGCGGCTGGTCAAGCAGGTCAGCGACGAGGCCGGTGCCGGGGCGGACCGGACCTGGAAGGAGTCGGTGGACGACTGCGCGCGGCTGCTCGCCGGCTGGGTCCGGGACCACCTCTGACCGGGGTCCCGGACCGGGCCGGGCGATCCTGCCCCTATCGTCGCCGCGATCGGGACGAGGTCGTCGACGGGTCGGCCGACGGGTCGTCGTCGGCCGGTGGGGCGTCCTGGTCCTGTTCGGAGTAGCGCCACATCGATCGGATCTTGCCGGTCCGGCGGACCCCCGCCGGCCACGATCGTGCCAGCACCGCGAGGACCAGCAGGACCATCACGTTGAGGGCGAGCACCGCGCTGGTGAGCGGATCGGGCGGGGCACCGTGCTGGTGACCGGACGACGGCGCCGGCGGTGGTGCTGCTGCGCCCGGCTCGCCCTGACGCAGCGACAGCGCCACCCCGACGGTGACGATCAGCGCGACCGCCGCGAGGCCCCACCGCCGGTGCCGCGACCTCATGAGACGCCGGCGCCGGTGAGTTCGCGGGGTGCGCAGGTGCAGTTCATCTCGTCCGCCTCGTCCGGACCGGGGCGGCGGTGCAGGAACATGGCGACGACCATCGGCAGGAAGACGATGCCGTTGTAGAACAGGTGCAGCTCGACCCGAGGCACGATGAGCTGGGCGATGCTCACCGGGCCGGCCTGGCCGAAGAACGTGGTGCCGGACTGCACCTGGATGAGCAGCAGCAGATGCTCGAAGTGGTGCCAGACCTGGATGCCCAGAGCGACGGTCCACCAGGTCTTGGCCGTGCCGGTGAAGCCGGGGCGCAGCATGATGAACCCGGCCAGCATGATCAGGGCGTAGGCGTAGTGCATCCACTCCTCGGTGACCAGCCACGGGAACGGCATCCCGAGGACCCCACGGGCCTCGGCGGTCGTCCACCCCAGGCCCCATATCTGGAACGCCTGCACGAGGTGCTCGGCCCAGTGAGCGACCACGATGACGAGGAAGAGCAACAGCGCCGGACGGTGGTGCTGGGAATTGAGCCGATTCATCGAAGTCCTCACTTCACGGGTGCTCGGAGGTCGGGGGCAAAGCGCCCTGATACGACGCGTGCCCTGACGGAGAGAGCGCATTCCCGCCACACTGGACTGCGTCGCGTCGCCGCCATCTCGGCCGTTTCGTAGGGGGTGAGGAAATGGTCGTTTCTGTCGTTTCTCCCGGCTGGATCAGGTGGGCTGGCACCGCTATCACCATCGACTCCCTTCAGCGGAGGGTGCCGTATCGAGCTTCTGAGATTTAGCAACTCACGCCGCCAAAAGCAAGGGGTGGACCGACTGGAAGCGTTTCCAGTGGTGCCTCCGTCGCGTGTCGGGACGACACACGACGCCAGACGAGCGCCACCCCTCACCCGACCGGGAAGGGGGCCGGATCCCCGACGCGGGCAGGTGTTCGACTGTGGCACAGTGTTGCCTTCGCAAACGGTCGTTCAACACTCGCGTCGGTCGAGTTTTCACTGCTCAGAGGGGCTGACGATAGTCGCATCTCGACGCCGAGCGGCAGTCGCCCCCCTTGCGCACACCGTCTCACCTATGGGATAACCGCAATGTGGAAGTTCCGCCGAAGGACGGCGGCGTCCACGGTGGACGGTCCCGTCGAGATTGATTTCCATGACTGCGGTGGTCGCTTTTCGCATCCAGGACGCCACCGTTGTCCTCCGCTCAAGCGAACGCGACGCCAGCAGTTCCTCCGGTTTCTCGCTGCAGGTCGGCTGGCACTTGAGAACTGGGAGTGCGATGCCGATAGGTTTCCAGGGACGACCGATGTACCAAGCGGCGCTTTTCGCAGTTCCGCTCGTCGCGATAACACTGGGATTCGTCGTCCCGTCCGCCCCGAGTTCGGCCAGCGCCGAACCCTTTGCCCTCAGTGTCACTGCTATTGATCCGGCGGTGGATCCGGTCCGGACGGTCCGCAAGGTCAATCCCTCCGTCGACCACATCGCATCGTGGATCAGCTCGGTGGGTGCCGGTGCCGCCGTCGCCGATCTCGACGGCGACGCGTACGCCAACGAGGTCTGCCTGGTCGATCCGCGATCGGACTCCGTCAGCGTGCACCGGATCGACCGGAGCACGATGGGCAGCAGTCCCGTGGTGACGCTGCTCGACGAGAACGGAATCGCCCCGGGCGCGGCCGGGCAACGGCTCGCCTACGACAAGGACACGCAGGCCCCGATGGGCTGTCGACTCGCCGACCTGGACGGCAACGGCTGGATCGACGCCCTGGTCTACTTCTGGGGACGCGGACCGGTCGCCTTCCTGAACTCCGGTGGCATGACGTTCGCGCCGCACGAGGTGCTCGACGGTGGTGCCGACCTCGACTGGTACACGAACACCGCGGTCTTCAGCGACCTCAACGGTGACGGCATCATGGACATCCTCATCGGCAACTACTTCGCCGACGGCGCCCAACTCCTCGACACCGGATCGCCGAAGCGGGTCGACATGAACGACTCGCTGTCCCGAGCGATGAACGGCGGGAAGAACTACGTGCTGCTGGGCCGGGGCGGCTTCCCCGCCGTCTCGTACGAACTCGTCGCGGACGCCTTCTCCGAGGACCACTCGCGGGGCTGGACGTTGGCGGTGGCCGCCGCCGACATGAACGGCGACGCGTTGCCGGAGCTGTACGTCGCCAACGACTTCGGTCCCGACCGCTTCTTCGTCAACCGATCGGTCGACGGCGAACTGAAGTTCGAGAACGTCGACGGCGGCAACAAGGGACTCCTCAACCCCCGGTCCACGATGATCGGCCGGGACTCCTTCAAGGGCATGGGCGTCACGATCGCCGACGTCGACCGCGACAACGAGTACGACGTCTACGTCAGCAACATCACCCACGAGTACGGCCTGTTCGAGAGCCAACTGCTCTTCCTCGGCGACGGGGTGCGGGACGACGGCGTACCCACCTTCCGGCCGGGAGCCGAGGCCCTCGGTCTCGCCCGTACCGCCTTCTCCTGGGACAACAAGGTCGGCGACCTCGACAACGACGGGCGGGTCGAGCTGCTCCAGGCGACCGGTTTCGTCCGCGGTCCGGTGAACCGGTGGCCGGAGATCCAGGAACTCGCACTCTCCAACGACACGTTGATCGCCAACCCCCGCGCCTGGCCCGACCTGAGGGACGCGGACATCAGTGGTGCGGCGCCTCGGGTCGTCATGACACCGACAGACGACGGCCGGTACGCGAACGTCGCGGAATCCTCCGGCCTTGACGACGGGGGCGTGATGCGGGGCATCGCACTGGCCGACATCGACGGCGACGGCGACCTGGACTGGATCGAGGCGAACCAGTGGGCGGACGCCCGGCTGGTCGTGAACGACTGCGACGGCTGTGACGGGTTCGTCGGTCTGCGGATCCTGCGGAGCACCGAGGACGCCTCCCCCACCGGCCCCCGTACGCCACAGGTGATCGAGGGTCTGCGGGCCACCCACGAGGTGCGGGGCGCGGCCGCGATGGGCGCCACGGCCACCGTCACCACCCCGAGCGGCAGCACGTTCCGCTCCTACGTCGACGGCGGCAACGGGCACAGCGGGCAGAGCAGCACCGACGTCCACTTCGGGCTCGGCGACGACGCGGGAGACACCCACACGGTGGCGCTGACCTGGCGAGACGCCACCGGGACGGTGCAGAACGCCGAGGTGCAGGTGGGCCGCGGCTGGCACACGGTGGTGCTGCCATGACCGGGACGTTGACGCTGCCCACCCCGACGGCGCCACCCCGCACCCGGCTGCGGGACCTGCCCGCGAAGATGCGGCCCACCGACCCGGCGAAGATGCGGCTCGCGGCGCTGCGTCGGTTCGCCGTCGCGATCATGGTGCTCAACATCGTCGGGCATCTGTTCCTCGGCTTCGAGCAGACCATCGCCCAGATGATCCTCGTGGTCCTGATGTGCTATCTGACCGAGATCGCACTCGAGACGCTCGTGGCCAAGCGGGACGCGCGGCGGCCGGCGTACCTGTCGCGTACCGAGGCGCCCACCCGACGCGAGCGGGTGCTGTCGCTGGTCAACTTCCTCCTGCCGGCGCACATCAGCGGGTTCGCGCTGGCGATGCTGCTGTTCATCAGCGACCGTCTCGACCTGTTCATCGTCGCCGCGGTCGTCACGATCAGCAGCAAGTACATCTTCCGGGTCCGGACCGGAAGGGGCGACAAGCACTTCTTCAACCCCTCGAACTTCGGCATCACGGTGATGCTGGTGCTCTACGCCAGCACCGTCAGCATCGCGCCGCCGTACCAGTTCACCGAGAACCTCGGTCACTTCGGCGACATCGCGCTGCCCGCCTTCCTCGCCTGCCTGGGCCTGTTCATCAACTTCATCTTCACCGGCAAGCTCCCACTGATCTTCGCGTGGATCGGCGGCTTCACCGCCCAGGCGGCGCTGCGCGCGGTGTTCACCGACGACACCTCCTTCCTGGCCGCGATGTCCCCGCTCACCGGGATGGCGCTGCTGCTCTTCACGCTCTACATGATCACCGACCCGGGTACGACGCCGAGGTCCACGTCGGGCCAGATCACGTTCGGTCTCTCGGTCGCCGCGGTCTACGGCGTCCTGATGCTCTTCCACGTGGCCTTCGGCGTCTTCTTCGCCCTCACGATCGTCAGCGCCTGCCGTGGAGCCGGACTGTGGATCGCGGCACGCCGAGAGTCGAGTACGGAGTCCACCGAGCCCCGCATCGGGGGGACCCCGCCGACGATCGCCCCGAACCCCGTGCCGTAACGGCACCGACCGAGTACGTCGTCACCTGGCTCCGGCGTCCGCGCCGGTGGACGGGTCGAAAGGAGAAACAGTGGAACTCACCGAGACACTTCGAGAGACGGTCGCGATGCTGGTCATGGCCGAGCCGGAGGAGATCGGCCTCGACACGTCCTTCGCGGAGTTGGGGGTCGACTCGCTGGGTCGCCTCGAACTGATCGCCCACGTCGAACAACACCTGGGCAAGATCCTGCCGGAGAACCAGACGCCGCAACTGGACACCATCAACGAGGTCGTCGAGTTCGCCGAATCCCTCGCGGCCGCATGACCGCCAGGACACCCGTGGTCACCGGTCTCGGTGTCGTCAGCGCCGCCGGCATCGGTGCCACGCACTTCTGGCAGGGCCTGCAGCAGGGCACACCCCGCTTCCGCGAGGTGTCGCTGTTCCCGACCGACGACCTGGCGAACCACGTCGCGGGCGAGATCGGGCCGTGGACACCCGGCTTCGACACCGTCGACGCCGCCCGGCTCGACGGCGACCGGACGGTCACGTTCGCGCTCGCGGCGTTGGACCAGGCGATCGCCGACGCCGGACTCGGCGACATCCGGCCGGACCGGGTGCTGGTCGGGACGACGGTCGGCGACGTCGCCGACCACGAGGGGGCCCGACGTGAGGCCGTACGCAGCGGTGCCGGTCGGCCGGGCGCGCTGGACGTGGACACGTCACTGCGCACCCGGATCTCGCGGCACCTCGGTGGGTCGGTTCCGGTGGAGCTGTTCGTCACCGCGTGCGCCGCGGGCAACATGGCGCTGATCCGTGCCGCACAGCTCATCGCCGACGGCTCCGCCGACGTCGTGGTCTGCGGTGGAGCCGAGGCGCTGTCGCGGATGGCCTTCACCGGCTTCTCGCGGATGCGCGGCATGGCGCAGGAACGCTGTCGCCCGTTCAGCGACGCGCGGGACGGACTGCTGCTCGGTGAGGGCGCCGCCTTCGTCATCGTGGAGTCGGCCGCGCACGCCGCCGCCCGTGGCACACGGCTGCGGGCGACGATCGCCGGCTACGGTCTCACCTGCGACGCGAAGCACCCGGCGGCACCGGACCTGTCCGGCGTCGGGGTGGCACGGGCGATGCGGTCGGCGATCGCCGGCGCGGACCCCGCCGACGTCGCGTACGTCTGCGCCCACGGCACCGGCACACCGCAGAACGATGCCGCCGAAGCAGCCGCCTACCGCACGGTCTTCACCGGGTCGCCCCCGCCGATCAGCTCCATCAAGGCACTCATCGGCCACTCCCTCGGCGCGGCCAGCGCGATCGAGGCGGTCGCCTGCACGCTGGTGCTCGACCACCAGCAGACGATCCCGCAGTGGGGTCTGGACGACGCCGGCACCTCGCTCGGCGTCCGGCCGGCGACCGGCCGCCACGACGAGGCGACCCGGATCGACCTGGTGCTCAACAACGCGTTCGCCTTCGGCGGCAACAACACCTGTGTCGGCCTACGGCGGCCCGCGTACGAGGAGGCCAGCGCATGACGACCGAGATCCACTGTGCGACCGCGTCGGTCGCCGCCACCTTCGAACTTTCTCCGGTCGCGCACCTCACCGGCGTCCCGGCTGGATCGAGCGACCTGCCGGCCCTCGTCCGTCGGTACCGGTCGGCGCGGTCCGCCGTCGTGGTCCACGCCCTCCAGGCGTGGCTCCAGGACGCCGAAGCCGACCTGCCCGCCCCCGAGCGTCGCGGCATCGCCCTCGGCACCGAGACCGGCGCGGGACCGGACATCGACGAGTTTCTCGACGAGTCGATCCGTCGGGGCGACCACCTCGTCAATCCGGCGCTGTTCCCGATGACCGTGCACAACGCCGCCGCCGGCAACGCGGCCATCGCCGCGCAGTGCCGGGGCCCGAGCGTGGTGGTGAGCGCGGGTGCCGACTCCGTCTGGTCGGCGCTGGACACGGCCCGCGCGTTGCTCGTCGACGGCAGCGCCGACCTCGTGTTCGTCGGCGGCTTCGAGTCGCAGCGGCTGCCCGACGGCACCACCGGCACCCTCGCCGCCTTCACGGCCCTGAGCACCGAGCCGGCGGCACTCGGCAGACGCCACTTGGGGCCGCTGGCCGCGCAGTCGCACCGGGCCGGCGTCGCGTCGCGGCCGGGTCCCCGCGAGGCCGGGGACGGCGCCGGAATGGCGGCACTCGTCGGGTTCGCGAACGCGTTCACGCCGGAGCCGGTCGCCGCCGGTGCGGTCGCGGCGGGGGCGGTCACGCGATGACGGCCCCACCAGCGGTCGACCCGGACGCGACGACCGTGGACCGCACGACGCGGTCGACCACGTTCGTCGTCGGCGCCAGCGGCGACCTCGGACGGGCGGTGGCCACCACCCTCGTCGACGCCGGCCACCGTGTCGGGCTCACCTGTCACGCGAACGATGAGGCGCTGCGCGACCTGCTGACCCACGCGGACAAGGCCGGACTGGACAGCGTCGGGCGCCGGTGCGACACCCGGAGCCCGGAGTCGGTCCGCGCGACCTATCGAGACTTCGTCGAGGCGCTCGGGCCGCCGGGCGCACTCGTCTACTGCACCGGGATCCGACGCGACCGGCCGCTGTTGCAGATGGCCGACGAGGACTGGGCCGACGTCCTCGACACCAACCTGCGGGGAGCGATGCAGTTCGTCCGATTGGCCGGGGCGGACATGGTCCGCGCCGGGTTCGGCCGGATCATTCTGATCTCCTCCGTCTCCGGGCGGGCCGGCGTGGCGGGACAGGCGAACTACGGCGCGAGCAAGGGCGCCATGGAGGCGATGATCCGTGCGTTGACCCGCGAGTTCGGGCAGTTCGGCGTCACCATCAACGGCGTCGCGCCGGGGCTGGTGGAGTCCGCCATGACCGCTGACCTCCCCTCCGCCGTCAAGCGCGCCTATCTGAGCCGGATCCCGTTGCGGCGCTTCGCAGAGCCGGAGGACGTCGCCCCGCTCGTGGGCTTCCTCGTCTCGGACGGCGCTCGATACATCACCGGACAGACCTTCGTGGTCGACGGTGGGCTCACCGCATAGGAGGCGCGGATGACCAGGCCAGTGGTGATCACCGGACTCGGCGTCGTCAGCGCCGCCGGCATCGGCATCGACCAGACCTGGCGCACGATCGAAGCCGACCCGCCGTGCGCCCAGATGGTCGAGCTGCCCTCCGCGCGTCCGGAGGACGGCACGTTCAAGGTCTTCATGGCCCCGGACTACCGCCTCGCGGACGTCACCGCGACGTACGTCGACGGTGCCCAACTCGAACGCGAAGGCATCGACCAGCAACGCGACATCAAGCATCTCGTCGCCGCGGCCGGGCTCGCCATGGACGACGCCGGACTACGCGCCTTCCCCGATCTCGACCTGCGGGAGGTCGGGCTCGTGGTGGCCGACGAACACCCGGGCGTCGAACGTCTGGCCCGCACGCTGTACGGGGCGGTGGCCGAGCACGACACCGGCACGGCGCAGGCCGGCTACGCCGACCTGTCCGAGCAGATCTTCGCGCTGAACACGTTCCTCGCGCCCTACCTCGTCGCCCGTGCGCTGCACATCGGCGGCGAGTGTGGCTTCGTCAACTCCGCGTGCGCGTCGGGCCTCACCGCGATCGACAACGCGGCCACCCAGATCCGGCTCGGCCGCACCCCGCTGGCCGTCGCGGTCGCCTCCGACGACCCACTCAGCTCGGGCAAGTTCCGGTGGTTCGCCGACATGGGCCTGTACGCGCGGGACGGCGTCCCCCGGCCGTTCGACCCAGCAGCCGCCGGCACCGTCTTCGGCGACGGTGGCGCCGCCGTCGTGCTGGAGGACGAGGAGCACGCCCGTCGCCGTGGTGCCCGGATCTACGGTCGCCTGCGCGGTGCCGGGTTCACGCAGGACGGGTGGCGGGTCAGCGCACCCCACCCCGCGAGCGCCAACCAGGAGCGGTCCATCCGGCGGGCCCTGCGCGAGGCGGCCCTCGACCCGGAGCACGTCGACGTGGTCGTGCCGCACGGCACCGGGATCCGGATGATCGACACCTACGAGGCCAGGACGATCCGGCGACTCTGGCCGGACCAGACCCGGCAACCGGTGTGCCTGCCGCTCAAGCCGTACGTCGGGCACAACCTCGGCGGATCCTCGCTGCTGGAGACGGCACTGCTGCTCAAGGCGATGGCGGAACGACGGCTGCCCGGGACACCCGGCGCGACGCCCGCCCACGGCCTCGACCTGCCCACCGACTGGACGTCCACGCACATCCGGTACGCCGTCAAGTCCGCCGTCGGTTTCGGCGGGTTCTACGGCGCGATCGTCCTGGAGGCGATCTGACATGACCGACCGGACCCGGACCGACACCGGCCACGTCGACGCCCACGTCGACGAGGCGTACCTCGACGCGTGCGCCGACGCGTGGCAGGTGACCGGCGACCTCGCGCAGTCGATCCTGGACACGCTCGATCCCGAGGCGGTGGATGCCGGCGACGAGCATCGCGGACACTGCGTCGCCTGGCTCCGCCGGGCCGCCGAACGCCGGACACTCCCCCGGCCCGTACCGTCGGTCGACCCGACGGCGGGCAGCCACGCGCCGACGGTGGACCTGTTGCGCCACGCCGCCGGCGCGTACCCCGGCTTCCTGGACGGCACCTCCTCCGGCCGCAAGATCCTGCTTGCCGGACCGGGCATGCGGCTGTGGCACGGCTACTTCCAGTCCGACAACCTGCTGTACCGGCCGCTCAACGCCGCCGCAGCAGCGGCGGTCGAGACCACCCTGCGCACCGGTGGCGGCACCCGGATCCTCGAAGTGGGCGCGGGCACCGGCGGGGCGACCGCACACCTGTTGGCGCACTGGCCCGACGACCTACGCGGCACCTACGACTACACGGTCACCGACATGAGCGCCAGCCTGCTGGTCGGCGCCCGCCGCAGACACAGCGGGAACACCCCTGCCCCGGTACGCCTGGAGTTCCGGCGGTTCGACTTCGACCTCGCCGACGACCAGGGCCTGGCCCCGGACGGCTACGACGTCGTGCTCGCCGTCAACGCGCTGCACATCGCCGCCGACATCCCGTCCACCCTGCGCCACCTGCGGTCACTGGTCCGGCCCGGTGGCGCGCTGGTGCTCAGCGAGTCGCTCTGCGCCCCCGGCGACCTCGTGCACCAGGAGTTCATCTTCAACCTGCTGCCGTTGTCCGCCGAGGCCTGTCGGCGAGGCAGCCGTTTCCATTCGGCCGCCGCCTGGCAGACGTCCTTCGACGCCGCCGGGGTCGACGCGGAAATCCAGGTCAACAGCGCCGGCCCGGAGCTGGTGATGGTGGCCGTCGCCACCGCACCGGACGCGCCGTGAGTGGACGGCGGGCACCGGAAGCCCCCGGTCGCGTACCGGCCGTCGCGGCAGGCCCGACGCGTCCGGTGCGGGTCCTGGTCACCGGGGCGACGGGTTTCCTCGGCAGGTGGGTCACCGAGGCGTTCGCCGCCCTCGGTGACCACGTCACCACCTTTCCGGGGCGGGAACTCGGCATGGCGGCGGCCGGTCCGGGCCGCGCGCTGCGCCGGGCGGTGGCCGAGGTCGACGCCGTCTGCCACCTCGCCGCCGTCACACCGTTGCAGCCCGGTCCACGGGCCGCCCGCACCTACGCGCGGTGCAACGTCGACGCGACCCGGCTGCTCCTCGACGCCGTCGCCGGGACCAGCAGGTGCCGGGTGGTGTTCGCGTCGACCGCGATGGTCGCTGGCCTGGGTCCGACCGGGCGGCACTCCGACCGGGTCGCCTACGCCGAGTCGAAGCGGGCCGCCGAGGAACTCGTCGAACGGTACGGCTTCGGTGTCTCGTTGCGCCTCAACGCCCTCGGCGGGCCGCGCACGCCGACCGACCGGGGCATCGTCGCGGCGGCGCTTCGTGCCGCCGCCGAGGACCGGCCGTTCGACGTCTACGGCGACGGCTCGTCGGGCCGCGACTACCTGCACGTCCTCGACGCGGCGCGGGCGGTCGTCGGCGCCGCCCGCCGACCGGTCGCGGGCTACCAGGCCGTCGAGATCGGCAGTGGCCGGCTGTCCACGATCGACGCCGTCCTCACGACCGTGGAACGCGTCACCCGGCGACGGGTGCAACGCCGGCATCTGCCGGAACGCGCCGACGTCGACGACCGTCCCGCCTGCGACCTGCGTCGGGCCCGTGCGGTGCTCGACTGGTCGCCGCGCCGGTCCGCACTCGCCACCCTCGTCGGCGACCAGTGGGCCGAGCAGCAGGAGCCGGGCACGTTCTCGGCGTGCCTCCGGTGGGCCCTGGACCCGTCGGGCCGGCCGCTGACCATCGTCACGCCGCGAGCAGGAGGCCGACCATGACGACCACACCCGAGTTCGACCTGATCGTCGTCGGTGCCGGCGTCGCCGGACTCTCGGCGGCCTTCTACTGGATCACCGACGTCGACCGGGACGCGCGGGTGCTGATCGTCGAAGCCGGTACGCAGCTCGGCGGACCCGCGATCCGGCACACCTTCGACGTCGACGGACGCCGGCTCGTGTCGCCGGGCGGCGCCCAGGAACTCACCTTCCCCTCCGCCTTCGCCCCGGCCGTCCGGTCCGCCCTGGCCACCGTGGGCGTCGACACCGACCGCTTCCACACCGACACGGTGGCGCGGCACTACACCGACCGGGGTGCCGGCGGCCACGGCCTCGCCTTCGCCGCCTCGGTCTGGGGGCGGAGCCACCTCGCCGCCCACGGCCCGTCCGACGCCGTGGACCTCACCGACGCGCCGCTCGCCGCACGGGCCAGACCGCAGGTCGCCGCGCTCGTCGACGAACCCACCGACTGGCTGGCCGGCCGGACCGATGACGAGAAGCTCGCCGAACTCCGGCGGCGTAGCTGCGACGAGGTGCTTCGCGACTTCGCCGAACTCGACGAGGACACCCACCGGTTTCTGCGGTACAGCACGTCGGCGCAGTCGGGCATGACCTTCGACCAGCATCCCGCCCTGGACGCCGCGCTCATCGGCTATCTGGGCCTGGACGGCCTCGGTGTCCGCCCCAGCGGCGCGCCGTGGGACGGGCTGACCCGGACCGGCGCGAGGTTCTTCCCGCACCTGGACCCGCCGATCTACCGTTTCCCGGACGGCAACGCCACGGTCGCCCGCGCGCTGGCCCACCATCTGGTGCCCGACCTGTTCGACGCCGACACCGTCGACGACCGGCTGACCGCCGAGATGTCCGTCGACGCGCTCGACCGGCCGGACAACCAGGTCCGGATCCGGTTGAACGCCACGGCGACCGCGCTGCGCCACGCCGGTACCGACACGGTCGAGGTCGAGGTCGAGGGGGGCGGGGCAGGCACGATCACGTACCGGGCGCGGGCCGCGATCGTCGCCGCGCCCGCGCACACCACGGCGCTTCTCGTCCCGGAACTCGGGCCGGAGCAGCGGGCCACCGCCGCCGATCTCGGCCGGTACCCGATCGTGTCGGCCTCCGTCGCGTTGCGGAACTGGCGCGCGTGGCAGTCGCTCGGCGTCTCCCGGCTCTCCTGGCCCGGTCACCCCACCTGGCAGATCGCCGGGCTGGAGTTCCCGGTCGCCATCGGCGCCTGCGCGCCGTCGCCGTCACCCGACGAGCCGACGACCGCGACCGCGCTCGGCGCGCTCACCGAGGCGGGCACCACCCCCGCCGCAGGTGCGGCCGCCGGCCGTCGTCGGCTGCGCGCCGCCACGGCCCGCCGGGAGATCACCGTCGAACTGCGGCACCTGCTGGCGGAGGCGCTCGCGCCCGGCGGCCTCGTGGCCGACCGCGACATCGCCGACATCCGCGTCGAACTCTGGCCGCACGGCTACGCCCGGTACGCCACCTCGTGTGACCGTCCCGGCGACGGCAGTGCCACCACCGACGCCAGACGCCGCCTCGCCGACGGTGTCGGACGGATCGCCGTCGCCGGTGTCGACGTCATCGACCATCCCTTCCTCGACGGCGCGATGGAGTCCGCACATCTCGCCGTCACCCGTCTCGCGAACGGGGTGACCGGCCGATGACGACCCCCGTCCCGCGCCACCGACCACGGCACCACCGACCACGGAGGAACGACTCGACATGAGGTTGCTGTTCAGCAGTCTGCCGGCCCACGACCACCTGCTGGAACTGATCCCCGTCGCGGAGGCCGCGAAACGCTGCGGCCACGACGTCGCCATCGCCGTGTCGGGACGCTTCGCCGCCACCGTCGAGGCGCTCGGCATCGAGCACATCACCGCCGGTCCCGACTGGGTCGGCGACTTCCTCGACAGCCTCGACGGTGACGTCCTTCCCGAGGAGATGGAGGACTTCACGCAGAACTTCATGGCCGAGTTGTTCTGCGGAGAGGCGTGTGTCGCCATGGGCGAGGACGTCTCCCGGGCCATCGCGGACTGGAATCCCGACATCGTGCTGCGCGACACCGGTGAACTCGGCGGCTACCTCGCCGCCGAACGGGCCGGGCTGCCGCACGTCACCGTCGGGGTCCTCGACTTCAACGGCATGATGCTCGGCACGGGCGTGGTCGCCGCGCTCGACCGCCGCCGCCAGCAGTTCGGGCTGCCGCCGGACCCGGACGGCCTGCGGCAGTACGCGTACGGCCACCTGAACATGCTGTCCCCGACCTTCGCGCCGGAGGAACTCGAACTGCCCAACGTGTTCACCGTGCGGGTGGACGGCGTCCGGCGCGGCGAGGTGCTGCCGGAGTGGATCGGCGACCTGGTCGACGACAAGCGACCGCTCGTCTACGCCAGCTTCGGTACGGCGGCCTCGACGATCCCCTCCTACGGGCCCCCGCTGGCCAAGGTGATCGCCGGCATGGGCGCGGTGGACGCGAACGTCATCGTCTCCACCGGCAAGGGACTGGACTGGCACGGAAAGGAGATCATCGAAGGGGTCCCGGTGCCGGAGAACGTCCGGGTCGTCGAGTGGGTGCCCCAGGCGCTGCTCATGCGCTCGATCGACATGCTGCTCACCCACGCCGGCCCGGCCACCGCCCGCCAGGCGATCGTCAACGGCGTACCCGTCGTCGCGGTGCCGCTGCTCTTCGACGCCTTCGAGATCGCCAACCGCTTCACGCAGCACGGCATGGGCGTGCAGTTGGACTGGACGAGTTTCACGCCGGAGGACGTCGCGGCGGCGACGACCACCGTCCTCGGCGATCCGGCGTACCGGCGGGCGGCGCGCCGGTTGCAGGCCCGGACGCTGACGGTGCCGCCCATCGACGACGCGGCGGTCGGGTTCATCGAGCGGATCCACGCCGAGAATCCGCGCCGATGACCGGCACCGGCGACCGGGTGCGGTCGCGCATCGCGGCCCGGATGGCACTCACCGACGAACGTCTCGACCGTCGACTCGCGCTGTTCACGCCGGTCGACGCCGCCGTGGGCGATCTCGTCCGGGCGATCAGCCGCGAGTTCGCGGCCGGCTTCAACGACACACTGCGGGCGTACGATCCGGTGGCGGTGAGCGCGCGGGTCGACGGCATGGCGGACGACTACCTCGCCCCGTTCTACGTCGAGGGCGCCGCGATGGCGTTCGCCGCGGCGGGAGCGCTGTATCCGGGCCGGGCCCGTACGGCGCACCGCCGGCTGCTCGCCACGCTGCCCGGCCACCGGTATCTGATCTTCGCCGGTTGGGGCTGGTGGTACGCCGTACGGCCCTTCGCCGCGCAGGCGATGAGGCGCAGCCCGCTCTGGCGTCAAGACGGCCTGTTCACCGGTCTCGGTATCGACGGCATGGCGTTCGCGACGTGTTTCCTCAAGGCCGCGCCACCGCGTTTCGACGTTCCCTGCCCATTCCCCGAGGCGGAGTACCAGGCGTTGTGGTCACAGGGTCATGGTCGGGCGCTCTGGTTCGTCGCCGGTGGTCGACCGGAGGTCATCGAGGACCAGGGCGCCCGGTTGGCCCCTGCGCTCCGTCCGGAGCTGTACGCCGGTCTCGGCCTGGCGACCGCCTTCGCCGGGATGCGCCGGATGCGCTGCCTCCCGGCGGCACCATCGGACCAGGAGACCGAGCGACGGGCCTTCCTCCAGGGTCTGGCGTTCGGCCTGACCGCGCGTCGGGAAGCCTCACCCCGCAGTTTCACGCGGTTCCTCGACCAACTCGACCGGTCCGACGCCGGCTGGGTCACCACCGTCACCGACCGGTGCCTCGCGCCACCCGGGCGGGACACCAGCCGCGACGGCGGCTACGTGGCATGGCAACGTCGGCTGCGCACCGAGATCCCGATCCCGGAACGATCGGCATGAGCAGGCCACGGCACGTCTGCGCCATCCGGGACCCGATCCCCGCCTACCGGCAGGGCATCGCGCGGGAACTCGACAACGCCGGCTACGAGACGGCCGAGCCGGGCGACTGCTACGCCTGGATCCGGCGGTTCCGCCGGGCGGCCCACCCGACCGAGTACCGCCTCGCCGTGCTGCTCTCCATCCGCAGTGACTCCGACGTCGACGTGCTCTCTGCGCTCCGGGCGCACGACGAGCAGGTCGCGCTGCTCGCCCTGCTCGTGGACCCCACCGCCGACGACTACCGACGCGCGCTCGACGCCGGGGCCTGGGGTGTCGTCGACTACGCGGCGTCTCCGGACGAAATCGTGGCCGCACTGGAGGCGACGTGGGCCGGCGCCGTCCGGCTGCCCAGGGCGGTCGCCGTCGACCTGCTCAGCCGACCCGCTCCGGCCGAGACGGACCTGTCGGTGGACGAGTCCGACGTGCTGCGGCTGGCGGCGCTGGCCAGCGGATGGAGCGTCGAACGGCTCGCCAGCCACGAGAACTTCTCGACCCGGGCGATGTTCCGGCACCTGCAGGAGCTGTACCGCACACTCGGCGTGTCGAACCGGCACGAGGCCGTGGTGGTCGCCGCCCGGCACGGCCTGCTCGACGGCTCCATGGAGGCCATGCGCCACCGTGCCGAGGACGAGGGTCGTCGTGGGTCCGGCGCCCGAAACGGCACCGCGACCAGGGCGGTGCTGGCCGACGCCCACCGTGCGGATCGGCAGCCGTCCGTCACCGTGTCGGCGGCTCCGAGCCGCCAGTGACGCGGGTCAGGCCGCGGTACGCGCGGCCGGTCGCGGTAGTGGGGTCGGCCCCGACCGCGACTCGCCCGCCACCGCGCCGACCAGGCACACCAGCGCGCTGCGCGCCTGCATGTTGACCTGGTGACTGTGCACCAGCATGGCGATCACCTCGCTGACCGGGCACCACCGGAAGCCCGCCGGTGCGTCGCGGTGGTCGACCAACGCGACGAGGTGTCGGCAGCGACTGTGCAGGAAGCGTCCGCCCTCGTCGGACAGGACCGCGTCGAACAGGACCGCCTCGGCCGGGCTGTCGAGCAGAAGGGCCAGCAGCTCCGCCTCCGCGCCGGACCGTGGCTTCTCGCCACCCGCGATCTGCACGGTCGGACCCAACTCGACGTCGTCGACGAGGCCGGGCTCGGGACATGCCTGCATGAGCAGGTGGAGCTCACCGCCACGGTCGGCGACGGCAAGGCCCACCACGCCCAGCCCGACCGGCCGGATCATCGGTTGGCACCACTGGTCGACCTCGCGTCCCGCCGCGTCGACGCTGACCGCGACGACCTCGAAGCCCGTGCCGTCCTCCCGGCGGAGCGCGTCGGCGCCGCGTCGCCAGCCCTGCAGGTCCGGCAGGGCGACGCGGACGGAGACCGACGACTGCCGGGCGCGCTCGGCCGAGAGCCAGCGGGCCAGCGGCCGGACGTCGCACCGGGCGGCACCGGCCAGGGTTCGGGGCAGGACCGGCAGCCGCGCCCCGGACACGGCGAACTCGCCGGGCAGCGTCCACGGCGCACAGCCCAGGACGGCCCGGGTGTCGGCGTGCACGAGGTCGTCGTCATGCAGCAGCGCCAGCAGATCGGCGAGGTCGATCCAGCGGAAACCCTCCTGCGGCGCGAACCGTGGGGTCCGGACGATCATCACGCGGTTGCGCTTGCGCCAGAACACGCCACCGTGCTCGGACTGCCGCGAGTCGACGACGACGTCCGCCGTCGCCGGATCGAAAAGGTCCAGATACGGGACCGGTCGGCCACCGTGCACCCGTTCCCGGTTGCTCCGGGTCGCCTGCACGGTCGGCGACAGTTGGATGCCGTTGATGTTGCCGGGTTCGGCCTTCGCCTGGACGAGCGCCGCGTAGCCCCGGTCGGAGGGGGTCACCGCGATCGCCAACAGGCCGATCTCCGGCTGGTCGACCATCGGCTGCATCCACGAGTGGCGGCCGTCCTCGGTCCGCACCCGGTGTCCCCGCACGGCGAAGAACCGACCGCTGCCGTGGGTGAGAGCGGGCTCCTCGGCACCGGTGTTCCAGCCCGGAACGGCATCGAGTGGGAGTCGTGACGGCCGCGCGTACCGGACACCGCCCATCGCCTCACGCCAGTGTCGTATCTCGTCGAGCAGCGACGGGTCGGCACGCGACTCGACGAGATGCGACGGGGTGGCCACCCGGCGGTCAGTCAATCCGCACCTCCGGCACGTAACGGATCCACCGGCCGCCCCGCTCGACGAACTCCTGCTCCTTGGCGAGGATCTCGTCGGCGTGGTTCCAGGCGAAGAGCAGGAAGGTGTCCGGGTAGTCGGCGAGGTCCTGCGGGAACGCCTCGACCGGGATGCCGGAACCGGGAGTCGTCCGGCCCTGCTTCTCAGGTGTGGTGTCGTAGACGACCGGTAGCAGTCCCGGCCCGATGTCGCAGTAGTTCAGCACGGTGGCGCTCTTCGCGGTGGCGGCGTATCCGGCGACGCTGCGGCCGGCCTGCTGCTCGTCCGTGAGGACGTCCCGAAGTTGCTCGCGGCGGTCGGCGACGCCGGCCGCGAACGCCTGCAACCGGGACAGGTCGTGTGTGCCGGTGCGGTCCTCGGTAGCGATCAGCGCGCCGACGGCGGGCGTGGGGGTACGGCCGTCCCGGGCGAGCGTGTAGCGGACCTCGCCACCGTGGACGCCGAGGTGCTCGACGTCCACCAACGTGAACCCGTGCAGCGCGGCGATACGCGCGACCGAGGTGGCGGAGAAGAGATAGAAGTGCTCGTCGTAGATCTGGTCGAACGAGCCGAGACGCAGCACGTCACCGAGGTAGGGATCCTCGAAGACCACCACACCGTCGTCGGCCAACACCGTCTCCAGGCCCGTGAAGACGCCGCGCAGGTCGGGGATGTGGCACATGGTGTTCGCCGCGTAGACCACGTCGGCGGGGCCGAACTCGTCGCGTACCCGGGCGGCGGTGGTGGCGTCGAACCACTCCGCACGCGCGTTGACCCTGCGGGCCACTGCCTCGTCCACCATGTTCGCTGCCGGGTCGATGCCGAGGTGTCGGATGCCGCGTGCGGCGACCGTGGCGAGCATGGTGCCGTCGTTGCTGCCGATCTCGACCACGAAGGGATCCGGTGACTCCAGCCCGGCGACCAGGCGCTCGGCGGTCGCGGCGAAGTGCGACGCCATCCGCCTCGACGACGAGGTGCGGAACGGGTACTCCTCGTGGAACATCCGCTCGACCGGAACCGGATCGGCGAGTTGGACGACGTGACAACCGTGGCAGACCACGGCCCTGAGATGAAGCCAGAATTCGTCGGAGGGATCGTCGGGAATGCGGAATGCGTCGGACAGCGGTTGCCGGCCCAGATCCAGGAACTGCGTCACCGCGTCGCCACAGGCTCTGCAAGGCATGTAGCGGATGCTAGGCGCTGACCGGCGGCTCAGCCTGGCGTCCGTCGTGGATCACGCGGACCGCGTCGTGACCGTGTCGGTCCGCGTCATGGGTGCGCCATCTTTTCTGGCGCGCCTGCCGGATCGACTGGCGCGATTCACCGGTGCCCGATTCCGCGATGCGCTCCTAGGGTTGCGATTACGAGCAATCCTCCGGCCAGAGGCGCAGCAACACCGTCAAGACAACTCGCACGAAAGGGCAAAGAGATGATCAAGATCGGTGACATGCTTCTCGAAGAGCTCGACCGCGACCTCCCCAGCGAGATCGCCGACCCGGCCGCCGCCCTTCGGGGCCGCGCCGGACAGGTGCTCGAGGTGATGACGCCTCGGCGCACCTTCGCCGACGGCAGCCGCGGCTACCACGCGATCGCGCAGACCACGATCGAGGTCGTCGCCGGCAAGGACCCCAACGACACGACGATGCCGCGGGAGCGCTTCGAGTTCCCGGAGTCGCCCTGCGTCATCCAGCTCCACGACCCGGTGCTGACGCTCAACGGCGCCCTCCGGCTGGACCTCGAGATCAAGTCCTACCGGGCCGAGGCGACCAGTCAGATCCTGTTCCCCGGGCAGAAGGTGGCTCTCGGCGTCGGGCGGTCGTTCGACGTCAACCTGCCGCCGTCGGTCGGCCGCCTGGAGATCCCGCTCGGGATCGACTTCGCCGCCGGTGAGACGGTGCGCAGCCACCAGATGATCTTCCTGGCCGTCGAGACGCCGATGGGTACGCTGCACAACCCGGACGCGGCGCACATGTTCGCGACGGTCAACAAGGTCCCGCCGATCGGCTTCTCCTACTTCCAGGAGGGCCTCGTCCCGATGGCGAACGCCGACAACGAGGTCGTCGCCATCAAGGTGTTCACCGAGACCGCCCTGCGCCGGGTGGTCACGGACTGACCCGTCGCCGGGCAGTTCGCTCGACGCCGCCGCACCCGCCCTCGGGTGTGGCGGCGCTCGCGGTCGGCTGCTGCGGGGGCAGGTCCGACCGCTCCGAACACTGTCGACAGTGTGGCCTGACCGAGGTGGTGACCCTCGACTTTGCCGCTCGGCGACAGACCGAAATGTATGAAACGCTGCTATCGTACGCCTTCGCCCACCGCTTTGCGCGGTGCAGCAACTGACGAGCAACCAACTGAAGGGACAGCCCAACGTGCCGAACCTGAAGAGTGTCACGGCGGTTCTGCCCGTCTCCGACCACGCCGCTGCCGTTGCCTGGTACAAGCAGTGGATCGGGCGCGGCCCCGACGTCGAGCCCCAGGAGGGCGTGGCGGAGTGGCAGATCGCGGAGAACGCCTGGATCCAGGTCTCGCTGGACCCGGAGACAACCGGCCGGACCAACATCGTCATCGGCGTGGACGACATCGACGCCCATGTCGCCAGCCTCGCGAGCGCGGGTGTGACCGCCGGTGAGATTCAGGACTTCGACTTCATCAAGCTGACCGAGATCGTCGACCCGGCCGGCAACAAGGTCAACTTCGTGTGGGAGAACCCGAAGTACGAGCCGCCGGCGGAGTAGGACCGCAGCACGACACCCGTCGACGGGTGTGGATGGCGGCCGGGCGTCGAGTCCGGCCGTTCGACCAGGTCGGGGCACCTGGAATCGATCGCGTCAAGGATCGGTTCCGGGTGCCCCGCGTCGCCTTCGGGGACCCGATCCCACCACTTGTGACGGGTCCGTGGGGTGTGTTGATGTGTCACGGGGCTGACCGTTGCCCCCTTGGATGGCAGGAGCCGACATGGCAGCAGAAACGTACGGAGAGGGCTACGCCGAACTCTTCGACTTCGTCTACGGCGCCGAGGCGCCCGACCCGATGGTGGCGACCCTCGCCGACCTGGCCGAGGGCGGCCCCGTCCTCGAACTGGGCGTCGGCACCGGTCGGGTCGCCATCCCCCTCGCCGCTCGCGGGCTCAGCGTGACCGGGGTGGACAGCTCGGCGGCGATGCTGAAGACCCTGGCCGGCAAGCCCGGCGGCGACATGGTGCAGACCGCGCTCAGCGAACTGCCGCAGATCGCGGCGGACGGGCGCTACCGGCTCGTCACGTGCCTCGACAACACCTTCCTGCTCCTGACCACACAGGATGCCCAGACGGAGTGTGTGCGCAACGCCGCCGAACTCCTCACCGACGACGGCGTGCTGGTGTTCGAGACCTTCGCCCGAGCACCCGGCGACTTCGGGGTGATGCCCGCGCACATGGGCGAGAACGCCACCGTGCTCTGGGCCTACCAGGTCGACCCGTTGTCGCAGCAGTTCCACATCCGCGAGATCATCTACGGCAAGGACCTGATGCACGTCGTGCCCTTCGACGGTCGCGGGGTCAGCCCGGCCGAGCTCGACCTGATGGCACGGCTGGCCGGGCTGCGGCTGCGTGAGCGCTGGTGCGACTGGGAGCGCAGCCCGGTCGAGTCGGACAGCCCGCTCGTCATCTCGGTCTTCGAGCGCGCCGACCGCTGAGCCGACCCCGCACGAGCGGGTGGCGGCTCACAGCCGGGACAGGACGGCTCTCAGCTCGTCGATCACACGGGCCTGGTCCGACGCCGCCAGCGTCGGATACATCGGCAACGAGAAGACCTCGTCGGCCAGCCGTTCGGTGACCGGCAGCGAGCCGACCCCCTGCCCCAGGTGCGCGAAGCCACTCATGGTGTGCACCGGCCACGGATAGCTGACGTTCAGCGTGATCCCGGCGTCCTTCATCTGTCGGATGATCTCGTCGCGGGCGGGGTGCCGCACGACGTACAGGTAGTAGACGTGCTCGTTGCCGGGCACCACGGTCGGTAGGCCGAGGTCCGTGTCGGCGAACGCCTCGGCGTAGGTGGCCGCGATCGCGCGCCGGGCCGAGACGTACTGCTCCAACCGCGCGAGCTTGCGGAGCAGGATCTCGGCCTGCACCTCGTCGAGGCGGGCGTTGAACCCGGGCGTCTCGACGACGTAGTAGCGCTCCGCCATGCCGTAGTACCGCAGCCTTCGCAGGGTCGCGTCCAGCTGGTCGTCGTCGACGACCACGGCGCCCCCGTCCCCGTAGGCACCGAGCACCTTGGTCGGATAGAACGAGAACGCCGCCGCGTCACCGAACGACCCGACGATCCGGCCGTCCTGACGGGCCCCGTGGGCCTGGGCGCAGTCCTCCAGGACGCTCAGCCCGAAGTCCTGGGCGACCTGGCGCACCGCCCGCATGTCGACCGCCTGCCCGTACAGGTGCACCGGGAGGATGCACCGCGTACGTTCGGTGACGGCGGCGGCCAGTTGTCCGACGTCCATCAGTTGCGTGTCGTGCCGTACGTCGACGAAGGTCGCAGTCGCACCGACGGCGTCGATCGCGACGACCGTGGGGGCGGCCGTGTTCGACACGGTGATCACCTCGTCGCCCGGCCCGACGCCGAGACCGCGCAGCGCCAGCACCAGCGCGTTCGTGCCGTTGTCGACGCCGACGCAGTGACTCCGCTGATGCTTCGCGGCGAACGCCGTCTCGAAGGACCGCACGCTCGCCCCGAGCACCAGTTGACCCGATCTGAACACCTTGTCGACAGCTTCGAGCAGCTCGTCGCGTTCCGCCTCGTACTCGGTGAGGTAGCTCCACACGTTGATGCTCATACCCGACAAGGCTAGTGCGGCGACCGGCCCAGGTGCGCGCTGACGGACACGCATCCGTAACGAATGTGCCCTGGTCGACGCTCTCCAGCGGTGAGGACAAGATTCGATCATGCCGTACGTCGGAACCGACGCGACGGCGTGGGAGAGGGGGTGCGGTGCGGGGCGAGTTGCAGCGCATAGTGGACGCGGTCGCCGCCCACGTCGGCCGTCCCGCACTGATCGAGGACCGGCGGCAACGCGTCGTCGTCTACAGCGAGCAGACCGGGCTGATGGACGAGGTCCGCCGGGCGTCGATCCTGCGGCGGCAGACCGCCCCGGAGGTCATCGCCTGGCTGCGCGGTCTCGGCATCGCCGACGCCCGCCTGGCGGTACGCACACCGGCCAGCCCGGAACTGGACCTGCTCCCCCGGCTCTGCGTGCCGGTGCGCCACCACGACCTGCTGCTCGGGTTCGTCTGGTTCATCGATCCCGACGGCACCATGACCGAGGTCGACCTGGCCGCCACCGGCCTGCTCAGGGAACTGTCGCTGGCGCTGTACCGGGAGAACCTGCTCGGTGAGCTGGCCGCGCAGAGCGAGACCGAGGCGGCCCGGACCCTGCTGGCCGACAGCCCCGGCAGCCGCGACCAGGCGGTGCGGGCGCTGCTGGAAGCCGGGATGATCCACGCCGACGGTCCCCGGACCGCCCTGGTCGCCCGGCTCGTCGCCCCCGAGGAGCGGCAGCCGGACGAGCGGGCCCGGATCGCGCTGGAACAGTCGCTGGTGGCCGCGCGACGCCGGGCCGGTACGCGGGAGGCGCTGCACCTGGTCCGGCACGACCACGGGGTGCTGCTGCTGCCCGCCGAACCCGCCGCCGGCCGGCCGACGCCGGAGGTGGCCGCCCGGCACCTCGACGACGACCTGCAGCAGGTGATCCGCAGTCTGGGTTCCGTGGAACGGACCGTGGTCGGGGTCGGCCGCACCCGGCCACGGTTGGCCGACGTCGTCGAGTCGTACGTGGAGGCGCTGCACGCCGCGCGGGTCGGCGCGCGACTGCCGGCGTTGGGCCGGGTCGTCGCCTGGTCCGGCCTGGGTGTCTTCCGGGTGCTGGCCCGGCTCGGCGAGCAACACCTCACGGTGGCCGACGTGCACCCGGGGCTGGCCCGGCTGGTGTCCACGCCGGGCCACCGCACGCTGCTGACCACTCTGGAGCGCTACCTGGACCGGGCCGGCAACGCCCACGCCACCGCCGCCGACCTGCGGCTGCACCGGACCACGCTCTACTACCGGTTGCAGCGGATCGAGGAGTTGGCCGGCACCGACCTCAAGGACGGCGGCGAGCGACTCTGCCTGCACCTGGCCCTCAAACTGGCCCGGTTGGCGGAGCGGCACAGCGGCGAGGAGTGACGGTCGACCGACCGGAGGTGACCTCGCCACGTGCCGTGGAGGTGGCCTCCGCTGCTCCGGTCAGCGCAACCGGCGGGCGGGGAACCGGGCCGGCGGGTCGGCGATCGCGTCCTGCGCGGCGACCAGTTGCAGTTCGCGGGTGCCCGCCGCCAGCGTCGCCTCCAGCACCGCGAAGATCGAGGCGGTGGTGCGTTCCAGCGCCGTCGCGGGCGACCCGGTGCTGCGCAGGTGCGCCAGGTACAGCGCGGCGGTGACGTCGCCACCGCCGTTCGGGCTGATCGGCAGCAGCGGCGTGGTCACCGCCCAGGCGCCCGCGTCGGAGACGGCCACCACCTCCAGGCTGTCGGGTGGCGCGTCACCGTGCAGCACGCTGGTGACCAGCACGTGTCGGGGGCCGGTGGCGCGTACCACGTCGACCGCCGCCAGCACCTCGTCGAGCGAGTCCGTCGACCGGCCGGCGAGGAACTCCAGCTCGAACTGGTTCGGGGTGACGATGTCGGCCCGGGGCACCACCACGTCGCGCAGGTACTCGGGAATGCCGGGCCGGACGAACATGCCCCGGCCGACGTCGCCCATCACCGGGTCGCAGCAGTAGACGGCCTCCGGGTTGGCGGTCTTGACCAGGGTCACCGCGTCGAGGATCACCGCGCCCATCGCCGGGTCGCCCTGGTAACCGGAGAGGATCGCGTCGGCGTCACCGAGCACCCCGCGATCGGCGATGCCGGCGATCACCTCGGCGACGTCGGCGGGCGCGAGCAACGGCCCCCGCCAGGCACCGTACCCGGTGTGGTTGGAGAAGTGCACGGTCAGGACCGGCCAGACCTCGTGCCCGAGCCGTTGCAGCGGGAACACGGCGGCCGAGTTGCCGACGTGGCCGTAGGCGACCGAGGACTGGATCGACAGGATCTTCACCCGTCCATCATCGCGCCTGCCGCTCCCCCGACGCCGCAGGGGTCACCCTTCGGCCAGGTCACGGCCGCGTTCCGGATGGGGGGCCACCGTGCGGCGGCCCCCCATCCGGCCGGTCCTACTCGAACAGGGACAGGGTCAGCGTCGAGGTGTACGCACCGGCGGCCACGTCGGCCGGGGTGCGCAGGAACAGGTCGGCGTCGACCGAGTACGCCCCACCGGCGACCGCACCCGAGTCGAACGTGGAGACCAGCAGCTCCTGGTCGACCAGACCCACGTTGTTGCCGGGCTGCGTCGGCTCGTCCAACACGGTGACGACCTCCTCGCCCTCGCTGACCAGACCGGTGTCGCCACCGTCGACCAGGCGCGGCTTCCAGCCCAGGTGCCCGGCACCGATCGGCTCCTGACCGTCGGCTCCGGTGAAGTCGGTGGCGCTACCGAGCACCGCCCACGCCGCACCCGAGGGCACCTCGTCGGCGGTCCGGGTGTCGGTCACCGTCACCGTCGGCAGACCACCCACGAACTGCCGCACCAGCAACGTCGACCCGTCCTCGGTCAACGCCACCGAGTCACCCGCGATCGACATCGCCAGCACACCCGGCTCCACGATCTCCTCGATCTCCACCGTGACCGTCACGTCACCGGTGTCACCCGGATCGGCCGAGGCGGGCGCAGCCGCCATCACCGACCCGACCAGCAGGGCCCCGGCAGCACCCGCCGCCAACAGCCGCCTGCGATTGTCCGTTCTCATCTGCATCTCCGTGTCGTTCGCGGTCACTGGGCTTGGCGAGGGTCGGCGGCACAGTTGACCGCAGCGTGGTCGGCGGTGACGACGGTGGTGACGCTCTCACCGTCGACCGTGCCGGTGGCCCGGACCGTCGCGCTGCCGGACGGCACCGATGCGGCACGGGTGGTGAACTGCTGGAACGCGCTCGCACCCGGCGCCACAGCGGACACCGACCGCTGCCCGTACGCACTCTCCAACACCACGTCCACCGCAGCGTCGTGGTCGTTACGCGCCTGCACCGCCACGTACGCCTTCCCGGCCACACACCGCGCCTGCACGGTGACCGTCACCGGCACCTCGGGTGCGGCGTTCGGATCGGTCAGCCGCTTGCGGTTGTAGTTGTCGTCCTGACCGTCGGGCTGGTAGCCGCGCTCCACGTTGCCCGCCGCGTCCACCGAGAACCAGTGCACGGTGGTGCCGACCGGAACGGTCAGCGTCTCGCCGCCCTCCCGGATGCCCCCCGAGCCGTAGAGCGTGGACTCGAACGTGGGCCGGCTGCCGTCGAGGGTGTAGAACACCGCCGCCGGTTCGCTGGTGGAGAACGTGACGTCGACCGAGCCCTCGGTGGCACTGGTGGCCACCTCGACGGAGCTGGTCGGCGCCGACTCGTCGGTGTCCAGGTCACGGGCGACCCGCAGCATCTCGACCAGGCCGTTGGAGAACTCCATCGTCTCCTCGCGGGCCGAGGTCCAGGTCGGCTGGAAGGAGGTGCCGACCTCGAAGTTCCAGGCGTAGATGCCGTACTTGTACCAGAGCATGTCACCGGAGTTGCCGGCCGCCGAGTAGAGCACGTCGGCGATCGGGCCGGTGCGGGCCGGGGTGACCGCCAGGTTGCGGTGCCGCTTGATGGCGGTCAGGATCCGCGACGACGCGCCCCAGAACAGCGACTCCTCGGCCAGGGTCGGCCGCGGGGCGGAGACCCGGCCCGGGGTGGCGTACGAGCCGGGCGACCACATGAAGTAGTTGCCCGAGGAGTGCAGGTTCATCGAGAACTTGACGTTCGGTCGGGAGGCCAGCCAGTCGACGTTGCGGCTCTCCGGCTCGGACAGCTCGTCGGGCCCGGCGTACGTGCCGCTGGTGCAGCTCGTCGACGCGCCCGAGTAGCCGTCGAAGAGGCTGTACTCGGTGTAGTTGCGGTTGTTGTCCACACCCCAGGACGTCCGGCCGAGGAAGTCCCCGGAGGTCTCCGGCGTGCAGTGGTTGGTCATGTTCTTGCGCTGCGAGTTGAAGTCGTAGAACGAGTAGTGCCCGCCGTCCGGGTTGATCGACGGCGCGATCCAGATGTCGAGGTTGTCGACCAGCTCGCGGGTGTTCGCGTCGTGCGCGTAGTTGCGCAGCAGGCGCTCGGCGGTCTCGATGGTCACCAGCGGGGGCACCCACTCCCGCGCGTGTTCCTGCGCGTAGGCGAGCACACCCATCTTGGAGCCGTCGCGGTGCTTGCCGATGCGGATGGCGTACACCGTGTGGGGGTCGCGGGAGACCGTCGTCGGCGCGGACAGGCCGTCGGAGAGCGCGGTCGGCGCGGCCGGCGCCACCACGCCCGTGCCCGCGTTGCCGCGATACGTGTACGCGCTGACCAGCGTGCCCGCCTGGGCGTTGAGCGCGGCGGCCACCTCGGCGGCGGTGCTGGTGACCGTGCCGGCGGCGTCCGTGGCGAGGCCGACGCGGACCTGGTTGCCGGTGACGGTCACCGTCAAAGACGCGCTCGCGGTGCCGGGGTTGGCCAGCTCCACGGTGATGTCGTTGCCGCCCTGGTGTCCCCAGGCAAGCGAGTCGACTCCGACGCGGCTGGCGTTGACGGTGCCGAGCACGGCCTGTGCCTTGCGCCGGTAGCCGTTGGTCTTGTGCGGCAACTCGACGATCTCGGAGATCTCCGGGTACTGCGCGGACATCGCCTTGACCCGGTCGTAGAGCTCGGTGGGAGTCAGGTAGCTGGTGACGAAGTCCTTCTGGTAGCCGGGCCCCTCCGGGTCGGTGTCCGGGATGGGCAACCACTCGTGCACCTTGGCGACCGCCACGTCACCGGTCGGGCTGGTGATCCGTACGTAGTCCGGGCGGCTGGTCACCTGCGCCGCACCCCGGTGGTAGAGGTACACCCCGGCGTCGACGAACCGGGTGATGTTCTGCGTGCCGCCGGAGCCGAACTCGGTGCCCGGCCCGCTGTCCCGCTCGACGGTCAACGCGGTGGCGGCGGTCTGTCCCTGTGCCCACTTCGCCTCCACCGACAGCACCTGGGTGTCGCCCGAAGTGTAGTAGTCGGCGCGAATGATCTTGACATCCGAGGCGGCGGACCGCGCGGCGACGGCAGCTCCGGAGAACTCCCGGTTGTCGGCCAGGTGGGCGGCGATGGTCGCCTCCCGCTCGGCGATCCGGTCCTGCGCGTCCTCTTCGGTGTGCAGCACCTTGCCGAAGGTGAAACCGGCTCGGGTCAGCGTGGCGACCTCGTTGCCGGTCACCACGGCGTGCACCACGATGCCGTCGGCGGTGTGGTGGACGTGGTGGTCGAGGTCGACGCCGGTGGCCACCAGCGCGTCCAGTTCGGTGGTGTCGGCCACCACCACCTCGATCACGCTGGTCTGCTCGTCGGCCAGTCGGCCGAGGTCGGCGGGGGTGTCGGCGCCCGGCGCGGCGGTCTGCGGCACCACGGCCGAGGCCGGACTGACCAGCAGCAGCACGGCCGTGCCGGCGGCCAACGCGGCGGAGAAGGGTATCCGGCGTCGCCACCGGGAACGGGTACGGAGTTCCGACATGAGGCTCGTGGCCCCTTCTCGGCGTGCGGTGGGGGTGTGGGGGTTCGCACCTCGTCCCGGCTGCCTCAGCTCCCGCGACAGCCACGGCCAGGTGCGTCCGACATGGACACCGCCCGCATCACCGATTACGCAGTGTCACACGTCGAGAGGTAGGAGTGATCAGGTTGCGGACCACTCTCACCTGACGAAGGTCATCTGTCAATCGTCCCGAAGCATGGACAGCCAGCGTGCGGCACCCGGGCTGAGCACGGACGCCGCGTCCGACCCAGCGTCGTGGCGGGGGTCGAACGCGGCGCCGTGCGCGGCTCGCGGGTTACGGAAGGCGGTAGCCGAGGCTGTACGAGACCAACGTGTCGCACGTCTCCGGGGTGTCGCTCGGTCCGCAGTGGTCGCGGGTCGCCACCACCGTGAAGCTGCCGGTCACCCCGGTGAGCTTGCCGTAGCCGGTGCCCGGCGTGATGTCGAACTGCATCGTGAAGGTGCCGTCGGCGCTCTGCTTGCCGTGGGACTTGAAGAGGAACCCGCCCTCCAGGCCGTCCAGGGTGCCCGCGAAGCCGCCGGCACTGTCGATGGTGCCGTAGCCCGCCGGTTCCAGGATCTGGAACTCGACGTCCTCGGTCTCACCCACGAGTCCGCCCAGGTACTGCATGCCGTACCGGACCTGCCACACCGAATGGCCGGCTGGTGTGCTTGCGGCCTGCTCGAAGGCGAAGTGGCGCGGATACATGTCACCGGTCACCACCTTGTACACACCGGGTGTGCCCGGCGAGACGGTGGGCAGCGGTCGGACGATGCGGTCGCTGGCCGCAGCACGCGCCGATGTCGACGGCGTGGTGTCCGACCGATCGGGTGTGGCGCCGGCTCCGGCAAAGCGCGACTGCAACGCGGGCGGCACCGCCGACATGCCCGAGTCGATCGTGGTGGCGGTCCTGGCGGTCGGGGTGGCAGCCTGCGGAACGATGGCGGCGGCGGGGCTGACCAGCAGCACTGCCGCGCCAGCTGCCAACACGGAGGAGACGGCGATCCGGCGTCGCCACGGGGAACGGGTACGGAACTCGGACATGAGGCTCGTGGCCCCTTCTCGGCGCGCGGAGGTGATGGGTGGGCGTCGCCCCGCGCCTCGGCTCGCCGGCGGCGGGCAGCACGGAGCGTCCGGAGTGGACGCCGCCCGCGTCACCGATTGCGCAGCGTCACACCTCGGATGTGGAGGGTTAACGATTGCGCACAACTTTCACGCAACAAGCAACCACTGTCAATAATCCCGTGGCGGGAATCTGCCACGCTCGCCTCAACCGCCGACCTGCGGGCAGGCGTTTGACCTGGGCACAGAGTGGAGAACAGGAACGGAGAGCTCGACAACGAGGGGGGACAACGCGTGTCCGAATACACCACCGACCGGCCAGATACAACCCACGAGCGCCCCGAAACCGTCACAGATCCGCTGCTGTGGCGACTCGCCCTACACGTCGCCGACGCGCACGCACCGGCCGAGGACGGCGACTGCGCGCACCTGCTCTGCGCCGGCCAGGAGTGGCCGTGTGCGCCGTGGCAGCAGGCCCAACGCGCACTCGTCCTGGCGCAGGGCGGCACGGGGCAGACGGCACCGGCGCGACAGCGCGGATGGACGACGCAGGCGGCACTGCCGAGCCGGGCTGCGGAACGCGCGCGCCGCGATTCCGCCGCCGCCTGAGCAGCGGGTCGGCCCGTCCTCGCCAGCGATCCGCCGCAGCACTGTCAAGGTAGCGTTGACACATGCTGGATCCGCTCGGTGACCTCGCCGGCATCCCGGCGGCCCGCGACCGGCTCGACGAGGCGGAGCTGGATCTCATCGACCGCGCCCGGCAGGCCGGCGCGGCCTGGCAGCAGATCGCCGAGGCGCTCGGACTCGGCAGCCGGCAGGCCGCCGAGCAGCGTCGCCAGCGACTGCTCGCCCGCCGCCGGGCGCGGCGAGCCGAGTCCGACCGGCACTGGCCGCACGAGGTAACCGCGCTCCGCGCCCTGCTCGGCGGGTTGCAGCGCTGGATTGCGACGGATCGCCGCTGGGACGGCCGTTTCCCCGGGGCCGCACTGACCCGACACACCACGGCACTGGCGCTGGAGGCCGCACCCGGCGCGCTGTACGACCTCGCCGGGCACGTCGCCGCCGATCTGCACCGCGCCGGCCACCGGCTGCCGAGCCCGGTACGCACCATCGCCCGGCACCTCGACGCCGCGCTGTCAACACATCGTTGACGCGACTCCGCGATATTGCCTCTGGCCAACTCAAGGGTTGAGGCTGTGAGTCACCTCGACTCAACCCTGGAGCGGCATGTGCGGCGCAACGCGATCCTGTTCGTGACGATCTCTGTGCTCTCCGGGTGCGGCGGCAGCGCCATGGCCCTGGTCTCCGGCATCTGGATCCTCGACCTGACCCGGTCCAGTAGCCTCGCCGCCCTCGCCGGGCTCTGCGTGTACGCCCCCACCCTCGCCGGCCCCTGGTGCGGTGCCCTGGTCGACCGGCTGCCCCGACGGCCGCTCGTCATCGGGGTCAACCTGACCCTGGCCGCCGTCCTGCCGACCCTGCTGGCCGTCCGCGGACCCGGTCAGGTGTGGCTCCTGTTCGGTGTCTCCACGGTGTACGGCGTCGCGTACGTGCTGATCGACGCCAGCGAGAGCGCCCTGCTCCCCGCCGCGCTGTCACCGGACGAACTCGGCCACGTCAACGGTTGGCGGTCCAGCGCCCAGGAGGGTGTCAAACTCGTCGCTCCGCTGGCCGGCGCCGGACTGTACGCGTGGCAGGGCGGTCACCTCGTCGCGTTGCTCGCCGCCGCGCTGCCCGCCCTGGCCGCCGCCCTGTACGCACTGCTCCGACTGCGGCACCCGGCACGGACCGTCGCGTCCCGGCCCACCGGTGTCCGTGCGGGCCTCGCCGTCGTGTGGGCGTCACCGCTGACGCGGCTGCCGGTGATCCTCGCGGGCGTGGCGATCGCCGCGTCCGGGTTCACCACCGCCGCCGGGTACGCCGTCGTCACCGACGAGTTGGGCCTGCCCGCGACGTTCCTCGGGGTGCTGCTCAGCGCGCAGGGCCTCGGCTCGGTCGCCGGCGGGTTGGTCGCCGGTCGGCTTATCGCCCGGTTCGGACCGACCACCGTGGCCGCCCTCGGCACGGCAGTGTTCGCGGTGAGTTGCCTGGGCCGGTGCCTGCCCTGGTGGCCGGCGGTGGTCGCCGCCTCGGTGGTGGCCGGTGCCGGCCTGCCGTGGGCTGTCGTCGCCGCCGTCACCGCCGTGCAGACGCACAGCCCCGACGAGCTGCTGGGCCGAGCCGCCGCGACCGCCAACACGATCATGTTCGGACCGATCGCGGCGGCGATCCCGCTCGGCTCCGCCGCCGTCCTGCTGGGCGGTCGGCCACCGCTCGTTCTCGCCGCCACCGTCTGCCTCGTCGCCGCCGCCGGGGTGTGGCACCGGCGCCACCTCACTGTGGCGCGGCCTCCGGCTCCTCGTCGGGGCAGCAGACGGTCAGTGCGGCGGGTACGGCCCTGACCTTGAGACGCTTCGTCCGCGACCGGGCGCCACCGTCCATCTCGTACGTCTTCGGCTCGGCGAAGCGGACCCTGACCTTGCGACCCCGGGTGATCCGGACGAACTTCGAGTCCTCGGACCGGCCGGTGGCCATCTTGCCGAGCGTGCGCGCCCAGTCCACGGCACCACCGGCGGTGGAGACACCGATCTCCAACGAGCCGCTGTCGGGGCGGGCGTCGTCGAAGGCGGGTATGCCACCGGTGATGGTGCCGACGTTGCCGAACAGCACGCAGCTCGCGTCCCCCTCGAACCACAGGTCCCCGTCGACGGTGATCCGGGTCCGGGTCAGTTCCCCACGGACGTGACGCAGGCCCGTCCACACGTACGCGAGCCGGCCGAGGCGACCCTTCATATCCCGGTCCGCCTCCCGGATCAGGTCACCGTCGAACCCGGCGCCGGCCATCACCGCGAAGTGTTCCCCGTTGAGCCGTCCCAGGTCGAGGCGGCAGCGTCGACCGTGCAGGCCGATCCGTACCGCCTCCGGCAGGTCCTCCGGGATGCCGAGATTGCCGGCGAAGAGATTGGCGGTGCCGGCCGGCACGATGGCCATCGGGGTCTGCGTGCCGGCGAGGGAATCGGCGCAGCGCTGCACCATACCGTCGCCGCCCCAGACGAAGACCAGCTCGGCACCCTCGTCGAGGGCCTTGCGGACCTTCTTCGGGGCCTTGCGGCTCTTGGGCACCTCATACCAGAGCAGGTCCCGCACTCCCGCGCCGACCAGCGCGGCGCGCAACTCGTCGAGGCCGCCGCCCAGCGTCTTCTTCCGATGCGCCACCACCGCCACCGTGCCGACCGCCAGGTCGGGCGCCGGCGGCCGGTCCGGGTCCACCACCACACTCGCGCTCATGGCCGGCGCAATACCCCGCCGCCCGAGAATCCACGCCTGGCCCGACTCTCCGCCGTCGTGTCCCGTCCCGGTGCCGGGCCGCCGCACGTGGTGCACGGACTTGCGTCTCAAGCCGCTTGAGATCGCATAGTGGGTGTCGTGGACCTGAACGAGCTTTACGCCATCGGGGATGTCGCCCGACGTACCGGCCTGAGTGTCAGCGCCGTCCGCTACTACGCGGACGCCGGTGTCGTCACGCCGTCCGCCAGCACTCCCGCCGGCCACCGCCTGTACGACGTGTCGGCGATCGCCCGGCTGGAACTGGTCCGCACCCTGCGGGAACTCGGCGCCGGCCTGGACGAGATCCGACGCGTGCTGGTCGGCGAGGCGACGCTGCGCGAGGTGGCCGCCACCCACCTGGCCCTGCTGGCACGGCAGGAGGCACGGCTGCGGAGCCGTCGCGCGGTGCTGTCGACCATCCTGCGGCAGGACTCCACGGCCGAGCAGGTCACGTTGATGCACAAACTCGCCGGCATGTCGGACGAGGAGCGCGACCGGCTGATCGACGAGTTCTGGACCGAGGTCTCCACCGGCTGGGAGCCGCCGGAGCGGATGGTCGCGTGGTGGCGCGCGGCCCGGCCGGAGCTGCCCGAGCAGCCCACCGCGGCCCAGTTGGAGGCATGGATCGCGCTGGCCGAGATGGTCCGCGACCCGGAGGTGCGGCAGTCCGTACGTCGTGAGCTGCACGAGGCGTGCACCACCGGGGCCGGGCCGCTGATGGCCTCGTCGCCGATGTTGGACAGCCTGGAGGCGGCCACGCCGATCGGCCAGGCGGCGATCGACGCGGCGCGGGACGGGGTGCCGCCGGACTCACCGCAGGGCAGGGAGATCGCCGACCGGTGGATGGGGTGGCTGACCGGCATCTTCGCGACACCGGACAGCCCGGGGATGCCGGACACGCCCGAGTTCCGCCTCCAGACGGCCGACCACATGCTGGCCGGCGCGGAGTGGGACCGCACGCCGCCGGACCCGGAGGGACCACTGGACCGGTACATGGCGCTGGTCAATGCCGTGAACGACGTACCGCCGGAGCAGTTCCCGTACGAGTGGCTGGCCGAGGCGCTGCGCGCGTCCGTCCCGTCGGCTCGCTGAGCCACCCGCCACGATCTCGCTCGCGACCGCACGCGGCGCGACACCGCACGGACCGGGACCTGACGGACGGGAACGCGGGCACGCGCCCGGAGTGGCGCGGCCCGCGTTCCGTGTCCGACCTACAGCGTGCGGGCGAGGCGGTCGGCGAGGATCCGGGCGAACCGGGACGGGTCCGCCAGGTCGCCGCCCTCGGCGAGCAGGGCGGTGCCGTACAGCAGCTCGGCGGTCTCGGCCAGGGACGTCTCGGCGTCGCCCTGCTCGTGAGCCTTGCGAAGGCCGGAGACGAGCGGGTGGCCCGGGTTCAGTTCCAGGATGCGCTTGACCTTCGGCACCTCGTGGCCCATCGCCCGGTACATCTTCTCCAGCGTCGGCGTGAGGTCCTGGGCGTCGCCGACCACGCAGGCCGGTGAGGTGGTCAGCCGCGAGGAGAGACGGACCTCCTTCACCGACTCGGTCAGCACCCCGCCCATCCAGTCGAGCAGTGCGGCGTACTCGGTGCGCTGCCGCTCCCGCTCGGCCTCGGCCTCGGTGCGCTCCTCCTCGGTGTCCAGGTCGACCTGGCCCTTGGCGACCGAACGCAGCGTCCTACCGTCGTAGCTGCCGACCCTCTCCACCCAGACCTCGTCGACCGGGTCGGTGAGCAGCAGGACCTCGTAGCCCTTGGCCCGGAACGCCTCCATGTGCGGGGAGTTCTCGATGGTGGCCCGGTGCTCGCCGGTGGCGTAGTAGATGTCGGTCTGGCCGTCCTTCATCCGGCTCACGTAGCCGGCCAGGTCGGTCTGCTCCTGCGGGTCGTTGGTGGACGCGACCGAGAGGATCTCCAGCAGGGTGTCCCGGTTGTCGGTGTCGTCGACCAGCCCCTCCTTGACCGCGGCGCCGAACTCCGTCCAGAAGGTGCGGTACCGCTCGGGCTGCCCGGTCTTGAGGTCCTTGACGGTGGAGAGCACCTTCTTGACCAGGCGACGGCGCACCGCGCGGATCTGGCGGTCCTGCTGGAGGATCTCCCGGGAGATGTTCAGGCTCAGGTCGTGCGCGTCCACCACGCCCTTGACGAAGCGCAGGTAGTTGGGCATGAGCGCGTCGCAGTCGTCCATGATGAAGACGCGCTTGACATAGAGCTGGACGCCCCGACGGCCCTGCGCGGCGAAGAGGTCCAGCGGCGCGTGCGACGGGATGAACAGCAGCGCGTCGTACTCGAAGGTGCCCTCGCCCCGCATGTGGATGGTCTCGAGGGGATCCGCCCAGTCGTGGCCGACGTGCTTGTAGAACTCGTGGTACTCGGCCGGCTCGACCTCGTTACGCGGGCGGGCCCACAGCGCCTTCATCGAGTTGAGCGTGACGGTCTCGGTGGTGGCGGGGGCGTCGTCCGCCCCGGGCCGCTCGACGGTCGTCCGGATCGGGTGGGCGATGAAGTCGGAGTATCGCTTGACGATCTCGCGGATGGTCCACTCGGCGGTGTAGTCGTGCAGGTTGTCCTCGGTGTCGACGGGCTTGAGGTGCAGCGTCACCGCGGTGCCCTGGGGCGCGTCGTCGAGCGCCGCGACGGTGTACGTGCCACCGCCGTCGGACTCCCACCGGGTGCCGCCGCTCTCGCCGGCCCGCCGGGTGACCAGCTCGACCTTCTCGGCGACCATGAAGGCGGCGTAGAAGCCGACGCCGAACTGGCCGATCAGGTCCTGCGACGCCCCGGCGTCCTTGCTCTCCCGCATCTGGCGCAGCAGCTCGGCGGTGCCGGACTTGGCGATCGTCCCGATGACGGAGACGACCTCGTCGCGGGTCATGCCGATGCCGTTGTCGCGGACGGTGAGGGTGCGGGCGTCCCGATCGACGTCGAGGGCGATGTGCAGGTCACTGGTGTCGACGTCGAGGTCCTTGTCGACCATCGACGCCAGGCGCAGTTTGTCCAGCGCGTCCGAGGCGTTGGAGATCAACTCGCGCAGGAACACGTCCTTGTTCGAGTAGATCGAGTGGACCATCAACTGGAGCAGTTGACGCGCCTCGGCCTGAAACTCCAAGGTCTCGGTCCGGTCGTTCACGCCGTGTCCTCTCTCGGTCGTACGCATGACGGGTCGCACAAAGGATACGAGCCGTCATGACGTACGTGCGTCCGGTGGTCACCCGAACCGCCGAACGCCGTCGGCCCGCCCCGGGAACACCCCGGGACGGGCCGACGAGCGGAGGATGATCAGCGTCGGCGGCTGTACACCCCGGCCACGATCGACACGCCGACCGCGGCGAAGGCCACCTGGATGAACAGCTCGATCCAGTCGATGCCGGCGGTGTCGTCCACGCCCAGCAGTCCGGCCACCAGCGTGCCGAGGATCGCGGCCACGATACCGATCAGAATCGTCAACAGGATGGGGATCCGCTGCCGGCCCGGCACCACGAGCCGGCCGAGCGCGCCGATGACGAGACCGATGATGATGGCCATGAAGAAGCCGGTGATTTCCACGAGAGCCGTCCCTTCGCGCTTTTGGTGTGACGACGTGGTGCCCCTCCCGCCGTAGTGGCCAAACGCCGCCGCCCGCCGTCTGCGGTGTTTGTCACGCAACCGTCACGAGGCTGTGGAACTCCTGTCATCGAGGGCTGACGAGCACCGCGTAGTCGGCGGAGGTGAGGGGATCCGCCGAGAGCGAGCCGTCCGCGCGGGGCACCCGCAGCGGGGTGCCGTCGCCGTCCAGGAAGATCACCGCCGACACGTCGGGGCGGGCGCTCAGGGTACTGACGATCTGCCCGTACGCGAGGAGTTCGTCGCTGCGGCCGGTGTCGGCGCCGGCCGGGGTCACCGTCACCCGGGCCTGCCCGTCGACGAGTTGCACCACGGCGGTGCTCAGCGCCCCGGGCAGCGCGCTGCCGACGCCGTCGTCCCGCTCCCCCGGCGTCGGCCCGGCCAGCAGGTCCCGGAGCTGCTCGTCGGGGGTGGGCGCCTGGTCGGCGCGACGGGTCACCGGCACCAGCCGGTCGTCGCGCGAGAAGTAGAGCAGCTCGGTGAGGGCCCCGGTCTCCGCCGCCGTGGGGGCGGCGGTCGCGGTGTACGGGAACGGGCCCGGCGGCGGCGTCACCGTCCGGGGATGGTCCTCGGCGGGCACCCCGCACCCGGCGACCAGGGTCAGCAGGAGGGCGGCCGAGATCCGCCCGGCGGTACGCCTCATCCGAGGCTGCCCGGCAGTGTGATCCGGAACCGGGCGCCGCCCTCGGGACGGTCGCTGACCGTGGCGTCACCGCCATGCGCGGCGGCGTGCTGGGCCACCAGCGCGAGCCCGAGGCCGGTGCCGTCGCCGCCGCCCCGGAAGTTGGCCGCCCGACCGCGGACGAAGCGGTCGAAGATCGCCTTTCGATCCTCCATCGGCACCCCCGGTCCCTCGTCGTCGACCTCCACCACGCCGGTGGCACCGTCGCGGGACAACCGCACCGCCACCGGGCCGGCGCCGTACCGCTCGGCGTTGTCGAGGAGGTTGGTGAACACCTGCGCGACGCGCCGCCGGTCCACCTGCCACGTCGGCGGGGTGTCCGGATCGAGGTGCACCATGGACTCGGGCAGGTCCCGGTCCCGGCAGGCCTGCCTGGCCAGCGCGCCGACGTCGACCTGTTCCCGGTGCGTCGGCTGGTCGCTGCGGGCTAGGTCCAGCAGGTCGTTGACGAGCTGCTGGAAGCGGGCGATCTCGTCGGCCACCAGCCGGGCCGCCGTGGTGGTCCGCTCGTCCTGGTTCTCGCGCCGCTTGCTCAGCACGCTGGCGGCCGCCGCGAGGGTCTGCAACGGCGACCGCAGTTCGTGGCTGACGTCGGCGGCGAAACGCCGGTCCCGGTCGATGCGGCGGGCCAACTCGTCCACCATCCGGTTGAACGAGGTGGAGAGCCGGGTCAGGTCAGGGTCGGTGTCCGGCGCGAGCCGGGTGGTGAAGTCGCCCGCCGCGATCCGTTCGGCGGCGTCGGCGACGGCGGTGAGTGGGCGCAGCCCGTGCCGGGTGGCGTACCACCCGATCGCCGCCCCGGAGCCGGCCACCACGATCGCGACGGCGGTGAGCGCCAGCGCGAGCACCTGGAACGTCTGGTCCAGCTCCCGAAGCGAGACGATCTCGTAGAACGCCGCCGAGTCCGACAACGGCACACCGACCAGCACCACCGGCTGATCGGCGACGCGGACCCGCTGCACGGCCGGCTCGCCGGCCATCACCAGGTCCTGCAACCGTTGCGGGATGGCGGGGGTGGTGCCGGTGTCGGCCCGCCGGCCGTACCACTCGCCGTTGAAGTACAGCACCGCCCGCCGGCTGGTGCCGGTGTCCAGCGCGCGCAGCGCCTCCGCCACGTCCGGCTCGTCGGTGGCCAGGCCCGCCCGGACCACCTCCGCGTCGTAGTACGCCACCCGCAGCACGGTGCGTTCCCGCTCGTCGAGCAGGGTCCGGCGGGTCAGCTCGTACGACACCAGGGCCATCGAGGCGGACAGCGACAGCGCACCGACGGCGAACGCGGCGGTGACCCGGGCACGCAGACCGAGACGTGGTCTCATCTCTGCAGCTTGTAGCCGAGCCCGCGCAACGTCACCAGGTGCCGGGGGTTGGCCGGATCGCGCTCGATCTTCTGGCGGAGCCGACCCACGTGCACGTCGACGAGCCGTTCGTCGCCGGTGTCGTAGCCCCACACCCGGCTGAGCAACTGCTGGCGGGAGAGCACCCGCCCGGCGTGTTCGGCCAGTTCGCAGAGCAGCCGGAACTCGGTGCGGGTGACCGCGACCGGGGTACCGGACCGGCGCACCTCCCCCGCCTCCGGGCTGACCTCCAACTCGCCGAAGGCGAGCACCGGCACCGGCGCCTCCACCGGGGTCACCGTGCGGGCCCGACGGCGCAGGGCGCGCAGCCGGGCGGTCAGCTCCTTGATCGCCACCGGCTTGACCACGTAGTCGTCGGCACCGGCCTCCAACGCGGCGACGATGTCGTGGGTGTCGTCGCGGGCGCTGACCACCACGATCGGCACGTCGTCGTCGCGGCGGAGCTGACGGATGCCCTCGAAGCCGTCGATGCCGGGCAGCATCAGGTCGACCAGGACGTAGTCGGCCGGGTCCCGGCGCTGCGTCCGCAGGCCCTCCTCGGCGGTGGCCGCGCCCCGGGCCTCGTAGCCCTCGTCCTCCAGGGCGAGCAGCAACGCCAACCGGATCCGGTCGTCGTCCTCGATCACCAGTACCGCTGTCATACCGGCATCATCCCCAAGCCCTGGCCGGGCGGCCAACCACCACCGACCTGCGGGGCTTTTGTCACGCAACTGTCATACGTCCGCGCTCTGCCCGCCAAGCCCGCTGGGCAGGGTGAGAACCGACCTCGGGTTACCAGGAAGGGGGCCCTCGACGTGACCACGCCACGACGCCCCGAATGCGCGGTGCCGCTGGTCGAGGTGTCCATCACCGAGTTCGACCTGGCCTGCCTTCCGGAGACCGGAGCGGTCTTCGACCAGTTGCTGGCCCTCCGGCCCCAGGAGGTCGTGATCGACCTGGCCGGCTGCCGGCACATCGACGCGGCGGCCATCGGCCTGCTGCTCGACGTGCACCGACGGATGGTGCGCCTCGGCGGGGTACTGGCGGTGCGCAACCCTAACCCCCGCATCACCCGCATCCTGCAGACCGCCCGGCTGGACCAGATCCTGCCGGTGCACGGCGCGGCCGGGACCGCGCCCGAGCCGTCCGGCGACGCCGCGACACCGCCCGGCACCACACCGGCCGCACCCGGTGTGGTGCCGCCCCGGCGGCCCGCGTCACCGGAGGTCACGCCGCAGCCGGCCGCGCACGGCCGGGCGGCCGTGACCGTACGCACCTGACCCACCGCCGCCGACGCACCGACATCGCGAGAACGAGGAGCAGCATGACCATCGCCGGGATCGCCGCGGCCCTAGTCGTCGGTCTCGCCGTCGGTGCCGTGGGCCGGCTCGTCGTCCCCGGCCGTCCCGCCGTGCCGCTGTGGCTCACGATGACCATCGGCGCGGTCATCGCGTTGCTCGGCGCGATCAGTGCCTGGCTCGCCGGCCTCCGAGGATTCAGCCTGTTGGGGCTGGTCGCGCAGGCCGGTCTCGCCGCGGTCGGTGTGGTGATCGTGGTCGCCACCGCCGGCAAGGAACGTTCCGACTCACTCTGACAAGTCCGTACGGCGACGGCGTACCGCACCGACGCCCCGAGTCCGTGTCCCGGCCGCACAGCTGCGGCACCGGAGAGGATGCAGAATGACCGTCGTACCGGACGACAACCTGATGACACTGATCTGCGACGTCTGCGGCGACACCACCACCGGCACGGCGTGTGTGCTGCCCGACGCGGAGGTGGTCTGGACTCTGGTGTCGGACCACGGCTGGAGCGGTTCCCCGTTCGCCACCGGCCCGCACCGCTGCCCCCGGTGCAGCGCACTGCCGGCCGGCCCGCCCCCGCGCGCCGACCGTACGCCGATCGGTCTCGGCGGTGCCGACGAGGCGCCCGTGGTCGGCGAGGCCGTGACGGGGCCCGAGACCGCGCTGCGCGTCGCGTTGCGGCAGGCGGTCGACGTGCACGGCACGATCGTGGTGAACCTGGACGGCGTGCAGCTCATCGACTCCGCCGGACTCGGCCTGCTGGTGCGGGCCCACCGGGAGGTCCGGGAGCGGGACGGGCGGCTGTGCCTGGCCGCGCCGTCGCGGTTCATCCGCACGGTGCTGCACACCATGAAGCTCGACGGGGTCTTCCCGATCTTCGAGAGCCTCGACGAGGCCGTGGCGCAGTTGCGGCAGGCCGCGCTGACGACGGCGGACATCGACGCCGAGATGGCGGTGCCGGTGGTGGCGGAACGCCGTCCCGCCGGTCACGTCACGGTCTGATCCCCCACCCCGACACACCGGTCGACGTACGCGCGGAGCGCCGTACCCGGTGGCCGGCTGGCGGCCACCGGGCGGACGTGTGTCAGGAGGCGGCGGAGAACCCGCCCCGGCGGCGCAGCCGGCCGATCCAGCCCTGCGCGGTGTGCCGGGGCACGCCGTAGTGCTCGGCCACCGCGGTGACCGTGCCGGTGCGGTTGAAGACCTCGACGACGTCCTCCGGCATGCGCCGGTAGACCCGCCCCTTCGGCACCGCCGCCTCGGTCCGGCGTCGCGTCGTGCCGGAGCCGGAGCGGTTGGCGCCGGAGCGCACGGACCGGTTGCCGGTGGCCGGGGTGAACGACTGCTCGGCGGCGGGGACCTCGGTGGGTGACTCGACGACGGAGGCCGGAGTCACCGGCGTGCCGCCGGCCGGGAACAACGCGCGCAGGAGGAGATTCAGGTCGAAGGAGGGAAGCGTCGGCGCCGAGATGCCACTGCCGGCACGCATCACGAGTTCGACCACGCGCGGCGTGGAATCGTCGATGTCGACACAGATAACGGTTTCCGTGTCGGCACCCTCGGACCGGATCGTGATTGTGTAGTCACTCATCGCCACCCTCCGCTGTTCGTCACATCACACTGCACACTCCGGCGGTGTGGTGGTTGAACGCTTCACACCAGATTAGCGGATTGAACGGGCTACTCACAGAAGCGACCCGGCATATGACGATATCACCGTCGGTGGTTAACAACTGCTTCACACTCCGTCCGGTCCGACGGAGCCGTCCGGAATGAAGCGTCCGGGCAATGACTTGAGCCCGTTCACGAAGTTGCTTTCCAGCCGTACGGCCGGTCCGGTCAGCTCGAAACGCCCCAGGTGCGGCACCAGTTCCCGCAGCATCGCCTGCGCCTCCAGCCGCGCCAGATGGGCGCCCAGGCAGAAGTGCGGCCCCATGCCGAACGACAGGTGCGGGTTGGGATTGCGGTCCAGACGCAGCACGTCCGGGTCGTCGAAGACGGCACCGTCGCGGTTGGCCGAGACGTACCAGAGCACGACCTTGTCGCCCTCGGCGACGGCCCGGCCACACAACTCGGTGTCCTCAGTGGCGGTACGTCGGAACTGCATGATCGGTGTCACCCACCGCAACAACTCCTCCGTCGCCGACGGTAACAGCGACGGGTCCCGCGCCAGCCGGTCCCGCTGGGCCGGCGCGGCCAGCAGTGCCGACACGCCACCGGAGATGAGGTGTCGGGTCGTCTCGTTGCCCGCCACCACGAGCAACAGCCAGAAGCTACAGAACTCGCGGTCGGTCAGGCGTCGGCCGTCCACCTCGCTGGTCGCCAGCAGGGTCATCAGGTCGTCCCGGGGCGACCGACGCCGTTCACCGGCCACCGTGAGGGCGTACTGGAACGCCTCGACGAAGGTGGTGCGGTACGCCTCCACGTCACCGCCGCCGTACTCCGGGTCGTCGAAGCCGACCAGGTTGTTGCTCCACCGGTAGAGCAGGTGCCGGTCCTCGCGCGGCAGGCCGAGCAGGTCGGCGAGGACCAGCAGGGGCAGTTCGGCGGCGAGGTCGGCGACCACGTCGCACTCGTCCGCGGCGACCGCGCGGCGCACCAGGTCGTGGGCGTGGGCGGCGACGCTGTCGTGCAGGGCGCGCACCGCCCGTGGGGTGAACACCGAGGTGACCAGCCGCCGGATCCGCGAGTGCTGCGGCGCGTCCATGTTGACCAGGAGCTGACGGGCCTGCTCCAGGTCGGCGGGGGTACGCGGATCGGGCAGGAACGCGCCCTTGCGGCCGGAGGAGAAGAGCTCCGGCTGCCGGGACGCGGCGACCACCGCCTCGTGACTGGTGGCCGCCCAGAAGCCCGACCCCTGACTGAGCATCCGGCCGCCGCCGCCCCGCCGCCACAGTGCCGGCTCGGACACCCAGGACACCGGCTCCTCGCGGCGCATCCGGGCGAACTCGGTGTGCGGCACCTCGACGCCGTACGTGGCCGGGTGCGCCACGTCCGGACGCTGCGCCACCGGGCTCACGAGCGTCCCGCCGTGGTCTGCGGACGCAGCAGTTCACGCAGCACGTCGTGGCGGAGCTTGCCGGTGCCGTCGCGCGGCAGTTCGGCGACGAACCGCCACCGGCGGGGCACCTTGAACCCGGCCAGCGAACGGCGGCAGAACGCCTCCAGCACCTGCGGGGCGGCGGCCGGGTCGAGCCGGTGCGGATCGAGTTCGACGACGGCCACCACCCGCTCGCCGTACTCGTCGTCGGGTTCCCCGGTCACCGCCGCGTCCCGGACCGCCGGGTGTTCCTGGAGGACCGCCTGCACCTCGGCCGGGTAGATGTTCACCCCACCGGAGATGATCAGGTCGCGGGCGCGTCCGGTCAGATAGAGGTAACCCTCCTCGTCCAGGTGACCGGTCTCGCCGTAGGTGAAGACGCCGGGACCCAGATGCGCGTCGCGGGTCTTCTCCGGGGCGTTGTGGTACTCGAACGTCTTTCCCCCGGCCCGGCGGACGAAGACCCGCCCCGGGCGGCCGGGCGGCAGCGCCACCCCGTCCGGGTCGAGGATGACCACCTCGTTGGGAGGCACCGGCCGACCGACACTTCCCGGCCGACGCAGCCACTCCTCGGCACCGATGAGCGTGACCACACCCGCCTCGGTCGCCGCGTAGTACTCGACCACCACCGGCCCCCACCACTCGATCATCTGTCGTTTCACCTCGACCGGACACGGCCCGCCGCCGTGCCACACCACCCGCAGGCTGCGCACGTCGGCGTCGGCCCGGACCGCGTCGTCCAGCCGCAGCAGCCGGACGAACTGGGTCGGCACCAGGTGGCAGGCGGTGATCCGGTGCGCGGCCACCGTGGCCAGGAACGCCTGCGGGTCGAAGCGCTCGTGCAGCACCAGGCGGCTGCCGCGCAGCAACGGCAGCAGCGCGAAGAACAGCTGCGCGGAGTGGTACCAGGGACCGACCAACAGCACCGCGCCGCGCGCCGGCACGTGCAGGGCGTGCCCGGCGTACGCCAACAGCCGTTCCACCCGCCCGAACGGCGCCCCGGCGCGGAACAGGCCGTTGCGGACCCCCTTGGGCGCACCCGTGGTGCCCGAGGTGTAGAGCATGGTGGAGCCGCAGACCTGATCCGGCGGTTCGTCGGCGGCGAGACCCGCCAGCCGCGGTTCGACCGCGACCCCGTCGCCGACGTCGCTCTCCCCCGTCACGAGCTGCCGGACCCGCACCGCTGCGGTCCGCACCGCCTGGTCGACCACGGGCGCGTAGGCGGGCTCGGTCAGCACCAGTCGGCTCTCCGAGTCCGCCAGCAGGTACGCGATCTCCGGCGCGGTCAGGTGCCAGTTGACCGGCACCACCGTCACCCCGGCGTGCAGGGCGGCCAGCAGTGCCTCGAACGTCTCCCGCCGGTTGCCGCAGACCACCGCCATGGTGTCGCCGACCCGCAGCCCCTCGGCGCGCAGCAACCGGATCCACCGGTTGACCCGCGCGTCCAGCTCGGTCCAGTCCAGCTCACCGTCGGCGTCGGTCAGTGCCGGTGCACCGGTGGCCCCGGTCAGGTCCCTCAGCAGTACGGCCATCCCGTTCCCTCCGGCTCAGTCCAGCAGGTCCGGCTGGGCCCGCACGATGTCGGCGTACAACGGCCGGAAGTTCAGCCGGGCGATCCCCGGGGTGCCGATGACGCGCCGGGTCTCGGCGGCCTCGTCCGGGCCGATCAGGATCGGCTGCCCCGCCGCCTCGGCCAGCAACTGCACCTGGGCGCTGCGGTCCATGGCGATGAACCACCAGGCCGCCTCCGCCACCGAACCGCCGACGGTGAGCAGCCCGTGGTTGCGCAGCACCACCGCCTTGGTGTCGCCGAGTGCGTCGGCGATCCGCTTGCCCTCCTCGTCGGCGAGCACCACGCCGGTGTAGTCGGCGAACACGGTGTGGTCCTGGTAGAAGGCGCAGGCGTCCTGGGTGATCGGGTCCAGCGGACGGCCCAGCGCCGACCAGGCCCGCCCGTGGGTGGAGTGGGTGTGCGCGGCGGCGACCACGTCGGGACGGGCGGCGTGCACGTGCGAGTGGATGACGTACCCGGCCGGGTTGATCCGTCCGGTGCCCTCCAGCACCTCACCGCCCGCGTCCACCAGCAGCAGGTCGCTGACGCGTACGTGTCCGAAGTGCATCCCGAACGGGTTGATCCAGAACCGGTCCGGGTCCTCCGGGTCGCGGGCCGTGACGTGGCCCCCGGCACCCTCGTCGAACCCGTAGCGGGCGAAGAGCCGGCAGGTCGCCGCCAGTTGCCGCTGCCGACGCAGGCGTTCCTCGGCCGGCGTGCGCCCGGTCATCCGCAGCCTCCCGCGGTGTCGGTGTCGAAGGCGGCACCGTCGAGCACCGCCGCCGGAACGGCGGCTCCATCGCGCACCGCCGTCGGAACGGCGGGACTCGCCTCCGGCGTGGGCGTGTTCTCCGGTCGCCATTCGGCCAGGAAGTGGTCCACCCGGTCCAGGCCCCAGAAGCGGTGCCGACCGACGCGCAGGTACGGGATGCCGAAGATGTCGTCGTCGTACGCGGCGGCCAGGCAGTCGACCCCCTCCGCGCGCAGCGTCTCGTCCTGCGGGGCGTTCTGTGCGGCCACCGGGTCGATCCCCGCCTCGACGGCGGCCCGGGCGACGACCTCCGGGGTGCAGATGTCCTCGCCGCGCTCCCAGCGGGCCGCCACCAGCGCGTCGTAGAACGGCACCGCCCGACCGGCCCGGCGGGCCAGCAGCCAGGCCAGGTGCGGCAGGTCCCACCACGGGTCCACGTCGATCGGCCAGGCCATCGGCAGTCCGGCGCGCTGGGCCAGCCGCTTGGTGTCCACCAGCAGGTAACGGTGCTTGGCCCGGCTCATCTGCACGTAGTGCATCTCGGCGCCCCGCTCGGCCAGTGCCGCGTTCGTCTTCTCGTCCGGGTCCCAGTACGGGAACCAGTCGACCTGGGCGAACAGGTCCGGCACCTCGGCACGCAGCCGGTGCACCGCCAGCCAGCTGTACGGGCTGCGGAAGGAGAAGTAGAGCCGGGGCCGCTTCTTCATGCCACACCGCCGGCCAGCGCGCGGAGCACCTCGTCGTCGAACTCGGCCAGCTCGCCGGCGTTCGGGCCGGCGCTGATCGCGTACCCGTGCAGGATGTTCGCGGTCGCGGTGTGCACCAGCCGCTCGCCGCGCCGGACGTAGCAGTCCATCCGCGCGTCGAACATGACCCCGCGCAGCACGTCGGTGACGGTCAGGACGGTGTGCACGTCCTCCTCCATCCGGGCCGCCTCGACCATCCGGATCCGGGCCCGGGACACCACCGGGATCCAGGAGCGTTCGCGGACCAGTCGGCCCACCGAGATGCCTCGGGCGGCCAGGAACCGGTCCACCACCTCCTCCAGCGCCCGCACGTAGCCGGAGTGCTGCACCCGGTCGGAGAAGTGGCAGTAGAAGTAGGGCGCCCGCCAGGTCCACAGGAACGACCGGGACCCGACCGGGGTGAGCACGTCGGCGACCGTCTCGCCGGGGCGGATCGGCCGGTGGTCGGGTCGGCTCACCGTGGCGGCGGCACCCAGGGTCGGCACCACCAGGTCCGCCAGGTACGCGGGGGCGGGCGCGGAGGCGGTGGCGGCGGGTTCGACGACCAGCGCCACCCGGACCTTGCCGCGCAGCACCACCTGCTCGCGCCCGTCGCGGACCACCGTCATCCGCACCGTCAGCCGATCGGCGGACTCGCCGGTGACCTCCACCCGCGCCTCGTCGTCGACCTCCAGCACGGCCGGCAACTGCACCGAGCAGTCGACGATCTCGACGCCCAGGCCGTGCTCGTGGAAGAGGTCGCGGGCACCGGGACCACGGTCCCGCAGCCACTGCAGCACCGCCTCCTCGACCAGATAGATGAAGTGCTTGAAACCGATCCAGGTGCGGATGTTGGCCCCCTCGTACCGGGGCCGCCCGACCAGGACGGTCAGCGGGGCGGTGGGCGCACTGGTCATGGTGGCTGCTCCTGTCGTCAGGGACGTACCGTCACCCGGTTCGCCTCACCGACGAACCGGGCGGCCTGCTCCGCGACCTCGTCGGCGTGGCGGACGTGGCAGAAGTGGTCGTAGTGCTCGTGCACCAGCAGGGTGGCCCGGGGCATGTCCCGGCCCAGCGTGGCGGCGGCGGCCGGGGAGAGGGTCGGGTCGGCCCCGCCGGCCAGGATCAACGTCGGGACGTCCACCGTGGTCAGCGCCAGCCCGCCGCTGTTGACGAACTGGTCGAAGACGGTGAGGAAGCCGGCCGGCCCGATCCGGTCGATGGCCTTGGTGAACATCGCGTCGAGCAACGCGGCGTCCAGCTTGCGCAGTCGCGGGCCGACGCGCAGCCGCAGTCCGTCGTGGACGTGCCGGTCGAAGGTACGCCGGGCCCGGTCGAAGACCTGCCAGGTGATCGGTTGCTCGGGCGGGCAGTACAGCGGGCAGATCAGCACCGTGGCGCGGGCCGCCGGCTCCCCGCCGGCCAGCAGTTCCAGCGTCGCGTTCGCGCCGAAGGAGTGCGCGACGACGGTGTCCGCCGGGCGGGGCAACCCGGCCAGCCCGGCGGCGAGCCACTGCGCCGGGCTGCCCTGGCGACGCCACCGGTAGTCGTTGCCGGCCCGCCACGGCAGGTCCAGGGCGACCACGTGCCAGCGGGGGTCGAAGGCCCGGGCCAGCGGTCGCCACGACTCCCAGGAGTCCTCCAGGCCGTGGGCGAGCACCACCATGTCTCCCCCGGGCACGCCGGAGGTCAGCTCGTGCACCGCCGGGGCCGGGATCATCGTCCGGCTCCGGGGGTGGCGTCGAGGAGCAGCTCGCGTACGCCGTCGGTGTCGTCCCCGCAGGCGACCGCGACCGGGCCGGGCGCTCCGGCGTCCAGCAGCGTCGCGGCCAGCGCCAGGTTCACCACGCCGGCCGCGCCGTAGCAGTCTCCCCAGTGCGCCGCCGGGTCGAAGCCGCCCGGCCCGATCCGGCGGTACGCGGAACGCCCGTCGGACGGTCCCAGCACGGGCCCGGTGTCGGACCGGGCGGTGGTGGTGAGCACCAGGCAGGCGGCACCGGCGCGCAGCGGGAAAGCCGGGCGACCCGCCTGGTGCAGTTCGGTGGCCACCTCGTCGGCCGGCTCGGTGCCCACGACCAGCACCCGGTCGGCCCGTCCGGCGCGCAGCAGCAGCATCGCCGCGCGGACCGCGTCCAGGCCGGCGGTGGCGCCGGAGCAGACCATCAGGTTCGCCGCGCCGAGTCCGAACCAGAGCGCCACGGTGCTGGCCACCACGTTGCTGGAGGCGTTCGGGGCGGCGAGCGGGCTGACCGCGCGGCCCCCCTCGGCGTGCACGGTACGGGCCAGGTCGGCGACGGTGGCGACGTTGCCGAGGTTGCCGGCGACCACCACCGCGCTGCGGGGGTCGACGCCGTCGGGCGGGTGGCGGCCGGGCGGCAGGCCGAGCGCGCGGTGCACCGCACAGAGCGCCAGCCGGGTGGCGGGTTCCTTGAAGAGCAGGCCCTTACGGCCGAGCACCTGGTGGGCGCGGTCGGCGGGCACCGCGTCGGCCAGGGTCGCGGACAGTCGCGACGCCGACGTGCCGGACCACGCGGCCAGGTCGGCGGCGAGACCGTCCGCCTCGGGCAGGTGCAGGCTCCACCCGGCCACCCGCACCGTCACCGGTGCGGCGGTGCCGGCGGGCCGGGTCGGGTCGGGGGCGATCAGTGGGCTGGTCACGGGGCCTCCAACAGGGTGACGGCGTTGACGCCGCCGAAGCCGAACGCGTCGGACTGGACCAGCCGGGCCGGATGCGCGGTCGCCTCGGTGGGGAACCGCAGTCCGGCGCCCTCCGGCAACGGACGCCGCAGTCCCACCACCGGTGGCACCCGGCCCTCGGCCAGGCAACGGCGTGCCACGTCGAGGTTGACCAGCGCGGCGGCACCGGAGGTGTGCCCGGTGGCGCCCTTCACGGCGGTCACCAGCGGATCCGCGCCGCCGCTCACCAACACCTGCCGGAGCGCCTCGCACTCGGCCGGGTCGTTGAGCGCGGTGCCGGTGCCGTGCGCCACGACCAGGTCGACCTCGGCCGGTTCCCGGCCGGCGCGGGCCAGCGCGTCCCGCATGGCGCGGGTGATGCCGGCCACCGACGGGGCGGTCTCGTGGTGGGCGTCGCAGGACAGGCCGGTGGCCACGATCCGGGCCAGGGCCGGACGGGTGTCGTCGTCGGGCACCAGCACGAGCGCGGCGGCGCCGTCGCCGAGCAGGACGCCCTGCCGGTCGGCGTCGAACGGCCGGACCGTCTCGGTGGGGCGGTCGACGACACGGCCGATCATCGCCAGCATCGACTCGGTGGTCGCGTCGACGCCGCAGACCAGCACCGCGTCGGCGTCACCGAGCATGAGCAGGTCCTCGGCGAGGGCCAGGACGTGTCCGCCGGCGCTGCACGCGTTGCTGACGGTCACCACCTCCCGCAGGCCGGGCACGGCCGTGTGCACCGCGTCGCCGAAGTGCAGCCGGTGCGCGCCGAACGCGTCGCCGCCGGTGGCGTACGCCTCCACCGCCGCCAGTTCCCGCAGACCGGTGCCGACCAGGGCGACCACGCGGCGACGCCGGGGATCCAGTGCACCGGCGGCGACCGCCCGCGCGGCGCACTCGGCCACCCAGCGGCTGGCCGCGAAGGCCCGGTCCGCGCCGTCGTCGACGTGGTAGCCGTGGGCGACGTTGAGGGCGGCCGGTACGCCGTGCCGCAGCGGACCGATCCCGCTGGTGCCGGCCAGCAGGCCGGCGAAGGTCCGGTCCCCGTCGCCGAGGCAGGTGCGCAGCTCGCTAGCGGTCAGACGCGCCGGCACCCGGCCACCCCCTGACGATGGCGGCAGCGGTGCCGCCGTCCGGGCTGCGCGAGGTGATCAGCGCCAGCCGGGGCGTGTCGCCGGCCGGTGCGGTGGCGAGGAAGGTGGCCAGCGCGAGTCCACCGGTGGCCGCGTCGCAGCGCCCGAAGAGACCGCTGGCCCGGATTCGGGTCGGCACCTGGCCGAGCGCCGCACAGGCGGGGTCGAACTCGTCGGTGTCGTCCTCCCCGGTCTCGCCGGTCAGGACGCAGTCCACCTCGGCCGGGTCGACGCCGGCCCGACGGACCGCCCGGGAGACGCACCCGGTGAGCGCCCGGTCGGCGGCCGGACCGCCACCCGGGCCGTACGCGGTGGCCAGCGCGAGCACCTCGGCCTCCCGGCGTACGCCGGCCCAGGCGGGCTGTTCGGCGCGGGTGAGCACGAAGACCACCGCCGCCTCACCGGTCGGCACCGGCTGCCCGGGGCGACCGGTCAGCCAGGTGGTCCAGGCCCGGTGCGGGCTGAACTCCTCCACGGCACCGACCAGCATCGCGTCGACGTACCCCCGGGCGATGGCGTTGCTGCCGTACCGCAGCGCGTCGAGGAAGGCCAGCGGGCCGGTCGCCACCGTGGCGTTGACCCCGCGCAGGCCGTGCCGGATGGCGGACTGCCCGGCCGCGCAGTTCATCACGGTGTTGGGGAACAGCACCGGGTTGACCAGGTACGGCTTCGCCTGGACCAGCGTCTCCCGGGTGTAGTCGCTGGTGGAGCGGAAGCTGCCCAGCGAGGTGCCGAGCACCAGGCCGAGCCGGGCGCGGTTGGTGTCGTCCACCTCCACGCCCGCGTCGCGCAGCGCGTCGCCGCACGCCACCACGGAGAGCGCGGTGGCCCGGTCGTAGAAGCTGGTGCCCTTGCGGCCCAGGTGGCTCCGGACGTCGAAGTCGACCAGCGCGTGTCCGGTCGGGGTGGGCAGCGGCTCGTCGGTCAACGCGGTGACGTCGACCGGCCCGCCCGGAGCCGGGACGCCGGCCGGGACGCCCGGCGTGACGGCGGCCAGGCGTTCGGCCAGCGCGGCCCGGCCCACCCCGGCCGGGCTGACCGCGCTCCATCCGGTGATCACGACCCCGCTCATTCGACGGCTCCGATCAGGACGATGGCGTTGTTGCCGCCGAAGGCGAACCCGTTGTTCTGCACCACCCGGACACCGGCCTGCCGGGCGGTGTTCGGCACCGGGTCCAGCCCGGCCAGGGCCGGGTCCGGATTGGCCCAGTTGATCGTCGGTGGCAGGAACCCGTGCGCGATGGCGAGGGTTCCGGCGATCGCACCGAAGCCGCTCGCCGCGCCCATGGTGTGCCCGATCATCGACTTGATCGAGCTGACCGGGGGCACCCGGTCGCCGAAGACGTCGAAGATGGCCTGGGCCTCCACCGAGTCGTTGGCCGGCGTGCCGGTGCCGTGGGCGCAGATGTAGTCCACGTCGGCCGGCTTGACCGAGGCGTTGCGGTGGGCGGCGCGCATGCAGGCGGCGATGCTGCCCCGGTCCGGTGCGACGGGGTGGTTGGCGTCGCAGTTGACGCCGTACCCGAGGACCTCGGCGTAGATCCGCGCCCCACGGGCACGGGCGTGGTCGAGGGTCTCCAGCATCAGGATCGCCCCGCCCTCGCCGGTGAGGATGCCGGAACGGTCCCGGTCGAACGGCGAACAGGCGTCGGCGGTCAGCGCCCCCAACCGGTAGAAGCCGGCGTGGGCCCAGCGGCAGACCGAGTCGGCACCGCCGGCGAACATCACCTCCGCCTCACCGGTGGCCAGCATGTCGTACGCGTAGCCGATCGCGTAGTTGCTGGCCGAGCAGGCGGTGGCCAGGGTCAGCGACTCCCCCGCCAGGTCCAGTTCGGTGCTCACCGCGTGCGCGAGCCGACCCGCCGGCACCTGCCGGAGCAGGTCCGGGTCCATGCCCTCGAAGCCGGACTCGACCTGTTGGGCGGTCACCGCCTCGACCACCACCGACTCGCCGCTGGTGGTGCCGACCACCACCCCGGCGCGCTCCGGCGCTACCGCCGACGGGTCCAGGCCGGAGTCGGCCAGGGCCAGCCGCGCGGCGGCGGCCGCGAACTGCGCGGACCGCCCCCAACGCGCCACGTCGATCCGATCCAGCAGCGCCTCCGGGCGGAACCCCGGCACCTCCCCGGCGTTGCGGTGGGGAAAGCCGCCGGCGTCGAAGCTGCGGATCGGCGAGATGCCGGATCGGCCTTCGCGCAGGCCGTCGGTGAACGCGGAGACGCCGATCCCGATGCTGGACACCGGGCCGAGCCCGGTCACCACGACCCGGTTCATGCTCAGGCCTGGTCGGCTGAGTGACGCACCACCGCGTCGTAGACCGCTTTGAGGTTGCTCAGCTGCGGCAACTCCGACTGCGGAATCTCGATCTTGAACTTCTTGTCGATCCGCGCCAGGATCTCGATCGCCCGCAGCGAGTCGGCCTCGTAGTCCTCGGCGAAGTCGCCGGTCTCGGTGAGCTCCTCCGGCTCGAGCTCCAGCACCTCCGCCACGATCTCGCGGAGTTCGGCCATGCGGGGGTCGGTCTGCGTCATGACAGGTCAGCCTTTCCAGCGGAGGTTTGACGAAGCCGGCGGCACCCCGGGCCGGGACGAGTCCCGTCCGGTGGGGACGCCGACGGTTCCCGAGGTGGCGGTCTCGGCGCCGGCCGTGGCCGTGAGCGCCGTACGCGGGCGTCGGGCCGCCATCAGCGTCCCGACGCGGGCGATGCGGCGGTCGCCGACGTACGTCTCGCCGGTGGCGAAGGCGGTGTCGGCGATCACCCGTTCCAGGTGGACCACGTGACGCAGCACGTCGCCCGGGTAGGCGACGCCGTCGAAGGTGAAGTCGCGGGCCCCGACGAACATCAGCACGTGCTCGTCACCGATCGGGGTGTCCGACCCGGTCAGCCAGAGCAGGGCGGCGGTCTGCCCGAGTGACTCCACCAGCAGCGACGCCGGGTAGGCGTAGTCGCCGGGCGGTGCGTCGTCGGTCAGGGCCCGGTAGCAGGGCTCGGTGGCGGTGACCGTCTTGACCGCCTCGATCCGGTCACCGGGCGCCAGGCCCAGCACCCGGTCGACGAGCAGCAGCGGGTAACGCTGCGGCAGGAGTGCCCGGACCTGGTGGTGCCCGAGCGCTCCCCCGGTGACGGTGGGCGGGCCCGACGGGTCGGACGCGGTCGCCTCGACCACGTCCCCGCCGTCGAAGCGGGCGCGCATCGTCACGGTCACCGTGCCGTCGTCGCGGCGGCCGGAGGCGGTCACCGCCCAGCGGTCGGGCCCGTCGGCGACGGCCTTGATGTCCAGCGTCAGCCGGTCCGGCGGCAGCAGCGGCGCCAGGAACCGCACGGCCTGGACCGCGCGCGTGCGTAACCGGGGTCGGCCGGCGCCGCGCAACGCGATGTCGACCGCCTGCGCGAGGGCCTCCAGGACGAACACGCCGGGGAAGACCGGAAAGCCGGGGAAGTGACCGCACAGGTTCGGGTCGTCCGGGCGGACCGGCACCGCGGCGATCACCTCGACGTGCTCGCCGACGGCGGTGACCTGGAGGTCGTCGACGGCGGCCAGCGGCGCGGCGCCGGGCGGGCAGCGGCGGGTGGTGGTGACGGTGGGGGTGCTCACAACGTGATCCCCCCGTCGACCTGGAACACCTGGCCGGTGATGTATCCGGCGCGCGGCGAGCAGAGGAACTCCACCAGGTCGGCGACGTCCTCGGCGCGGCCGAAGCGGCGCAGGGCGATCTGACCGAGGGCCTGTTCGCGCAGCTTGCCGGAGAGCGCGTCGGTCATGTCGGTCTCGATGAAACCGGGGGCGACCACGTTGACCCGGATGCCGTACCGGGCCACCTCCTTGGCCAGCGAGCGGCTCAGCCCGATGATCCCGGCCTTGCTGGCGGCGTACGCGGTCTGTCCGGTGTTGCCGTACACACCGGCCACCGACGACATGTTGACCACCACGCCGGCTTTGCGCTTCATGAAGCGGAAGGTCATGGCGCGGCAGAGGTTCCAGGTGCCGGTGAGGTTGGTCGAGATCACCGCCGACCAGTCCGCCTCGGTGGAGAGCACCAGGGGGCTGTCGCGGGTGATGCCGGCGTTGTTGACCAGACAGTCGATCGGCCCCAGCGCGTCCTCGGCGGCGCCCACGAACGCCTCCACCGCCGCCAGGTCGGTCACGTCGCAGGGTGCGAAGTGCACCGGCACTCCGAAGGCCGCGACCTCGGCGCGGGTCTTGGCCGCCGCCTCGCTGGCGCTGCTGTAGCAACCGGCCACCGCGTAGCCCTGCTCGGCGAGCCGCAGCGCCGTGGCGCGTCCGATTCCCCGCGAGACGCCGGTCACCAGAGCTCGAAGCTGAGTGGTCAAGCCAACCTCCCCTGTCGGACGACTGCCGACCGAACGCGATACAACACTCCACTGACGCGTATGTTGTATCTGTTCCGCGCCAACATACTGACCCACCGGCGACGGGGTCAGCAAGTGGTGTCGTATGTTTTTTTTGCCACCTCGACGGGCACCGGACCGAGCTCGTCGAGCACCTGTGCGGTGTGCTGCCCGGGCGTCGGCGCGCCGTGCCGTACCCGGGTCGGGGTGCGGGAGAACTTCGCCGCCGGACCGACGATCGGCGCGGTGCTGCCGTCGCTGAGCACGGTGGGTTGCAGCATCTCCCGCTGCGCCAGGTACGGATCGGCGGCCACCTCGGCCACGCTGCGGACCCGGGAGACGGTCAGACCCCGCGCGACCAGCGCGGCGACCACGGCGTCCGCCGGCCGTCCCCGACACCACCCGGCCACCGTGGCGTCCACCTCGACCCGGTTGGCCAGTCGGTCGGCCGCGCGCCCGAACCCGGGGGCCCGCGCCAGCTCCGGGCGATCCATCGCCTCGGCCAGTTCCCGCCAGTGCCGGTCCAACGCGACGGCCAGGTAGACCTGCCCGTCGGCGCAGTCGTAGACGTTGGACGGCACCACGAAGTCGGTCTGGTTGCCCCACCTGTCGGGCGGGCGGCCGGCGGCGGCGAGGGTGTGCAGGCCGGCGCTGCCGGCGAGCATGGCGTCGAACATCGCCACGTCCACGTGCTGCCCCTCGCCGGTCCGCGCCCGGTGCCAGAGGGCGCCCAGCGCCCCGATCGCCCCGTGCAGGCCGGCCAGCTCGTCGGCGAGGAACGTCGGCGCCCGGACCGGACCGGCCCCGGGCGGCCCGTTGAGCGCCATCCACCCGCTGGCCGCCTGCACGATCGGGTCGTAGGCCGCCTCGGTACGCCGGTCGCCGTACTGGCCCCAGCCGGAGATCGAGACGAAGACCAGGTCGGGACGGACGGCCCGGCACTGCGCCCAGCCCACCCCCCACCCGTCGAGCGTGCCGGGGCGGTAGTTCTCCACCACCACGTCGGCGGTGCTGACCAGTCGCAGGAAGGTCTCGCGTCCGGCCGGCTCCCGCAGGTCGAGCCCGGCGCTGCGTTTGTTGCGGTTGACCGTCTGCCGGAACCAGGACAACCCGGTCCCGGGGATCCGGGGCGGCACCTCGCCGTCGCGCCCGTGCGGCAGCTCCACCCGGATCACGTCGGCGCCCATGTCGGCCAGGATCGCGCTGGTCAGCGGGCCGGACCAGACCTTCGTCACGTCCAGTACCCGGATCCCGTCCAGCGGTCCGGCCAGATCGTCGCGGGCCTCGCGATAGAAGTCCCCGGCGTCGTGCCCGTGCACCGCGCTCACATCCGTTGCAGGATCGAGGCGGTGCCCAGCGCGCCACCGCAGCACATGGTGACCAGGGCCAGTTCCCGGTCGGTGCGTTCCAGCTCGTGCAGCGCGCTGACCAGCAGCCGGGTGCCGGAGGCGCCCAGCGGGTGACCCAGCGCGATCGCGCCGCCGTTGACGTTGACCCGTTCCGGGTCGGCGTCGTGTGCCGCCGTCCAGCCGAGCACCACCGCCGCGAACGCCTCGTTGACCTCGGCGACGTCGATGTCGGACAGTCGCATCTTCGCCCGGTCGAGGATCTTGCGGGTGGCCACCACCGGTCCTTCCAGCAGCAGGGCCGGATCGGAGCCGGTGACCACCTGGTGCAACAGGCGGGCGCGCGGGCGCAGCCCGAGCGCGGCGGCCCGCTCGGCCGACATCCAGAGGATCGCCGCCGCGCCGTCGGAGATCTGCGAGGTGCTGCCCGCGGTGTGTACGCCGCCCTCGACGGTGGGTCTCAACCCGGCCAACCCGTCCGGTGTGGTCTCGCGCAGTCCCTGGTCCCTGGTCACCTCGACGGTGCCGCCGTCGGGCGTGGGGGCGCGGACCGCGACCACCTCGGCGTCGAAGCGTCCCTGTGCCCAGGCCGCCGCCGCGCGGCGCTGCGACCGCAGCCCGTACGCGTCGGCGGCGGCCCGGTCGACGCCGTACTTGGCGGCGATCCGCTCCGCGCCGCCGAACTGCGCCTTGGGCGGGTCGTCCCACGGGTAGTCGTCGGTCTTGTAGTGGCCGGGCCCCTGGTAGAGGTTGGTGCCCACCGGCACCCGGGTCATCGACTCCACCCCGCAGGCGATCCCCACGTCGATCGCCCCGGCGGTGATCAGCGCCGAGACCAGGTGGTTGGCCTGCTGCGCCGAGCCGCAGGACACGTCCACGGTGGTGCAGGCGACCTCCGGGTCCAGCCCGGTGCTCAGCCAGGCGTTGCGGGTCACGTTCAGGCTCTGCTCACCGACCTGGGTGACACAACCACCGATGATCTGGTCCACCGCCGAGGCCGGCAGCCCGACCCGGTCGAGCACCTCCCGCTGCACGGTACGCAGCAGCTCGACCGCCTTGAGTCCGCGCAGCCATCCGTCCCGCCGGCCGATCGGGGTACGCACCGCCGCGACGATCACCGCCTCCGCCACGGCGCTCACTCCCCGCGCAACGACAGGGCGAGCTTCGGGCAGCCGCGTACCGCCGTCTCGACCTGCGGCACCTGCTCCGCCGACGGCTGCTCGACCAGCACGTACATCAGGTCGTCGTCCCGGATCTCGAACACCTCCGGGGCGCTGTCGGCGCAGACCCCGTGGCTGTCACAGCGGTCGTAGTCCACGACTATCCACATCGTCTTCTCCCACGCTTCGGGTTGACCGGGGCACGCCCACGATAGATGACGCATGTAGGATTCGCCGACCAGAAACAACAGACACTTGCGCGAGAGAAGAAACGTCGCATAGCGTCGGGCGGTCCGCTCCGGCGGGAAGCTTTCCCGATGGCACGTCCTGGAGGCCGAGCATGCTGACCGGATGCGTCCCCTGGCCCGACGAGTTCGCCCAGCGCTACCGCCGAGACGGCATATGGCGTGGCGAGGTGCTGGGTGACCTGCTGCGTCCCTGGGCCGCGCGGGACCCGGACCGGACCGCGGTGGTGACCCGGCACAGCCGGCACAGCTACCGCGAACTGGACACCCGCGCCGACCGGCTGGCCGCCGGGCTGGTCGCGCTCGGCATCGGGCCCGGTGACCGGGTGGTCGTGCAGCTACCGAACACCCCCGACTTCGTAGTGACGTGTGTGGCGCTTTTCCGACTCGGTGCGCTGCCGGTGCTGGCACTGCCCGCCCACCGCCGGGCGGAGCTGGTCTACCTCGCCGAGTACGCCGACGCGGTGGCACTCGTGGTGCCCGACGTGGTGGCCGGCACCGACCACCGGGACCTGGCCCGGGCGGTACGCCAGGCGGTGCCCACGGTCCGGCACGTGCTGGTGGCCGGCGAGCCGCAGGAGCTGACCGCGCTGGGCGACGTCGACGCCGAGCCGGTGGACCTGCCCGCCCCCGACCCGTCGGAGGTGGCGTTCTTCCTCCTCTCCGGCGGCACCACCGGACTGCCCAAGCTGATCCCGCGCACCCACGACGACTACGCGTTCCAACTGCGCGCCACCGCCGAGGCGATGGGCTTCGACGAGCACGGGGCGTACCTGGCCGCGCTGCCGGTGGCGCACAACGCCGCACTGGGCTGCCCCGGCGTGCTGGGGGCGCTGCGGGCCGGCGGTCGGGCCGTACTCGCCGCCAGCCCGGCACCGGACGAGGTCTTCCCGCTGGTCACGGCCGAACAGGTCACGCTGACCACGCTGATGCCGGCGCTGCTGCCGGTCTGGACCGAGACGGCCGGCATCTTCGGCGCCGACCTCTCGAAGCTGGTCATCGAGGTGGGCGGTGCCACGCTCAGCCCGGAGGTGGCCCGCCGGGTGCGCCCGGCCACCGGCGCCACGCTGACCCACTGGTTCGGGATGGCCGAGGGGGTGCTCTGCTTCACCCGCCCGGACGAGGGCGACGAGGCCGCCGCCACCAGCCAGGGCACCCCGCTGAGCCCCGCCGACGAGCTGCGGGTGGTGGACGAGGCCGACCGCGACGTGCCCGACGGCGAGGTCGGCGAACTGCTCGCCCGGGGTCCGTGCACGCTGCGCGGCTACTACGCGGTGCCCGAGCACAACCGCACGGTCTTCACCGCCGACGGGTTCCTGCGCACCGGTGACCTGGTCCACCGCGACGCCGCCGGGCGGCTGGTCGTGACCGGTCGGATCAAGGACGTGGTGAACCGGGGCGGCGAGAAGATCTCCGTCGACGAGGTCGAGGCCCACCTGATCGCGCACCCGGCGGTGCGTACCGCCGCCGTGGTGCCGGTGCCGGACACACGCCTCGGCGAGAAGACCTGCGCGGTGATCGTCGCCCGGGACACCCCACCCGCCCTCGGGGACCTGCACGACTTCCTCCGCGAGCGCGGACTCGCCGACTTCAAGCTGCCCGACCGGCTGCACGTCGCGCCCGCGCTGCCGTACACGCCGGTCGGCAAGATCGACCGGCGGGCGCTGGCCCGCGAGGTGGCGGCGGCGTGACCCGCCCACCGCCGGTCGCCGGCACCACCGACCGGGTGCTCTGGCTCGACTCACTGCCCGCCGACCAGCTCGCCCTCCGTCCGCCGCTGGACGGCGACACCACCGCCGACGTGGCGATCGTCGGCGCCGGCTACACCGGCCTGTGGACCGCGTACTACCTCAGCGTGCACCGCCCCGAGCTGTCCATCGTGGTCGTCGACGCCGGCCGGGCCGGGTTCGGGGCCTCCGGGCGCAACGGGGGCTGGTGCACCGCCGAGATGCCGGCGCTGCTGCCGGGTCTGATCCGCCGGCACGGGCCGATGGCCGCGATGCGGCTGTACCGGGCCGGTCAACGCACCCTCGACGAGCTGCGCAAGGTGTTCGCCACGGAGGGCATCGACGCGCACTGGCGGCACGACGGTTCGCTCTACGTGGCCCGCAGCGCGCCCCAGGTGGACCGGCTGCGCGGCTGGCAGGAGGTGCGGGACAAGCTCGGCATCACCGGGCTCACGCTCACCGTCGGGCCGTCGGCCGCCGCGCAGATCGGTCTGACCGGGGTACGCGCCACCGCGTACACACCGCACTGCGCCGCCGTGCAACCGGCCCGCATCGCGCGCGGCCTGCTCGCCGCCGTCGAACGTCGCGGGGTCCGGGTCGTCGAGCGGACCCGGGCCCTGCGGATCGCCCCGGGACTGCTGGTCACCGACTCCGGTACGGTGCGCGCCAGGTCGGTGCTCTGCGCCACCGAGGGGTACACCGGCCGACTACCCGGCCACGCCCGCCGGGTGCTGCCGCTGCACTCGTACGTGCTGGCCACCGAGCCGCTGGACGACGCGGTGTGGCAACGCCTGGGCCTGACCGACCACCGGACCGTCGCCGACGGCCGCTACCAGTTCGGCTATCTGCAACGCACCCTCGACGACCGGCTGGTGCTCGGCGGGCGGGGCGCGTACTACCGGTTCGGTTCGGCCGCCGACCGTGGCCGGGGCGCCGACCGCCGGGCGCACGACCGGCTCCGCCGCACCCTCGCCGAGCTGCTGCCCGACCTCGCCGACGTGCCGGTGTCGCACCGGTGGAGCGGGGTGTACGGGTTGCACCGGCACACCGAGCCCGAGGTGGTCTACGACCGCGACACCGGGCTCGGGCACGCCGGCGGCTACGGCGGCGAGGGCATCGCGCTGAGCAACCTGGCCGCCCGGTCGCTGGCCGCGCTGGTGGCCGGCGTCAGCCGCCCGGAGACCCGGCTCTGCTGGGTGGACAACGCGTCCCGCCGGTGGGAACCGGAGCCGTTGCGGTTCATCGGCGTCCGGGGCGTGAGCGCGGTCGCCACCGGAGCCGACCACTACGAGCACCGCACCGACCGGACGGCGCCCCTGGCCCGGCTCGCGCTACGCGCCATCGTGTGAGCCAGCCGACCAGCGGTGCGCCCCCGACCAGCGACGAGGAGCCTGGCATGGACGACCTGCAGAGGATGCGCAAGGTCTGGGAGTTCATCTTCCAGCAGTCGATCACCGACGACGCCGACTTCTTCACCGATCTCGACGGCGACTCGATGGCCGCTGCCGCCCTCGTGCACCACGTCGCCGAGGAGTTCGGTGTCTCGCTGCCCCTGTTCGAGGTCTTCGACCGCCCGACGCCCGCGGAACTGCTCGTGGCCGTACGGGAACAGCTCACGGTCGGCTGACCGCCGGCCACCCCAGCGAGGAGCACGATGGACCAGCTCACGGCAACCGGGTTCGGACTCAGCGACCTCCAGCAGGCGTACCTGATCGGCGAGCTGGGTGACTTCCAGCTCGGCGGTCCCGCGCTGTTCTACGAGGAGTACGCCGCACCTCCCTTCGACACCGACGCGTTCGCGGCGGCCGTGCACGCCCTGCTCCGCCGGCATCCCATGCTGCGCTGCGCGGTCGGCGAGGACGGCCAGGTGCGGATCCTGGACGATCCGCCCTCCCCGCTGTCGATCCGGTCGCTGCGCGGTGAACCCGTCCACCGCCGCGCCGAACTGCTGGCCGCCGGTCGCCGGGAACTCTCCGGCGACGGACCGCCGCTGACCGGGCCGGCCGCCTTCCGCATGCTCGTCTGGTGCGACGACGGCGAGTACCTGGTGCAGATGGCCGGGCGGCTGATCGTCTTCGACGGGCAGTCCGGCGAGGTCTTCGCCCAGGAGCTGCGGACCCTGCTCGCCGGTGGGGAGCTGGCACCACTGGAGTTCACCTACGAGCGGTACCGCCGGGAACTGGACCAGCGCCGGGACGGCCCGGAGTACGCGGCGGCCCGCCGGTACTGGACCGACCGGCTCGACGACCTGCCCGGGGCGCCGGAGCTGCCGCTGCGCCGGGGCGGGCGGCACGACGGTCCGCTGGTCCGGCGCGTCTTCACGCTGCCGGTGGCGGTGACCGACGCGTTCACCGCCGCGCTGCGCCGCCGTCGGCTCACCCCGACGATGGCGGTGGCCGCCGCGTTCGCCCAGGTGCTGCGGCACTGGAGCCGCCAGGACCGGTTCACCGTCAACATCATGTACGGCGAGCGGCTCAACCTGCACCCGGACGTGTCCCAGCTGATCGGCAGCTTCGCCAGCACCCTGCTGCTGGAGTGCTCACCGGCCGGCGGGGAGAGCGACTTCGCCGCCGACGCCGCCGCACTGCGGGGTCGGATGCTGCGCGACATGGCACAGGGCGCGTTCAGCGGGGTGTCGGTGATCCGGGAACTGAACCGCCGCTCCGGGACGGTCTCCGGCGCCCGGATGCCGGTGGTGTTCACCAGCATGCTCGGACTCGGCTCCGACACCGACCCGGTCTTCCTGGAACTGCTCGGCTGGCAGCGCCGTGAGTCGCTGGTCCGCACCCCGCAGGTCGCCTTCGACCACCAGGTGTTCATGCGGTCCGGGGAGATGGTGTTCAGTTGGGACACCGCCGACGGGCTCTACCCGCCCGGAATGGTCGACGACATGTTCGCCGCGTACCGGGACCTGCTCATCGACCTGGCCGGCGACGACGCGGCCTGGTCGGCGGCGCGGGGTGACCGGCTGACCCCGGCGCGGCAGCTCGCGGTCCGGGCGCAGGCCAACGACACCGCCGCCGAGGTGGCCGCGCAGACCCTGCACGGCGGTTTCCTGGCCCAGGCCCGCCGCACCCCGGACGCCGACGCGGTGGTCACCTCCGCCGGCACCGTGACGTACCGGCGACTGCGGGAACGGGCGGGCGCGGTGGCCGCCGCGCTGCGGGCCGCCGGACGCGGCCCGGGCGACCTGGTCGCGGTCGTCGCCGAGCGGGGCGCGGACCAGATCGCCGCGCTGCTCGGGGTGCTGATGAGCGGCGCGGCCTACGTGCCGGTCGCGCCCGCCTGGCCGCTGCCGCGCCGCGCGCAGATCCTCGCCGGAGCAGGCGTACGCGCGGTGCTCGGCGACACCGACGACGACCTCGACGGGGCCCCCGCCGACGCGGTCCGCTGGCGGCTGTCCGACCTGCCCGACGGTGACCTGCCCGACGCCGAGGTCACCGACGAGCCGGAGGCCCTGGCGTACGTCATCTTCACCTCCGGCACCACCGGCACGCCGAAGGGCGTGATGATCCGGCACCAGAGCGCGGCGAACACCATCGTGGACGTCAACACGCGCTTCGGTGTCGGGGCCGCCGACCGGGTGCTGGCCGTCTCGGAGTTCACCTTCGACCTCTCCGTGTACGACGTCTTCGGTCTGCTGGCCGTCGGCGGCGCCGTGGTCGTCCCCGATCCGGGTCAGGCCCGCGAGGTGGTGCACCTGCACGAGCTGGCCGTCCGGGCGGGCGTGACGGTGTGGAACTCGGTGCCGGCCTACCTGGCGATGTTCGTCGACTACGTCCGGGCGGCGGCGGACCGCGCGCGCCCGGAGCCGCTGCGGGTGGCGATGGTCAGCGGGGACTGGGTGCCGTTGTCGCTCGGCCGCGAACTGGCCGAGATCGCCCCGAGGGCCCGGTGCATGGCGCTCGGCGGGGCCACCGAGGCGTCGATCTGGTCGAACTGGTTCGACGTGCCCGCCCGGGTGCCCCCGGAGTGGACCAGCGTGCCGTACGGCTGGCCGCTGCGGAACCAGCGCTTCCACGTCCTGGACTCCCGACTCGCCCACCGGCCCGACTGGGTGCCCGGTGACCTGTACATCGCCGGGCGGGGGCTGGCCGACGGGTACCTGCACGCGCCGGAGCTGACCGCCGCCGCCTTCGTCACCCATCCGGTCACCGGCGAACGGCTCTACCGCACCGGCGACCTGGGCCGGTACCGCCCGGACGGGGTGATCGAGTTCCTCGGCCGCGACGACCCGCAGGTGAAGATCAACGGCTTCCGGGTGGAACTGGGTGAGATCGAGGCGGCGCTGGTCGCGCAGCCGGGGGTGACCGACGCCGTGGTGGTCGCCCGCCGGGGCGAGCGGGGCGCGTCGCTGGTCGCCTTCGTGGCCGCCGAGGCGGCGAAGCCGGACCTCGCCGACGAGGTCCGCGCGGCGCTCGGCGCGACGCTGCCCGCGTACCTGGTGCCGCCGGTGATCGAGGTACGGGAGGCGTTGCCGCTGACCGGCAACGGCAAGGTGGACCGGGCCGCCCTGGTCGCGGACGCGGCCGGTCTGGCACCGGGCGGCGGACGGTTCCGCGCCCCGCACACCGCTACCCAGCGGCGACTGGCCACGCTCTGGTCGGACCTGCTCGACCTGCCCTCGGTCGGCGTCGACGACCCGTTCTTCGCCCTCGGCGGCAGCTCGTTGCAGGCGGCGCAACTGATGAACCGGGTCGAGCGGGAGTTCGGCAGCCGGCTCCCGTTGGCCGCCCTCTACCAGCACCGGACCGTCGCCGAGCTGGCCCGTCTGCTCGACGAGCGGGACGCGGGCGCCGGGGCGTCTCCGGTGCAGTCGCTGGCTCCCGGTGACGGCACGCCGGTCGTGCTGATCCACCCGGTCGGCGGCGACCTGCTCTGTTACCGCGAGCTGGTCGCGCGGCTGCCGGAGGGCTGGCCGGTGCTGGGGGTCGCCTCGCCCGCGCTGGACGGTACGGCCACCGTGCCGCCGACCCTGACCGAGCTGGCCCGCGCCTACCGGGACGCGCTGAGCGCCACGCTGCCGGCGGACACCCCGGTACGCCTGGTCGGCTGGTCGCTCGGCGCGGTGCTGGCCTACGAGGTGGGTCGGCAGTTGACCGAGGCGGGGCGTACCTGCACGGCGGTGCTGATCGACCCCTGGGTCGGCCCGCCCGGCACGGTCGCCGAGCCGAGCGCCGCCGAACTGGTCCGCGCGTTCCTGACCGACGTGACCCGGGGCGAGGTGGACGAGAACGCCCCGGTCGACGCGGACGCCTCCGGGGTGGAGGCGTTGCGGGCGGCCTGGCCGCAGGTGGCCGCCGCCCGCCCGGAGCTGGCGTCGCTGGGCCTGGACTCGGCCGAGCGGCTGTTCGGGGTCTTCGCCGCGCACACCCGGGCTCTGGTGCGCTACCCGGTGCCGGCGGCACCGGGCCTCACCGTGCACCTGCTGGAGGCCCGGACCGCGCTGGGCGGCGCGGCCGGCGGCTATCTGGTGCCGTTGGGCGAACGGCTTCCCGAGGGTGCCGTGACAACCCGCCGGCAGGTGACCGGCGACCACTTCGCGGTGACCGATCCGGTCATGGTGGCGCCGACCGCCGCCGTGGTGACCGACGTCCTGACCGCGTCCTGACCGACGGACGCCCGGGGTACGGAATCCGTACCCCGGGCGCGTGGTCGGCGGGTGGTGCGGTGGTTCAGCCCCGGTGCAGCCGCGCGATCAGATCGGCGCGGATGCCCGGACGGGTGCCGAAGACCAGCAGGAACAACGCCTCCCGCATCAGCCGCTCGGCCGGGCCGTGCCGCAGCACGGCGGCGCTGCCCGTGGTGGTGGCCAGCAGGCCGGCGGCCCGCAGGGCCAGGGCGGCGGCCGCGCCCCGGGCCGAGGGCAGGTCCTGCGGGCCGGCGGCGTCGAGGGTCGCCCGGCACTCGTCGATCGCCGCGTCCAGCGGGCTCGGCCCGATCAGCCGGGCGCAGCGGGTCGCCACGCCCAGCGGCAGCGATCCGTTGAACCGCAGGGTGGCCGGGTCGCGTTGCAGGTAGACCGCGTGCGGGACGGTGCCGGTGACCCGGTGCTCCGGCACGAAGTGGCCGGTGAAGGTGACCTGCACGGTGCGGCTGGCCGCCACCGCGACCATGTCGACGGGCGTGACGCTGAGGGTGTCGCTCTCGGTGGCGTCCAGCAGCGACCAGACGAGCGTGTCCGAGGCGTCCCGGGCGGCGGTGAACAGGGTGTCGACCAGGCCCCACCCGGTCACCCAGGAGGCGGTGCCGTGCAGCAGCCAGCCGCCGTCGACCGCCTCGGCGCGTACCGCCGGCGGGCCGGGCCGGGTGGCGGAGAGGATGGCCAGCCCGGCGCGCCGCTCGCCCCGGCACAGCGGCTCCAGCCACTGGTCGGAGATGCCGGGCCGCTGGCTGTGCGTCGCCGCCATCACCGCGCTGTGGTGTTGCGCCCAGACGAACGCCGTGCTGAGGCATCCGCTGGCGATGATCTCCAACGCGCGGGCCGCCGTCTCGGTCTCCTCGGCGGCCATCTCGCTGAACTGCGGCGGGCCGGCCAGACCGTAGAAGCCTTCGGCGGCGAGCAGGTCGAGGTGGGTGGCCGGGACGGTGTCGGCGGCGTCGACCTCCTCCGCCGTCGGGAACAGCACCTCCTCGGCGATGCGCTCCGCGCGGTCCAGCACCTTGGCAGAGTTGCTCATCAGTCGGTCCACCGTCCGTTCCGTGGTCAGTCGGTGTGGGTTCTGCGCACAGCCTAACGAAGACACCACCGGCGGCCTAGAAGCTACATAAAGACAGTGTTGTGTTTGCCGCAAACGACGGACACTATGCTGAGATACGTCAATCCACGGGGGAGGTCGCAGGTGACCGAAGATCCGGCAACACGGGCCGAACGGGTCGGCTTGTTCTACGATCTGATGGGCCCGTTCCTCGACGCCGTCTACGGCGACAACCTGCACTACGGCTACTGGTCGGACGAGCACGACCCGGCAGGCGTCGCGCAGGCGCAGGCACGGCTCAACGACGAACTCGCCAAACGGCTCGCGGTCGGGCCGGGCGACCACGTCCTGGACGTCGGCTGCGGCACGGGCGGACCCAGCCGTCACGTCGCCCGGGTGACCGGCGCCGAGGTCAGCGGTGTCTCGCTCAGCGGTCGACAGGTCGACCGGGCCGGTGAGCTCACGGCCGAGGAGGGGCTGGCCCACCGGGTCCGCTTCACCCGGGCCGACGCCACCGCCCTGCCGTACCCGGACCGGTGGTTCGACGCGGCACTGCTGCTGGAGGTGCTGGTGCACGTGCCGGGCAAGGCCCTCGCGCTGCGCCAGGCACACCGGGTGCTGCGCCCCGGCGGGCGGCTCGTCCTCGCCGAACTCACCCTGGCCCGGCCGATGGACGACGCGCAGGCGCGGATCTGGTCGGCGATGCCGATGTCGATGCCGCCGACCGTGCCGACCTACGTCGAGCTGGTCCGCGAGGCCGGCTTCGAGGTGGTCGACGTCGTCGACGCCGGGGCCCACGTCCGCCGCTCCCACCAGGCCACCCGGGAGGCGGTGGCGCGGGAGCGCGAGCGCCTCGCCGGCACGTACGGGCCCCGGGTGTTGCGCCAGCTCAGTGACGCGGTCCTGGACCTCCAGGCGGTCGCCGAGTCCTGCCTGGGCTACCTGCTGCTCACCGCGCACAAGCGAGGGTGACGTGCGCCGGCCCGGCGTCCGGTGCCGACCCCACTACCCGAGGAGGAACCCGTGTACCGACCACGCGCCGTGCACCGCGCTCTCGCCCGGCTCACCGGGGCACCCCGCGGGCGTGACTGGCCCGGTGGTTTCACCGACCGGCTCACGCACCCCGTGCCCGGCCCGGCGGCGGTGCTGCGGCTGATGCGCGAGCGTGGCACCCGCCCGGTCGGCGCGACCGGTGGCCGGGTGCCGGTGGTGGAGGAGGCGGTGCCCCGGGTCGGTGCCGGGCAGGCCGCGGTGACCTGGATCGGTCACGCCACCTGCCTGGTGCAGCTCGGCGGCCGGGCGGTGCTGACCGATCCGGTCTTCGCCGACAAGATCCCGGGCACGCCGCGCCGGTACACCCCGCCCGGGGTGTCGTGGGAGTCGCTGCCGCCGATCGACGCGGTGGTGATCAGCCACAACCACTTCGACCACCTCGACGAGCCGACCGTCCGCCGACTGCCCCGGGACACCCCGGTGCTGGTGCCGGCCGGGTTGGCCTGGTGGTTCCAGACACGGGGTTTCCGCCGGGTGGTGGAGCTGGACTGGTGGGAGTCGACCGTCGTGGGCGGCGTACGGTTCGACTTCACCCCGGCGCACCACTGGAGCCGGCGGGGCCTCTTCGACACCTGCCAGAGCCTCTGGGGCGGTTGGTTGATGACCTCGGAGGAGACGCCGACCCACCGGGTCTTCTTCGCCGGTGACTCGGCGTACGGGCCGGCCTTCGCCGAGATCGGCGCGCGCTTCCCCGGCATCGACGTGGCGTTGCTGCCGGTCGGCGCGTTCCGGCCGCGCTGGTTCATGAAGCCGCTGCACATGGACCCGGCCGAGGCGGTGCGCGCGTGCGGCGACCTGGGGGCGGAACGGATGGTCACCATCCACTGGGGCACGTTCGCGCTCTCCGCCGAGCCGGTGCTGGCCCCGGTCGAGCTGGCCCGCAAGGCGTGGGCCGAGTCGGGCCGCCCGGCGGACGCCCTCTGGGACCTGGCGGTCGGGCAGAGCCGGCAGTTCGGCACCACCGACCTGAGCTGAACAGGCGGCCCGGCCGGTGGTGGCCGGCCGGGCCGCCGGTCCAGCGTGGTTCCCGGCCGTCGGCCGGGCCGCTGCGCGGTGCGACGGGTCAGCGGCTGGCGCCGGCGGCCCGGCGTGCGGCACGTCCGGCGAAGAACGACCGGGGCGCCAGCGCGGCCGGGTGCGGCAGCATCAGCGGCAGGCGGTCACCGGTCTCCTGCCGCCAGATGAACAGGTGCGCGCCCTTGTCGCCCATCGCGCCCTTGGCGAACTTCGGCTGGTTCACGGTCACGTACGCCAGGTCGGTGTACTCGGTGTCCCGGCGCAGCACCAGATCCCGCAGGATCTTGCCGCCGGTGTGGCTGGGCGCGATCCCGTTGCCGGTGTAGCCGTGCCCGTACACCAGGCCGTCGTCGGTGCGGCCGAACTGCGGGATGAAGGTGCGGCTCCAGCCGATCGGGCCACCGAAGGCGTGACTGAACCGGACGTCCCGCCAGGCCGGGAAGAAGCGGGCGAAGGACTCCCGCAGCGCGGCGTGGGCGGCGTCGTTGCGCAGGTGGGAGCGGTCGGTGTTCCGCTGGTCGTAGTAGTACCACCGGCCGCCGGACCAGACCACCCGGTTGTCGGCGGTGAGCCGGGCCGCGTGGGCGAAGGACAGCGAGTTGCTGACCCCCTCCCGGCCGGGCCAGGCCACCCGGGAGAGCTGCGCGTCGGTCAGCGGTTCGGTCACCATCAGGTAGTTCCACACCGGCATGACCTTGGTGTGGGTCTGGGCGAAGCTGTGCTGCCAGGCGTTGGTCGCCAGGACGACCTCGTTGGCGGTGACCGTGCCGGTGGGGGTGGTCACCCGGTAGCGTCCGCCGACCTTGCGGATCTCGGTGACCGGGGTCCGCTCGTGGATGTCCACGCCCTGCTCGCGGACGACGCGGGCCAGGCCCTGCACCAGTCGGTGCGGGTTGACCAGCGCGCCGGTGGTGCGCAGCGCGCCGAGCACCTGCGGGGAGCCGATGCGTTGCTGTGCCTCGTCGCGGTCCAGCAGCTTGAACGATCCGCGCAGGCCGGTGCGTTCGCTGCGCTTGACCTGGAGTTCGAGCCGGGCCAACTGCTTGCGGTCGGTGACCACCTGGAGCACGCCGTTCATCGCGAAGTCGGCGTCGATGCCGTACTGGCGGCAGAACCGCCCGATGTCGATGATCGACCGGGCGCCGCTGCGGTAGACACCCGCGGCCTTCTCCCGGCCGTAGTACCAGAGCAGCCGGCGCAGCACCTTGCCCGCGGTCAGCCCGACGAAACCGCCGTTGGCACTGGACGCGCCGCCGCCGACCGCCTCGGCCTCCAGCACCTTGATGTCGGCCGAGGGCTCGGCCTCGGCGAGGAAGTGCGCCGCCCACAGGCCGGTGTAGCCCGCGCCGACGATGCAGATGTCGCAGCTCGCGTCACCGTCGAGGGGTTCGCCGACCTCGACCGGCTCGGTGTCGTGCCAGTAGACGGTGTTCCGGGTCTCTTCCACGTCGCTCTCCAAGTCGTCGGCCCGCACCCACTATCCATAGTGTGTGTTGTGTTCGGCAAGACCCGACAGTCAATGCCCGTCGGCGGCCACCCGCGCCGCCCGTTCGGCCCGACGCTGCTGGCGCAGCCGGTCCATGAAGTAGTCGGCGTTGAGCCAGTAGAACTCCAGCCAGATGTTGTCCGGGTCGCGCAGCCAGATGCCGTAGCCGGCCTCCAGGAACAGTTCGCGGACGCCGGAGTGCTCGGCGCCGACGGCGTCCAGGTGCGTGGCCCACTCGTCCAGGTCGGCCATCTCGGGGACGTGGTAGCCCAGGTGGTGCAGGCCCACCCGACGCTCGTCGAAGGGGGCCGGGTCGGGCTCGACGGCCTGGCCGAGCACGATCGAGGAGAGCGACCCCCGGTGCACCAACGTCCGGAAGGTGAACCCGGACTCGGCGGGTGTCGCGTCGCGTACCGGCGTGAAGTCCATGACCCGGCAGTACCACTCGGTGCTGCGGTCCAGGTCGCGGACGGTCAGGTTGACGTGGTTCCTGCCATTGAGTTTAGGCACATGACGCATCATAGATGCTTCACTTGTATCTTGGGTGTGGCGTGTTGTTACCGGCAACCGGTAGCGTGTCGTCACCTGGCAGCGCGCTGCCCGTACCGGGCCGGAACGGATGTGAGGAACCGGGCATGCATCTGAACGTGTTCACCCAGTGCTCGCCGTCACCGCAGTTCAAGGGCATGTGGCGGCTCCCCGGCGACCGGACGGCCACCGGATACCGGTCGCTGGACTACTGGATCTCCCGGGCCCGCCAACTGGAGGCGGCCTGCATCGACGCGTTGTTCTTCGCCGACATCCACGGCGTCTACGACGTCTACCGGGGCTCCTGGGCACCGGCGGTGCGACACGCGGTGCAGATCCCCTCGATCGACCCGGCGCTGCTGCTGTCGGCCGCCGCGGCGGCGACCCGACACCTCGGCTTCGCGATCACCTACTCCACCACCTACCACTCCCCCTACGAGTGCGCCCGACTCTTCTCCTCGCTGGACCACCTCACCGGCGGACGGGTCGGCTGGAACATCGTCACCTCCTACCTGCGCTCGGCCACCGCCAACGGCCTCGGCGAGTACCTCGACCACGACGAGCGCTACGAGCGGGCCGACGAGTACGTCCAGGTCGCCCGCGCTCTGTGGGAGGAGAGCTGGGACGCCGACGCGGTGGTCCGCGACGCCGAACGCGACATCTTCACCGACCCGGACCGGGTCCGCCAGATCGACCACGAGGGCCGCTGGTTCAGCGTCCGGGGTCCACACCAGTGCGAGCCGTCCCCGCAGCGCACACCGGTGCTCTACCAGGCCGGCTCCTCGCCCCGGGGCATCGAGTTCGCCGCCCGGCACGCCGAGGTGGTCTTCCTGACCCTGGCCGATCCCGCCTCGGGGGCGGAGCCGGTGGCCGCCCTGCGCGCGGCGGCGGCCCGGCACGGCCGGGACCCCGGCATGGTGAAGGCGTTGCAGGGCGGCATGGTCATGATCGGGCGGGACCGGGCCGAGGCCAAGGCCAAGGCGGAGGCGTACAACACGCTGTGGAGCAGCGAGGGGCAGCTCGCCAAGTGGTGCGGGTGGATGGACATCGACCTCGCCGCCTTCCCCGACGAGACCCCGGTGGACGAGATCCGCAGCCAGGCCAGTCACTCCTTCCTCGGCTTCCTGCGCAAGCTCAGCCCGGACCGCACCTGGACGGTCGGGGACGTGAAGTACCTGGTCTCCCGCCCCCGCCGGCCCCGGGTGGACGCCCCGGTGACGTTGTTCGGCACGCCCGAGCAGGTGGCCGACCGGATGGAGCAGTGGCTGACCGTCGCCGACGTGGACGGTTTCAACCTGATCCCCTGCCCGCCCTCGGACGGCATCGACGACATCTGCGACCTGCTCGTGCCGGAGCTGCAACGGCGGGGCCTGTTCCGGACCGCGTACGACCCGGCGGAGACGACGCTGCGCGAGCGGTACTTCGGCGCCGGGGTGAGCACCTACCGCGACCCGTCGCGCGCCGTGACCGCGCGGGAGGGCTGAGCGATGCACCTGCGTGACACCCCGCAGGAAGCCGCGTTCCGGCGTGACCTGCGCGCCTGGTTGGCCGAGCAGGTGCCCCGGCACCGCGACGGCGGCGCACCCGGTGACTGGACCAAGGCGTTGCACGCCGCCGGCTACACCGGACTGACCTGGCCGGCCGCCTACGGCGGGCGGGGGCTGCCCCCGACCTACCAGGGCATCTACGCCGAGGAGAGCGCGCTGGCCGAGGCGCCGGACCACAGCAACGTGATCGGCCTGGGCATGGTCGGACCCACCATCGTCTCGCACGGCAGCCCCGAGCAGCAGCAACGCTTCCTGGAACCGATCCTCTCCGGCGCGTACGTCTTCTGTCAGGGCTTCTCCGAGCCGGACGCGGGCAGTGACCTGGCCGCGGTGCGGACCCGGGCGACGGCCACCGCCGACGGATGGCGGGTCACCGGCGAGAAGGTCTGGTCGTCCTACGCCCACCAGGCCGACTGGTGTCTGCTGCTGGCCCGCACCCAGCCCGACTCCACCGCGCACACCGGCCTGACCTGCCTGCTGGTCGACATGCGCAGCCCCGGGGTGCAGGTGCTGCCGCTGCGGCAGAGCACCGGCGACGCCGACTTCAACCAGATCGTGCTCGACGACGTGCTGGTGCCCCGCGACTGCGTGCTGGGGCCGGTCGGCGAGGGCTGGCGGATCGCGATGACCACCCTCGCCCACGAACGCGGCACCTTCGGCATCACCCTCACCGCCCGGCTGACCGTCGAGTTCGACCGGCTGCTGCGCACCGTCCGCGACCTCGGGCTGGCCGACGACCCGACGGTCCGCGCCGAGCTGGCCGAGCTGCACGTGCAGTTGCAGGCCCTGCGCTGGACCGGTCACCGGACGATGGCCACGCTGGCGCGGACCGGCAAGCCCGGCCCGGAGAGCTCGGTGCTCAAGCTGCACTGGTCGGTCACCAACCAGCGGCTGGCCGCGTTCGCGCTGCGGCTACTCGGCCCGGCGGCCGTGCTCGACGGCCCGGACAGCCACGCCGCCGGCCACTGGCAGCACCTGCGGTTGCGCAGCCGCGCCAACTCGATCGAGGGCGGCACCTCCGAGATCCTGCGCGGCATCATCGCCGAACGCGTGCTCGGCCTGCCCCGCACCCGGTGACCCGGAGAGGATGACCATGGACTTCGCCCTCACCGACGACCAGCGTGACCTGGCGTCGGCCGCCGCCCGGCTGCTCGCCGACCGGTACCCGGTCGACCGGGTCGCCGCGCTCGCCGAGTCGGGCGACGCCGATCCGGACGGGTGGCCGCACCTGCGCCGGCAGGGCTGGTGCGACCCGGAGCTTCCGGTGGTGGAGAAGGGCCTGCTGGCCCAGGAGGCCGGGTACGCGCTGGCCGCCGTCGGCTGGTGGAGCACGGTCGGCCTGGCCCACCCGGTCCTCGTGGCGGCCGGGCGTGACCTGCCGACAGGTCCGCTCACCCTGGCCTGGCAGGACGACCCGGACACCGGCCAGGGCACCCGCGCCGAGCAACGCGCCGGCACCTGGCGGCTGACCGGCCGACGCGGCCTGGTGACCGAGGTGGCGGGGGCCACCGCGCTGGTGGTCGCCGCCGACACCGACACCGGCCCGGCCCTGTTCCTGGTGGGTGCCGCAGCCGACGGGCTCACCGTCGCGCCGCAGCCCGCCCTGGACCGGCTGCGTGGCGCCGCACTGCTGCACCTGGTCGACACCCCCGCCGAGATGCTGGTCGGGCCGGAGGCCGCCGAGCGGGTGCTGACCGACGCGCGCCGGCACGCCGGCACGTTGCTGGCCTGCGAGGCCGTCGGCGTCGCCCGCCGAGCCCTGGACCTGGCCCGCCGGCACGCGCTGGACCGGGTGCAGTTCGGCCGACCGATCGGGGCGTACCAGGCGGTGGCGCACCGGCTGGCCGACGGGTACGTGGCGCTGGAACTGGCCACCTCGCTCGCGCTGCGGGCCTGCTGGCTGGTCGGCGCCGGTCCGGACGACGCGGCACCGGACGAGATCGCCCAGGCGTACGCCGAGGCCGTCGTGGCGGCCCGGCAGGCCGCCGTACGCGCCTGCGAGGACGCCCTCCAGGTCACCGGCGGGCTCGGCGCGACCTGGGAGTACCCGCTGCACTGGTGGTACCGCCGGGCGCTCTGGCTGGACAGCTTCGACACGCCCACCGGAGACCATCTCGCCACCCTCGCCGGTCACCTGCTGCACGGGCGGGCGCAACCGGCACGGCCGGCCGCGTGACCCCACCGGCCGACGGCGCACCGACCGAGACCGACAAGGAGCAGCGATGCTGACGAGACGACGTGCCCGCATCGACGTACCGGCCATCCTGCGGCTGATGGAGGTGGGCGACTACCTGCTGCCGTACACGATCCGGGCGGTCTGCCTGCTGCGGGTCGCCGACCAGCTCGCCGACGGGCCGATGCCCGCCGCGGACCTGGCCCGCGCCTGTGACGCCCACGAGCCGTCGCTGACCAAGGCACTGCGGTATCTGGCCTCCCGGGACCTGTTCGCCGAGGTCGCGCCCGGCGAGTTCGGGCTGACCCCGATGGCCGACCTGCTGCGCGCCGACCACCCCTTCTCGGCCCGGGACATCTTCCTCTCCCCCGTGGTCTGCACCCGGGCGATGGAGGGCCTGGACCACACCCTGCGCACCGGCGAGGGCGCCTTCGACGCGGTCCACGGCATCGGCATGTGGGACCACTTCGGGCAGCACCCCGCCGACGGCGAGGCGTTCGACAAGGTGATGAGCGGGGTCACCGGGATGGAGCTGATGGCCATCCTGCGCGCCTCGGACTGGTCCCGCTTCGGCACGGTGGTCGACGTCGGCGGCGGCAACGGCCGGTTCCTCGCCGACCTGCTGGGCCGCTTCCCCCGGATGCGCGGCGTGCTGTTCGACAAGCCCGGCGTGGTGGCGAACGCGCCGGAGACCTTCGCCACGGCCGGCGTCACCGACCGGGTACGCGTGGTGCCCGGCAGCTTCCTCACCGACGACATCCCGTCCGGTGGCGACGCGTACGTGCTCAAGCGGATCCTCTACAGCTGGAGCGACGAGGAGGCGACCGGGGTGCTGCGCCGTATCCGGGCGGCGATGTCCCCGCAGGGCCGGGTGTTCATCCTCGAGGCCGGACGGCAGTCCGAGGCGGAGAGCACGCCGCTGGCCCGTCGGATGGACATGCTGATGCTGACGTTGAGCGCGGGCGGCGCGCGCAGCCTGGACGAGCAACGGGCGATCCTGGCCGGGGCCGGGCTGGAACTGGTCGAGGCGACGCAGACGCCGATGTTCCCGGTGATCGAGGCCCGACCGGTATGACCGGGCTGCTGTCCTGGCTGGGGCAGCCGCGCGCCGACCGGGGCGTCCGCTTCTCCCGCCCGGACGGGGACTGGGACCGGTGGTCGTACGCGCGGTTGGCCGGGCTGGCCCACGGACACGCCGCCGGGCTGGCCGCGCGGGGCGTACGCCCGGACGACGTGGTCGGGGTGGTGCTGCCCTCCGGGCCCGGATTCGTCGGCACCCTGTTCGGGGCGCTGCTGGCCGGTGCGACGGTGTCCCCGCTCGCCCCGCCCACCGCCTTCGGCGACCCCGACCGGTACGCCGAGCACCTGAGCGCGGCCCTGACGGCGATGCGGCCCCGGTTGCTGGTGGTCGACGGCGCGTCCGCGCCCTCGGTGGCCCGCGCGGCGGCCGACGCCGGGGTGTCCACCGTCGACGTCGCGGACCTGCCCGCCGAGGCGACGGCGCCGGTGGAGGTGGCGCCGGCCCGGGTGGCGCTGCTCCAGTTCACCTCCGGCACCACGGGGGCGGTACGCGGGGTGCGCGTGCCACGGACCGCACTGGAGGCCAACATCGCGGCCGTCCGGGACTGGCTGGAGATGACGCCCGACGACGCGACCGCCTCGTGGCTGCCGGTGCACCACGACATGGGCCTGGTCGGATGCCTGCTGGCACCGGTCGTCACCGGCGCCGACCTGTGGCTGCTCACCCCGGCGGAGTTCGTCCGCCGGCCGAGCCGGTACCTGGAGTGCTTCGGTCGCGCCGGGGCCCGGTTGACCGCGATGCCCGGCTTCGGGCTGGCGCACGTGCTGCGGCGGGTCCGCCCGGAGCAGCTCGCCGGGCTGGACTTCCGGCAGTGGCGGGCGGTCATCGTCGGCGCCGAACGGATCCCACCGGCCACCCTGACCGCCTTCGCCGACCTGCTCGCCCCGCACGGGCTGCGCCGGGAGGCGCTGCTGCCCGCGTACGGGCTGGCGGAGGCGACGCTGGCGGTGACCGGGCTGCCGCTGCGGACCGGGTGGCGGCAGGTACCCGGCCCGGACGGCGTACCCGTGGTGGGCTGCGGCGGCCCGGTCACCGGGGCCGAGATCGCAGTGGTGGACGACGACGGCCGGCCGGTCGACGACGGGACGGTCGGTGAGATCGTCGTCGGTGGCGCGTCGGTCGCCGACGGGTACGCGGGCGGCCCGCCCTTCGACGGCACGGTCCGCACCGGGGACGCCGGGTTCCTGCGGGACGGGCACCTCTTCGTGCTGGGCCGCCTCGGCGACAGCCTCAAGGTCCACGGCCGGACGGTGTTCGCCGAGGACGTCGACGCGGTGCTCGGCGCGGCCCTGGACGCGCCGCCCGGACGGCTGGCCACCGTGCTCGGCCTGGTGGCGGGGGCCCCGACCGTGGTGGTCCACCTGGAACATCCCCGGCCGGAGTGGCTGCCCCGGATCCCCGCCCTGGTCGCGCCGCTGGTGCCGGCGGCCGACGTGCACGTGGTGCCGGTGCCGTCCGGCACGATCCCGCGTACCACCAGCGGCAAGCCGAGGCGGCGCCAGTTGTGGCGGCGCCACCTGGACGCGTCCGCGCACCCGCCGCGCGAGGCGGCGGGCCCGGTCACGTCAGGCCGAGGCTCCGGATGACACCGGCCAGCACCTTCGTCCGGTGCGGCACCAGATAGAAGTGGTCGCCGTCGAAGACGGTCAGGTCGAAGGCGGCCCGGGTGTAACCGGCCCAGGCCGCCACCTCGTCCACCAGCGCCTCGGTGTCCACGTCGCCGACGAGCGCCGAGACGGGGGTGGCAAGCGGCGCGGCGTCGACCGGGCGGTAGCTCTCGATCAGCCGGTAGTCCGCCCGCAGCGTCGGCAGCAACGCCGACCGGAGCTGCGGGTTCTCCAGCGCTGCCGGGTCGGTCCCGCCCAGTCGGCGCAGCTCGTCCCAGAGGTCGTCGTCCGGGCCCAGGTGTTTGGTGCCCGGCCGGTGGTGGCACGGCGCGGGCCGTCCCGAGACGAACAGGTGCGCCAGCGGCGCGGCGTGCCGCTGCTCCAGCCGGCGTGCCACCTCGTAGGCCACGGCGGCGCCCATGCTGTGCCCGAAGAGGGCGATCGGCAGGTCACGCCGGGGCGCGAGCACGTCGGTGACCATGTCCGCCAGCACCGGCATGGCGGTCAGCGCGGGCTCGGCGATCCGGTCCAGCCGGCCCGGGTACTGCACCGCCAGCACCTCGACGTCGTCCGGCAGCTCCCGGGCCCAGCTCCGGTAGAACGGCGCGCTGCCGGTGGCGTGCGGGAAGCAGACCAGTCGCACGGTGGCCGCCGGCCGGGGCCGGTAGCAGCGCAGCCACCGTCGCGCGCTGGTCTCGACCGAGGTCACCCGCCCACCCCCGCCGGCTCCCGCGCGGCCGCCGGGTCGGCCACCGCCGCCTCACCGGCCGCCGCCAGGGCCGCCAGGTCACCCGCGCCGAGCATCCGGGGCGGCTCGGCGGAGACCAGCTCCGGCGGGCCGAGGATAGCGGTCAGCTCCTGCCACAGCTGGCACAGCGTCAGGTGGTACTGGCCCTGCCGCAGCGGGTCCTCGCCCCGCTCGACGGTGTCCCGCAGGGTCCAGAGTGCCCGGCGTACGCCCTGCGGCCAGGTGGTGCCGAAGACCGTGTCGTAGTGCGGCACCTCGCTCGGGCCGAACGTGACGGCGCTGGGGGTGCTGGTGTCACGGTCGGCGGCGAAGTGCGGGTCGGCGCCGATGCCGGCGACCTCGCGGGGGAAGTCCGGACGCGCGGTCCAGACCGTCGGGCCGTGCGTACCCACCAGCGTGAGGTTGCCGGCCTCGGTGCCGATGGTGATCCGGTGCATCAGGTGCGCGTAGTTGTCCGGGTCGGCCGGGTCCATCTGGTTCTGTACCCGCAGCGTGACCGGCACCCCGGCCAGCACCCCGTCCAGGCTGCGGAACGGCAGGTCCAGCTCGGTCGCCGAGGTGACCGACGCGGGCAGGGCCGGCAGCTCGGTGAACCGCCACGGCCGCACCCCGCCGAGCGCCTGACCGAGCAGGTCCAGCAGCGAGTACGCCAACTGGAAGCCGCAGGCCACGTCGAGGTAGCGCGGTGGCTGGCGGCGCAGCAGTTCGCCCGCCGCGCCGAGGAACCGACGGACCGGGGTGATGTGCCGATAGAACGGGTTGAGCTGGTACACCACCTTGTGCCGGCGGGCCTGGCGCAGGCAACGGGCCAGCTCGTCGTGGTGCAGCGGGTGCTCCTGGAGCACGTGCACGCCGCGCGCCATCAGCTCCATGGCCAGCTCGGAGCCACGGCCGCCGAGCAGCCCGCCCCGGATGACCACGCAGGCGATGTCGATGTCGTCGGGCAACTGGTCCACCGCCGTGTACAACGGCACGCCGTAGTGCGCGGCACAGGCGCGGGACCGGTCGCTGCCACCGGCGAGGACCCCGGCGAGCTCGAAGCTCGGGTCCGCCTCGCGGAAGGACTCCAGGTAGACCTGGCCGAACCGGGTGCCACAGACGACCACCCGGGTGGGTCGCTTCATATCACGTCCTCCTCGTACTGCTCGACGGCGGAGACGTCCGCCACCACGGCGGCCAGCGGCACCGCCGGCACCGCCGCCAGTTCGGTGACGGTGGCGATCGGGTCGAGGACCTCGTCGGTGTGCCAGACACCGGGCGGTACCGCGCCGGCCAGCACCGCTCGGGCCGTCAGCGCGGCCATGCTTCCGGTGAGTTCGCTGGCGCCGGTGCTGCGGACCACGGCGGTCCGCTCCCCGCTCGGTCCGGCGAGGGTGACCACCAGGTTCTGGTACGCCGGGTGGCCGAAGAGGTCCAGCTCCGCCGCCCGGCACAGTCGCTCCCCGGCCTCCCGGTGCCCGCTCTCGGCGGTCCCGGACCCGGTCCGCAGCGCGGCCAGCACCCGCTCGCCGGCGAAGACCGAATACCAGTCGACCTGTCGCAGCCCCAGCACGGCGGCCACCCGGGCGGTCTCGGTGCCCAGGTAGGGCTGGGCGGTGACCGGCTCGGGGAACCACGGCAGCGTCAGCTCCGGCACCGGGCGCAACGCGTTGCGGGCCACCCGGCCGTCCCGCCAGGCCGCGGCGGGCCAGCCGAAACTCTCGTCGGCGGCGACGTAGTCCACGGCGGCGGTCAGCGTGAACCGGTCCCGCCCGCCGACGTACCCGGTCAGCCGGTCGCCGTCGGGCAGGTGGGCGGCGAGCAGCCGGGGCAGCAGCCCGGTCAGTCCGGGCATCATCCCGGCCGACACCACGCCGGTCCGGCCGCTGCCGCCGGCCACCGCCGTCACGGCGGCGTGCAGCGCGTCGTCACCGGCCGCGTCGACGTAGTCGGCACCGGCCGCCACCGCCGCCCGGGCCACCTGGTCGACCAGTTCCACGGCCGGGCCGGCGCAGTTGAGCACCACCCGGGCACCGGCGCAGAACCGGGCCAGGTCGGCCGGGTCGCGGGCGTCCACGACCATCCGGTCGACGCCGTCGAGCTGCGGGGGTCGCCGGGCGCCGACCCGCAGCGGGCCGACGTCCCAGGACCGCAACAGCGCCACCGCCGCCCGCCCGACCGCCCCGGAGGCGCCGAGCACGGCGACAGCGGTCACCGCGCCGGCTCCGGGTCGAGGGCCGCCAGCGCGGTACCGGCCGCCGGGCCCAGCACCGTCAGGTGGTCCGCGTCCACGTCGACCGTGCGGATGTCACCCAGGCAGAGGTCGGCCCAGAACTCCAGACTCTGCGCGTCGTAGGGCACCGCGCCGGTGGGCCGCAGCACGACGAGGTCACCGGCGTAGAGCGTCGGCTCGTGCCGGGCGACGGCCGCCAGTCGCGCGGCGAAGTCCTCGCCGGGCGCCCCGGCGGCACCGGTCTCCGCCCGGTACGCCGCCGCCGGGTCGGCGCCGGCCGCCGGCCGCCACGGCGAGATCAGCACCACCGCGTCGACCTGACCGCCGGCCTCGATCAGCGACCGCGCCACCTCCAGCGTGGACGTGGCACCGAGGCCGTACCCGACCAGCCGTACCGCCGGGTGTCCGGCCGCGGTGACCAGGCGGGCCTGCGCGGCGGCGACCCGGAGCAGGTCGTCGGCCGCGCCCGGGGCCAACCCGAGCACCGGACCGGTCGCCGCCAGGTGCGGCACCAGACCCGCGTACGCGTCGACACCCTCGCCGCCGGGCACCAGCACCCAGGGCACCCCGTCGGTGCCCTCGTGCAGCGGGGACAGCCCGTCCCCGCCCGACGTGGCCGGCACCGACGGCGACGCGGTGACCGGGGTGGCCGACTCCGCCTCGACGTGCCCGGCGAGGGCGGCCACCGTGGGCTGCTCCAGCACCTGCCGCAGCAGCTGGTCGAAGAAGAGGCCGGCGGCCTGCGGGATCTCCTCCAGGATCCGGCCGGTGATCTGGGCCGCGACCAGGGAGTCCCCGCCGAGTTCGAACAGGTTCTCGTCCCGGCCGACCCGGGGCAGCCGCAGCGCCTCGGCCCAGACCGCCGCGATCCGACGTTCCAGGTCGCTGTCCAGGGCACCGGACGACCCGGCGGCGGTCGCCGTGCCCCGCCGGGGCAGTCGACGGCGCAGTACCGCCCGGTCGACCTTGCCGTTGGCGTTGAGCGGCAGGGCGTCGACGACCTGGACCACCGACGGCACCATGTACTGCGGCAGCCGACCGGCCAGGTGCTCGGTCAGGTCGTCGCGGGAGATCCGCACCCGGTCGGTCTTGAACCGGGCGGCCAGCACGCACATGCCCAGCTCGGCGATGAAGCCGTCCGGCTCGGGCAGGCACAGCGGCTGCGCCGCGCCCGCCGCGCCCAGCACCTCCAGCCAGGACCGCCGGTCGAGGAACACCTGCTCGGTGCCCCGACGCAGGTCGGTGAAGTCGGCGGTCGCCTCGTCCACACGGACCAGCAGTTCCAGCGAGGTCATGATCTGGTGGTGGTCGCGGGTCATCTCGCAGGCGACCAGCCAGCCCTGCGGGGCGAGCACCTCGCGCAGCCGGTCCAGCGCCCGGCCGACGTCGGCGCTGGCGTGCAGCACGTCGCCGGCCACGACCACGTCGAACGAGTTCGGGGAGAGGCCCTGCCCGGCCAGGTCCCGGTCGATGTCGACCGCTTCCAGGCGCAGGCCGGGCCGGTCGCCGAACCGGGTCCGCAGTTCGCCCAGGAAGAACGGGGACAGGTCGGTGGCCAGGTAGTCCACCTCGTACCCGTCCAGCGCGGCGAGCACGGCGGCGGTGGTGCCGCCGGCCCCGGCGCCGACCTCCAGCACCCGCAGCGCCCCGGGCTCGATCCGCTGCTCGGCGATCCGCCGCACCAGGGCCGCCGCCGCCTCGTTGGCCCACCGGTTGAACAGCGTGCGTTCGTAGAGGCCCTGCGAGACGTCCACCCGGCCCTGCGGGAACAGCAGCGCCAGCGGGTCGTCCTCGCCGCGCAGCAGGGCGGGCAGGTGCGCGGTGCTGGCCCGGAAGTAGTCCAGCAGTTCCCGGTCCTCGGCGTCGGCGAGCTGCTCCACCTCCCGCCATCCGGCGTCGGTGTCCGCCGCCGCGCCCGCCGGCGTCAGTCCGTACCGGCCGTCGGTGTCCCGGTCGAGCAGACCGGCGTCGGTGAGCGCGCGCAGCCAGCGCCGGACCAGCCGGTGGTGGCGGGACGCGACGTGCGCGGTGTCCAGCAGGTCCGCCAGCGGGTGCCGGCTGCCGGCGGCGAACAGCCCGGCGGCGCGGAACGCGTCCACCATGGCCGGCAGCGCGACGTCGTCGAGCCGGTGGGCGTACGCGAGGTAGCGCTCCCGGTCGACACCGGCGAGCGTGCTGTCGGCGTCGACGCAGGCGTCCACGCCGAGCTGCCGCAGGGCGGCCTGGTCGTGCTCGGCCTGCGCGGCGGTGACCGGCCGTCCGGCGGGTTCGACGAACGCGGCCAGCCGCCGCTCCAGCGGGGTGTCGCCGTCGACCACCACCACCGCCCCGGCGACCGCCGGATGTCCGCCCAGCGCCGCCTCGATCTCGGCCAACTCGATCCGGTAGCCCCGGATCTTGACCTGGAGGTCCTCCCGGCCGAGGAACTCGATGGTGCCGTCGGGCAGGTACCGGCCCAGGTCACCGGTGCGGTACAGCCGCTCACCGGTCTGCGGGTGCACGACGAAGCGCTCGGCGGTGCGCTCGCGGTCGTTGAGGTAGCCCACCGCCAGCCCCACACCGCCGATGTACAGCTCGCCGCTGACCAGGTCCGGACGGGGCCGCAGGGCCGCGTCGAGCACGTGGAAGCTCTGGTTGGTCAGCGGGCGGCCGTACGGGATGCTGCGCCACTCCGGGTCGACCTGCTCGATCGGATACCAGATCGACCAGATGGACGCCTCGGTCGCCCCGCCGAGGCTGACGATGCGCAGTCCGGGCACCCGGGCGCGGATCTGGTCCGGCAGCGCCACCGGGATCCAGTCGCCGGAGAGCATCGCCAGTCGCAGTCCGTCCGGCACGGTGGCGGTGGCCGAGACGAGGTAGTCGTGCAGCATCTGCAACTGGGCCGGCACCGAGTTCCACACCGTGACGCCGTGCGTGCCGACCAGGTCGGCCCAGTGCGACGGGTCCCCGCGCCGCTGCGGGTCGGGCAGCACCACCGCGCCGCCCACCGAGAGCGGCCCGAAGACGTCGTACACCGACAGGTCGAAGCCGAGGTTGGAGAGGCCGAGCACCCGGTCGTCGGGGCCGACGCCGAAGCGGTCGTTGATGTCGAGCACCGTGTTCACCGCGCCACGGTGATTGATCATGACGCCCTTGGGGCTACCGGTGGAGCCGGAGGTGTGGATGACGTACGCCAGCTCCTCCGGGTCGCCGGAGCCCTCGACCGGCTGCGGCTGCCCGGTGCCGAGCAGGTCCACGTCGAGCAGGCGCAGCCCCTCGGCCCAGCCGTCCCGGTCCACTCGGGACTGGGTCAGCGCGCACCGGATCCCGGCGTTGGTCAGGATGGTCCGGCGGCGCGCCGCCGGCTGCGAGGTGTCCACCGGTACGTAGACGCAGCCGGCCAGCAACGCGCCGAGCACCGCGACGACCTGCTCCCAGCCCCGGTCCATGACCACCGCGACCAGTTCCTGGCGGCGGCAGCCGGCGGCGGTCAGCGCCTCGGCCACCCCGGCGGCCCGACCGAGCAGCTCGGCGTAGTCCAGCGTGCGGTCGGCGGCGACGACGGCGGGCCGGTCCGGGGTGCTCAGCGCCTGCAACACCACCCTGTCGTGCAGCATCCCGGCGGGGACCGGGGCCTGCGTCCGGTTGGTCTCGGCGCGACGGTCCCGCGTCGCCTCGGGCGGGTCCGGGTGCCCGGTCCCGGTCCAGGCCGCGTCGTCGCCGGCCAGCCGGTGCAGCACCGCGTCGTACGCGGCGAACATGTCGTCGACCACGCCGGGCGGGAAGACCTCCTCGCGGACGTCCCAGTTGGACACCAGGCCGCCGTCACGCTCGATGTTCTGGCAGTCGATCCAGACCTGCGGCGTCTGGCTGATCCCGTAGCCCAGCTCGCCCAGCGGCGCGCCGCCGGCGGCGGCCCCGGCCGAGGTGATGCCGATGGCGCTGGTGAAGACCACCGGGAAGAGGGCCGCCTCGGCGCCCTGCCGGCGGGCGATCTCCCGCATCACCTCGATGCCGCTGAACGAGCGGTGGTCCAGGTCCTCCCAGAGCTGGGCCTGCAGGTCCCGGGCCCGCTCGTCGAAGCGGCGGGTCGGGTCGGCGTCCACGGCCAGCAGGTCCACCGAGGTGAAGTCGCCGACCAGCGCGTTGACCTGGTCGTGCACCGGCGCGCGGTTGAGCAGGGTGATGTCGAGGGTGAACCGGGACCGCCGGCTGTACGCCGCGATGGTGTCCGAGAACGCGGCCAGCACCGCACCGGACGGACTGACCCCGTGCCGGCCGGCGCGCTGCCGCAGCCCCTCCCAGACCTGCGACGAGAGCCGGGTCTCCCAGCGGCGGAACCGGCCCTCGCTGTCGGCGGGACGGGCCACCGTGGGCAGTTCCGGCGCGGCCGGCAGCTCGTCGACCCGGGCCAGCCACCACTGCTTGTCCCGCTCGTGGCGCGGGCTGTCCCGCACCGCGCGCTCGGCGAGCTGGTAGTCCCGAAAGGTGATCTCCAGCGGCGGCAGCGGCTCGTCCGGCCGGTGATAGAGCCGGTGCAGCTCGTCGAGGACCACCTGGACGCTGATGAAGTCGGCGATCAGGAAGTCGATCGAGACGTGCAGCACGGTCCGGTGGTCGGCGCGGGTGATCCGGGCGGCGAACAGCGGCCACCGGTCGGGCGTGTGCACCAGGTGGTCCATCTCGGCGCGGACGGCGCTGACCGCCGCGTCGACCACCGCCTCGGGACGGCCGGTCAGGTCGATCACGGGCACCTCGAACGGCGGCACCTCCGCCAGCACGCGCTGCGCGCCGTCGGCCTCCACCACCGCGCGGAGCATGTCGTGCCGGGCGATCAGGGCCCGCCAGGCGGCGGTCATCCGCTCCGGGTCCAGCTCGGGATAGACCAGTTCGCCGTAGCCGTGACAGGCGACGCCGCCGTACGCGAACGTCTCGCCCCGCCCGAGCAGGTACGCCGCCTGCACGTCGGTGACCGGGAACGGGTCGTGCCGGTGCGCCCGGTCGGGGACCAGGGTGCCGTTGCCGGCGGCGTTGTCGAGGTGCGCGACGATCTCGTCGCGTCGGGCGCGCAACGCCTCGCGACGATCCGGCGTCATCGCCCCCTGCGGTGCCCGGAAACGCAGCTGACCGGCCTCCAACCAGACCCGTACCCCCACGCTCTCCAACTCGGCGAGCAGGTCACCGGCGGACGACTGACTCATATCGTGCCCTCCTCGAAGTCACCGGGTTCCACCGCGCCGCGGTGGGCGTCGAAGACGTCTGCCAACTGCGCCACGGTCGGCGCCAGGAACAGCTGCCGCAACGACAGCTCCACCCCGTGGCGCAGCCGCAGCGTCTCCACCAGCCGGGTGGCCAGCAGGCTGTCCCCGCCGAGGGCGAAGAAGCTCTGCTGCCGGCCGATCCGCTCGCACTCGAGCACCTCGGCCCAGATCTCGGCGATCAGCTTCTCGCTGTCCCCGCGCGGGCTCTCGTCGGCCGCGTCGTCGGGTTCGGTGTCCACCTGGGCGGTCAACGCCCGACGGTCCACCTTGCCGTTGGCGGTCAGCGGCAGCCCGGGGACGCCGACCACCCGCTCCGGCACCATGTAGCTGGGCAGCCGAGTCGCCAGGAAGCCGACCAGGGCCGCCTCGTCGACCGGCTCGTCGGCGGCGACCACGGCCAGCGCCAGCCGCCGGTGCGTACCCTCGCCGACGGTCAGCCCGACGGCGCGGGCCACCCCGGCGTACGCCTCCGCGGCCGCCTCGATCTCCCCCAGCTCGATCCGGTGCCCACGGATCTTGACCTGGAAGTCGACCCGGCCGAGGAACTCCAGCGTGCCGTCGGGCCAGTACCGGCCGAGGTCCCCGGTGCGGTACCACCGCTGTCCGTCCACGGTGACGAACTGTCGTGCGGTGGTCTCCGGGTCGCCCCGGTAGCCCCGGGCCACCCCGACACCGCCGATCCACAGCTCACCGGGGACCCAGTCCGGGCAGTCCCGGCCGCGTGGATCGACCACCCGGTAGCGCTGGTTGCGCAACGGCAGCCCGTACGGCACGGACCGCCAGTGCGCGGGCACCACGTCGATGTCACAGGCGTTGGACCAGATGGCCGCCTCGGTCGCCCCGCCGAGGGCGACGAACCGGGCCTCGGGGCACCGGTCGCGCAGCCGTCCGGGCAGGTCGAGCCCGACCCAGTCGCCGGAGAGCAGGGCCAGCCGCAGCCCGTCGGGCAGGCCGTCGGTGTCGGCCGCGACCAGCAGCATGTCCAGCAGCGCGGGCACCGAGTTCCAGATCGTCACCCCGGCACTGCGGGCGACGGCGACCCACCGGCGGGCCTCCCGCCGGTCCTCGTCGGCGACGCAGACCACCGCACCGCCGGCGCCGAGCAGACCGAAGACGTCGTACACGGACAGGTCGAAGTCGAGCGCCGAGATGGCCAGCACCCGGTCGTCGGGGCCGACGCCGTAGCGGGTGTTGATGTCGTCGACGGTGTTCAGCGCCGCCCGGTGGGTGATCTCCACGCCCTTCGGCTCACCGGTGGAGCCGGAGGTGAAGATGATGTAGGCGAGCCGGTCCGGGTCCACCTCGACCGGTGCGGGCAACGGGGTGGCGGGCGTGTCCGGCGCCACCACCGGGTGACCGGTGTCCAGGTCGGGTCGGGCGACGACGGCGCGTACCCCGGCCCGGGAGTAGATCCGGTCGCGGCGCTCGGCCGGCTGGTCGACGCCGACCGGGACGTAGTGGCCGCCCGCCGCGAGCACGCCGAGGACGGCGGCGACCTGGTCGACGCCGCGCGGCAGGGTGACCGCGACGGCGTCGCCGGGCTGGACGCCGTGCGCGCGCAACGCCCCGCCGAGACGCAGCGCCCGCACGGCGAGTTCGCGGTAGTCGACCGTGAGTCCGTCGGCGGTGACCACGGCGGTCGCGTCGGGCGTGGCGGCGGCGTGCCGGAAGAAGCCGGTGTGCAGCAGGCCGGTCGGCAGCGGGCCGGCGGTGTCGTTGACCGTGTCCCGGACCCGCCGCTGCGCCGCCGGCAGCGGGGCCGGGGGCACGGCCTCCCAGTCCGCCGTGGTCAGCCGCAGCAGCAGCTCCCGGTACGCGTCGAACATGGCGTCGAGCAGGCCGGGCGGGAACAGGTCGTCGACCGAGTCCCAGTTGTAGACCAGTCCGCCGTCGCGCTCCATCACCTGGTTGTCGAGCCAGACCTGCGGGGTCTGCGAGATGCCCCAGACCAGCTCGCCGAAGGGGAAGGACATCTCGCTCATGCCACCGGCGACACCGAGGGCGCTGGTGAACACGACCGGCATGCTGACCGCGCCGCCCTGCTGACGGCGGGCGAGTTCGCGCAGCACCCACAGCGCGGAGACCGAGTCGTGGGCCATCCCCTCCCAGACCTGCTCCTGGGTGCGCCGGACCACGTCCAGCCAGGTGTCCCCCGCCCCCGCCCGATGCGCCAGCAGCAGCAGGGAGGTGAAGTCGCCGAGGATGTTGTTGATGTCGGGGTGCACGTCACGACGGTTGAACAGGGTGAGGTTGAGGGTCAGCTCCCCGCGACCGCACCAGGCCGACAGCACCTCGGCGAAGGCGGCGGCGAGCACGCTGGCCGGGGTCACCCCGTGCCGCCGGGCCTGCTCGGTCAGCCGGGCCCACTGCGTCGGGTCGAGCCGGTCCTCCCGGCGGACGAAGCGCGGGGCGACCACGGTGTCCGGGTCCACGGCGAGCGGCAGCGGCGGCGCGGGCGGGAGGCTGTCCAGCCGCTCCCGCCAGTACCGCTGGTCGTCCTCGACGGTCGACGAGTCGGCCAGCACGTAGTCACGGAAGGTCACGCCGACCGGCCGCAGCGAGGCCGCCGGGTCGGTGTAGAGCGTGGTCAGCTCGTCGAAGAAGATCACGATGCTGAGCGCGTCGAGCACGATGTAGTCGAAGCTGAACCCGATCCGGACCCGGCCGTCGGCGTACCGGACGGCGGCGATCTCCAGCAGCGGCCACCGGCTCGGGTCGGGGACCCGGTGGGCCATCCGCTCCCGCAGTTCGCGCAGTTCGGCGTCACCGCCGTCGCGGACGGTGATCCGGAACCGGTCCACCTCGGCCAGCACCCGCTGGTCGCCGTCGTCGTCGAAGGTCGCGCGGAGCATGTCGTGCCGGGCGACCAGCAGGTCGACCGCGTCCTCCAGCCGGTCCAGGTCGACGTCCGCGCCGTCGAACTCCCAGTACCAGTGCGAGCCGACGCCGCCGAGCGCGAACTCGCTGCTGCGCCCCAGCCAGTACGCCCGCTGCACGTCGGTGGGGGGAAAGGGCGCGTACCGGTTCGCCGGGTCGGCCCGCAGTGCGACGGCGACCGGGCGGTCCCCCTCGACGCGGCGCAGGGTGGCGGCGAAGTCGGCCAGCACCGGGGTGGCGAAGAGTTGGCGCAGGTTCGCGCCGTCCAGCCCGGCGGCGCCGAGCAGCGCCATCGAGCGGGTCGCCACCAGGCTGTCGCCACCGGCGGCGAAGAAGCTCTGCCGCCGCCCGACGGCGGGCACCCCGAGCAGCTCGGCCCAGATCCGGGCCACCTCGCGCTCGATGTCGCCGACCGGCGGTTCGAGCTGCTCGGTCCCGGGGCGGGCGGCGTCGACCAGGCGGGCCACCGCCCGTCGGTCGATCTTGGCGTTGGCCGACAACGGCAGATCGTCGGTGAGCACCACCCGCTCGGGCACCATGTACCCGGGCACCTGCTCGGCCAGCCAGTCACGCAGCGCGGCCGGGTCCAGGTCGGTCTCGGTGATGACGGCGACGGCGAGTTGCCGGGGCGTACCGAGGGCGACCGCGACCGCGCGGCGGACGGCGGGGTGCCGTTCCAGTGCGGTCTCGATCTCCCCCAGCTCGATCCGGTGCCCCCGGATCTTGACCTGGGCGTCGGCCCGACCGAGGAACTCGACGGTGCCGTCCGGGTGGTAGCGGGCCAGGTCACCGGTGCGGTACCACCGCACCCCGTCGATCTGACGGAACTGCGCGGCGGTGCGGTCGGGGTCGCCCCGGTAGCCGTCGGCCACCGAGAGGCCACCGATCCAGAGTTCACCGGTGACCCAGTCGGGCCGATCCCGTCCCGCCGGGTCGGTGACCCGCATGAGCTGGTTGGCCAGGGGCACGCCGTACGGCACCGAACGCCACTCCCCGGGCACCGGCACCGGCACCACCTGGACGGTGGAGTGGATCGCGGTCTCCGTGGTGCCGCCGAGCGCCACCAGGACCGCGCCCGGGGCCTGTGCGGCCAACCGTCCGGCCAGGTCGAGCCCGACCCAGTCGCCACCGAGCAGGGCCAGCCGCAGCGGCAGGTCGCCGTCGGCACCGGCGGTCAGCAGCATGTCCAGCAGCGCCGGCACGGACTGCCAGACGGTGACCCGGTGCCGGCGGACCAGCTCCACCCAGCGGTCGGCGTCCCGCCGCTCGTCCTCGCCGACGCAGACCAGCGCCGCACCGGCGTTCAGCATGCCGAACATGTCGTACACGGAGAGGTCGAAGTCGAGGGCCGAGACCGCGAGCACCCGGTCCTCCGGACCGACGTCGAAGCGCCGGCCGATGTCGTCGATCGTGTTGACCGCCGCCCGGTGCGGCACCTGCACGCCCTTCGGCTCGCCCGTGGAGCCGGAGGTGAACAGCAGGTAGGCCGGGTCGTCGTCGGTGCCGGGGACCGGGCCGGCGGGCGGGTACGAGCGGTCCGCCACGTCGAGCACGCACAGGTCTGCGGGCAGTTCCGGCAGGGGCACCCCGGTCACCACGTGCCGCACCCCGGCCACCGTGTGGATCCGGGCCCGGCGGGCGGCCGGCTGGTCGACGCCGACCGGCACGTACACCCCGCCGGCCCGCAGCACGCCGAGCACCGCGACGACCTGCCGTGGTCCCTTCTCGACGGTGACCGCCACCGGGTCGCCCGGACGGAGCCCGTTGGCGACCAGCGCTCCGGCGACGCGGTCGGCCTGCGCGGCCAGGTCGCCGTAGTCGAGCCGGCCGTCGGTGCCCCAGAGCAGCGCCGGGCGGTCCGGCTCGGTGGCGGCCCGGGCGAAGACGTCGTCGTGCAGGCGGCGACGACGGATCGGACGGGCCGTGTCGTTGGCCGCCGCGCGGACCTGCCGGGTCCGCTCCGGCAGCAACTCCGGCGGGTACGCGGCCCAGTCGGCGTCGTCGTCGAGCAGCCAGTCGAGGATCCGCAGGTACGCGTCGAACATCTCGCCGACCAGCCCGGCCGGGAAGAGCTCCTCGACGCAGTCCCAGTTCACGAAGAGGCCGTGCTCACGCTCGGTGACCTGCACGTCCAGCCACACCTGCGGGGTCTGCGACATGGTCCAACCGGGCGCGCCGAAGCTCTCGCGTACCTCGCCGTCGAAGAGTTCGCCGAGGCTGAGCGCGCTGGTGAAGACCACCGGGGCGCCGACGGGCGTACCGCCGCGCAGCCGGGTCAGGTCCCGCAGCACGTCCACTCCGGTGTAGCCGGGGTGGGCGGCGTCGGCGCGCAGCCGCTCCTGGACCGTACGGGCGAAGGCCGCGAAGTCACGCTCGGCGGTGGTGTCCACCTCCAGCAGCAGCAGGTTGGTGAAGTCACCGACCAGGTGCGCGACGTCGGGGTGCACCGGCTGCCGGTCGTAGAGCGGCAGGTTGAGCAGGAACCGCCCGGCGGAGCTCCACCGACCCAGCACGTGACCGAAGGCGGCCAGGAACAGCACCGGCAGGGTCAACCCGTACGTCCGGGCGCGGCGGGTCAGTCGCTCGACCTGCTCGGCGGCGACCCAGTGGTGGTGTCGGACCACCCGCTGGCCGCTGACCTGCTGCGGATCGACGGCCAGCGGCAGCTCCGGCGGGCCGGGCAGCTCGGGCAGCCGGGCCTGCCAGTACGCCTGGTCGGCGTCCCGCTCGCCGACCCGGCGTCGACGCAGCGTCGCCAGGTAGCTCGGGTAGTCCAGCCCGATCAGGGGCAGCTCGGCGTCCGGGTCCTGATAGAGGCGGGCGAGTTCCGACATCAGGATCCGGAAGCTGTGCGCGTCGGCCACCAGCATCTCGATGTGCACGTGGCAGCGCGTACCGCCGTCGGGCAGGAGCGAGAGTTGCACGTCGAAGACCTCGCCACGGGCCACGTCCAACCGCCGGTGCGACAGCCGGTCGCGCAGGTCGAGCAGGGTCCGCTCGGCATGCGCGTGGTCGAGGGCCCGCAGGTCGTGCACGGTCAGGCCGGGCCAGGGGCTCGTCGGCAGGATCCGCTGGCGGCCGTCGTCGTCGAAGCGGGCGCGTAGCATCCCGTGCCGGCGCAGCAGTGCCCGGACCGCGGTGTCGAGCCGGTCCGGGTCCACCCCGCTGCCGTCGAACTCGTTGTAGAAGTGCGCGCCGACGCCGCCGAGCGCCTGGCCGTCGCCGCGTCCCACCCAGTACGCGTGTTGCATCGCGGCCAGGTCGAAGGGTTCGTCCGCGTCGACGACGGTCAGCGGCGGCGCGTCGGGGACGACCGCGTCGGCCGGTGCCCGCTCGGCGACCATCCGCCACCAGTCGTCCAGGGTGCGTCCCTCGACCAGTTCCGCGAAGCTCACCGGCACGCCACGCTGGTGCCACCGGGCGACCAACCGCATCACGCCGATCGAGTCGAGACCGAGCTGAAGCAGGTCGGCGTCGTCCGCGACCGTGCCGGGTGGCTCACCGAGGACGGCCGCGATGTCGTCCCGCATACCGTCCCGGGTGAAGGGTCGTGTGTGTTCGGCCTCGACGCCCAATCTGGGTCTCCCCTGTTCGACGGAGTTGTCCGGCACCGCCACACGAGTCCGTGCCGACGCCAAGGTAACAAGCCGACACGGATACGTACAGTAGAAAGAACATGCTACTTGCAATAGGCTCCACATACGACGGCATGACGGCCGGTCAGGCAGCGGTGGTGACCGGCGGAGAGGGTGGCACCCGCGATGGCGACCGGCCCGCCCGGGGAGGGCACCTGCCAGGTCTGGTGGGCCGAGGTCGGGTCACCGGACGACGCGCGTCTGATCGCCCTGCTGTCCGCGCCGGAACGCGACCGGCACGCCGGGTTCACCGATCCGCACTCGCGCGCGACCCACCTCACCGCCCGGGCGCTGACCCGGTCGGTGCTCGCCGGGATGCTCGGCACCCCGGCGAGCGAGCTGCGCTTCGAGGCGGTGTGCCGACAGTGCGGCGGGCCGCACGGCAAGCCGGCACTGCGCGCACCCGCCACACCGGTGTCGTTCTCCGTCGCGCACTCCGGGCACTGGTGTGCGGTGGCGTTCGCCTCCCGGACCGAGGTCGGCGTGGACGTCGAGCGGATCGCGGTACGCGGGCGCGACCTCCCGTGGCGCGCGCTGTCGCCGGTCGAGCGCGCGGTGGTCGCGGCCACCGACGCCCGGGACCGCACGGCCGCCTTCATCCGCTACTGGACCAGGAAGGAGGCACTGGTCAAGGCCACCGGGGACGGCCTGACCGTCGACCCGGCCACGATCACGGTGACCGCACCGGACCAGCCGGCCCGGCTGCGGCGCTGGGCGGGTCCGTCCCGTCCCGCCGCCCGGCCGCACCTGGTCGACCTGGATGCCCCCACCGGGTACGCCGCCGCACTGGCGAGTCTCGGTGGACCCCTTGTGGTGTCCACTCACGACGGCAATTCACTGCTCGACCCGATCCGCTCCGGTGTGGCGGGTTTCGCATCGACACACATTTCCAATAAGTTGCTGACCTAACGCGATCGGGTGATCTCCGTCCGTTGCCGGACACCGGGGACGCACCCGCCACCGTCACGTCCACCGAACCCCCCAGGAGAGGGATCTGATGTCTGACGACACTCGCACGTCGCCAGGAACCGACACCGACACGGTGTCGGCACCTGCGCCGGCCGCGACGCCACCCGACGAGTTCGTTCCTCCGGTCACCGGTCGCAAGCGCACCCTCGCCCTCATCGTGGTGCTCACCGGGTTCGTCCTGGACCTGCTCGACATCACCATCGTCAACGTGGCCCTGCCGTCGATCCGGGACGGCATCAACGCCACCGCCTCCACCATGCAGTGGCTGGTGGCCGGCTACGCGCTCGCCTTCGCCTCGATGCTGATCATTTCCGGTCGGCTCGGTGACATCATCGGCGTACGCCGGATGTTCCTCATCGGTGTCGCCGGCTTCACCTTCACCTCGCTGCTCGCCGGCATGGCGCAGTCGCCTGAGCAGCTCATCGTGCTGCGCTTCCTCCAGGGCGCCATGGGCGCGGTGATGGTGCCGCAGGTCTACACCTTGATCCAGTTGCTCTACGCGCCCAAGGAACGCGGCCGGGCGTTCGCCGCGCTCAGCGCCGCGCTCGCCTTCGGCACGGTCGGCGGCCCCCTGGTCGGCGCGCTGCTGACCACCGCGAACGTCGGCGGCCTGGGCTGGCGCATGATCTTCCTGGTCAACGTCCCGATCGGCATCGCGGCGTTCTTCGCCGCGCGGGCGCTGCTGCCCGAGTCCGAGCGCAACCGCGGGGAACGGCTCGACGTGGTCGGCGCGACCCTGATCACGGCTGCGGTGATGCTGATCGTCTATCCGCTGGTGCAGGGGCGTGAGCACGGCTGGCCGCTGTGGACGTACGGCATGATGGTCGCCGGTCTGGTGGTGTTCGCGCTGTTCGTGCTGCACCAGCGTTCCCGCACCGAGTCGCCCCTGGTGCCGCTGTCGCTGTTCCGGCACCGCTCGTTCAGCTCCGGCCTGGTGGTGGTCTTCCTCTTCCAGGGCGCCGTGATGTCGTTCTTCCTGGTCATCACGATCTACGTGCAGATCGGCGTGGGCTACAGCATCCTGCGCGCCGGGTTGGCCGGTCTGCCCTGGGACATCGCGGTGCCGTTGCTCGGCTGGCTCTCCGCCCGGTGGATCACGCCGAAGCTCGGCCGGGTGGGCCTACAGATCGGGTTGGTGCTGCTGATCGCCAGCATGTTCTGGTTCATGTGGGTGATCGACAGCACCCCGCAGGTGACCATCTGGCAGCTGCTCGTGCCGATGTTCATCGGCGGCGCCGGCATGGGTATGACCTTCCCGCCGCTGATGGGGTACTCGTTGCACGACGTGCCCGGCCATCAGGCCGGGTCGGCCTCCGGTGTGGTGAACGCCAACTACCAGATCGGCGTGACGCTCGGCATCGCCGCCTGCGGCACGCTGTTCTTCAGCCTGATCGCGGCCAGCGCACCCACCGCCACCGACGACGTGGGACCGCGTCTGCGCGCGGACCTGGTCGCCGTCGGTGTCGCCGAGGGCCAGGCCGAGCAGATCGGGCAACGGTTCCGGGACTGCGTGAGCACCCAGCTCGGCGCCGCCGACCCGACACTGCCGCCGGCCGGTTGCGACAGTGCGACCGTGGCAGCCGGTGGCGGTGACCGGGCCGTCCAGGTGATCGAAGAGCGGTCGTTCGAGGCCAGTCAGATCAGCTTCCAGCGGGCCATGGTCGGCACGCTCTGGTTCAGCGTGATCAGCTTCGCGCTGGCCCTGTTGGGAAGCTTCCTGCTGCCGCGCCGCTGACCGGGTGCGGCCGACATGAACCGCGGCCCCGGTGCCGCCGTCGAGAACGGGGGCACCGGGGCCGCGGTGTGTCGTGGGTCAGCCGAGGGCGGTCCGGTAGGTCGCGATGGTCCACACGTGGCCCTGCGGGTCCTGGCAGGTGAACTCGTACGAGTCGTGCGGCTTACTCTCCGGCGCGAGCAGGATCTCGGCACCGCCGGCGACCGCGCGCTCGTGCAGGGCGTCCACCTCGGTGTCGGTCTCGACCCGGAGGAACGTGCCGGCGGTGGCGGCACCGAGCGCCCGGGGCTCGCCGAGCCGCAGGTCGCCGTTGGCCGGGTTGATCATGATCAGACCGTGGTCACCGATCTTCAGCTCGGCGTGGTAGACGTTGCCCTGCCCGTCGTCGAAGACCCCGAGCGTGGTGAAACCGAACGTGTTCACCAGCCATTCGATGGCCTTTGCCGGGTTCTCGTAGGCGATGTAGGGGGCGACGGTGGGCGGCACGGAGGAATCGGCCATGGGTCACTCCTCGGAGTCGATACGGCGAGACTGTCAGGACGAACAATCACTCTATGTGCTCTTTGCGTCCGGCGGACGACAAGAAGCCGACGGTCAGTCGAGCTTCGGCGCGTAGCTGCCGAAACCCCACAGGTGACCCTCGAGGTCACGGGCCACGTACTCCCGCGATCCGTAGTCGGTGTCGGTGAGGGGCATGACCACCTCGGCGCCGGCCGCCACCGCCCGGTCGTGGTGGGCGTCGACGGTGTCACCGACGTAGACGTAGACGCCCTGGCTGGTCAGGGGCAGGTCCCGGGGGCTGGCCATGGGCAGGCTCGACGAGCCGGCCGGACCGAGCTGGAACGTGCCGATGCCCCACCGCAACTCGGCGTGCACCACCTGGCCCTCGCCGCCGGTCGTCTTCTCCAGCAGCGTGAACCCGAAGGCGGAGCAGAGCCAGTCGATGGCGGCACCCGGGTCCCGGTAGCGCAGGAAGGGGATCACCGGTGCGACCACATCGGACATTTGGATCCTCCTGATGTCGACAGACGACATCCACCCTACCCAGCCGACTCCGGCGCAGACAGCCGACACACCCGGGGTCAGCGCGGTCGTACCAGCAACGGCAGTTGGTCGTACGAGCGCAGGCTGGCGTGTCGACGCCGGACCGCCGGACCCGCCGGACCGAGGATCTCCACCGACCGCACGATCCGCTCGAAAACGATCACCGACATCAGCCGGGCCATCGCGGTGCCGAGGCAGTGGTGCAACCCGCCGCCGAAACCGAGGTGCGGGTTGGGGTCACGACCGACGTCGAGGCGCTCGGCGTCGGCGAACACGGAAGCGTCCCGGTTGGCGGCGCCGAGCAGCAACAGGACCGTCCGACCCGCCCGGATCTTCACACCCTCCACCTCGACGTGTTCGCGGGCCACCCGGATGACGTTCTGGATCGGCGCGTCGTACCGCAGGAACTCCTCCACCGCGACGGGCACCAGGCCCGGGTCGGCGCGCAGCCGGCGCAGTTGGTCCGGGTACGCGAGCAGCGCCGCGACGCCGTTGGAGACCAGGCCCATGGTGGTCTCGAAGCCGGCGTGGAACAGGAACAGCATGTTGTCGACGAAGTCCGCCACGGCCAGCCGGTCGGTCGCCGACTCCTCCCAGTACATCCCGGCCAGCGTCGGGCCGCCGGGCTCGTCGCGACGGGCGGAGAGCAGCCCGCCGAGGTAGTCGTGCAGCCAGGGCAGCGCGGCGTTGATGTCGTGCAGGTCGGACGGGGTGAGGTTCGCCGCGTCGAACACCTTGGCCAGCGAGATCACCCGGGTCAGTACCTCGGGTCGGTCCACGGTCGGGATCCCGATCAGGTCGCACACCACCCCGACCGGCAACGGCACCGCGAGGTCGGTCACCACGTCGAGGGTGCCGCGTTCCAGCGCGGGGTCGAGCAGCGCGTCGGCCGCCGCACCGATGTGTCCGGTCAGCCGGCGCGCCACCGGGGTGCCGAGCGCCCGACCGATGAACCGCCGCAGTCGGGTGTGGTCCGGCGGGGTACGAGTCAGCACGATCCGGTCCAGGAAGTCCGCGCCCGGCCCGTCCCCGAGGGTGATCCGGGTGTACTCCGGCGGCATCCGGCTCTCCAGCCGGTTGTCGCGTAGCAGCGTGGTGACCAGGGAGTGCCCGGTGACCAGCCACTGGCCCAACTCGGCGCGGGACAGCGGGCCGCGTTCGCGCAGTCGCGCGTACGCCGGGTACGGGTCGTCCTGGGTCGCCAGGAACGCCGCGGACAGGTGAGGACGCGCGGTCTCGGCTCGCATACAGAGCACTATCCGGGAGAGCCTGCCAGGCGGCAAGACCCTACATACATCTAGCGACACAGTCGACAAGGTCCACGGGCTGTTCTAGGCTCGGTCCGTGGCTGAGCTCGTGCGTGAGGAACCCGCTTCCGTCGGTCAACGCCTCCTGGCCCTGATGGACCACTACCGGGGTCGGGACAGCGCTCTCAACGAACAGGTGCTGTGGCGCCTGCGTGGCCCGTACGACCACGAGGCGATGACCCGGGCGGTGGCCGCCCTGACCGCCCGGCACGAGCCGCTGCGGACCACGTACCCGCGCGGTCGCCGGATGCGCCAGCAGATCCACGTGCCGCGCCCGGTGCCGGTGCCGGTGACCGACGTGTCGGCCGAGGCCGACCCGGGTGCCGCCGCCCGGGAGATCGTCGCCACCGAGGTCGCCACCGGGGTCGACGCCTCGGTGTGGCCGCTGCGGCCCCGGGTGGTCCGGCTCGACGCGGAGCACCACCTGGTGGTGCTCACCCTGCACCACTACTGCTCCGACGACTACTCCAACGCGTTGCTCGCCCGCGACCTGCGGTCCCTGTACGCCGTCGAGACCGGCGAGACGGTCGACCTGCCCGTCCCGCAGTGGCAGTACGCGCAGTGGGCCCGCTGGCAGGCCGACCAGCTCTCCGGCGCGAACCTGACCCGGCTCACCGACTACTGGACCGGCAAGCTGACCGGCGCGCGCCTGGTGGAACTGCCGGCCCGCCGGCGGCGTCCGGTGCCCGACGGCGAACCGCCGTGGATCTCGGTCGAGCACTACGTGGACGCCGAGACCACCGCCGCCCTGCGGCAGCTCGCCCGCCGGCACCGCACCACGCTCTTCCCGGTCACGCTGGCGGTGTTCTACGCCCTGCTGTACGCCGAGACCGGCGCCGACGACCTCACCGTGGCCTCGCTGTTCGCCAACCGTTCGCAGCCACAGGTGCGCGACACGGTGGGCTTCTTCGCCAGCATGGTGTTGCTTCGGGAACGCTTCACGCCGGACACCACGCTGAGCGAGCTGATCGCCCAGGCCCGCACCACGGTGATGGACGCGATGCGGCACCAGGACCTGCCGCACCAGTTGCTCCCGCCGGACACCGTGGCGGGCGGCACCGGACGCACCGACGACGTGCTGTTCCAGCTGCTCGGTAGCCTGATGACCCGGGCGGACATGGCCGGTGAGGAACTGGACGACATGGAGGCCCAGCTCGAACGGCGGCGTTTCGCGCTGGAGTTCGTGGTGGTGCCGCAGGGCGACCAGCTCTCCGCGTTGCTGTTGTGTTCCCGGGCCGAGTTCGATCCGCTGTGGGCGGACACCTTCGTCCGTGACTATGTCACCCTGGTGCGACGCGCGGTCGCCGACGCCGACGTCCCGCTCACCCGCCTGCGTGGCGCACCGGTGACGTGAGCCCGCCGGGCCCCGCCCGGCCCGCCCCCCCCCCCCCGGGGGGGGGGGCCGCCCCCCGCCCCCCCCCCGCCCCCCCCACGGGGCCCCCCCGCGGGCGCACCCCCCCCCGGGGCCCGGGGCCCCCCCGCCCCCCGGGCGC
>NZ_JBIANP010000002.1:0-1001693 GCF_042874705.1 Micromonospora sp. NPDC003816
GCCCCGGCCCCCCCCCCCCACCCCACCACCCCCCCGGCCCCCCGCAACCCCGCGCCCCCCCCCCCCCCCCCGCCCCCGGGGCCCCCCCCCCCCCCGCCCGGGGGGGGGGGGGGGGGGCCCCCCCCCCCCCCCCCACGGAACCGCCGGCCACTGCGGCACGTCTCAACAACTGTCCGTCACGAGAAGCGAGGGAGCAGTCATGGGCGAGCGAAGCGGGGTTCCGGCATGACCAGGGGGCGCGTCGGGGCGCTCGCACTGCTGGTGGCCGCGCCGTTGCTGATCGGGGCCGGCCTGCTGGCGTGGCACGGCGACCGGTCGGTTTCGGACGACGGCCCGGCAGCACCTCCACCCCGCAGTGAGACCACCGGCATCGTGACCGGCGCCGCCGCCACCGCCACCGGTGATCCGGTGCAGGGTGCCGCCGTCCTGGTCGAGTCGCTCGACGACCCGGCACCGGCGATCCCCGAGATCGGCGTCCTCACCGGCGACACCGGGCGGTACGAGTGGCGGCTCCCGCCCGGCCGGTACGAGATCGTCGTGGACACCGGCGAGCGGACGAGCGAGCCGCAGACCGCCACCGTCACGGCCGGCGCGGTCACCACACTCGACTTCGTCCTGCGCTGACCGCCCGGTGACACCCGGCTCGGGCCGACCCGGTCAGCGGGCGGCCCGGAAGGCGCGCCCGACCTCGGTGGTCTGGCCGCCGGGACGGAACAGGCCGGTCTGGTCCTTGTCGCTGGCGGGCAGCCCGAACCAGGCGTACCGGTGCAGCCAGGGCAGTCCACGCAACATCCGGGTCGCCTCGGTGAGGAACGCCGCCTGCTGCGCCTGGGTCGGGAAGCGGACCCCGTTCGAGAAGTCGATCAGCGCGAACTCGGTGAGCCAGATCGGCAGCCCGTACCGGTCGTGCACCGCCTGGAGGTAGGAGCGGAGCTGGCCCACCGCGTTGGCGGTACGGAAGTCGCCGCCGTACCAGTGCAGGGCGATGAAGTCGACCCGCAGCCCGCGTTCCTTCACGCCGGCCATGAAACGGTCGAGCCACTCCCCCGGCCGGTCCCCGCCCCAGGCCACCGCCGGGCTACCCAGCGGCAGGCCGGTCGCCTCCAACTGCGGCCACAGGTCCAGCGCCCGCTCCACGCTCATGTTCGCCTGGCCGTTCAGGTCCGGCTCGTTGAACCCGAGCAGGTACTTCCCGTTCTGCCTGGCCTGCCGCAGGTTGGCGGCGGTGACGCTGTCCGCGCCCCAGATCATCGGCACGAACTCGCTGCCGCGCGGGGTGGTGACGCCGGGGTGCGCGACGTTCCAGGTGTAGTACCAACTCGCCCCGGAGTCGGCGAGCGCCCGGTCGACCCCGTCGAAGGTCCAGACGCCGACGCCCTTCTTCGTCGAGGTGGCGGCGGGCGGAGGCGCGGCCGGGCGCGCCGCCGTGGGTGTCGGCCGCGACGACGGGCTCGCCGACGGTGACGTGCCGGCGCCCGGAGTGGTCGGTGTCGCGGAGGGCGTGACCGTCGCATCCGGGGAGGGTGGCGGCGAGGACGCCTCGAACGCCGGTGCCGCCACCGGCGGCGGTGGCGCCGCCGGTGCGGGCGTCGGGCCGGTCCGCTGCGCGACCACGATCGCCCCGACCGCGAGGACCGCCACCGCGACGGCGGCGGCGACCGGCCCGGCGACCTTTGCCGCTCCGGCCGGCAGGAGGCCGGCCAGCCCACGCGGGCGGGCCGCGTGCGCACCCCCGGGCGCACCGCCGTCGGTCTGCACGACGGCGGTGCGCCCGAACGCCTCGACCGTCGGGTCCGAGGTCGGGGCGTGGGGGCTCACCACGCCGGCCCGTGGGGTGACCGACGCGACGTTCGAGGTCAGGGTGGGTGACATCGACAGGTGGGCCAGCGCGTTCTCGGCGGTGCCGGGCGGGACGGGCAGCAGCGGGAGCCCGGCGAGCAGCCGGTCGACCGGGAACAGCTCGCCGCCGGACCCGCCGCACCGGCCGCACTCGCGGACGTGGCGGGCCAGGCGCTTGCGCCACAGCGGGTGGGGCCGGCCGTCCCAGCCCCGGGTCAGCTCCTGCATCCCGGCGCAGTCGGCGGTCCGCAGCGCATGGACCACGCTCCGGGCCACCTCCAACTGCTCCTTCATCCGCTGCACCCGCACCGCCGCGTGGGCGGGTGTGAGGCCGAGGGCGGCGGCCAGCTCGGTGCGGTCCAGGTCGCCGGTCGACTCCAGCCACCAGAGCGCCAGCAACGTCTGGTCGTCGGGATCCAGCCAGCGGGTCGCCTCGGCGACCTCCCGCCGCTGGTCGGTCAGGCCGAGCCGGAGGATCGTCAGGCCGGCGAAGTCCGCCGCCGGATCCGGCACCCCGTACGCGACGTCGAGGTCCGAGGTGTGCTCCTGCGCGGCACGGCGCCGCTGTTCGCGATCACGGACCTGCCGGACCGCGATGGCGATCAGCCACGACCGGTAGGCGGTCGGGTCCCGCAACTCGGTCAGGTACCGCACGACGCGCAGCAGCGTCTCCTGGACCACGTCGTCGACGTCGGCGTGCCCGCGCAACGCCCGGCCGACCACGTTGTAGACCAGCGGCAGGGAGGCCGCGAGCAGGGCGTCGAGCGCCTGTGGTTCACCGGCGCGGGCGGCGATCACCAGACTCGCGTCCGCGCCACCCCGGTCTCCGACCCGCATACCCGCCACTCCTCCACGTGTTCGCACCGCCACCGCACTCCGGGCGGACGGGACATCCGGCCGATGCCTCCCCACAGGAGACGGCAGGCCCGGGACGAGATAACAGTTTCCGCGAACATCGTCGTCGGGGCCATGGCCGGTCCGTCACGGACTCAGATCAGGCGGGCGACCTCGTCGCGCATGACCTCGGTGGCGCCACCGCCGATGGCGAGGAAGCGGGCGTCCCGACTGATCCGTTCCACCGGGCCCTCCCGGACGAACCCGGCCCCGCCGTGGAACTGCACCGCCGCGTAGGCGATCTCGTTGGCCAGCTCCGGCAACTGCGCCTTGAGCAGCGCCGCGAACACCCGGCCGTCGGCGCCCCGGTCGAGCTGCGCGGCGGCGTGGTACAGCAGCGTCTTGCCGGCGGCGAGCCGTCCCACCAGGTCCGCGATCCGGTGCCGGACCGCCTGCTTGTCCCAGAGCACCCCGCCGTACGCGGGCCGGGTACGCGCCCAGCCGACGGTGGCGTCCAGCGCCGCCTCGGCCAGCCCGACCGCCTGCGCCGCCAGGCAGAGCCGCTCGTGGTCGAGGCCGCGCATCAGCAACCCGAACCCCGCACCTTCCGGACCGATTCGGTGCGCCACCGGGATCCGGCAGTCGGTGAGGACGAGTTCCCCGGTGTCGGCGCAGTGCCAGCCGGACTTGTCGAAGGTGCGGCCGTTGGCCAGGCCGGGCGCGCTCCGCTCGACGGCGAACAACGACAGCCCGTGCCGACCCGTGTCGCCGGTGCGGGCCACCACGAAGAAGAGGTCGGCGAGGTTGGCGTTGGTGATGAAGGTCTTGGTGCCGTTCAGGACGTACGCGTCACCGTCACGACGGGCCCGCAGGCCGAGCCGGGTGAGGTCGGAACTCGCCTCGGGTTCGGTCACCGCGAGCGCGGCGACGGTCCGCCCGGCGAGGATCGCCGGCAGCCACCGGTCGACCTGCGCGGCACTGCCGGCCCGGGCCAGGTGCAGCGCGGAGAAGTCGGTGTGGGTGCCGACCGAGCTGGCCACCCCGCCGAAGGTGGAGCGGGCCAGTTCCTCGTGGAACACGACCGCGCCCCGGACGCCCGCCTCGCCGCCGCCGAGGCGGGTCGGGAACGACAGGCCGAGCAGCCCGAGGTCGCCGAGGCGGGTGAACGCGCCCGGTGGTACCCGCCGCTGCCGCTCCCACTCGGGCGCGGCGGGTACCACGTCTCGGGCGACCACCAGCCGGAGCAGGTCGCGCAGGGACCGGTGTTCCTCGGCGAGGAACGTCCGGTCCAGGTCGAGAGCGGCGAGGATGCCGTTGTCACCCGGCATCGACCGCTCACCCGGCCCCGGGTCCGGCGGTGGCGGGCGTACGGGTGTGGTCGTGCCACTGGATCGCCCGGCCCTGGCGCAGTTGCGCGATCGGGTTACCGGCCCGGTCGTGCAGCGTCGACTCGTCGACGCAGAAGTCCTCCGTCGACCAGACCGTCCGGTTGACCACGTGGTGCCAGCCACCCGCGACGTCGCCGACGTCGGGCGCAAAGTGGACGGTGAAGTCCACCGAGGGCACGAAGTGCGGTGGCGGGGCGAGGGTGAACAGGCCGGGCGGCAGCGCGTCGAGAAAGATCGAGGCGACGGCGTGCGGCCCGAGTGCCTCCCCCAGCTCGGCCTCGGGGGCGATCCGTACCCAGGCGGAGGTGCCGTCGGCCAGGCTCGCCGCGCTGCCGGTGCGTACGTCGAGCTGTGCGCTGTAGGCCAGCGGCCGGTGCCGGGGCACGTACGCGGGCAGCGTCTCCGGGTCGCCCCAGGCCGCCGGGTCCTCGCGGCGACGCCAACGGAACCGCTGACCGACCGGCACCAGCGAGGCCATCGCGTGCACCCGCGCCCGGTCCTGCTGGCTGAGCGTGATCCGCAGGCTGGCGGTGGCCCGTCCCCGGTGCAGCGTCTCGGTGGTCACCTGCACCGGCCCGGGGCGTACCCCCGCCACGAAGTGCATGGTCACGGCCTGCGGGGCGAAGCCGTCGACGCTGTCGGCGGCGTCCACGATCCGGCCGAGCACGAACCCGCCGAAGATGCCCTGCATCCCGAGCCATCGTTGGGCGAAGACCGGCGAGCCCATCGGCTACCTCTCCCACCGGACGAAGTCCTGCGGTCCCGGTGCCGCGCCCGTGCCGAGCCGTCGCCAGCCGGACAGGTCGGCGGCCAGCACGTCACCGGTGGCACCGGGCGGCACCGAGGTGCCCCGCCGCCAGCGTCCGCCGGGCAGGTCCGGCAAGGAGGCGTCCGGTCCGAGGTGGACGGTGTCGGCAAGCGGCAGCGCGGGGTCCGGCAGCCGGTCGGCGGGGTGGAACTCCGCCGGACCGCCGAACCAGGCGAGCACGGTGGCACCGCCGGGGGCGCTCATCCTGGTCCGGACCGCGCCGGCCGGAATGAAGGTCAGGTCGCCCCGGCGGTAGGTGGCGTCGCCGAGCAGCAGCTCGCCGTCGAGCACCACGAACTCCTCGTCGACCAGGTATCCGCCGGGCACGTCGCGGGCGAACCCGGCCGGGAAGTGGCCGTGCACCACGAACGCGCCCGACCGGGAGGCGAGTCGGGTGAGGTGGAAGCCGAGGTTCGCGCCGGGCATCGGCACCTCCCGCCACGGATGGTGGGCGGCGGTCAGGTCGACCTGCTCGGGCCGGGGCGCCCGGCCACGACCGACGGCGGCCCCGGCGGGGCCGGTGCCGCTCATTCGACACCCGCCCGGTCGGCCAGGGCCAGCGTGCGGTGGGCCGAGCGCAGCACCGCCGCGTCGACGAGTCGACCCGACTCGTCGAGGACCACTCCGCTGCCGGCGGCGGTGGCCCGGTCGAGCAGGGCGATGACGGCACGGGCCGCCTGCACCTCCGCCACCGTCGGGGTGTGGACCTCGTGCACCACCGGGATCTGGCGGGGGTGGATGCAGGCACGGCCGGCGAAGCCCTGCCGGCGCAGCCGACGCGTCGAGTCGGCCAACGCCACCGGGTCGGCGGTGATCGTGGACACCGGCCCGACCGGCGGATGCAGGCCGGCGGCGGCGCTGGCCACCACCACCTGGCTGCGGATCGGGGCCAGTTCGGCGTCGTCGGCACCGGGAGAGAGGCCGAGTTCGCCCGCGAGGTCGACCTCGCCGATCTGGAGCTGGTAGACCCGCGCCTGCCGGGCCACGGCGGGGACGTCGAGCAGGGCGGCGGCAGTCTCCACCAGCGGCATCAGCAGGGTGTCGTGGTCACCGGCGGCGGCGAGCAGCTCGGCTGCGGCGGCCACGTCGGCCGAGGTGTCCACCTTGGCCAGCACCACTCCGGTCAGGGCCGGCGCTCCGGCGAGTGCCCGCAGGTCCGCCTCGGCGAGGGGACCGGAGTTGACGCGTACCCAGATCGGCAGGTCGGTCGGGCGGCCGGCGAGCCAGGCCGTCACGGCGTCGCGGGCGGCGGCCTTGCCGGCCAGCGGCACCGCGTCCTCCAGGTCGACGATGAGCGCGTCGGCTCCCCGCTCCGGCGCCTTGGCCAGCTTGTCGGCGGCGTTGCCGGGCACGTACAGGTAGGAGCGGGGTGGAGGGGGCACACCCATCAGATCGTCACCTCGCCCCGCACCAGGGCCTTGGCGACGACGGTACGCAGCACGTCGTTGGTGCCCTCGCCGATGCTCATCAGGATCGCGTCCCGATAGAGCCGCTCGACCTCGAACTCGGTGGAGTAGCCGTACCCGCCGTGGATCTTCATCGCCTCGATCGCGGCCTCCAGGGCCACCTCCGAGCAGAAGATCTTCGCCATGCCGGTCTGCGCGTCGGCGCGTCCCCGGCGGACCGCATCGGCCGACCAGTACGCCATCAGCCGGGCTGCCTGGACCTGGGTGGCGATGGTGGCGAGCTGGAGCTGGACGGCCTGGAAGTCGGCGATGTGCCTACCGAACGCCTTGCGCTGGCCGGCGTAGCCGAGCGCCTCCTCGTGGGCGCGCTGGGCGATGCCGACCGACCGGGCGGCGATGTTGACCCGGCCCCACTCCAGGGCGGAGAGCGCCTGCTTGAGTCCGGTGCCCTCGACTCCGCCGAGCAGCCGGTCGGCGGGCACCCGTACGTCGTCGAGCAGCACCTCGCAGGACTCGGTGCCCTTGTAGCCGAGCTTCGGGATGTCCCGGGTGACGGTGAAGCCGGGCAGGTCGGCGTCGACCAGGAGGACGCTCATGCCCCGGTGCGCCGGCACGGCCGTCGGATCGGTCTTCACCAGCACCGGCAGCGGGTCGGCGTACCGGGCGTTGGTGATCCACATCTTGGTGCCGTTGACCACGTAGTGGTCGCCGTCGCGGCGGGCGGTGGTGCGGATGCCCTGGAGGTCGGTGCCGGCGTCCGGCTCGGTCAGCCCGATGCCGGTGCGGCGCTCACCGGTCGCCAACCCCGGCAGGTACGTCTGCTTCTGCTCCTCGGTGCCGTGCATGGCGATCATGCGGCAGGCCAGCGAGTGGCTGCCGAGGATGCCGGCCACACCCATCCAGCCGCGCGAGATCTCCTCGAAGACCAGGGCGAACGACACCGGGTCGAGATCGAGGCCGCCGTACGACTCGGGGACGGTGATGCCGAACAGCCCCATGTCAGCCATTCCCCGCACGATCTCCGTCGGGTAGCGGCCGGTCTGTTCCCACTCCCGCGCCACCGGGATGATCTCCCGGTTCACGAAGGAACGCAGCAACTGCTGGAACTCGCGTTGCTCCTCGGTGAGGGTGAAGTCCATCGGTGCCTCCTGGGGGTGACGTCAGCGGGGTGCGCGGCGGAAGATCGGCAGGGCGCGGCCGTCGGGCAGGTCGACCCAGTCGACCCGGACCCGGTCGCCGATCCGCCAGCCGTCGAGGTCGTCCGGGCCGTCGGCGACGAGCCGGGTGAGCAGCAGCGGGCCCTCGGCGAGCCGGACCCGGGCGACGGTGTACGGCGCGGCCAGGTCCCGCCGGGGCGGACGGTGCACATGCGTGTACGTGTCGACCTGCCCGTCGCCGCCGGTCTCGGTGAAGCCCAGACCGGTGGTCGCCCCGCAGCGGGTGCAGACCGCGCGGGGCGGAAGCTGGCGGTGCCCGCAGCCGGTGCATTCCTGCACCACCAGACGATGCTCGCGGGTCGCCTGCCACCAGCCCTCGGTGAGGTCGTCGGCGGGCGGCACCTCGGGTGGCGGGTTCATCAGCGCACCCCCAGCACGACGGTGGCGTGGGTGGACAGGATCGCGCCGGTGCCGTGCGCGACCGCGATCCGGGCGTCCGGCACCTGCCGGGCACCGGCCTCACCGCGCAACTGGCGTACCGCCTCCACCAGCAGCAGCACCCCGAACTGGCCCGGGTGGCAGTAGGACAGGCCGCCGCCGGAGGTGTCCAGCGGCAGGGCACCGCCCGGCCGGATCCGGCCGTCGGCGATGAAGTCGAGCACTTCGCCCTCACCGCAGAAGCCGAGCGCCTCCACGCTCAGCGCGGCGGTGATCGTGAACGAGTCGTACACCTGCACCACGTCCACGTCGGCCGGGGTGATCCCGGCGCGCGCGTACGCCTCGGCGGCGGCCTGCCGGGCCCCGGTGTCGAGGATGTCGTCGGCGCCGGTCATCGAGGCGGTGGTGGAGCGTTCCCCGTAGCCGAGCACCGCGACCGGGGTCTGCCGCAGGTCGCGGGCCCGCTCGGCACTGGTCAGCACGATCGCACCGCCGCCGTCGGTGACGAGGCAGCAGTCCGCGACGGTCAACGGGGTGGAGACCATCGGCGCGGCGCGGACCTCGTCGACGGTCAGCGGGGGCGCGTCGTGGCGGTACGCGGCCGGGTTGAGCCGGGCCCACTCGCGCGCCGCGACGGCGATCTCGGCGAGCTGCTCCGGGGTGCCGCCGTACCGGTGCAGGTACGCCTGCGCCGCCATCGCGTAGTACGAGATCGGGTAGAGCGGCGCGTACGGTGTCTCGAACTGCGCCTCCGGGGTGTGCTGCTCGACCACCCCGGCGAGGCTGCGGGAACGCGCGGACCGCTGGTTGGACGCGAAGCTGACCACCACGACGTCGGCCTGACCGGCGCCGATCGCCTGCACCGCGCGGGCGACCATCATCTCCGCGGCACTGCCGCCGACGAAGCTGGCGTCGACCCAGCGGGGACGTACTCCGAGATGTTCGGCCAGCGAGGTGGTGGAGAAGCGGGAGATGCCGGTGGTGGCGAGCCCGTCGATGTCCGCGAGCGCCAGTCCGGCGTCGGCGAGGGCCCGGGTGATCGCCTGCGTCTGCAACGTCAGCGTGCTGGCGGTGGTGACGCCGAGGTCGGACTCGGCGACGCCGACGACGGCCACCGACGCACGGTCGCGCCCGGTCACGTCGTCCCCTCCGGCACGGGTACGGCAGCCGACGCGCCCGGCCCGTCGGCGGTGCCGAGCAGCACGGTCGCCCGGGCCGGCCGGGCCGCCGGACGCTCGGGGCCGTAGTCGCTGGCGAGGATGGTGGCGGCCAGCTCGACCTCGATCCGGTCGTCGGCGACTCCGACCACGGTACCGGTGCACCGCACCGTCTCCCCGGCGAACATCAGGTTGCGGAAGGTGAAGGAGAGCTGCTGCACGAAGCATGCCGGGCCGAAGGTGTCCTGGATCAGCTCCACGAAGAGGGCGCCGAAGACCTGCCCGTCGACCACCGGGCCGGGCACCCGGGCGGCGGCCACGAACTCCGGGTCGTAGTGCAGGCGGTACCAGTCCCAGGTGGCACCGGCGTAGGCCACCATGTCGACCAGGTCGATGGTGCGGCGCAGTTCCGGCAGGGTGTCGCCGACCCGGGGGCTCATCCGGCCTCACCGTCCAACGCGACCAGGATGATCGTCTCCTCGTTGACGGCGAGCAGGTCGCCGTCCTGGTTGGTGTAGGTGGCCCGGGAGCCGACGATCAACATGTCCTTGCCGTCGCGGGTGCGCTTCTCGGTCAGGTCGTGGATCTCCCACGTCGCGGTGATCACGTCGGACGGCCGGACCCTCCGGTGGAAGGTGTACGCGTTGCCGCCGCGAACCTGCCGGGTGCCCGGCACGTTCAGGTGCCAGGAGTGCCCGGCGTAGCCGTCCCGGTCCATCGGCAGACCGGTGTACTGCCCGGTCTCGCAGATCAGCGTCGGCGGCGCGGTCACCCCGGGCAGCCCCTGCGCGCGGGCGTACGCGCCGTCCCGGTAGATCGGGTTGTCGTCGCCGATCGCCTGGGCGAAGTAGCGGCAGGCGGCGGCACCGAGGGCTTCCGGCGCGGTGTACACCCGGCGGCTGCCCAGCAGCGCCCGCACCTCGTCGGTCAGCAGGCTCATCGGCTCCCCCCGGCGTTCTCGGCAGGCTCGGTGGGCTCGGGGTAGACGGCGGTCGGGAAGACCTCCAGCAGGAACTCCGGGCGCAGCAGCGCGGCGCAGACCGCCCCGGTCGACGCCGGCCAGGGCGGGCCGAGCAGCCGCTCGCGTACCCCGGCCACGGCCCGGTAGTCGCCGATCGCCGACGCCACGCAGTACTCGGTGGTCTCCACCAGGTCCTGCGGGCCCAGCCCGGCGTGCTCCAGCAGGTGCCGGATCGCGCCGTAGGTCACCTCGGCCTGCGCGCCGATGTCGTCGGGGTGCAACGCCTGCTGGGTCTGCATGTCCAGGGCGGCGAACCCGGACATGTACAACGTCCGGCCGGCGCGTACCCCGGGCGCGTAGGTCAGCGAGTCGTAGCGCGACCAGCCCGGGTTGACCAGTTCGAGTGGGTGCCGCGAGGCGGTGACGTCGATGGCCACCAGCACGTCGGGGTGGTGCAGCCGACTCATCAGGATGCCGCCGGCCCCCGGATAGACACCGGCGCCGCCGAGGCGTTCGCGGCGGACCCGGTGGGTCTTGCGGTACACGTCACGGGTCGCCGGAGTGGAGTAGTCGTAGGTGGTGACGGCGGCGTCCAGGGAGAGCCCGACGGCGGTCAGCAGGTCCTGTGCCCGGTCCAGGCAGTACGCGTACTGGCTGACGAAGTCGCCGGGGTGGACCACCTCACCGGAGGCGTCCAGCGGCAGCATGGTCGGCAGGTAGACCGCGCCGTCGTGGCCGTCGCGCACCGGCGAGGGCACCCAGGTCCCGGCGGCGCGGGGTTCGCTGGCCGCGAGCGTCTGCCCGCCACCGGCCACCGCGTGCAGCTCCACCTCGATCAGCGCGGCCCGGCGTACCAACCGCTCCACCACCACGGTGCGGACCACCGGCTGGTGGTCGCCGAAGACCTCGGCGCGGACGGCCGCCGCGACGGCGTACTCGTCGAGGCCGGCGACGGTGATGTTCTCGGTGACGCGGGTGACGTCGGCCGGACCGTGCCCGGCGGCCTCCAGGATGGCCAGCACCTTCCGGTACGCGGTGCGGGCCTGACTGGCCATGTCACCGCCGACCGTCATCCGCCCCAACGCGGGGTCGAGCGCGGCGGCGGTGTGGCCTGAGGTCCAGGCCGCGTCACCGTCGGCCAGGCCGAGGCAGAAGGTGAACCCGTCGTACGGGAACCAGGGGAAGTGGGCGGGGCGGATCGCGGACAGCGGCACGTGGGTCTCCCGGGTCAGTCACCGGCGGCGGCCAGAGCCGCCACGATCGGGTCGAGGCTGTCGAGGTCGTCGAGGCGGCGCATCAGGTCGACGACGGGCGTACCGACGTCACCGGCGTTGCCGAGGAACTTGGCGGTCAACTCGTCGTCGCCGAGTGGGGCGTCCGGCCCACCGCCGCTGCGGGGCACCGTGCCGCGTACGGTCGTGCCGTCGGCGAGGGTGAGCACGACGGCGCCGGGGGCGTCGGCGGCGTGCCCACCGGTGTCGACGATCCGCCAGCGCACCCGGTCGGCGAGGGCCGCCACGTCGGCGCGGGCGATCGAGTCGGGTCGGTAGCTGGCGGTCGTCAGGTCACCGTCCAGCAGCGTCGCGGCGACACTCCACGGCAGCGAGAACTTCGCCGCGTACGGGGTGGCCGGTCGGGCCAGGTCCCGGCCGGGTCCGCAGACGGTGGGTGCCGAGTCGGGATGCACGTCGACATCGACGCGGGTGACGGCGGCCGGGTCGGCGGGGAATCCGGGTTGCCGACGGGCGTCCCGGGCGGCGTCGATCGCGGCGTGGGAGAGCTGGCAGGCCGGATAGGGCTTGATGCCGATCCGGGTGGTCTCCCAGCGGGTGCCGAGCCTGTCCACGATCGACGCGGGTTCCACCGGACCGGCGGCCAGGGCGTCGAAGACGCCGTGCGGGCCGTCGAGGACGTTCGCCGGCCCGGAGGCACCGGCGGCGGCGAGCCGGGCGGCGAGCACCCCGGCGTGTGAGGCGAAGCCGGGGTGCAGTTGCTTGGTCGACGCACCGGTGTGCAGGAAGGCGAGCAGGCCACCGGCCTGGCTGCCGGCGATGCCGAGGGCGTCGGTGGCCCGGGCCGCATCGAGACCTAGCAGCCGCGCGGTGACCAGCGCGGACGAGAAGACCCCGGCGACCATTGTGGCGTGCAGGCCACGGGAGTGGAAGCCGTGCGGGGCGGCGGCGGCCACCCGGCACACCGTCTCGTAGCCGACCACGGCGGCGGTGAGCACCTGCCGACCGGTGGCGCCCACCTGCTCGCCGACGGCGAACGCGGCGGGCAGCACCACGGCGGTGGCGTGCACCAGACCGGCGGCGTGCGTGTCGTCGAAGTCCAACGCGTGCACCAGGGCACCGCTGGCCAGCGCGGCGGCCGGGGCACCGATCCGGGCACGGCCGCCGAGCGGCGTGGCCTCCGCCGGGCCGCCGAGGTCACGGGCGACCACCAGCACCGGATCGACCACGCCCGCGCGCCGCCCGGCCAGTGCGGTGCCCAGGCCGTCGAGCAGGTGTCGCCGCGCGGCGTGCCGCACCGGCTCCGGCAGCTCGACGGTGCCGGTCGCCCACTCGGCCAGGTCGGACGCGATCATCGGCTGGCCGCCTCCGTGCCGGGATCGGCGGTACGCGGCGGCGGGCCGTCGCTGGTCGCGCCACCGTCGCCGTCCGGTCCGAACGCGCCCGCCTCGGCGAGGACGGCAACCGCCTGCGGGTCGAGGCCGAGCAGCTCACCGGTGACGGTGGCGAAGTCCTCATTGCGCAGCGGAGCCCGCCGGTACGCGGGCGGCTCGTCGCCGACCCGGACGGGGCTGGCGAGCTGCTGCACGGTGCCGAAGCGGGGATGGTCGGTGGTGACGATCAGGTCGCGGGCCGCGGTGTGCTCCTCGGTCAGCGCGGCGCCCACGTCGTTGATCGGGCCGCACGGGATCGCGGCGGCGTACAGCTCGGGCAGCCACTCGTCGACGGTCCGTTGCCGGAAGATGTCCGCCAGCGCGGCGAGCAACTCCTCGCGGTTCTCCCGCCGGGCACCGAAGTTCGCGTACGGCGACCCGTCTTCGGCCCACTCCGGGTGGCCGACGAGCGTGGCCAGCCGGGCCCAGAACTTCTCCTTGGCGCAGCCGACCACCATCCAGCCGTCCTTGGCCTCGAAGACCTGGAAGGGCACCAGGGACGGGTGGGCCGAGTGATGGGTGCGCACCGGCGCGAACCCGGCGTTGAGGTGCCAGGTGGCCGGGTAGGTGAGCAGCGAGATCGCGGTGTCGTAGAGGCTGACGTCGCAGTCCATGCCGACGCCGTCGCGGCGTGCGGCGTGCACCCCGGCAAGCAGCGAGATCGCCGCGACGAACCCGCCGGAGAAGTCGACCAGCGACAGCCCGGACTTGGTCGGCGGGCCGTCGGGCTCGCCGGTCAGCTCCATCCAGCCGGCCAGTCCCTGGAGGATGTAGTCGTAGCCGGGCTCGGCGTGGCGGGGCCCGGTCATCCCGAAGCCGGTCAGCGAGACACAGACGATCCGGGGGTTGAGGTGCTTGAGGTCGTCGTAGCGGATGCGCATCTTCGCCGGTACGTCGCCACGCAGGTTGGAGTAGACCACGTCGGAGACGGCGACCAGTTTCTCGAACACCTCCCGGCCGGCGTCGGTGCTCAGGTCCAACGAGAGACTGCGCTTGTTGCGGTTGAACGTCTCGAAGAAGAGCGAGTCCTCGTCCTGCGCGTACGGCGGGACGTACCGGCCCACGTCGCCACCGGCGCGCGGGTCCTCGATCTTGATGACCTCGGCACCGAGGTCGGCAAGGTGCACGGTGCCGAACGGTCCGGCGCCGTACTGCTCGATCGCGATGATGCGGATGTCGGCCAGGGGTCTCATGTGGCGGCTCCGGTCATCTCGGCGATCAGGGCGATGATCTCGTCCTGGGCGGCTCGGGTGTCGGCGGCCGGCAGCCCGTGGGTGGGCGGGCTCAGCTTGACCGAGTCGGCGATCCCGTCGTACGCGGTGATCCGGTCGGCGACGTCGGCGCGGGTCCCGGTCAGGGTGAGCGCGTCGACCATCCGGTCACTGACGGCGTCGGCGAGGTAGTCGGCACCGGCTCCGGCCCGGAACGCGTCGACGACCTGCTGCTGGTCGTCGGCGAGGTCGTGGAAGGCGAAGAAGTCGGCGTAGGTGCGGACGGTGGCGTAGAAGCCGACCAGGCCGGCGGCGCGGCGACGGGCCACCTGGCGGTCGTCGGCGATCGAGCAGCACGCCGAGACGACGACGTCGAGGTCAGCGCGGGTCCGGCTGTCGGCGCGGTCGATGCCGACCGTCAGGTCGGGCAGGATCTGCTCGGCGAGGTAGCGGGGCGAGCAGAGTTCGTGGCTGATCCACCCGTCACCGATCTCACCGGCCAGGCGGGTCATCAGCGGCCCCATCGCGGCCAGGTAGACCGGGATCGCCTCGGCCGGCACCGCGAAGGGGCGCTCGTAGCCCCGGATCCGCATCGGCTCGTACTCGCCGTCGAGCAGCATCGGCTCGCCACTGGTGCAGTGCCGCCAGAAGTGCCGGATGTTGCGGACGCTCTCCCGCATGTGCGGCACGGGCTTGCCGAACACCACGTTGTGCCAGTCCTCGTTGAGACGCTTGACGCCCGAGCCGAGGCCCAGCACGAACCGTCCACCGGAGAGTTCGTCCAGGTCGAGCGCCTCCAGAGCGGTGATCATCGGGCTGCGGGTGAAGGCGAGCGCGATGCACGTGCCGATCCGGGCGGTCTCGGTGGCGACGGCCAGCGCCGCGGCCGTGCCGGTGGCACTACGGTGCAGCTCGGAGACCCAGAGCACCTCGGCGCCGGCCCGCTCGGCCCGCCGGCCGGCGTCGGCCACCTCGGCGAGCGTCTCGCCCCACGGCTGGTACGTCAGACGCAGTGTCATGCGCCCGCCCCGTCCGGAAGGGACAGTGGCGTGGCGGCGACCGGGAAGATCCCCTCGACCTGTTCGGCGCCTCGCTTGTAGACGTAGAAGGTGCGTTTGAAGGCGCACACCTGCTTGCCGTCCTGGTTGAGCGTGCGGGTGCGGACGGTGACGATGCCGGCGTGCGGCCGGGAGCCCGACTCGCGCTTCTCCAGCACCAGGGACTCGCTGTAGAGCGTGTCTCCGGCGAACACCGGGTGCGGCAGGCTGATGTCGTCCCAGCCCAGGTTGGCGAAGGCGTTCTGGGTGAGGTCGGTGACGCTCTGCCCGACCGCGATGGCCAGCGTCAGGGTCGAGACGACGAGCGGTCTGCCGAACTCGGACCGGGCGGCGTACTCGGCGTTGAAGTGCATCTGACTGGTGTTCATCGTCAGCAGGGTGAACCAGGTGTTGTCGGTCTCGGTGACGGTGCGCCCGAGCGGGTGCTGGTAGACGTCACCGACCTGGAAGTCCTCGAAGAAACGTCCGGTCCATCCTTGGCGCACCGTCATCGGTCGATCCTTTCGACAGCCCTGAACTGCCGCTAGTTTATTTGTCTGACTTTTTACGTGTCAAGGCTCCGTAAGCGATCTGGACTGCAAATACAGGCACACGAAAAGGCGTCCTGTCGCCGTTCGACAGGACGCCTTGATGAAACCTCAGAACTTTAGGGTGACTTTCCTTTCACCGCTGCTCGTACGCCCGCCGCACCGTGCCGAGATGGGCCCGCATCGCCTCGCGCGCACCGGCCTCGTCCCGGGCCTGCACGTACCCGCAGATCTCGGTGTGCTCGGCGTCGATCTGGCCCCAGTACTCCGCCGGCATGTCCCGATCCGCCGTCCGCGCCTGCAACACCCGGAACACCGGCTCGACCATCACCCCGAGCAGTTGGTTGCCGGTCGCCTCGACCAGCACCCCGTGGAACGTCACGTGCTCCCGGAACTTGCGGCCCCGGGCGCGGGTCAGCTTCTCCCGCTCCACCGCCTGGCGCATCAACGTCAGGTGCTCGTCGGCGTGGCGCAGCGCGGCCAGCCCCGCAGCCGGCACCTCCAGGCTCTCCCGCGCCTCCAGCAGATTGTCCAGCGTGATGTCGCGCGCCCCGGACATCAGCCCGAGACTCATCTCCAGATACTCGCTGACCTGGTCGAACTGGACCCGCGCCACGAACGTCCCGCCGGTGGTGCCCCGGGTGGTCCGGATCAGGTCCTTGGAGGCCAGCACCCGCAGCGCCTCCCGGATCGTGCTCCGGCTGACCCCGAAGATCTCGGACAGCTCGATCTCGGTGGGCAGCCGGTCACCCGCCGTCAACGAACCGTCCAGGATCCGCTCCCGGAGCTGGTCGGCCACCTGCTGGTAGGCCGGGCGCACCCGGGTGACCCCGAGCACCTCGGGACCCTTGCGGCCACCCGGGATCACCTGCTCCGGCCGGGCAGTCTGGGCCCCCGTCACGTCCTTGGCCATGGTCACTCCGGCTCCGCATCCCCTCGGCCCCGCACTCTGAGGGGCGGCTTCGTCGCGAACAACCACGGTAGGGCATCCGATGCTCGGCGCAGCGTCACCCATGGCCGACTCCGGTACCTCAAAAGTCCGCGCCCGTGGCGCCCGCCGACGCCGACGCCGTGGCCAGCTCGCCGACCAGGGCACGAGTCGCCGCCCGCTCCTGCGGCGTGCCGTAGAGCTGTGCCGCGAACGTCGTCGCCCCGGCCGCCTCGTACCGGCCGATCTCCGCCCGCACCTCGGCGGCGTCGCCGACGATCGCCATCTGGTTGGCCCGCGCGAAACCCTCCCGGTCGAGCATCGCACGGTACGACGGCTTGTCGTCGTACCAGCCGAGCACCGGGTCGATGGCGGCACGGGCGCGACCGGGATCGTCGGTCACGCAGACCGCCGCGGTCACCACCACCTCGGGCGTCGGTCGACCCGCCCCGTCCGCCGCCGCGGTGATCGTCGGCACGGTCAGCTCCGCGAGCGTACGCGGACCGACCATCCAGGTCACCGTGCCGGAAGCCAGTTCGCCGGTGAGTTCCAGCATCTTCGGACCGAGCGCGGAGACCATCACCGTCGGCACCGGCGGGTCCCCGGCGATGGTCAGGTCACCCCGGGCCGTGACCACCTCGCCGGAGAACCGGACCCGCTGCGTCAACGCCCCGTTGAGCGCCGTCAGGTACTCGCGCATGTACCGGGCCGGGCGGGCGTACGACATGCCCCAGCAGGGCTCTACCACCTGCGGATGCGACGGGCCGACGCCGAGCACCAGCCGCCCGCCGATCAGCATGTTGGTGGTGAGCGCCTGCTGGGCCAGCGCCATCGGGTGGCGCGGGTACACCGGCACCACGGCGGTCCCGATCCGCAGCCGCGACAGACCGCGCCCGACCGCCCCGATGACGGTCAACGCGTCGTGCCCGAACCCCTGGGTCAGCCAGACACTGGCGATCCCGTCGGCCTCCGCACCGTGCAGCAGCTCCTCGATCTCGTCGATCTCCTCGATGTGGCTGAAGATCCCGTACTCCATCAACGGCCTCCCCCGTCACCGTGCCGGAACTCCCGCATCGTCGCTCCCCGGTGCTGCGCCGAGGCGTCCGACCGGGCCAGCATCGCCAGCCCGAACGCCTCGGCGGCGCCCCGCTGCGCCTGCACCGCCGTCCAGACCGTCTCCACGGTGGTGGTCAACACGTCGAGCGGGTGCCGGGCGATGTCCGCGGCGATCGCCAGCGCCCGCCCGGTCAGCTCCTCCGCCGAGGTCACCTCGGTGACCAGACCGAGTTCGTGCGCCCGGCGGGCGTCGATCCGGTAGCTGCGCCCGGTGAGCACCATGCGCATCACCTCGCCGAGCGGCAACCGACTCAACGCGCCCACCGCCTCGACCGGGTTCGCCAGACCGACGTCGTGGTGGGTGTCGAAGAACGTGGCGTGCGCGGCGCAGAGCACCACGTCCGCGTCGTTGACGAAGTGCCAGCCGCCGGCACAGCAGTGCCCGTTCACCGCGGCCACCACCGGCTTGAACACCCCCATGTCGCGGGCGGTCAACGCGACCCGCCCGGCGTGGTCCAGCGACGGGCTGGTGACCCCGGCGTCGAGGGTGTCGTCGACGTCGAAGCCGGTGCAGAAGCCGCGCTCGCCGGCACCGGTGACCACGGCCGCGTGCAGCCCGTCGTCGGCCCCGAACGCCTGCCAGGTCCGACGCAGCTCGTCGACCATCGTCCGGTCGTACGCGTTGAGCCGGTGCGGCCGGTCCAGGGTGACCAGCAGCACCCGGTCGTGGCGGGCCAGACCGAGCGTGGTGGTCCGGGGCAGTCCGCTCATGCCGGTCCGCCCGCGTCGGCCGCCGGCAACGGGCTCAGCAGGTACGACCGGGTCATCCGCAGCACCGTCTCGTCGCGCTGGTTGCGGACGTCGTCGTGGACCGCGCCGACGTACATCCGGCCGCCCCGGGTCGGTTCGAAGCGGGACACCTCGATCCGTACCCGCAGCGTGTCCCCGACGTACACCGGAGCCAGGTAGCGGATCTCGTCGATGCCGAGCGCGGCGTGACAGTCCACCCCGGCGGCGTTCCAGGCGGCGTACATCGTGGTGGAGGTGAGCCCGGCGGCGATCGCGATCAGGCACGGACCGCCGAGGATCGGGCGACCGAAGCCGGTCCGGCGCATGTACTCGACATCGGTGTGCAGCGGCCCGTTCTCCCACGAGACATTGACGATCGCGGCGAAGTCGCCGTCGGTCAGGGTCCGGGCCGGGGTCAGCAGTACCGCGCCGGCCGCGAACGCGGTCGGCAGCCGGGGGGTCAGCGGCGGACCGGCCACGGGCGCGCTCATCGCGCCGCCTGCGGGCCGGCCAGCCGCGTGTGCTCCTCGCCGACCACCAGACCACCGTCGTCGGTGCTGACCATCGAGGAGATGATCTCGTGGGTCAGCTCACGGCTGACGTCGAAGAGGCGGGGGTCGTCGTAGCTGCGCGGCAGCGGCACCTCCACCTTGACCACCCGGCGGATCGTCGACGGTCGGTTGGACATCAGCACCACCCGGTCGGAGAGCACGGCGGCCTCGAACACGTTGTGCGTGACGAAGACGAACGCCTTGCTCTCCTCCTGGCTCCGCAGCTCCAGCAGGAGCTGGCGCAGACTACGGGCGGTGAACTCGTCCAACCCGCTGAACGGCTCGTCCATCAGCATCACCGGCGCGTCCAGCACGAACGCGCGGGCCAGTGCGGTGCGCTGCTGCATGCCGCCGGAGATCTGGTGCGGGTAGTGGTTCTCGAACCCGGCCAACCCCACCCGGCGCAGCACCGGCAGCACCCGGTCGGCCCACTGGGACCGGTCCACCCCGGTGGCCTTGAGGGCGAACTCGACGTTCTGCCGCACCGTCTTCCAGGGCAGCAGCCTCGGCTCCTGGAACACGTAGCTGAAGTGCACCCCGGGCGCCCGACTACGGATCTCGGCGGTGCCGGTGAAGTCCGTGTCCAGCCCACTGAGCATGTTCAGCACCGTGGACTTGCCGCACCCGGAGGGACCGACCAGTGCGACGAACTCCCCGTCGGCGATGGTGAGGTCCATCCCGTCGATGACCGTGGTGAAGCCGTGCCGGGTGTGGAAGCCCTTCACCAGGTCCTTGATGACGATCCGGTCGTCGGTGCTCATCGGGCTCCCTCCGGACGCCAGCGGAACAGCTTCGCCTCGATCGGCTTGAACACGGCCAGTTCGAGCACCACCATCAGGATCGAGAAGAACAGCGTGAGCGCGAAGACCTGCTCCATCCGGAACAGCTGGAACCAGTAGTTCAACCGGTAGCCGATGCCGTCGGTACGCCCGAGCAACTCGGCGATCACCACGACCTTCCAGACGATGCCGAACCCGAAGCGGGCCGACGCCATCACCGCCGGCAGCACCTGCGGCAGGGTCACCTCCCGGGTCCGCAGGCCGCGCGAGGCCTTGAGGGTCCGGGCCATCTGACCGAGCCGGGGATCGATCGCCTTCACCCCGGTCCACATGTTGATCGCGATGATCGGGAACGAGGTCAGCGTGATCGCCACGACGGTGGCGGTGTCGTTGAGCCCGAACATGATGAACGCGACGATCACCCAACAGAGGCTCGGGATGGTCTGGCCGACGGCGATCCAGATGTCCAGGAGGCCCTCGGCGATCCGGGACAGACCCATCACCAGACCGACGAGCACACCGAGCACCATCGACGCGGCGAACCCGATGAGGATCCGGACCATGGTGACCTGGAGGTCGGTCCAGAAGGTCTGCTCCTGCATGCTGTCGGCCAGCGCGGAGGCGGTCGTGCCCGGGGTGGGCAGGATGCGCTCACCGACGACGAGTGAGCCCAGCCACCAGATGACGAGCAGGATGAACACGGAGGCCACCCGCAGCACGATGCCGTTGCGGAGGAAACGGCGGGGGCCGCCGGGCCCACCGCCGTGTCCCGGCGGCGCGCCACGGTCGGCCGTACCGGCCGTCACGGCCGCCGGCTGGGTGGTTTCGGACAGGGTCATCGGTGCCTCTCCTCATGCCGGGCTGGTGGTCAGGCGAAGAGCCCGTCGGGCACCTTGGGCAGGAACTCGGGCTCGCCGTTCTCGCTGAGGAAGGTGAGCAACTGCGCCGCCTGCTGCTTCTCGGCGTCACCCCACTGCTCCACCAACCGGCCGCGCTGGCTGTTCCAGATCACGTCCAGCACCGCCTGGTCGTCGATGTTGTAGAGCTCGCGCAGCGCGGCGTCCCACAACGACTGGTCGTTGTTGAACCTGGTCTGGTACCGCAGGTTGACGTCGACGAACGCCTGCACCGCCTCCCGGTTCTTCTCGATGAACTCGCTGGCGAAGTCCCAGCCGGCGGTGAACGCCTTGAGCCCGGTGGCCTCCTCCAGCAGAACGCCGAGGTCGCCGAGGGAGCGGTACTTCCCGCTGGCCAGTTCGGGTGCGCCGGCCGGGTCGATCACCAGGGCCATGTCCACGTCGCCCTGCCCGAGCAGTTCGGCCATCAGGTTCGGCGCGCCGTACTGCACCTGACAGTCGGTGGTCGGGTTGAACCCGTGCTTCTCGCGGCAGAGCGCGAAGAACTGGTTCGTCGACGAGCCGATCGCACTGCCGAAGAGGCCGAGCTTGCGGCCCTTGAGATCGGCGATGGACTGGATGCCGCTGTCCGCGCGGACCAGGATCCCGTTGGTGGTGCGCTGAAGGGCGAAGACCACCTTGCGGTCCACCCCGGTGGCGACCAGGTTGGCGGTGGAGGGGATGCCACCCAGGCCGCCGTCGACCTGACCGGCCCGGTAGGCGGTGTAGACGGCCGCCGACTCCGCGTACTCCTCGTACCTGATGTCGAGGCCGGCCTCCTCGAACGCACCCTCCTTGAGGGCGAGCTTGAAGGCCGCGAGAGCGGAGGCGGGGATGCCGGCGAGCCGGATGGTGGTCCGTCCGTCGTTCGAGCTGGAATCGGCGTCGTCGCTGCCGCAGGCGGTCAGCAGGGCGCTGCCGACGAGGGCACCCCCGAGACCGGTGAGCAGACGACGGCGGGAGAGGGCGGCACCGGGGCTATTGAGGTGGGACACGATGGCCTCCTGATGGCGAAGTCCGCACGGCCCGACGTGAAAGCCCGGGGGCCGCATCTACACCTGATTACGGCGACCATAACGGTCCCCAAGCAGGCAGTCTATAAAAAGTCAGAGTTTTACAGTACTGACATCTTCATCGATCATTTCGACGCTTCTGGACAGCACTTGTCGACCCAGCGAGCCATCTGGGCAGGAGACGCGCGCCGGATTTCGTGGACCGGTACGCGGAACGTCAGACTTTTGGCCTAACGGGTCTGGCTCTGCTCCGGCGGACCGGCGTACTCGTCCCGGATGGTGCGCTTGAGGATCTTGCCGCTCGGATTACGCGGCAACCGGTCCACCAGATGCCACTCCCGGGGGACCTTGTACCGGGCGACGTGCTCCCGCACGTACCCGTCCAGGGCGGTCACGTCCACCTGCCGGCCCGGCCGGCTGACCACGAAGGCGGCGACGCGCTCGCCGTACACCTCGTCCGGCACCCCGACCACCGCGACGTCGTCGACCGGTTCGTGCCGGGCGATGACCTCTTCGATCTCCCGCGGGAAGATGTTCACGCCACCCGCGATGATCATGTCCTTCTTCCGGTCCACGATGGAGATGAAGCCCTCCTCGTCGCGGACCGCCACGTCGCCCACCGAGAAGAACCCGTCGGCGTCGAACCCGGCCCGGGTGGCCTCCTCGTCGTCGAGGTACCCGGTGAGCAGCAACGGCGAGCGGGCGTACAGCTCACCGGGCTCGCCCGGCCCCACCTCGGCGCCGTCCTCGCCGACCAGGCGCACCTCGTTCCAGAACCACGGGTGGCCGACGCTGCCGGCACGGGCCAGGGCGAACTCCGGCCGCAGGTTGGTCACGATGGAGCACTCGGTCGACCCGTACAACTCGTGCACGGCGACCCCCGGGAACGCCGCGATCACCCACTCCTTGAGCGCCACCGGCAACGCGGCGGCGTTGAAGTAGAGGGTCTTGAGCGCCGACAGGTCGTAGCGGGCCGCCGGGTCCTCGCAGAACCGGCGGATGTGCTGGGCGTGCGTGGGCACCAGAAAGACCGTCTCCGCACGGCTGCTCACCATCAGGTCGAGCAGTCGCTCCGGGTCCCAGGTCGGCAGCACGGTGCAGGAGCCACCGAGCATCGGCGCCGCGTACGCGAACTCGAAGCCGGCGCCGTGGTACATCGGTGCCACCGCGATCGTGCTCTTGTTGGGGCCCAGGCCGTAGTCGAGCCCGACCCCGAAGGCGGTCAGCACCCGCCCCCGGTGGGTCAGCAGCACGCCCTTGGGCCGCCCGGTGGTCCCCGAGGTGTAGGTGATGCAGAACGGGTCCATCTCGTCCACCGGCACCGCCGGGTCCACCGCGCGACCGGCGGCGACGAAGGAGTCGTAGTGCTCACCCACCGTGCCGCCGAAACTGAGCACCAGGTGCAGGTCGTCGACGAGCCCGTCGACCCGGTCGGCCAGCTCGTCCGCCACGATGATCCCCCGGACCGACGCGTGGTCCAGGACGTACGCGTTGTCGCCGACGTTGTTCCGGGGGTTCAGCGGCACCGTCGGAATGCCGGCCTTGGCCATCGCCGCCGAGATCTCGAAGTACTCGAAGCGGTTGTTCGCCAGGACCGCGATCCGCTCACCGGGGCGCAGCCCACGGTCCAGAGTGGCCGAGGCGAGGCGGTTGGACCGCTCGTCCAGCGTGCCGAAGGAGATCTGGCGGTCGCCGTCGACCACCGCCACCCGGTGCGGCGTGGCCCGGCCGAACTCCCGGATACCGGCCGCCATGTTGAGCTGCACACCCCTCACCTGGTGTCCTCCCTTCCTGTCCCGTTCATCAGCATCACGGCCTCGACCTCGGCGACCGGCTCGTCGTCCGCGTCGATCCCGGTCCAGCGGAAGTCCACGACCTGCGTGCCACGGGAGGTGACCCGGCTTGCGACGCGTTCGATCCGCACCCGTAGCGTCGCGCCGGCCTTCACCATCCGGTGGAATCGCACCCGACGCAGTTCCAGCAGTGCGATCGCGTCGTCGAGCAGGCCGGACTGTTCGACCAGGCCACCGAGGAGCAACACGACCGCCTGACCCGGCAGCGGCGGACCGTCGGCGTCACCGCCGGGCACCCGCTGGAACAGCGGGTGGGTGTACCCGCCCCGGCCGATCAGCGTGTCGACCAGGTCCGCGTCGACGACCACCTGCGGGGTCGCGGTCGACTCAGGCGAGGGTGCGGACATCGACGTCCCCCCAGACCGGTGGGCGCTTCTCCACGAACGCGCGATAGCCCTCGGCCACCTCGTCGACCTCCTCGTGCAGCCGGGAGAACATCTCGCGCTCGTAGCGCAGGCCCTCCTCCAGGGTCATCGTGTGCACCGAGTTGAGCAGCCGCTTGGTGATCGCCAGCCCGGGTCGGGACCGGCCGCGCAGCATCGCCAGCAGCTTGCCCACCTCGTCGTCCAGCTCGGTCAGGGGCGCGCTGGCCAGCGCGACCCCCCACTGCACCAGCTCGGGGCCGCGCAGCCAGGTCGGGGTGAGCATCAGCGCCTTGGCCCGCTGGTCGCCGAGCTTGCGCGGGGCCCGCTGGCTCGACCCGGCACCCGGCGGCATCCCGAACTCCAGGTGGATGTCGCCGACCCGGGCCTCGTCGGCGGCGATCACGAAGTCGCAGGCGAGGATCAGTTCGAACCCACCGGCTCGCGCCAGCCCGTTGACCCGCGCGATCACCGGTACGCCGAGATGCTCGATCCGGCGCAGCACCGCGTGGTACGACCGCAGGAAGGGCAGGAACGTCCGCTGTGGATCGGCGAAGCACGACTCCAGGAAGTCGATGTCCATCCCGACGCTGAAGGCCCGCTCCCCGGCACCGGTGACCACGACCGCCCGCAGAGCGTGGTCCTGCTCGGCCTCGTCGAGCGCGGCGTCCAGCCCGGCGATCACCGCTGGGGTGAGGCTGTTCATCGAGTCCGGACCGTCCAGCACGATCGTCATGACCTGGTCGTCGGTGGTGTGCCGTACCCGCGTCATGTCCGCTCCCCCACCTTGACGAACAGTTCGACGTCGGTCGCCGCGGTCAGCGCCGGCCCCCGCGCGCCGGCGGGTATGTGCAGCAGCGAGCAGGGGGTGAGCGTCACGCCGTCCACCACGAGGTCGCCCCGGGTGGTGACCAGGAAGCGGTCCCGGGGCACCGGGGTGGGCGCCCCGGTGTAGCCGGCCGGCAGGCGGACCAGGGCGCTACAGGCACCGGTGTCGACGTTCTGGCTCAGCGCCTTGGCGAGCGGCACCGCGTCGTCGGCGGTGGGCACCCCGTCGGACATGGCCGGCAGGCCGAGCACGATGGCGTCCACCCCGGACCACGGTGCGTCCAGCGGTGTCCAGGGCACGAACCGTGACTCGACCCGGCGCTGGTAGCCCCGGGGTCCGATCCCACCGTCAGCGTCGTCGCGCGCCTGTGCGCCGGCCCGGTCGTCCGGGCAGACCACCCGGGAGACCCGACCACTGTGTTCGCTGGCGACCTCCCCCTCCATGCAGAGGATGTTCTCGAAGCCCTCGTCGCTCCACGCCTTGTGCACCCAGCCGGGCGGACGCCAGAAGTAGTCGCCCTCGACCAGCCGCCCCTCGGCGCTCAGCTCGGCGACCCCGGCCAGGAAGTACGACTCCTCGACGCTGTCGTGGTATGCCTCGCTGAGGTCGCGGTAGCCAGGCGTGGCCCGTACGTGGTCGATGCGTCGGGTGCTCTCACGGTCCCGCCACAGCGACCGCATCCAGTACCGGGACAGCAGGTCACGCACCTGCTCCGGATCGCCTCCGAAGTTGTCCCGGAAGGCCGGTTCCATCGAGTCGTACACGTCCTGGCCGTTGACCCACGGCAGCGTCGTGGAGTCGACGATCGTCACTGTCACCTGCGTTCCTCCACCTCTCGCCGGTGTGGGGTGTTCTCCAGGTTCCGGAAGGCATATGTCAGGTGTTAACCGAGAAGATGACGATGGCGCGTCGCGAAGTGCCCCGTCGTTTCCGTCTTGCAACGTCCACCTGAGCAGCTCAGGTGCACACTGTGCAGGCCGAGGACCGGGTCTGGCAAGACCTTGACACTGCTGCTGTTCATTCCTCAGACTTTTGACGGAAGGTGGTGTCCTAGTGTCTACCTCTCTGCCCCGGAGCCCCTGAGGTGCGCGACGGCACCACCACCGGCCCGCCCGACGCACCGGCGTACCGACCCTCGGTGGTGATGGCTGCCGCCTCCGGCGCGCTGGTCCTGGTGGCGGTGCTCGGCAGCTTCGCCGCGTCCCCGCTGTTCGCGGTCTACGCACAGCGGTGGGACCTCGATCCCGCGCAGGTGAGCCTGGCGTTCGCCGGATACCCGGTCGGCGTGATCGTGGTGGTCACGCTGCTCGGCGGACTCTCCGACCTGATCGGCCGACGCGTCACGATGCTGCTCGGCGTCGCACTGGTGCTGCTCGCCTGCCTGGTGACCGCCGCCGCCACCACGCTGCCGGTGCTGGTCGCCGGACGATTCGTGCAGGGCATGGCGACCGGCATGGTCAGCGCCACCACCGCTGCCGCGCTGCTGGACTTCCACCCCCGGGGCACCCGGGCCGGCAGCCTGACGCACGCGGTCTGCACCACCCTCGGCATGGGCTTCGGGCCGCTGATCGCCGGACTCCTCGCCGACCACACCGCGTACCCGCTGGTGCTGCCGTACGTCGTGATCGGCGCGGTCGCGCTGGTGCCGGTGGTGCTGCTGCTCCGGGCACCGGCCGACCGCCGGACGGCGGGCCGGGTCCGGCTGGTCCGTACGGTCCGCGTCCCCCGGGCGATCCTGCTGCCGTTCAGCATCGCGACCTGCTCGCTGATGACGCTCAACAGCTGCATGGCCCTGTTCGGCACGTTCGGCGCGCGCATCCTCACCGAGGGGGCCGGCATCAGCACCGCAGGCGGAACCGGCGGGCTGCTCACCCTGCTGGTCACCATGACCCTGCTCGCCCAGCTCGCGGCGAACCGGGTGCCGGCGGCCCGCTCGGTCGGCCTCGGCGTCCTGGTCATCGCCGCCGGTGCCGGCACCACCACCACCGCCCTGCACCTGGCCAGCGGCGCGGTGACGATCGCCGGCACGGTGCTGGTCGGCACCGGCGGCGGTCTGGTGCTGCTCGGCGCGACCCGGCTGATCGGCTACTGGGCGCCGACGCACCGCCGCGCCGAGGTCTTCGCCGCCTGGATGGTCGCCGCGTTCGCCACCCTGGGCGGCACCTCGCTGCTCGGTGGGCTCGCGCTGGGCGGTGTCGCGCTGACCACGGTGATGGCGGTGGCCACCGGCGGCATCACGACACTGGCGGCGTACACCCTGGTCGCGGTGGCCGTGCAGGCGCGCCGCGACCGACGGTCGGCACGGTGACCACGGCGTTCCCGACCGGGCCGCCCGACCTGCCGACCGGACGGCCTCGTCGGTCAGCCCGCGTCGTCGGCCAGCCTCGTCACCGCCTCGACCGCGTCGGCCATCTGCATCCGCAGGTCGTCCAGGACGGCGGCGACCGAGCGGGTCCCGGTCACCAGACCGACGGCCTGCCCGGCCGCCGAACCCATCACCGGGGTCACCTGGTGCTCGAACGCGCTGACCACGGTGTCCCGCGCCAACACCTGCTGTACCGGCGACGGCAAGGACGGCGGTGCCTCCGGCGTCCGCCACGCCCGGGTCCAGGCGGTGGTGAGTTGCCGGGTCGGCTTGCCGGTGTACGAGGTGGTCTTCTCGGTGTCGGTCGCCGCTGCGGCGACGATCTTCTCCTTGACCACCGGGTCGAGGTCGCTCTCGGCGGTGGCCAGCCAGACCGATCCGGTCCAGACCGCCTGCGCGCCCAACGCGAGGGCCGCGACCACCTGCCGGCCGGTGGCGATCCCACCGGCGGCGACCACCGGTACGTCACCGGCGGCGGCCACCACCTGCGGCACCAGCACCATCGTGGTGATGTCGCCGGTGTGCCCGGCCGCCTCGTAGCCCTGCGCCACCAGCACGTCCACCCCGGCGGCCAGTTGGTGGCGCACGTGCCGCGGATCGCCGACCAGACCGGCGAGGAGCATGCCGCGTCGGGTCGTCTCGGCACGCACCTCGGCCGGCGGCGGGCCGAGAGCGCTGGCCACCAGGCGGATCGGATGCGCCCGGGCGACCTCCCACAGGGCATGGGCGTTGGCGTGGGTCATCAGGTGGTCGATCTCGGTCGGCATGCCGCCGAGCCGGTTGTGGCCGGGCTCGCTGCGGCGCACCGGCACACCCCACCGGGTCCGCAGCGCGTCCACGAACGCCCGGTGGTCGGCCGGGATCCGACCGGCCAGCTCCGCCGGGTCGTCCCCGGCCGACTTCGCCGGAAAGAGCAGATCCACGCCGTACGGCCGCCCGGCGCACTCCCGGTCCAGCCAGGTGAGGTCCCGGTCGAGGTCGTCCGGGGTCATCGAGGCGGCCCCGAGTACGCCGAGCCCGCCCGCCCGGCTGACCGCCGCGACCACGTCGCGGCAGTGGCTGAACGCCAGCACCGGCAGGTCGACCCCGAGCCGGCGGCACAGCGGGGTCACGACGACGGCCCGGCGGTCACCGCGCACACCTCACAGCCGTCGGCGTCGACGCCGCAGCTCGCCCCGGCGGCGACGCCGAGGTAGGCGTCGACCAGTTCCGTCACCGCCCCGAGTCGCTGCGCGGCGACCGGCGGCTCCGGACGTGGGCCGAGTGCCGCCGCGTGACCCGCGCGCAACCCGATCACCGACGGGTCGACGATCTCGATGCCGGCACGCCGGGCCACCTCGGCCGACACCGGTGTCATACAGGTGCAGCCGAACAGGATCAGGTCGGTCCCGTCGCGCTGTGCGGCGTCCAGACAGGCCCGGGTGATGGCGGAGACGACGTCGTCCTCGCCCCGGCCCATCCGCGCCTTGACCCCGGCGTCGGTGCCGACCCGGTCCAGCTCCGACTCGTCGGAGAGGTAGTGCACCCCGACGGCGAGTTCCCCGCCCGGGCAGGCGGCGAGCCGATCGGCATAGATGTAGTCCATGGACGTCGGCCAGACGGTGACGATGCTGAACCGGCGACCGGACTCGGCCGCCCAGGCCAGTACGGCCTCACCGGCCCCGACGACCGGTACGGGTGCGGCGGCGCGCAGTTGCGCCATCCCGTAGTCGGCGAAGGTGTCGATGTAGACCGCGTCGCATCCGGCGGCGATGGCCGCCTCGGCGGCGTCCACTGTGCCCAGTTCGGTGAGCAGATGATCGTATTTGGTGCGGGCGAACCGGCGCAGTCGCGGGTCCACCAGGTCGGTGACGAGACCGGGTGGATCGGGCAGCACCGGGGCTCGTTTCGCGTCGGAGTTGATGACCGCCAGCCGTCGAGGCTCACTCATGTCGACCTCCCGCGAAAAGTCTGACTTATATATCGCGAGAGTGTCAACGATGCAGATGGACCATCAACCCAAGAGCTGAGAGATCTATCTGTCCACACTTCCGAAAGGTCTGCTTCTCGACCCACCTGGCGACTCGGACTGTCGTGCACCCTCAGGTGAGCGCGGCGGCCAGGAGCCGGTCGAGGGCCGAGTGCGCCTGTTCGCGCGCGGCCGAGGCGTCGTCGTGTCGCGCGACCCAGAGCGCGGCCTCGTTCATCGCCCCGGACAACTGCGCCGCCAACGCGTCGAGGAGGCCGTCCGGCACACCCACCGCACCGAGAGCCTCACTGAGGTGAGCGGCGGAGTGCTCCGCGTCGAGCAGGCGCCAGCGCTCCCACCCCAGCACGGCCGGACCGTCGACGAGCAGGATGCGGACGACGGACGGGGCGGTGATCGCGTCGAGGAACGCATGCGAACCCGCCCGCAGCTGCTCACCGGGATCGTCACCGGCCCGACCGGCCGCCTCCACCACGCTCGCGGCCACACGCGCCTGGAGCTGCGCCACGGCGGCACGGAACAGACCTGGCTTGTTCCGGTAGTGGTGATAGACCGCGCCCCGCGTCACTCCTGCGGATCGCGCCACGTCGTCGAGCGAGACGTCGGCGAATCCCCTGGCGGCGAAGAGGTCGATCGCCGAATCGAGGACCTGCTGGGCGGTCCGGGCGGCGGCAGCCGCAGTGGCGCGAGGCATGGAGCTTCCTTTACGTACGCAGTGTATGTATCGTGTGCAGCGATACATGCACAGTGTACGTAAAGGAGCATTCGATGACCGTCACCAGTTTCTACCCGGTCCTGACGTCCCAGGACGTGGCCGCCGCAGCCGGCTTCTATCGGCGCGTGCTCGGCTTCGAGCCGACCTACGAGTCCGACTGGTACGTCAGCCTGCGCCTGGGCACCTTCGAGCTGGCGATCCTCGCCCACGACCACACCACCATCCCCGACGGATACCGGAAGCTGCCGCGCGGAGTGATCGTCAACCTCGAGGTCGACGACGTCGACGCGGTCCATGCCCGGTTGACCGACGAGGCCGGATTGACGCCGGTGCTGGCACTCCGCGACGAGGACTTCGGGCAGCGGCACTTCATCGTCGCCGCACCCGACGGGGTGCTGCTGGACGTCATCCAACCGATCCCGCCCCAGGGCGGATACCAGGACGCCTACCGCCAGGCGTGACCCGGCCGGCTCGAATCCCCGCAGCCCGGTGGCGGCGTGCTCCCGTACCGGGGCGCGTATGCCACCGGTGACACAGTGATGCCCCCGTCCCACCCGGGCGGGGGCATCTACGAGGAACAAACCACCGGTTCGCACATGGTGCGTTCGGTGGAGCCGAGGGGACTCGAACCCCTGACCCCCACACTGCCAGTGTGGTGCGCTACCAGCTGCGCCACGGCCCCTTGCTGTCGCGCCCGGTCGCCCGGGCACTGGGAGAACTATACACACGGTCGGCGGCATGGTCATCTCGCGGGGGTCCCCCGCGAGACGGCGTCGGAGCCCTCAGTTCAGTGCCACGTCCGGGGGGAAGTGCGCCACCGCGGCCATCATGCCGCCCTGCCTGCGCAGCACCATCGGCCACAGGTCGTCCGGACGGTCGACGAACGCGTCACCGGGCAGCGCGTCCAGCACGAACCAGGAGCCGTCCTCGATCTCCTGCTCCAACTGTCCCGCGCCCCAGCCCGCGTACCCGGCGAAGACCCGGATGCTCTCCACGCTCTCCCGCAGCCGCTGCGGGTCGACCGAGAGGTCGAGCGTGCCGACCGCTCCGGAGACCTGGTGGAAGCCCTTGAGTCGACGGACCGGCTGCCGCATCCGGGCCAGACAGATCGCCGAGTCGGGCTGCACCGGGCCGCCCTCGAACAACACGGCCGGATGGCGGGCCAGATCGCCCCAGTCGCGCAGCACGTCGGCCACTGCCACCTCGGTCGCCCGGTTGAGCACCACGCCGAGCGCGCCGCCGGGTTCGTGCGCGACCAGCAACACGACTGTGCGGTCGAAGTTCGGGTCCTTCAGCGCTGGCGTCGCCACCATCAGCTTGCCCGCCATCGACTCCGTCGCCCGTCCGCCGATCGCCTGCCCCTCTCCCTGCATCACCGCACCCGTCAACCGTGTACCGGGCAGCGGAAGCGACCACACATCGGGACGGCGGACCCGATCGGCACCATCCACGCTGTCTTTGCCATGCCTGGCACCATAGCCTGCGTCCACGGCGGTCGCGAAGGTCTGATCGTCGGGTGATCGACACCGGTGTCGGCGGGGGGCGGCGAAACCGGGCCGACAACCGGGCCAGCGGGCCCTACCGGCCGCCGAACAGAGGCGAAAACCCCTGGTGGACCGAGCCGCCCGGATAGATTCGAAGACGATGACAACGGTCCGGGACACCACCTACGAGCTGCTCCGCGCCCTCGGCATGACCACCGTCTTCGGCAACCCCGGTTCCACCGAGGAGCCCTTCCTCCAGGACTTCCCCGACGACTTCCACTACGTGCTGGCCCTCCAGGAGGCGTCGGCGGTGGGCATGGCCGACGGGTACGCCCAGGCCACCGGCGGGCCCGCCCACGTCAACCTGCACACCGCGCCGGGCACCGGCAACGCCATGGGCAACATCGTCACCGCCTGGCACAACCGGACCCCGCTGATCGTCACCGCCGGCCAGCAGACCCGGGAGATGCTGCTGCTCGAACCCCGACTCACCGCCCGGCACCCCACCGAGCTGCCGCAGCCGTACGTCAAGTGGGCCCACGAACCGGTCCGCGCGCAGGACATACCGGCGGCGCTGATGCGGGCGTACGCCACCGCCGTCCAGCCGCCGACCGGGCCGGTCTTCCTCTCCCTGCCGCTGGACGACTGGGCCCAGCCCGCCGACCCGCCACCCCAGGCTCGCACGGTGGCCACCCGGTTCGCTCCCGACCCGTACCGGCTCGCCGAGTTCGCCACGGTGTTGGCGGACAGCCGGTCACCGGCGATCGTGCTCGGTGCCGCCGTGGACCGCGCCGGAGCATGGGAGCACGCGGTCGCGCTGGCCGAGCGGCTGGCCGCCCCGGTCTGGACGGCGCCCGCACCCGAGCGGACCGCCTTCCCCGAGGACCACCCGCACTTCCAGGGCGTCCTGCCCTTCGCGATCGCCCCGCTGGCCGAGAGCCTCCGCGGACACGACACGGTGCTGGTGGTCGGCGCCCCGGTGTTCCGCTACTACCCGCACGTACCGGGCGAGACGCTGCCCGACGGCGTACGCCTGCTGCACGTCACCGACGACCCGGAGGAGGCGGCCCGGGCACCGGTCGGCGACAGCCTGCTCGGCGACGCCGGGCTCGCCCTCGCCGCGCTGGCCGACCGGGTGCCACCCGCTGACCGGCCCCCACCGCCGGTCCGCGCCGAGCCCTCGGCGGTGGCGGACACCGTCCCGCTCAGCGCCGACGCCCTCTTCGCCGCGCTGGCCGCGCACTGGCCCGAGGACGGGGTGCTGGTGCAGGAGTCGCCGTCGAACCTCTCCGCCCTGCGGCGGCGGCTGCGGTTCACCCGGCCCGGTTCGTACTTCACCATGGCCAGCGGCGGGCTCGGCTACGGGCTGCCCGCGGCGGTCGGCATCGCGCTGGCGCAACGCGACACCGGCCGCCACCGACCGGTGGTCGCGGTGATCGGCGACGGCTCGTTCCACTACTCCGTGCAGGCGCTGTGGACCGCCGCCCAGTTGCGGCTGCCGCTGGCCGTGGTGGTGCCGGTGAACCAGCAGTACGCCATCCTCAAGGCGTTCGCCGACCTCAAGCAGACGCCCGGCGTACCCGGGCTGGACCTGCCCGGATTGGACATCGCGGCGATCGCGCGGGGCTACGGCTGTGTTGCCACCGTGGTCGACACTCCGGACGGGCTCGGCGAGGCGCTCGGCACCGCGCTGCGCGCCGACGGTCCGACCGTGCTGCCCGTCCCCATCCGCACCGACATCCCCCCGATCTTGTGAAAGGAGGGGTCCCCTACTAACGCCTCGTGCATTGCAGGGGTCCCCTCCTTACATCTCAGCCGGCGACCACGCGGAGCGGGGAACCGCTGAGCACGTCCAGGACGGGGCGCGTACCCACCGGGGCTTTCAGCGTCACCTCGGCCGGGTGCAGGTTGAGCATCTCGTCGCAGCCGCCGGTCGGCGGCACGACCGTGCCGCCGACCACGATCACGTGGTCCTGTTCCCAGACCAACGGGGTGATCTCGGTGTCGCAGCTGCCCACCCCGAGCCGGTACCTCAGCGTCGTCCCCTCGACCGCCTCGATGTCCTGCGCGCCCACCAGGCCCGGTTCGGGCGTCTCGGACGGCGGCACCGGCGCGGGCGGGGTGGCGACCGCCTCGGGCGCGACCGCGACCCGGGCCACCACCGCGCCGATCTCCCGCACGGTGAACAGCCATGCCGGCACCTGCGCCGCCCCCCGGGCGGTGTGTACCGGCGCGGTACCCAGTTCGACCTTGGTGACGGTGAGCGCGACGCAGTCACCCTGCGGCCGGCTGCCGACCGCGCTGTCCGGTCCACCGCCCGGCGCGGGTGCCGGCGGGATGGCGGGGTCCGTCGGCCCCGGGCAGGCGCCGGGGTCGCCCTGGCGCAGTTCGCGGTACGCCTGCGCCGCGCTGACCAGCGGCACCCGTGCCGAACCGTCCGGGAAGCGTACGGTGCCGTCGGCCGGCTTCCGGTCGGGCAGGTCCACGGTGGCGCGGTACCACCCGGCCTGGAAGGCGGTCTTGGTCTGTGGGGTGAAGTCGGGGTCGCCGACGAGCACGGTGGGTTCCTGCAACGGTACGAATCCCGTGGTCCACGCGTCGTCGGGCTGCCATGCCTGCGCCACCGCCGCCGCCCGCCGGGTGAACGCCCCCTGCCGGTCCTCCGGGCCACCCGACTGGCCGGACGCGGCTCCGGACTCGTCCGGCTCGGTTCCCACCGGAGCGCATCCGGCCACGATCATCATCAGGGGCAGGCCCAACAGGGCGACTGATCGGCGCATACCGGTTCGACGGGTGAACGCCCGACGGGGTTCCGCAGCCGGGCGGGAACGACTGCGCGCCCCGGTCGTGACGACCGGGGCGCGCAGTACGGGGGTGGAGGTGCCGGGAATCGAACCCGGGTCCTTCGCTGCCTTGTCAGGGCTTCTCCGAGCGCAGCTCGCTGTGCCTCTACTCGGCCCCTCCGATCACGCGAGCGAGTCGGTGTGACGGGCCCAGTCGCTGATTAATCTCGCCGCACGGACCCCGCGACCGGGTCCGGTTGGCCAGCCTTCTAGCTGATGCCGGCTATCTGGGTCGAAGGCGCTCCCAGGCCGACAGACTCACTACTCGCCTCAGGCGGCGAGAGCGAAGTCAGCGCGATTGTTCTTGGCGCTTATTGGTTTCCGACGAACGATTCTCGAGACGACGTCGGCTTCCTCGGCTCGCTTCCCCTGCCGCAACACACGAAGTCGAAACCAGTCACCCCCTCGACGTGCCGCCGGACTCCGGCGACTCCGACAAGCCTAACGCCTGCCGCAACCGGATTCATCCCGAGCCCGGGTCGACCGACCAGGAAAAGGATTATCCGGACAAATCAACTATCCATCCCCTTGCCGCGCCGACCGACGGCCCGCGCGATCTCCCGGTCCGCGTCCCGCTTGGCGAGGTCCTGGCGCTTGTCGTACGCCTTCTTGCCCTTGGCGAGGCCGATCTCCACCTTGGCCCAGCCGTCCTGGAAGTAGACCTGCAACGGCACCAGCGTCAGACCGCTCTCCCGGATCTTGCCGATCAGCCGGTCGATCTCCAGCCGCTTGAGCAGCAACTTCCGGGTCCGCCGGGGCTCGTGGTTGGTCCAGGTGCCCTGGGTGTACTCGGGGATGTGCATCCCGTGCAGGAACATCTCGCCGTCACGTTCCTGGGCGAACGCGTCGACGAGCGACGCCCGCCCGGCCCGCAGCGACTTCACCTCGGTGCCGGTCAACGCCATGCCCGCCTCGTACGTGTCGAGGATGGCGAAGTCGTGCCGGGCCTTCTTGTTGGAGGCGACGACCTTGCGTCCCTTTTCCCGTGGCATCGCCGGCCCCCTCTCTCGTGAACGCTCCCGGCCGGCGACGCGGCCCGCCGCAGAGCGGAGATCATGCTACCCGAACGACAAGGGCCCGCCCGCGCCGTTTATTCCGACGCCGGCGGGCCCTGCCGAGGCTGCCTTAGACCCGCAGGTAGAAGCGGAGGGTGACCCAGGCGGTGACCGCGCTGATCAAACCACCGACACCGGCCATGATCGGGAAGGTCAGCAGGATCTCGCCCCAGCTCACCGGCGCGAAGAGCCCCTGGAGAGCGCTGAGCGCGCCGTCGAAGAGGAACACCTTCAAGGCGACCAGCGCTCCGAGGCCGAGGACCGAGCCGATCAGACCGGCGACCACCGCCTCCAGCACGAACGGTGCCTGGATGAACCAGTTGGAGGCACCGACCAGTTTCATGACCGCGACCTCACGCCGCTTGCTGTACGCCGCCACCTGGATCGTGTTGGCCACCAGCAGCAGCGCCGCGACAGCCATCGCGACGGCCGCGACGAGTGCGATGTTCTGCCCGGCGGTGAAGAGGTTGAAGATCTTGTCGAGCACCTGACTCTGGTCGACGACCTGGTCGACGCCGGCCGTCCCGGTGTACTGGTCGGCGATGGTCCGGTACTGCTCCGGGTCCACCAGCCTGAGCCGGTACGACTCCGGCAGCTGGTCGGCCTTGACCGCGCTCAGCAGGTCCGGCGAGTCGCGGAACATCTCCTGGAAGCGCTGGAACGCCTCGTCCTTGTTGACATAGGTGACCTGCGAGATCAGCGGGTCGGCCTCCAGTTGGCCGGCGATCGCGGTCCGCTGCTCCTCGGAGACATCGGCCTCAAGGAAGATCGAGACCTCGATGTTCTCGAAGTAGAGCTGCTTCATGTCGGCGACCTTGGTGTAGATCAGGCCGCTGGCGCCGAGCATGGTCAGCGAGACCCCCATCGTGATGATCATCGCGATGGTCATGGTCACGTTGCGCCACAGTCCGACCAGTACCTCGGACAGGACGTATTTCATCCGCATCGGGATTTCCTCCGGCTCTCCGGCGTGAGGTGTTCGTCGTCAGATCGGGGTGCGGTGGGTTGCGCTCGTCACCCGTAGACGCCGCGGGCCTGGTCGCGAACGATGCGCCCACTCTCGATCTCGATGACGCGGCGCCGCATCTGGTTCACGATGTTGGAGTCGTGCGTGACCATCACGACGGTCGTGCCGGTGCGGTTGATCCGGTCCAGCAGGCGCATGATCTCGATGGAGGTGTCCGGGTCCAGGTTTCCGGTCGGCTCGTCCGCCAGCAGGATCAGCGGGCGGTTCACGAACGCCCGGGCCACCGCCACACGCTGCTGCTCACCACCGGAGAGCTCGTGCGGGTAACGGTGCTCCTTGCCGCCGAGACCGACCAGCTCCAGGACCTCCGGCACGACCCGGCGGGCCACCGCCTTGGTCTTGCCGATCACCTCGAGCGCGAAGGCCACGTTCTCGTACGCCGTGCGGTTCGGCAGCAGCCGGAAGTCCTGGAAGACGCAGCCGATCGAGCGACGGAAGTGCGGGCGCTTCCAGGAGCGCATCGACGTCACGTCCTTGCCGTTCACCACGACGCGACCCTTGTTGGGGGCCACCTCGTGGAGCAGCATCTTGATGATCGTGGACTTGCCGGAGCCGGATGGGCCGATGAAGAAGACGAACTCGCCCTTGTCGATCGACACGGACACGTTGTCGAGCGAAGGCCGCGACGCCTTCGGGTACGTCTTCGTCACTTGCTCAAGCTGAATCACGGGTGGTGAGTCTACGCGGTGTAACTGTCGTGCCAAGTCCCACGCCCCGCCGTTGCGGGCCATGTCATCTAATCAGCACGTCAGGTGGAGATCGATGCTGCAATCCGCCCACGATCGATCACGCACTGTCGCCGGCCAGTTGCTGCTGCTTGCGCCAGCGGATGCCCGCCTCGATGAAGGAGTCCAGCTCACCGTCGAAGACGGAACTCGGGTTGCCGGTCTCCTGCTCGGTCCGCAGATCCTTCACCATCTGATAAGGGTGCAGAACGTACGACCGCATCTGGTCGCCCCAGGAGCCCGCCGCGTCGGTCTTCAGGCCCTGGAGCTTGGCCTGCTCCTCCTGGCGCTTGCGCTCCAACAGCCGGGCCTGGAGCACCCGCAACGCCGACGCCTTGTTCTGGAGCTGCGACTTCTCGTTCTGGCAGGTCACCACGATGCCGGTCGGAATGTGCGTGATCCGCACGGCGGAGTCGGTGGTGTTGACGCTCTGTCCACCCGGACCGGACGACCGGTAGACGTCGATCCGCATCTCGTTCTCGGGGATGTCGATGTGGTCGGTCTGCTCCACCACCGGCAGCACCTCGACCCCGGCGAAGCTGGTCTGCCGCCGGCCCTGGTTGTCGAACGGACTGATCCGCACCAGCCGGTGGGTGCCCGACTCCACGCTGAGCGTGCCGTACGCGTACGGCACCTTCACCGTGAAGGTGGCCGACTTCAGGCCCGCCTCCTCGGCGTAGGAGGTCTCGTAGACCTCCGTCGGGTAGCCGTGCCGTTCCGCCCAGCGCAGGTACATCCGCAGCAGCATCTCGGCGAAGTCCGCCGCGTCCACGCCACCGGCGCCGGCCCGGATGGCCACCAGCGCCTCCCGGGAGTCGTACTCGCCGGAGAGCAGGGTGCGGACCTCCATCTCCTGGACGGCCTTGCCCAGTCCGGCGATCTCCGTCTCGACTTCGGTGAGCACACCGGAGTCGGCCTCGGCTTCGGCGAGCTCCAACAGCACGTTCGCGTCGTCGATCCGCGCGCGCAGGCTGCCGAGCTTGTCGATCTCCCCGTTGACGTAGGAGAGCTGGGAGGTCACCTGCTGCGCCCGGGCCTGGTCGTCCCACAGGTCCGGGGCGGACGCCTCCTGCTCCAGGCGGGCCTTGTCCGCGCGCAGGCGATCGAGGTCGAGCACCGCCTCGATGTTGCGCAGGGTGGCGTCGAGGTCCTTGAGCTGTTCGGCGTAGTCGGCAGCGGTCACGACAGACAAGACTACTGCTCGGGCGAGGAGTGAGCTTGCGAGCCCCGCAGTCCCGGGCCAAATACCCCCTGCCCGGGCGGGTCGTCAGCCGACGGGGGCGCTCTTGAGCCAGGTCAGGGCGGCCTTGTGGTAGGCCACGGCGAACTCCAACGCGCTGGCGTCGAAGTTGTCGCCTTCCTTCTTGGCGCTCTTGACCTGCTCACGGACCCGGGCCAGGGCCTCGGTGTGGTACTCGTTGGCCGCCACCTGGAGGTTCTTGAGCTGGCTCGACGAGTGCAACTGCCCGAAGGCGATACGCAGGGCGATCGGGTTGCGGATGGTGTCCCGCCCGGGGTCCTCCGCGAGCCAGCGGGAGAATGTCCGCTTGCCGGCGGCCGTGATCGCGTACGGTTGACTCATCCGCGGCCCGGGTTTGCCCAGCCGGACGAAGCCCCGCTCGGCCAGCACCGGCAACTCCCGGTAGACCTGGCTGCGGGTCATCGACCAGTACGGCGCCAGTCGGCGCTCGGCGGCGGCCATCAACTGGCCACCTGTCATGGGTCCCTCGTGGAGCAGCCCGAGTAGGGCCGCCGCCGTGGGGTTGACTCCGGATTCCGCCATGCCGCTTACGCTGCCACTTTGCTGAGCCGGCGTCCAGGATTTCACCGTTTCGCCACCCATTGGGGTTTCCTATGTGCACTGTCGGCGCACGACGGTGCCCCGCAGCCGCCCCACCTGCACCGTTCCGGCCACCCACACCCCCGGCACCCACCCCGACGCCGAGGCCCGGATGTAAGGAGGGGTCCCCTGCTATACACGAGGCGTTAGCAGGGGACCCCTCCTTACATCCGGTTACGTCGCGCTACCTCTCAGCCCATGTGGGGGTAGGTGTGGTCGGTGGGCGGCACGAAGGTCTCCTTGATCGTCCGGGGCGACGTCCAGCGGACCAGGTTGTGCCAGGAGCCGGCCTTGTCGTTGGTGCCGCTGGCCCGGGCGCCGCCGAAGGGCTGCTGCCCGACCACCGCGCCGGTCGGCTTGTCGTTGACATAGAAGTTGCCGGCCGCGTACCGCATCCGCTCGGCCACCGCCTCGACCACCCGGCGGTCGGTGGCGAAGATCGACCCGGTCAGGGCGTACGGGGCGATCGACTCGGCCTGGGTGACCACGTCGTCGAAGCGGGTGTCGTCGAAGACGTGCACGCCGAGGATCGGGCCGAAGTACTCGGTGGTGAAGGTCTCGTGGGCGGGATCGCCGCACTCGAAGATCGTCGGACGGACGAACCAGCCGACCGAGTCGTCGGCGGTGCCGCCCGCGATGACCCGACAACTGTCGTCGCCGGAGATCAGGTCCAGCGCGGCGGTGTGCCGGGCGAACGCCTTGTCGTCGATGACCGCGCCGCCGAAGTTGCGGAAGTCGGTGACGTCGCCGTAGGCGAGCCCGTCCGCGGTGGCGGCCAGCCGGTCGCGCAGGCCGCCGTCCCAGACCGACCGCGGCACGTACGCGCGGGAGGCGGCCGAGCACTTCTGGCCCTGGTACTCGAAGGCGCCCCGGATCAGCGCGGTGTGCAGGGCGTCGACGTCGGCGCTGGGGTGCGCCACGACGAAGTCCTTGCCGCCGGTCTCGCCGACCAGCCTCGGGTAGCCACGGTAGCCGGCGATGTTCTCCCCGACCGTGCGCCACAGGTGCTGGAACACCTTCGTGGAGCCGGTGAAGTGGATGCCGGCCAGGTCGGGGTCGGCCAGCACCACGTCGGAGACCTCCTCGCCCCGACCGGTGACCATGTTGATCACGCCGGGCGGTAGCCCGGCCGCCTCGAACAGCCGCATGGTGAAGTGCGCCGCGAACTGCTGCGTCGGGCCTGGCTTCCAGACCACGGTGTTGCCGAGCAGGGCCGGTGCCGAGGGCAGGTTGCCGGCGATCGCGGTGAAGTTAAACGGGGTGACCGCGTAGACGAAGCCCTCCAGCGGCCGGTGGTCGAACCGGTTCCACACCCCGGGCGAGGACATCGGCTGCTCGGCGAGGAGCTTGCGGGCGAAGTGCACGTTGAACCGCAGGAAGTCGATGAACTCGCAGGCGGCGTCGATCTCGGCCTGCACGGCGGTCTTCGACTGGCCGAGCATGGTGGCCGCGTTGAGGGTGTCGCGCCACGGACCGGCGAGCAGTTCGGCGGCGCGCAGGAAGATCGCCGCGCGCTCCTCGAAGGGCAGGGCCCGCCAGCCGGGGGCGGCCTCCTTGGCCGCCGCGACGGCGGCCCGCGCGTCGTCCCGGGTGGCGTGCCCGGTCACCCCGAGCACGTGCGCGTGCCGGTGCGGCTGGACCACGTCGATCGGGTCGCCGCCGGCCATCCGCTGGGTGCCGGCGATGGTCATCGGCAGGTCGATACGCTCGGCGGCGAGTTCGGTCAGCCGCCGTTGGAGCCGTTCCCGGTCGGTGCTGCCCGGCTCGTAGGCGCGTACCGGCTCGTTGTGTGGCTCGGGTACGGAGAACACGGCGTCCATCAGGGCTCCTGGCGATCTCGACGGCGATGGCGAACCCGTCCCGCGATGGCGGGACGCGGTGACGAAACCGTCCCACGGTGGCGGGACATGGGCCAATACTCCCACGTCCAGCCTCTGTCGATCACACCCCGACCGCCCGACGACCGTCGATCAGGAGGCACTTCTCCTTCTCCGGCGTGGATTCGTGCCCCAATGGGGCGTACGGCCGAAGAAAGACAGGCGGCGTGGGCGGCGCTCGGGCTTCGGGCCGGTCATCGGGCGGGACGCGTACGCTGGGTTGCCGGTGACGTACCCGGGCCAGGTCGTCGGGCCCGGCGGTGAAGGGAAGACGATGAGCGACCAGCCCGGCGGTTCGACCGCTGCGCAGCCCGATCGGGCCGAGACCGGCGACCCGGCGGCCACCGGCACTCCCGCCGGACGGCCGCTGCGCGCGCCGGGTGCCCCGGTGCTGGCGCTGCTGGCGATGGGCTGGCTGGCCGCGATGCTCTGGTCCACCCGGGAGGCGATCAGTTCGGCCACCGCCGGGGTCACCGCGGTCAGCCTGTCGGCGTTCGCGCTGCCCGGGGTGATCTCGGCCGCCCTGGTCGCCGGTGCCGCGGTCGGGCTGGCGGCCGGCGAGCCGGTGACCCGCCACCGGGACCGGGCGACCCTGCGGTTCGCGGTGGCGGTCGGCGCCGGCCTGCTGGTTGGGCTCGCCGCCGCTCTCGTGATCGACCTGACCTACGTCGGCAACAGCACCACCCGCACGATCGCGAGCACCACGGCCGCCGCAGCGGTCATCGGCGGCGCGCTGGCGGGTGCGCGCAACGGTGCCGTCGTCGGCGCGGTGGCCTCCGCCACGCTGGGCACGCTGCTGTTCGTGGTGGCCTTCAGCCCGGCCCGGGACCCGCTGTTCAACCTCTTCGGCGCGGGCGACAGCCAGCAGTCGCTGATCGACGCCGCCGCCTGGGTGTCCCGTACGGAATCGCTGCTCGCCGGGCTGATCGCCGGCGCCCTGGCCTTCGGCTATCTCGCCTGGGCCCGGCGGCGGGCCACTCGGCTCGACCGGGCGGTCACCGGGCCGCGCTGGCCGGCGTACCTCGTCGCCGGGGCCGGTCCGGGGCTTCTGCTACTGCTCGCCGAGGTGATCATCCGCATCGGCGGCCGCTCGCTGATCGACCTGGCCGCCGCGCTCAGCGAGGCGGACGCGGTGGCGCAGACCTCGCTGGGCACCTCCCGGGTGGACAACGGCATCTGGGTGCTGTTCGTCGGCGCGCTGACCGCGCTGGTCGCGTTCGGCCGCACGCTCGGCCCGGCCCCCGACGACGAGCCGGAGAGCGGCACCGAGGCCACCGCCGCCGATGGTGCGAGCACCGCCGGTCGCCGAGATCCCCGCTGACTCAGCTCTTCTCGGAGGCCGCGCGCAAGAGCACTTCCAACTCGCTCGGGTCGTACCACTCAAGTTCGTGGTCCTCGGCGCTGTCGACGGTGAACTGCGCGTCCGGGTCGCCGGCCAACGCCTCCGCCACCACCTGCGCGGCGGCGGCCACGTCCGTGGCGGCGTCCGCGCCGTCCACGTGGATGGCCGCCACCGCGGCGGCCGGCACCGCGCCACCCAGCTCGACCACGCTCGACCCGAGCTCGCCGTCGCCCCGCCCGACCGCCCGCGCGGGCAGATCCACCGAGACCACGACCCGGCGACGCGGGGCGGCGGGGTCGTGCCGGATCAGTTGCAGGGCGTCCTGGGCGGCCCGGGTGAAGGCGACGTACTCCAACTCCTCCTCGTCGCCCTCGGCGTACCACTCGCGCAACATCGGCGTCACCGCATGCGCCTGCGCCACCCCGAGGCCGTCCTCGGAGAGCCTGGCCAGCATCGGTACGGTCGCCGGCACGTAGACCCGCACTAGCTCGTCGGTCACCGGTGGTCTCCCCGCTCTCGTGAACCGGCCTCCGCCGGTCTCGCCGTACGCCCAGACCGTCATACACCCGTACCCGCTCCGGTGGAAGTTCCGCGCCGGTCGGGCGTGTCCGGGTCGTCGGCCGACGCGCGGCGCAGTGGCTGGGCTGGACCAGGTAGACAATGGCAAACTGAGGCAAACGACGCCAACCCGGGGAGTCTCCGTGGAGCCGAGGTTCCTGCTCCTGTCCGACGTGGCCACCGAGCTGAACGTGTCGGACTCGCAGGTCTACCACATGGTACGCAGCGGCGAGCTACCCGCGATCAAGATCGGCGGTCGGGGCCAGTGGCGGGTGGAGCGTGCCCGGCTGGAGGAGTACATCCAGCACAAGTACGCGGAGACCGCCGAGTGGGTCCGGGGCAATCCGCTCGCCGATCGCGACCCGGAGTAGCCACCCGATCCCGCCGCGCCATTGACCGACCCTGATCCATGGCCGAAGATGGAAGCTGTCGAAGGCAAACGAAGGCAAACGCAACCAAAGACCGCTGACATCCACCGCTGACATCCCGAGGCGAGGCGCAGTGCGATGACCGACCTCCGGCGACCCGGGCCGCCCCGCCCTCCCGTGCGGCTGCGACCCGCCCCCGCGTTCGACCCGCCGTTCCTGGACGAGGACGCCACCGGCTGGCCCGTCCCGGTGCACGGCCAGCTCGCCCTCGACCTCTTCGCCGGGGCCGGGCCGTGGCCCGTCCGGCGTGAGCCCGACCGGCCGCCCACCCGACGTCCGGTCCTCGGCGCGATTCCCCTGGTCGACGAGGCCGGGCCGCACACCCGCCCGGCACCGTCCGGGCCGGGGGCTGACCGGTCCCGACGACTGCCGCCCGACGCCCTGGTCACGGCCACTCCGGCGGCCACCCGGGTGGCGCACCGTTTCGTGGCGACCTGCCTGGAGGTGTTCAACGGCTTCCGGCCGCCGGTGCAGTTGCGGCGCCACCTCGACCCGGCCCGCACCGCCCACCTGCTGCCCGAGTTGGCCAGGGCCGCCGCCCGAGGCGCCCCGGCCACGGCCCGCCGCCGGTCCACCCGCCCCGGTCTCCGGCTGCGTCGACTGCGTGTCTGCGAGCCGCGTCCGGCCGCCATCGAGGTCGCCGTGGTGCTCACCGGGGCCGCCGGCCGCACCTGGGCGATGGCGCTCCGCCTGGAACACCGACGCGGCACCTGGCTCTGCACCGACCTCCGCGTCCTCTGAGCGCCCCCGGGGCCGCCCGAGGCCGTCCCCGGCGCGCAGGGTCCCCGGCGCGGACGCGACGGAGCCGTGGTCACCAGGACCACGGCTCCGTCGAGAACCGTCGCGGCGGGGCCGATAGGCCCGCCGGGTGCGGCGTCAGTCCGCCGAGCCGCCACCGGGGGCGCCGTGGCAGCGCTTGTACTTGCGACCCGAGCCGCAGGGGCACGGCGCGTTACGGGACGGCCCGTTGCTGGCACTCACCTGCCCGGTGGGCGCCGACTGGCGGGCCGTGCTGCCGGCCACGCCCGCGCCGCGACCGGTGGACACGCGCTGTGGTGCCGAGGGAGCCGTCCGACCCGGTGCCGCCGGTTCCGAGCCACCGATGCCGAGGGCGGGGGCACGCTGGTCGTCGCGTTGCACGGCGACCGCACCGGACCCGGCTTCCCCGTCGATGGTCGGCGCGGAATACTGCAGGCCCTGCTGCTGCGGTGCCCGACCCAGGCCCTTGGCCCGCACCTCCACCGGCTTGTCCAGCAGCTGGACCTCCTCGGCCTCCGGCTCCGGCTCGTTGACCTGGACGTCCAGGTTGTAGAGGAAGCCGACCGTCTCCTCCTTGATGCCTTCCATCATGGTGGTGAACATCGCGAAGCCCTCGCGCTGGTACTCCACCACCGGGTCGCGCTGGGCGTAGGCGCGCAGCGAGATGCCCTCCTGGAGGTAGTCCATCTCGTAGAGGTGCTCACGCCACTTGCGGTCGATGACCTGGAGCAGCACCATCCGTTCGAGCTGCCGGGTGCCCTCGGCGCCGAGCTGCTCCTCACGCCGGTCGTAGGCGGCGTTCGCGTCGTCCTTGAACTGCGCGACCAGGAAGTCGGCGTCGATGCTGGCGCGCGAGCCGCCGGCCTCCTCCTCGACGTCCTCGATGGTGATGCCGACCGGGTAGAGCTGCTTGAGGTTGGTCCAGAGCTGCTCCAGGTCCCAGTCCTCGGCGTACCCGTCGGAGGTGGCCCCCCGCACGTACTCCTCGACCACGTTGTTGATCATGTTGCGGACCTGGTCGGAGAGGTCCTCACCGTTGAGCACGCGCAGCCGCTCGGCGTAGATCACCTGGCGCTGCTTGTTCATGACCTCGTCGTACTTGAGGACGTTCTTACGGATCTCGGCGTTCTGGCCCTCGATCTGCGCCTGCGCGCCCTTGATCTGGCGGGTGACCATCTTCGACTCGATGGGCACGTCCTCCGGGATGTTGAAGCGCTCCATCACCGCCTCGACCGCACCGGAGCGGAACCGCTTCATCAGGTCGTCCTGGAGGGACAGGTAGAACCGCGACTCACCCGGGTCGCCCTGCCGGCCGGAGCGACCACGCAACTGGTTGTCGATCCGCCGGGACTCGTGTCGCTCGGTGCCGAGCACGTAGAGCCCGCCGGCCGTGGCGACCTCCTCGGCCTCGGCGTCACAGGCCTGCTTCCACTTCGGCATGACCTCTTCGAGCGCCTTGTCGTACTCCTCGGCGTTCTCCTGCGGGTCGAGGCCGCGCTGACGCAGCTCGCTCGCGGCGAGGAACTCGGGGTTGCCGCCGAGCAGGATGTCGGTGCCTCGACCGGCCATGTTGGTGGCGACCGTGACCGCGCCCTTGCGACCGGCCTGGGCGACGATCTCCGCCTCGCGGGCGTGGAACTTCGCGTTCAGCACCGAGTGCGGGATGCCCCGGCGGCGCAGCAGCTGGGACAGGATCTCGGAGTTCTCCACCGAGACGGTGCCGACCAGCACCGGCTGACCGGCCTGGTGCCGCTCGGCGATGTCCTCGATGACCGCGTTGAACTTGGCCTGCTCGGTCTTGTAGATGACGTCCGCGCGGTCGTCCCGGACCATCGGCCGGTGCGTCGGGATGGTCACCACGCCGACCTTGTAGACCTTGTTGAACTCGCCCGCCTCGGTCTGGGCCGTACCGGTCATGCCGGAGAGCTTGTCGTAGAGGCGGAAGTAGTTCTGGAGGGTGATGGTGGCCAGGGTCTGGTTCTCCTGCTTGATCTCCACCCCCTCCTTGGCCTCGATCGCCTGGTGCATGCCCTCGTTGTAACGACGACCGTGCAGGATGCGGCCGGTGAACTCGTCGACGATCAGGACCTCGCCGTCGCTGACGATGTAGTCCTTGTCGCGCTTGTAGAGCTCCTTGGCCTTGATGGCGTTGTTCAGGTAGCCGACCAGCGGGGTGTTCACCGACTCGTAGAGGTTGTCGATGCCGAGCCGGTCTTCGACCTTGGCCACACCGCGCTCGGTGACCGCGATGGTGCGCTTGGAGAAGTCGACCTCGTAGTCGCCCTCGCCGTCCTTGCCGGCCTGCAGGCGGGCCACCACGGCGGCGAACTCGCCGTACCAGCGGGCGGAGTGCTCGGCCGGGCCGGAGATGATCAGCGGGGTCCGGGCCTCGTCGATGAGGATCGAGTCGACCTCGTCGACCACGGCGAAGTTGTGGCCGCGCTGGACCAGCTCGTCCCTCGACCACGCCATGTTGTCGCGCAGGTAGTCGAAGCCGAACTCGTTGTTCGTGCCGTAGGTGATGTCGCACTCGTAGGCCGCACGGTGCTCGGCGGCCGGACGGTTCGGCAGCACCACGCCGACGCTGAGGCCGAGGAACTCGTGCACCCGGCCCATCCAGGCGGCGTCACGCTGGGCCAGGTAGTCGTTCACCGTGACCACGTGCACGCCCTCGCCGGACAGCGCGTTGAGATAGACCGGCATCACCGAGGTCAGGGTCTTGCCCTCACCGGTCTTCATCTCGGCGATGTTGCCGAAGTGCAGCGCGGCACCACCCATCACCTGCACGTCGTACGGCCGCTGGCCGAGCACGCGCGCCGCCGCCTCCCGGCAGACCGCGAAGGCCTCGGGCAGCAGGTCGTCCAGGGTCTGCCCCTCCGCGAGGCGCTCCCTGAACTGCTCGGTCATGCCGCTCAGCTCTTCGTCGGTGAGGTTGACGTAGTCGTCCTCGATCGAGTTGACGGCGGCGGCGATCGCCTTGAGGCGACGCACCATGCGCCCCTCGCCCGCGCGGAGGACCTTTTCCAGAATCGACACGGATCAACGCTCCCCTAGACAGTCTCGAACCATCGTAGGCGTTCCCACGGGCCGATGGTCACTGGTGGCGGTGGTCGGCCGCCGTGAAACCGACATAACGCACCGACGGACCGCCCGACCCTCGGTCATCCGGTTACGCCGTGGGCGAACGATCCGGCACGATGTCTCGGATGGAGCCCGTGGAGATCGCCGAGGACGGAGTACTGCTGCGCCCGTGGCAACCCGAGGACGCCGCCGACGTCCACCGCGCCTGCCAGGATCCGGACATTCAGCGCTGGACCACCGTACCCCGCCCGTACCGACCGGTGGACGCCCAGCGGTTCGTCGCCGAGATCGCCCCGGCGGCCTGGACGGCCGGCACCGGAGCACCCTTCGCGGTCTGCGACGCCATCACCGGCACACTGCTCGGCTCCTGCGGTCTCGTCTCGATCGACCGTGGTACGGGCGAGGTCGGCTACTGGACCGCCCCCTGGGCCCGCCGACGCGGCGTGGCGGTACGCGCCACCCGGGCGGTGGCCCGCTGGGCCTTCGACGCGGTGCCCCTGCGCCGCCTGATCTGGCAGGCGGAACTGGGCAACCACGCCTCCCGGTTGGTCGCGCTACGGGCCGGTTTCCGCATCGACGGTCGGCTGCGGCTGGCCGATCCGGCACCCGGGGGCCGACCGGAGGGCTGGATCGGCTCGCTCTCGCCCGACGAGATCCCGGCGCCGGGTGAGGTGGGTCCGGCCGGGCCGGGCACCCTGCCGGCCCGACGGGCGGCGGTCTTCGGCCGGCCACCGCCCGTCCTCTTCGCCACCAGCGGCGACCACGAGCTGCGGCTGCGGGCCATGGAGGAGGACGACCTCGACGCGATCGAGGCCACCTGCCGCGATCCGGAGACCCGGCGCTGGACCAGTCTCCCGACGGACTACCGGCGGCGGGACGCCGAGTCGTTCCTGGAGTACTGCCGTCAGGCGTGGGCCGGGGGCACCGCCGCCGGCTACGCGATCGCCGACCGGCAGGACCGCTACGTCGGCACGATCGACCTGCGGCTCTCCCCCACCGATCCGCTGCTGGCCGACGTCGGCTTCATGACCGCGCCGCACGCCCGTGGCCGGGGTCACCAGACCGCGGCGCTGGCCGCGCTCTGCGCCTGGGGCTTCGCCGTGCTCGGCCTGGCCCGCGTGGAGTGGCGGGCCACCGTCGGCAACGTCGCCTCGCGACGGGTCGCCGAGAAGGTCGGTTTCGCCGTCGAGGGCACCGCCCGACGGGCCCTCGCCCATCGCGGCACCCGGGTCGACGCCTGGGTCGGCGGCCTGATCGCGGAGGACCTGGCATGACGCCGGCAAGCATCGAGACGGCGGACGTCCGGCTGCGCCCGTTCCGACCGGACGACGTCCCCGACATCGTCGCGGGGTGCGCCGACCCGCTGGTCCAGCGCTACCTCGACGGGCTGCCCCGTCCGTACACCGAGGCCGACGGCCGCTGGTGGGTGGCCGAGGGCGCCCCGGCCGCCTTCGCCGCCGGAGGCGCCGCGTACGCCGTCGCGGACCCCGGCGACGACCGGCTGCTCGGCACGGTCGGGCTGAGTCATGCGGTGCCGCAGCGCGCCCAGGCCGAGATCGGCTACTGGGTGGCGCCGTGGGCGCGCGGCCGGGGTGTCGCCACCGCCGCCACCCGGGCCCTGGCGCAGCGGGCCTTCGCCACCGGAACCGCCCGGCTGGAGCTGGTCACCCACGTCGAGAACACGGCCAGCCAGCGGGTCGCGCTGGCCGCCGGCTTCCAACCCGAGGGGGTACGCCGCAGCGGCGGTCCGGTGCGCGGCGGTGGCCGCCGGGACCTGACCGTCTGGGTACGCCTCGCCGACGACCCGCCCGGACCGTCCCCGCGTCCGCTGCCGGACCTGCCCGACGGCCGGCTCACCGACGGGGTGGTCGTGCTGCGCCCGCTCGGTCCCGACGACGCGGACGACATGTACCGACTGCACTCCGCGCCGGAGGTGGTGGCCAGCATGGTGCCGCCCGAGCGGCCCACGCGGGACGACGTCGACCGCCGGTGCGCCGGGGCACAGAGTCAGTGGCTGGTCGGCCGGTCCGCCGCCGTGGTCCTGCGGGACGCCGCCAGCGACGCGTTCGTCGGCGGCTGCTCGCTGATCCACGAGGCACCCGCGAGCCAGGCCATGATCGGTTACAGCCTGCTGCCGGAGTGGTACGGGCGCGGGTACGCCACCCGGGCCGTCCGGCTGCTCACCCGGTGGGGGTTCGACCGCGTCGGGCTGGCCCGGCTCTGGGCGGGCACGCTTCCGGAGAACCTCGCCTCACAGCGGGTCCTGCAGAAGGCCGGCTTCCGGCGCGAGGGTCTGCTGCGCGGGCGGCTGCCCGCCTCGGAGGGCACCCGGGCCGACTCCACGGTGTACGGGCTGCTCCGCACCGACCCGGCGGACTGACCGCTCGGGAGGGCCGGTCGCGCCGCCCCCGGACCTGCGCGCCGCCCCCGGATCGGGCGCTCCCGATCCGGGGGCGGCGGGCCGCTCAGATGTCCAGCGAGATGATGCCGTAGTCGTAGGCGTGCCGTCGGTAGACCACACTCGGCCGGCCGGACTCCTTGTCCTGGAACAGGTAGAAGTCGTGGCCGACCAGTTCCATCTGGAAGAGGGCGTCGTCGACGGTCATCGGCTCGGCGGGGTGGACCTTCTCCCGGGCGATGTGCCAGGGCTGTTCCGCCTCGTGTTCCTCCTCCGGCCGCTCGGCCACGGCGGTGGCGGTGCCGGACTCCGCAGGCGCGGCGAGCGCGGGCAGGTCGGTCACCGGCAGGCCGGCGGTGGCGGCGGCGACCGAGATCGGTGTGTGCCGCCCACGGTGTACGCGACGCCGGTCGGCCGCACGACGCAGCCGGGCGTCGAGCTTGGCGATGGCCGCGTCGAGCGCACTGTAGAAGTCGTCGGTGCAGGCCTCCGCCCGGATTACCGGGCCCCGGGAGTAGCAGGTGATCTCCACCCGCTGGCAGTGATCGGCCTGGCGCGGATTGCGCTCGTGGAACAGCTCCACATCGACACGAATAAGTTTGTGGTCGTAGCGTTCGATCTTCGCGAGTTTGTCTGCGACATGTACCCGGTAGTGATCCGGCACTTCGACGTTACGGCCCTTGACCACGATGTCCACGTGACCTCCCTCGATCGGATGGTCTTCGATCCGAGAAACCCGGTCGCGCGTGGCGGGGACGACCCCAGTCGGCGTCGACCGGTCAATACGGCTACGCCTCCTCTCACCGCCGGGGGTGGGTGGAATCGCCTTCCTACCCCCGACAGGCAAACGCTAACTCCTGTTCGCCCGGCCGTCACCCCCCGTCGCCAAGACCACCGGGTGATTTCCACAGCTCATACACGAAGGGGTGAAACGGAAACACAATCGGTTACGGTTGGCGCCTTCGCGCGGTCGCCGCGAGCACTGTCGCCACCGAGGGCGACCATCCGTGCGCGGTCAGCACCCGGCTGATCGCCGCCAGGGTGGCCCCGGTGGTGACGATGTCGTCGAGCAGCACCACCCGCGTCCCGTCCGGCACCGCCCCGAGGCCGGGGCGCATCCGGAACGCCGCCGCCGCGGCCTCGGCCCGACCGGCGCTGTCCAGCGTGACCGAGTCCGGACGCGGCATGGCGCGCAGCGCCCGACCGACCCGCACCGGCCAGCCCGCCGCGCGGAGCCGGTGGGCACAGTGGCGGGTCAACCGGCCGAGGTGGTCGCCGTACCGGGCCCGGGCCGCCGCCGGGGTGTCCGGCACCGGCACCAGCAGCACCGGGCAGACCGGGCCGACCGCCGCGGCCACGACCTCGGCGAGCAGGGCGCCGAGTGGGCGGGCCAGGCCGTGGCGGCCGTGGTCCTTGTACGCCAGCAGGATCTCCCGCAGCGGCCCGCCGTACGGGCCCAGGGCGTGACAGGGCGGCAGCCCGGGTGGGGCGGGGACCGGCCGCACCGGCCCGGGACGCAGCGCGCCGAGCGTGGCGACGCAGTCGGGACACACGCCGTGCCGCAGTCCCGACCGGCGTTCCCGACATCCGGCGCAGTCGGCGGGCAGCACCAGATCGGTCAGGTCCGCCCAGAGCCCGGCCAGCACGGGTGAGACCCTAGTAGAGGAAGAAGGGCGCGGTGGGGTTGCCCGGGCGCACCCCGGCGGGCGGCGGGGTGACGTCCTGGACCTGGTCCCGCACGATCCGCTCGAACGGGTTGCTGCGGTACGCGACGCCGTTGGCCTCGTACATGAACGAGCCCGCGTACGGGGAGAGCGGCATCGTCGGATACGCGGCCACGTGACTCACCTCGGCTCCGGCGTCCTCCCGCAGCGGGGTCTCCAGGGCGCCGTCCACGCTGACCTCGTAGATCGCCGGTCGCCCCGCCGAACCGGCCACCAGCAGCCGGTTCTCCGCGCCCCAGTCGACCGCCGTCGGCCGGGTCAACGAGGTGACCAGACGCCGCGTCGGGCCGACCGTGGGCACGCCGCCCTCCCAGCTGATCGCCGCCACGTGCAGCGCACCGTCGACGATCAGGGCGACCCGGTGCCCGTCCAGCGCCGCCGCGACCCCGCCGACCTGACCCGGCAGGCCCAGTTGCACCGGCCGCAGCGCCGCCTGGTCGTCGAAGCGGTACAGCCGGTTGTCGGCGACCACCAGCCCGTACGGGCGGCCGTGGTCGCTGCGGAGCCACACCGGACGGCTGATCGCGGCGTGGCCACGGGCCGGTTCGGTCACGAAGTTCTCCACCACGTCCCGGCCCCGCCCGACGCTGAGTCGCTGTCGGCCGTCCGCGCCGGTCACCACCAGGGCGGCCAGCACGTCGGGGCCGGCCCGCCGCAGCCCGGCGGAGACGATGTCGCGGTTCGACTCGGCGGCCACCGGGACCGGCCGGTTCGCCTCGCTGGTGACGGCCAGCCCGTGGATCGCTCCGTCGTAGACGCAGTACCGGGCGGTGCCGTCGAGCGTGTAGAGCGGGTTCGACGACCGCTGTCCACCCAGGTCGACGACCTTGCGGGACTGGTTCAGGATCTTGATCTCGACGGTGCCGTCCAGCTCCGGCAGGGACCAGGCCAGTTGGGTGGCGAGCTGCTCCAGACGCCCCTCGTCGGCACCGGGCATGTCCAGGTTGACCTCCCACCGGCCGTCCGCGCCGGTGGCATTGTTGATCATCTCGGTGCGGTCGGGCAGGCCGGAGGCGCCGGCCCGCAGCCACTCCGAAGGCCCTGCGGTCAACCAGCGGACCACCTCGCTGACCCGGCGTTCGGCGGGCACCACCGAGGAGAGGTACCGCTGGTCGGGCACGAGCCGGGTGCGGTCGGAGTTCCAGAAGTAGATGGACTGGGCCTGGTAGTAGCGGCGCAGGGCCTCGTCGCTGAGCAGCAGCACGTTGGGCGGGTCGCTGACATAGAAGCCGGCGTCGTCCTGGCCTGCCGGACCGGCGCTGATCAGCCGGAACTCGTAGGTCGACTCGGTGGCCAACGGCGGCACCAGCATGCCGTTGGCCCGCAGCAGGCCGACCTGCTGCACGGTGATGGTGACCTTCATGCTGTCGACGTCCGGCTCGATCACCGGATCGTCGGTCAGGCGGACCACCGACAGGGCCACCTCGCTGCCCTGCCGCTCCTGCAGGCTGGGCTTGTCGGCCGCCGCGATGAACTGCTTGACCCGCTCGTACGCCCGGTCCGGCTCGCCCGCGGCGGCGGCCAGGAAGTTGCGGACGAACGCCTCGGCGTCGCTCCCGCTGGCCGTCCGGGTCGGCGGCTCGCTGCCCCGTCCCAACGACCAGCTCGCCTCGGCCGCCGGCCCACGCTGCTCGACCTGCACCTCGGAGTGATCCGGGATGCCGCAACCCGCGGTGAGGGCCAGCGCCAGGACGACGCCGAACACGGCACCGCTGACCCGACGCCTCACGACCCCACCTCCGCGCGCTGCTCGGGCACGGTCGGGGTGGCGCCGCCACCGGCCGCCGGTGTGACGGTGAGCCCACCGGCCGGCCCCGGGCCGATGGCCAGCAGGCTTCCGGCGGGGGCACCGCCGAACGGCAGCGTCGCGTCGGCCGGCACCAGGCGCAGCGGCGAGGTGGTCAACCGGTCACCGGCCCGCGCCGGCAGGGTGAGCCGGAACTGGGCACCCTGCCCGGGTGCGCCCCACGCCTCCAGCCAGCCGCCGTGCAGCCGGGCGTCCTCCAGGCTGATCGACAGCCCCAGCCCGGTGCCACCGGTCTGCCGGGCCCGCGACGGGTCGGCCCGCCAGAACCGGTTGAACACCAGCTTCTCCTCGCCGGGCTTGAGCCCGACGCCGTGGTCCCGGACGGTGAGCGCCACGGCGGTCTCGTCCATCCCCAGCGTGATCCGCACCGGCCGGCCCTCACCGTGCTCCACGGCGTTGCCGACCAGGTTGCGCAGCACCCGCTCGACCCGGCGCGGGTCGATCTCGGCGATCACCGGGGCGGACGGCACGTCCAACTCGATCGTCACCCCGACCCGCTCGGCCAGCCCGGAGAGCCGGTCCACCACCCGGTGCACCACCGGCACCAGGTCGGTCGGCTCGGAGTCGAGCACCGCGAAACCGGCGTCGAACCGGCTGATCTCCAGCAGGTCGGTCAGCAGCTCCTCGAACCGGTCCAGCTCGGCCTGGAGCAGCTCGGCGCTGCGGGCCACCGCCGGATCGAACTCGTCGCGCTCGGCGAAGATCAGGTCGGCGGCCATCCGGACCGTGGTCAGCGGCGTCCGCAGCTCGTGCGAGACGTCCGAGGTGAACCGGCGTTGCAGCCGGGACATCTCCTCCAGCCGCAGGATCTGTCGTTGCAGGTTGGTGGCCATCTGGTTGAACGAGGCGGCGAGCAGGGCCAGGTCGTCCTCGCCGTTGACCGCCATCCGCTGGTCGAGCAGGCCGGCGGAGAGCCGCTGGGCGGTCCGGGCGGCGACCCGCACCGGCAGCACCACGAGCCGGGTCACCAGCGCGGCGAGCACGCCGAGCAGCAGCACCAGGGCGACCCCGGTGGCGACCACGGTGGCCCGGGCCTGACCGGACGTCACGTCCTGCACCGTCAGCGGCACGAAGTAGTAGAGCTCCACCTGGCCGAACTGGGTCGGCACCGGCGTGCCGTAGACCAGGTACTTCGTGTTGTCGTCGCTGGTGAGCCGCCCGGTGACGATCTGGTTGGCCACGTTGCCATCGGTGACCGCGGCCCGCAGCTCGGGGCTGATCAGCGGCCGGACGTTCACCGACGGCGACGTGCGGGGCTCGATCACCCCGGGGTAGCTGTCCGCGGTGAGGGCCACCACGACGCCGCTGTTCTGCTGGGGGTCACCGCCGGCCAGGTAGTTGACCGTGCCGTCGATGGTCTCCTGGAGCTGGGCCTCCTGCGGCTGACCGTAGAGACTGAACTGCTTGGCCGCGTACTCGGCGCCGTTCGTCAGCCGGAGCTGGACGTCGGTCTTGGCGTTGTCCAGCAGGATGTTGGTGATCTTGTCGGCGATGAGGAACGCGAACCCGCCCACCAGCAGGCTGGAGACCACCAGGGTGATGGTCACCACCCGGACCTGCAACGAGCGCCGCCAGGTCTGGTGCAGCCCGGCGACGAGCCGGGCCGCCCGGCCGCTGAGCCCACGCCACAACTCCCACGCGGCACCTCGCCGGTGGGACGTCGTGTCAAGATCCGGTAGCGGGGAGTTGGTCACAGTGCGACCAGGCTATCCGGTACCCGCCTTGTAACCCACGCCGCGCACGGTGAGGATGATTTCCGGGCGCTCCGGATCCGGTTCGATCTTGGCACGCAGCCGCTGCACGTGCACGTTCACCAACCTGGTGTCCGCCGCGTGCCGGTATCCCCACACCTGCTCCAGCAGCACCTCGCGGGTGAAGACCTGGCGCGGCTTGCGGGCGAGCGCGACCAGCAGGTCGAACTCCAGCGGCGTCAGCTTCACCTCCTCGTCGTTGCGGCTGACGGTGTGCGCCGGCACGTCGATGGAGATCTGGTTACCGGGCGGACCGATGGTGAGCATCTCCGGCGCCGCGTCCTCGCCCCGCCGCAGCCGCGCCCGCATCCGGGCGACCAGCTCCTTGGGCTTGAACGGCTTCACCACGTAGTCGTCCGCCCCGGACTCCAGGCCGAGCACGACGTCGACCGTGTCGCTCTTGGCGGTGAGCATGACGATCGGTACGCCGGATTCGGCCCGGATGGCCCGCGCCACGTCGATTCCGCTCATTCCGGGCAACATGAGGTCGAGCAGGACGATATCGGGCCGGTTGTCGCGGAACGCGGCCAATGCCCGTTCCCCGTCCGCCACGAAGGACGGCATGAAGCCTTCACTTCGCAGCACGATGCCGAGCATCTCGGCGAGCGCAGGATCGTCGTCGACCACCAGTACCCGGGCTCTCATGGGGTTAATGTTTCCATCCCGTCAGTTCGGTGGACTCGGCGTCACCCGGCACGCTACTGCCGGAGTACACGCAGTGCCCAGCACCGGCCGGTTGCACCGCTCGCGCGAGCCACCCCGGGCCGGGCCTGCACCCGGGCGGACCGCGCGTGTCAACATGATCCCCGGGTGCGCCGCCGCGCGCCACCATCCACGCCTCCCAGGAGTACGCGTGCCCGAAGCAGGCCCCATCGCCGTGCTCCCCGGCCGCCCGCTCACCGTCGGTGAACTCCTCGACTCCGCCGTGCTCCTGCTACGCCACCACGCCCCGACGCTGCTCCCCCTCGCCGCCGTACTCGCCGTCGGCGAGCAGTTCCTCCTGCTGCCCCTGCGTACCGCCCTCGGTGTCGGCCCACCACTGTGGTGGCTGCCGAACCTCAACAATCTCGGCGGGTTCTGGCTGCTGCTCGCGCTCGGCGCGGCGACCGAGGCGATGATCGTCGTGCTGCTCGGCAACCCGGCCGCCCGGGCCGCCGGCGGCGCGCTGCTCGGTCACCGCCGCACCGCCCGGCACCTGGTACGCCCGACCGGTGGCCGGTGGGGCGCGACCCTGCTGCTCGCCCTGCTGGTGGGCGCCGCGATGCTGTTCCTGGCCCTGCTCGGCCCGGCGTGGTTCGTCGGATGGGCCCTGCTCGGCGCGGTGGCCCCCGCCCTCGTGCTCGACCGGGTCACGCCACCGCGTGCCCTCACCCGCTCCGCCTCGCTCGCCCTGCGGATCGAGGGTCGCGCCGCCGCCCTGCGGACCCTCGGCTACCTGGTCTGGTGGATCCTCCGGGTCGGTCTCGGCTGGGGCATGTTCCTCGGGCTCTCCTCCCTCGGCCTGATCGAGGGTGAGGGCGCCCTGGTCGTCGCCGCGACCCTGCTCTGGGCCGCGGTCAACACCGTCGCGTACGCCGCACTGGCGTGTCTGGACGCCGTCCTCCACCTGGAGACCCGGATCCGCACCGAGGGGCTGGACATCCACCTGTCCCGGGTACCGGCCGACGCGGCACCGGCAGCCCTGGCGGTGCGCGGATGAACCCGAGCCGATGGTGGACCGAGACCACGGCGGCACTCGGCGACCTTGTCCCGCTGCCGCTGGCCGCACTGGCGCTGGCGCTGGTCACGGCCCTGGTCGCGGCCGGCTGGTACACCTTCCCGCGCTGGGTGCCCCGGCGGATTCCCCGACTGCGTCGCCGTACCCGCAACCGGCCGGAGCGCGTCGAGACCGTGAGTGCGGCACCCGCGCCCACCGTCGTCGACGTGCCGCCCTCGGCCGTGTCGCCGGTGGCCGCGTCCGACCTGGCCGACCGGCTCTCCGCCGACGGCCGCTACGCCGAGGCCGTCCGGGAACGACTGCGGGCCATGCTCCACGACCTCACCGACCGGCGCGTGGTCTGGATCCGGCCGGGCATGACCGTCGGCGAGGTCGTCACCGCCGCCAGCGCCAACCGCCCGCCCGTCGGCCCGCCGCTCGCCGCCGCGGCGGACATCTTCTCCGAACTCTGGTACGCCCAACGCGGCGCCACCGTCGACCACGACCACCGGATGCGCGAGCACGCCGACCGGCTGCGCCACGTACTCGCCACCGACGAGTCGACGGAGGTCACGTGGTGACGCCCCGGGCCACCCGTCGCCGGCACCGGGTGGTGATCCCGGTCGTCCTCGCCGCGCTGCTGTTCACCGTCACCCTGGTCAGTCGCGAGTTCGACCAGCCCGACCAGACCGACCCGGGCTTCCTCTCGCCGGTGTCCACCGCGGACGACGGCGGCAGCCGGCTCGCGGCCAGCCTGACCCGCAACGGCGTGGTGGTGCAGCGGGAGACCGAGACCGTGCAGGCACTACGGGCCACCCGGGGCACGCCGGCCACCCTGTTCGTCCCGGCACCCGAGCTGCTGCACCCGCGTACCGTCGACGACCTCGGCCTGCTGCCCGCCGGCACCCGCCTGGTGCTGGTCGACCCGCCCCGGCGGGTGCTGGACGCCGCCGGGCTGCCGATCCGGCCCGCCGCCCGGCGGTGGGCGGCGCGGGCGGTCGCCCCGCACCACGACGGGCGGCCCTGCCCGCTGGCCGCGATGGCCGGCGTCGGCACCGCCGCCGTCACCCGGGCGCGGTACGCGCCCACCGGGGCCGTGGAACCCGTCGAGCTCTGCTTCTCCGCCGGCCTGGCCCGGTTGCCGGGCCCCAGCGAGAGCCTGGTGGTGGGTGCCAGCGACCCGTTCCGCAACAGCCGCATCGACGAGTGGGACAACCACGCCTTCGCCACCGGCCTGCTCGCCGGCACCGGCCGGGTGGTCTGGCTCGACCTGGACGGTCCCGCGCCACCACCGCCCGAGCCGCCGCCGGGCCCGGCCTCCCCGCCACCGGACCCGACCGACTCCGGGTACGGCGAGCCCGAGGGCGACGCGGACGTGGGCACCGCCGACGGCGAGGGGAACGCCTCCGGTGACCGGTCCGGGCGGGACGCCTCCGGACCGGGCCGCTCCGGCCAGGACGACTCGACCAACCCGCTCTGGTCCGCCTTCCCGCCCTGGTTCTGGGCGCTGCTGCTGCAACTGCTCCTGGCCGCCCTGCTCGTCGGTGTCTGGCGAGCCCGGCGACTCGGACCGCCGACGCCGGAGCCGTTGCCGGTGACCGTCCCCGCCGCCGAGACGGTGCGCGGACGAGCCCGCCTCTACCAGCGGGCGCAGGCTCACGAGAGCGCCGCCGAGACGCTGCGGGCCGCCGCCCGGACCCGGTTGGCCCGCCGGTTGCACCTGCCCGCCGACACCCGGCACGAGGGCGTGGCCGCCGCCGTGTCGGCCCGTACCGGCGCTCCCCGGGAGATCGTCGACCGCCTGCTGCACGGTCCGCCGCCCACCACCGACCAGGACCTGCTGGACCTGGCCACCGGCCTGGACCGGGCGGCCCGCACCGACGACGCCGATCCGGCCCGGCCTCGACCGTCACCCCCCGTACCGCAGCCCCGATCCGAAGGAGACCCCCGGTGACCCGACCCGCCACCACCGCCGACCCGCTCGCCGCCGACCCCGCCCGGGCCGCGCTGCACCGGTTGCGCGCCGAGGTGGCCAAGGCGGTCGTCGGGCAGGACGCCGTCGTCGCCGGCCTCGTCGTCGCGCTGCTCTGCCGGGGCCACGTCCTGCTGGAGGGCGTACCGGGGGTGGCCAAGACGCTGCTGGTGCGTACGCTGGCCGCCGCGTTGGACCTCACGGCCCGGCGGGTGCAGTTCACCCCGGACCTGATGCCCGGAGACGTCACCGGCTCGATGGTCTTCGACTCGCGGACCGCGGCGTTCACCTTCCGCGAAGGACCGGTCTTCACCAACCTGCTGCTCGCCGACGAGATCAACCGGACCCCGCCGAAGACCCAGTCCGCGCTGCTCGAAGTGATGGAGGAACGGCAGGTCACCGTCGAGGGCGAGCGCCGTGGCCTACCCGACCCGTTCATCGTCGTCGCCACCCAGAACCCGGTGGAGTACGAGGGCACCTATCCGCTGCCGGAAGCCCAGCTGGACCGTTTCCTGCTCAAGCTGACCGTGCCGCTACCCAACCGGGACGAGGAGTTGGGGGTGCTCCGCGCCCACCACGCCGGCTTCGACCCGGGCGACCTAGCCGGCGTCGGGGTGGGCCCGGTGGCCGGTGCCGCCGACCTCGCCACGGCCCGCGCGGCGGTGAGCCGGGTGCACGTCGCCGAGCCGCTGCTCGGGTACATCGTCGACCTGTGCCGGGCCACCCGGGCCGTACCCGCGCTGGAACTGGGCGCCTCGCCCCGTGGCGCCACCGGTCTGCTCGGCGCCGCCAAGGCGTGGGCCTGGCTCAGCGGCCGCGACCACGTGGTGCCCGACGACGTCAAGGCGATGGCCCGGCCCACCCTGCGGCACCGGCTCCGGCTGCGCCCCGAGGCGGAACTGGAGGGTGTCGCGGTCGACGCCGTACTGGACACGGTGCTGGCCACCGTGCCGACCCCGCGATGACCTGGCGGGCGGCGGCGCTGCTCGCGGTGGGCGCGCTGACCCTGCCGCTGTGGCCGGCTCCCTTCGTCGGGGTGGCGGTGATGGTCGGTGCGGTCCTGCTGCTGCTCGTCGTGGATCTCGCGCTCGCCGCGCCGCTACGGTCGCTCACCGCCTCGCGGGAGGGCGAACGGTCCGTCCGACTCGGCGGGACCGCCACCGTCGTCCTGCACCTGGGCAATCCCTCCGGTCGGCCGCTGCGCGCCCAGGTCCGCGACGCCTGGGTGCCGTCGGCCGGGGCCCGGCCCGACGTGCCGTCGAACCGGGTGGTGCAGGTCGCCCCCGGCACGGTGGTGGCGCTGCCCAGCCGGCTGACCCCGACCCGCCGGGGTGACCGGCCCGCCGTGACGCTCACGGTCCGCTCGCTCGGGCCGCTCGGGCTGGCGTTCCGGCAGTGGAGCGGTCGACCGGTGACACCGCCGTGGACCCTGCGGGTGCTGCCCCGCTTCGACTCGCGGCGGCACCTGCCCGAGAAGCTGGCCCGGCTGCGGGTCATCGACGGCCGCCAGGTCGGCCGGGGACGCGGCGCGGGCACCGAGTTCGACACGCTGCGCGAGTACGTGCCCGGCGACGACGTGCGGTCCGTCGACTGGCGGGCCACCGCCCGCCGGGGCGAGGTGCTGGTCCGGACCTGGCGCCCCGAGCGGGACCGACGGGTGGTCTGCGTGCTGGACACCGGACGGACGTCGGCGGTGCGCCTCGGGGACGAGCCTCGGCTGGACACCTCGATCGAGGCGGCGCTGCTGCTCACCGCACTGGCCACCCGGGCCGGTGACCGGGTCGACGTGTTCGCCGCCGACGCCGTGCCCCGGGCGTCGGTCAGCGGCGCCGAACGACCGGCGCAGTGGAGCCGACTGGCGCACGCGCTGGCGCCGCTGCAACCCGCCCTGGTGGAGACCGACTTCCGTCTGATCGCGGGCGAGCTGCTGCGCCGGCACCGTCCACGCAGCCTGGTCGTCCTGCTCACCGCGCTGGAGCCCGGCGCCCTCGGCGAGGGTCTGCTGCCGGTGCTGCCCCGGCTGGCCGCCCGGCACCGGGTGGTGGTGGCAGCAGCCCAGGACCCGGTGCTCGCCACGCTCACCACCGGGCCGCCCCGGCAGGTCGAGGACGCCTACACGGCCGCCGCCGCCTGGCGCACGCTCGCCGAACGTGACCGACTCACGGCCGCCCTGACCGGCCACGACGTCACCGTCATCGACGCTCCCGCGCCACAGCTCGCCGCCGCGCTGACCGACGCCTACCTGCGGCTCAAGTTCACCGGCCAACTCTGATCCGCCCGGCACCCGCCTCAGTGCTGCACGGCAGGAGAATCGCCAGCGGCGCCCCTGGTCCGGGAGCCGAGCACGAAGACGTACGTGAGGAAGGCGAGCCAGGCGGTGGCGCCGACGGCGATACGCAGAGCCGTCGGCACCGGGGCGGGGGTGACGAAGGCTTCGATCAGCGCCGAGATCGCGAAGACCACCACCAGGCCGAGGGCGACCACGACGCCGTCGCGACCCGCCCGGGCCACCGCCTGTCCCCGGGTGAGCTGCTCCGGCGGCGCGATCCACGCCCACCCGAGACGCAACCCGACTCCGGCGGCCACGAACACCCCGGTCAGTTCCAGCAGCCCGTGCGGGGTGATCAGGCCGAAGAAGACGTCCCCCCGGCCGTACCCGACCATCACACCGCCGACCACGCCGATGTTCACCACGTTCTGCCACAGCAGATACACCACCGGGACGACCAGCACACCCGCCGCCAGGCACTTGGCGGCCAGCCAGGCGTTGTGCGTCCAGAGGTGGAAGGCGAAGGTCGGCGCGGAGAACTCGGTGTAGTAGCCGGCGAAGCCGGACTCGACCAGGTGGGCGGCCTCCGCCTCGCCGACGAACGCCGCCGCCGTCTCCGGATTGTCCGCCACGAACCCGATCAGGGTGAAGGTGAGCAGCGTGAAGGCGGTCGCCACCGCGCACCACCAGGGTGCCGCGCGCCAGACCGCACCGGGGAAGTCCACCAGCACGAACCGCCGGACGATCGCCCACGAGGGACGCGGCCGGTCGGTGAGGCGCGCCCGCGCCCGGAGCACCACCTGGGAGAGCTGACCGACCAGGGCCGGATCGGGCGAGCGACTGCGCAGCATGGAGAGCTGGGTGGTGGCCCGCTGGTAGAGCGCGACCAGTTCGTCGACCTCGTCGACGGTCAGTCGTCGGCGGCCGGAGAGCTGGTCCAGCCGGCGCCACTCCCCGCCGTGCTCGGCGACGTACGCGTCGAGATCCACCGTCCACCCCCGTCCGCGCGATCATAGTGTTCACTGTGCGGGTGAGCACAGCAGCATCGCGACCGTGGAACGCCCCGGCCTGGGGCGACGCCGAGCTGGTCAGCGGTGAGGCGGTGGAGCTGGACGTACGGGCCGCCCGGATCGGCTCGCGGGTGCTCGCGCTGCTGCTCGACGTGCTGATCCAACTGCTGTTCGGCCTGCTGCTGGCCGCGATCGTCGGATTGGGTCTGGCCGCCCTGCCGCACGGCGCGATCGACGCGGCCACCGAACGGGCGCTGCTCACCATCGGGGTGGTGCTGCTGCTGGTGGGCTACCCGGTGCTGTTCGAGCAGCTCCACCACGGCCGGACCCCCGGCAAGGCGGCGGTGGGGTTGCGGGTGGTGAGCGTCGACGGCGCCCCGGTCGGGCTGCGCCAGTCGTTGGCCCGGGCGCTGGTCGGGGTGGCCGTCGAGTGGCCCGGTCTGGTGCTGCCGCTGCTGTCCTGGGTGGCCGGGGTCACGGTGATGCTCAGCGACACCCGGGGGCGGCGTCTCGGTGACCTGGTGGCGGGCACCCTGGTCGTGCACACCCGCACCGCGACGTCCTGGCGTCCGGTCCCGGCCACCGTGCCGGCGTTGCGGGAGTGGACGTACACCCTGGACCTGAGCCGGCTCGATCCGAAGCTGGCGCTGGCCACCCGGCAGTACCTGGCCCGGGCCCACCGGTTCACCGGTGCGGCCTCCGACGACCTGGCGTCGCGGCTGTGGCGGGAGGTCGCCACGGTGATCACCCCGCCGCCACCGGGCGGACTGCCGGCGGCGGTCTACCTGGCCGCCGTGCTCGGTGAACGGCACCGGCGGGCCCGGCACCGGCTGGCCGAGGAACGGGTGCTCACCGCCGCACTCTGGCCCCGGCTCGGCCTGCTGCCGCACGCCGACCGGCCGGACGGCCCGGTGAGCGCGCCGCTCGGCGTACCGTGGCCACGGCCCGCCGTCCCCGGGCATCCGGGCGCCGTCCCGCCGGAACCGCCGCGAGCGCCGGTGCCGACCCAGAACCGGCCGGCGGTACGACCGTCCACGCTCGTCGAGTCCGACCAGACGCCGGTGCCCGGTGTCCACGGCACACCCGGGAGGACCTGATGAGGGGTCTGTTGCCGTGGCTGGCCGTGCTCGGGCTGGTGCTGCTGCTCAGCGCGCTGCGTCTGCGCAGCCTGGCAGCGGTGGTCTCGCTGACCTGGTTGGCCTGGTGCGTCTGGACCTGGTTCCGGCCCACCCGCCGCCAGAACCCGCCCCGCTGACCCACCGGCCCCGCTGACTCGGCCGACCCGCTCGGGGTGGCCCAAAGACGAACGACCGGGCCGGGCCGACCTGAGGTCGACCCGGCCCGGTACGCGTCGGTCAGTAGCGGTAGTGGTCCGGCTTGAACGGGCCCTCCTGGCTGATGCCGAGGTACTCGGCCTGCACCTTGGTGAGCGTGGTCAGCTTGGCGCCGAGCGCGCCCAGGTGCAGCCGCGCGACCTTCTCGTCCAGGTGCTTGGGCAGCACGTACACGCCGATCGGGTACTCGTCGGTCTTGGTGAACAGCTCGATCTGGGCGATCGTCTGGTTGGCGAACGAGTTCGACATCACGAAGCTCGGGTGACCGGTGGCGTTGCCCAGGTTCAGCAGACGACCCTCGGAGAGCACGATGATCGAGTGCCCGTCGTCGAACGTCCAGAGGTCGACCTGCGGCTTGATGTTCTCCCGGGTGACGTCTGAGCGCTTGGCCAGACCGGCCATGTCGATCTCGTTGTCGAAGTGACCGATGTTGCCGACGATGGCCTGGTGCTTCATCCGGGCCATGTGCTCGTTGGTGATCACGTCGAAGCAACCGGTGGCGGTGATGAAGATGTCCGCCTGCTCGACGACGTCCTCCAGGGTGGCGACCTGGTAGCCGTCCATCGCCGCCTGGAGCGCGCAGATCGGGTCGACCTCGGTCACCACGACCCGGGCGCCCTGGCCGCGCAGCGACTCGGCGCAGCCCTTGCCCACGTCGCCGTAGCCGAGCACGACCGCCATCTTGCCGCCGATCAGCACGTCGGTGGCGCGGTTGATTCCGTCGATGAGCGAGTGGCGGCAGCCGTACTTGTTGTCGAACTTGCTCTTGGTCACCGAGTCGTTGACGTTGATGGCCGGGAAGAGCAGCGTGCCGTTGCGGTGCATCTCGTAGAGCCGGTGCACACCGGTGGTGGTCTCCTCGGTCACGCCCTTGATGTCGGCCGCGATCCGGGTCCAGCGTCCGCCGTCCTCGGCGATCGTCCGGTGCAGCAGGCCGAGGATGACCGCGTACTCCTCGGAGTCGGCGGACTCGACCGGCGGCACCGCGCCAGCCTTCTCGAACTCGGCACCCTTGTGCACCAGCAGGGTGGCATCGCCGCCGTCGTCGAGGATCATGTTGGGCCCGTGCCCGTCCGGCCAGGCCAGCACCTGCTCGGTGCACCACCAGTACTCCTCCAGCGTCTCGCCCTTCCAAGCGTAGACCGGGACACCGGAGGGTGCGTCGGGGGTGCCGTCCGGGCCGACCACGATCGCGGCGGCGGCGTGGTCCTGGGTGGAGAAGATGTTGCAGGACGCCCAGCGGACCTGCGCGCCGAGCGCGACCAGCGTCTCGATGAGGACGGCGGTCTGGATCGTCATGTGCAGCGAGCCGGTGATCCGGGCGCCCGCGAGCGGCTGCGCCTCGGCGAACTCACGACGGATCGCCATCAGGCCGGGCATCTCGTGCTCCGCGAGACGGATCTCCTTGCGCCCGAACTCGGCGAGCGACAGGTCTGCCACCTTGTAGTCGCCCTCGGCGAGGGTACGCGGGCGGGCCTCGGACGACGTTCCGCTGCCGGACGCCGGGAGGGTGCTGGTCATGAATGCTCCTGTCGGACGATGTGCTGCGCAACCACCAACCTTACGCGCGCTGTCCGCTGCGGGACGGCCTGGTTGCGGACAGCACACGGGGCGGTCGGTCGTGGACGTGTGCCGCCCAGTCCCGCCCGCCCCGTGCATCCCCCCGGTTTGGTTCCCCCGCGCGTTCTCGGACCTTCGTCGCGATAACGCTGCGCACTCATAGAGTCACACTGCGCTAGACGCGAGTCAAGCGATTTCGGGAAAGTCGGACTTGCCGGTTCAGCGGGATGCGCGGATCCTGGACTGCCGGGATCAGAGTGAGCCGGTCGAGGCGACGTAGACCTCGCCCGCGCCGCGCACCGTCAGCGCACCACCGTCGGCCGGCCCCACCGCGGCCCGCCCACGACCCAGCGTCACCGGCGCGACGGCGTCGGCCACGGTGACCTCCCCGATGGTGCAGAGCAGGACGCGCGGCCCCGGCACGGTGAGCGTCACCCCGGGCCGGTCGCCCCGCACGGTCACCCGGTGCAACGCGAAGTCCGGCACCGGCACCGGCCAGGTCACCACCCCGTCGGAGACCGGTCGTGACGGCACCACCGGCTCGTCCAGCACCTCGAACCGGAGCACCCGCAGCAGTTCGGCCACGTCGACGTGCTTGCGGGTGAGACCACCACGCAGCACGTTGTCACTGGCCGCCATCACCTCCACGCCGGTGCCCCGCAGGTAGGCGTGCAGATTGCCGGCCGGCATCCAGATCGCCTCGCCCTCGGCCAGGCGTACCCGGTTCAGCAGCAGCGCGACCAGCACCCCCGGGTCGGCCGGGTAGGTCTGCGCCAGCATCGCCACCAGGTCGTCGTCGGGGCCGGTCACCGCCGCCGTCCGGGCCGCCGTCACCAGCGCCTCCCGCTCCGCCTCCGGCCAGGTCAACAGCGTGCGGACCGCCTCGGCCAGGCCCGCCGGCCCGGCACTCAACGCGTCCAGCACCGGCCGCAGCTCCGGTACGCCCAACCCGGCCAGCACCTTCGCCGAGACCGCCGGGTCCCGGAACCCGCACAACGCCTCCATCGGCCCGAGCGCCACCAGCAACTCCGGCTTGTGGAACGGGTCGACGTAGTTGCGCACCCCATCGGCCTGGGCGTACTCGGCGGCATAACCGGCCCGGGCCTGCTCCGCGTCCGGGTGCGCCTGAAGGCTGAGCGGTGCCTCCGCCGCCAGCACCTTGAGCAGGAACGGCAGGCGTACGCCGAACCGGTCGATCGCCGGCTGGCCGAGCCACCGGCCCGGGTCGACGGTGAGCACGTCGATCAACGTCGCCGGACCGTCCGCACGCGACACGGTGGCCGGCGCGCCCGGATGCGCGCCCAGCCACAGCTCTGCCTCCGGCCCGTCGCTGGGCACCGGCCGCCCCTGGAGTGCGGCGATCGCCGAGCGGGAGCCCCAGGCGTAGTCCTTGATCGGTCCGTGCAGCAGTTCCACCGGTCAGCTCTCCCGTCGACCGGACGCCTCCGCCGGCCCCGCATCCGCGTGATACACGTCCGGCTCCAGATAGATCACCCGGGCCACCGGCACGGCGGCCCGGATCCGGGCCTCCACCGCGTCGATGTTCCGAGCCACCTCCTCGGCGGTCTCGCAGCGCGCCACCGCGACCTTCGCGGCCACCAACAACTCCTCGGGACCGAGGTAGAGGGTCTTCATGTGGATGATCCGCTCCACCTCCGGACCGGCGGTGACCGCCTGCTCGATGGCGGCCACCTCGCTCGGTTCCGCTCCCTCGCCGAGCAGCAGGCTCTTGGTCTCGATCGCCAGCACCACCGCGATGGTCACCAGCAGCAACCCGATCATCGCGGTGCCGGCCGCGTCCCACCGGCCGTCCCCGGTCGCCAGCGTCATACCCACCCCGAACAGGGCGAAGACCAGACCGACCAGCGCGCCGAAGTCCTCCAGCAGCACCACCGGCAGCTCGGGCGCCTTGGAGCGGCGGATGAACCTGGTCCACGACTCCCGTCCCCGGACCAGGTTCGACTCGACGATGGCGGTGCGGAAGGAGAAGGACTCCAGCACGATGGCGACCAGCAACACCGTCACCGGCACCCACTGCCAACTGGTGATGCCGTGCGGGTCGGACCACTTGTGCCAGGCCTCGTAGAGCGCGAAGAGACCACCGAGGCTGAACAGCACGATCGAGACCAGGAAGGCGTAGACGTAGCGCTCCCGGCCGTAGCCGAAGGGGTGCTGCGGCGTGGCCGCCCGGCGGGCCCGCTTGCCGCCGAGCAGGAGCAGCGCCTGGTTGCCGGTGTCGGCGACCGAGTGGATCGACTCGGCCAGCATCGACGACGAACTGGTCAGCAGGTACGCGACGAACTTCGTCACCGCGATGCCGAGGTTGGCCAGCAGCGCCGCGACGATCGCCCGTGTGCCACCCTGGCTGCTCACGCCCCGGATCTCCCGCGACGTGAGCAGCCGGTGCGAGGAGCCGGGTCACCGGGCCGGCCGGCTCGCTCGCTGCGCTCGCTCACTGGTTGGACAACTCCTTCATCTCGGTGATCGCCGGCACCGCCATCGGGTCCAGGCCGTGCGCCAGCGCCAGATAGATCGACGCGAAGTCGGGCACCGCCACCAGGGAGGCCAGTCGTTCCAGCGCCGAGCCGCCCTCGGCGGTGACCACGTCGCACCGTACGCCACGTCGCTCGGCGAGGGTCTGCACCGCCTCCGCGCGTCGTTCCTCGACCGCGTGCGGCTCGTCGGTGTCGTCCTCGGCGTTCAGACCCCCGTCGCGCAGCAGGACCAACCGCAGCCGGGTGTCCCCGTCCTCGGCGTCGTCCGGGTCGGCGAAGATGTCCCGGTCCCCCTCCGCGAGGCCGCCGAACACGCCGTCGAGCAGACCGACGCGTCCCCGGCCCGCCTCGCCGAGCGCGCCGGTGACCACCGGGTACCGGGCGTTGGCGGAGAGCGTGTCGCCGAAACGGCGGGCGGCGACCGACGCCAGCGGCGACGATCCCCAGACGATCGGGATCGACCCGGCCAGGCCGAGCGCCAGCGACTTCGCCGGGTTGACGAAGGACTCGGCGGTCGGCCGGCATCGGTCGGCGTCGGCGTCCAGCCGGGCCGCCGTCTCGGCCAGGTCCGCCTCGTTCACCTTGACCAGGCCGAGGGCCCGCGCGGCCATCAGGACCGGCACGGTGAGTCCCCAGAGGCTGGCCCGGGCCGGGGCCCGCCTCGGCACCGGGATGAACGGGGAACGGGCCCGCTCGGCCACCGAGTGCAGCGGCGAGTCCGGTGGGGCCACCGCGACCAGTCGGGCCCCGCGACGGTGGGCGGCCTCGGCCGCGCCGAGCGCCTCGGGGCTGCGCCCGGAGGCGCTGATCGCGATCACCACGTCGGCCGCGCCGACCCAGCCGGGTACGCCCGCGCTGCGGTGCGCGATGACGGGCACCGGACACCGTGGCCCGGCCACGGTGGCCAGCACGTCACCGGTCCGCCCGGCCGTGCCGATGCCGGCGATGACGACCGCCCGAGGTCGTCCGTCGTCGCCGAGGACGCCGAGGTTGGCCTCGGCGGCCAGGGCCGCCGACTCGCGGACCTGTGCGCCGGCCGAGGCGGTGTGCCGCAGCATCCCGCCCGGATCCCGCTCGGCCAGCGCCTGCGGGTCGTCGAGGAGCCGGTCGTCGGCATGGCGGTGGCCGCTGACGCCGGCCGTTCCGTCGATCACGACCGCTCCGCGGGGCCGCGCGCCTCGTCCAGCAGCAGCACCGGCACGTCGTCACGGACCTCGAAGATCCGGCCGCACTCCGTGCAGGTCAGCGTCTGGGCCTGCGCGTCGTAGTCGAGCGGTGCATGGTGTGTGTCCGGGCAGGCGAGGATTTCCAGCAACTGCGGGTCGAGGGCCACTGCGCGGCTCCTTCCACGTATGCGGCTTCACCGATCGACGGTGCCGACCGGCGCGAGCGATCCTATCGGCGAACCACGGCCAGCACGTCGTCGCGCAGGGCGGTCATCCGCTCGGCGGTCGGTGCCTCCACGTTGAGCCGCAGCAACGGCTCGGTGTTGGAGGCACGCAGGTTGAGCCACGCCCCGTCGGGGAAGCGCAGCGTGAGGCCGTCCAACTCGTCGACCTCGGCGTCCGGGTACGCGGCCCGCACCTCGTCCACCTTCGCGGCCTGGTCCCGTACGGTGGAGTTGATCTCCCCCGAGGCGACGTACCGCTCGTACTCGGCGGCCAGCGTGGACAGCGGCAGCGGCTGCTCGCCGAGCGCCGCCAGGGTGTGCATCGCGGCCAGCATCCCGGTGTCGGCGAACCAGAAGTCCCGGAAGTAGTAGTGCGCCGAGTGCTCGCCACCGAAAACGGCGTTGGTGCGGGCCATCTCGGCCTTGATGAACGAGTGCCCGACCCGGGCCACCACCGGTTCGCCGCCGTGCTCCCGGATGATCTCCGGTACGGCGCGCGAGGTGATCAGATTGTGGATCACCGTGGAGCCGGGGTGCCGGGCCAGTTCCCGGGCCGCGACCAGCGCGGTGATCGCCGAGGGCGAGACCGGCTCGCCGCGCTCGTCCACGACGAAGCAGCGGTCCGCGTCACCGTCGAACGCCAGCCCGATGTCGGCGCCGTGCGCCACCACGGCGCGTTGCAGGTCGACCAGGTTGGCCGGGTCGAGCGGGTTGGCCTCGTGGTTCGGGAAGGTGCCGTCGAGTTCGAAGTAGAGCGGCACGATCCGCAGCGGCAGCGCCGACAACGCGGCGTCACCGAGCACGCTCGGCACGGTGTGCCCGCCCATGCCGTTGCCCGCGTCGACCACCACGGTCAGCGGCCGGATGCCGGAGAGGTCCACCAGCGTGCGCAGGTGTGCGGCGTACGCGGCGAGCAGATCCCGGCGCTCGACCGGGGCGCTCGGCTCACCGAGCGGCTCGTCCTTGTCGAGCAGGGCCTGTGCCCGGTCCCGGACCTCGGCCAGCCCGCTGTCCTGTCCGACCGGACGGGCACCCGCGTGGCACATCTTGATGCCGTTGTACTGCGCCGGGTTGTGACTGGCGGTGAACATCGCGCCGGGCAGCCCGAGCGCGCCGGAGGCGTAGTAGACCATGTCCGTCGAGGCGAGTCCGATCTCGATGACCGGGCGCCCCTCGGCGCGTACGCCGGTGGCGAAGGCCTCGGCCAGCTTCGGCCCGGAGGCCCGCATGTCGTGCCCGATCAGGACGGCCTCGCCGGGCGGGCCGGCCTCGTCGAGCATCTGCGCGAAGGCGGTGCCCAGAGCACCTGCCACCCGCTCGTCCCACTGGTCCGGCACCGTCCCACGGACGTCGTAAGCCTTCACGATCTGGGACAGATCAGACACCGGTTCCACTCCTCGGCCGCAGGTCGGTCAACGCACCTGAGCGTAACGGAGCGCCGGGCCCCGTCCCGGCTCAGCCGGAGAGCCCGCGCCCCGGTTCGTCTTCGTCCCCGCCCTCCGGCCGTCCCGGCACCGCCGCAGACCCGGTCTGGCCCGAGGTCGACGCCACCGGGGGCGCCGAGACCGGCGGGGCCGTCGGCGGCGCCGACACCGGGGGGATCACCGGCGGGGCCGATACCGGCGAGACCACCGGGTAGCCCGACACCGGCGGGTATCCCGACACGGGCGGAGCCGACACCGGCGGGTAGCCGGACACGGGCGGAGCCGAGACGGGCGGGACCACGGGCGGGGCCGACACCGGCGAGACCACCGGGTAGCCCGACACGGGCGGAGCCGAGACCGGCGGAATCGCGGAGCCGGTGGCGGCCGGTGGTGACGCGTGGGGCTGGTCACCAGGCTCCGGCCGGGCGCCGTACAGACCGCCGGACGGGCGCGGCGACGCCGGGGCGCCGTAGACCCGGGGCGCGGCGGGCCGTGCGGTGCCGTACACGTGCCCGGGAGACGCCTGCGGCACCGGGCCGGGCGGCACCGGCGGAACACCCCGGCCCGGCGGCACCGGCGGTGGCACGACCCCACCCGGCGGCATCGGCGGCGCGACGACCGTGCCCGGCGGCATCGGCGGCGCGGCACCCGGACCTGGCGGCACGGACGCGGCGCCGTGACTCGCGCCGGAGCGATAGGTGGTGCCGCCCGGGTTGCGCGGCAGCGGGATCTCGACCCGGTCCTGACGCTGCCGCCGGTCCTTCCGGGACCGGACGATCAAGAGCGCGATGAGCAGGACGCCGAGGACGACCATGCCGACGCCGAAGTACATCACCGGCGATCCGCCGGAGGACTGCTCGACGGCCTGGACGGAGCGCACCCCGTCCGCGTCGGCGCGAGCCGGCGCGCCACCGAGCACCACCAGGCCACCCAGGGGCACGCAGAGCGTCGCGAGGCGACGTACCGACATGATCACCCACCGTTCTTCCCCCTGACGGGGGACCGCGGTCAGGCTACTACCGGGGCACGACCCCGGCCGGTCGGCGAGCACCCCGCAGGTGGGGCGCATCACGCCGACGCCGGTACGCCGAGCCGTCACCGAGGGCACGACGCGAATCACTCTGGGTAATAACAACCGTACGGAGTGCCACGAAAGTGTGCTTCTCCGGTAAATTCCCCGTGTGATCGACCGCGAGCAGGCCGAGCAGATCGCTGCGGTGTGGGCCCGTCGCGACTCGGTACGACTCGGGCACGAGTGTCGTCCATCGGTCACCGAGTTCGACCTCGGCTACGTGATCACCTCCACCGTCCCGACACCGGCCGGAGCGCTCCCCGGCGACCTGCCGGCGACCGTGGTCGACAAGCACACCGGCGAGGTGAGCACCTGGCCCCGGGTGGCGACCGAGGTGGTCCAGCGGCTCTACCGACGCAGCCGCCCGAGCGGGCCGCCGGTGCCGCGCACGGTGGACCCGGCCGGTCAGCTCATGCGGGAGGTGCACCGGTCGCCCACGCCGACCGTCACCGCGCACCTCACCGTCGAGGGACGGATCTTCACCGCCCGGGGCGCGAAGGGCGACCTGCCGCTGCACCTCCATCCGCTGCTCGACGAGTACCTGGACGGGCTGCCGGCCGGGCACCTGGTCCGTGGTGCCGAACGGCACGCGGAGGTCGTGGTCGTCTCCGACGTGCTGCACCACCACGACCACCTCCGTGCCGCCGAGGGCATCGCCCCGATGTGCCTGGGCGACGCCAAGGGCCTGCTGGCGTCGGCCCGCGTCGAGGTGTTCCGGGTCCGTGAGCCGACGGATCCGCACGCCGGTCCGGCCGGGAGGCCCTGCGACTCGTGTCTGGCCCTGCTGGTGGAGTTCGGCGTCCTGCCGGGCACCGCCCGGGACCAGCTCGCGCCCCGGCCGCCCGGCGAGGCACCGGATCCCGTCCCGGGCCGGTCTCCGCCGGAGGTCGTCGACACCGACCTCACCGACTCGCCTCACCTGTCCAGCACCCGACGCGGACCGGGTCAGCAGGTCTGGATCTCCCCGTTCGACCTGCGGGCGCGTCAGGTCGCGCACTCCGCCGACTCGCTCGCCGACTTCGGGGCGGTGATCGGGGCACGGCTGCTTCCGATCGGCACCGAGGAGCAGCACAGCATCCTCGCCGTGGACGAGCGGGGCCGGGTCTTCGCGCTGGACCAGGCCGGCGAGTGGTTCCTCGGCGCGGACCTGGACGCCGCCCTGGTCACCCTGCTGTCCGGTCGCGCCCCGGCGCGGGTACGCGACGACGGCTCCTGGTGAGGCGCGCTACAGCCGGAGACCGGTGAGGACGGTGACCCGGGGGTCGGTGTAGTCGTCCATGGCGCTGCGCAGCCCCTCCCGTCCCACCCCGCTCCCCTTCACTCCGCCGTACGGCATCTGGTCGGCCCGGTACGACGGCACGTCACCGACGATCACCCCGCCCACCTCCAGCGTCCGCGCCGCCGCGAAGGCGACGTCCAGCCGTCGGGTGAAGACACCGGCCTGGAGCCCGTACGCCGAGTCGTTGACCGCCGCGAAGCCGGCCTCGTCGTCGGTGACCCGGTCCACCACGAGCACCGGCCCGAACACCTCCTCGGCGCGGACCCTCGCCGTGTGGGGCACCCCGCTCAGCACCGTCGGCGGGTACGTCGCCCCGGACCGGCGGCCCCCGGTCTCGACGGCGGCCCCGGCGGTCACCGCCTCGTCCACCCACGCCTCCACCCGGCGGGCCGCCTCCTCGGAGACCAGCGGGCCCACGTCGGTGGCCGGGTCGGTGGGGTCACCGGTCCGCAGTTCCCGCACGGCCGCGACCAGGCGGGGCAGGAAGCCGTCGTAGAGCCACTCGTGGACGAAGACCCGCTGCACCGCGATGCAGGACTGCCCGGCCTGGTAGTTGGAGAAGGTGGCGATCCGCTGCGCGGCGACGGTGAGGTCGGCGTCCTCGGCCCAGTCCGCGCAGATCAGCACCGCCGCGTTGCCGCCCAGTTCCAGCGTGACGTGCTTGTCGGGCACCGCCCGGCGGATCGCCGCGCCGACCGGACCCGAGCCGGTGAACGAGACGACCGGCAGCCGGGGGTCGGTGACCAGCTCGGCGGCCCGGTCGTTGGGCAGCGGCAGCACCGAGAACATCCCGGCCGGCAGGTCGGTCTCGGCCAGGATCTCGCCGAGCAGCAGGGCGGTCAGCGGCGTGGCCGGGGCCGGTTTGACTAGCACCGGCGCGCCGACCGCGACGGCCGGGGCGACCTTGTGCGCCACCAGGTTCAGCGGGAAGTTGAACGGGGTGATGCCCAGCACCGGGCCCTTCGGCACCCGTCGCACCAGGGCGATGCGGCCGGTGGCGGCCGGGTCGGTGTCGAGCCGTTGCAGCTCGCCGGAGAAGCGCCGGGTCTCCTCGGCCGCCCACCGGAAGGTGGAGACCGCCCGGCCCACCTCGGCCCGGGCCCACTTGACCGGCTTGCCGTTCTCGGCGGTGATCAGCGCGGCCACCTCCTCGGCCCGCTCGGCGAGCCGACGTGAGACGTGGTCCAGCGCCGTGGCGCGGGCGTGCGCGGGCAGTTCGGCGGCGGTCGCGGCCACCTCGGCCGCCGCCGCCACCGCAGCCTCGACCTGCTCGGCGGTGGCGAGGGTGGTACGCCCCACCGTCCGGCCGTCGTACGGGTGGTGCACGGTCAGTTCGCCGGCACCGTGGGCGGGACGGCCGGCGACGAAGAACGGGGTGGGTTCCACGTATCGCAGCGTAACTCCGGCAGCCGCCCACGGAAACGGTCGCGCTAGACCTTGTCTGCCGCGAATTCAGTAGCGAAGATGGCACGAAGATTGCGATAACCGCCGCAGCGCGACCCCGGACCCCTCGGAGTGATCCAGCCATGAGTGACAAGCAGAAGCTGCGCAACTTCGTCGACGGCGAGTACGTCGAGCCGGCCGACGGCGGCTACGCCGACCTGATCGACCCCTGCACCGGGGAGGCGTTCGCCCAGGCCCCGGTCTCCGGCGCCGCCGACGTCGACGCGGCCATGAAGGCCGCCGCGACCGCCTTCGAGAGCTGGCGGGACAGCACTCCGGCCGAGCGACAGAAGGCCCTGCTCAAGCTCGCCGACGCGGTCGAGGCGCGGGCCGCCGACCTGGTCGACGCCGAGGTCCGCAACACCGGCAAGCCCCGGCAGCTCACCGCCGACGAGGAACTGCCGCCGGCCGTGGACGAGTTCCGCTTCTTCGCCGGGGCGGCCCGGCTGTTGGAGGGACGGTCGGCCGGCGAGTACATGGCCGGGCACACCTCGTACGTGCGGCGCGAGCCGATCGGAGTCTGCGCCCAGGTCACGCCCTGGAACTACCCGCTGATGATGGCGGTCTGGAAGATCGCCCCGGCGCTCGCCGCCGGCAACACGGTGGTGCTCAAGCCGTCGGACACCACGCCGGTGTCGACGCTGCTGCTGGCGGAGATCGCCGCCGAGTACCTGCCGCCGGGTGTGTTCAACGTGGTCTGCGGCGACCGCGACACCGGGCGGGCCCTCGTCGCGCACCCCACCCCGCAACTGGTGTCGATCACCGGCTCCACCCGGGCCGGCATGGAGGTGGCCGCAGCCGCCGCCCCCGACCTCAAGCGCACCCACCTGGAACTGGGCGGCAAGGCACCGGTGGTGGTCTTCGACGACGCGGACGTCGCGGCGGCGGCCGAGGCCATCGCGACCGGCGGCTACTTCAACGCCGGCCAGGACTGCACCGCCGCGACCCGGGTGCTCACCGGCCCCGGCGTGCACGACGACTTCGTCGCCGCCCTGACCGAGCAGGCCCGCAACACCCGCACCGGCGCGCCGGACGACGAGGACGTGCTCTACGGCCCGTTGAACAACGCCAACCAGCTCGCCCGGGTACGCGGTTTCGTCGACCGCCTGCCCGACCATGCCGCCGTGCAGACCGGTGGTACGCAGGTGGGTGAGCGCGGCTACTTCTATGCGCCCACCGTCGTCTCCGGCCTGCGCCAGCAGGACGAGATCATCCAGGACGAGGTGTTCGGGCCGGTCATCACCGTGCAGCGCTTCTCCGACGAGGACGAGGCGGTGCGCTGGGCCAACGGCGTCGACTACGGCCTGTCCGCCTCGGTCTGGACCCGGGACCACGGCCGGGCCATGCGGATGACCCGACGGCTGGACTTCGGCTGCGTCTGGGTGAACACCCACATCCCGTTCGTCTCCGAGATGCCGCACGGCGGGTTCAAGCACTCCGGGCACGGCAAGGACCTCTCGGTCTACAGCCTGGAGGACTACACCCGGCTCAAGCACGTCATGCACAACATCGAGGGCTGAGCCGGTGAGCGTCGGAAGTGGGCCGGTGCCGCCGGCACCGGCCTCGCACGCACTGCACGTGCGGCGGGGCGCCGCCGTGGCCCGGGGTGTAGGCAGCGTGATCTCCTCCTACGTCGACAGTGCCTCGGGTGGCCTGCTCACCGACGTCGACGGTCGGGAGTGGATCGACTTCGCCGCCGGCATCGCCGTCACCAACGTCGGCAACTCCGCGCCCCGGGTGGTCGAGGCGGTACGCGCCCAGGTCGAACGCTTCACCCACACCTGTTTCATGGTCGCCCCGTACGAGTCGTACGTGGCGGTCTGCGAGCGCCTCAACGCAGTGACCCCGGGTGCCTTCGAGAAGCGGTCGGCACTGTTCAACTCCGGTGCCGAGGCGGTGGAGAACGCCGTGAAGATCGCCCGGCACGCCACCGGGCGGCCGGCGGTGGTGGTCTTCGACCACGCCTACCACGGCCGGACCAACCTGACCATGGCGTTGACCGCGAAGAACATGCCGTACAAGCACCGGTTCGGGCCGTTCGCCGGTGAGGTGTACCGGGTGCCGATGTCGTACCCGCTGCGCGACGGCGGGCTCGACGGCGCCACCGCCGCCGCCCGGGCGATCGAGATGGTGGAGAAACAGGTCGGCGGCGAGAACGTCGCCGCGCTGCTGATCGAGCCGATCCAGGGCGAGGGCGGATTCGTCGTACCCGCGGACGGGTTTCTGCCCGCGCTGCGCACCTGGGCGACGCCGGCCGGGGTGGTCTTCGTGGCCGACGAGATCCAGACCGGCTTCTGCCGCACCGGCGACTGGTTCGCCTGCCAGCACGAGGGCGTCGAACCGGACCTGATCACGCTCGCCAAGGGCATCGCCGGTGGGCTGCCGCTGGCCGCCGTGACCGGGCGGGCGGAGCTGATGGACGCGGTGCACGTGGGCGGCCTCGGCGGCACGTACGGCGGCAACCCGATCGCCTGCGCCGCCGCGCTGGCCACCATCGAGACCCTGCACGAGCTGGACCTGGCCGCCGCCGCCCGGCGGATCGGCGCGACCATGACGGACCGGCTGCGGAGCATCGCCGCACGCGATCCCCGGATCGCCGAGGTACGCGGTCGGGGCGCGATGCTCGCCGTCGAACTGGTGCAGCCGGGCACCCTGACCCCGGACCCGGCCGCCGCGTCGGCGATCTCGGCCGCCTGTCACGCCGCCGGTCTGCTCACCCTGACCTGCGGCACCTACGGCAACGTGCTGCGTTTCCTGCCCCCGCTGGTGATCTCCGACGCCGACCTCACCCGTGGGCTCGACATCCTCGACGCCGCCTTCGTGTAAGGAAGGGTCCCCTGCTAACGCCTCGTGTATAGCAGGGGACCCCTCCTTACATCTCAGCTCAGCGCAACACCTCGACGACGTTGTTGCGGACGAGGTTCTTGCCCGGCTCGCGGATCTGCTCCATCGCGGCGGAGTTGAGCAGCACGCAGCTCGCCGACGGGCCGGTCACCGTCACCGTGGTCGCCCGGTCGTTGTCCAGGTTGGTGACCCGCAAGCGGGTGCCGACCGGGAACCGGTCGCTGGTGGCGCCCGGTCCGGCCGCCTCCTCGAAGAAGGTGATCGGGCCCGGGCAGGCCGACGCCGTACCGGGTCGGGCGGCCGGCGGGGAGAACGAGCCGGGCCGGTCGGCGGGCCCGCTCGGCGCTACGGTGTCCGGCCGTGCCGCCGGGCCGTCCAGCCGCTCGACGAGGTTGCGCCGGATGACGTTCCGGCCCGGCTCGCGGACCAGTTCCATCGCGGCGGAGTTGAGCAGCACACAGCTGCCGGAGGGGCCGACCACGGTCACCTCCGCCGACCTGTCGTTGTCCAGGTTGGTCACCCGCAACCGGGTGCCGACCGGGAACCGGTCGCTGGTGGCGCCCGGTTCGCCGCCCTCCGCCGAGAATGTGATCGAGCCGGAGCAGGCGCTCTGCCCGGCCGGGCCGCTGTCGGCGAACCCGAGCCCGGTGCCCACCGCCACGGTCGCCGCGGCGACCACCGCCACCCCCGCCGCCAACACGTGCTTCCGTTGCAGCCTCACTGTCGCCTCCCGTTACTCCCCGCCTGCGTTCAGGGGTCGGTACGGGCTGGGAGCGCTACCCAGTTCACCGGCGTGACGCGTATCGAAAACAAAGTTTCGGGTGAACCCTGCGGCAGACCGGTCACACCGGTCCGTAGCAGGTGTGCGGCGCTCCGGTCAGCAGTGCCCAGTAGCGGTCGCCGTACGACCAGTGCCACCACTCGGTCGGGTAGTTGACCAGGCCCACGCCGGTCAACGCGTCGACCAGGATGCGACGGTTCCGGCGGGCCAGAGCACCGATCGTCGGCGCGGCGGTGAAGCAGGCGTTCCCGCTCGCCTCCGGGGTGGCGTCGACCGCCGTACCCATGTCGACCTCCACCCCGTCGGCGGTGCAGAGCGTCAGGTCCACCGCACCACCGGTGCTGTGCGGCGCCACCTCGACCGGTGAGACGAACTTGGTGGTCTCCTCGTACACCCGCTCCGGCGACCAGTCGGGATGCGCCCGCCGCAGCTCGTCGTGGTAGCCGGTGAAGATCTCCCACTGCGACCGGTACGGCCGGTACCCCTCGATCACCAGCAGGCGGAGCCCGTCTGGCAGGGCGTCCTGCGCGGCCAGCAACCGCTCCGCCACCCCCTTGCGCAGTCGCGCGTACGCACCGTCGGGGTCGGCCGCCCGCCCGTCCAACCGCAGTTCCGGGATCCCGCGCAGGTCGACGAGAGGCTCGCCGTCGTCGGCACCGGGCACCGCCGCGACGCGCGGATCGCAGAGCAGGATCACGGCGCCTCCCCCGTGCCGCCGGGACGCTCCGCGTGCCGGCTGACCGCCAACGCGACCAGCCGGTCCACGATCTCCCGGTAACCGACGCCGCTCTCCGCCCACACCTTCGGATACATCGAGTGCGCGGTGAAGCCGGGCATGGTGTTCAGCTCGTTCACGTACAGCTCGCCGGCTTCCTCGTCATAGAGGAAGTCGACCCGGGCCAACCCCCAGCCGCCGATCGCGGCGAACGCGCGCAGCGACAACTCCCGGATCCGCTCGGTCACCTCGTCCGGCAGCGAGGCGGGGACCACCATCGGGTCGCTGTCGCCGAAGTACTTCTGCCGGTAGTCGAACCAGCCGCCGCTGACCGTGACCTCACCGACCGCCGACGCCTCCGGGTGGCTCCCACCGAGTACGCCGCACTCCAGTTCCCGCGCGGTGACCCCCTGCTCCACGATGACCAGGTTGTCGTGCCGCAGCGCCTCCTCCACCGCCGCCGCCAGGTCGTCGCCGTCACCCACCCGGGAGATCCCGATCGAGGAACCCATCCGGGCCGGCTTGACGAACAGCGGCCGGCGCAGCTCGACCACCAGCTTCTCCGGGTCCTCGGCGGCCCGGTAGGTCGACGCGTCGAAGGAGACGTACGGCGTGACCGGCACCCCCTCGGCACGCAGCGCCCGCTTCATGGCCACCTTATCCATGCCGACCGCCGAGGCGAGGATGCCGCAGCCCGCGTACGGCACACCGAGCGATTCGAGCAGCCCCTGCACCACACCGTCCTCGCCGAACGGGCCGTGCAGCACCGGGAATACCACGTCCAGTTCGGCCTGCACCGCACCCGGCGGGTCCGCCGCGGTGACCAGTGCCGTGCCGCGCCGCCACCCCGCCCGCAACTCCACGGCCGGGCCGGTCACCGTGAACCGGTCGTCGATGGCCCGTTCCCCGCCGGTGCCGTCCAGGAACTGACGCAGCACGTCGTCCGGCATCAGCCGGAACCGACCGCTGCGGGTCACCCCGATGGCGACGACCCGGTACCCGCCGCCGGACAGCGCCCGCGCCACCCCGAGCGCCGAGGCGCAGGAGACGTCGTGCTCCGCCGACGGCCCACCGAACAGGACCCCGATCCGTACTTCCGCGCTCATACCGCCGCCCCGCTCGCTCATGCCGCCACTCCTTGTCTGGGCAGGACCGGGGTCGCCAGCCGGGCGACCAGGTCCGCTTCCACGTTTCCGCCGGTCAGCACCACGCCGACCGTGCGCGGTCGAGAGCCGCTGCCCGGTACGGCGACCGGTGCGGTGGTGCCGGCGACCACCCGCGTCGCGCCGTCGGCGGCGAGACAGAGGGCACCGGCCAGACCGGCCGCGCCGGAGGGCTCGGCCAGCACCTTCAGCTCCATCAGGAGCAGCCGGAACGCCGCCGCGATCTCCTCGTCGTCCACCCGGACCACCCCGCGCAGGCGGGTGCGCAGGATGGCGAAGGGCAGTTCGCCGACGCAGGACGGCCGCAGCCCGTCGGCGATCGTCGGCGCCGGCCGGACCGGCGTCGGTCGACCGGCGACCAGGCTGTGCGCCAGGGAGTCGCAGCCGACCGGCTCCACGCCGTACACGTCGATGGGCCGGTCGGACGCGGCCAGGCAGGCACCGGCGACGCCGCCGCCCCCACCGACCGGCACGATCAGGGTGTCCAGCGGCGTGCCCGCCCGCTCGGCGTCCTCGATCAGTTCGAGACTTGCGCTGCCCTGCCCGGAGATCACGTCCGGGTGGTCGTACGCGTCGACGATCGGATGACCGGTCTCGTCGCTGATCCGGCGCGCGACCGCCAGCCGTTCCTCCACGGTGGAGCCGACCAGGACCACCCGGGCACCGGCCCCCCGGGCCCGCGCCACCTTCGACGGCGTCGCGTCGACCGGCAACACCACCGTGGCGGCCATGTCGTGCCGGCGCGCCGCCAGCGCGACCGCGACCGCGTGGTTGCCGGTGCTCTGCGCGACCACACCGGTGTGCCCGGCGGCGGCGAGCCGCCCCACCGCGTACAACCCGCCCCGCATCTTGTACGAGCCACCGGTCTGCAGGTTCTCCGCCTTGAGCAGCACCCGCGCCCCGACCAGGCGGTCGATCACCGGGGACCGCAGCAGCGGGGTACGCAGCACCTGGCCGTCGAGCCACCGCGCCGCCGCCGTCACGTCGACCGAGGGCCGACCGGGATCGGCGGGTTCGGGCGGATCGGTGTGGAACATGTCGTCTCCCTTGTCGATTCGATCGGCGATCGGCGAGCCGGCAGGTCGAACAGCCAGGTCGCACGTGCCGCCAGCAGCGCCCGGTGCAGGCCGAGGCTGAGCGCCAGCACCAGGACGGTGAGCGAGAACGGGTAGCCGAAGGCCAACGCGAGCCGGGCGGAGTCACCCAGGTCGGCGATGGGCTCGGCGATCATTCGGTGCAGGAGTGCCAGCACCGGCATGTGGATCACATAGATCGGCAGCGTCTGCCGGCCCAGCGCGGCCAGCGGCTCGCGGACCAGCGGCCACCGGGCCAGTTGCACCGCCAGGGCGATGCCGGCCAGCACCGCGACGACCGAGACCAGCGGCGTCACCCCCGGCAGCCGCCCGGCACCGGTCACCCGCACGGCGGCCAGCACGGCGGCCAGCACGGCGAGGTATCCGCCGACCGCCAGCAGCAGACGTCGACCGGTCACCGCCGCCGACCACCGCCGCACATGGCGACGCAGGTGCAGGCCGGCGAGGAAGAACACCAGGTTCTGGTAGAGCCCGCCCCGGTTGCCGGGGGTGTCGAGCAGCCCCACCGCGGCGACCGCGCTCAGCGCGCCCGCCGCGGCCAGCAGCAGCGCCGGGTGGACCCGGCGCAACGCCTTGGCGAGTACGAAGTAGAGCGCCAGCGCGTACAGGTACCAGAGGTTGGACGGGCTGACCGTCAGCTGTGCCAGCAGTTCCCCCGGGCCGGTCGCCCGGTCGGTCGGGAAGTCCGGCGCGAGGGCCAGCAGGGCGGTGTGGATCAGCAGCCAGACCGCGTACAGGTAGAGGAACCTGGCGATGCGCGGACGGCCGACGGCTCGCCACGGCCGTTGCACCGCGGTGGCCGCGAACATCCCGGAGATGGTGAAGAACAGCGGCATCCGCATCGGCAGCAGCAGTTCGCCGAACGTCCCCCAGGCCCCCGCCACCGGCACGTCCAGCCGCCAGTCGATCTGGAGGTAGTCCTTCATGATCACGTGCCAGAGCAGGACCAGCAGGATGCAGCCGCCCTTGGCGACGTCCGCCCAGTCCCACCGTTCGCCGGCCGGGCGGGCGCCGGTGACGGGCGCGAGGTGGTCACGGGTACGCACCGGGGTGCTCCTCTCCCACGCGGTGGTGACGTTTTCGGGCATGCCGAGGGACGGGACGTCGCGGAATGTGCGACCCCGTGGATCGGGTCGTGGTGACCGGAAGGGCTCAGGGCACGTGCGGAAGCTGGACGTCGACCCGCAGTCCGCCGTACTCGGCGGGGCGGGCGGCGATCAGTCCGTCGTGCGCCTGGGTGATCGAGCGGGCGATGGCCAGACCGAGACCGGCACCACCGCTCTGGTTGGTGCGGTCCCGCGCCAGCCGGCGGAACGGCTCGAAGAGCCCGGCCACCGCCTCGGCCGGCACCACCTGACCGGTGTTGACCACGGTCAGCGCCGGGTTGCGGCCGACGGTGACGCTGATCGCGCCACCCTGGCGGTTGTACTTGATCGCGTTCTCCAGCAGGTTGGTCACCAGGCGCTCCAGCAGCACGCGCTCACCCATCACGGTCCGGGGCTCCAGGTGGGTGCTGACGGTCACCCCGGCCTCGGTGATCCGGTCCTGGTACGCGGCCAGCACCTCCGTGACGATCTCGTCGAGGCGCTGCGGCAGGCGGGAACGGAGCCCCTGGTCGCTCTCGCTGAGCGCGAGCAACCCCTCGATCAACCGTTCGTTGCGCTCGTTGGTCTCCAAGAGCTGGTCGGCCACCAGCTCCATCTGCTCGCCGCTGAGTGACCGGGACAGGCCGACCTCGATCAGCGTGCGCTGCACGGCCAACGGCGTCCGCAACTCGTGCGAGGCGTTCGCGGCGAACCGCCGTTGCCCCTCGTACCCGGCGGCGATGCGCTCCATCATCTCGTCGATCGACCGGGCCAGCCGGGCCACCTCGTCGTTGCCGCGCATCCGGATCCGGTGACCGAGGTTCTGCGGCCCGGCGTGCGAGATCGGGCCGGCGAGGTCCCGGACCGGTCGCAGACACCAGCCCGCAGCGACCCAGACCGCCGCCACCGCGAGCAGGAACACCACCAGCCCCAGCAGCGACAGCGCGACCCCGCCGAGGCCCCGCGCCGGCTCGCACACCAGCCCGCTGCCGGACAGCCCGCTGTCGCAGAGACCCCGAACCCGCCACCACAACTCGCTCGTGACGGACACGGTCAGTCCCGGCAGGGCGTACCCGGCGATCAGGGCGACCACGCCGACCAGCACGATCCTGCGACGCGGGGTCACGACGCCGGACCGATCCGGTAACCGGCCCGAGGCACGGTGTGGATCACCTGAGGCGTACCGAGCTTCTTCCGCAAGGTCATCACGGTCACCCGCACGGTGTTGGTGAACGGGTCGGCGAACTCGTCCCACGCCTGCTCCAGCAGCTCCTCCGAGCTGACCACCCGCCCGTCCGCACGCATCAACACGTGCAGTACGGCGAACTCCTTCGGGCTCAGGCCGACCGCCCGGCCGTCCCGGGTGACCGAGTGCCGGGCCACGTCCAGCGCCACCCCGTGCTGCTCCAGCACCGGCGGCACCGCCGCCGCCGACCGCCGACCGAGCGCGTGCACCCGGGCGACGAGTTCGGCGAAGGCGAACGGCTTGGTGAGATAGTCGTCGGCCCCGAGTCCGAGACCCTCCACCCGGTCGCGGATGCCGGCGGCGGCGGTGAGCAGCAGCACCCGCGTACCCGAACCGGACCCGGCGAGACTGCGGCACACCTCGTCACCGGTGTGCCCCGGCATGTCCCGGTCCAGCACCGCCACGTCGTAGCGGTTCACCCCGATCCGCTCCAACGCGCCGTCACCGTCGTAGCAGACGTCCACCGCCATCGAGAGCCGCCTGAGGCCCTCGGCGACCATGTCCGCCAGCAGCCGCTCGTCGTCCGCCACCAACACCCGCACGCTCTTCGCCCCCGTGATCCGTCGTTGCCGGGCATACGTTCGCAGGCGGAAGATAAGGGTTTCGTAAGCGCCCGCCGCAGCAATACTCCACGTCCACGACGTCACCACAAATCAGCACGGGCACAGCCGGTCACCACGCGCCTGAACAGCACGTACGTCCCACTCTCCCCCACCCGCCCCCACGTGCCACCGTCGTCGCGTCACGTCGGTCGCCGTCGTCGTCGCCGCGTCGATCATGGAGTTGGGGCTGCACTTATGGAAGCTTTTATCCTTATTTGCGATCGCCACGATTCCATGATCGACGCGGACAGCCGTGGGGCCGCGAGTTATCCACAGCGGCCCGGTACGTCGTCCACAGGGGCGGACGGCAGCCGGGGTGGGCCGGGACAGTGGCGAGATGACAGAGCGACTGATTCGTTACTCCGAGTTGTTGGCGACCGGGTGGAGTCGAGGTCAGGTGCGGGGGCAGATCGCACAGGGGGCACTGCTTCGGCTGACCCGAGGTGTCTACGGGCCTCCCGCCGCCGCCGACGACCACCTCAGGGCGATCTTCGAACGTCTGCCCGACGGCGCGGTGGCGGGGTTCCACACCGGTGCGATGCTGCACGGCTTCGGGGATGCCCGGTCGACCAGGTGCCACGTCATCGTGCCGGCGGGTTCGGTCGTGCCGCAGATCCGTGGGGTCGTGGCGCATGAGTCCGTCGTGCCGGTCCGCGATCCCGTCCGGATCCGCGGACTGCCCTGCGCTCCGGCCGCGCGATGTGCCGTCGATCTGGCGAGATCACTCCGGCGGACAGAAGCCCTTCCGGTGCTGGACCTCTGTCTGCGGGCGACAGCCTGCCGGCGCGACGATCTCCATGACGAGCTCGGGCGCCATCGGGGCCTGCGTAACGCCCGCCAGGCACGGGACCTGATCGGCCTGGCGGATCCCCGGTCGGAATGCCGGCAGGAGAGTCAGTTGAGACTGATTCTCGTGGACGCTGGACTACCGGCCCCGGAGCCTCAGCTCTGGGTGCACGACCGGTACGGCATACCGCTGCACCGGATCGACCTGGCCTACCGCAAGCGTCGGATCGGCATCGAGTACGACGGACAGTCCCACCTGACCCCGGAGCTCCTGCACTACGACCGTTCCCGGTCGAACTGGCTGGCCGGACAGGGTTGGCGGATGCGCTACTTCACCGCCGACGACCTCTACCGCCGCCCCACCCACATCGTCACCACCATCCACCACCTCCTCGCCCCCTGAACTCCCGAACCCCCTGCCCTGGGCACCCCAACGCCTTCCCCCACCCTCCCCACTCCGCAACGGCCCCGCACGCAGCCGCACCGGCAGCCGCGATCATGGAGTTGTGGCACTCCGAAAAGGGGCGAATACCCCAGGATCGCAGCCTCAACTCCATGATCGACGGGCAGGAGAGGGCGGGATCGACGGGCAGGGAGACGGGTGGGAGGGTCAGCGGCTGTCCAGGAGGGGTTGGGTGGGGTTCCAGGGTGGGCCACCGGCGGCGTCGCGACGGCGGCGGGCGATGGCCGACAACGCTTCCAGCACGACCCGGTTGCCGAGGTAGGCGGTGATGTCGGCGTGGTCGTACGGCGGGGCGACCTCCACCACGTCCACCCCGACCACGGGGAGTTCGTAGCAGACCCGGCGGACCGCGTCGAGCAGCTGCCGACTGGTGAAGCCGCCCGGTTCGGGGGTGCCGGTGCCGGGGGCCATGCCCGGGTCGACCACGTCCACGTCGACGGAGAGGAAGACGCCCTCGCACTCGTCGGTCGCGATGTCGAACGCCTCGGTGAGGCAGTCGTCCAGGCCACGGGCCACGATCTCGGTCATCTCGTACGAGCGCATCCGCTGCTCGGCCATCCAGGACAGGGTCGACGGGCCCGGCCAGTAGCCGCGCAGGCCGATCTGGAGGAACCGGTCGCCGCGTACCGCGCCGGACTCGATGAGTCGACGCATCGGCTGGCCGTGACCGTGCAGCGAGCCGAACTCGATGTCGCCGGTGTCGGCGTGCGCGTCGAAGTGCACCAGCGACACCCGGCCGAGACCGTGGTGGCGGGCCACCCCGGTGGCGTCGGGCTGGGCGATGGAGTGGTCGCCGCCGAGGACCACCGGGATCGCACCGGCCGAGGCGACCGCGTACACGGCGGTTTCCAGCGCGGACAGCGACCGTTCGATGTCGCCGGAGAACATCTCGACGTCACCGGCGTCGTAGACGCACAGGTCGCGCAGCGCGTCGACGCGCAGCGCCAGGGAGGGGCGGGAGCCGTCGTGCGGCAGATAGCACGCCTGCCGGATGGCGGACGGGCCGAACCGGGTGCCGGGGCGGTGCGAGGTGCCGCCGTCGAACGGCGCGCCGATGATCACGACGTCGGCGTCGGCGTACGTGACGGGCTCCTCGATCGTGCAGGGCGGTACGCCGAGGAACGTCACGTCGGGGCCGTACATCGGGCCGTACCGGGTCATCGTTCCGCCATTCCCCACGGCGAGCCGTAGGCGGTGAGCAGGTCGAGGAAGGGCTTGGGCGGCAACGCCTCCGGTCCGAGCACCCCGCTGCCCGACCACACGCCGTCGGCCAGCAGTTCCAGGGCGACCACCGGGTTCACCGCGGTCTGCCAGACCACCGCCTGGTGGCCGTACTCGCGCATCGACCACTCGTTGTCGACCACGTGATAGAGGTAGACCCGGCGCGGCTCGCCGTCGACGCCGAGGCCGGTGACGTACGTGCCGGCGCAGGTCTTGCCGCGCATCCGGTCGCCGAGGGTGGCCGGGTCGGGCAGGCAGGCGGCCACCACGTCTCGCGGCGACACGGAGACCGGGCCCACCCGCACCGGCGCGGTCGAGGAGAGACCGAGTTTGTGCAGCGTCCTGAGCACCTCGATGAACTCCGCGCCGAGGCCGTACTTGAAGGTGACCCGCCTGGCCGGCACCCAGCGCGGGATCAGCAGCACCTCCTCGTGCTCCACGTTGACGCACTCGACCGGCCCGATCCCGTCGGGGAACTCGAAGACCTCCGGCTCACTGAACGGCTCGGTGGTGAACCAGCCCCGGTCGGCCTCCCAGATCACCGGCGGGTTCAGGCACTCCTCGATGGTGGTCCAGATGGAGAACGACGGGGCGAAGTCGTAGCCGTCGACGGTCAGGTTCGCGCCGTCGCGTACCCCGATCTCGTCGATCTCGCGGAACAGTTCGTCGGCGGCGTACCGGGCGAAGACGTCGGAGAGGCCGGGCTCGACACCGATGCCGCAGAGCGCCAGCCGCCCGGCTTCCGTCCAGCGGTCGGCCGCCGCGAACTGCGCGTCGCCGAGCATCACGCCGGTCTCCTGATAGGGCCGGGTCGGGTGCGGGCGGGACAACGACATCGCCATGTCGAGGTAGTCGGCGCCGGCCGCGTACGCCCCGTCGAAGATCGGCATGACGAAGCGTGGGTCGACCGCGTTGAGCACGTGGGTGATCCGGTGTTCGCGGCAGAGTGCCGCGACCGCCTCCGCCGAGGCGGCGTCGACCCCGGCGGCGACGAAGCGGTCGTCCCGGCCGGCGACGGCCCGCGCGGCGCGGGTCCCGTCGTGGTCGGCGACCACCATCGTGTCGAAGAAGGCACGTCGGGCCGCGATGGCGACGACGGCGGAACCGACGCCTCCGGCCCCGATCAGCAGCACACGCATCACGAGTCGAACCCCAGACCGAAGCGATCGAGCGTACGGAGCCACAGGTTGCGCCGCCCCTGTCGAGCGTCGGCCCGGGCCATGGACCAGCGGGTGAGCCCGATGCCGACCGCGCGGGCCGGTTCGGGCGGGAACGGCAGCGGCCGGCTGCGGACCAGGTCGAGCCGGGTCAGCGGGCTGTCCACGCCGTCGAGCAGGTCGAGCATCACCCGGGCACCGAACCGGGTCGCCCCGACGCCGAGCCCGGTGTACCCGGCCGCGTACGCGAGCCGACCGGAGTACGCCGTGCCGAAGAAGGCGCAGAACCGGGTGCTGGTGTCGATCACCCCGCCCCAGCGGTGGCTGAACCGGACGTCGGCGAGCTGCGGGAAGGTGGTGAAGAAGTGGCGGGCGAGTGCGGTGAAGGTGGCGTCGCGCTGGTCCAGTGCCGGCGTCATCCGGTTGCCGTAGTGGTAGATCGCGTCGTAGCCGCCGAACAGGATCCGCCCGTCGTCGGTGAGCCGGTAGTAGTGGAACTGGTTGCCGGTGTCGGCCAGTCCCTGCCGGTTACGCCAGCCGACGGCGTCCCGCTGCGCGGGCGTCAACGGCTCGGTCGTCAGCGCGTAGTCGTACACCGGCACGATCCAGGTGCGCAGGCGGCGCAGCAGCGGCGGGAACGCGTTGGTGGCCAGCACCACCTTGGCGGCGCGGACCGCCCCGGGGCTGCCGTCGGCGGCGACGGTGCGGGCCAGCAACGCGTTGGTGTCCCGGTGCAGGCCGGTGACCCGGGTGTGCTCGTGCACCCGTACGCCGAGGTCCACGCAGGCCCGGCGCAGTCCCCAGGCCAACCGCGCCGGGTCGAGCATCGCCACCCGGTCACGGTCCCACAGTCCGCCGAGGTACGTCGGCGAGTCGACCTCGGCGCGCACCTCGTCGGCGTCGAGCAGGCGCACGTCGTGCCCGTACCGTCCGGCCAGCGCGGCGTCGGCGGCCAACCCGTCGAGCTGGTACGGCTCGACCGCCACCGACAGTTCGCCGGTCCGCGCGAAGTCGCAGTCGATCCGATGCTCTGCAACGGTGTCGGCGATGGCGTCGAGGTTCTCCCGGCCGAGCCGTTCCAGCGTCTGGATCTCGTCCGGGAACCGCTGCACCCCGTTGGACAGCCCGTGCGTCAGCGAGGCGGCACAGAACCCGCCGTTGCGTCCGGAGGCCGCCCAGCCGCAGGTCCCCGCCTCCACCAGCAGCACGTCCCGCGCCGGGTCGGCCTGCTTGGCCAGCAGCGCCGCCCACAGCCCGCTGTAGCCGCCCCCGATCACCACCAGGTCGGCGGTGGTCGGGCCGGGCAGCGGCGGCAGCGGGTCGGGCCGCTCCGGCCGGTCGAGCCAGTACGGTGCGCGGACCGCGTCGGCAAGCGCCCGGCCGGCGGATGGCCCGGTCATGACCGGCTTGTCGCCCGGGGAGCCGGCACCGCGAACGCCGCCCGGCGGGCCCGTCGGCCCCGCAGCATGCTGGCCAGCACCAGCAGCAACGCGATCGCGAACATGGCCGTACCGATGACGTTGACCTGCGGCGGGATGCCCCGCTGGGCGGCACCCCAGACGTACATCGGGAACGTGACGGTGGTGCCGGAGTTGAAGTTGGTGATGATGAAGTCGTCGAAGCTGAGCGAGAACGCCAGCAGTGCGGCGGCCACGATGCCGGGCAGCACCAACGGCAACGTGATGCGGCGGAACGTCTGCCACTCGCTGGCGTAGAGGTCCATCGCGGCCTCCTCCAGCCTCCGGTCCATCCCGGCCAGCCGCGCCTTGACCGTCACCACCACGAACGACATGCAGAACATCACGTGCGCGATGACGATGGTCCAGAACCCCAGCGGCACCCCGCCGGCGACGAAGAGGGCCAGCAGCGAGGTGCCCATCACCAGTTCCGGCGTGGCCATCGGCAGGAAGATCAGCACGTTGAGCCCGGAGCGTCCCCGGAACCGGTGCCGGACCAGCGCGAACGCCATCAGCGTGCCGAGCGCGGTGGCGGCGACGGTGGCGATGAAGCCGATCTGCACGCTGCGGACCACCGCGTCGCACATGTCGGAGGTGGCGCACGGGTTACGCCAGTTGTCGAGCGTGAACGCGTGGAAGTCGTACGAGAGCCGGTTGGAGGGGCGGTTGAACGACAACGCGCCCACCACGGCGATCGGCAGGAACAGGTAGCCGAGCACCAGCAGGGCCACGCCCATCACCCAGTGCTGCGCCCACCACCGGGAGAACCTGGTCATAGGACCTCCTCCGTGCCGGCCCGACGCAGATAGACGAAGACCACCGCGAGGATCGCCGACATCAGCAGGAACGACAGCGCCGCGCCCTGCGGATAGTCCAGCCGCACCAGGAACGCCGAGTCGATGACGTTGCCGATCATGTACTGGTTGGGCGTACCGAGCAGTTCGGCGTTGATGTAGTCGCCGGTGGCCGGGATGAAGAAGAGCAGCGTCCCGGCGATCAGGCCCGGCATTGACAACGGCAGGGTGACCCGACGGAACGTCTTCAGCGGGCTCGCGTACAGGTCGCTGGACGCCTCCAGCAGCCGGTGGTCGAGCCGCTCCAGGCTCGCGTACAGCGGCAGCACCAGGAACGGCAGGAAGTTGTACGTCAGGCCGAGCACCACCGCGATCGGGGTGGCCAGCAGCCGTCCGTCCGGACCGAGCAGGTGGACGTCCCGCAGCAGCCCGACCAACCAGCCGTTGTCCGACAGGATGGTCTTCCAGGCCAGCGTGCGCACCAGGAAACTGGTGAACATCGGCGCGATCACGCAGACCAGCAGCAGGTTCTTCCACCGGCCGGCCTTCTGCGCGATCGCGTACGCCAACGGGTAGCCCATCAGCAGCGCCAGCACCAACGCGATGCCCGCGTACAGGAACGAGCGGCTGAACTGGGGCCAGTACGCCTGCAACGCCGCCGGGTAGTTCCCGAACGCCCAGGTCATCGCGTACCCGGTGGAGAGCGTGCCGTTCGGGTCGTAGAGGCTGGCCGCAGCGAGTTGCAGCAACGGCAGGGCGAAGAAGAGGAACAGCCAGGCCGCGCCCGGCAGCAGCAACAGGTACGGCAGGAGGCGGTAGCGCCCTGATCGGGCAGCCGGCGGCGGCGACGCCGGCTGCCCGGAGCCGGTGGGTACGTGAGCCAGCGCGCTCACGCCGTGCCCTCGCGTCGCTGGCTCATGAGGACGCACCGACCGGCTCGTCCAGGACCGGAGTGGTCCGGTCCTCCTCGTCGGCGCGGCGCCCGAGCAGGAAGGCGTGCTGCGGATCCCAGTACGCCACGGCCCGCTCGCCGACGGCGAAGCGCTGCTGCGCCCCGCTGTTGGCGACGAAGACGCTCAGCTCGGTGCCCCATCCGGTGCGCAGCAGGTACTGCGTGCTCACCCCGACGTAGGAGGCGTCGGTGACGGTGCCTTCGAGGTGCTGGTTACCGGCCGGCACCTGCACGGCGGCGCCGACCAGGTGCAGCTTCTCGGGGCGTACGCCCAGGAAGACCGGACCCTGGTCGGTGCGGGCCCGCGCCGACGGCACGGAGAACCGCGCGCCGTGCGCGGTGACCAGGAGGTCGCCGCCGTCGGTGCCGGAGACCTCGCCCGCGATCAGGTTGGACTGGCCGAGGAAGTTGGCCACGAACGCGGTGGCCGGGAACTCGTAGATCTCGGCGGGTGGGCCGAGCTGCTCGATCCGCCCGGCGTTCATCACCGCGACCGTGTCGGCCATCGTCATGGCCTCCTCCTGGTCGTGGGTGACGTGTACGAAGGTGATGCCGACCTCGGTCTGGATGCGCTTGAGCTCGATCTGCATCTGCCGACGCAGCTTGAGGTCGAGCGCGCCGAGCGGCTCGTCCAGCAGCAGCACCTGCGGGTGGTTGATCAGCGCGCGGGCCAGCGCGACCCGCTGCTGCTGCCCGCCGGAGAGCTGGGCCGGGCGACGCCGTTCGTACCCGTCGAGCTGCACCAGCGACAGCATCTCGCGGACCTGCCCGTCGACCGAGCGGATGCCGCGCCGCCGCAGGCCGAAGGCCACGTTCTCGAAGATGTCCAGGTGCGGGAAGAGGGCGTAGCTCTGGAACACGGTGTTGACCGGCCGCTTGTACGGGCGCAGCCGGGCGATGTCCCGGTCACCGAGCAGCACCTGCCCGCTGGTCGGCTCCTCCAGCCCGGCGATCATGCGCAGCGTGGTGGTCTTGCCGCAGCCGGACGCACCCAGCAGGGCGAAGAACGAGCCCTGCGGAATGGTCAGGCTCAGGTCGTCGACGGCGGTGAACGGGCCGAACGTCTTGGTGAGGTCGGCCAGCCTCAGGTCACCGGCCGGAGTGTCCCGCGCCATCGTCACGCTCCGATAACCTGCTGGAACTTGGTCTCGTACTCGCGTTCCTGCTGCTCGTCCAGGGCCATGAAGACGCGGGCCTTGGAGAGGATCGCCTCGTCCGGGAAGATCAGCGGGTTGGCGGCCAACTCCGGGTCGATCTTCTCCATCTCCTCCTGCGCGCCCTGCACCGGACAGATGTAGTTGACGTACGCGGCGAGCTGCGCGGCGATGGCCGGCTCGTAGTAGTGGTTGATCAGGGCCTCGGCGTTGCCCTTGTGGGTGGCCTTGTTCGGCACGAGCATGTTGTCCGACCAGAGCGTCACACCGGAGTCGGGCACCACGAACTTGATCTGCTCGTCGTCGAAGCCGAGCTGGATGATGTCGCCGGACCAGCCGATGCACGCCGCGATGTCGCCCTTGGCCAGGTCGGGGGCGTAGTCGTTGCCGGTGAAGCGGCGGATCTGCCCGGAGTCGACCGCCTTCTTGAGCTTGTTCAGGGCGTCGTCGAACTGGCTGGCGGTGAAGTCGGCCGGGTTGTGGCCGTTCGACATCAGCAGCAGGCCCATGGTGTCGCGCATCTCGGTCAGCGCGGTCACCTTGCCCTTGAGGTCGGCGCGGGTGAGCAGCTCGTCGACGGTCCGGATCTCCCGGGTGACCCGCCCGTTGTACGCCAATCCGGCCAGGCCGGACTGCCACGGGACGGCGAGGTGGTTGTCCACGTCGAAGGGACGGTTCCGCAACGACGGCAGCAGGTTCGCCTCGACGTTCGGCAGATTCGACTTCTCGAGCCGCTGGATCCAGCCGAGCCGGATCATCCGGGCGGCCATCCAGTCGGTGAGCACCATGACGTCCCGCCCGGTGCCCTGACAGGCGGCGAGCTGGTTCTGCACCTTGCCGAAGAACTCGTTGTTGTCGTTGACGTCCTCGGTATAGGTCACCTGGATGCCGGTGTCGGTGACGAACTTGTCGAGGCTGGGACGCTTCGACGCGTCGTCGTCATCGACGTCCATGTATTGCGGCCAGTTGGAGAAGGCGACAGTCTTCTCCGTGCCGGACAGGTCCTCGCTGACACAACCGGCCTCGGTCTGCTGCGCGCCGGGGGTGCCGCAACCGGCGAGAGTGCCACCCGCCGCGAGCAGCGCGGCCGAGCCGAGGGTGCCGGTGAGCAGACCACGCCGAGTGAGGGGCCGGTAAGCGTTTCGCATGTGACGACTCCTACAGGTCATCGTCGGCGGCGGGACGGGGGTGGGCGCGCCGACGGGAGGGTCAATGGCGATGGACGACTGATCCTGACATGAGGAAACCTCGCTCACAAGGGATTCCGTAGCCGCAATAGCCGTGGACGACGAATTACGCCAGACTGCGCGGTGGCACTAGGCTCAGCGCCGTGATGGACATGGGGAGCGCTCGATGACGAACCGGCAGCAGGACAACGGCACCGGCGGACGCCGGGTCAGCGTGCGGGAGGGCGCCAGCCACGTGCTGCTCGACGACGTGGCCAAGCAGATCATCGAACAGCTCCAGCAGGACGGCCGTCGCCCGTACGCGACCATCGGCAAGGCGGTCGGGCTCTCCGAGGCTGCGGTACGTCAACGCGTACAACGGCTGCTCGACGCCGGGGTGATGCAGATCGTCGCGGTGACCGATCCGCTCCAACTCGGCTTCCCCCGCCAGGCCATGATCGGCCTGCGTACCGACGGCGACCTGGAGAGCGTCGCGGACCGGATCGCCGAACTCGACGAGGTCGACTACGTGGTGATCACCGCCGGCTCCTTCGACCTGCTGGCCGAGGTGGTCTGCCGCAACGACGAGCACCTGCTGGAGATCCTGCAACGCCTGCGCGCGGTCTCCGGCGTGCTCTCCACCGAGGCGTTCGTCTACCTCAAACTCCGCAAGCAGACCTACAGCTGGGGCACCGCCTGATCATGCGCCGCGCGCGCCTCCGCCCCGTGCGCCCTCGCCCCACCCGCCCGCGCCCCACCCGCCCCGGCCCCGCGCGCCCCCGCCCCACCGCCCGCCCCCACCCACTCGCCCTCGCGCCCTCGCGCCCTCGCGCCCTCGCGCCCTCGCGCCCTCGCGCCCTCGCGCCCTCGCGCCCTCGCGCCCTCGCGGCGATCATGGAGTTGTGGTCGCGGAAACGCGCCGATCGCCCTGGTTTGTCGCTGCCACAACTCCATGATCGCCGTGCGGGGAGGGCCGCGCGGGAGGCGCGGTGCCGCGCGGGGAGGGCCGTGCGGGGAGGGCCGTGCGTGAGGCGCGGGTGCGGTGCGGGAAGGCCGTGCGGGAGGTCAGCGCGGGGGTGTGGCGAGGAACGCGCGCCAGGCGTCGGGAGCGAAGGTCAGGGTGCCGCCGGCTCGATCCTTGCTGTCGCGCACCAGGACCCGGCCGGGCAGGTTGTCGGCCACCTCGACGCAGTCGCCGCCGTTGTTGCTGCTGCGGGTGGCGGTGCGCCAGCGGGCGTCGGTCATGTCCATGTCGTCGCCACTTCCCTGATCAGCTCGATGGACCGGCGGCGGGGCAGCGCCTCACCGGTGACGCTCTCCCATCTCGCGCCCAGGCTAGCAAGGTCGGCACGCTCGGTCACCACCTGACCGCGCAACTGATTGTCCAGATAGGCCGCCTCACCGCCGTCCGGCGTCCGGGCCAGCACGAACGGCCCGGCCAGGCCGGTGTGCCACGGGTTCTCCGCCGGGATCACCCGGACCTGCACGTGCTCCCGCTCGCCCCACTCGGCCAGGTGGAGCAGTTGCCCGGCCATCACCGCCCGGTCGCCGCCCACCCGCCGACGCAGCACCACCTCGTCGATCACCGCCACCAGTTGCAGCGGCACCTCGCGCTCCAGCACCCGCTGCCGGGCCAGTCGCGCCGCCACGATCTCCTCCACCTGCACCGGCGCCACCAGGCCGCCGGTCGCCAGCACCGCTCGGGCGTACGCCTCGGTCTGGAGCAGGCCCGGCACCAGCAGCGGCTGGTACGACCGCAGCGAGCTGGCGATCTGCTCCAGTTGGGCCCACTCCTGGAACCAGGGCATGTCCCGGCGACGGTGGGGCTCCGGCCAGAGTTCCTTCGACTGGCATCCGAGGACGGCGGCGACGGCGGCCCGGGTGCCGGGATGCGGGGTACGCCCGTCGGCCACCCAACGGCCCGCCGTCTTCGGGTCGACGCCGACCTTCCCGGCCAACGACTGAGCCGTCTCGCCCTTGTCCGCCATCGCCAACCGCAGTGTCTCGTTCATCTGCCGACCTCCGTCCACGCGTCACGTTGCGCCGCACGCTAGACACTCTGGGTGGCGCTGTCCGCCCGGTCTCGGCGTGTTGCGGGCGGGACTGTTTCGCGCATCTGAGGTGCGACCGAGATGCCCCTCGAATGCCCTGGACAGGACGCACTACCCGACGCCCACCATTCACCTCCACCACCCACCTGCGGGCGAGGCGGGTCCGGTGGCGGGAGCGGGCGGGGCAGGCCCGCCGACGCTAAGGTCGCCGGCCGGCGCCGGTTCGGCCATCACATCGCGAACATGGACCTTGGAAAGTTTCCGTTAGTAGATAACGGAAACTGTCCAAGATCTCGACTGATCGACAGCGAGGCACCTGACCTCCCACCAGCCGCCTTTGCTCTGCTTCAACCAGCGCACTGCCGTCGAACGAAAACCGTTGCGGTGGTTGAAGCAGAGCAAAGGCGACCGAGAGGTCACCCCGCGAGCCGGACAACGCTGATCGCGAACTGGCGCGCGCGAAGATCAGTGGGACCCGACGAGCTGACGCGCCGGACCCGCAGGAGGACACCGCGCAGGGCAGTGGCGATGCGGAATCCGTTGCACTAAGTCGGATAAGCTCGCTAAATCCGTTGCATCGAGGCGTAAGTTCAACCGATTGCACTTGCCTCGCGGCGGCGGGCTGTGGGATAACCGTGAACAGAGCGGCCGGTGAACCCCTGACCGGCCCGAGACCCGATGGGGCTGACATGGCGAACGCCACCGACCACCTCTGGATGCACTTCACCCGGATGGCGAGCTACTCCGCAGGCGAGGTACCGACGATCGTGCGCGGCGAGGGCGCGTACGTCTGGGACTCGCAGGGTCGCCGCTACCTGGACGGCCTCGCCGGGCTCTTCGTGGTCAACGCCGGCCACGGTCGCACCGAGCTGGCCGAGGCCGGCGCCAAGCAGGCCGGGGAGCTGGCGTACTTCCCGCTCTGGTCGTACGCCCACCCGACCGCCGTGGAGCTGGCCGAGCGGATCTCGGAGCTGGCCCCGGGCGACCTCAACCGGGTCTTCTTCACCACCGGCGGGTCGGAGGCGGTCGAGGCGGCCTGGAAACTGGCCCGGGCGTACTTCAAGCGGGTCGGCAAGCCCACCAAGCACAAGGTGGTCAGCCGGTACATCGCCTATCACGGCACCTCCATGGGAGCCCTGTCGATCACCGGGCTGCCGGGCATCAAGACGGACTTCGAGCCGCTGGTGCCGGGCGGGATCAAGGTGCCGAACACCAACTTCTACCGGGCTCCGGAGCACGGTGACGACCCGGTGGCGTTCGGTCGCTGGGCCGCCGAGGAGATCGGACGGGCCATCGAGCGGGAGGGGCCGGACACCGTCGCGGCGGTCTTCCTGGAGCCGGTGCAGAACTCGGGCGGCTGCTTCCCACCGCCGCCCGGCTACTTCGAGCGGGTCCGCGAGATCTGCGACGCGTACGACGTGCTGCTGGTCAGCGACGAGGTGATCTGCTCGTGGGGTCGGCTCGGCGAGTACTTCGGCGCGACCCGTTACGGATACCAGCCGGACATCATCACCACCGCCAAGGGCATCACCTCGGGGTACGCCCCGCTCGGCGCGATGATCGCCAGCGACCGGCTGATGGAGCCGTTCCTCACCGAGACCGGCATGTTCGCCCACGGGGTGACCTTCGGCGGGCACCCGGTCTCCTGCGCGGTGGCCCTGGCCAACCTGGAGGTCTTCGCCCGTGAGGACCTCGTCGGGCACGTACGCGCCAACGAGGCGGCCTTCCGGTCGACCCTGGAGAAGCTGCACGACCTGCCGATCGTCGGCGACGTCCGGGGCGACGGCTACTTTTACGGCATCGAGCTGGTCAAGGACAAGACCACCCGGGAGACCTTCGACGAGGCCGAGTCGGAACGACTGCTGCGCGGCTTCCTGTCCAGCGCGTTGTTCTCCGCCGGGCTGTACTGCCGGGCCGACGACCGGGGGGACCCGGTGGTGCAGCTCGCCCCACCGCTGATCGCCGGGCAGCAGCAGTTCGACGAGATCGAACAGATCCTGCGCGGCGTACTCACCGAGGCCTGGACCAGACTCTAGGAGGCGGTGGTGGCCTACCAGGACCTGTCGTACTGGCTGTCCACCGTGGACGAGCCGTTGACGCCACGCCCGCCGCTGGCCGGTGACACCGTCGCCGACGTGGTCATCGTGGGCGCGGGCTACACCGGACTGTGGACGGCGTACTACCTCGCCGAGGCCGAGCCCGCCCTGCGGATCGTGGTCCTGGAACGCCAGGTGGCCGGCTTCGGCGCGTCCGGGCGTAACGGCGGCTGGTGCTCCGCGCTGCTGCCCACCTCGCTGACCGCGTTGGCCCGGCGGCACGGCCGGGACGCCGCGATCGCCATGCAGCACGCCATGCACGACACGGTCCGCGAGGTCGGCCGGGTGGTCGCCGCCGAGGGCATCGACTGCCACTGGTCGTACGGCGGCACCGTGGTGTTGGCCCGGAGCGCGCCGCAGGTGCAGCGCGCCCGGGCGGCGGTGGCCGAGGCGCGGCAGTTCGGTTTCGGCCCGGAGGACCTGGACCTGCTCGGTCCGGCGGAGGCCGTCGCCCGGTGCGGTGCCACCGGGGTACGCGCCGCCACCTACACGCCGCACTGCGCGGCCGTGCACCCGGCGCGGCTGGTCCGTGGCCTGGCACGTGCCGTGGAACGCCGGGGCGTCACGATCCACGAGCGCACCCCGGTCACCGAGATCCGGCCCCGCGCGGCGGTCACCCCGGCCGGCACCGTACGCGCCCCGGTGGTGATCCGGGCGACCGAGGGCTACACGCCGGCGCTGACCGGGCACCGGCGGGCCCTCGCCCCGGTCTACTCACTGATGATCGCCACCGAGCCGCTGCCCGACGAGACCTGGGCCGAGATCGGGCTGGCCGAGCGGGAGACGTTCTCCGACCACCGGCACGTCATCATCTACGGCCAACGCACGGTCGACGGCCGACTCGCCTTCGGCGGGCGGGGTGCCCCGTACCACTTCGGCTCGCGGGTCCGGTCCGACTACGACCGGGAGCCACGGGTCTTCGCCGCCCTCCGCCGTACGCTCGGCGACCTCTTCCCGACGCTCGGCCCCGACGTGCCGGTCACGCACACCTGGGGCGGTCCGCTCGGGGTGGCCCGGGACTGGGCGGCCTCGGTCGGCTACCACCGGGCCGACGGGCTGGGCTGGGCCGGCGGGTACGTCGGCGACGGGGTGGGCACCAGCAACCTCGCCGGTCGTACGCTGGCCGACCTGATCCGGAACGAACCGACCGAGCTGACGCGCCTGCCCTGGGTCAACCACCGCTCGCCCCGATGGGAGCCGGAGCCCCTACGTTGGCTCGCGGTCAACGCCGGCCTCCGCCTGATGCTCTCCGCCGACGAACGCGAGTCCCGTACCGGCCGGGCATCCCGCCGCGCCGCCACCTTCTCCCGCCTCCTAGGCCACTGACCCCCTCCCCCGCCCCCTCCCACCCCGCCTCCCGCCCCGCCTTGACGCGTTGATCAAGAAGTTTGGTCGGCCCAGGCGCCAAAAAATCGGCGCAAACTTCTTGATCAACGCCGCCGGGCGCGGGCGGGCGCGGGCGGGCGCCGCCGGGCGCGGGCGGAGAGCGCGGGGTGGGGTGAGGGTGCGGGGGTCAGTGCGTGGGGGGGATTACGCGGAGGTGGCCGCGCCGCGAGGAGGTGGTGGGGGGTGTGGCCTGCTGGGTCTGGTCGTCCTGCGGAGGGCGGGGCGCCGGGCGGGCGGCTTCGCGGACCGCCTCGGCGAGCGCGACCAGGTCGTCGGTGGTGGGCGGCGGGGGCTCGAACTCGCCCTCGTGCCGGACCACCTCCCAGCCGCGCGGTGCGGTCAGGCTCCGGGCGTGCGGCTCGCACAGGTCGTACGTGTGCGGCTCGGCGAAGGCGGCGAGCGGACCCACCACGGCCGTCGACTCGTTGTAGACATAGGTCAGCGTGGCGACCGCTTGCCGGGGGCAGCCGTTACGGGAGCAGCGCCGTGGTGACCTCACGGGCGCAGGGTATCCCCATTACCGGGTCCGGCGCACCGGTTCGCGTTACGACACGCCCGTCTTGGTGATCACATTTCGGCCCGGGGCGCGGCGCGCCAGGTGGCGGCGCTGATGCGGGCGGGGGCGCGGTGGCGGCTACCCTTTGGCTCATGACGAGTCCGGAGAACCGCCGCCCCGGCCCCGGCCGGCGGGCGCACCGCGACCGGCACGGGCGCGGTCTGCGTGGGCGGCTGGTGCCGGCGACTGTGCCGTTGGCGCGCACCAAGGCGGAGATCTTCGACGACCTGGTGCTGGACACCGTCGAGACGCTGGAGCGACGCTTCGCCAAGGAACTCGCCGGGGTGGAGTTCGCCGTCGAGGACGTCCCGCCGGATCTCAACGTCTATGACACCGACGTGCTGGAGGACGGCGAGGTGCCGTTGGCCCGGCTGCTGCCGGGTCGGCCGGGACGTCAGGAGGTGCCACCTCGCATCGTGCTGTACCGCCGCCCGCTGGAGTTCCGGGCCATGGACCGCGAGGATCTCGCCGACCTGGTGCACGACGTGATCATCGAGCAGGTGGCGAACCTGCTCGGCGTCGACCCGGACGAGTTGGCCTGACCCGGCCGCCGTGACCCCCCACGGCACATCGTCACCCCCGGGGCGGGACGTCCCCCGACCGTCCCTTCCCGACGACTCAGGCTGCTCGCCGCTTGAGCTTGCGCCGCTCACGCTCGGAGAGCCCACCCCAGATCCCGAACCGCTCGTCGTGGCCGAGAGCGTATTCGAGGCATTCGGTCTTGACCTCGCACCGCGAGCAGATGCGCTTCGCTTCGCGGGTCGAGCCGCCCTTCTCGGGAAAGAACGCCTCCGGGTCGGTCTGCGAGCACAGCGCTCGCTCCTGCCACTCCGGCGCGTTTCCGAGCAGGTCGGCCGCCTCGAGCTGGCCGTCCATCAATTGCCTCCTTGTCGCGCACCGGCGCCATCGCCGCTGCAACCCCCCACGCGAAAGGCGTGCTTGTCCGTCCGGTCCCGTTATGATGCGGTTCGTGCGAACAACCCCATTCAAATTACACGCGTGTAATGCGTGCGGCGTCAAGCCAAACTTGATAATGGAGTCGCCCTCCCGACACGCACCCGGTCTCGCCCTGCCCTATCGATTCAGACCCCGGCCGAGTAACGCCCTCTCCGGCGAGTTGCCCGAGTTTTCTCCCGTGGCGCACGGCCCGGGACAGCGGTGATCACACCCCGCGCCGGCCTTCGGAAGGCCACCCGACAAGATCGGTTGATCTTGACCCGCAAGATTAGCCCGACTTCGCCGGGACCGCCCGTCCACCGGGCATACGACGACCGCGCCCCGTCCACATCGTGGACGGGGCGCGGTCGTGAGACAGTCGGCGCGGTCAGTCGGAAGTCGCGGAAAGGCTGGTGGGCCACGTGAATTCGGAGACCACGCCACCGGCCACCCGGACCGTCCCGGCGGGCGTATCGTCGTCCCACCAGACGGTATAGGTACCTGCCGGTAGGTCCGGGTAGACCGCACTGTGGAAGGTACCGTCCAGGACCTGCCGCTCGCGTACGGCGGAGTGGGTCCGCGGCTCGTCGTCGTGGTCCGGGCGGCTGACCTCGATTTCCCGACCGAGCAGGTGACGTCCGGTGTGCACGATCAGGGCACCGGTCTCCCCGCCCAGGTCAAGCACAACAGTCGCGCTCCCCGTCGGACCGTATGTGTGCACATGCCCGCTCATGCCGACCCTCCGCTACGCTCCGCGCCGGCACGAGGGCCGACCGCACCGATGATTCGCTCGCTCATGCCGTCCTCCGCTGCGCTCCGCGCCGGCACACCCCTGAGTCGATGACTCGCTCGCTCCGCTCGCTCATGCCGCCGCTCCCGGGTTGTTGAAGCCGTCGTAGGGCGTACCGAGGAAGGGGAAGTTGCGCAGGAACGGCGCGGTCACGTCGGCGGCGCTCAACCCCGGGGTGACCGCGGCGGCCGCCTCGTCCGGCTGGAACTTCCGGTCCACCAGCGGCACCGTCAGACCCGCGATGGCCCGCAGCGCGATCGTCACCACGTCGTCGGTGACCCGCCGACCGTTCGGGAAACCGGCCAGGTCACCGGCGAGTACGCCGATGGCGTTCGGGCGGCGGGCCGGCGGGATCGCGGTGTTCAGGCGCAGCATGTCGGCCTGCACGTCGCCGGTGGCGTTGGTGAAGCCGTCGATCAGTCCCTCCGGGACACCGGTGAGCAGGATCGCGACCAGGTCCGCCCGCGCCTTCTCGGACTTGTTCAGCTTCTCCAGGTTGGGGAAGACGCCCGGGTAGAGCACCGGCAGCAGGGCGGCCAACTCGGGTCGCTCGACGAACTTCGCGAACCGCTTGTCCTCCGACGGCGGCAGGGTGTTCCACAGGTCCTTCTGTGCCATCGGCACGATGACCTCGTTGAACAGTGGGTTGCCCAACCTGGACACCTGGGTGAACGGCCCGGTGCTCGTGTCGGCGGCCACCCTGTCGCCGAGCACCCGCACCTGGCGGCGGGACGCCGAGGTCCAGACGCCGATCACCGAGGCGGGTTCCTGCCAGTGATACCGGTTCGCCTTGCGGCGCGCCCGGTCCAGCGGCACCTGGAGGGCGATGCTGTGCACGTTGAGCCGGTCGGTGGTGTTCACCGGCGTGCCGGGCTCCCGGAAGATCTTCTTGCCGGCCACGTGCAGCTGCTGGAACGGGCGCAGCGTACCGAGGTCGAAGATCGCACCGAGGTCGACGAAGAAGCCGTCGGCGCGCTGCCCGGCGAAGACCTTCTCGCCGGTGGAGAGCGAGAAGGTGGCCTGGCGGACCAACTCGCCGTACTTCGGGGTGGAAAGTGGGCCGACGTTGCACGGCGGGCAGGGCAGTTTGCGCGCCAGCCGCTCTTCCCGTCCACCGGCGATCCGGGTCAGGCTGTAGAACTGCCGTCGGTTCCAGTTCTCGCTGTCCAGCGAATCGATCGGCCCGGTGTTGTAGAGAAAACTATTCGGGTTCGTGATTTCGGTGGTGAATTCGAAACGGTAGGTGACGTCCGGCTGCCCGTCACCGTTGTTGTCGATGTGGATCTCGTAGCGCACGTCGTCGCCGAACTCGAAGAAGTTCGGGCCGCCCGAGGGCAGTTGCAACGGTACGTAGTTGGCGATCAGCGTCACCGTGTCCGGACGGTCCGGCGTGACGAAGGCGTACAGGTCCGACGAATCGGCGACCGGATCCTTGGCGATCTCCGGCGCTTCGCGGTGTGACGACATGACGAACCCACCTCACGGGGCAAAAGTGTGCATTGGACGGACGGCCGGGCGCCGAGAGCCCGCGCCGGACCGGAGTACGCGGCCGCCCGTACGGCGGCGGCGGGTGACCGCTCAGCGCCGGTGACGGGCGCCGCGGTCGGCAACGCCCGGCGTGGCGGGCGGAGGTCGGGTGGGCACGGTCAGCGCCGGGCGGCGGCCTTGCGCAGCCGGTCCGCCAGACCACGGTCCCGCACCTCGATGCGGGACTGGCCCACGAAGACGTCCATCGTGCCGGAGCGGGCGTCGCGCAGGTGCACCACGATCGTCTCGTCCGCGCCGGCCGCGACCCCCTTGTCGTCGTCCCCGGCGGCCGAGAGGCCCGGCACCGCCAGGGCGGCGGCGCCGAGCGTGGCGCTGGCCGCAGCCGTCAACGTCTGCCGGCGGGTCAGTCGCGGCCACTGCCGCGTCCGCCTTCTCTCAGTGATCATGGCCAACCTTTCCGGCGGCGCGCAGGCGCCCGCAAGGACGGACGGGGGTCGCCGCACGGACCGCGAAGGCCCCCGAATCTCGGGTGCCGGCGGCGGTCCTCGCCGATCCCGCCGCCGGCATCGACAGGTACGGCCGGGGACGCGCGAAGGTTCGACGCTAGGCGCTGAGGTGACCGTACGAAGTCGTACGCCTACGCGCCGGACGACCGGCCGCCGTCGCGATCGCCCGTAGCTGCTCCTCGGTCCGCGCGGAACCGTTGCCCGAACCGGCCATCCGCGAGATGGTCTCCTCCATCAACGTGCCGCCCAGGTCGTTGCAGCCGCTGCGGAGCATCTCGACCGTGCCCTCGTCGCCCAGCTTCACCCAGGAGCACTGGATGTTGTCGATCCGACCGTGCAGGAGCACCCGGGCCATCGCGTGCACCACCCGGTTCTCCCGCCAGGTCGGCCCCGGCCGGGCGATGCCGGCCAGGTAGATCGGGGCGTTGGTGTGCACGAAGGGCAGCGCCACGAACTCGGTGAACCCGCCGGTGCGGTCCTGCACACCGGCCAGCACCCGGAAGTGCGCCAGCCACTGCCCGGGATGGTCCACGTGGCCGTACATCATCGTGGAGCTGGACCGGAGGCCCAGCTCGTGGGCGGTGCTGACCACCTCGACCCAGGCGGCGGTCGGCAGTTTGCCCTTGGTCAGCACCCAGCGCACCTCGTCGTCGAGGATCTCCGCCGCCGTCCCGGGGATGGTGTCCAGCCCCGCCTCGCGCAACCCGGTCAGCCACTCCTTCACCGACACCCCGGCCTTCGCGGCGGCGGTGGCGATCTCCATCGGGGAGAAGGCGTGCACGTGCATCCGGGGCACCCGCGCCTTGATCGCGCGGACCAGGTCGGCATAGACGGTGACCGGCAACTTCGGGTCGATACCGCCCTGGATGCAGACCTCGCCGGCACCGGCGTCCCAGGCCTCCTGCGCCCGGTCGGCGACCTGCTCCACCGACAGGCGGTACGCGTCGGCGTCCCGCTCCCGCTGCGCGAAGGCACAGAACCGGCAACCCACGTAGCAGACGTTGCTGAAGTTGATGTTGCGGTTGACGACGTACGTGACGTCGTCGCCGACCGTGTCCCGGCGCAGGTCGTCGGCGCGGCGGCAGAGTTCGTCCAGCGCCGGGCCGTCCGCGCCGAACAGCGCCATCGCGGCGTCGGCGTGCCGGGGTTCGAGGAGCGCCGCCGGGTTGTCGGCGGCCAGCCGCAGCCCCGCCCGCAGGTCGGCGTCACCGGCACCGGCGGCGACCGACCGACCGGCCGGACCGGCGGGCGGTACGGCGACCTTGGCCGCCACCTCCGACCAGTCCCCGTAGACGTGGTCGAAGTCGCCCCGCCGGTCCTCGGTCCGTCCCGTGCGGTCGATGTCGACGTGCAGATCGGTTCGCCCGCCGAAGGTCTCGTCCGGCTCCTGCCAGGGACGGCCGACCGGCCGGGCCGACTCCACGGCGAGCCCGGTCGCCGGCTCGGCCAACGCGGTGACGTGCGGCAGCAGGCGCGGATCCAGCCACGGCTCACCGGCCCGGACGTACTCCGGGTAGACGGTCAGCCGCTCGCGCAGCGTGAACCCGGCGGCGGCGGTACGCGCCGCCAACTCGTCGAGCTGCGGCCACGGGCGTTCCGGGTTGACGTGGTCCGGGGTCACCGGCGAGACGCCGCCCCAGTCGTCGATGCCGGCCCGCAGCAACAGGTCGTACTCGCCGGCGATGAGGTTCGGCGGCGCCTGGATGCGGGCCTTCGGGCCGAGCAACAGCCGGGCCACCGCGACGGTGGCCGCCAGGTCGTGCAGTTCCGCGTCCGGCATGCCGCGCATCGCGGTGTCCGGCTTGGCGCGAAAGTTCTGCACGATCACCTCCTGGAGGTGGCCGTACTCCCGGTGCGCCCGCCGGATGGCGAAGATCGCGTCCACCCGTTCGGCGGGCGTCTCGCCGATGCCGATCAGGATGCCGGTGGTGAAGGGGACGCCGACCCGACCGGCGTCGTCGAGCACCCGCAACCGGACCGCCGGTTCCTTGTCGGGCGAGCCGTAGTGCGGGCCGCCCGGCTCCGACCAGAGCCGGGTCGCGGTGGTCTCCAGCATCATCCCCATGCTGGGCGCGACCGGCTTGAGCCGTTGCAACTCCGACCAGGAGAGCACGCCCGGATTCAGGTGCGGCAGCAGGCCCGTCTCCTCCAGCACCGCCACCGCGCAGGCCCGCACGTAGTCAAGCGTGGATTCGTAACCCCGCTCGTCCAGCCACTGCCGGGCCGCCGGCCAGCGCTCCTCCGGCCGGTCGCCGAGGGTGAACAGCGCCTCCTTGCAGCCCTGAGCCGCACCGGCGCGGGCGATGGCGAGCACCTCGTCGCGGTCGAGGAACGCCGCCGGCAGCCGGTGCGGCACCGTGGCGAAGGTGCAGTAGTGGCAGCGGTCCCGGCAGAGCCGGGTCAACGGCACGAAGACCTTCTTCGAGTACGTGACCACACCCGGCCGCCCGGCGTCCCGCAGGCCGGCGTCGCGGATCGCGCCGGCGACGTCGAGCAGTTCGGTGAGGGCGGTGCCGCGCGCACTCAGCAGTGCGGACGCCTCGTCGACGTCGAGCGCCCGGCCGGCGGCGGCCCGACGCAGGGCCCGGCGGACGGCCGCCTCCGCAGGCCCAGGCTCGCTGCGATCAACCATCCGCCCAGCCTAGGCGCTGGCACCGGCGGCACACCCCCCACGTGGGCAACCGCACCCGGCCGCCCGGCCGGGTGTCACGCCGGTCAGGCCGACTTGTCGCCCGGGTCGATCCGCTGGGTGCGGTCGCCCTCACCCGGAGGCGGCGTCGCCTGGCCCGGCTCGGTGCTCTGCCGGGGGATGGTCTGGGTCGGGTCGGCCGACGGGGGCTGCCCGAAGGGCGGTGCCGCCGGAGAGGTCGGCGCCGGCGGCTGCGGCGGCACGACCGGCTGGCCGTGCGGCGGCCAGGTGTGCGGGGCGGACGGCGGCCCGCCGGGCGCCTGGCCCGCCACCGGCCAACCCGGCTGCGGCTGGTCCCCGCCCGGCTGACCACCGGGGAATCCGCCCGGCTGAGAACCGGGGTAACCCCCCGGCTGGCCGGGGTAACCGCCGGGCTGACCCGCGCCCGGGTAGCCGACCTGGCCGGGGTATCCGCCGGACTGCTCGCCACCGGACCAACCGCCACCCGGACCGGGCTGCTGCTGCCACCCACCCGGGTAGCCACCGGGCTGCCCCGGGTTGCCCTGCGGGGCCCAGCCCTGCTGCGGGCTGCCGTACAGTCCGGGCTCCTGCTTGGGCTTGGGCACGTGGTAGAGCCGCCGCCAGACGGTCCAGACCACGTACGCCGCCGCGCCGAACAACGCCACCCAGGCCGCCCGGACGAGGACGCCGGTCAGGGCGTCGAAGATTTGTGCCTCGGCCAGCCGGCCGACCGTCCAGATCAGCAGCGTCAGGCCGCCGAGCACGACGCTGACCGCGTACTCGACCAGAGCCACCTGCGTGATCAGCTTCGCCTTGCCGACCACCGGGGCGAGGTGGGTGGCGAGCAGCACCGCCAGCAGCGGCAGGACGATCGCCTCCAGCCCGACGAAGGCGAAGAACGCGCTGCCCGCCCGGCCGGTCACCGTGCTGTAGGCACCCTGCGGGGTGACCAACCGGATCAGCGCGACGAAGAGGAAGACGGCGTTCGCGCCCAGGAGCACGAGGGCGACGAGTTCCCGAAGCGGCCCGGTCACCTGACGGGCCGGGGTCGGTTCGGTGGGCGGTTGCTCCACGGGGCTGGTCACGGACTCTCCCTGGGGGCGAAAGCGGACAGGTGCCGACGTGAGCCTAGTCTCCCCGGACGACTGGCCGACGGAGGCGTCACGTAGGCGAGGATGGGCTGATGCGTGTCGTGGTTCTGACCGGCGGAATCGGGGGTGCCCGGTTCCTGCTCGGGGTGCGTGCGTACGCCCGTGAGGTGGGTGCCGAGGTGACCGCCGTGGTCAACGTCGGCGACGATCTTCGCCTGCACGGGCTCCGGGTCTGCCCGGACCTGGACAGCGTCATGTACACCCTCGGTGGCGGGGCGGACCCCGAGCGCGGCTGGGGTCGTACCGGCGAGAGCTGGACGGTCAAGACCGAGTTGGCCGCGTACGGTGCCGAGCCGAGCTGGTTCGGGCTCGGCGACAAGGACCTGGCCACCCATCTGGTACGCACCACCATGCTCGACGCCGGGTACCCGCTGCACCAGGTGACCGACGCGTTGGCGACCCGCTGGCAGCCCGGCGTACGCCTGCTGCCGGCGACCGACGACCGCCTGGAGACGCACGTCGTGGTGACCCCGCCCGACGAGGCCGGCGACGGCACCGACGGGCAGCGGGCGATCCACTTCCAGGAGTGGTGGATCCGGTACCGCGCCCAGGTGCCGACGCACCGGTTCGTCTTCGTCGGTGCGGAGGCCGCGAAGCCGGCGCCCGGCGTGACGGAGGCGATCGCCGACGCCGACGTGGTGCTGGTGGCACCGAGCAACCCGGTGGTCAGCATCGCGCCGATCCTCGCCGTACCGGGCGTGCGGGCGGCGCTGACCGGCGGTCCGGCCCCGGTGGTCGGGGTGTCGCCGATCATCGGTGGCGCGCCGGTACGCGGCATGGCGGACCGGTGCCTCTCGGTGGTCGGTGTGCCGTGCACCGCCGCCGGGGTCGGCGGGCTGTACGGGAGCCGGGCCGACGGCGGCCTGCTCGACGGATGGCTGGTCGCCGAGGAGGATGCGGACACGGTGGTGCCGGACGTGACGGTACGCGCGGTGCCGCTACGGATGACCGACGAGGCGGCGACGGCGGCGATGGTCCGCGCCGCGGTGGAGTTGACGTGAGACTGGAGATCCTGCCGGTGCCGGGCATCGGCCACGTGACCGAGGGCGACGACCTGGCGGCGCTGATCGGAGGCGCGGCACCCTGGCTGCGCGACGGCGACGTGCTGGTGGTGACCAGCAAGATCGTCTCGAAGGCGGAGGGGCGGCTGGTGGACGTACCCGCCGACGGCCCGGACCGGCAGGCCGCCCGCGACGAGGTGCTGGCCTCGGAGACGGTCCGGGTGGTGGCGTCACGCGGCCCGACCCGGATCGTGCAGACCCGGCACGGCTTCGTGATGGCGGCGGCCGGCATCGACGCCTCGAACGTCGACAAGACCCGGCTGGTGCTGCTCCCGGAGGACCCGGACGCCTCGGCCCGCGCACTCCGCGCCGGCCTGCGGGCCCACAGCGGCGTGAACGTCGCCGTGATCATCAGCGACACCATGGGTCGGCCGTGGCGCAACGGGCTCACCGACGTGGCCCTCGGCGTGGCCGGGATGGACGCGATCCGGGACCACCGGGGCGAGGTCGACCCGTACGGCAACGAGCTGGTGCTGACCCAGATGGCCGTGGTCGACGAGTTGGCCGGCGCGGGCGAACTGATCAAGGGCAAGTGCGACCAGATGCCGGTCGCGGTGGTCCGGGGCTACCTCACCGCGGGGCAGGACGACGACGGCGACGGCGCCCGGGTGCTGGTGCGGGACGCCTCGATGGACCTCTTCTCGCTCGGCACCGCCGAGGCCCGGGCGGCCGGGCTGGCCGACGCCGCACACCTGCCGGACCGCCCCGGCGAGTCCCGCCCCGATCCGGCGGTGGTCGCCGCGGCGATCGCCTCGGTCATCGACGTCGTCGCCCCCGGCACCGTGTTCACCCAGGTCGTCGACGACGACGTACGCGCCGGACTGGTCAACACCGTGCCCGGCTGGCCGGGCCGCGCCACCGGACTGGTGCTGTGCTCCCCGCCCACCCCGGTCGGCCCGGTGCAGCTGGTCAGGTTCGGCACCGACGTGCAGAAGCTGCGGACCGCCCTCGCGGCCCACCACGTCCCCTCCCAACTCCTCCCCCCACCGCCGGCCACCACCGCCGCCGCCTCCCTGGCCCTCTGAGGACCCGCCACCGGGCCCGCCCGGTCGAGAGCCGACCGCCGGTTCCGCTCGATCAGGGGTTGAGCAGGGCGCGGCCCAGCGGGGTGGGGGTGTGCAGGACGGTGTTGCGGTCGCGGTGGCTCACCAGCAGGCCGGCGTTGCGCAGCACGGTGGTGTGCTGGCTGGCCGCCGCCGCCGAGATCCGCAACCGGCGGGCCAGCTCGCCCGTGCTGCACCCGCCGTCGGTGGCGGCCAGGACCGCCGCCCGGGTCCGGCCGAGCAGCGCCGCCAGCGCCGTACGGCCGGTGCCGGCGCCGTCGGCCCCGTCGACGACGAGTCCACCCAGCCGGTCCACCGGATAGACCAGCACCGGCGGCAGCTCCGGGTCGACCAGCGCCACCGGTGTCTTCGCGCAGAAGAACGACGGCACCAGCAGCAGCCCCCGCCCCAGCAGGTGCAGTTCACGGCTGTTCGGATAGTCGGGGATGTGCAGCACGCCGGACTCCCAGCGCACGCCGGGCCGCAGGGAGGTCAGCAGACCCTCGATCCCGCCGTCGAGCATGGCCCGCGCCCGCCGGTTCCGGTCGGCGTCCACCGCCGCCTGCACCCGCTCCCAGTAGGGACCGAGCGCCAGGTCGCGGTACCGGCTCATGGCATCGGTCAGGTCTTCCAGCGCCCGCGGCTCGCCCCGGGCCACGGCGTCGGCCCCGGTGGGCAGGCTCCGACCGCTGGCCAGCCGGCTCAGGTCGCGGTGCAGCAGGGTGGCAGGGGTACGCCGCAGCGCCTCCATCCCGGCCTCGAACCCGCCCACGCTCTCGTGCGGGGTGAGGAAGTCCGGGAAGTAGCCACGCGGCGGGTTCAACGCCAGCAGCAGCCGCAGCCCGTCGGCGTCATCCTGCCGGCGCAGGCCGCGCATGACCTCACGTCGCCAACCGGCGAGCAGTGGGTCCCGGCTGCGTCCGGGCAGCAGGTGCAGGCTCAGCACCACTTCCCAGATCGGGTCCGCAGCCGGAGCGACTCTGGTCCGGAGGATGTCCTCGCCGGAGAAGTGGATCTTCAGCATGGAACGGCTCCCCGTCACCCGACCGAGGGACGCCCGGCGACGCTAGGCACTTTACCTGGGACACATCGCCTTGGTCTGTTAAGCGTGGGCTAAAAGACCTCGACTCGCGCCGCACGGGTCCGCCATGCTCTGCGTGCCGCAGGGACAGCACGCATCGCGTGCCGCCACTGCGGAGTCCGGGGGCCGCAGGACGGCTCGACCGGGTGGCACCGCACGAGGGTCTGCGGCTCACGCTTCCGCAGGGGTGCCGCCCGGTCGTCCACCGTCCCGCCCCGCAACTCCCCTCCCACCCGCCCGTACGCTGTGCGGGACGGAAGGAGGGGCCGTGTCGACGCCTCACGCGACCGAGGAGCACCCGCAGGCCCCGGAGCACGGTTGGGCCGCACTGCACACCGACGCGTCGGCGGTCCTCACCGGATGGACGCCGACCAGCCCGGACGCCGCGACCGCCCGGGACCGCACTCTCGACCTGCTGACCGCCGGACCGGTCGCGATGAGCCGCGAGCACCGGGCCGGACACGTCACCGCCAGCGCCCTGCTGTTCGACTCGACCGGCACCCGCGTGCTGCTCTGCCTGCACCGCAAGTTCCACCGCTGGGTGCAGCTCGGCGGGCACTGCGAGTCGGGCGACCGGACACTGGCCGGGGCCGCGCTCCGCGAGGCGACCGAGGAGTCCGGCATCACCGGCCTGCGGGTGGACCCGGTGCCGATCGACGTGGACGTGCACGAGGTCGGCTGCCAGGGCGGTTCCCTGCACCACGACGTACGCTTCGCCGTCATCGCCCCGCCCGGCGCGGTCGAGACGGTCAGCGCGGAGTCCGAGGCGCTCGGCTGGTTCCCGCCGGACCAACTGCCGCAACCGCTGGCCGGCGGGACCGCACGGCTCATGCCACCCGGACTGGCCGCGTTCAGACGAGCCGGTCCTCACCTCGCGCCTTGAGTTCGTCCACGATCGCCTTGACGTCCTGGGCGCGATCGCGCGGGCAGACCAGCAACGCGTCCGGCGTGTCGACCACGATCAGGTCGCGCACGCCGACGCCGGCCACCATCCGCCCGGACTGCGGCACCACCACACACCCGCTGCTGTCGCGCAACAGCACCTCGGCCTTGACGTCGCCACCGATCACCACGTTGCCGGCGTCGTCGGTCGGCAACACCTCACCGAGGGTGTGGAAGTCGCCCACGTCGTTCCAGCGGAAGTCGCCCGGCACCGTGGCGACCCGACCGGCGCTCGCCGCGCCCTCCATCACCGCGTAGTCGACCGAGATCTTCGGCAGCGTCGGCCAGACCGCGCCGAGCACGTCGTCCTGCTCGGGGGTGCCCCACACCGCCGCGATCGCGGTCACGCCGGTGTGCAGGGCGGGCTGCTGGCGGGCCAGCTCGGCGAGGAACGCCGACACCCGCCAGACGAACATGCCGGCGTTCCACAGATACCGACCGGACCGGACGTACGCCTCGGCGACCTCGGCGTTCGGCTTCTCCTTGAACTCGACGACCGGACGCATCGGACCGTCACCCACCGGATCACCGGTCTGGAGGTACCCGTAGCCGGTCTCCGCCCGGGTCGGGGTGATCCCGACGGTCATCAGCAGACCCTGGTCCGCGCCCCGGACCGCTGCCTCGACCGTCTCCACCCACCGCTCGGGCTGACCGATGAGGTGGTCCGCCGCGAACGACCCCATCACCGCGTCCGGGTCCCGCACCGCGATCACCGCCGCGGCCAGCGCGATGGCCGCGCAGGAGTCCCGCGGCGACGGTTCGATGAGGATGTTCTCCTCGGGGAGCCCGGTCAACTGGCGGGCCACCGCCGCCGCGTGCGCGGCTCCGGTGACCACCATGGTCCGCTCCGGAGTGGTCAGCGGCGCCGCCCGCTCCACCGTCGCCTGGAGCAACGAGGCCGGGGTGCCGGTGAACGGGTGGAGGAACTTGGGATGGCCGGAGCGGGACAACGGCCACAACCTTGTGCCACTGCCACCCGCCGGAATGACGACATAGATCACCAGGACATCATGCCCGAACCGCCCGCTCCGGGTGCCGGGTTGCCACCGTCAGGCGCGTACTCGTGACCAGGCGGCGATGTGCACCTCGGCGCTCGACTCCCAGGTGAACTCCTTGGCCCGGTCGAGTCCGGCCTTGGCCAGCGACAACCGACGCGGCTCGTCGTCGAGCAGCGCGACCAGGTCGGTGGCGATCTGGTCCGGGTCCTCACTGGTGTACGCCACCGCCTCACCGCCCACCTCGGGCAGGGAGAGCCGGGGCGTGGTGAGCACCGGTGCGGCGCACGCCATCGCCTCCAGCACCGGCAGACCGAAACCCTCCCCGTAGGACGGATACGCGGCCACCAGGGCACCGCCGAGGAAACCGGGCAGGTCGGCGTACCGCAGATAACCGGGGCGCAGCAGCCGCAGGTGCGACGGCACCTCGGCGGCGGCCCGGTCGATGTCGTCGTCGTGCCCCTGACCACCGGCGATCACCAGGGCCGGCGGGTCCTCCCGGTCGGTGACCGCCCGGGCCCACCCACGGATCAGGTTCGGCACGTTCTTACGCGGCTCCTTCGCGCCGTGGAAGGCCACGTAGCTGCTGCCACCCAGGCCCAGCCGGGCGCGTACCCGGGCCTTCTCCTCGTCGCCGGGGGCGTGGAAGGCGTCCTGGTCGACACCGTGGTAGGCCACGTCGATCCGGGTCGGATCGGCGTCCAGCAGCCGGATCAGCTCGTCCCGGGTGGCCTTGCTCGGCACGATCACCCGGTTGGCGCGGCGCAGCGAGGTCTTGATCGCGCTGCGGAAGAACGTCCGGCGGGACTTGTCGTAGTGCTCCGGCTCGGTGAAGAAGGTCGCGTCGTGCAGGGTCACCGTGACCGGGCAGCCGGCCCGCAACGGGCAGGTGTAGAAGGGCGAGTGCAGCACCTCGGCACCGACCTGCTGCGCGAGCAGGGGCAGGCCGGTCTGCTCCCAGGCGAGCCGGGCGGGACGGTGCGCGACGGCGGCGGGAGCGGGGACGATCTCGGCTCCGGGCAGCATCCGGCGATAGCGGTCCAGGTCGGTGCGGAGACTGACCACGACCAGTTCCACCGCCGACCCGCACACCTTGCCGAGGGCGCCGAGCAGACCGTCGACGTATCTACCGACGCCCCCGCGGTCGGCGGGGACACTCGTGGCGTCGATGAGCACGCGGGGCGGGCGACCGGCGGTCACGGGGCGACTCCTTGTGGTGGCGGGACTGTGGGGAACAACACTTCGGGCAAGCCTACGCCGGTGCCGAGTACGGACGCTGACTCCGACCCGACGGTTCGCCGACTTGTGACTGTCATCGAGTACGCGCGGCGGCGGCGTATCGTTCGCGCCGATGGCCGACAACATTGCCCGCGTCCTGCCCGACGCGATCGCGACCGACCCGACCCGACCGCTGCTCACCTGGTACGACGACGCGACCGGTGAACGCACCGAACTCTCCGGCGCCACGTTGACGAACTGGGTGGCCAAGACCGCCAACCTGCTCGTCGACGAACTGTCGCTCGGGCCCGGTGACACTGCGGCGGTGCTGCTGCCACCACACTGGCAGACCGCCGCCGTGCTGCTCGGCTGCTGGTCGGCCGGCCTGACCGTGGCCGATCGACCGGGTGCCGTGGACGTCCTGTTCGCCACCGCCGACCGGGCCGCCGAGGCGGACGCCTGGTCGGCCGCCGACCGGTACGCGCTCGCCCTGCACCCGTTCGCGCTGCCGCTGCGGGAGGTGCCGTCCGGCTTCGCCGACTACGTGACCGAGGTACGCGCCCACGGCGACCACTTCGGCGCGTACCCGCCCGGCGGACCGGGCCACGTCACGCTGCGTGAGCGGGCGACCGCCCGCGCGACCGAGTTGGGCATCTCCCCGGGCGAGCGGGTCCTGATCGACGTGGACGCCCTGCCCGACCCGGTCGACTGGCTGCTCGCCCCGCTCACCGCCCGCGCGTCGACCGTCCTCTGCGCCCACCCCGACCACACCCGACTACCCACCCGAGCCACCACCGAAAAAGCCACCCGAACCCTCCCCTGAGCCCCTTCCCCCCGCTCCCCGCCTTCCCCGCCCCACACCCGCCCCCGCCGCCCTGCCCCCGCCCACCGTGCCGCGCCGGCACTCCGCACGTCTTCCCCTCCTCCGTCGATCATGGAGCTGTGGCCGACGTTCCGCCCACATTCACCCCTTTCGCCCTCGCCCCGAGTCCATGATCGACGGGGCAGTCAGGGCGAGGCGGGGCGAGCGGCGCGCGGCAGGTGTGGGGGGCGCGTTGATCAAGAGGTTTGCATCGGGGACGGGCGGGATTTGGACGCAAACCTCTTGATCAACGCGGCGGGGAGGGGCGGGCGGCGGGGAGGCGGGGGCGGCGGGGAGGGCGGGGAGGGCGGCGGCTGGGGTGGGGTGGGGTGGGGTGGGGTGGTTAGGGGGTGGGGCGGGATTGGGCGAGGGTGGCGAAGGCGGTCAGGGAGTCGGGGTTGGCCAGGGCGCCCTTGGCGGCGGCCTGGTCGACCGGGGTACCGGTGAGGATCTTCTTGACCGGTACCTCCAGCTTCTTCGCCGACAGGGTCCGGGGCACCGCGCGCACCTGGTGGATCTCGTCGGGGACGTGCCGGGGTGAGAGGGCGGTGCGCAGCTCGCGGCAGATCGTCGCGCGCAGATCGTCGTCGAGGGTGAGGCCGTCGGCGAGGACCACGAAGAGCAGCAGCTCACCGGCGCCGCCCTCGTCGTCCTCCAGGTGTACGACCACCGAGTCGACGACCTCGTCCAGCCCCTCCACCACGGAGTAGAACTCGGCGGTGCCCAGGCGTACGCCGCCCCGGTTCAGGGTGGCGTCGGATCGACCGGTGATCACGCAACCACCGCGCGCGTTGATGGTGATCCAGTCGCCGTGCCGCCAGACTCCGGGGTAGACGTCGAAGTACGCCTCCCGGTAGCGGGTCCCGTCGGGGTCGTTCCAGAAGCCCACCGGCATGCTCGGCATCGGCGCGGTGATGACCAGTTCGCCCAGTTCGCCGATGACCGGGGTGCCGTCGGCCGAGCGGGCCTCCACCCTGGCGCCGAGCGCCCGGCAGGTGATCTCACCGGCGTGCACCGGCAGCAGCGGCACGCCGCCGACGAAGCCGGTGCACACGTCGGTGCCACCGGACAGCGACTGGAGTTGCAGGTCGGTGCCGACCGTCTCGTACACCCAGGTGAAGCCCTCGGCGGGCAGCGGCGCACCGGTCGAACCCAGCCCGCGCAGCGCGGACAGGTCGGCGATCTCACGCGGGGCCAGGCCCGCCTTGCGACAGGCCAGCAGGTACGGCGCCGAGGTGCCGAAGTAGGTGGTGCCGGTCTCCTCGGCGAGCCGCCACAGCCCGCCCAGGTCCGGGTGGCCCGGGTTGCCGTCGAACAGCACGATCGTCGTGCCCACCGCCGGGCCGGAGACCAGGAAGTTCCACATCATCCAGCCGGTGGTGGTGAACCAGAAGAACCGGTCGGCGGGACCGAGGTCGTGGTGCAGGGCGAGCATCTTGAGGTGTTCCAGCAGGATGCCGCCGTGCCCGTGCACGATCGGCTTGGGCAACCCGGTGGTGCCCGAGGAGTAGAGCACGTACAGCGGATGGTCGAACGGGACCGGGGTGAACGTCGCCGGTTCGTCGGTCTCCGCCGCCAGCTCGGCCCAGGAGAGCGCGCCGGCCGGGGCCGGGGCCGCCGGGTCGAGGTAGGCGATGCTCACCGTGTGCCGCAGCGACGGCAGCGCGGCGCGGATCGCGGCCACCTCGGTACGCCGGTCCACCGGCTTGTCGCCGTAGCGGTAGCCGTCCACCGCGACCAGTACGGTCGGCTCGATCTGCTGCCAGCGGTCGGTGACACTGCGGGTGCCGAACTCCGGCGCGCACGAGGAGAAGATCGCCCCGAGGCTGGCCGTCGCCAGCAGCAGCACGTACGTCTCGGGGATGTTCGGTGCGTACGCGGCCACCCGGTCGCCGGTGCCCACGCCGAGCCGGCGCAGCCCGGCGGCCACCCGGCGGACCTGGTCGCGCAGTTCGGCGGCGGTCAGGGTGACCGGGGCACGGGTCTGCGAGTGCGCGATCACCACCGGGTCGTCGTCGGCGCGGCCGGGCATGCGCAGCACGTTCTCGGCGTAGTTGAGCGTGGCGTCGGGGAACCACCGGGCCCCCGGCATGTCGCGGGCGCCCAGGGTGGCGGTCGGCGGGGTGTGCGCGACGACCTCGAAGTGGTCCCAGATCGAGCGCCAGAAGGCGTCCAGGTCGGTGACCGACCACCGCCACAGCGCGTCGTAGTCGGCGAAATCGAGCCCCCGGTTCTCGGCGAGCCACCGCAGGTACGTCCCGATGCGTGAGCGCTGGAGCACGTCCGCCGGCGGCGTCCACAGCACGTCCGTCACTGGTCCACTCCTCCCCTGGCCCGGCACGACGCTGTGCGGTGGGCCGTGGCGTCATCCTGCCCTACCGTCGCGCATCCGCTGCCGTCACCGGTGCGCCCGGATGTAAGGAAGGGCACCTTGTTAACGCCTGCGGTAGTACCGGGGTCCCCTGCTAACGCAGCAGGCCACGACAACCGCTCAGCCGGACTCGCTCCGCGCGTGCTGGATGGCGCGGCGGCGGGCGAGCCGGTGCGCCCGGCGGATCTCCGCCTCACGCCAGCGACGGCTGTCCTCCGCCGTCTCCGGCAGCACCGGCCGCACCGCCCGTGGCGCGCCGCCCACCTCCACGCCGACGAAGACGAGGTACGCGGTGGCCACCCGCACCGGCTCCGCCTCGGCCGAGTCCCAGCGCTCGGCCATCACCCGTACGCCGACCTCCATCGACGTCGACCCGGTCCAGTTGATCTGGGCGTACGCGTGGATCAGGTCACCGACCCGGACCGGCTCGGAGAAGACGATCTCGTCGATCGCGGCGGTGACCGCCGTACCCCCGCTGTGCCGGGCCGCGGCGGCACCGGCGACGTCGTCCACGAACTTCATCAGCACCCCGCCGTGCACGGTGCCGTAGAGGTTCACGTCCACCGCCGTCATGATTCGGCTGAGGGTCACGCGGGAGTACGACGTCGGCTTGCCCGGTGGCGCGGCGGAGGGGTGCTCGGTCATGGCGGAAACGGTACGGTGCGCGGATGCGACATCTGTGGAGCTTCCTCGCCGGGCTGGTGGTGGCACCGGTCACCTGGGTGCTGGTCACCCTGGGGCAGGACGGGTCGGCCGGCACAGTCGACCGGTGGGTGGAGATCGGCACCTCGAACACGGCCAACCTGATCGAACCGGCCGTCTATCTCGCCGTCGGCGGCATCGTGTTGGGCCTGCTCGGCACACTGCGCATCTCACCGCTCGGCCCGCTGGTGGCCGGGCTGCTGCTGATCACCCCGTACGTCGGGCTGTTCGTCGCGCCCTTCCGGGTCCGCGAGCGCATCCCGGCCGACTGGGAGTTCCTCGGCGACCCGCTGCCGCTGCGGCTGCCGGTGCAGAACGGCACCCTGTTCCTGATCGGCCTGCTGCTGCTGATGGCGACGTTCAGCGGGCAGCGGTGGCGGCGCTGGCCGAGGCCCGCACCGGTGGTGCCGCCGCCGGCCGAGGCGACGACCCAGGACCTGCCGGTGACCGAGTGGCCGCCGCCGCAGTCGGCGGAACGGGACACCGAGCCGCTGAGCCTCGGCTACCCGGACCCGGACGACACGCCGACCGAGCCGCTGCCCCGGCGTACCAGTGGGACGTCGCCCTGGTCGGCACCGCCTGGCGGCCTGCCGCGACAGGACGACGCGCGCAACTGATCGAACGGAGAGAAGGGCTCCGCCCGGTGGCCGTGTGCCACCGGGCAGAGCCCTCCGTCGTCAGTCCTTGAGCAGCTGGCGGGCCATCACGATGCGCTGCACCTGGTTGGTGCCCTCGTAGATCTGCGTGATCTTGGCGTCCCGCATCATCCGCTCGACCGGGTAGTCCCGGGTGTAGCCGTAGCCGCCGAGCAACTGCACCGCGTCGGTGGTGATCTCCATCGCGGCGTCCGAGGCGAAGCACTTCGCCGCCGCACCGAAGTACGTCAGGTCGGCGTCACCCCGCTCCGACTTGCCGGCCGCCGCGTACGTGAGCTGCCGCGCCGCCTCCAGCTTCATGCCCATGTCGGCGAGCATGAACTGCACACCCTGGAACTCGGCGATCGCCTTGCCGAACTGCTTACGCTCGGCCACGTACCCCTTGGCGTAGTCCAGCGCACCCTGCGCGATGCCGAGCGCCTGCGCGGCGATGGTGACCCGGGTGTGGTCCAGGGTCTTCATCGCGGTGCCGAACCCGGTCCCCTCGGCGCCGATGATCCGGTCGGCCGGGATCCGGACGTTGTCCAGGTAGACCTCGCGGGTCGGCGAGCCCTTGATGCCCAACTTCTTCTCCGGAGCACCGAAACTGACCCCCGGATCGGACTTCTCGACCACGAAGGCGGAGATGCCCCGCGACCGCGCGGTCGGGTCGGTGACGGCGAAAACCGTGTAGAACTCGGACACCCCGGCATTGGTGATCCACCGCTTCACGCCGTTGAGCACCCAGGTGTCGCCGTCCCGCACCGCCCGGGTGGTCATCGACGCCGCGTCGCTGCCGGCCTCCGGCTCGGAGAGGCAGTACGAGAACATCGCCTCACCGGCGGCGACCGGGGTCAGGTAGCGGCGCTTGAGGTCGTCGGAGCCGGCCAGCAGCAGCGGCATGGTGCCGAGCTTGTTCACCGCCGGGATCAGCGACGACGAGGCGCAGGCCCGGGCGACCTCCTCGATCACGATCGCGGTGGCCAGCGCGTCGGCGCCCGCACCGCCGTACTCCTCGGGGATGTGCGGGGCGTGGAAGTCGGCAGCCCGTAACGCGTCGTACGAAGCCTTGGGGAACTCACCGGTCTCGTCGGCCTCGGCAGCCTGCGGCGCCACCTTCGCCGCACAGACCTCACGGACGGCTTCCCGGATCGCCTGGTGCTCCTCGGGCAACCGATACACATCGAACGAGTGCTCTGCGGGCATGCCGGCCCCTCCCCTTCACCGCTACTATGCGCAGTCTGTAGCGTCACCTGGACGGCCATCGCGCAGACTGAAGGATAGCCACCACCGTTCGAGCCATGTTACCGGCGCGTAGGCTGAGCCGGGACGGAGCATCGACGCCGGTCGGCGATGATGGAGTGCAGACAGCAGAATCACCCCCCTCCGGTGCCCCGCCGAGGCGCCGCAGCGGCCCGCGACGCGACCACGCGCCGCCAGTGCGAGCGGAGAGACAGGCGTGACCATCCCGTACCCGAACACCCAGCCGATGCCCGCCATCGCCTCGGTGACACCCCCCTCGGGTGCATCCCGACCTCGGGTGACCTTCCTGGGCACTGGCTACCTCGGCGCGACCTACGCCATCTGTTACGCCGAGCTCGGCTACGAGGTGCTGGGATTCGACGTCGACGCCGACAAGATCGCCAAGCTCAACGCGGGCGAGGTGCCGATCCACGAGCCCGGCCTGGACGAGCTGCTCCGGCGTAACCTGGCCGCCGGTCGGCTGCGGTTCAGCACCGACATCGCCGAGACCGCCGACTTCGGCGACGTGCACTTCATCTGCGTCGGCACCCCGCAGCGCGCCGACGGCATGGGCGCCGACCTGTCGTACGTCGAGGCGTCGGTCACCGGTCTGGCCCAGCACCTGACCCGCAAGGCCCTGATCGTCGGCAAGTCCACCGTCCCGGTCGGCACCGCCGAGTGGGTGGAACAGCTCGTGGGCAAGCACGCCTCCACGGACCTGGGTGTCGAGGTGGCCTGGAGCCCGGAGTTCCTCCAGGAGGGCTTCGCCGTCGACGACGTGCTCCGGCCGAACCGGATCGTGGTCGGCGTCAAGAGCGACTGGGCCAACGGCATGCTCTACGCCGCGCACAAGGGCGTCTTCGACCTGGCCGCCACGGAGGACCGCGAGGTACCCCTGGTGGTCACCGACTTCGCCACCGCCGAGCTGGTCAAGGTCGCCGCCAACGCCTTCCTGGCGACCAAGATCTCCTTCATCAACGCGATGGCCGAGGTGTGCGAGGCTGCCGGCGGCGACGTCACCCAGCTCGCCAAGGCCATCGGGTACGACCCTCGCATCGGCAACCGTTTCCTCCAGTCCGGGCTGGGCTTCGGCGGCGCCTGCCTGCCGAAGGACATCCGCGCCTTCCAGGCCCGGGCGCAGGAACTCGGCGCCGGTGAGGCGCTGCGCTTCCTGCACGAGGTCGACCTGATCAACCTGCGTCGCCGGACCCGCGTGCTCCACCTCGCCGCCGACCTGCTCGGTCGCCGGTCCGGCCCGGCCGGCCCGGACCTCTCCGGCACCCGCATCGCCGTCCTCGGGGCGACCTTCAAACCCAACACCGACGACGTACGCGACGCACCCGCTCTCGCCGTCGCCGCGCTGCTGCACAAGGCCGGCGCCGAGGTGCACGTCTTCGACCCGCAGGGCATGGAGAACGCCCGCCGGGCGGTGCCGGAACTGCGCTACGAGCCGGACGTCAACGCGGCGGTCACCGGCGCCGACCTGGTCTGCGTCCTCACCGAGTGGGCGGACTTCCGCAACGCCGACCCGAGCGCGCTCGGCGAACTGGTCACCGGGCGGCGCGTGGTCGACGCCCGCAACTGCCTCGACTCGGCACTGTGGACGCAGGCTGGCTGGGAGTATCGGGGGATGGGGCGGCCTTGATCTTGTTCTTCGGGGGTGGGTTTTCCGGGGGAACCCACCCGCTCCGGGCGGTCAGGCTTGATCCCTGCGCGGGTGGGCTCCCCCGGAAAACCTGACTTCCCGCAGCCTGCGTGAGATGGCCCATCCCCGGCGGGGGTGGGATCTGGATTCGCGGGAACCTGACGTCCCGCAGCCTGCGTGAGGCGGCCCATCCCCGGCGGGGGTGGGATCTGGATCCGCGGGAACCTGACGTCCCGCAGCCTGCGTGGGCGGTCCATCCCGGCGGGGGTGGGAGCTGGGCCTTCGCTTTGGTCGGCGGGTCGTCGGGGGGTACGGCGAGCTGACTCGGAGGGCTCGACTGGGCGGGATCGGTTCGGGGTTGCTGATCTTGGACGGGTGTGACCCGCCGACAACGGTCGAATTCCTGGGCCGCATTGGGCATGCTGCGACAGTGGGAATCCACACTGCGGGTGGAGGGGTGTCGTGGCGACCTTTCAGTGCTCCTCGTGCGGCCAGGAGATCAAGCCGGCCGTCCGCTGCCCGCGCTGCGGCGCCCACCAGCCACAATGGGCCGAGCACCTGGCGGACATCGAGCGGTCCATCGCGGAGATGAAGGCCCGCGAGGCTGCCATCGCCAGCGAACAACGGCAACTCGCATCCAAGATGCAGGCCGCGATCTTCCAGCGGGACATCCTCGCGCACGCCGGCAACTCGGGTGACGAACGTCTCAAGCAGTCCGGCCGGGGGCGCCGCGTACTCCGTCGCCGACCGCCGCGCACCCCTTCCGGCGACGGCACCGCCGCAACGGCCTCGACTCCCACGGCCGACCGCACCACCCCGCCGCCACGGCGACAACCCGCCGACGGCGACACCGGACCGACGCGGACGTCACCGGGCGACGGTGCCACCTCGACGGCCCGCATGCCCCCCGGCGACGGCACCACCGGCGCGACGCGCGTGCCCGTCGGCGACGACGCCACCGGGCCGACACGCTTCGGCGGCGGCGATGCCGACGGGCCGACACGCTTCGGTGGCGACGACGCCGACGGGCCGTCGCGGAGACCACCCGGCGGCGGAGCCACGTCGGCCCGCAAGCAACCCGTCGACGGCAGCGCACGGGCGGCGCACGGGCCGGGCGGCGGTGACGCGCCACCACGGGTACCCCGGCAGGGTGCCGGTTTCGGGGCGGGCGACCCGCCACCGGACGCGCCGGTCTGGCTGGACGCCGACGACCCGGAGCACCCGCCGGAAGCCTCCTCACGCGAGGTGCAGAACATCCCGCTCGGGCTCGGGGCGCTGCTGCTCGGGGTGGCCGCGGTGGTCTTCGCGGTGGTCGCGACCAGTTCGATGGACGCGCTGTCCCGGCTCGGCATCCTGCTGCTCGCCACCGTGCTCATGCTGCTCGCCCCGCCGGTGCTGGTCCGGCGTGGACTCACCTCCACCGCCGAGACCATCGCCGCGGTGGGCCTGCTCCTGGTGCCGCTGGCCGGGTACGCACTCTGGACCGTCGACGCCATCGGTGCCGGCGGTGCCTCCGGCGCGGTCTTCGCCGGAGTGATCTTCGCGGTCGCCGCCGCCGTCTCCGTCGGCTACGCCGGCTGGACCCGGCTGCGCGCCCCCCGCTTCGCGACCGTCCTGGCCGCGCAACCGGTGGTGCCGCTGCTGGCGTACGACCGGATCAGTGGACCGGTCGGCTGGGCGTTGGTGCTGACCGTGGTGGCCTTGCTCGACCTCTGGCTGGCCCGCTCCCCGGTCACCGTGGAGCAGTCGAACCCCGACGAGCCGACCCCGGTCCCGCTCGGCCGGACGAAGCCGCCCCGACAGCGACAGGCCGAGGGACGGCCCGAAGGAGCGCCGGAAGAGGCCGGTGAGCTGCTGGACCTCACCGGCACCGGGCGGGCCGCCCCGCCGACGCGACCGGTACCCGGGCTGCGGGAACTGACCTGGGCCCTGCACGGCGTCGCCGTCGCGGTCGCCGTCGCGTACGCGGTGACCGCCCTGGTGCGGGCCACCACCGTGCCGGGCGCCACCGTGGCCGGCCTGGTGCTGCTGCTGGCCGCCGCCGTCTGTCTGGCCGGGACGCTGGTGCTGCGGCGTCCGCCGCTACCCGACCTCGGCGCGGGCGTCCTCACCCTGGCCGTCATCGGCGCGCTCGGCCGGATCGCCTCGGTGGCCCTGCCGGGGCGCGCCCTGCTGGTGATCGCGGCCGTCATCACGGTCACCGGCCTGGCCGTCCGGGCGGTGCCGGAATCCGCGCGTCGTGGCCCGCAGCTCGCCTCCGCGATCGCGTTGACGGTCACCGGGGTGCTCGTCGCCGGCAGCGCCCTCCGGGCCGGACTCGCCCCCCTCCAGGCCGCCCTGCCGGCCTGGGCGGCGGACCTGGACCGGTACCCGGCCGAACTGGCGGCTGCGGTGGGACCGGCTTCCTGGCAGCTCGCCACCAGTGCCTTCCTGTTGACCGTGGCCGCCGTGCTCGCCCTGCCACCGGAGATCCGTCGTGAGTTCGCGGTGACCGGTGCCGCGTTGACCGCGCTCGCCGTACCCGCCTCCTTCGGGCTGTCCTGGGCGTTGGCACCCTGGCCGATGGTGGTGACCGCGATCGGGATCGGGGCGGTCGGCCTCTCCGCGCGTACCCCTCGGGCCGCCCTGGCGCACGCGATCGCCGCCACCGGCGTCGGTCTGGCCGGTGCCGGCGCGGCCCTGGCCCGCCCGGCGTCGACCGCCGCCGTGCTGCTCGCCCTCGTGCTGGCCGGCATCCTCGTCGCCGCCGCTCCCCGGATCCGGCTCGCCCCGGCGGCGGCCGACACCGTCTCCGCCTGGGCCGCCGGAGGGGCGGCCTTCGCCCTGCCCGGAGCGGTCGCCGCCTTCGTCGCGGCGATCCTGCCCACCGACCCGATCCTCACCCCGGCAGCGCTGCGGGAGGTGACCGTGCCGGTGCTGGCGGCCAGCTTCCTCGCCGTCTGCGTCACCCTCGGCTACGCGGCCATCGTGCAGGTGTCCCAGCGCCATCTCCCGGCGCCGTTGTCGGTGGGTACCGGTCTCGGCGCGCTGGTGGTCGCCGCCGCCGGCTTCGGCGCGCCGGGCGCCACCGTGGCCGACGCCTGGGTGGGTGCGCTGCTGCTGGTCTCCGCCGTGTTGCTCTTCCTGGCCCCGTCGATCGACAGCGGCCGTCGCGCCGACGCCCGGCTGGACGGCTCCGACCTGGCCGCCGCAGCGGTCACCGCAGCGCTGGTCGCCACCCTGCTGCGGATCGGCACGGTGCTGGCACCGGGCGGACAGCTCGCGGTCGCCGCCGCACTGGTCCTGGTGGTCTCCGTGGCCGCGCGGGCCATGCCCGAGCAGTGGCGGCGCGGGCCGGTGCTCGGTCTCGCCGTCGGTGGGGTGCTGATCGGGCTGCTGGCCGGATGGATGGCGCTGCGCGGCGGCGTGGGCGTGCTGGCCACCCCCGGGCCGATCTGGAACGGCGACCTCAGCGGCTGGCCCGCCGCACCGACCGGCGGTACGACGTGGCAGGGGCCGATCGCGCTGCTGCTGCTCGCGCTTGCCGCCGGCATCCTGCTGCCGCCGCCCTGGCGCTACGACGTCGCCAACGCGGCGGTGGTGCTCGCCACCATCGGCGCAGCCGCCGCGTTCACCCTGAGCTGGTGGTCGCCGGTGGTGCTCGGTGCGATGGTCGCCGCCGTCCTCGGCATGGCGGCGGTCGCCTCCGTCGACCCCCGGGCCGGGCTGTCCCGGATCACCGCCGCCGGGGTGGTGGCGCTGCACGCCACCGGCGCCGGTCTGGTCCGGCCGTGGACGACCGCGCTGGCGCTGGCCAGCGTGGTGCTGATCGGTGCGGCGGTGGCGACGCTCGCCCGGTCGATGGCGGAACCGCTGGTCGACGACATCCACGTCGAGGGGATGCCGCCGCACCTGGCGCAGATCGGCGGCGCGGGCACCGGTGCCGCGCTGCTGGCGTTGCCCGGCGCCACCGCCGCCCTGGCCGTCGAGTTCGGGCACCCGCCCGAGGTGGTGCTGACCGCCGGCCTGGCCGCGTCCAGTCTCGGACTGGCCGCGATCGCCGCCGTCCGCCGCCAGGTCCCGCAGTACCTGCCCTGGGCGAGCGCCGGAGTGGTCGGCGGGGCGAGCGTGACCGCGCTTGCCGCCGTTCCCGTGCACCTGCCGATCGGTGTGTACGCCGCCGCCGCAGCTTTGCTCGGGGTGCTCGCCGAACTGATCCGGGGCGCCACCGAGCCACCGGTCGGCGCGGCGCAGCCGGTCCGCCGGTGGACGGTCCTGCTGGACGGCGCCCTACGCCGGCTGCCCGACGACGGCGGACAGCGTCGGTGGCGGGTCAGCCCCGCCGCCGGGGCGCTGGCCGCCGCCACCCTGCCGGTCGTCCTGGCGCTGGTCTCGATCGCCCCCGCGCTGCTGGCCGCACTCGTCGACCCGCACCGCACGCTCAACCGCATCTGGCAGGGGCCACCACCGGAGCTGCTGAACCCGCCACCGGCCGCGGTGAACCCCACCCATGTGCTCACCGCGTTGCTGCTCACCGTGACCGCAGCGCTGGCCGCCACCGGATTCAGCGGCGGCCGGCGGACCCGGGCGGTGCCGGTCGTGCTGCCCGGTGCCGCGGTGACCCTGCTGATCGCACCGATCGCGCTGGGCAGCGGTTGGCCGGCGAGCACCCTCTCGGCGTTGACCGTGTTCGCCATCTCGATGCTGGGGCTGGCGCTGACCCCACCGCCCCCGCTGGAGGAGCGGGCCCGCTCGATCCGGCTGGCCCGGGTCCTGGTCTTCGTGATCGGACTGGCCGCCGGTGGGGCGGGGCTCGCCGGCAGCCTCGCCACCCGGGAACTCACCCTCTTCACGCTCGCCGGTGGGGTCGCCGTCGGGGTGGTCGCCGCCCTGTACGGCACCACCTCCCGGGCGCGCATCCTCGGGTGGCTGTTCGCCTCGCTGAAGGCACAACTCCTGGTGCTCACCGCCGGGCTGGTGGCCGGGCTCGCCCCGGTCTGGTCGGCGTTCGGCGTACTCGCGGTCGGCGCGGCCCTACAGGTCTTCGCCGCCGCCCTGCCCCGGTTCCGTCGCCCGGAGGCACGGCGCGAGGCGGCAACGGTGGAGTGGAGCGGGTACGCCGCCGCACTCATCGCGCTGGCGCTGGCCTTCGACTCGCCCCGGCACATCGCCGCCCTGCTGGCCGCCTGGGGTGCGGTCCTCGGGCTCGCCGCCACCCGACCGGGGCGCCGACCGGTGGAACGCCGCATCCTGTTCTGGGGCGTGGTGATCTGCGAGATCACCGCCTGGTGGATCCTGATGTGGGTCGCCGACGTGGCGCTGCCCGAGGCGTACACGCTGCCGTTCGCGGCCCTGGCGCTGCTGGTCGGTGTGCTGGAGTTGCGGCAGCGGGCCGATCTGAGCAGTTGGGTGGCGTACGGGCCGGCGCTGGTCGCCGCGTTCCTGCCCACCCTGGCGATCGTGCTGGCCACCGACTCCAGCACGCTGCGGCAGGTGCTGCTGCTGCTCGGCGCGGTGGCGGTGCTGGTCTTCGGCTCCATGACCCGTCAGCAGGCACCGGTGATCGTCGGCGCGGTGGTCACCGCCATCGCCGCCGTACACGCTCTGTTCAGCCTCGGGCCGTGGCTGGTGCTGATCCCGGTCGGTCTCCTGCTGCTCGTGCTCGGCGCCAGCAACGAACGGCGTCGCCGCGCCCAGGAGCGCCTCCAGACCGCGCTGCGCGGGATGCGCTGATCCGCTCTGGTGGGAGTTGTTAGGAGGGGTCCCCTGCTATGCACCAGGCGTTAGCAGGGGACCCCTCCTTACATGCGCCTACAGCGAAGCGCGCAGGGCCGCGTCCTTCTCGGCGACGAGCTGCTCCAGATCGGCCTGGTACGCCGACATCCGATCGAGCAACGCCGGCTCACCGGTGCCCAGGATGCGGACGGCGAGCAGCGCCGCGTTGCGCGCGTTGCCGATCGACACCGTGGCCACCGGCACGCCCGCCGGCATCTGCACGATGGACAGCAGCGAGTCCAGTCCGTCGAGGTGCTTCAACGGCACCGGTACGCCGATCACCGGCAACGGCGTGACCGAGGCGATCATGCCGGGCAGGTGGGCGGCACCACCGGCGCCCGCGATGATCACCTTCATGCCCCGTCCGGCGGCGGCCCGACCGTAGTCGATCATCTTCACCGGGGTGCGGTGGGCCGAGACCACCTCGACCTCGTACGACACCTCGAACTCGGCGAGCACGTCGGCAGCCGCCTTCATGGTCGGCCAGTCCGAGTCGCTACCCATGATCACACCGACCGTGCTCACGCTGTTCTCCCTCTCGTTCCCACCTGCGGGTCCCGCACGGTCACTCCACGCCGTCGCGGAGCCAGCGGGCGGCGCGGGCGGCCCGGGCGCGTACCTCGTCCAGGTCGTCGCCGAGCACCGTGACGTGCCCGATCTTGCGACCGGGACGGACCTGCTTGCCGTACAGGTGCACCCGGGCGGTCGGTACGGCGGCGAAGAGGTGGTGCAGCCGCTCGTCGATGGACATGCCGCCCGGCTCGCCACCGAGCACGTTCGCCATCACGACCACCGGCGCGGTCAGCCCGGTGTCGCCCATCGGGTAGTCGAGCACGGCCCGCAGGTGCTGCTCGAACTGCGACGTCCGGGCGCCCTCGATGGTCCAGTGCCCGGAGTTGTGCGGGCGCATCGCCAGCTCGTTGACCACGACGCGGCTACCGCCCGGGGCCGCCGGATCGGCCACCTCGAACAGCTCCACCGCGAGCAGGCCGACCACTCCGAGCGCGGTGGCCAGGTCGATGGCGAGCTGCTGGGCCGAGACCGCCAGCTCCTCGTCGAGGTCGGGCGCGGGTGCCAGCACCTCGACGCAGATGCCGTCCCGCTGCACCGTCTCCACCACCGGATAGACCGCGACCTGCCCGAACGGCGAGCGGGCCACCTGCACCGCCAACTCCCGGCGCAACGCCACCCGCTCCTCGACGATCAGCGTCGTCCCGCCGTCGAGCAGGGTCCGCACCAGGTCGTCGGCGACGGCGGCGTCGGCCACCGGCCACACGCCCCGGCCGTCGTACCCGCCCCGGGCCGCCTTGAGCATCACCGGCCAGCCCACCTCGTCGCCGAAGGCCACCACGTCGGCCGGGACGGTGACGGGTCGCCACGCCGGATTGGGCGCGCCGAGCCCGCCGAGCCGCTCCCGCATGACCTGCTTGTCCTGGGCGTGCACGAGTGCGTCGGCGGGCGGGAACAGCTTCACCCCCTCGGCGGTGAGGGTGCGGATGTGCTCGGTGGGCACGTGCTCGTGGTCGAAGGTGACCACGTCGCAGCTCTTGGCGAACATGCGCAGGGCGGCCAGGTCGGTGTGGTCGCCGTACTGGACGTCGGCGGCGACCAGCGCCGCGCCGTCGTCCGGGGTGAGGGCGAGCACGCGCAGCGACTGGCCGAGGGCGATCGCGGCCTGGTGGGTCATCCGGGCCAACTGGCCGCCACCCACCATGCCGACAACAGGCAGACCGGTACGGGAATCCATAGCGGCGCCAGCCTATCCGGGCCGACCGGAGTGCCGGTCGGCGGACACCGGTGTCACCGCAGTTGCGCCACCAGGTCGTCGACGCCGCTCACCGGCCGTTGGCAGACGAAACCCCGGCAGACGTACGCGGCAGGCCCGCCGTCGAGCAGCGGCCGGCCGGCCAGCAGCGGCACCCCCGGCTGGTCGGGCTGCCCGGCGACGATCACCGCACCGGGTGGGGCGTGCCGGTACGCCGCCGCGACCAGCGGATCGTTCGTCGGGTCCCCGGTCACCACCGCGATCTCGGAGGGGCCGGCGAGCAGCGCCTCGCCCACGGTGGCCGCGTACCCGGTGAACCGGGCGTGCCGCCCGACGATCGGCGCGACGGTGGCCAACGCCGCCTCGGCCGCCTCCCGGTACCGGTTCTCCCCGGTCAACGCCGCGTAGCTGACCAGGGCGGCGACGATGGCGGAACGGCCGGAGGGGGTGGCGTTGTCGGTCGGGTCGGCGGGCCGGGCCACCAGCCGCTCCGCGTCGTCGGCGGTGTCGTAGAACGCACCCCCGGGTGCGGCGAAGTGCGTCAGGGCGGCGTCGAGCAGTTCGCCGGCCAGCTCCAGCCACCGCCCCTCACCGGTGACCTGGTGCATGGCGCAGAACGCCTCGGCCACACAGCCGTAGTCCTCCAGTACGCCGGCCGGCTCCCCCACGCGGCCGTCCCGTGAGGCGCGGCGCAGTCGCCCGTCCACCACGTGCACCCGGGCCAGGTGCTCGGCGGTCTGCCGCATCGCGCCGTCGGCGACGATGACGACGCCGTCGAGCAGGTTCGCCTCCCCCTCGGTGCCGATCCGGCCGGAGGTCTCGACGAGCCGGACGAACTCGGCGAGCGCGGTGACGGCCAGCCCGTTCCAGGCGGCCACCACCTTGTCGTCGCGGGCCGGCTGCGGTCGGGTGTCGCGCACGGCCAGCAGCCGGCGGATCACGTCCTGCCAGCGGGCGCGGACCTCCGGGTCGGCGTCGTCGACGTCCCGGGCCAGCCGGAGCACGCTCTTGCCGTGTTCGAAGGTGCCGGTCTCGGTGACCGCGAAGAGGTCGGCGGCCCAGCGGCCGTCCTCCTCGCCGAGCGCCTCGAGCAGTTGGGCCGGGGTCCAGGCGTACGTGAGCCCTTCGACACCCTCGGTGTCCGCGTCCAGCGCCGAGGCGAAGCCCTGGCCGGGGCGGTGCAGCTCGTCGGCGAGGAACCGGGCGACGTCCCGGGCCACCCGCAGCGCCAACGCGTCACCGGTGAGCCGCCAGAGCTGCGTGTAGACCCGCAGCAGCAGGGCGTTGTCGTAGAGCATCTTCTCGAAGTGCGGCACGGTCCAGTGCTCGTCCACCGCGTACCGGGCGAAGCCGCCGGCGAGCTGGTCGTGGAGACCGCCCCGGGCCATCGCCTCGCAGGTGTGCCGGACGATCTCCAGGCTCCGCGCCGAGCCGGTGCGCTGGTGGTGCCGCAGCAGGAAGAGCAGGTTCATGTGCGGCGGGAACTTGGGGGCGCCGCCGAAGCCACCGTGCCGCTCGTCGTACTCGTCGGCCAGTTGGTCGGCGGCGGCGTCGAGCAGGTCGGCGGTGAGCGGGGCGGTGGGCCCGCCGACGGCCTGGGCGCCGCCGATCGCCTCCACCACCGCGGCACCCTGACGCAGTACGGCGTCGCGCTGGTCCCGCCAGGCGGTGCCGATCGACTCCAGCAACCGGACGAAGTTCGCGCGGGGGAAGTACGTCCCGCAGAAGAACGGGGTGCCGTCCGGGGTGGCGAAGACCGTCATCGGCCAGCCACCCTGGCCGGTCATCGCCTGGGTGGCGGTCATGTAGACGGCGTCGACGTCGGGCCGCTCCTCGCGGTCCACCTTGATCGACACGAAACCCTCGTTCAGCAGCGTGCCGACGCCCGCGTCCTCGAACGACTCGTGCGCCATGACGTGACACCAGTGACAGGCGGAGTAACCGACCGAGATGAGCACCGGCACGTCACGTCGCTTCGCCTCGGCGAACGCCTCCTCGCACCAGGGCCACCAGTCGACCGGGTTGTCCGCGTGCTGGAGGAGGTACGGGCTGGTGGCATCCGCGAGTCGGTTCACCCGACGACCATATCCAGCCGGGCGGCCGGGTCGGGGTCAGGAGGCGCCGTCGGCGCGCAGCGGCAGGACGTTGGTGGGGCTCTGTCGGGACAGCGAGCCGAGGACCGCACCGATCTTGTCGGCGGGCATCGGCTTGAAGAAGTGGTAGCCCTGGGCGGCGGTGCAGCCCAACTCGGCCAGGGCCGACCGCTGGGCGGCGGTCTCCACGCCCTCGGCCACCACCCGTAGCCCCAGCTCGTGGGCGAGCCCGACGGTACTGCGGACGATCGCCGCCGCCTCCGGCGAATCCGCCATCCGGAGCACGAACGACCGGTCCACCTTCAACTCGTCGACCGGGATCCGGGTGAGGAAGGCCAGCGAGGAGAAGCCGGTGCCGAAGTCGTCCACGGCCAGTTGCACGCCCATCGACCGCAGCGTGGTGAGCACCTGGTCGATGATCTCCAGCTCGCTCATCACCACGGTCTCGGTGATCTCCAGCACCAGCCGGTCGGCCGGGACCTGGTGCCGGCGTAGCGCGTCGGCGATCTCCGCCGGCAGGCGGTGGTCGAGCAGGCTGCGGGCGGAGAGGTTGACCGAGATCGGGATGTCCAGGCCCTCCCGGGCCCAGCCGGCCGCCACCCCGAGCGCCTTGTCCAGCACGTACCGGGTGAAGGTGCCCAACTGCTCGCTGTTCTCCACCGGCCGGATGAAGTCGGCCGGACCGAGCCAGCCCCGGCGCGGGTGCCGCCAGCGGATCAGTGCCTCCACCCCGGTCGGTGCGCCGGTGGCCAGGTCCACGGCCGGCTGCAACACCAGCACGAGCTGATCGTCGGTCAGCAACGCCTCACGCAGCTCGGCGAGCAGGGCGAGCTGGTCGGTGCTGGCCCCGTCCCGGGAGCTGTCGTACGCCGCCACGCTGCCGCCACCGGCCTTGGCCTGGTACATCGCTATGTCGGCCCGGCGCATCAGCTCGGTCAGGTCGGCGGCGCCGGCCGACGCCACCACCACGCCCACGGACACCTCGACCGACATCCGTACCCCGGCCACCTCGGTCGGCGCGGCCAGCCGCTCGGTGATCTCCCGGGCCTGGCGCAACGCGTACGCCATCGGGGCGGTGCGGTCGCCGAGCACCGGAACCGAGGTCAGCAGCAACGCGAACTCGTCGCCGCCGAGCCGGGCGAGCAGGTCGCCGCTGCGGGTCAGGGTGCACAGCCGGTTGGCGGTCAACCGCAGGAGCTGGTCGCCGGCGGCGTGCCCGAGCGTGTCGTTGACCTCCTTGAACTGGTCGATGTCGAGCAACAGCAGTGCCACCGGGTGGTCGTGCCCGAGTTTCCGCAGCGCATGGTCGCCCTGGCCCAGCATGGCCGTGCGGTTGGCCAGCCCGGTCAGCGGATCGTGCACCGCCTCGTACGAGGAACGCGCGGTGACCACCCGCAGCTCACGGTGGGTGGCCGCGTCGTGCAGGGCGGCGGACAGCGCCTCGGCGAAGGTGACCAGCGCGTACCGTTCCCGGCCGGAGGCCGGAGCCGTCCGGGGCAGCCGGAGCCGTAGTCGACCGACCCGGTGCTCGCCGACCGACAGCTCTCGGAGCAGTTCGTCCGGACCGGGCTCGTCGTCGCCGGGGGGCGCGATCTCCCGGTCGGTTACCTGACCGCTGGGATCGCCCCGGTAGCGGCGCCAGCGGCCGTCGCCCCGGACCACCTCCACGTCCACGAGTTCCGCCTCGAACACGGTGAGCGCACCGGTCACCCCGGCGGTCGCCACGCCGCGCTCGTCGAGCTGGTTGAGCGCCGCCGTCGCCTCCGCCAACGACCGCCACGTACGCCGTTCGCGCTCGTCGCGCAGCCGTTGCCGATAGGTCTGGTGGAGCAGCCACAGCGGGGCGGGCAGCAGCACCAGCCACCGTGGATCGAACTCGATCAGGGCCACCACGAGCAGAGCGGCCACCACGTTGCCGACGAACATCAGCAGCTTGCCCCGCAACGCGGCCAGCAGCGGGCGCCCGATCGACATGTCGTGCCGCAGCGCCAGCGTCACGCCGCCCAGCCCGGCACCGGCCAGCAGGTACGTGAGGGCGCCGGCGGCGAGGACGAGGGCGAGGGCCGGGGTCGGGGCGGCCAGCAGCGGCTCGCCCAGCGAGGTGGTGACCGACACGGCGAGGGCGACGGCGGCGGTCTGCGACGCGGCGATGCGCACGACGTCCCAGGTGGACCTGCCCTCGTCCACCACGGACAGGATCGTCCAGGCCAGCAGCATGCCGATCAGGGCCGCGCCCGGCAGCCATCCGGGCGGCACCAGATAGAGGCAGACGATCAGTGCGGCCTCGGCCCAGGTGAGGGAGACCACTCCGGCGGCGGCCCGGAACCGTAGCCGGGCCAACTGCGACAGTGCGAAGAGTGCGACCGCGATGCCGAAACGGGTCAGCCCGCCGTACGGCCCGAACGGGTCGTCGGCCGGCAGCCCGACCGGCACGCTGAGCCCCACCACGGCGGCCACCACGGCGGTGAGGACGACGGCGGCCGTCAGCAGGTGCACCCTGAGCGGGGTGCGACGGCCCTCGGGCCGATCGATCGGATGACCGGCCCTGCCGGAGGTCACCGACCCACTCCCGTCGGGCGGGAACAGGGCGCACGGAGGGTGTCAACGACTGCGATGGTCATCGGCGCCCCCTCCCGCGCACGGCATGAGGACGTCTGGTCCTCCCGGCGGAAGGCTAAGCCAAACCGGATGGTCGCAACAGGGGGCGACCATCCGGTTAAGCGTGAATCATGCCCCGATCAGCCGTCGCGACGCTGCTGGCGCCGGTTGGGAGCGTCACCGGATGAATCCAGCATCACGTTCTCATCTGTCGGATCACCGACCGTTCGCTGCGTGGTGCCCGACTCGGCGGCGGGCTCCTGACCGGGGAAATGGTCGGGCAACCGGCGCAGCCGGGCGTTCATGTTGCGGATCAGCAGCACGGTGGCGGTGCCCAGGACGAGGATGAGGAACAGGCCCATCGGACCGGCGAGGCCCCCCGTGCGGGTGTCCCCGAAATTGTTCTGGGCGAGCACCTGAGCAGCGGTCAACATGGGATTCCTCCGGAGTGCGATGTCCGACCAGCGTAGCCCGCCGCCGGATCAGCGGGCATGGGCCGTCTCCCGGATGCCCGCGAACAGGTCCGACTCGGGCAGCGGGGAGTCGACCAGCGAGCGTACGAGTTGGAAGTCCTCCGTCGGCCAGGCCCGCCGTTGCAGGTCCATCGGCACCTGGAACCAGAAGCCGTCCGGGTCGACCTGGGTGGCGTGGGCGCGCAGCGCGTCGTCGCGGACCGGGAAGTACTCGGCGCACTCCACCCGGGTGGTGATCCGGGGGCCCTTGTCCGGCCGGTCCTCCCAACGGTTGATCCACTCCGCGTACGGCGACTCGGCGACGCCGGTGGCCAGGATCGCCTCGTGCAGGGCGAGGATCTTGCCCTTGGAGAACCCGATGTCGTAGTAGAGCTTGAGCGGCTGCCACGGCTCGCCCAGCTCGGGGTAGCGCTCCGGGTCACCGGCCGCCTCGAAGGCCGCCACGCTGATCCGGTGGCACATGATGTGGTCCGGGTGCGGGTAGCCGCCCTCCTCGTCGTACGTGGTGACCACGTGCGGACGGAACTGCCGCATCAGGCGTACCAGCGGACCGGCGGCCACCTCGACGTCCTGGAGGGCGAAGCAGCCCTCGGGCAACGGCGGCAACGGGTCACCCTCGGGCAGGCCCGAGTCGACGAAGCCCAGCCAGGCCTGCTCGACGCCGAGGATGGCGCGGGCCGCGTCCATCTCCGCCCGACGGATGTCGGCGATGTTGGCCCACACCTCGGGCCGGTCCAACTTGGGGTTGAGCACGCTGCCCCGCTCGCCGCCGGTGCAGGTCACGACGAGCACGTCCACCCCCTCGGCGACGTACTTGGCCGTGGTCGCGGCGCCCTTGCTCGACTCGTCGTCTGGGTGCGCGTGCACGGCCATGAGCCGGAGTTGTTCTGCCACGGTCGGCGCTCCTCGTCTCTGCCCACCGGTGGGCCACCGGCCACACCGTTGACCTGCCGGAATCCTCCCCCGTCGCGGTCCCGGCCCGTGCCGGCCTGTCATATTTGACCCCAGGAACCAGCAGTGCCTCGGTCGGAGGCAGTGCCCCATGGACAAGCAGTGCCAGTTGCAGCAATGCCCAGTCGGACAGGAACGACGGCGCTCTGCCATTCTTGCCGATGGGCCCGACAACGACGCCAGGAGATACCCGCCGGTGACCGAGACGCACGCCACATCTGCATCGACCGCGCCGGTGTTCCCGCCCGGCCGGTACGGCCGCCGTCGTACGCCCGGCCGACGTCGGCGGCTGCTGACCACGCTGCTGGTGGTCACCGTGCTGGTGGCGCTCACCGCCGTCTCGTTCCGGCTCTACCGGCAGTACGGCGACCCGGCCTACGACGCCCAGGTGATCACCTACGGCGAGATCACCGACCAGCAGGTGGTGGTCAACTTCCGGGTGAACCTGCCGGCGGGCGGCTCGGCGGTCTGCGCCCTGCGGGCCCGGGACCACGCCGGGGCGGAGGTGGCCCGCGAGGAGGTCCCGGTGACCGCCGCCGACGGGCAGCGCAGCGTCACCGTCCGGCACTCTCTCGCCACCAGTGCCCGCCCCTTCATCGGCGAGGTCGTCCGCTGCCGCCCGGCGGCCTGAGCCCACCGGAAGTGGCACCGGACCCACCCGGAACGGCGGCCCGGACCCGCTCCTGACGACGGGCCGGACCCGGTCCGACGGCAGGCCGTACGCACCCGGCCTGCGGCGGGAAGGTCACCCGGCGACCCGGGGTCGCCGGCCGCACCAGCGTGATCACCGACACTCCTTGTCGTAGGGCACTGGTAACTTGGAGGTTCACCTGTCAGCCAGCCCGCACAACCGAGGAGGACCGCCTGTGTCCAATGGCAACGAGGCGCCCGCCACCTGGCTGTCCCAGGACGCCTACGACCGCCTGAAGGCCGAGCTCGACGAGTTGATCGCCAACCGGCCGGTCATCGCCGCCGAGATCAACGCGCGGCGCGAGGAAGGTGACCTACGCGAGAACGGCGGCTACCACGCCGCCCGTGAGGAGCAGGGCAAGGCCGAGGGGCGCATCCTCTACCTGAAGGAGCTGCTCCGCACGGCCCAGGTCGGTGAGGCACCGACCGTCGACGCCGTGGCTCCCGGGATGGTCGTGACGATCTACTTCGACGACGACGCCGACGACACAGAGACCTTCCTGCTCGGGTCCCGTGAGATCTCCTCGACCACCGATCTCACCGTCTACAGCCCCGAGTCGGCCCTCGGCCAGGCGATCCTGGGCGGCAAGGCGGGTCAGGCCTGCACCTACACCGCGCCCAGCGGCGCGGACATCAAGGTGACCGTGGTCAGCTTCGAGCCCTTCTCCGGCTGAGCCACCCGCCGACCGACAGAGGTCGGCCGTTCCACCAACCCAGAGGCGTGACACCTGGCGGTGTCACGCCTCTGGCGCGATCGAGACCTGGTAGCCGCTGGCCCGCAACGCACTGATCAGTGTGTCCGAGTGCTCCACACCCCGGGTCTCCACCGACAGCGCCACCTCGACCTCACCGAGGCGTAGGTGCGGGTGGGCCCGCTGGTGCTCCACGTCCACCACGTTGGCCCGGTGTTCGGCGATCTGCCGCAGCAGCGAGGCGAGCTGCCCTGGCCGGTCGGAGCAGCGGACCGTCACCCGCAGGTATCGTCCGGCCGCCGCCAGCCCGTGCTCGATCACCCGCAGCATCAGCAGCGGATCGATGTTGCCCCCGGAGAGGACCGCCACCACCGGCGGCTCCACCTCGACCGCACCGGCCAGCAACGCGGCCACCCCCACCGCGCCGGCCGGCTCCACCACCTGCTTGCCGCGCTCCAACAGCATCAGCAGCGCCCGGGAGATGTCCTCCTCGGTGACCGTGACGATCTCGTCGACGAGCTTGCGGACGTGGGTGAAGGTGACGTCACCGGGCCGACCGACCGCGATGCCGTCGGCGATGGTGGAGAAGTCGGGCAGGCGTACCGGCTCGCCGGCCACCAGTGACGGCGGGAAGGCCGCCGCGCCCGCCGCCTGGACCCCGATCACCCGGACGTCGGGGCGCAACGCCTTGGCGGCCACCGCCATCCCGGAGACCAGGCCGCCGCCGCCCACCCCGGTGACGATCGTCCTGACCTCGGGGCACTGCTCCAGGATCTCCAGTGCCACGGTGCCCTGGCCGGCGATCACGTCCCGATGGTCGAACGGGTGGATCAGCACCGCGCCGGTGCGCTCCGCGTACGTCTGCGCGGCCACCAGGGATTCGTCCACCGTGGCACCGACCAGCTCCACCCGGGCGCCGTACCCCTTGGTGGCCACCACCTTCGGCAGCGGCGCGTTGACCGGCATGAAGACGGTGGAGTGCGCGCCGACCAGGCCGGCGGCGAGAGCCACCCCCTGCGCGTGGTTGCCGGCGCTGGCCGCCACCACCCCCCGCTCCCGCTCCGCCGCCGACAGCCGGGAGATCCGCACGTACGCGCCACGCACCTTGTACGACCCCGCGCGCTGGAAGTTCTCGCACTTGAGCCAGACCGGCCCGCCGAGCGCCGCGCTAAGCGGGCGGAAGGGTTCCAGCGGGGTGGTGCGGGTGACCTCGGCGAGCAGTTCCCGCGCCGCCCGCACGTCGTCCAGGCTGACCAGTTCCGTCATGCCCCGATCGTGCCACCCGCCCCACCGGGGTTCCCCACGGCCCGGACGGCGCAGACGCAGACCAGGGCACGTCCGGTACGGCGGCGGCCGGCGTCCACCGGCCGCGCCGGCCACATCGACCGAGCCACCCGCGTCGGTACGCACGATCACGCGCTGGCCGGTGACCCCGTTCCGACGCGCGGGTAACCGGGAGCGTGCCGAGTCCACGGTGCCGCCATCTCGAACTGTCCGGCGACGCCGAGCAGCAGCAGTTCCGACCCGGGTGGCCCGACCAGTTGCACGGCCAGCGGCAACCCGTCCGGGCGACGGCCCACCGGGACCACCAGGGCGGGCAGGCCGGCGATGTTCCACGGCGCCGCGTACGGGGCGTACCTGATGTTCACCAGCATGTTGGCCCGCCAGGACCGGGCCGACCAGCTCGTGGCCGGCGGCGGGGCGCTGGCCAGCGCCGGGGTGAGCAGCAGGTCGACCGAGTGGTCGGCGAAGAAGCCGATGGAACGCTCACGCCAGGCCGTCCGGTCGGCCTCCCGGACGTACCCGCGCCGCCACGCCCAGTCCCCGAACGTGACGTGCCGACGGCTGCGCGGTTGCAGGTCGCGCCGGTCGATCCCGGCGGCCCGCACGTCAGCGGCGGCGGCGGCGAACCAGGTCGCGATGCCCTGTAGGCCGAGGGCGGTCGGATAGACCGGGTCGGCCGGGACGGCGTCGTGCCCGGCGGCGGCGAGCAGCCGACCGGCGGCGGTGACCGCGTCGCGGTTCGGCGCGTCCGGCGAGACCCCGCGCACCGGCGAGCGCAGCGACACCCCGACCCGCAGCCGCTGCGGCGGGACCAGCTTCTCCTGGGCCCGGCCGGCGAGCACCTGGAAGCCGACCGCCGCGTCGGCGACCGTGGTGGCGAGCATGCCGTGCTCGGTCAGCCCGAACCAGTCCTCCGCGCCGAGCTGGCAGGGCACCACGCCCCGGCCGGGCTTCAGGCCGACCAGGCCGCAACAGGCCGCCGGGATGCGGATCGAGCCGAGACCGTCGTTGCCGTGCGCGATCGGCACCAGCCCGGCGGCGACCGCCGCCGCCGCGCCGCCCGACGAGCCACCCGGGGTACGCCCCAGGTCCCAGGGGTTGCGGGTGACCGCGGTGCCGTCGTCGGTCACCCCCCAGAGGCCCAGCTCGGGCATCCGGGTGACGCCGAGGATCACCGCGCCCGCGCCGCGCAGCCGGCGGACCACCTCGTGGTCGGCCTCGGCCACCGGGGTACGCGCCGCAGCCGACCCGTTCCAGGTGGGCACCCCGGCCACCGGGGTGTTCTCCTTGACCGCCACCGGCACCCCGGCCAGCGGCAGGTTGCCCAGGTCCTCCTGCTCGTCGACCTTCTCCGCCTCGGCGACCGCCTCCCCGCCGCGTACCGTGCGGAACGCGGCGAGGTCGACGTCGGCCTTCGCGACGTGGTCGAGATGGTCGGCCAGAACCTGGGTGGCGGAGACGTCGCCCCGCCGTACGCCCCGGGCGATCTGTTTGGCGGTCGCCCCGACCCAGGTCGGCATGATGTCCTGCACGGCCACCCTCCCCAGCCAGCGGTCAGCCCAGCGCCTGCTCCAGATCGGCGAGCAGGTCTTCGACCGTCTCGATGCCGACAGACAGTCGCACGAGATCGGAGGGAACTTCAAGCGGCGAGCCGGCAGCGCTGGCGTGTGTCATCCGGCCCGGGTGCTCGATCAGGGATTCCACCCCGCCGAGGGACTCCGCGAGCACGAAGAGTCGGGCCCGGTTGCAGATCTCGACGGCGTGCTCCTCACCCCCGGCCGCCCGGAACGAGATCATGCCGCCGAACCGGCGCATCTGTTTGGCGGCCACCTCGTGACCGGGGTGCGACGGCAGACCCGGGTAGAGGATCTCGCGCACCTTGGCGTGCCCGTCCAGGTAGCCGACGATCCGTTCGGCGTTGTCGCAGTGCCGGTCCATCCGTACCCCGAGGGTCTTGATGCCGCGCAGCGTCAACCAGGCGTCGAACGGGCCGTTGACCGCGCCCATGGCGTTCTGGTGGTAGCGCAGTTCCTCGCCGAGCCCGGCGTCGGCCGCCACCAGTGCCCCACCGACCACGTCGGAGTGACCGCCGACGTACTTGGTGGTGGAGTGCACCACCACGTCCGCGCCGAGAGCGATCGGCTGTTGCAGGTACGGCGAGGCGAACGTGTTGTCCACCACCAGCAGCGCCCCGGCGTCGTGGGCGACGGCGGCGAGGGTGGCGATGTCCGCGATGCCGAGCAGCGGGTTGGTCGGCGTCTCCAACCAGACCACCTTGGTGGTGCCGGGCCGGATCGCGGCCCGGACGGCGTCCGGGTCGGAGACCTTCGCCGGGGTGTACGACAGCCCCCACCGCTGGGCCACCTTGGCGAACAGCCGGTACGTGCCGCCGTACGCGTCGTCCGGGATCACCACGTGGTCGCCGGGGCCGCAGACGGTCCGCAGCAGCGTGTCCTCGGCGGCCAGACCGCTGGCGAAGGCGAGACCGACCGGCCCGCCCTCCAGCGCGGCCAGGCACTCCTGGAGCGCGTCCCGGGTGGGGTTGCCGGAACGGCTGTACTCGTATCCGAGCCGGGGCGCACCGACGGCGTCCTGGGCGTACGTGCTGGTCTGGTATATCGGTGGGATCACCGCGCCGGTGCGGGCCTCCGGGTCCTGGCCGGCGTGGATCGCGAGCGTCTCGAAGCCGTGGGTCATGACGCAGACGTTAGTCCTCCCCCGCGTCCCAGCGTGTGGGAGCCGACTCACCGAGTCGCCAGGCCCACCATGTCGTCCTGTGAGCGATAATGGGCGGGTGAACTCGACCAAGACCCTGCCATCCCGCCTGATCGGCGCGGCCGAGCGCGTCCCGCCCTCGCTGTCGCTGCTGACCGGTCCGGCTGACGGCCACGTCGCCCTGCCGGTACGGCTGGCATGGTCCGGTCTGACCGAGTTCGATGTGAGCGACGCACGGCAGCGTCTGACGCTGTACCGCACGTTGTTGGACTGCGGCCAGCGCGAGGACGTTATTCGCTATGTCAACGCCACTCTGCTGCGCGCCGACTGGCCCCGGATCCGGCGGTTGACTTCCCGACGCCTGGTTGCCCTCTGGGAGCGACAGCTCCCAGAGTTGGCCACCTGATCAATGGACGAACTGCATCGGCAGTTGTTGCGCCTTGGCTTCGAAGCCGGCAATGATCTCGGCTTGGTTCTCGCAGGTGGTTACGCCCTGTCAGCGCACGAGCTGACCAACAGACCCTCACGAGACATCGATTTCGCCACCGCGACCGACATGTCGTTGTCGGCGGTGGCCGAGCGGCTCGCAGACGCCTACGTCACTGCCGGCTTCACCGCTCGCATAATCGAGGCCACCCCGCGAATGGCTCGACTTGTGGTGTCCGCAGAAGCGACAGCGTGCGAGGTAGATCTTCTGAAGGAGGCGATCGGGCCACCCGCGCAACTCACCATCGGCCCTGTCCTCGCCTTCGAGGACGCGGTCGGACTCAAGGTACGCGCACTGCACGACCGCGCAGCCCACCGGGACTACATCGACATCAGTGCCGCCAACGGCCGACTGAACTGGCACGAACTTGAGTCTCTGGGGGCGCGGCACACCGTCGCCTTCTCCTTGGAGGAGTTGGCCGACCGGCTTGGCGGCGTCCGCGAACTCGATGACGAGACGTTCATGGCCTACGGGCTCAGCGAGGACGACGTCAGGGCGCTGTGCGGGTGGGCGATCGCCTGGGAGACGGACATCCGGTCCCGGTTGGCGAACGGCGAGACCGGCCCGATCGGCGTTACTGAGGACGAGTGGGATACCTACCTCGATCCACCTGATGCTGTTGGTGGGCCAGCAGGCAGAGTTTCGCCGCCGGCCATAACCTGAGCCGATGGCGGGATGTGTGTTCTGCGGGATCGTGGCGGGCGAGGTGCCGGCGTTCCGGGTGGTCGACACCGCCGACGGCGTGGCGTTCCTGGACACCCGCCCGGTGTTCAAGGGGCACGTCCTGGTGGTGCCCCGTACGCATCTGGTCACCCTCGCCGACCTGCCGCCGGAGTCGCTGGCCGGCTATTTCGGGCTGGTCCGGCGACTCACCGTCGCGGTGGAGACCGGGCTGGGCGCGGGCGGCACGTTCGTGGCGATGAACAACAAGGTGTCCCAGTCGGTGCCGCACCTGCACACCCACGTGGTTCCCCGGACCAAGGGCGACGGTCTGCGGGGCTTCTTCTGGCCGCGTACCCGCTACGCCGACGACGCCGAGGCGACCGCGTACGCCGAGCGCGTGCGGGACGCCGTGCCGGGCGGCGCCTGACCGCGCGCGGGGCGGGTAAGGAAGTGGGGTCCGCCGGTGTTGCACGCGGGGAAGGACGAAAGGAGTTCCACCGTGTTCCTCCGCAGCATGAAGGCCGAGATGATCTCTCCTGACCGTGCCCTGCCCGGCCGCGCGATCGCGATGCCGGTCGCCGACCGGCACGAGGTGCTCGGGACCCCCCTCAAGGGGCCGTTTCCCGAGGGCTCGCAGGTCGCCGTCTTCGGCATGGGGTGTTTCTGGGGTGCCGAGCGGTTGTTCTGGACCCTCCCGGGCGTCTACACCACCTCCGTCGGATACGCGGGTGGGTACACCCCGAATCCGACCTACGAGGAGGTCTGCTCCGGCGGGACAGGGCACGCCGAGGTGGTCCAGGTCGTGTACGACCCCGCGACGATCAGTTTCGAGGACCTGCTGAAGGTCTTCTGGGAGAACCACGACCCGACCCAGGGCATGCGCCAGGGCAACGACGTCGGTACGCAGTACCGCTCGACGATCTACACCACCACCGACGAGCAGTTCGCCACCGCCGAGGCGTCCCGGGAGGCGTTCGCGCCGATCGTGGCCCGCGCCGGCAAGGGCGAGATCACCACGGAGATCAGCCGCCTCGGCGACTACTTCCTGGCCGAGGACTATCACCAGCAGTACTTGGCACCCACCAAGAACCCCAACGGCTACTGCAACCACGGCCCGAACGGGCTGAGCTGCCCGGTCGGCGTGGCGCGTACCGCCGGCTGACCGTCTCGCGTGCCGGCTCGCCCAACCGGGCGGGCCGGCAGGTGCCCGGAGATCGCCGATGATCCAAATTGCGGCGCTCGTCACAGTCGGGCAGGTAGGGCAAGTAGGACAAACTGCTACAGGCAGGCCCCGATCGCCCGCGCTCGCCGGGAGATGACACCCGGTTGATCGCGCGGGCGCGGATGATAGCAATGCTGTTACACGACCGTCATGGTCTCAACAGGCGAATCGCAACAACCTCTGGCAGCATTGGCTCGCATGTGCGGACTAGCTGGGGAGTTCCGACGGGACGCGTCGCGTGCCGACGTCGGGACGGTGGAGCGAATGGCCGCCACGATGTGCGACCGGGGGCCTGACGGTGGCGGTGTGTGGGCCCAGGGACCGGTCGCTCTCGGCCATCGTCGTCTGAAGATCATCGACCTGTCGGCCGCCAGCGGCCAACCCATCGTCGACTCGGCCGCCGGCCTGACCGGCGTCTTCAACGGCTGCATCTACAACTACCGCGAGTTGCGCGCCGAGTTGGCGGCCAAGGGCCACCACTTCTTCTCCAGCGGTGACAGCGAGGTCGTCATCAAGGCGTACGCCGAATGGGGGCTCGACTTCGTCGACCACCTGGTCGGCATGTTCGCCGTGGCGATCACCGAACGCGACACCGGCCGTCTGGTGCTCGCCCGGGACCGGCTCGGCATCAAGCCGCTCTACCTCGCCGAGACGCCCGGCGTGGTGCGCTTCGCCAGCACCCTGCCCGCCCTGGTGGCAGGTGGCGGCGTGGACACCACCATCGACCCGGTCGCGCTGGCCCACTACCTCAGCTTCCACAGCATCGTGCCGCCGCCGCGCACCATCCTGCGCGGCGTCACCAAGCTGCCCCCGGCCACCGTCCGGGTCTACGAGCCCGACGGCGCCACCCACGAGCGCGTCTACTGGGACCCGTCCTTCCTGCGTCGGGACGAGTACTCCGGCTGGTCGGAGAAGGACTGGCAGGACGCGCTGCTGGAGTCGCTGACCACCGCCGTACGGCGGCGCATGGTCGCCGACGTGCCGGTGGGCGTGCTGCTCTCCGGCGGCCTGGACTCCAGCCTGGTGGTGGCCCTGCTCGCCGGTGAGGGGCAGCGCGGGCTCGCCACCTTCTCGATCGGCTTCGACGCGGTCGGCGGCCGGGAGGGCGACGAGTTCCGCTACTCCGACGTGGTCGCCAAGACCTTCGACACCGACCACCACCAGCTCCGGGTCGCCGCCCAGGACCTGGTGCCGCCGCTGGAGGCCGCCGTGGCGGCCATGAGTGAACCCATGGTCAGCCACGACTGCGTCGCGTTCTACCTGCTCAGCCAGGAAGTCTCCCGACACGTCAAGGTGGTCCAGTCCGGCCAGGGCGCCGACGAGATCCTGGGCGGCTACCACTGGTACCCGCCGCTGGCGGAGGTCGGCCGCGAGCAGGCGCTCGACACGTACGCCAAGGCCTTCTTCGACCGCGACGCCAGCGGCCTGGCCCAGGTGCTCAACCGGGACTGGCTGACCGGCACCGACCCGGCGCGGGAGTTCGTCGCCGCGCACCTGGCGCGGGCCGGCGCGCAGACCGCGGTCGACGCCGGGCTGCGCCTCGACACGCAGATCATGCTCACCGACGACCCGGTCAAGCGGGTCGACAACATGACCATGGCGCACGGGCTGGAGGCCCGGGTGCCCTTCCTGGATCACGAGTTCGTCGAACTGGCCGCCGCCTGCCCCCCGGAGCTGAAGCTGGCTCAGGGTGGCAAGGGGGTGCTCAAGGAGATCGGCCGCCGGGTCCTGCCGCACGAGGTCATCGACCGGCCGAAGGGCTACTTCCCGGTCCCCGGCCTCACCCACCTGGAGGGCAAGCTCCTCGACCGGGTACGGGACGCGCTCTCCGCGCCCGAGGCCCGACGCCGCGACCTGTTCCGCACCGATTACGTCAACGCCCTGCTCGACGCTCCCAACGCCGAACTGACCCCGTTGAACGGAAACAAGCTGTGGCAACTCGGACTCCTGGAAATGTGGCTCCAGAGCCACGGAATCGACTGACCGTGACCGACACCCTGGCGACCGGGGTGGCCCGGACCGACCGAGGTCGAGGCGCGGGACGTCGCTACGAGCGGGTCGGGCCGGGCGGTGATCCGATCGCCGCGAGCCCCGGCGGGGACGCCACCGACGACGACCGTGCCGGCGGCGACGAGGGCGTCATCCTCGACTGCGGGTGGGGGCGGCTGGTCTTCGGCCAGACCTTCACCGACCAGGCCGCCGTCGCCGACGTGCTGCGCTCCGAGGCGGCCGGCGCGCGGGACATCTGCATCTATCTGCGGGACCCGCACGTGCTGGTCTCCCGGCTGCCCGACGAGTTGTTCATCGACCCGTCGCTGACCTTCCGGCTGCCGCTGGGCGGGGCCCGCTCGGGTCCGCGTCGGGCCGACGGCACGACCGAGGAGGCCGGCAACGCCGACACCCCGGCCGCCGTGAACGGGCGCGGCGAACTGCCCGGGGTACGCATCCGCCGGCTGCGCGACGCCGCCGACGCGGACGCCGTCAACCGGATCTACGCGGCCAACGGCATGGTCACCGCCCCGGTGGACATCCTGGTCGACAACGCCGCCACGGACCGTTTCCTGCACCTCGTGGCCGAGGCGGTGACCGGCGAGATCGTCGGCACCATCACCGGTGTCGACCACGTGGCGGTCTTCGACGACCCGGACAACGGGGCCAGCCTCTGGTGCCTGACGGTCGACTTCAACCAGGCGCCCCCCGGCACCGGCCAGGCGCTGATCACCGAGCTGGCCACCCGGCTGGTGGCGCGGGGCCGCGCGTACGTCGACCTCTCCGTGCTCGCCGAGAACGCCGGGGCGATCCGGCTGTACGAGCGGCTCGGCTTCTATCGCACCGCCACGCTCTGCGTGAAGCGGAAGAACCCGATCAACGAGCGGCTGTTCCTGCCGGCCATGCCGGCCGGTTACGACGAGCTCAACCCGTACGCGAAGATCGTTGCCGACGAGGCGATGCGCCGGGGCATCCGGGTGGAGGTGACCGACGCGGCCTGGGGTGAGCTGCGGCTGACCAGCGGCGGTCGGACCATCCTCACCCGGGAGTCGCTCTCCGAGCTGACCTCGGCGGTGGCCATGAGCCGCTGCGACGACAAGCGGGTCACCCGCCGCATCCTGACCGAGGCCGGCCTCTCGGTGCCGCGCGGGCGGACCGCCACCGGTGACGCCGCCGACGCGGAGTTCCTGGCCGAGGTAGGCCAACTGGTGGTCAAGCCGGCCCGGGGCGAACAGGGCAACGGCATCACCGTCGGCGTCCGCACCGACGAGGCGCTGGCCGCCGCCGTCGAACTGGCCGCCCGGTTCTGCCCCGAGGTGCTGCTGGAGGAGCTCTGCACCGGTGAGGACCTGCGGGTCGTCATGATCGACCACGAGGTGGTGGCCGCCGCCGTACGCCGCCCCGCCTCGATCACGGGTGACGGCGTGCACGACATCACCGAGCTGATCGCGCGGCAGAGTCGCCGTCGGGCCGCCGCCACCGGTGGCGAGTCCCGCATCCCGCTCGACGAGATGACCCGGGACGTGGTCACCGAGGCCGGGTACGCGCTCTCCGACATCCTGCCCGAGGGCCAGGTGCTGGCCGTACGGCGGACCGCGAACCTGCACACCGGCGGCACCATCCACGACGTCACCGGCGAGCTGCACCCGGTGATCGCGGAGGCGTGCGTGGCCGCCAGCCGGGCCCTCGACATCCCGGTCACCGGCCTCGACCTGTTGGTTCCCGCCCCGGACCGACCCGAGCACGTCTTCATCGAGGCCAACGAGCGGCCGGGGCTGGCCAACCACGAGCCCCAGCCCACCGCCGAACGCTTCGTGGATCTACTTTTCCCCGGGACTCGGGCACCGCAACGGTTGTGGACCCCGGCCGGTGCGGCACCATCTGGGGCATGACCGTACGCAAGACCACTCCGCTCCCCATCGACCTGGACTATCTGCGTCAGGTGATGGTGGAGTTGTTGGACATCCCGAGCCCGTCGGGGCGCACCGACCACGTGCAGCAGTACGTCGGTGAGCGCCTGTCGGCGCTCGGCATCCCGTCGACGCTGACCCGCCGGGGCGCGCTCAGCGCCTGCCTGCCCGGCCCTCGGGAAACCGGGGCAGACAGGGCGATCGTGGTACACACCGACACCATCGGCGGGATGGTCAAGCGCCTGAAGGAGAACGGTCGGCTGGAGTTGAACCCGATCGGCACGCACAGCGCGCGGTTCGCCGAGGGCGCCCACGTCCGGGTCTTCACCGACGACCTGGACCGGGTGGTCACCGGTCAGGTCCTGCCGCTCAAGGCCAGCGGGCACCGCTACAACGAGGCGGTGGACGAGCAGGGCATCGGCTGGGACCAGGTCGAGGTACGCATCGACGAGCCGGTAGAGGACATCGCCGGCCTGCGGGCGCTCGGCATCGACGCGGGCGACTTCGTGGCGTTCCTGCCCAACCCGACGGTCACGCCCAGCGGCTACGTCAAGTCCCGGCACCTGGACGACAAGGCCGGCGTGGCGGCGGTGCTGGCCGCGATGAAGGCGATGGTCGACGCGGGCGTGAAGCCCGCCGTCACCGCGCACCTGCTGGTCACCGTGACGGAGGAGATCGGCCACGGCGCGTCGCACGGGCTCGACCCGGACGTGGCCGAGATCGTCTCGGTGGACGCGGCGGTGGTCGCCCCCGGGCAGCAGTCCCGGGAGAACGCCGCCACGCTGGCGATGGGCGACGGGGTGGGACCGTTCGACTACCACCTGACCCGGAACCTCGCGGCGATCGCCCGCGAACACGACGTCGACCTGGTCCGCGACGTCTTCGACTACTACCGCTCGGACGTGGCGGCGGCGGTCGAGGCGGGCGCGCACGCCCGGGTGGCCCTGCTCGGCTTCGGGGTCGACGCCACGCACGGGCACGAACGCACCCACCTGGACGGGCTGCACCACCTGGCCCAGTTGCTCTGCCTCTATCTCCAGAGCGACCTGGTGTTCCCCGAGTGGGACGCCGAGCCGGAGGGCGACCTGGCCGACTTCCCGTCGCTGGCGGTGCAGCCGGCCAGCGCGGACGGCCCCCGCAAGGGCCCGATCGGCATCGCCCAGGACTGACCGGTACGCCCGGCACGGGCCGCCCCGACAGATGTGATCGAAATCCGTTGCCGGTGCGGCCGTCGCTGGATAACGTGGCGGTACACGTGAAAGGAGGTGGTCCAGACTTGTATAGCAATCGGACTCGTGAGGTGGCTGTCCGCTAGCCGCTGTCCTCGACAGTGACCGTCTGTTCCGCAGGCGGGCAGTAACAAGCGTCGAGACCGTGTGGCAGCGGTGCGGCGAATCCACGACAAGCCACCCGACCCCCGGGGTGCCGACTCAGTCCAGTCGGTCCGCGCCAGCGCGGAAACCCCGGGGGTCGCCCTTTGTCCGGGTCCCCCTGGAGGTCGTCGTGTCCATGCGCGAGCTGGTGGTGCTGGGAACGGCCAGCCAGACACCGACCCGGGCCCGCAACCACAACGGGTACGTGCTCCGCTGGGACGACGAGGTGATCCTCTTCGACCCGGGCGAGGGCAGCCAGCGGCAACTGCTGCACACCACGGTCACCGCCACCGACCTGACCCGGATCTGCGTCACCCACTTCCACGGCGACCACTGCCTCGGCCTGCCCGGCACCATCCAGCGCCTCTCGCTGGACCGGGTGCCGCGACCGGTGGCGGTGCACTTCCCGGCCGAGGGCGCCGAGTACTTCGCCCGGCTGCGGCACGCCAGCTCCTTCCACGAGACCGCCGAGCTGGCCGTCACACCGATCGAGGCGGACGGCCAGCGCATCGCGCTGCGTTGCGGCACGCTGGAGGCACGTCGACTACGGCACCCCGTCGACACGTACGGCTATCGGCTGGTGGAGCCGGACGGCTACCGGATGCTGCCGGAGAAGCTGGCCGCGTACGGCGTCGACGGGCCGGCGGTCGGCGAGCTGCAGCGCGTCGGCCACCTCGACCGGGACGGGCGGCGCGTCACCCGGGAGGAGGTGAGCGTGCCCCGCCCCGGGCAGCGGTTCGCCTTCGTGATGGACACCGGCCTCTGCGACGGGGTGTACGCGCTGGCCGAGCAGGCCGACCTGCTGGTCATCGAGTCGACGTTCCTGGAGTCGGAGGCGGCACTCGCCGCCGAGGTCGGGCACCTGACCGCCGGCCAGGCCGCGCGGGTGGCGGCCGAGTCGGGGGTGCGCCGACTCGTGCTGACCCACTTCTCCCAGCGCTACGCCGACCCGTTCCGCTTCGCCGAGGAGGCCCGCCGGCACTACGACGGGGACCTGGTGATCGCCGAGGATCTGACCACGATTCAGGTGCCGCCCCGCCGGGTACCCTCGGCGGAGTGAGTGTCACGCTGCGTGCCGCAACCGCCGAGGACCTGATGGCGGTGGGCCGGCTCCACCAGAGCTCGCGCGTCGCCGCCTACTCGTCGTTCCTGCCGCCGGAGGCGTTGGCCGACCCGAGCCCGGAGGCCATGGGTGAGTACTGGGCCGAGCGATGGATCTGGGAGCGTGACAGCCACCGGATGATCCTGGCCATGCGGGGTGACGCCCTCGCCGGCTTCAGCTACTCCGGCCCGGACGACGAGGACGACCCGGACACCGGGCTGCTGTGCGCGATCCACCTCGCTCCCGCCGAGCGCGGTAGGGGCGTCGGTCGGGCGCTGATGGTCGACGCCCTGGCGAGCATGCGGACGCGGGGCTGGCGCCGCGCGGCGCTCTGGGTGCTGCGCGAGAACGAGTCCGCCCGCCGCTTCTACGAGCGTGGCGGCTGGTCCCCCACCGGAGTCGAACGCGTCGAGCTGATCGGTACGACGCAGACCCCCCAACTGCGCTACACCCGTGCGGTGTAAGGAAGGGCACCTTCTTAACGCCTGCGGTAGAGCAGGGGTCCCCTGCTAACAGTCGATCTCACAGCTCCACGACATCGGATCACGCGCCGTCCTGGTCGGAGTCGACGGCAAAGTTGATCACTCCGAGGTAGCCGTCGCCGTCCTCGGTCACCCGCAACAACATGCTGTCGGCGTAGATGGAGTCGTCGTCGTTGAAAGTGTCCCGCCCGGTGTGCGCCGCGTACGGCTGGCTGGCAAAAACCCTGCTGTTCAGCGCCTCGTCGAACATCACCTGGGTGGTCAGCACCCGCGAGTTGTCGACGTGCACCATCGCGTGGATGTGCACGGTGCGACCGCGGTACCAGCCGGGCCAGATCGTGACGAACTCGACGATGCCGTCGGCGTTGGTGACCTGCGCCCCGCGCAGGTAACGCTGGTCGTCGGTCGGGGTCAGATCGGCCGTGTCCCCGCCACCGGAGTCGCCCCCGGGAGGGCCGACACCAGGACCTCCACCCCCGGGTGCGCCACTCGGCGGGGTGCCTGCGGGGCCACCATCGGGCGGGGTGCCGCCGCCGGAGGCACCGTTCGCGCCCGAGGACTGGGCCTCCGCGCCCGAGTAGAGACCGGCCGCGTCGCAGTGCCAGATCTCCACCACCGCATTCGGCAGCGGCCCGCACTGCTCGCTGTCCTGCACCCGGATGGCCAGTCGGAGCCGTACGCCGTCGCGGTCCTCCCGGATGTCGCTGCGGATCTTGTCCGCGTCGAAGTAGTACGGCCCCTGGGTGGTGCTCGCCGTCAGCGTGCAGGTGTTCGCGCCGTCGAAGAGCGCGGTGAGATCGTTCGCGGTGGTCGCCAGTGGGGCGACGGTCTCACCGGTCGAGGTGGTGACGGTGCCACCGTCCCGGCCGCACGCCGCCAGCAGGCCGGCCAGCCCGACCGACCCGATGCCGGCGATGATGCGACGCCGACTGACCCGTTGCCCCTCATGGTGGTCGTAGCCCATCTGTTCCTCCCGATCGTTGCCCTGGCAGCGACGATAGAAACGGGAAGTAGGCATCCGCTTTGGCCCGCTTGTGCAACTGCTGTGCGTCGGCGGGCCGCCGGACAGAGGGAGTCAGACGCCGGGCTGTTAACCGACGTCCAGCGGGCCGTTCTGCGCGTTAGTAGGGGACCCCTGCTATGCACGAGGCGTTAATAAGGTGCCCTTCCTTACACCTCAGCGGGCGCCGAGGTGGGCGAGCAGGTCCTGGCGGGTGAGGACGCCCTTGGGCTTGCCGTCGATCAGCACCAGCGCGGCGTCGGACTTCTCCAGCAGGTTGACCGCCTCGCTGACCGGCTGGCCACCACCGATCATCGGCAGCGCCGGCCCCATGTGCCGCTCGATCGTGTCGTGCAGCTGGGCCTGGCCGGTGAAGAGCGCGTCCAGCAGGTCCCTCTCGGCGATCGAGCCGGCCACCTCGCCGGTCACCACCGGCGGCTCGGCCTTGAGCACCGGGAGCTGCGAGACGCCGTACTCGCGCATGTAGTCGACCGCGTCGCGGACCGTCTCGGTGGGGTGCACGTGGACCAGCTCGGGGAGCTGGCCCGGCTTGGCGGCCAGCGCCTGTGCCACCGTCGGCTCGGAGCCGGAGTTGTCCAGGAAGCCGTACCGGGCCATCCAGGCGTCGTTGAAGATCTTGGACAGGTAGCCCCGGCCGCCGTCCGGCAGCAGCACCACGATCACGTCGTCCGGCCCGGCGGCGCGGGCCACCTCCAGTGCCGCCACCGCCGCCATCCCGCAGGAGCCGCCGACCAGTAGCCCCTCCTCGCGGGCCAGCCGCCGGGTCATCTCGAAGGACTGCTTGTCCGACACCTCGATGATCTCGTCGGCCACGTCCCGGTCGTAGGTCTCCGGCCAGAAGTCCTCACCGACCCCCTCGACCAGGTACGGCCGGCCGGTGCCGCCGGAGTAGACCGAGCCCTCCGGGTCCGCGCCGATGACCTTGACCTTGCCGCCGGACGCCTCCTTCAGGTAGCGCCCGATCCCGGAGATGGTGCCGCCGGTGCCCACGCCCGCGACGAAGTGCGTGATCCGGCCCTCGGTCTGCTTCCACAGCTCCGGACCGGTGGTCTCGTAGTGCGAGCGGGGGTTGGCCGGGTTGGCGTACTGGTTGGGCTTCCAGGCGCCGGGGATCTCCCGGGCCAGCCGGTCGGAGACGTTGTAGTAGGAGCGCGGGTCCTCGGGCGCGACGGCGGTCGGGCAGACGACCACCTCGGCGCCGTACGCCCGCAGCACGTCCTGCTTGTCCTGGCTGACCTTGTCGGGGCAGACGAACACGCACCGGTAGCCCTTGAGCTGCGCCACCAGGGCCAGCCCGACACCGGTGTTGCCGCTGGTCGGCTCGACGATGGTGCCACCGGGCCGGAGGATGCCGGCGGCCTCGGCATCCTCGACCATCCGCACCGCGATCCGGTCCTTGACCGAGCCGCCGGGGTTGAGGTACTCCACCTTCGCCAGCACGGTCGCCTGGATGCCCTCGGCGACGGTACGCAGTCGTACCAGCGGGGTGTTGCCGATCATCTCGACGACGTTGTCGTAGTACTGCACCTCGTTGTGCCCTTTCCTCCGGCGCCGGCGCCGGAGGCCGGGCGGGTGACTCGCGTGATTCCCGCGCCCAGGGTACGTCGGGTCAGGGCACCACGTGCCCCGGGATCACGGAGCCGCCCCGCGCCTCCCACTCCAGGAAACGCTCGGTCTCGGCCAGCACGGCACCGGCCAACCAGGTCACCATCACCGCGTCGTCGATCAGCCCGAACACCGTCAGGAACATCTCCGGCACGGCGTCGATCGGCGAGACGATGTAGGCCGTGGCCGCCGTCATCATCGCCAGCCGCAGGCCGCCGTCGTACTGTCCACGGGCGGTGGCCCCGATCATCCTGGGCAGCGCCCCGACCCGTGCGCCGATCGACGGACCGCCCCGGGCACCGGCCGTCAGCGCCCGGGCCAGGGCGACGAACGCCGCACCCCGTTTCAACGTCTTAGCCATCGTCGTGCTCCTCTCCACCGTGCAGCGTGACGACCCGGCGCAACCTCCACGATCCGTCACACGACGCCACAGCGCCAAGTACCCGGATCGGTCGTTTTCCAGGCATCAGCGCAGAGTGCTCGACGACAGCGAGCCGTCGTACCCGCGCGCTAGTGTCGCTTCATGGGGGTGGTTGATTCCGTCGTCTCGGATCGTCCGCGCTGGCAGCACGCGCGGCGGGCGGCCCTTGCCGCCGCGATCGGCACGGGTGCCACGGTGGCCGCCGCGGCGGCCACCACCGGGGTGCTGTTCGGCCAGGCCCGGCAGGCCCGACGGACCATCCCGATGGCCGAGGCACCACCGCCGCGCTGCGACGGGGTCTACGGTGCGAAGTTCCCGGGTACGCCGATCACCGTGGTCGTGCTCGGCGACTCCTCGGCCGCCGGCTACGGCGTGCACCGCCGCCGCGAGACGCCTGGTGCCCTGTTGGCGACCGGTCTGTCCCGGCGGCTGCGACGGCCGGTCCGGCTGCACCGCTTCGCCGTGGTCGGCGCCATCTCGGCGGGCCTGCGCTTCCAGGTCGAGGCGGCCGTGGACTGCGATCCCGACGTCGCGGTCATCCTGATCGGCGCCAACGACGTGACCAACCGGACGCCACCCGCCCTGGCCATCCGCCATCTCGCCGAGGGGGTTCGCGCGTTGCGGGCGGCCGGGGCCGAGGTCGTCGTCGGCACCTGTCCCGACCTGGGAGCGATCCGGCCGATCCAGCCGCCGCTGCGCTGGCTGGCCCGTCGGTGGAGTAGGCAGCTCGCCGCCGCCCAGACCGTCGCCGTCGTGTCGGCGGGCGGTTGGACGGTCTCCCTCGGTGACCTGCTCGGTCCCCGGTTCGACGCCGAGCCGGGACGGATGTTCGCCTGGGACCGGTTCCATCCGTCCGCCGAGGGCTATGCGGCAGCCGCCGCCGCCCTGTTGCCCACGGTGGTCTCCGCGCTCGGGCAGGGAGCCGAACGCGGGCCTTCGCGCATGCGCCCGGAAGGCGTACGGTCATTGCCGAGGGCCGCTCAGGAAGCGGCCCAGCACCCGGGGACGGAGGTCAGCGGAACGCAGGTCCGTGGCAGCGAGAGCGGGCCGGCCGGCCGGTGGGCACAGCTTCGCCGCCGGGGATTCTTCGGGGGCGGCACGACGCCACAGCCGACCTCCGCGATCGACTCACCCGCAGTGGAGGGACTCAGATGACTGAGCGGATCAGGCAGCAGCACGGGCCACGGTGTACCGGCACGCGCCTGGGAGCGACACGATGACCGGGCGGTCGCCCGGCGCTCGGGTCGCCCGCACGGCCGCCGTCTCCCTGCTCGCCAGCACGCTCGGCGGTGCCGCCGTCCTGGCCGGTCAGGCCGTGGCGGCACGCAACCGCCGGTACGCCCAGCCGGAGCTGGGGCTGGCGCTGCGGGCCACGGTCGGTCGCAGCGACGCGCCGGTGCTGCGTCTGGTGCTGCTCGGCGACTCCTCGGCGCTCGGCGTCGGGGTCGACCGTCTGGGCGACACCATCGGCGGTCAACTGGCCGAGCTGCTCGCCGAGGGACCCGCCGGGCGGCAGGTGCAGCTGTCCAGCGTCGGCGTCTCCGGTTCCCGCTCGACCGACCTGGCCACCCAGGTGGCGCGGGCACTGCTCGGCGAGCGGCCGGACGTCGCGGTCATCCTGGTCGGCGCGAACGACGTGACCAGCATGCGCCGCCCGGCCGACGCCGCCGCCTACCTCGGTGCCGCCGTGCACCGGCTCCGCCAGGCGGGCGTCGAGGTCGTCGTCGGCACCTGCCCGGACCTGGGGGCGGTCCGCGCGATCGCCCCGCCCCTGCGTCAGGTCGTCGGCCTGGTGGGGCGCTGGGTGGCGCGGGCGCAGACCGGCGCGGTCCTGGACGCCGGTGGCACGGTCGTCGACCTGGGCACCGAGACCGGTCCGGTGTTCCGGGCCGACGCGGGCACGTTCTGCCACGACGGCTACCACCCCTCCGCCGACGGCTACCGGGTCTGGGCGCACGCCCTGCTGCCGGCCGTAGTCGCCGCAGCGGCGGTCACGCCTCGTCGCTGACCTGGGTCGATCAGGCCGACGTGGCGGGGTGACATTTCCCGACGGCGGAAAACTTCCGCTGCAAGTTACCGCCGAGTTAGCGTGGGCGCATGCCGATTGAGTCGTCCCGCGACGCCGTGATCGTCGCCACCGCCCGCTCCCCCATCGGCCGGGCCCACAAGGGTTCGCTCCGCGATGTCCGGCCGGACGACCTCGCCGCCACCATCGTGCAGGCCGCCCTGGACAAGATCCCCCAACTCGACCCACGCGAGATCGACGACCTCTACCTGGGGTGCGGTCTGCCCGGTGGTGAGCAGGGCTTCAACATGGCCCGGGTGGTCGCCGTCCTGATGGGCCTGGACGGCCTGCCCGGTGCCACGACCACCCGCTACTGCGCCTCGTCCCTGCAGACCACCCGGATGGCGATGCACGCGATCCGCGCCGGTGAGGGGGACGTCTTCGTCTCCGCCGGGGTCGAGACCGTCTCCCGCTATGCCCGGGGCAACTCCGACGTCCTGCCCCCGGAGGCACAGGCCCTGCTGGGACGCTGGGAGAACCCCCGGTTCGCCGAGGCGCGGGACCGCTCCAGGAGCCGCACGGAAGCCGGTGCTCCGGTCTGGACCGACCCGCGCGAGCAGGGCACGCTGCCCGACGTCTACCTGGCCATGGGGCAGACCGCCGAGAACCTGGCCCAGGTGCACGACGTCAGCCGTGCCGACATGGACGCCTTCGGCGTCCGCAGCCAGAACCTGGCGGAGAAGGCGATCGCCGACGGCTTCTGGGCCCGCGAGATCACCCCGGTCACCACGCCGGACGGCACCGTGGTCACCGCCGACGACGGCCCGCGTGCCGGGGTGACGCTGGAGGCGGTCTCCGCGCTCAAGCCGGTGTTCCGACCGGACGGGCGGATCACCGCCGGCAACTGCTGCCCGCTCAACGACGGCGCCGCCGCCGTGGTCGTGATGAGTGCCCAGCGGGCCGAGGAGTTGGGGGTCACCCCGCTGGCCCGGATCGTCTCGACCGGCGTCACCGCGCTGTCGCCGGAGATCATGGGGCTCGGTCCGGTCGAGGCCAGCCGGCAGGCGCTGGCACGTGCCGGTATGACCATCGACGACGTCGACCTGGTGGAAATCAACGAGGCGTTCGCGGCGCAGGTGATCCCGTCGTACCGGCAGCTCGGCATCCCCGAGGAGAAGCTGAACGTGGCCGGCGGCGCGATCGCGGTCGGTCACCCGTTCGGGATGACCGGCGCCCGGATCACGGGCACCCTGCTCAACGCGTTGCAGTGGCACGACGGGACCATCGGCCTGGAGACCATGTGCGTCGGCGGCGGGCAGGGCATGGCGATGGTCCTCGAACGCCTGAACTGAGGCGGTTCCTAGAGCGCGGTGCGGGTCGCGGCCACCTCGGCGGCGGCCCGCGCCAGCGCTTGCTCGGTGGGGCCGGCGGCCAGCAGGTCGGCGGCGACCACCCGGAGCTGGTCGGGCAGGACGAGGTCGTTGCCGAGCCGGGGCACGGTACGCCGGGGTTGCCCCTCCGCGTCGGCGGCCAGGTCGGCGATCTCCTGCACCAACCGGTGCACCAGGTCCGCCCGGGACACGTCGCCCCGGGAGGCGGTGGCCGCCCAGCGGGGGTGCTGCCAGTGCCCGACCTGCCGCACCAGCAGTTCGACTCCTCGCCCCACCTCGTCCCGCCCCGGCGAATCACCCATCCCCGCACTGTACGCACCGCCCGGGAACCGGCGATCATGCCCGCCGCCGACGGGTCCGACTACGAACGACGGCGCCCGCCCCACGGTGGGGCGGGCGCCGGTCGGTCGCTGGGCGGCGATGATCAGTCGTCGCCCTGGAAGTAGCTCAGCAGGCGCAGCATCTCGATGTAGAGCCAGATCAGGCTGACCAGGATGCCGAAGGCGGCGACCCAGGAGTAGCGCTGCGGCAGGCCCATCCGGACGCCGTCCTCGACCTCCTTGAAGCTGAGGATGAAGCTCAGCGAGGCGACCACGATGCAGACGATGCTGAACCCGATGGCCAGCGGGCTGCCGTCACGCAGACCGGTGTTCACACCGAACATCGCCAGCACCAGGTTGATCAGCATGACGGCGAAGAGACCCGCCATCACGGCGACCATGCCCTTGACGAACTTCGGCGTCGCCCGGATGACCTTCGCCCGGTAGAGCATGGTCATCACGAAGAAGACACCGAAGGTGGCGGTCACCGCCTGGACCACGATGCCGTCGTACAGCGACTCGAAGAACTTGCTCACCGCGCCGACGAGCACGCCCTGGACCACCGCGTACGCGATGACCAGAGCCGGGTTCGCCATCTTGGAGAACGAGATGATCATGCCGAGCACAAGGCCCACGACGGCGGCACCGATCCAGGCGACGCCGAGCAGCGCGTCGGGCACCATCACCCAGGCCGCCGCGCCGGTCACACCGACGATGGCCAGGAGCATGACGGTCTTGACCACCACGTCGTCGATCGACATGGGGGTGACCGCCGGCGGCGCGGACGGGTAACCCGGCGCACCGGGGTAACCGGCCTGCGGCGGGTACTGCTGCTGGGGGTATCCGGGCTGTCCGTACGGCCCGGTCGGGGCGTACCCGGCGGCACGCTCCCGCTCGGCCGCCTGGCCGAGCCGGGCGAGCACCGGGTTCGAAGTCTTCACTCTCTGGCCTCCCTAAGGGGGTCGTGGCACGTCAACGCGCGCTACAAGAGTAGACGGCCGGAGCAGCGCGATGTCGATCGGAATGCTGAGGGAACCCTGAGAGTGCCCGGGGCGGGGGTCGAACCCGCACGCCTTGCGGCAGCCGCTTTTAAGGCGGCCGTGTCTGCCGTTCCACCACCCGGGCGGGTGACCCCGACGCGACGACACGCGTGGTGCAGTGCCACGGTAGCGGGTTCCCGCCCGCTGCGGCGTCCCGCGCGGAGCACCCGCACTAGGGTCGAGGCCGTGAGCAGCGCCGCACCCACCGCACGCGAAAACGGCGTGTCCGAGCGGGCGATCCGCACCACCGATCGGGTACGCCTGCCACGCCGGGCCCGACTGGTGGCGGCCGTCTCACGGCACCGGGCCGACCTGCTGGTGGGGCTGGTGTTCGTGATGCTGGCGGGCTGGCTCACACACGGGCTCTGGCCCGACCCGACGGGGCGGGTGCTCGCCCTCAACCCCGAGGACCAGGTCCTCTACGAGTGGTTCCTGACCGTGGACGCGCGGGCCCTGCTGGGCGATTTCGGGCTGCACACCGACCGGATGAACGCCCCGGACGGGGTGAACCTGATGGCCAACACCTCGGTCGTCGCCCTCGGCCTGCTGTTCGCACCGGTCACCCTGGTGTTCGGCGCGCCGGTCACCTTCGCCCTGCTCGCCGCCGGCAACCTGGCCGCCACCGCGACCGCCTGGTACCTGCTGTTCGCCCGGTTGCTGCGCGTGCACCGCCTGGCCGCCGTCCTGGGCGGCGCGCTGTGCGGCTTCGGCCCCGGGATGGTCTCGCAGACCAACAGCCACCTGCACATGACCGCCCAGTGGCTGCTGCCGGTCGTGGTCTGGCTGGTGGTGCGCCTGCTCCGGGCCGCCGACACCGAGCGGGCCGGACCGGACCGGCGGCGGCTGGTGACCTCCGCCGTGGGGCTCGCCGCCGTGGTCTGCGCCCAGGTGTTCGTCGGCGAGGAGGTGCTCTTCCTCGCCGCCGTCACCCTGCTGGTGATGGCCGCGACCATGGCGGTCGTGGACCGGGACCTGACCCGCCGCGCGCTGCCCGCCTTCGTCGGCGGGATGGCGCTCGCCACCGGGCTGGCCCTGCTGGTGCTCGCCCGGCCGCTGTGGCTCCAGTTCGCCGGGCCGCTCGGCGTCGCCGACGGCATGTTCAGCCCGCACTACTTCTCGGCCGACCTGCGCAGCTGGTGGGCCGTCTCGCCGCTGACCCTGCTCGGTGACGAACGCTCGGCCGCGCTGACCACCGGGCCGGCGGAGTACAACACCTTCCTGGGCTGGCCCCTGCTGGTGGTCACCGCGGGGTGTGCGCTCTGGCTGCGGCGGCGCCCGCTGGCGCTGGCCTGCCTCGCCGGCATCCTGGTGATGGGGACGCTCTCGCTCGGCCCCGAGGTGGTCCACCGGGGCGAGGGCACCGGCCTTCCCGGACCGTACGCGCTGCTGGCCGGGCTGCCGGTGGTGGACGGTGCGTTGCCGATGCGCTTCGCCCTGGCGGTGCCGCCGCTGGCGGCGACGATCCTGGTGCTCGCGCTGGACCGGGCGCTGCGCGCGGGCCGGCGCGCCCGACGACTGGCGCTGGTGACGGCCGGTGTGGTGCTCCTGCCACTGGTGCCGACGCCGCTGCCCACCGCCGCGCGCACGCCGGTGCCCGAGTTCGTCACCGCCGGGCACTGGCGGACCTGCGTCGAACCGGGCGGGGTGCTGATGCCGGTGCCGTTGGCGACGCCGAAGGACCCCTGGCCGATGCGGTGGTCGACGGCCGCCGACGCCGCCTTCGGCATGCCGGAGGGGTTCTTCATCGGCCCGCACGGCCGGGGCGGCAGCGCCGCGATGGGAGTGGCCCCACGGCCCACCTCCACGCTGCTCGCCGAGGTGGCCCGGAGCGGTCTACGGCCGGTGGTCGGTGCGAACCAGCGCCGCCGGGCCGCCGAGGACGTGCGGCACTGGGGTGTCTCCTGCGTGGTGCTGGCGGTCGCCACGGCGCACGCGGACAGCCTGCGGCTGACCCTGGAGGCGCTCTACGGGCCGTCCAGCCGGGTGGCCGACGCCTGGATCTGGCGGGTCTGAGCCCGCGCGGCCGGTGGGCCGCGCGGGCTCGGACCACTACGCCTTGGAGCCCGGGTAGGACGCCTCGGCGAACTCCTCGCGCGGGTCGTGCAACTGACCGAGGGCGACCACCTCACGCTTGAGGAAGAACGCCAACGTCCAGTCGACCACCACCCGGACCTTGCGGTTGAACGAGGGGATCCGGCTCATGTGGTACGTCCGGTGCATGAACCACGCCGGCCAGCCGGTCATCTTGATGCCGTAGACCTGGGCCACGCCCTTGTGCAGGCCGAGGCTCGCCACGCTGCCGGCGTGCTTGTGCTTGTAGTCGACCGGCTGCTCGCCACGGACCACGGCGACGATGTTGTCGGCCATCCGCTGGGCCTGGCGTACCGCGTGCTGGGCGCTGGGCGAGCAGAAGTTGCCCGGCGGCTTGGTCAGGTCCGGTACGGCGGCGCAGTCACCGGCGCTCCAGGCGCCATCGAGGACCCGGTCCCCGTCGACCACCTGGAGGGTGGGTCGGCAGGTGACCCGACGCCGCTCGTCGCGGGGGAAGTCGGTGGCGTCCAGCATCGGTGCCGGCTTCACGCCCGCCGTCCACACGATGGTGTCCGAGGGGAAGCTGTCCCCGTCGGAGAGCGTGACCACCCCGTCGACGCAGGACTCCAGGCGGGTGTCCAGCCGGATGTCCATGTCCCGCTTCAGCAACTGCTGCACGGTGTAGGCACCCATGTCCCGGTCGACCTCGGGAAGCACCCGTTGGGTGGCCTCGACCAGCACCCACCGCATGTCCGACGCCGTCAGCTCCGGGTAGTACTTCAGCGCGTGCCGGGCCATGTCCTCCATCTCGGCGAGCGCCTCGATGCCGGCGTACCCGCCACCGACGAAGACGAAGGTGAGGGCGCGGCGCCGTACCTCCGGGTCGGTCGTCGCGGCCGCCACGTCCAACTGCTCCAACACGTGGTTGCGCAGATAGATGGCCTCACCGATGGTCTTGAACCCGATGCCGTGCTCGTGCAGGCCCGGGATGGGCAGGGTCCGGGAGACCGAACCCGGTGCGACCACGACGTGGTCGTACGCGATCTCGCGCGGCGGGCCGATGATCGGCTGCACGGTGGCGGTCTTGCGGTCGTGCTCGATACGGGTCACCGCACCGGCCACCACCGTGCACTTGCGCAACTCGCGACGCAGCGGCACCACGGAGTGCCGCGGAGAGATGTTCCCTCCCGACGCCTCGGGGAGGAACGGCTGGTAGGTCATGTGCGGCTGCGGGTCGACGACGATGACCTCGGCCTCACGAGAGCTGAGCTTCTTCGACAGGCGCAGGGCCGCGTAGAGCCCGACGTGCCCGGCACCCACCACAAGGATCCGCTTCGGATTCACACTTACATCTTTCCCGCGCCAGCCCCGGTAACCCCGCTCGCGGCACCCTTCTGTGACCGAGCACAACCTGAGTGTGACCCGCGCTACCGCAGGGACGAAACCGGACGCATCCCTGCGGCCCCGCAGGCCCCGGCGGCCCCGGCAGAACCGCCGTTCACCTGCGTCGCAGCAGCCAGGCCAGCATCGCGGTCAACCCGGTTACCACCAGCAGACCGGCGATGGTGACGGGAATCCGGCCGGTGCCGTCGCCGCCGACCCGGGCCAATTCGACGAGCAGCACCCCGAGGACCGACGTGGCGAGCACCACTACGCCCGCCCGTGTGAGCCAACGCACGATCAGGTCCGGGTCCACTGCGGCGTCGTACGGCAGCAGCGCCGCCAGGGCGGTCACCGTGTGCGCGAGGTAGAGCAGCGCCGCCACGGTCAGCAGCCGCCACAACGCGATCGGTCGCTCGTGCAGGTCGGTGGCGAGCACCCAGCCGGCGACCGTGACCAGCGCGGCGAAACTCGGCCAGAACCGGTGCGGCGAGAGCGCGGGCGCCACCGCGACCACGGCCAACGCACCGAGCGTCGGCCCCTGGAGCATCTGGACGGGGTATGACAGCAGCAGTCCGGCGAAGGTGACGAGGAAGACGCCGAGACGCACCAGGACGGGGGCCAGGGTGATCCGGACGGCCGCCGTTCGTACCGCCTTGAGCCGTGCGATCACCGGCCACCCACCCGGGGTGCGGTGGCCAGCCGGGCCACGTCCCGCAGCACCTGGTCGAGGCTGCCCGCACCGGCCCAGGGCACCACCGGCACCCCGTGCTCGCGAAGCTGGGCGATCATCGTGTCCCGGTCCAGCCGCCACAGCCGGTACGCCACCTCGGCCCAGCCCCGGTCGGTCGGCGGGGTGAGGTCGGACGGCAGGGTGTCCACCGCGACCACGAACCGGCCCGAGCGGGCCAGCCGGGCCAGCATCTGCGCCGACCGCTCCTCCAGCAGCGGCGTGAGCACCACCACCAGTGCGTCGGCGGAGAGCACCTGCGGCCCGAACACCTGGTCGTAGGGCTCGTGCGGAGAGGACTGCGCCTTCACGTCCAGCAGCCACTCCAGGACCGTCAGGTACTGGCGGCGTCCGGTGGCCGGACGCAGGCGCCGGGCGCTCGGGCCGTACTCCAGCAACGCCACCCGGTCGCCCCGGTGCAGGTAGTGCTCGGCGATGGCGGCGGCGGCCCGCACCGTCGTGTCCAGCACCGAGGCGGTGCCGGCGACCCCGCCGGAACGTCCCGCCTCGGCGAGCACGTCGAGCAGCACGACCACCTCGGCGTCCCGGTCGGAGAGGGTGGACGCCACGTGCAGTTGCCGGGCCCGCAGCGACACCCGCCAGTCGATGCGACGCAGCCGGTCACCGGGGGCGAACACACGGACACCGGCCAGCTCGCCGCCCTCGCCGGGCCGGCGCGAATGGTGCGCGCCGACCAGGCCTGCGGCCCGGGGCATCGCCTCGACGGCGTCGAACGGCTCGGTCTTCGGGTACACCCTGGACCTGATCGGCTCGGCGTACACCGCGCGGGACGTCAGCAGACCCTGCCCGGCGGCGACCCGGGCACCGGCCGGCCCGATCCGGTGCCGCCCCCACCGCAGCGCGGTGCCGGAGAGTTCCAGGTCGACTGCGGTGTCCGGGCTGACCGAGGTGACGAAGGGCCGGTCGGTCGGCGAGGCGCGGCGGCCGGTGGGCGCGTCGCCACCGGCGAGGGCCGCGCGGGTCACCCGCAACCACGGCGAGACGCGGGTACGCAGCACCGCCACGTCGTACGGCACGGTGCCCGGGTTGCCGACGCTGACCGTGCCGCTCACCTCACCGCCCTCCACCAGGTGCGCCTCGTCGGCACTGATCCACACCTGCGGCAGCTCGGTCGGTCGGCGGCGCAACGCGTACGCGGTGCCGAGCGCGAACGGCACCGCCAGCACGACCAGGTCGACCCGGCCCAACAACACTGCGGCGGCCAGCAGCAGGCCGGTGAGCAGCACCGCTCGGCCGAGCGCCGCGGTGGGCGTCCAGGCGGGCGGGGCCGGTCGGTCCGGAGCGGTCACGACGGGTCAGTGTCCCGGTCCACCGGCGGCGTAGCTGGGCAGCGCACCACTGGCCGGGGCGGGGGTGGCGTCCAGGACCTCGCCGACCACGAAGGACGGGTCGACCCGCCGCAGCCACATCTCCGGCCGCAACGTGATCCGGTGCGAGAGCGCCGGTGCCGCGACGTCCTTGACGTCCTCCGGCACCACGTAGTCCCGGCCGGAGAGCACGGCCCGTACCCGGGCCAGCAGCAGCAGTGCCAACGAACCACGCGGCGAGGCACCGACCAGCACCGACGGGTGTTCCCGGGTGGCCGCCGTCAGCGACACGATGTACCGGCCGACCGAGTCCTCCACCACCACGTCCTCCAACGCCGCCTGCATGGAGCGCAGGGTGGCGGCGTCCACGACCGGTTTGATCTCGGCCTCCTCGCGGCGGCGGGCCATCCGCCGACGCAGCACCTCCCACTCCTCCTCGTGATCGGGATACCCGAACGACACGCGCAGCAGGAAACGGTCCAGCTGCGCCTCCGGCAGCGGGTAGGTGCCCTCGTACTCGATCGGGTTGGCGGTGGCGAGCACGTGGAAGGGCTCGTCCAGACGGTAGGTGACCCCCTCCACCGAGACCTGCTTCTCCTGCATCGCCTCCAGCAGGGCGGACTGGGTCTTCGGCGGCGTCCGGTTGATCTCGTCGGCCAGCAGCAGGTTGGTGAAGACCGGGCCGGCCCGGAAGGTGAAGTCGCCGCTGCGCTGGTCGTAGAGGAAAGAGCCGGTGACGTCGGCGGGCAGCAGGTCCGGGGTGAACTGGAGACGACGGAAGTCCAGCCCGAGCGCCTGGGCGAAGGACCGCGCGGTGAGCGTCTTGCCCAGGCCGGGCAGATCCTCCAGCAGCACGTGTCCACCGGCGAGGATGCCGGCGAGGACGAGTTCCAGCGAATCCCGCTTGCCGACGACGACCTGGCCCACCGCGTCCAGCACCGCCCGGGCGAGGCGGCCGACCTCGGCAGGGGGCATCGTCTGGCCGGCGTCGTTCATCAGATCTTCTCCAGTTCGGCGACGATCGCCGCGAGATCGCGCGGCGAAGGGGTACGGCGGGGCGGGGTGTCCAGGAACGTCGACAGTCGCTCACCCAGCAGGGCCCGGGCCCGGCCCGGATCCGACTCGCGGGTCATGCCGTGCTTGAGCCGGAGCCGCTCGTCGGCCAGCTCGGCGAGGCGGGGCAGGATCATGTGGGAGAAGCGTTCCGGCTGGCCCTTGGACCACTCCAGCGGAATCTCCCAACCGTTGATCGCGGTCCGCAACGCGTCCCGGGCGTCCCAGTTGTACATCCCGTCCTCCTCCCCGTGCTGCTGCGGTCGCGCCCCCGTCTGTCCGGAGCGCGACGGCGGGGCGAGCGTGGCGACGATACGGCGTACCGCGAACACGGTGACGACTCCGGCGACCAGCACCACCAGGGACACCCGCAACCCGACCGCCCGTAGCCCGGCGATCAGGACCACGGTCGCGGCGGCGGTGACGGCGAGGAACCCGACGACGCTCCGCAGCCGCCCACCCCGGGGCGCCTCCTGCTGGACCGGCCGTTCCTCCTCGAAACTGAGCAGGTCGTCGATACTGGTCTTGCTCATGCCATCACGTCCCGCTCGACGGTGGCCGCGAGTTCGCCGCGCAACCGGCGCAGGGCGGCGCGGGCCTGGTCGCGGGTGCGCTCGTCGACCGGGCGGGTCGCGTACCGCGCCTCGCGGTAGACGTGTGCCAACTCGGCCAGCACGTCGGCGCTGACGATAGCCGGCACCCCGTTCGCGGAGTCGCCGCGTAGCAGCCGGGTGACCAGGTCGGTCGGGGTGTCGCCGGCCAGCCGGGGCACCCCGACACCGGCGGCGGCCTCTTCGAGGCGGACCCAACAGGCGATCACCGCGGTCCTCGGGTCGGTGGCGCGGTCGTCCAGGTCGACCAGGCCGGCGTCGACTGCGGCGACCACCTCGCGGGCGGTGCCTGCGGCGCTGCGGCGAGCCGGACGGGCGGGCAGTCGCCGGGTTACCCGGCGCGCCATGCCACGGATCACCGTCCAGGCGAGATAGCCGATGACCACGAGCAGGACGACGCCGAGCAGCGCCAACGCCACCGTGCCGAGCCAGGGCGGGATCTCGGTCCGGGTCTGCTCGGCGGCCTCGCGCGGCTCGGCCGGGATCGAGGGACGCGGATCGTCGGTCGGGTACTCCAGGACGAACGGGGCGTCCTGCACGGCCGGCGGGACCCGGCTCGCGCCGATCGACGAGTGCGCGGCGGCCAGCGTGACGAGGGCGAGCAGGCCGATCACCGCGGTGACGGGCCACCACTTGCGCAGCAGGTCCACTCCGACCTACCTTCGCTCCACCAGGGCGTACGGCGGGCTCGTCTGCGTCACGTCCGCCATCTCCACCACCCCGCAGCGTCAGTCCAGCCCGGCCAGTTGTCTCGCCCGGGCGAACACATCGTCAAGCATTCCTGGTGTCAGCCGTCCGGTGAAGGTGTTCTGCTGGCTGACGTGGTAGCAACCGAGCAGTTCCGGTACGGCCGTGCCGGACCAGTGTGCCCCATGGCCGAACGACGGTCGCGGGCTGGGCGGACGGACGCCGTACACGTGGCGCAACATCGGCCACCACGCGGCCCAGGCGAAGGCACCCAACGCGACCACCACCCGCAGCGTCGGCCGGATCAGGTCGACCTCCCGGTACGACCAGGGCGCGCAGGTGTCCCGCTCGGCCGGGCTCGGCTTGTTCTCCGGCGGGGCGCACCGCACCGCCGCGAAGATCCGGGTGTCCCGCAGGGTCAGTCCGTCGTCGGCGGACACGCTGGTCGGCTGGTTGGCCAGGCCGGCGCGGTGCAGCGCGGCGAAGAGCACTTCGCCGGAGCGGTCGCCGGTGAAGACCCGGCCGGTGCGGTTGCCGCCGTGCGCCGCCGGCGCGAGCCCGAGCACGGCGATCCGGGCCTCGGGGGCGCCGAAACCGGGCACCGGTCGACCCCAGTACTCCTGGTCGCGGAAGGCGGCACGTCTGGTCCGCGCCACCTCCTCCCGCCAGTCGACCAGCCGGGGGCAGGCGAAGCAGTCGGCGACGGCCGCGTCGAGGTCGGCGAGATCGGTCGCCCGCGCGGCGCGGGCGACCACGTCGGCCGGGGTACGCGACTCAGCCAAGCTTGGCCCGGAACAGTTCGAGGGTGCGGGCCCAGGCGCTGGTGGCGGCACGCAGGTCGAACTTCTCCGGCCGGTCCTCGTTGAAGAAGGCGTGCGCGGTGCCCGGGTAGTCGTGCAACTGGCAGGTGCCACCGGCGTTCTCGATCGCCCGGCGTACCGTCTGGACCCCCGGGTCGGTGGAGGTGCCGTCCGCCTCGGAGCAGTGCACGAGGGCGTCCTTGCCGGCGTAGTCGGTCCACTCCGGACGCATGCCCTCCCAGGGCAGCCGGGGATAGAACGCGGCGGCGGCGACGATCCGCTCGGAGTGGCTGGCCGCCCAGAGCGCCAGGCTCGCCCCGGCGCAGAAACCCGCGCAGCCGACCTTCCCGGTCACCTCGGAACGCCCGGCGAGGTACTCGGCGGCCACCGCGATCTCGCGTGCCGCCTCGTCCATCTGCGGGCCGTTCAACAGCCGTCGGGGCTCGCTCGGCTTGCCCGCCGGCTCGCCGTGCCGGAAGTCCGGCGCCAGCGCGACGAAACCCGCCTCGGCGAAGCGGTCCACCACCGACCGGATCTGCGGCACCAGGCCCCACCAGTCCTGGATGACGATGACCGCAGGGCTGGCCGTGCCACTGGCGGGCACCGCGAGGTACCCCTCGCCGGTACCTCCGTCGCCACGATAAGTAACCATCTCGCCCATCGGCCCATCCTCCTAGCGGTCAGTCAACGCTGGCTGGTCGCCCAGTGGTCGTACGTGTCGGTAGCCTGCCACGCGGTGACCGTCGCTAGGAAGATGCGGGAGCAGTGGTGTTCACCTCCCGTTCGCGTGCCTCAGGTCGTGGGCTGCGCCAGGCTCCACGCGATGCCGTCGAGGATGTCGTGCTCGGAGGCGACGACCGAGTCCATGCCGGCCCGTTCCATGATCACTCGGAGGACGAGCGCGCCCGCACCGATCACGTCGGCCCGGCCCGGATGCATCACCGGGATCGCCAACCGCTGCTCCCGATCCGCCGCCAGCAGCTCGGCGGTCACCTGCGCCACCCGGTCGTAGGACACCCGGGCGTGGTGGATGCGGGTCGGGTCGTACCCGGTGAGGCCCTGGGCGATCGCGACCACGGTGGTGACCGACCCGGCGAGCCCGACCAGCGTGGCCGCCCCACGTCCCGGCACCACCGTCAGCGCGCGGTCGACCGCCACCGCGATGTCGGCCTGCGCGGCGGCGATCTCGTCCAGCCCGGGCGGGTCACCGTGCAGGTGCCGCTCGGTCATCCGGACGCAGCCGATGTCCATCGAGATCGCCGCGTCGACGCCGCCCTCCCGGCTGCCCACCACGAACTCGGTGGAGCCGCCGCCGATGTCCACCACGAGGAACGGCGACCGGGCGTCGGAGGGCAGGCCGCGTACCGCGCCGGTGAAGGAGAGCCGGGCCTCCTCGTCGCCGCTGACCACCTCCGGCGCCACGCCCAGCGTCTGCTGCACCATGTCCCGGAACTCGGCGGCGTTCTCCGCGTCCCGACTGGCCGAGGTGGCGCACATCCGCACCCGCTCCACACCGAGCTTCTCGATCTCGGCGGCGTAGTCGGCGAGCGCGACCCGGGTCCGCTCGATCGCCTCGGGGGCGAGCCGGCCGGTGGCGTCGACACCCTGACCCAGCCGGACGATCTCCATCCGCCGGGACACGTCGCGCAGCGGCGCGGACGACCCGTCCGACGGGTCGGGCAGGTCGGCGACCAGCAACCGGATCGAGTTGGTGCCACAGTCGATGGCGGCCACACGCGTCGTCACGACGGTCACCCTACAGTGGCGTGCCGACCGGGCACCCGGCCTCAGAGGCGCAGCAGCATCCGGGTGTTGCCCAGCGTGTTCGGCTTGACCCGTTCCAGGTCGAGGAACTCGGCGACCCCCTCGTCGTACGAGCGCAGCAACTGCTCGTAGACCGGGTTCGGCACCGGGGCGCCGTCGATCTCGGTGAAGCCGAACGAGCCGAAGAACCGGGTCTCGAAGGTGAGGACGAAGATCCGGGCGATGCCCAGGTCCCGCGCCGCCTCGATCAGCTCGGCCACGATCCGGTGCCCGATCCGGCGGCCCCGACAGGTCGGGTCGACCGCCACCGTCCGGATCTCGGCCAGGTCCTCCCACATCACGTGCAGCGCGCCGCAGCCCACCACCGCGCCGTCGGCGACCCGGCTGGCGACCCGGAACTCCTGCACGTGTTCGTAGAGCGTGACGGTGGCCTTGCTGAGCAGCCGCCGGTCGTCGGTGTAGGTGTCCACCAGCCGGCGGATGGCGCGTACGTCGGCGGTGCGGGCGGGCCGGACCAGGATGTCGTCGGACCCGTCCGGAGCGGGCGCGCCGCTCACTCGGCGTCCGGCACGTCGACGCACCGGCCGGCCGCCCACCAGGGCTCGACCAGGTCCAGCGTCTCGTCACCGAACGGGTTCACGCCGGACCCGGCGCCGAGCGCGTGACCGAGATGGACGTGCAGGCACTTCACCCGGCCGGGCATCCCGCCGGCCGAGATGCCGGCAATCTCGGGGACCTGGCCGATCGACTCCCGCCGGGCGAGGTAGTCCTCGTGCGCGGCCCGGTAGCGGTCGGCCAGCTCCGGGTCGTCGGCCAGCCGGTCGGCCATCTCCCGCATCAACCCGGCCGACTCCAGCCGGCTGCACGCTGCGGTCGCGCGGGGGCAGGTGAGGTAGTACAGCGTCGGGAAGGGAGTGCCGTCGGCCAGTCGGGGCGTCGTCTCCACCACGTCGGGCAGGCCGCACGGGCAGCGGTGCGCCACCGCCCGGGTGCCGCGCGGCGGGCGTCCGAGCTGCGCGGCCACCGCGGCGAGGTCGGCCTCCGTGGCCGGTTCCCGCTTCGGTGGGGGTACGGAGGCCGCCGCCGGCTCCTGCGGTGGTACGACAGTCACGGGTGCCATCTCTCGTTCGTGCGGGGTGGGTCGGTGCTCAGTCGGCGGTCGGGGTCGCGTCGGCGGCGCGCACACTCGACCAGAGTGTGTCGTACCAGCGGTCCGGCACGGACGGGGTGCCGGGCTCGGCGGTGCCGGCGTCCCGGGCGGCGCCGGCCGGGTCGTCGAGCAGCACCACCAACTTCTCACCGGGCCGGGTCATGAAGAACCGCTCCCGCGCCTTGGCCTCGATGAACGCGTCGTCCTGCCACTTCTCGGCCTCCTCGGTCAGCTCGGCGATCAGCTTGCGCTGGGCGTCCTGCGAGGACTCCATCCGCTCGATGTCGGCCTGCTGGTCGAGGTAGACCCGGACCGGATACGTGTAGGCGAGGGCGAGCGCGATCAGCACCGCGACGAGCACGGTGGCCCGGCCGGTGAGACCTCGGGATCGGGGTGCGGAGAGCCGGGTGACGCCGCCTGCGGCGGTACGCCGGGCGGCGGCGGGCCGCTTCGCGGAGCGTACGCCCTCGGCACCGCGGGCAGCCGACGGCGACCGGCCGGCGGTGGTACGCGACTCGGCGCGGACTCCTCCGCCCTCCCGGCCGACGCCGGGCCGACCGGTGCGTCCCGGCCGGCGGGCCGGACGTTGACCACCCGGCGTGCGGCGCTGCTGCATCACACCCCTCCCCCGAGGTTCACCACCCGTCAGGCGGAACGGTAACGCGGGAAGGCGCCCGCACCGGCGTACCGCGCCGCGTCGCCCAGCTCCTCCTCGATGCGCAGGAGCTGGTTGTACTTGGCCACCCGGTCGGAGCGGGCCGGGGCACCGGTCTTGATCTGGCCGCAGCCGGTGGCCACCGCGAGGTCGGCGATGGTGGTGTCCTCGGTCTCGCCGGACCGGTGGCTCATCATGCACATGAAGCCAGCCCGGTGGGCCAGGTCGACCGCGTCCAGGGTCTCGGTCAGCGAGCCGATCTGGTTGACCTTCACCAGCACCGCGTTCGCCGCCCGCTCGGCGATGCCCCGGGCGATGCGCTGCGGGTTGGTGACGAACAGGTCGTCGCCGACGATCTGGACCCGGTCACCGATCGCGGTGGTCAGCGTCTGCCAGCCGGTCCAGTCGTCCTCGGCCAGCGGGTCCTCGATCGACACGATCGGGTACGCGTCGGCGAGCTTGGTGTAGTACTCGCTCATCTCCTCGGCGCTCTTGGCGACACCCTCGAACGTGTACCGCCCGTCGGAGAAGAACTCGGTGGCGGCCACGTCCAGGGCGAAGACGATGTCGGTGCCGAGCGTGTAGCCGGCCTTCTCCACCGCCTCGGCGATCAGGTCGAGCGCGGCGGCGTTGGTGGGCAGGTTCGGGGCGAAGCCGCCCTCGTCACCGAGCCCGGTCGACAGGTCCTTCTTCTTCAGCACGGTCTTGAGCGCGTGGTAGACCTCGGCACCCGAGCGCAGCGCCTCCCGGAAGCTCGGCGCGCCGATCGGCGCGATCATGAACTCCTGGATGTCGACGTTGCTGTCGGCGTGCGCCCCGCCGTTGAGGATGTTCATCATCGGCACCGGGAGCAGGTGCGCGTTCGGCCCACCCAGGTAACGGAAGAGGCTCAGCCCGGCACTGCCGGCCGCCGCCTTGGCCACCGCCAGCGAGACACCGAGGATGGCGTTCGCGCCCAGCTCGCCCTTGTTGTCGGAGCCGTCGATGTCCAGCATCTTCTGGTCGATCACCCGCTGCTCGCTGGCGTCGTACCCGATGAGCTGGTCGACGATGCGGTCCTCGATGTTGGCGACCGCCTTCTCCACTCCCTTGCCCAGGTAGCGGCCCTTGTCACCGTCGCGCAGCTCGACCGCCTCGAAGGCGCCGGTGGAGGCGCCGGAGGGCACCGCCGCTCGGGAGATCGTGCCGTCGTCCAGCCCGACCTCGACCTCGACCGTCGGGTTACCCCGCGAGTCCAGGATCTCCCGAGCCTCGATTACCTCGATGGTTGCCACTGAGTCGCTCCTCGTTCGTGTCGTCTCGTGCGGTATGGGCCGCGACGGTGCGGCTGAGGCAGGTGTTGAACGCAGCGTATCGGTCCCCGTTCCGCCGCACCGCGACCGGGCGGGCCGCGACCCGCTCCGTGAGCGCCGACGGGTCGGACATTCCCGAATTCTCGTGCGTCAACCGGCAACGGGTTTGCACGAGCGGGACCTGATCGATCAGGCTTGGCGCCATGCCCGCCGCTTCGACCACCCTCCGTACGCTCGCCGTGTCGGTCATTGCGTTGCTCACCGTCACCGGCTGTCAGGCTCTGGACGACGCCGGACGGGCCATGGGACGGGCCGACGTGGTCAACGACCTCGCCGCCCGGATCGACCGGGCGCTGGAGTTGACCTACTCGGCGCAGTACCAACTCGCGGGCGGACGCACCGCGTCGATCAACCAGTCCCAGGACCCGGCCCGGTCCGCGTACGAGTGGCCGGACGGCAAGCTGACCGCCACCGCCGAGGCGACCACCCGCTGCGAGGCCGACGACGGGCGCACGGTCTGCACGCTCGAAGCGCCGCCCGCCCCGAACAGCAAACCGCCGGTGGTCGTCTTCGCCGCCGCCGAACGCGAGGGCCTGGTCACGCCGCCGCTGGTGATGGGCCTGCTGACCAGTGCCGCGCTGGACCCCGGAGCGGTCATCACCCAGAGCGAGACCACCGTCGCCGGACACCATGCCACCTGCGTCGACGTCCGCCAGACGGCCGGGAGCTTCAACGCCTGCGTGACCGGAGAGGGCGTGCTCGGCAGCTTCACCGGCCAGATCGACGGCGTACCGGTGGAGCTGGCGTTGAGCCGCTACCAGGAGCAGGTCGACGGCGCGGCGTTCGAGCTGCCGCCGGGCGCCGGCGTGGTGGACCGCCGACCGAGCGATTCCTAAGCATTTCGCACTTCTCACCCCAGAAGCGCGCCTGAGTAGTGCTACTCACGCGCCGACCGGCCCGCGGTGGTCACAGTGACACCATGACCGAAACTCAGCGTCCGGCCCCCGGCCAGCTCCGCAGCCGCCGCGACCGGGTCGTCGCGATCGTCACCGTGCCAGCGTGGTACGCGGTGCTCTACATCGCCTTCGTCGGCTGGGTCGCCTGGCAGTCCCGAACCGGCGTGGACGGTTGGGAAGACCTGATCCTCTTCGCCGCCATCGCTTTCGGGGCGCTCGTGTTCGTCCTGAGCAGCGCGATCGGCATGGCGACCATGGCGATCCGGGTACGCAGCGCCGCGTGGACCGCCGGCCCGATCCTCTCCGGTACCGTCGCCGCGGTGATCGGGCTGGCCGGCTGCGCCCTGGTCGCCCTGGCCATCCGGCTCCTGGATCGATGATCCGCCGGGTGGGCTGCTGCGGATGGGCTGAGCGGTGACAGCTCGGCTGGTCCCACCACGGCGGCCTCACACCCCCAGGAGGGTACGCAGGTGGCGCGGCGGCGGGCAGTTGTGCGCCAGCATCTCGTCGTGCCAGTCCCGCAGGGGCACCTCGGACGGGCGGGCCCCGGCGATGTCGGCGACCTCCGCGTACCCGACGAAGTAGGTGGAGAGCTGGGCCGAGGTGAGCAGCGAGCGGCGCCACTTGCCGGCCGCCTCACCCTCCTCCTGGAAGCCCCGCCCGGTCAGCAGCGCCATCGCCTCCGCCTCGGGCACCTCCTCGGCGTGCACCAACTGGTCCAGCAACGCGTTGAGGGTCATCCGCAACTGCATCTTGAGCTGCTGCAACCGCACCGGTAGCCCGCCGAACCCGTGCCCGGCCATCAACTCCTCGGCGTAGACCGCCCAACCCTCGACGAACGGACCCGACCGGGTCAGCGCCCGGACCCGGGTCGTGCCCCGGTGCCGACGGGCGTGGGCGAGCTGGAGGAAGTGACCCGGCATCGCCTCGTGCACGGTCAGGTTCCTGATCATGTGATCGTTGTACTCGCGGTAGAACGACTCCACCCGGTGCGCCGACCAGTCCGTCGGAGCCGGCGCGATGCAGTAGAACGTGGGCAGGTCGGCGATCTCCAGCGCGCCCGGCGCGTCGCAGTAGGCCACCGCCACGCCGCGCGCGAACTGCGGCATCACCTGGATCACGCAGGGGTCCTCCGGCACGCTCACCAGGTCGTACGCGCGGACGAAGTCACTCGCCTCGTCCATCGTGATCGAGGCCAGGTCGACGATGGTGTGGTCGTCCGGGTGCTCGGCGGCGAGCAGGTCCAACGCGCGGCGTACCGTCTCGTCGTCGGCCGGACCACCGACCAGCTCGACCGCCGCCGCGCGGATCTCCTCGCCGACCCGGTCCAGGTTGGCCCAGGCCCGCCGCTGGATCTCGGCCGCGCCCAACTCGGTGTCGAGCGTGTGCCACAGGCGCGCCTCCCAGCGCCGCCGCCCCAACCGGGGATCCCGCCCCGGCCCGTCGTCGGCGGCCAACCCGAGACGCAGCCAGGCGACGAACTCCTCCAGCGCGGCGATCGCCGCAGTCGCCGCCGGCTCGATCCGGTCGGCCAGTGCCGGAGCCTGCGCGAGCAGTTCCGGCACCTCGTCCCGGACCAGCGCGGCGGCACCGGTGAACTGCCCGACCGCCGTCTCGGCGTGGATCCGGGGCATGTCGCGCAGCGTCGCCCGCGCGGTCGCCAACGCGTCCGGTACGGCGCCGAGCCGGCCGGCGAGCGCGGTCAGCCGCTCCTCGATCGGCGCGTACGGCCGGGCGACGAGGGCGTGCAGCAACGGACCGGGATTGTGCGCGAGCGGGTCCCACTCGTGCGCCCGGATCTCGGTCAGCTCGAAGAGTTCCCGGTCGACAGCCGCCGCGAGCAGTGCGTGATCCACCTGCTCCTCGACGTCACCCGGGTCCGGGTCGATCTCGCACAGCACGCTGGCCGCGTCCACGAGCATGGCCCGGTCGGCCGCCACCGCGTCGGCGGAGAGATCCGGCAACCGGTCGTCGTACCGGTGGTCCCCGACCGAGGTGGCCACCCCCGGCCGACTGACCAGCAACGCCTCGACGATCCGCTCCGCCACCACCTCGAACTTCTCCACCCCCCGACCCTAACCACCCGACCCACCCCCAGCCTCCGCCCGCCCTCGTCCGCGCCATGCCTTCCCTCAAGAGGAGCGTGGCAGCGTAGCTGTTCGACACGCCGGGGCAGCGCCAGCCACACTGCCACGATCCGGGGAGTGCCGGTGCCTCAGCGGGAGGGGGACTCGGCCTTGCGGATGGACTCGGCGTGGGCGAGGGTGACGCGACGCAGGGCGGTCTCCGGGTCCAGCCCGGCGTCACGGGCCTCGGCGACGGCGGTCAGCAAGGCGGCACCCAGGGCGGCCTCGGCATCCGGCTGGGCGTCCGGCGACGGCAGCGCGACACCGAGCCCGGCTCGGGCGGCGCGTTCCAGGATCTGGGCGGCCAGCGCCAGCGCGGGCTGACTCACCGCGATGCCGTCGAGCACCGAGTCGCGGGACTTCTCGGCCTGCTTGATCCGCTCCCAGCTCGCGGTGATCTCCTCCAGGCTGCCCGCCTGGGCGTCCGCGAAGACGTGCGGGTTACGCCGGACCATCTTGTCGACCAGGCCACCGGCCACGTCGTCGACCGTCCACCGCTCACCCTCGGGCAGTTCCTCGGCCAACCGGGCGTGCAGCACCACCTGGAGCAGCACGTCACCCAGTTCCTCGCGCAGCGCGTCGGTGTCCCCGGCGCCGATCGCGTCGTACGCCTCGTAGCACTCCTCCAGCAGGAAACCGGCCAGACTCTGATGGGTCTGCGCCCGCTTCCACGGATCGCCGCCCGGCGAGAGCAGCCGGTCCAGGACCGCGACCGCGTCGAGCAGCCGGGCACCCGGCGGATCCCACGAGCCGTACATCAGCTCCAGCTCCGCCAGCCCCGGCTCGCGGGCCAGCCGCAACCCCAGCTCCCGGGCCAGCGACTCGTCGCCGGCGGGACCGGCCAACCACACCACGGTCTCGTGCGTCGCCGACGCCTCCAGCAACGCGGGCACCGCCGGCCCGTCGAGGACCCGCAGATCGGCGCCCGCCACCCGCAGGGCCGTGGTCAGCTCGCTCTCCGCTCCGGCGAGCACCGGTGCGGCGCGTACGACGTCCCAGGCGGTCGCCGTCAGCAGACCGGCCGGCAACCGGGGTGAGGTCACCAGCAGGACGATCCGAGGCACGGTCAGCTGTCTGCCGGGCCGGTCTGCGCCGGCCTCGGGGTGGAGACGTCGGTGACCGCGTCGGAACCGGGCTCACCCAGCGGCACACCCACCGCCACCGCCTGGCCGGCGAAGCTGAGCACCGGGAACTGCAGCGGACGGTAGCGCGGGTTGACCGTCACGTCGTACGTGTCGACCGCCTCGGAGAGGGCGTTGCGGGTCGCCAGCGCCTGCCGGAGCTGTTCACCGTCGAGCTGCGGGGCGGCCTGCTCGACGGTCACGTCGGCGGGTACCGCACCGGCCCGCTTGCCCGCCGCGACCAATTCGGTCAGATCCTGCTCGGTCGGCGCCACCGGCGAGCCGACCGGGATGCCGGAGAGGCAGGTGTACAGCTCGGCAACCTGCCGCGCGTACGTGGCCTCGGGGCTGATGCCGAGCTGCTGGGCCACCTGCGCCGCCTCGGCCTGCCCCTGGGGGCGGTAACCCTCGGCGGCGGAGATCCGCTCGCAGACCTGGCCGAGCACCAGGGTGCTCACCACCTCGCTGCGCCCGGGCAGGCGTACCTGCTGCTGGCCGGGCACCTGCTCGGCCGCCTCGGTCGGCTCCGGGTTCTTGGCCCGGGCGTCGTCGATGACCTCGGTGACGGCGTCCTCGGTGATCCGGTGGTCACCGACGTACGCGGCGACACCGGGCTCGGAACGGCAACCGGAGAGGACGACGAGGCCGACCGCCACGCTGGCGACGGCGACAAGACGGCGAGCACGCATGCCCGTCACTCTCTCATGCCCCCTACCCACCGGTGGCACCCGCACCCGCAGGCACCGCCGGGGCGCCGAGGACGTCGGAGAGCAGCTGCGCGCACCACTCCAGCAGAGCCTGGTCGCGCAACGGCTCGCCACCGATCCGGCGGGTCGTCGGCCGGGGCACACTGACCTGGTCGAGCGCGGACTTGTAGACCGAGTCCGGGTGGTAGCGCTTGAGCCGCATCTGCTTCGAGTCGGGCAGCGGCAGCGGGCCGAAGCGCAGGTGCTTGCCCTGCACGCTGACGTCGGTGAGGCCGTACCGGCGGGCCAGCAGCCGGAACCGCGCCACCGCGATCAGGTTCTGCACCGGTGCGGGCGGCTCGCCGTAGCGGTCGGTCATCTCGGCCGCCACCTCGCGCAGCCGTTCCTCGTCGCGCGCCTCGGCGAGCTTGCGGTACATCTCCAGGCGCAGCCGTTCCACGCCGACGTAGTCGTGCGGCAGGTGCGCGTCCACCGGAAGGTCGATCTTGACGTCCGTCTCCTCCTCGGGACGCTCGCCCTTGAACGCCTGCACCGCCTCGCCGACCATCCGGACGTAGAGGTCGAACCCGACGCCCTCGATGTGCCCGGACTGCTCGCCGCCGAGCAGGTTGCCGGCACCCCGGATCTCCAGGTCCTTCATCGCCACGTACATGCCGGCACCCAACTCGGTGTGCTGGGCGATGGTGGCCAGCCGCTCGTGCGCGTGCTCGGTGAGCGGCTTCTCCGGCGGATAGAGGAAGTACGCGTACGCCCGCTCCCGGCCCCGGCCCACCCGGCCCCGGATCTGGTGCAACTGGGCCAGGCCGAGCAGGTCGGCCCGCTCCACGATCAGGGTGTTGGCGTTCGGGATGTCGATGCCGGACTCCACGATCGTGGTGCAGACCAGGACGTCGAACTCCTTCTCCCAGAAGCCGACCATGACCTTCTCCAGGGCGTCCTCGCCCATCTGGCCGTGCGCCACCGCGACCCGGGACTCGGGCACCAGCTCGCGCAGCCGGCGGGCCGCCCGCTCGATCGACTCGACCCGGTTGTGCAGGTAGAAGACCTGTCCGTCACGGAGCAACTCGCGGTGGATGGCGGCGGCCACCTGCCGGTCGTCCTGCGCCCCGACGGCGGTGAGCACCGGATGCCTCTCCTCCGGCGGGGTGGCGATGGTGGACATCTCCCGGATGCCGGTGATCGCCATCTCCAGGGTGCGCGGGATCGGGGTCGCCGACATGCTCAGCACGTCGACGGCGGCCCGCATCGACTTCAGGTGCTCCTTGTGCTCGACACCGAACCGCTGCTCCTCGTCGACGATGACCAGCCCGAGCGACTTGAAGCGGGTGGCAGCCGCCAGTAGTCGGTGGGTGCCGATGACGATGTCGGCGGTGCCGTCGGCGACCATCGCGAGCGTCTGCTCGGCCTCCTTCGGCGTCTGGAACCGGGAGAGCTGCCGGATCGTCACCGGGAACTGGCTCATCCGCTCGGCGAACGTGTTGTAGTGCTGCTGCACCAGCAGGGTGGTGGGCACCAGCACAGCCACCTGCTTGCCGTCCTGCACCGCCTTGAACGCCGCGCGTACCGCGATCTCGGTCTTGCCGTAGCCGACGTCACCGCAGATCAGCCGGTCCATCGGGACGCTCTGCTCCATGTCCCGCTTGACCTCCTCGATGGCGGCGAGCTGGTCGGGCGTCTCCTGCCAGGGGAAGGCGTCCTCCAGTTCCCGCTGCCACGGGGTGTCCGGGCCGAAGGTGTGCCCCTTGGACGCCTTGCGGGCGGCGTAGAGCTGGATGAGCTGGGCGGCGATCTCCTTGACCGCCTTGCGGGCCCGGGCCTTGGACTTCTGCCAGTCCGAGCCGCCCATCTTGTGCAGCGTCGGCTGCTCACCACCGACGTACCGGCTGAGCTGGTCGAGCTGGTCGGTGGGGACGAAGAGACGGTCGCCGGGCTGGCCGCGCTTGCTCGCGGCGTACTCGATGACCAGGTACTCCCGGGACGCGCCGTTGACCGTACGCTGCACCAGCTCCACGTACCGGCCGATGCCGTGCTGCTCGTGCACCACGTGGTCGCCGGCCCGCAGCTCCAACGGGTCGATCGTGTTGCGCCGCCGGCTCGGCATCTTGCGCATGTCCCGGGTGGAGACGCCCCGGCCACCGGTGACGTCGCTGCCGGTGAGCAGCACGAACCGGGCCGCCTCGTCGACGAAGCCGCCGGTGAGGCTGCCGCAGGTGACCAGGACCTCGCCCGACACGGGCGCGTCCGGGACCTGCTCGGTCATCCGGGCGCCCAGGCCACCGTCGCGGAGCACCTCGACGGCCCGGTGGGCGGGGCCGTGCCCCTCGAAGACCAGCGCGACCGACCAGCCCTCACCGGTCCAGCGCGTCAGGTCGGCCACCACCCGGTCGGTCTCGCCGTGATAGAGCGGCGCGGGCTGGGCGCTCAGGCTCACCGCGATGGCGTCGTCGGGGGTGACGTCGACCGCCGCCGGCGCGTCCTCCCACGGCTGCCGCTCCGGGGCGGCGTCCGGCTCGGCCATAATTCGGCCTCCGCGCCGGTGGCCGGCACTCCGGACCGAATGAAGGTCGTCGGCCATCCCGAACGGGGACAGCGTCCACCAGGGCCGGCGCCGCGTGGCGGCGGCCGCGCGGACGTCGGCCAGGGTGCGGAAGGCGGCGGCGCCGAGGTCGATCGGGGCCTGGCCGCCGACGGCCGCGGCGGCCCAGCTGGCCTGGAGGAACTCCTCAGAGGTACGCACCAGGTCGTGCGCCCGGGTGCGGATCCGTTCCGGGTCGCAGAGCAGGACGTGCGTGCCCTCGGGCATGCAGTCCAGCACCAACTCCATCGAGTCGTCGCCGATCAGCGCCGGGGCGAGGGACTCCATGCCCTCCACCGGTATGCCGCCGGCCAGCTTGTCCAGGATCTCGGCCAGCTCGGGGTGCTGCCCGGCCAGCTCGGCGGCCCGCTCCCGGACGGCCGGGGTGAGCAGCAGCTCCCGGCAGGGCGGTGCCCAGAGTTGCGGCACCTGTTCGATGGTGCGCTGGTCGGCCACGGCGAAGGTGCGGATCTCCTCCACCTCGTCGCCCCAGAACTCGACCCGCGACGGGTGCTCGTCGGTGGGCGGGAAGACGTCCAGGATGCCGCCACGGACGGCGAACTCGCCCCGCTTGGTGACCAGGTCGACCCGCGCGTACGCCATGTCGGTCAACCGGCGCGCCACCTGCTCCAGGTCGGCCTCGTCCCCGGCGGACAGCCGCACCGGCTCCAGGTCGCCGAGTCCCTTGAGCTGCGGTTGCAGCATCGACCGGACCGGCGCCACGACCACCCGCAGCGGCCCGGTGCGCCCGTGCGCGTCCGCCGAGTCCGGGTGGGCCAGCCGGCGCAGTACCGCCAGCCGTCGACCGACCGTGTCGGAGCGCGGCGAGAGCCGCTCGTGCGGCAGCGTCTCCCAGCTCGGGAAGATCGCCACCTGCTCGGCGGGGAGCAGCCCACCCAGCGCCGCCACCAGGTCCTCCGCCTCACGGCTGGTGGCGGTGACCGCCAGCACCGGCCGCCCGGCACCGCCGACCGTCGCGTCCCGCCCCTGTTCGGCGGGGTCCGCGGCGACGGCGGCGACCGCGAACGGGCGCAACGCCGGTGGCGCGGTCAGGTCGAGGCCGTCGACCTGGGCCGCACCCGAGCGCGCCAGGTCACGCACACGGGCCAGCCCCGGGTCGGCCAGGGCGGCGGCGAACAGTCCGGTGAGCGCAGTCATGATCACTTCCGCGGGTGAGGACACGACGATCGCCCCGCGTCCGTCCGGACGGGGGGTTCCACCGGTCGACACTATCTCTCCGGTCGGACGATCCACCGCCGTCCACGACGTCCGGGCTCCGGCACGCCTGCGGCCTGCCGGTCCGCGCGTACGGTCGGGGCCACCAGCAGGATCTTGACGACTGCCGGGCGCTGTGGTCGGCTGCCCGGCATGAACGGGGAGTTTCGCGCACAGTTCGACGCGGACGTCACCTTCGCCAACGGCGGCGGTCTGCGCACCGAGGGCTTCCGGCTGGACATCCCCGGCCGGAGCATCACCGACGAGGACCTGGCGGCGCTCTTCGTCCGGCACCTCGGGCTGCTGATGGTGGCCGAGGTCCGCATCACCGGCACGACGATCGTCGAGGAGCCGCACAAGGGCGGTCGCGGCGTCGCGGCCACCGCCCCGGGCACCGGCCACCGGTTCGTCGAGCTGAGTCATGTCGTCACCGACGGGATGACCACCCTGCCCGGCTGGCCGACGCCCCGGATCACCGAGTGGCTGACCCGGGAGGACTCCCGGAGCGCCTACGCCCCGGGCACCGAGTTCCAGGTCGGGCGGATCGACATGATCGCCAACACCGGGACGTACCTGGACACCCCCGCGCACCGCTACGCCGACGGCAGCGACCTGGCCGGCGTCGGACTGGACCGCCTGGCCGAGCTGCCCGCGCTCGTGGTGCGCCTGCCCGTCGGCACCCGTGCGGTGGACCGCCTGCTGCTGGCGCCGTACGACGTCGCCGGGAAGGCAGTGCTGCTGCACACCGGCTGGGACGCGCACTTCGGCACCGCCTGGTACGGCGCACCGGAGGCACCCCACCTGACCGGCGACGGCGCCCGGGCGCTTGTCGACGCCGGTGTCGCCCTGGTCGGCATCGACTCGATCAACATCGACGACATGAGCCCGGCGGCGGGCGGTACGCGTCCCGCGCACAGCATCCTGCTGGCCGCCGGTGTCCCGATCGTGGAGCATCTGACCGGACTGGACCAGCTTCCGCCCGACGGCTTCCGATTCACCGCCGCCCCGCCGAAGGTCGCCGGTATGGGTACCTTCCCCGTCCGCGCCTACGCCCGTATCGACTGAGACCGGAGAACCGTGACCTACCCGCCGCCCGGACACCCGCCCCAGCCGCCGTACGGCGGTCAACCCGCCCAGCCGCCGTACGGCGGTCAACCCGCCCAGTCTTCGCACGGCGGTTGGCCGTCGGGTCCGCACCCGACCCCCGTGGTCAAGCGCATCCCCGAGGACCAGCCCTTCGTCGTACGCCCCAACCTCGCCAAGCGCGGTCTGGTCATCGGTGGCGTCCTGCTGGCCGCCCTCGGCCCGCTCGCCTGCTGTGCCGGCTTCCTCGTTCTCGGCTCCATGAACTCGGCGGAACGCGGCAGCGCCGGACTCGGCCTGGCGATCGCGCTGGGCTGTCTGCTCCTCCTGGTCGCCCTGCCGGTCGGCCTCCAGCTCTGGCTGATCGGCTCCGGCGGTCCGGTGCTCGCACTGAGCCACGAGGGCCTCTGGATCCGCAGCCGGCCCACCCGTGGTCAGGCGATCTGGCTGCCGTGGGAGGCCGTCGCGCAGATCTCCCGCCGCCGGTGGAGCCTGGAGAAGATGCTGGTGGTCAAGCCGCACAATCCGGCGACGATGCCGAACCTGGGCGGCTACACGGCGTTCGACAGCGCGCCGTTGAACGTCCTGTACGGCTCCGGCCTGGTCGCCACCCTCAACTTCGCGGACAAGCCCGAGGCGGAGATCCTGGCGGCCGTCGCCCACTACAGCGCCGGCCGCTGCCAGCTCACCTGAGCGCCCCCGGGGTGGTGGTCCGGCCGCCGCCCCGGGACACGGGCCGTCAGTAGCGGACCGAGATGCGGCGGTCGACCGCGTCGACCCGCACCTCCCCGCCGTACGGGACGATCAACTGCGGATCGGTGTGACCGAGGTCGACGTCGAAGACCAGCACCGCGTCGGGGGCGTACTCGGCGAACGCCCGGGTCACGGCGGCGCGCTGCTCCCGGGCGTAGCCGGCCTTCTCGTCGGGGGTGAGCCGGCGGTCGAAGTTCCACGCCTTGGCGCGGCCGACCAGTGCGGCGGGAAAGCCGGCGAGCAGGCCGCGCTCGCCGAGGTTGCGCAACATGCGGTAGACCTCGACGGCGGGCGGCAACTCCTCCGAGGTCTCGATCAGGAAGACCGACCCCCGCAACGACTCCGCCGGGGCGACCCGGTCGGCGGCGAGCAGCCAGTGCAGCACCTCCAGGTTGCCGCCCCAGGTGCGGCCGGTCACCGTCGTGGCCGGTCCCTGCCAGCGCCAGCCCGCACCGGCGAACATCACCGGCTCCGCCGCCAGGCAGCCCGGGTCGTTCCAGTCGGCCGGTTCGTCGCCCCACTCCGGCGCCGCCGACAGGTCGTACCAGTCGGAGCCGAACAGCGCCGCGCGCAGCGAGTCGGCGGTCATCGGGTGCAGCGCGCCGGGGCGGCCGAGGTGCACCAGCACCGACCCGCCGTGGTAGCCGACGATCCCCAAGCGGTGCAGGTGATGGAGCAGGTTGGTGTTGTCGGAGTAGCCGAAGTAGGGCTTCGGGTTGGCGCGAAGCACGTCGTCGTCGAGGTGCGGGGTGACGGTGATCTGGTCGTCGCCGCCGATGGTGGCCAGCACGGCGGTGATCGTCGGGTCGGCGAACGCCTCGGTCAGGTCGCGGGCCCTGTCCCGCGGGTCGGCACCCATGACGCGGGTGGTCGGGTACTCCACCGGCTCCAACCCGAACTCCTCGCGCAGTCGGCGCAGGCCCAACTCGTACACGTGCGGGAAGAGGCCCGGCAGTCCGGCGGAGGGCGAGACGACCGCGACCCGGTCCCCCGGGCGGGGCTTCGGTGGGTAGCGCAACGACGGCATGGGCCGACGGTACCGCCCATCGGCGGCGTGGCCTTGATCACCGCGGGTGGGCGGGCTCGACCCCGGATCTGCCCGCTGCATGGGGCGCCACCAGCGCGGACGTCCCTCACTCCTCCTTCCGGGTGAAAGGAGGGGACCCCTCCTATACAAAAGGCGATAACAAGGGGCCCCTCCTTACAACCGGGTGCGCGCGGATACGATCGGGGAAGTCGGACAGCGCTGTCCTTCGTACTCACGTAAGGAGCGCACGGTGACCGACCAGCACGATCACGACGGGCCCGACGCCGCCCTACGCGCCGACATCCGCCGGCTGGGCACCCTGCTCGGGCAGACCCTGGCCCGCCAGGAGGGCCGCCCCCTGCTCGACCTCGTCGAGGAGATCCGCGCCCAGGTACGCACCGACGCCCCCGCCGCCGCCCGGCGGTTGGGTGGGCTCGACGTGACCACCGGCACCAAACTGGCCCGCGCCTTCTCCACCTACTTCCACCTGGCCAACATCACCGAGCAGGTGCACCGGGCCCGGGACCTGCGGCGTCGGCGCGCCGTGCAGGGTGGCTGGCTGGACCAGGCGGCCAAGATGATCGCCGAGCGCGGGGTACCGGCCGAGGAGATCGCGTCGGTGGCCCGCCGGCTGGCGGTACGCCCGGTCTTCACCGCCCACCCGACCGAGGCGGCCCGCCGCTCGATCCTGTCCAAGCTCCGCGCCATCGCCGACGAGCTGGACACCGAGACGGCCAACGCGATCCTCTACGGGGCCAGTGACGAGGGCCCGGCCAACCGCCGGCTGGCCGAGCTGCTCGACCTGATGTGGCAGACCGACGAGCTGCGGCTGGACCGGCCGGACCCGACCGACGAGGCGCGCAACGCCATCTACTACCTGCGCGACCTGTACGCCGAGGCGGCCCCGCAGGTGCTCGACGACCTCGCCGAGACGCTGCGCACCCTCGGTGTGGAGACCTCGCCGACCGCCCGTCCGCTGACCTTCGGCACCTGGATCGGCGGCGACCGCGACGGCAACCCCTTCGTCACCCCGACGGTGACCCGTGAGGTGCTGGCCATCCAGCACGAGCACGGGCTGACCGCCACCGAGGCGGCGATGGATGAGCTGATCAACGAGGTCTCCGTCTCCCGCCGGCTGCGCAACGTGTCGCTGGACCTCTCCGCCAGCCTCGCCGCCGACCTGGACGCGCTGCCCGAGGTGGCGCCCCGGTTCCGCCGGGTCAACGCCGAGGAGCCGTACCGTCTCAAGGCCCGCTGCGTCCGCGCCAAGCTGGCCAACACGCGGGCCCGGTTGCGTCAGGGCACTCCGCACGTGCCGGGGCGCGACTACCGGGGTTCCGCCGAGCTGATCGCCGACCTGGATCTGCTGCGCGCCTCGCTGGCCCGCAACTCCGGGCAGCTCACCGCCGTCGGCCGGCTCGCCTCGACCATCCGGACCGTCTCCGCGTTCGGCCTGCACCTGGCGACCATGGACGTCCGGGAGCACGCCGAGAAGCACCACGAGGTGCTGATCCAGCTCTACCGGGCGGTCGGCGAGGTCGAGGACTACCCGGCGTTGACCAGGCTGGAGCGCACCAAGCTGCTCGCCGACGAGTTGACCGGTCGTCGGCCGCTCTCCACCGCCGACACCCCGTTGACCGAGGCGGCGCGCAAGACGTTCGACGTGTTCAGCGCCATCCGCGAGGCGCAGGACCGGTTCGGCGGCGAGGTGATCGAGTCGTACATCATCTCGATGACCCTCGGCGTGGACGACGTGCTCGCCGCGGTGGTGCTCGCCCGCGAGGCCGGCCTGGTCGACGTGCACAGCGGTCGGGCGCGGGTCGGGTTCGTTCCGCTGCTGGAGACCCCGGCCGAGCTGAACTCCGGGGGCGAACTCCTCGACGAGCTGCTGTCGCTGCCCGCGTACCGGACGCTGGTGGCCGCCCGGGGCGACGTGCAGGAGGTGATGCTGGGCTACTCCGACTCCAACAAGGAGGCCGGCATCACCACCAGCCAGTGGTCCATCCACCGGGCACAGCGGGCGCTGCGGGACGTGGCCGCCCGACACGGGGTGCACCTGCGGCTGTTCCACGGCCGGGGCGGCACGGTGGGGCGCGGCGGCGGACCGACGCACGACGCGATCCTGGCCCAGCCGTACGGCACGCTCGACGGCGCGATCAAGGTGACCGAGCAGGGCGAGGTCATCTCCGACAAGTACACGCTGCCCGCGCTGGCCCGGGAGAACCTGGAGCTGACCGTGGCCGCCGCGCTCCAGGCGACGCTGCTGCACACCGCGCCCCGGCAGCCCGCCGAGATGCTGGAGCGATGGGACGCGGCGATGGACGTGGTGTCCGAGTCGGCGTTCCGGTCGTACCGGTCGCTGGTGGAGGACCCGGACCTGCCGGCGTACTTCTGGGCGTCCACCCCGACGGAGCTGCTCGGCGCGTTGAACATCGGCTCCCGGCCGGCGAAGCGACCGAACACCGGCGCCGGCCTGGGCGGGCTGCGAGCCATCCCGTGGGTGTTCGGCTGGACCCAGACGCGACAGATCGTGCCCGGCTGGTTCGGGGTGGGGTCCGGTCTGGCCGCCGCCCGCGAGGCCGGGTTGGCCGACGTGCTCTCCGAGATGAACCGCAACTGGCACTTCTTCCGCACGTTCCTGTCGAACGTGGAGATGATGCTGACCAAGACCGACCTCGACATCGCCCGCCGGTACGTGGAGACCCTCGTGCCGAAGAAGCTGCACCCGATCTTCACCAAGATCGAGGAGGAGTACGAGTTGACCCGGCGGGAGGTGCTGGCGGTCACCGACTCGCCGGACCTGCTGGAGAACTCCCCCGTGCTGCAACGCACCCTGGCGGTACGCGACACCTACCTGGAGCCGCTGCACCACCTCCAGGTGGCGTTGCTGCGGCAGTACCGCGACTCCGGTGCCGCCGGTCGGGCGGTGGCCACCGCACCGGGCGGCCGACGGGCCCCGAGCGACGGTACGGCTCTGGAGCGCGCGCTGCTCACCACCGTGAACGGCATCGCCGCCGGGATGCGCAACACCGGCTGACCGCGGCGAGGTTCGGAAGCACTGCAAGGAAGGGTCCCCTCCTAACGCCTGGCGTATAGGAGGGGACCCTTCCTAACATCTGCGGGCGCTGCCGCGACACATCTGCGGGCGCTGCCGCCGACGTCAGAACGCGACGTCAGAAGTCGCCACCGCCGAAATCACCGCCGCCGAAGTCGCCACCGCCGAAGTCGCCGCCACCGAAGTCGCCACCGCCGTAGTCGCCGCCCCCGTAGTCACCACCGCCCAGGTCGCCCGCGTCGCCGCCGAAGTCGCCGCCCTGGTCGTCCAGGCCCGCCGCCGCACCGGCGTCGTAGCCGGGGTCGCCGAACGAGGGCGAGAAGAGGGCGTCGGCGATCAGCATGCCGCCGAGTACGCCGACTCCGGCCCCCAGCGCCGTCTTCCACCAGGGAGTGGAGTACCAGCCGGACGGCACCGGTCGGCCCTGCATCCGCCCGCCCGGGTAGTAGTACGGCGTGTCCCGGCCCGGCTGCGGACCGGCCTTGAACGTCTGGCCCTGCACCTGGACCTGGCGCGGCACGGTCAGTTCGCCGGCACCACTCGCGGCGGCCAGCGGTGGCAGGGGTGGCCCGGGGTCGATGCCGAGTGCCGTCCGGGCCGCCCGGATGTAGGTCAGCCCCTCCACCGCGGTCTCCCGGGCCAACGTGAACTGCGTGATGCTCCTGGCCTGCTCCATCTGCGACCCGGCCGCGTGGTACCGCTCGGCGGCGTCGGCCAGCGCCTGACGCACCGCCGGATCGTCACCGCTGAGCGTCATCACCTGCCCACCGAGGCGTTCGTACCAGCGTCGGGCGTCGGCCTGGACATCGGCGAGTTTCCGGGCCTCACGCGCGGCGCGCTCCCGCTGCCACCAGACGAACGCACCGACGAGACCTGCGACAAGGAGTACGACCAGCAGAAGTTCCACCACTCCAACGTACCCACCATCTGCCAGCGGCCCACCTCCTGACGAGGTCGGACGCGGCACGCGGTGCCGATCGAGGCGCGAAGCGCTCATCTTTGGCAAGCTCGTCGGAATGGAGCTCTCGACTCTGGCGGTCGTCGTCGTCTGTCTCGGTGCCGGCGGTGCGGTGGGCTGGTTCGCCGCGCGGGCCCGCGCGGCGACCGAGATCGCCCGGCTGGACGCCACCCTGCGCGCCACCCGTGAGGGCGAGGGGCGGCTGGAGCAGTCGATGCGGGCGTTGAGTTACGAGGCGACGGCCCAGTCCCAGGAGGCGGTGGCCCGGGCGGTGGCGCCGCTGCACGACACGTTGCGCCGCTACGAGCAGCGGGTGGCCGAGTTGGAGCGGGACCGCGTCGACGCGTACGCGGAGCTGCGCGAACAGGTGCGGTCGATGAGCACGGTCTCGGGTGAGCTGCGTACCGAGACCAAGCAGTTGGTGGCGGCGCTGCGCGCTCCCCAGGTACGCGGCCGGTGGGGCGAGCACCAGTTGCGGCGGATCGTGGAAGCCGCCGGGATGCTGGAGCACTGTGACTTCTCCGAGCAGGTCACCGCCGCCACCGACCAGCAGACGGTCCGCCCCGACCTGGTGGTCCGGCTGCACGGGGGGCGCAGTGTGGTGGTGGACGCGAAGGCGCCGTTCGACGCGTACCTGACCGCGATGGAGGCGCGCGACGAGCGGGGGCGGGACACGCACCTCGACCTGCACGCCAAGCACCTGCGGGGGCACGTGGACGCGCTGGCCGCCAAGTCGTACTGGACGGCCTTCGAGTCCACCCCGGAGTTCGTGGTCCTCTTCGTGCCGGCCGACCCGTTCCTGGACGTGGCGCTGCAGCGCGATCCGACGCTGCTGGAGCACGCGTTCACCCGCAACGTCGTGTTGGCCACGCCGGCCACCCTGGTCGCGTTGCTGCGTACGGTGGCGTGGTCGTGGCGGCAGGAGCAGCTCGCCCGGAACGCCCTGGCGGTCCACACGCTGGCCCGGGAGCTGTACGGACGGTTGTCGACGCTCGGCGACCACGTCGGCAAGCTCGGCGCGTCGCTGGGCGGTGCGGTGACCGCGTACAACCGGGCGGTGGGTTCGTTGGAGGCGCGGGTGCTGGTCAGCGCGCGTAAGCTCGCCGAACTGGGCGTTTCCGACCAGGAGTTGGCGGTGCCGAACCAGGTCGAGATCGCCCCTCGCCAGCCGCAGGCACCGGAACTGGTCGATGGTCTTTCCACAACGGATGGTCGAATTCGGCCGGACTAATCAGACCCTTACCACCTTCGATGTGACATTGCGCGTCTCGCGTATCACGAGATGGTCACAACGTACCTGCCGGTAGTGACATCGATGGTCGGCACCACGAAGGATTCGCCTCACGCGTGCCCTGCATCTGAGGGCGCCCTGTTCTCTGGAGGAAAGAGAACGTGAGTAAACCCCGAATCCTGAGCCGGCGTACCTCCGCCGCGCTCTTCGCCTCGGTCATGGCGGCGGGCGCCGTGACCGTGGTCAGCGGTACCGCCACCGCGAGCGCCGCTCCTGCCGGACCCGACGCCGCGCAGGCCACCCCCGCCGAGGCGCTCGGCGAGCACGACGCCAAGCTGCTCTCCGAGGCGGAGGCGAAGAAGGCCCCCACCGTCACGATGATCGTCGCCACCGAGAAGGGCAAGGCGAAGGACGTCGCGGACGACCTCAAGGACCTCGGTGCCGCCGTCACCGAGCGCTACGACACCATCGGCTACGTGCTGGCGAAGGTGCCGACCGGCAAGGCGGTCACGGCCGCCACCCTGCCCGGCGTCGCCGCCGTGGACCTGGACGAGAAGATCCAGCTCCCCGACCCGAAGCCGGAGGTCGTCCCGGGCGCGAAGAAGGCCGAGAAGCAGGGCTCCACGCTCAGCGGCCCCGGTGCCAAGACGCCCGCCGACAACCCCTACATGCCGACCGGCGAGATCGGTGCGGCCAAGTTCGTCAAGCAGAACCCCACGTGGGACGGGCGCGGCGTCACCATCGGCGTGATGGACTCCGGTGTGGACCTGGACCACCCGGCGCTGCAGAAGACCACCACCGGCGAGCGCAAGATCGTCGACTGGGTCACCGCCACCGACCCGTTCGAGGACCCCACCTGGCGGCCGATGATCACTCAGGTCACCGGGCCCACGTTCACCGTCGCGGGCCGCACCTGGACCGCGCCAGCCGGCACCTACCGGTTCAACCTGTTCAGCGAGAACATCACCGCCAACAGCGAGCCGGGCGGTGACGTCAACCGCGACGGGGACACCACCGACCAGTTCGGCGTGCTCTTCGACCCGGTGACCAACAACATCTGGGTGGACACCGACCAGGACGGCGACTTCACCGACGAGGCCCTGATGCGGCCCTACAAGGAGAAGTTCGACGTCAACCACTTCGGCACCGACAACCCGGCGACTCCGATCACCGAACGGATGTCGTTCGTGGTCGAGTACCGCAAGAACGTCGACACCACCCCGCTCGGCGGCCCCGGCCTGGTCGACTACGTCAACATCGGCATCGTCGAGGGCTCGCACGGCACGCACGTCGCCGGCATCACCGCCGCGTACGGCATGCTGGGCAACAAGGCGTTCAACGGCGCCGCCCCCGGCGCCAAGGTCGTCTCCTCGCGCGCCTGCTCCTGGGGCGGCGGCTGCACGTACGCGGCGCTCACCACCGGCATGGCCGACCTGGTGATCAACCGGGGCGTCGACGTCATCAACATGTCGATCGGCGGCCTGCCGGCGCTCAACGACGGCAACAACGCCCGCGCCGTCCTCTACAACAACCTGATCACCACCTACGGTGTGCAGATGTTCATCTCGGCCGGCAACTCCGGCCCGGGTGTGAACACCATCGGCGACCCGTCCGCGTCCACCAACGTGGTCAGCGTCGCGGCCAGCATCAGCAAGGACACCTGGCTGGCCAACTACGGCTCGGTGGTCAAGCAGAAGAACGCCCTGTTCAACTTCTCCTCGCGCGGCCCGCGTGAGGACGGTGGCGCCAAGCCGAACATCGCCGCTCCGGGCTCTGCCATCTCCACCACCCCGGTCTGGCAGGCCGGCAACCCGGTCGCCGAGGCCGGCTACCCGCTCCCGTCGGGTTACGGCATGTCCAACGGTACGTCGATGGCCTCCCCGCAGGCCGCCGGTGGTGCCGCGCTGCTGCTCTCGGCCGCCAAGGCCACTGACCAGGGCGTGACCCCGGCCGCGCTGCGCCGGGCGATCTACAGCTCGGCCAAGCCGATCGCGAACACCGCCACCTTCGGTCAGGGCTACGGCATGTTCGACGTGCCGGGTGCCTGGAAGCTGCTGCGCAAGAGCAGCGAGCCGAACGACTACACCGCCGAGGCTCCGGTCTGCACCGTCCTCTCCGGCCAGCTCGCCACGCCGAACAGCGGCACCGGCGTCTACAACCGGTGTGACGCCGCCAACGGCGGACACAAGGTCAACCAGTCGAAGTCGTACCAGGTCAAGCTGACCCGGACCAGCGGCCCGACCGGCAACGTGAAGCACAACATCGGCCTGCGCGGCAACAACGGCACCTTCTCGGCGCCGAAGAACGTCACGCTGCCGCTGAACAAGACCGTCACCATCACGGTCACCGCGAAGCCGAAGACCGCCGGTGCCCACGGCACGATCGTCACGGTCGACGACCCGCGCACCAACACGATCGACTTCGAGTTCTCCGCCGTCGTGGTGGCCTCGAACGACGTCAGCAAGCCCGCCTTCGCCTACTCGGCGCGGGGCACCGTGGAGCGCAACAGCACCACGTCGTACTTCGTGACGGTGCCGCCGGGTGCCGGGGCGTTGCAGGTGAACCTCTCCGGCATCGCCACCGGGTCGCAGACCCGCTTCATCGCCTTCAACCCGTACGGCGTCCCGGTGGAGAGCACCTCCAGCCTGGCCTGCTACACCAACTTCGCCAGCACGGTCGTCTGCAACGCGTTCGAGCGTGACTACCAGAACCCACTGCCGGGTGTCTGGGAGATCGAGGTGGAGTCGCGGCGGACCTCGCCGGCCCTGAACAACCCGTACCAGCTCCAGGCACGGGTGCAGGGCGTCGCGGTCGAGCCGGCCGTGGTCGAGCTGCCGGCGGTCACCGCCGGTGTCCCGACCCCGGTGACCTGGTCGCTGAAGAACACCTTCGGCCCGGTCTCGGTGACCGGCCAGGGTGGCCCGCTGTCCAGCGTGCACACCGAGCGGCCGACCATCGTCGAGCTGGCCAAGCAGGAGTTCACCGTCGAGGTGCCGGCGGGCGCCACCAGCTTCACCGCCCGCATCGGCAACCCGTCCAACGCAAGCGCCGACCTCGACCTGTTCATCTACCGGGGCACCACCCTGGTCGGGCAGCAGGCCGACGGTGACTCGGAGGAGGCGGTGACCCTGACCAACCCGGTCGCGGGCACCTACCGGGTCGTCGTGGACGCGTACGCGGTGGACGGTGCGGGTGGCAGCACCCAGTACGACTACCGGGACTCGTTCTCGTCCCCGTCGCTCGGCACCCTGACGGCCTCGGGTGGCACGCTCACCCTGGCCAACGGCGCCACCGGCAACCTCTCGGGTTCGGTGACCGCCCAGTCCACCCCGTCGGCGGGTCGGGCGCTCTACGGTGAGCTGACCGTGGTGACCACCGAAGGCGCAGTCGTCGGCCGCGGCGCGGTCTCCGTCGGCGCAGTGAACTGACACCACCACCGCACCACCAGGAAGCCCGTCTCCGGTCCACCCGGAGGCGGGCTTCCGCCTTTTCGCTGTCCTCTCCACCACCGCCGGACACGCCCGCCAATCATGGACTTTTGGCGCGGTTAGTCGGAGTAGGGCGGGTGGGGGGTGGTCAGACCGGCCGCGAGCAGGAGGTAGGCGGTCAGCTCCACGGCGGCGGTGAGCGCCGAAACCGGAGCCGACAGCGTCGGGCCGGTGGTGATTCCGGCGGTGAGGAAGATCCCCTCACCCGACGGATAGGGCAACGGCAGCATGCCGAGGGCCGCGTCCAGGTGCAGCAGAGCAGCCGGCACAAGCAGTACGGCACCGGCCACGGCCAGCCGACGACCGGCCCACCCGGCCGGGCTGGACCTGCCACGCCCGAGAAGCAACGCGGCCAACCCGATCGCCGCCAGCGCGAGCAGGAACGGGGCCGACGCGGCGCTGATCTCCGTGCCGGCCCATCCGTCGTCCCCGGCCCGCCGCGACTCGGCGTCCCGCCCCGCGAGGTGCACCCGCACCACCAGCACGACCACGTAACCGGTCACCAGCACGGCGGCCACCGCCGCACCGGCCACCACCCGCCGCACCGGACGCTCGTGCCCCCATAGCGCGACCAGCGTCAGCACCAGGACGACGACGAGCGGCGCCCAGGTCGCCCGGAGGCCCGTGTCGAAGGCGACGTCCAGGTCCAGTGGTCCGGGGCGGAACACCTGCCACTGCCGCCCGTCGGAAGGGTCGGCGGGCATCGTGCGGTACGCGTCGACGACCGGTGCGACGAGCGCCAGCGGCACCGCCCAGCGGGGCTCGGGCGCGCCCACCAGCAGCGCGTACACCGCCAGCACCGACAGTGCCACGAGTTCGGCGGGCCGGAAGATCGGCACTGCGGCGAGCAAACCGAGGACGTGGAGTACGACGAGCACGGCCGCGCCGGCGGGGAGTATCCATCGAGGACGCACCGCCGCATCCTGCCAGCAACCGATCTTCCCCGTGGCCCCTCGACGGACCGGACGACACCTCGCCGATCATGGACTCGTGGCAAAGATAAAAGGCGCATATAGCACCCAAACCCTCGCCACAACTCCATGATCGACAGGGCGCTGCGGTGCGCGCCCGGGGGCGCGTACCGCAGCGCGGGTGGGGTGGGTCAGCCGCGCTTGGCGGTGGCGACCTGGAAGGGGGTGCCCTGCTGGCACGTCGTCATCAGGCTCGGGTTGGGCCGACCGGTCACCGTCACCGAGGCACCGGAGGTGAGTACGTCACGTGGCCCGCCCAACAGCAGGTAGCCGTCGAGCAGCAGGCAGCCGGGCTCCACGCCGGCCTCGACCCGACCGGTGAGCGTCATCTCACCGGTGACCGGCGGCGAGGTCGGCACGCCCCGGGTCGTGCCGGCCGGCGGCGGGCTGACCGGGGCGGTCGGGTCCACCGGGTCGGAGGGCGGGGGCACGGGGCCGGTCGGATCCGGGGTCGGCAGCTCGGTCACGGGTGACGCTCCCGTCGGGGTCGGGGCGGTGGTGGGGCCGGTCCCGGCGTCCTGACCGCCGCAGGCGACGAGCGCCGTGCAGACGATCAGCGCGGTGGCGGCGATCCGAAGGGTCCTCATGCCGGTCTGACGTGTCCGGAAGGTCAACCGTTCCATCGGCGCGTGCCGACGGATCAGCTCTGGGCCGCCGCAGCGGCCTTCATGTCGCGCTTGAGTTCCTGCGGCAGCGAGAAGGTGAGGCGCTCGTTGGCGGTCACCACCTCCTCGACGTCGGCGAAGCCGCGCTCGGCGAGGTGCGCGAGCACCTGCTGCACCAGTTCCTCCGGCACGCTCGCGCCGGAGGTGAGGCCCACCGTCCGGGCGTCGGTCAGCCAGGCGTCGTCGATCTCGTGGGCGAAGTCGACCAGGTGTCCGGCGCGGGCACCGGCGTCCAGCGCCACCTCGACCAGCCGTACGGAGTTGGAGGAGTTGCGCGACCCCACCACGAGCACCACGTCGCACTCGGCCGCGATCTCCTTGACCACGTGCTGCCGGTTGCTGGTGGCGTAGCAGATGTCGTCGCTGGGCGGGGACTGGAGCAGTGGCAGCCGCTTCTTGAGCCGGGCCACGGTCTCCAGGGTCTCGTCGACCGAGAGCGTGGTCTGCGACAGCCAGACGACCTTGCTCGGGTCGCGCACGGTGACGCGGTCGGCGTCCTCGGGGCCGTCCACCAACTGGATGTGGTCGGGGGCCTCGCCGGAGGTGCCGATCACCTCCTCGTGACCCTCGTGGCCGATGAGCAGGATGTCGTAGTCCTCGGCGGCGAACCGCTTGGCCTCGTGGTGCACCTTGGTCACCAGCGGGCAGGTCGCGTCGATCGCCTTGAGCGACCGCTCCTTCGCCTGCTCGTAGACCTCGGGCGCCACGCCGTGCGCGGAGAAGATGACGGTGGACCCCTCGGGGACCTCCTCGTTCTCCTCGACGAAGATCGCGCCCTGGGCCTCCAGCGTCCGCACCACGTGCTTGTTGTGCACGATCTCCTTGCGGACGTAGATCGGGGCACCGTAGAGCTTGAGCGCCTCCTCGACGGTCTGCACCGCCCGGTCGACGCCCGCGCAGTATCCACGGGGCTTCGCGAGCAGCACGCGCTTACCGGTCCCGGAAGTCCTCTCGCCCTCAGTCACGCCCCCATCGTACGTGCCGCCCGCGCCCCCGGCACCGCGCGCGCCCCGCCGCCGACCCCGTCGGCCGCCGCCCCGGTCGTGATCAGCGAGGCGGTCGGTGGGTGGGCTTAGGGTGGGCGGGTGAGTACGGGTGGGACGGCGACCGGGAGCGGGACGGCTGCCGGCACAGGGGCCAGCACGGCGGAGGAGCCGTGGCCGGTGCGCGTGGTCAGTCAGAAGATCGGCGCCTGGGTGGCGCGCCTGGGCTGGGTCTGGGTCGACGGGCAGGTGGCGCAGATCAGCCGGCGGCCCGGCGCCAGCACCGTGTTCCTCACGTTGCGTGACCCGTCGGCGGATCTGAGCCTGACCGTCACCACCAACCGCGACGTGCTCGACACCGGCGCGCCGGAGCTGCGCGAGGGCGCCCGCGTCGTGCTGCACGCCAAGCCGGAGTTCTATGCCGCCCGGGGCACGCTCAGCCTGCGGGCCGACGAGATCCGGCAGGTGGGTCTCGGTGAGCTGCTGGCACGGCTGGAGAAGCTCAAGAAGCTGCTCGCCGCCGAGGGGCTGTTCGACCGGGCCCGCAAGCGCCGGCCGCCGTTCCTGCCGCAGCGGATCGGGCTGATCACCGGCCGGGCCAGCGCCGCCGAGCGGGACGTGCTCACCAACGCCCGTCGCCGCTGGCCGGCGGTGGAGTTCCGGACGGTGAACGTGGCCGTGCAGGGCCCGGGTGCCGTGCCGCAGATCGTGGACGCGCTCAAGGTGCTGGACGGCGACCCGAGCATCGATGTGATCATCCTGGCCCGGGGCGGTGGCGGCATCGAGGACCTGCTGCCCTTCTCCGACGAGGCCCTCTGCCGGGCGGTGTTCGCCTGCCGTACGCCGGTGGTCAGCGCGATCGGCCACGAGACGGACGCGCCGCTGGTCGACTACGTGGCCGACGTCCGCGCGTCGACCCCGACCGACGCGGCCAAGCGGGTGGTGCCCGACCTGGCCGAGGAGGTACGCCTGATCGGGCAGGCCCGCCACCGGCTGCGGCGCGCGGTGCACCACCTGGTCGACCGCGAGTCGCACCGGATCGAGGCGCTGCGCTCCCGTCCGGCGCTGGCCCGCCCGCAGGTGATGGTGGAGCAGCGGGCCGGTGACCTGGCCGCCCTGCGCCAGCGGGCCGTGCGCTGCCTGGACCACCGCATCGCCGCCGCCGACGACGACCTGCGGCACACCCTGGCCCGGCTGCGCGCGCTCTCACCGGCCGCCACCCTGGACCGGGGGTACGCCATCGTGCAGCGCGCCGACGGCCACGTGGTCCGCGCCGCCGGCGACGTGGCACCCGGCGACCCGCTGCGGGTACGCGTCGCCGACGGCGAACTGTCGGCCACCGTGAACCCCTGACCTGTCGGCCCTGTTGTGGGAGAGGCAAGCGATGACTGACGAGAAGACCGACGGGTCGGACGAGCGGCTCAGCTACGAACAGGCTCGTGCCGAACTGGCGTCGGTGGTGGAGCGGCTGGAGGCCGGCGGGACGTCGCTGGAGGAGTCGCTGGCCCTGTGGGAGCGCGGTGAGGCGTTGGCGGTGATCTGCCAGAGTCGCCTCGACGGCGCCCGTGCCCGGATCGACGCCGCCCGCCAGGAGTCGACGACCTGACGCCTGGACGTACCCCGGACACGACGCGGCGGGAGCCGGAAGGCTCCCGCCGCGTCTCGTCGCCGCCCCGCGAGGGACCGCTTACTTGAACAGGTTGTACAACTCCGGCGGCGCCTCGACGACCTGGTCGGCCGGGGGCTTCTGCGCGGCGGTCGCGTTGCCGTAGTCGCTGTACGTCATCTTGATCTCCTGGCCGGCCGCGGCCCCCGTCGGCGGCATCCGCAGCACCAGTTCGGTGAGGCGGCCCTGCGCGTCGGTGGTGGCGGTGAAGGGCACCGCGTTGGCCTCCGGGCCGAGCGCGGTGACCACGCCCTGGTCCAGCGAGCCTGCCTCGGCGGCCTTGGAGACGTCGATGGTGCCGGAGAAGGTGCCGTCACCGGTGCGCTGCACCTCGGTGACCGCCTGGGTGAGCGCGGCGCTCCCGGCCGGGTCGACCTTGTCGAAGTCGAAGCCGAGGTTGCGGTCACCCTGGATCCGGCTCTGGTCGAGGTGCTGGAACTTGCCGAGGTTCAGCCGGTCGAGGCCGGGCACGCTGGTCGCGGCGCCGCCCTTGAGGTCCACCTTGACCCAGCTGTCCGGCTTGGCGTGGATCAGGTCGAGGCTGATCGCCAGGTCGTCGGTCGGCTCGCCCAGGCGTACCCGGATCTCGGCGCTCTGGCTCGGCTGGTGCACCTGGCCCTCGGCGACCGAGCCGACGCCGGACATGGTGAACCGGAAGTTGCCGTTGCTGATCTCCTTGGTCGAGTCCAGCAGCGCCTGCTTGGCCTCGGAGTCCGCGGCGGGTGCGCCGGAGCCGGTGGCGGACGGTGTGGCAGTGGTGGTGGGCGCGGTGTCACCGGAGGTTGTGCAGGCGGCGACTCCAGGCGTGAGCAAGGCGGCGGCCATGAGACCGGCGCTCAGTCTGCGAATGGTCATCGGTGTCTCCCAGCGGTCACCCGACGCTTCCCGCGCCGGTGGCTCGCCTCTCCTGTTCCCTGCCGACGCCGCCCGCAATCACCACGAAGCAGGCTCAGTCGACGGCGGTGGCCATCTCGCGCAGTTCGTTGTCCCGGGCGTCCCCGACGACGATCACGGTCCGCTCCGGTTCGAGCAACACCAATGCCTGCTCGTTGCCCCGCCCGGTGTACCGCTGCCAGGCGCCCGACCCGAGGTCGGCCTGCCCCTGCGGTCGCCCCTGCTCGGTCAGCTCGGTGGGCAGCAGCCGCTCCGGCGGCACGTTGCTCTGCACGAGTTGCAGACCACGCCCCTCGGGAGTGAGATAGCCCACCCGCAGGGTCGCGCCCTCCTCCGTGGTCCGGTACGCCGCACGTACGGTCTTCCACCCGTCGGGCAGCCCGGACGGCTCGGAGACCGGGAAGGCGGCGGCCGAGCGCGCCTGATCGAAGGCGGGGGTCGGGTTCACCGTGCTCGGCGCGTCCCCACCGAGGAAGCCCCGGGAGAAGGCGATCAGCAGGGCGATCGGGACCAGCAGCACCAACAGCGAGATGGCCATGTCGCGGGGTCTGCGCTCGGAGCGTCCCGGGGCGGTCTCGGCCGCCGGTTCCCCGGCGGTCCGCGTCGGCTCCGGCCGGTCCTCGGGTACGTCCGGTCCGGCGGCCCGGTCGACGGTCGGCTGCTCGGCCGTAGACGGCTGGTCTGCGGTTGCGCGGTCGGCAGGCTGTGCGGGTTCCACCGGGCCATTCTCGCAGCCGCCCGACCGGCGGTATCCGGCCCATCACCGCCCCGCCCCGGTCGCGGGTCCGCCATCGTGTGAGGATCAGGAACGAAGCCGGCAGGACCCGGCCCGGTCAACCCCGCACCGCCGCGAGGAGGAGCCGTTCATGACGACCGCCAGGACGCGTACCCCACAGAACCTCGACCGCAACATCGCCCTCGACCTGGTCCGGGTGACCGAGGCCGCGGCGATGGCCGCCGGTCGCTGGGTCGGCCGGGGTGACAAGGAGGGCGGCGACGGCGCCGCCGTCGACGCCATGCGCAAGCTGATCAACTCGATCCCGATGAAGGGTGTCGTGGTGATCGGCGAGGGCGAGAAGGACAACGCCCCGATGCTCTTCAACGGCGAGGAGGTCGGCGACGGCACCGGCCCGGAGGTGGACGTCGCGGTCGACCCGATCGACGGCACCACGCTGATGAGCAAGGGCATGCCGAACGCGCTCGCGGTGCTGGCGGTCGCCGAACGGGGTGCGATGTTCGACCCGAGCGCCGTGTTCTACATGGAGAAGCTCGCGGTCGGCCCGGCGTACGCGGACGTGGTCGACATCAACGCCGGGGTGGCCGACAACCTGCGCCGCATCGCCAAGGTCAAGGGCACCGGCCTCGACGAGGTGACGGTCTGCGTACTCGACCGGTCCCGGCACGACGGGCTGGTGGAGGAGATCCGGCGTACCGGGGCGGGCATCCGGTTCATCTCCGACGGCGACATCGCCGGTGTCATCGCCGCCGCCCGGGGCGAGTCCGACGTCGACGTGCTGATGGGCATCGGCGGCACCCCGGAGGGGATCACCGCCGCCTGCGCGCTCAAGTGCATGGGCGGGATGATGCAGGCCAAGCTCTGGCCACGCGACGACGCCGAGCGGGAGAAGGCGCTCGCCGCCGGGCACGACCTGGACCGGGTGCTCACCACCGACGACCTGGTCACCGGGGACAACTGCTTCTTCGTGGCGACCGGTGTCACCTCCGGTGACCTGCTGAAGGGTGTGCGCTACCGCTCGGGTGGGGCGTACACGCAGTCGATCGTGATGCGGTCCAAGAGCGGCACGATCCGGGTGATCGACTCGTTCCACAAGTTGGAGAAGCTGGCGCTCTATTCGGCGGTGGACTTCGACGGCCGCCCCCTGGACCAACAGGCTTGAGTCAGGGCGCGACGGCGACCGGGCCGACGGTGTCGGCCGGTCGGCGGGCCGGTGCCGTGGCGCTGGGAGCCGTCGCCGGGGTCGCCGTCGCCACCCAGTCGCGGATCAACGGCGAGCTGGGCGTACGGCTCGACGACGGGGTCGCCGCCGCGTTGGTCTCGTTCGGCCTGGGGCTGCTGGTGCTGGTGGTGCTCGGCGTCGCCACCGGGAACGGGCGTCGGGGCCTGACCGCGCTGCGCGCCACGCTCGGCACCGGCAGGTTGCGGCCCTGGCAGTGCCTCGGCGGGGTCTGCGGGGCGTTCCTCGTCTTCACCCAGAGCGCCACCGTCGGTACGCTCGGCGTCGCCGTGTTCACCGTGGCGGTGGTCGCCGGACAGTCCGGCAGCAGCCTCGTCGTGGACCGGGCCGGGGTCGGCCCGAGCGGGCCGCAGCCGGTGACCCTCGCCCGGCTCGCCGGTGCGGTCCTCACCGTGGCCGCGGTGCTGTTGGCCGTCGGTGATCGGCTGGCCGAACCGGCCACCATCGGTCTGGCCCTGCTGCCGCTGCTGGCCGGCGTCGGGGTGGCCTGGCAGCAGGCGGTGAACGGGCGGGTCCGCGAGGCCACCCGGAGCACGGTGACCGCCACGCTGGTCAACTTCGCCGTCGGTACGGCCGCCCTGCTGGCCGTCTTCGCGGTCAGCCTCGCCGTACGCGGTGTGCCCGCCGGTGACCTGCCCGCCGAGCCGTGGCTCTATCTGGGCGGGCCGATCGGGGTGACCTTCATCGCGGTGGCGGCGGCGGTGGTCCGCCTCACCGGCGTGCTGCTGCTCGGCCTGGCCACCGTCGCCGGTCAGGTCGTCGGCGCGGTGCTGCTGGACGTGCTGCTGCCCTCCGCGCAGACCCGCCCGGCGACGAGTACGGTGCTCGGCGCGGCGCTGACGCTGGTGGCGGTGGCGGTCGCCGCGCTCGGTGGCCGGATCGGCGCGGCCGCTCGGGCCCGGCGGCGTGACGGCGACGGGGTCAGGGCATCGTCATCGGGGACTCGGAGCGGTACGGCCCGTCGAGGTCGGTCCGGCGACGCCGGAAGATGATCGCGGCCACGATGCCGCCGAGCAGCCCGAACAGGTGTCCCTGCCAGGAGATCCGCTCGTCGGTGGGCAGGACGCCGACCAACTGGCCGCCGTAGAGGAGGCCGACCAGCAGGAAGACGGCGAAGTTCCACCAGCTCCGCTCGAAGATGCCCCGGGTCAGCAGGATGCCGAGGTAGCCGAAGATGACACCGCTGGCGCCCACCACGATCGTGTTGGGCGAGCCGGTGAACCACACACCCAGCCCGCTGACCAGCACGATCACCAGGGTCGACCAGAGGAACCGGCGGGCGCCCGCGGCCAGCACGAAGGTGCCGAGCAGGATCAGCGGGATGCTGTTGCTGTAGAGGTGGTCGAAGCCGTGGTGCAGGAACGGTGAGAAGAAGACGCCGTCCAGCCCGTCGATGCGCTGCGGGATGATGCCGGCGGCGGCGTCGAAGCCGGCGCCGAGCCACTGGTCGAGACCCTCGATCAGGAAGAGGACCGGCACCACCGCGCACATGGCGACGAAGGCCCGGCCGATGGAGGCGTAGAACGCATCGGTGCCGAACCGGTGGGGGTCGCCGCTTCCGGGCTGCAGGGTCACCCGTCAAGAGCTATCAGCAATCGCGGGCAGCCGCCACTTTTCGCCCACCACCGGGGACGAAGACGGCGGTACGCGAGTGCCGCGTACCGCCGTCGTCAAGGTGCTCAGGTGGGACTCAGTAGTAGCCCGAACTCTGCGACTTCGCCCACGCGCCGCAGGGATTGCTGTATCGGCCCTTGATGTAACCGAGCCCCCAGGTGATCTGGGTGGCCGGGTTGGTCTGCCAGTCGGCGCCGACCGAGGCCATCTTGTTGCCCGGGTACGCCTGTGGGATGCCGTAGGCGCCGGAGGAGGGGTTGCGGGCCTTGTGGTTCCAGCCGCTCTCCTTGTTCCACAGCTTGTCGAGGCAGGGGAACTGGTCGATATTGAATCCTGCGTCGATCATCATGGCGCAACCGATCTTGCGGTTGCCGCCGTACTCCGCGCAGGAGGCGGGGATCGGACCGTCGTACGGCCGGGAGGCGGCACGCGCCGCGGCCTCTTCTCGGGCCTTCCGCTCCTGCTCGGCCTTCTTCTTGCGCGCTGCCTCTTCGGCCTTGCGGGCCTTCTCGGCGGCGGCACGGGCCCGCTTCCTGGTCTCGGTGGCCTGTTCCCGAGCGGCGCGAACCTGACGGGAGACCCGCTGCGACTCCTGTCGGTACTCGACGTCGATCTCGGTGACACTTCCGGCCACCTGCGCGCCTGGGCCCTGGCGCTGAGACTGGCGGTCCTCGCTGAGGTAGAAACCGCCGGCCACGCCCATGCTCAGCAGCGCTACGGCTGTGGCGCGGGCGGTGAACCGGCTCCATGGCCGACTCACGTGGTGATCCCTTCGTCGGGGTCAGGGACGCGGCGTGACCACGGCCATACCGGGCCGAGGCGTGCCGCGAGCGCCCGCCACCGGTGAGGCCGGTGGCCGAAGACGCACCCCGTCCGCTTCCCGGCGAATCGGCCGACCCCCTCGTGGAGTGACGAACGATCACCAACGATGCGTCAGGTGCGTGGGCGCCCGCTGGACACCATCGCGCACGGTGAGGCTGATGGGAAACCGCCAGCCTCGATTGTGACATGGGTCACGGCAAATAACAGCTCTAAAACGCCCTAAACGGGCATCATTGGGGGACATCCTCCAACAGGTCGGTCACCATGGCGGCGATCGGAGATCGCTCCGATCGGCTGAGCGTGACGTGCGCGAACAGGTGATGACCCTTGAGTGCCTCGATCACGGCGGTGACGCCGTCGTGCCGGCCCACCCGCAGGTTGTCCCGCTGCGCGACGTCGTGCGTCAGCACCACCCGGGAGCCCTGGCCGATCCGGGACAGCACGGTCAACAGGACGCCCCGCTCCAACGACTGCGCCTCGTCCACGATGACGAACGCGTCGTGCAGGCTCCGACCCCGGATGTGGGTCAGCGGCAGCACCTCGAGCAGCCCCCGGGAGGTGACCTCCTCCAGGACGTTCTCGTGCACCACCGCGCCGAGCGTGTCGAAGACCGCCTGCGCCCAGGGCGACATCTTCTCCGACTCCGACCCCGGCAGGTAGCCCAGTTCCTGGCCGCCGACGGCGTACAGGGGGCGGAAGACGATCACCTTCTTGTGCCGGCGACGCTCCATCACCGCCTCCAACCCGGCGCAGAGCGCCAGCGCGGACTTGCCGGTGCCGGCCCGGCCGCCGAGCGAGACGATGCCGATCGACTCGTCGAGCAACAGGTCCAGGGCGATCCGCTGCTCCGCCGAGCGCCCGTGCACCCCGAACGCCTCCCGGTCGCCGCGCACCAGCCGTACGGTCTTGTCCGGCAACACCCGGGCGAGCGCCGAGCCCCGGGCGGAGTGCAGCACCAGACCGGTGTGGCAGGGCAGGCCGGCGGCGGCGTCCACGTCGATGGTCTCGCCGCCGTAGAGCCGGGAGATGTCCTCCTCGCCCAACTCCAGCTCCGCCATCCCGGTCCAGGTCGGGTCGCTCGCCTGGCCGTGCCGGTACTCGTCGGCCCGCAGCCCGACCGAGGCGGCCTTGACCCGCAACGGCATGTCCTTGCTGACCAGTGTCACCTCCCGCCCCTCGGCGGCGAGGTTCAACGCGACGGAGAGGATCCGGGCGTCGTTGGACTCGTTGCGGAAACCGGGCGGCAGCACCCCGTCGTCGGTGTGGTTCAGCTCCACCCGCAGCGTGCCGCCGACGTCGTTGGCGGGTATCGGCCGGTCCAGCCGGCCGTGGCGTACCCGCAACTCGTCCAGCGTGCGCAGCGACTGTCGGGCGAACCAGCCCAGCTCGGGATGGTGTCGTTTGCCCTCCAGCTCGGAGATCACCACCAGCGGCAGCACCACCTCATGCTCGGCGAAGCGGTGGAACGCCGCCGGGTCGCTGAGTAGCACGGAGGTGTCCAGGACGAAGGATTGGCCCGCTGGTCGGGGCTCCCTGGTGTCCGCCGACCCGGCCGCGGCGGTCCGGCGGCTACGGGTGGTGCGGCGAGTCGTGGCAGTCGAGGCCGGGCTCTGGTCGGCACCGGGGGTAGTACGGCGAGTCGTCACAGGCCTGCTCCGGCGGATGGGCACCCGGCCACCCGCGGTCCGCCTCCTCCGGTGCCCGGCTGACACGGGGTCGGATGCGGGCCCCGTGTGCGAGGTCGCAGGCCGGGCGGGCCGGCTGGCTCGGGACAATCCCGCGCCATGCCTAGACGCTAGCCGCCCGCACCCGTCCCGGCTAGTGGCCTTTCGTTAACTGCTGGTGCCACCGGCGGATCAGGCGGCGGACCGGCCGGGATGCATGCCCCCTGCGCGCATCCCGGCCGGTGGACCCACCGTCACCGGACTCAGCCGGTCCGCCGGACCAGGGTGCTGGTCGGGTGCCGCCCCACAACCGAGGCGGCCGGCTCCGTGAACGACGATCCGGTGTACGTGGTGCCGGGTCGGACCACCCCGGCGGAGACCCGCTTGGCGGGCGCGGTCACCGCGAGTGCGGTGGCGATGGCCGCCTGCGCGTCCCGACGACGCCGGTTCCACGCCCCCCGGTCACCGTCGAAGTACCCCTGGCGGTAGCCGAAGCGGTAGCCGATCCGGTAGCTGAGCTGCCCGTGCAGCCGACCGGCGGCATAGCTCGTGGCGGCCAGCACCAGGACGAGGAAGATCGCGAGGAACGGGCTCATCCGGCGGCCCCGGTTCCTCGCCCGCTCGTCACTTCTCCTCCGGTTCGACCGTGGTGGGGTCGGCGATCAGCAACCGGTCGAGATCGTCGGTGCCGATCTCCTCGACCAGCTCGACGCTGATCCGGCAGCCGTCCACCACCACCTCGGCCACCGAGGAGCGGCGGATCTCCCCGCCGGCGTCGTAGACCCGGACGCTGAGTTCCGGGCAGCCGAGGTGGGTACGCCAGGCGTTCCACTCGGCCCGGTCACCGACGGACAGCGACAGGTAGCGACAGCCCCGGGCGAGATAGAGCCGCCACGGCGCGATCAGGCCGGCGGCGACGCCCTCCGCGATCAGACCGAATGCCTGGGCACGGGTCGCGAGTTCGGTCACCACTCCCCCCTTGCACCGAGCGCGTGACGCAGCTGAGCACCTATCGTCTCATTCACGTGACACACCGTAGGTTGTCCCATGGGCGTGACAGTATCAGCTTTTCGTTTGTTTGCCTCGACCCCCACGGACATCTATCCTGCCCAGGTGACACCCCTCAAGAACAGCGCTTCATCCCGAATTGCCAGGCCAGGATCAGCGTCACGCAAGCGTGACAAAGGCGTGCCCGGGACTTCTCATGAGGCGCATTCGCCGTACGGTCACCACGTGACCGAGACGGCCAACGCGCGGAAGATCGCCTTCGCCACCTTCGTCCGACGCGCCATCGACGAGGCCCGGGCCACCCGGGCGTGGAGCGGCACCGAGGTCTCCCGCCGCACCGGCGTCTCACGCCAGACCATCAACCGCTGGGTCCGCGGCGACTGGGCCAGCGACCCGGAGGCGGAACGGGTGGTCGCGTTCTGCGAGGGGCTCGGGCTCGACCCGGCTGCGGCCTTCGCGGCGCTCGGCTGGGACCGTACGGCGTCGCGCCGGTCCGCCCCGCCGCCACCGCCGATGGACCCCGACGTCGAGGCGCTCCTGCGTCGACTGGTCGACCCGGAGGTCTCCGACGCGGAGAAGTTCCACATTAGAGAAACCATTCGTTATCTCGCATATCGCCCGACCCTGCCGGCCGGTGTCCGAAAACGAGGCGACGCCGCCAGTTAGTTCCTCAGATGGCGAAAGAACGGCAGGTCAGCCTCATTCGTTTCGCTACGGGGTCGGAACGGGCGCGCTAGCGTCCGTATTCGTACTGCTTGGGCTCGTCGTCGGCGGGGGGACGGGACAAGGCCGAACCCAGCCCTGCGGGACAGAAGGGGGTCTGTCATGACCCTGAAATGGATGGCGGTCGTGGTCGCGACGGTCTCGTTGACGCTCTGCGTCACCGGGAACGCGGTCACCCTGGCTCTGAACGGCGGGCAGCTTCCCCTGCTCGTGAACCTTCTCGCGCTCACCACCGCGGCCACCGCGATCGTCCTGGCCGTCCTCGCCGAGCTGCACGACCGGCTCGACGACCGGCTCACCGCGCTCACCGAGTTCCTGGTCGAGCGGCTCCGGGACATCGAGGCCCACACCGGCGACCGGAACACCGGTTTCGTGGAGGGCTACCTGCTCAGCCACGGCCAGGAAGCGGCCGTGGTGCCCTTCGTACGTCGGGGCCGGGGAGCCGCCGAACGCTGACCCCGCGCGCCGAACGCTGACCCCGCCCGACGACCGCGCCTGCTCCACGCCAGGAATGACCGGCCGAAGCCGGGGTACGCTGACGCGCGTGCCGCCGTTGAATCTGGGCAACCAGCCGCCGAAGACCCCGTTGAACGCCGACCAGGCCTGGCAGACAACCGCCGACCGGGCAGCCGAGACCATCCTCTTCTTCGACTTCGACGGCACACTCGCGCCAGTGGCCGACGATCCCACGCAGGTGCAACCCGCGCCGAAGGTGCTGGCCGCGATCGAGACACTCGCCCCGGTCGTCCGGCGGATCGCGATCGTCTCCGCGCGTCCGGTGGAATTCCTGCGCGAGCACTTCGGCGGGCTCACCGGCGTCGACCTCTACGGGCTCTACGGCCTGGAGCACAGCCACTCGGGCGGCGAGACCGTCACCGAGCCGGCCGCGCTGCCCTGGGTGCCGACCATGGCCGAACTCGCCGACCTGGCCCGTGCCGAGCTGCCGCCGGGTGCCCTCGTCGAGTACAAGCGGCTCTCCGTGGCGCTGCACTGGCGTACCGCCCCGCAGTTGGCCGCCACCATCGAGGAGTGGGGTCGCGCGCAGGCCGAGCGCCTCGGCCTGCGGTTGCAGGTCGGGCGGATGGTGCTGGAGGTCAAGCCGCCGGTCGACCGGGACAAGGGCATGGTGATCGGCGAGCTGGTGCAGGGCGTCGGCGGTGCCTGGTATTTCGGCGACGACGTCTCCGACATCAAGGCCTTCGCCGCGTTGCGGGCCCGCGCCGCCGCCGACCCCGACTTCCTGGGCGTCTGCGTCGCGGTGGCCAACCCGGAGACCGGTGACGAGGTCGCCGAGGCCGCCGACCTCACCATCGACTCCCCCGCCGCGCTGGGCGACTTCCTCACCGAGGCCACGCACCACCTCACCTGAGGCGGTACGGCGGTGTCGCCTCAGGTCGATGCGGCGGTCAGACGCCGTAGCGGCGCTGGCGGGTGGCGTACGAGCGCAGGGCGCGGAGGAAGTCGACGCGACGGAAGTCCGGCCAGTTGAGTTCGCAGAAATAGAACTCCGAGTGCGCCGACTGCCAGAGCATGAAGCCCGACATGCGCTGCTCGCCGCTGGTCCGGATGATCAGATCCGGGTCCGGCAGCCCCCGGGTGTAGAGGTGCTCGGAGATGTCGTCGACGTCCAGCGAGCCGGCCAGGTCCTCCAGCGTGCCGCCGTTGGCCGCCTGCTCCAGCAGCAGTGAGCGCACCGCGTCGATGATCTCCCGCCGGCCGCCGTACCCGACCGCGATGTTGACCTGGGCGCCGCCGCTGCGCTCCCGGGTGCGCTCCTCGGCTGCCTTGAGCGCGGCGGCATGCTGCGCGGGGAGCACGTCCAGTGCCCCGACCATCCGCAGCCGCCACGGGTTGCCCTGCTCGGCCAGCTCGGTCGTCAGGTCCTCGATGATCTGGAGCAGCGGGTCGAGCTGCTCCGCCGGCCGCGACAGGTTGTCGGTGGAGAGCAGCCAGAGCGTCACGTGCCCGACGCCGGCGGCGTCGCACCACCGCAGCAGCTCCTTGATGCGCTCGGCGCCCATCCGGTGCCCGTCGTTGGGGTCGACGAGCCCCATCTCCCGGGCCCACCTGCGGTTGCCGTCGCACATCACACCCACGTGCTGGGGCACGGGGCGGCCCGCGAGCTTGGCGGTCAACCGCCGCTCGTAGACGGAGTAGAGAATTTTCCGCAGAGTCATCACCTTGCAGGGTAGCGAGCCCCCACCCGGATCCGGGTGCCGGTGGCCGACACCACGCCGTGGCCCTTCCGCACCGCCCCCGCACCCCGCCCACCACCTGCGCCGACGCCGCTACCACGCCGTCGCCGCGCCTCTCCCACGGGCTGTCACATGGGTTGCCGGTCACCCCCGGAGCGCCCTTTGCTCTGCTTCACCGCACGCACCGAAGACGCATGAATTCTGTTGCGTCGGGTGAAGCAGAGCAAAGGGCCCGAGCAACACCCCCCATCCGGCCCGCCGACACGCCGGGCGCGGAGGTGGTCGGGTGCGGACGCGCGGCGGGATCAGGCCGGGGACGCCGGGGTGGGGACTCGGGCGGCCCGGCGCACGCCGTAGACGGCGAGGACGGCGGCGGCGACCAGTGGGGCGCCGTCCCGGACCAGACCGTCGACGCCGAGCAGCCACCAGCACAGCGGCAGGTCGACCGCGAGTACGGCGACGCTGACCACCACGAGCAGGGTGCCCGCCCAGCGTTTGCCCCGCAGCAGGAAGGCCGTGCAGAACAGCACCAGGTAGCTGGTCGCGATGCCGGCGCCCAGCCAGAACAGCACCGCCGGCACGGCGATCAGTCGACCGTCGACGATCCCGGCGGTGGCGACCAGGGCGGGCACCAGCATCAGCGGGCTGTAGGTGAACGCGGCGACCCGGCTGGTCAGCAGCCAGGCGTTCGTCTCCGGCCGGCGCGGCGGTGTCTCCCGCCAGGAGATGCCGGACCGGTCGATCACCAGCCGGGACCGGTGTCGCACCAGGTGCCCGGCGATCGCCGGGGACCGGTACAGCAGCCAGACCACGGTCGCGCAGAGCGCGGTGAGCAGGGCGAAGCCGAGCAGGCCCGGCAGGGACGGCACGCCCTGCCGGGGCACGATCAGCCGGCCCACCGCGAAGACCGTGGTGATCGCCAGGATCAGGCCGAGCGGGCGGGCCACCGTCCGGCCCCGGCGCACGTGGCCGATCAGCAGCAGGAAGCCGAACGAGCGCAGCATCGCCCAACCGGTACGCACCGCCAGGCCGAAGCCCTGCTCCGGCGCGTACCACCAGTTGAGCACCTCGACCACGACGGTGGCCGCAGCGGTCACGGCGAGCAGTGCGGTCAGCGCCCGGACGGCGGACGGCCGCCGGACCTCGGTCTCGGCGGCCGTCCTCATGAGATCCGATGATGCCCGGATCCGGCGTCGATCACACCCCGCGCTGCGGTTGCTCCGCGTCGAGTCGGGCGCGCAGAGCGTCCAGCTCCGCCCAGAGGACACCGGGCAGCTTGTCGCCGAACTTCTCGAACCACTCGGTGACCAGCGGCAACTCGTCGCGCCACTCCGCCGGGTCGACCTTCAGCGCGATCCGGACGTCCTCCGGCGTCATGTCCAGGCCGTCGACGTCGAGCGCGTCCGGCGTCGGGACCATGCCGATCGGCGTCTCCACGGCCTCGGCGCGACCCTCGATCCGCTCGATGACCCACTTGAGCACGCGGGAGTTCTCGCCGAAGCCGGGCCAGAGGAAGTTGCCCTCCGGGTCCTTGCGGAACCAGTTGACGTAGTAGACGCGGGGCAGCTTCGACTCGTCGCCGTCGGTGCCCTTGCCCATCTCGATCCAGTGCCGGAAGTAGTCACCGGCGTGGTAGCCGATGAACGGCAGCATGGCCATCGGGTCACGCCGCACCACGCCGACCGCACCGGAGGCGGCGGCGGTGGTCTCCGAGGAGAGCGTGGCCCCCATGTAGACGCCGTGCACCCAGTCCCGCGCCTCGGTCACCAGCGGGACGGTGTCCCGCCGCCGGCCACCGAACAGGATGGCGTCGATCGGGACGCCGTTCGGGTCGAAGTAGTCGTCGGCGAGGATCGGGCACTGGGTGATCGGCGTGCAGAACCGGCTGTTCGCGTGTGAGGAGAGGTTCTCGCTCTCCGGCGTCCAGTCGTTGCCCTTCCAGTCGATCAGGTGCGCCGGCGGCTCGCCGAGGCCCTCCCACCAGATGTCGCCGTCGTCGGTCAGGGCGACGTTGGTGAAGACGGAGTTGCCCTGCTCCAGCGTCCGCATCGCGTTGGCGTTGGTCTTCCAGTCCGTGCCGGGCGCGACGCCGAACAACCCGTACTCGGGGTTGACCGCGTAGAGCCGGCCGTCCGGACCGAAGCGCATCCAGGCGATGTCGTCGCCGATCGTCTCGACCTTCCAGCCCGGGATGGTCGGCTCCAGCATGGCCAGGTTGGTCTTGCCACAGGCGGACGGGAACGCACCCGCGATGTGGTAGACCCGACCCTCCGGCGAGGTGATCTTGAGGATCAGCATGTGCTCGGCGAGCCAGCCCTCGTCCCGCCCCATCACGCTGGCGATCCGCAGCGAGTAGCACTTCTTGCCGAGCAGCGAGTTGCCGCCGTAACCGGAGCCGTACGACCAGATCTCCCGGCTCTCCGGGAAGTGCGAGATGTACTTGGTCTCGTTGCACGGCCAGGCGACGTCCTGCTGACCCGGCGCGAGCGGCGCGCCGATCGAGTGCAGCGCGCGGACGAAGTCCGCGTCGTCGCCCATCGCCTCCAGGATCCTGGCGCCCATCCGGGTCATGATCCGCATGGACGCGACCACGTACGGGCTGTCGGTGATCTCGACACCGAACATGGGCTTCTCGGCCTCGACCGGGCCCATGACGAACGGGATGACGTACATCGTCCGTCCGCGCATCGAACCGCGGTAGAGCGGGGTCATGGTCCGCTTCATCTCAGCGGGGGCCATCCAGTTGTTGGTGGGCCCGGCATCCGCTTCGTCCGCGGAGCAGATGAAGGTGCGCTCCTCGACCCGCGCGACATCCGTCGGGTCCGTACGGGCGTAGAACGAGTTTGGTTTCTTCTCGGGGTTCAACCGGATGAGCGTGCCGGCATCGACGAGTTCGTCGGTGAGGCGACGCCATTCCTGATCGGAGCCGTCCACCCAGACGATTTGCTCAGGGGTGGTCAGTTCAGCGACCTCACGGACCCAGGCGAGAAGTTTGGGGTGGGACGTCGGGGCCTGATCGATTCCCCTGACGGTGGCCGGAGCAACCATGACACATCTCCTTGTGGTCGACGCTGACCGGTCTATGGAGTGCACGAGTCTCGGCGCCGCGATGCGTCGCCTTCGTGGAAACATGGGATTGGGCTCAGCGTAAACCGATGTACAGCCCCAGTCAGTGGTACTGGTTGTGAAGAACTGCACAAGGTGCGGCCACGCTGCGGCATCACGAGCCTTTACCCGCTTTCACGCGCAGTTTCACGCAAATCCTGCGGCGGACCTCAGGTCAACGGCGCTACGCCAAAGAGTCACAGGTCACTTTTCGACCTCGTGAGCGGAAGTGCGAAACAACACCGAATCGCAGCCGCCCGGTTACGCTCCGTTCGTGCCTGTCCGTACCACCGCCCCGGCGGGCCCCGGTGGCCGTTGCTACCCGATCGCGACCCCGGCAACCGGTACGCTCGCTTCGTGGCCGCCACAATGACCGGGGAGCCAGGCTCCCCGCAGACCCGCACGGGTCTGGTCCACTCCCTGGTCGACCGGTTCGGTCACCTCGTGCGGGAGATGAGCAAGTTCGCGACCGTGGGCGGCATCGCCTTCGTCATCGACTTCGCCCTGTTCAACTACCTGATCGGGCCGCAGAACGTCGAGCAGGTCACCGCCAAGACCATCGCCACGGTGATCGCGGCGACCTTCGCCTTCCTGGGCAACCGGTTCTGGACCTGGCGGCACCGCAAGCGCTCCAACCCGGCCCGCGAGTACGCGCTGTTCTTCTTCTTCAACGCGGTGGGCCTGGGCATCGCGGTGGGGTGCCTGGCCATCAGCAGGTACGGGCTGGGCAGCATCTGGCCGGAGATCTTCCAGACCCGCCTGGCCGACAACATCGCCAGCTTCGTCGTCGGCACCGGGCTCGGGACGCTGTTCCGTTTCTGGTCGTACCGACGGTTCGTCTTCGTCGAAGCGGGAACCCCGACCGGTGCGGAAGCGGACCCGGACCGGGACGCGTGACCTGCCGCCTCCGGTCCCGTCAGAGCCACCTGGTCCCGTCACAGTCAGCCGGTCCCGTCCGAAGCCAGCCGTACCCCGCCCACTGCCCTAAGGTGTTGCCCATGCCTCTCGTCCGTCTGCTGCCTGAGCGCTGGCAGAAGTTCATCCACGAGGCTCTCAAGTTCGGCCTGGTCGGCGGCGTCAACACGGTCATCAACTACGCCGTGTTCAACGCGCTCGCACTCACCGTCTTCGTCGATGGGCAGTTGAAGGCGACGGTCGTGGCCACCGTGGTGGCGACGATCACGTCATATCTGATGAATCGACACTGGACGTATCGCGATCGGCCCAAGTCGGCCATGCAGCGCGAATACGCCCTGTTCTTCCTCTTCAACGGCGTGGGTCTGCTGATCGAGCTGGGCGTGCTGGCAGCCGCCAAATACGGGCTGGGCGTCACCGGCCTGCTGGCCCTGAACGTCGCCAAGACGGTTGGTGTGCTGCTGGCGACACTCTTCCGCTTCTGGTCGTACCGCACGTTCGTCTTCCAGCCCGCACCGGCGGTCGAGCCCACCCAGACCACCTGGGCCGGGCTGCCCCGCGACGAGTGGGACACGATGGCCGGGATGGACCCGGTCGCCGAACTCGCCGAGGCCATGACGGAGCTGGAGGAGGAGGAGCCACCAGCCACTCCGCCACCAGTGCCGCCGCCGCTGGCGGTGCAGCCCCGGCCGACGCCGACGGCCCCGCAGGCCGAGTTGGCGGGGCTGGACAAGGAACTGGAGGAGGAGTTGGCCGCCCAACTCCAGCCGGCTCCCGCGCCGCGCCGGTTCCGGCGCCGCTGACCCGGACGACGAAAACGCCCGCCGGCACTCGCCGACGGGCGTTTCCCATGCCGTCCGGTCGTGGACCGGGTGGGGCAGCCTCAGAGGCCGCCACCCTTGGTGTCCCGTTCGGCGAGGATCTCGCGCAGTTCGCCGTCGCCGAGCGAGTGCTTGTCGTGGAAGGCCTCGACCAGCTCGTAGAGCTTCGTCTGCACCCGGTCCACCTTCGGCACGTCGGGAAGCACGGACTGGCCGCGTTCGCCGGCCGACTCGATGGTGAGCGTGCCGTAGCCGAGCAGCCGGCCGACGAACTGCTGGTTCATGGAGTGGTCGTTGACCCGGCTGAGCGGGATGTCCCGCCGCTCGCGGGAGAAGACGCCGTGCTGGAGCACCACCCGCTCGTTGGTGAACAGGAAGTGCGTGGTGCGCCAACCGATCCACGGCCAGACGGTCAGCACCAGTACGGCCAGCAACGCCAGGCCGCCGATCACGGCGAGCGTGATCGAGCCGCCCCCACCGGCGGGCAGGAACAGCACACCGACCGCCACCGCGGCGATGGCGAACACCAGCACCACGACCGGACGGACCATGGTCTTCCAGTGCGGATGCAGGTGCAGCACGACATGCTCGTCTTCGGTGAGCACGTCCTCGGGGAACGCCACGGAAACCTCCTCGCAGGAACGGACGCGCAGACCGTAACCCCCCAGTGCCACCCCCTCACATCCGCCACGCGGCCGACCTCGGCGGCGTACCCCGCCGACGATTCGGCCCGGCCGGGGTCAGCGCAGGTGGAGGACGTCGGCGGCGGCCAGGGAGCGTTCCCCGGCGGCGGTGGTGACCAGAAGCCGACCGTCGAGGTCGACCCCGGTGGCGGTGCCGGTGAGCTCCGTGCCGTCGGGCAGGAAGGCCCGCACCTCGCGGCCCACGGTCCCGCACACCGCCAGGTACGCGTCCCGCAGGCCGCAGGCGGCCGCGTCCCCTCCGGCGGCACGCCAGCGGGCGTACCAGTCGGCGACCGCCCGGAGCAGTGCCCGCAGCAGGGGGTCCCGGTCGGTGGCCACCGCACCGGCCAGTTGCAGGGAGGTGGCCGGCAGTCCGGTCGGATGTTCCGGTAGCTCGTCGGCGCGCAGCGTGACGTTCAACCCGACACCGAGCACGATCGCGGGCGGATCCTCCGGACCCGGTCCGGGCACCGCCTCGGCGAGGATCCCGGCGCACTTGGCGTCCCCGAGCAGCAGGTCGTTGGGCCACTTGAGGGTGGCGTCCAGTTCCGCCAACAGAGTCACCGCCTCGACCAGCGCGACACCGGCCAACAGCGGCAGCCAGCCGTACCCGGACGGTGGTGCCGGCGACCAGGCACGGTCCGGCACGGCCTGGCCGGGCCGCAGCAGCACGCTGGTCGCGATGCCCGCGCGCGGCGGTGACTGCCAGGCCCGCCCCCGCCGCCCCCGCCCGGCGCTCTGCCGCTCGGCGACCACGACGAGGCCCTCCGGCTCCCCCGTCCGGGCCGCCTCGACGACGTCGGCGTTCGTGGAACCGGTCTCGGCCCTCAGATCCAGACGCGTCCACGGGCCGTACGGCGCCACCAGCGCCCGGCGCAACCGGGTCGCCGACAGCGGCGGACGATCGAGGTCGGTGTACGGCGAATCCGGCATCCGGCCAGCCTACGGGCCACGGGTGAGGCGAACTGCACAGCGGCGGCGACCTGAACCATCGTTATATTCCCAGGGTGACTACCGAGACCGGGACCAACATCCACAGCACCGCGGGCAAGCTGGCGGACCTGGCACGACGGGTCGACGAGGCAGTGAACGCCGGGTCGGCCCGCGCGGTCGAGAAACAGCACGCGCGAGGCAAGAAGACCGCCCGGGAGCGGATCGAGATGCTGCTCGACGAGGGCTCCTTCGTCGAGCTGGACGAGTTCGCCCGGCACCGGTCCACCAACTTCGGCCTGGACCGCTCCCGCCCGTACGGCGACGGCGTGATCACCGGCTACGGCACCGTCGACGGCCGGCAGATCTGTGTCTTCGCCCAGGACTTCACGGTCTTCGGCGGCTCCCTCGGCGAGGTCTTCGGGCAGAAGATCGTCAAGGTGATGGACCTGGCCATGAAGATCGGCTGCCCGGTCGTCGGCATCAACGACTCCGGCGGCGCCCGCATCCAGGAGGGGGTGGTGTCGCTCGGCCTCTACGGCGAGATCTTCTTCCGCAACGTACGCGCCAGCGGCGTCATCCCGCAGATCTCGCTCATCATGGGCCCGTGCGCCGGTGGGGCGGTCTACTCCCCGGCGGTCACCGACTTCACCGTCATGGTCGACCAGACCTCGCACATGTTCATCACCGGCCCGGACGTGATCAAGACGGTCACCGGCGAGGACGTGGGCATGGAGGACCTCGGCGGGGCGCGCACCCACAACACCCGCAGCGGCAACGCCCACTACCTCGCCTCCGACGAGTCCGACGCGGTCGACTACGTCAAGGCGCTGCTGTCCCACCTGCCCGCCAACAACCTGGACGAGCCGCCGGTCTTCGACGCCCCGGCGGAGCTGACCGTCACCGACGCCGACCGGGAGCTGGACACCCTCGTCCCCGACTCGGCCAACCAGCCGTACGACATGCACCGGGTGCTCGAACACGTCCTCGACGACGGGGAGTTCCTGGAGGTCCAGCCGCTCTACGCGCAGAACATCGTGGTCGGCTTCGGGCGGGTCGAGGGGCGTCCGGTGGGCGTGGTCGCCAACCAGCCGATGCACTTCGCCGGCACGCTGGACATCGCGGCCAGCGAGAAGGCGGCCCGGTTCGTGCGTACCTGCGACGCCTTCAACATCCCGGTGCTGACCTTCGTGGACGTACCCGGGTTCCTGCCCGGCACCGGTCAGGAATGGGACGGCATCATCCGCCGGGGCGCCAAGCTCATCTACGCGTACGCCGAGGCCACCGTGCCGAAGGTCACCGTGATCACCCGCAAGGCGTACGGCGGCGCGTACGACGTGATGGGTTCCAAGCACCTGGGCGCGGACCTCAACTTCGCCTGGCCGACCGCGCAGATCGCGGTGATGGGCGCCCAGGGCGCGGTGAACATCCTCTACCGCCAGGAACTGGCCGCCGCCGAGGACCCGGCCGCGGTCCGGGCCGAGAAGATCGCCGAGTACGAGGACACCCTGGCCAACCCGTACGTCGCGGCCGAACGCGGGTACGTGGACGCGGTCATCCCGCCGCACGAGACGCGGCTCCAGATCGTCCGTGCCCTGCGGGTGCTGCGCACCAAGCGCGAGACGCTCCCGCCCAAGAAGCACGGCAACATCCCGCTGTAGGGGGTCGCGTGCAAGGAGGGGTCCCCTGCTAACGCCTGGCGTATAGCAGGGGACCCCTCCTAACAACTGCGCCGCACACCGGCGTAGCTCACCAGAAGGCGATGCCGGCGTCGGTCAGCAGCGGCCCGGCCAGCATCCGGCCGCCCACCACCAGCACGACGACGTTGACGATGCCGAAGAGCAGCACCCAGAAGAACGGCGGCAGCGGCGTGATGCCCGCCAACTGGTCGGCGTCGGAGGCCGGCATCCCGCGCCGGGTGCGCAGCCGCTGCAACTCCACCACCGGGCGTACGCCGCCGAGCAGCAGGAACCACACGCCGGTCCAGGCGAAGGCGGCCTGCACCTGCGGGCTGGCGTACCAGGAGATCGCAAGCACGGCGCCACCCGTGACGACCAGTGTCAGTGCCCCGTACACGTTGCGGATCATGATCAGCATCGCCAGCAGCAGGACCACCGCGAGCCAGAGCAGCAGCGTGATCCGGTTTCCGGCGAGCAACCACGCCCCGCCCAGACCGACCAGCGGCGGGGCCAGATAGCCGGCGAGCAGGGTGAGCACCATGCCCGGTCCGGTGGGACGCCCGGCCGAGAGCGTGAGGCCCGAGGTGTCCGAGTGCAGCCGGATGCCGTGCAGCTTGCGTCCGGTGAGTACGGCCGCCAACGCGTGCCCGCCCTCGTGCGCGATGGTGATCGCGTTGCGGGCGATCCGCCACGGCATCCGGGTGGAGACCACCACCAGCGCGACCAGGCCGGTCAGCAGCACCAGCAGCGGGAGCGGGTCGGGCTGCGCGCCGAGCAGACGGTCCCAGAACGCGGTCATGCCCTCGATCGACACCATGGGGCGGCAGCCTACGCCCGCAGGGCACGAAGGTCCCAGGGCGGGCCGTCTCCTTCGGCGTCGGTGCCGGGGCACCCGCCCGTATCGTGTGAGACTGACCGGGTGGCGATCGGACCAGGAGGTGAACGGCGGTGAGCGCGGCCCCTCTGGAACCCCATGTCGGCCTCTGGACAGAGGTCGAGTACTTCGCCATGGGCGACACCCACGACCGGATCGAGCTGCTCGACGGGAGCCTGATCGTGAGCCCTGCCCCGAGCAAGCGACACCAACTCGTGTCGCGCCGGTTGGCGAACAGCATCGACACGGCGGTCGAGCCGACGGGACTGACGGTCTTCGAGGCGGTCAACCTTCGTCTCGGACCGGACCGGATCGCGATCCCGGACATCGTCGTGGCGGACACCGACGACGAGGGCACGGTGATCGAGGCGGCCGAGGTGACGCTCGTGTGCGAGCTCGTCTCGCCCGGCAACGCCGCTGCGGACCGCGTGCTCAAGATGCAGCTCTACGCGATCGCGCGCATCCCGTGGTATCTGTTGGTCGAGCAGGACGGCGAGACGCATTCGCTGCGGTTGCACCGGCTCGACGGCGGCCATTACGTCGAGGAGCGGGTGGCCAAGGCGGGCGAAACGCTCGCTCTCACCGAACCCTTCCAGTGGCAGGTCGACCCGGCCACCCTGCGTTGACTCGTTCCGCATTGAAAGTTTTCTTAGTATCTCTTGCCTTGGCAGGCATTCACCTTCAAAGATGTCTGTCTATCGACAGTCGTCTCAGGAGGACGCCATGGGTCGGACCAGACCAACGCTGCGCCGGCTGACCGCCGCCGCGCTCACCGTACTCGCGACCGCTGCTGCCGGGCTCGTCGCCACCGCGACCCCCGCCGCGGCGGCCACCGTGCCCGGCATCGACGTCTCGCGCTACCAGGGCACCATCAACTGGACGAGCGTGCGCAACGCGGGCATCCAGTTCGCCTTCATCAAGGCCACCGAGGGTACGAGCTACAAGGACCCGAACTTCAACACGAACTACGTCAACGCGTACAACGCCGGGGTGATCCGGGGCGCGTACCACTTCGCCCGGCCGAACATCTCCTCCGGCGCCGTGCAGGCGAACTACCTGGCCTCCAACGGCGGTGCGTGGTCGGCCGACAGCCGTACGCTCCCCGCCGCGCTGGACCTGGAGGCGAACCCGTACAGCGGCGGCTACTGCTACGGCCTGAGCACCACCGGGATGCGCAACTGGGTGCAGGACTTCCTGAACACCTACCGCTCGCGTACCGGTCGCTACGCGGTCATCTACACCACCACAAGCTTCTGGAACCAGTGCACCGGCAGTTGGACCGGCCCATGGACCAACCACCCGGTCTGGGTCGCCCGCTGGTCCTCCTCGGTCGGCGCGCTGCCGGCCGGCGCAGCGGTCTGGAGCTTCTGGCAGTACACCGACTCGGGCAGCGTCGCCGGCATCAGTGGCGCGGTCGACCGCAACTACTGGAACGGCGACCGGAACCGGCTGATCGCCCTGGCCAACAACACCGCCTGACACACGTCACGACGGCGGGTCGACGTCCACCGAGTGGATTCGGGACGTCGGCCCGCCGCCGTGGCGCGACCACCGCCGGTTCAGGCCCGCCGTCGCGCGGCCAGTGCCACGGGTACGCCGACACCGCCGTGCCGGGCCACCGTGCCCCGACGGGTGACGGCCCACCCCACGTACGCGGCCCCGGCGAGCGTCACGACGCTCAGCAACGTGGCCAGCAGTGCGACTCCGAAGGTGACGAACAGTAGTACGCCGACACCCACCACTGCGCTCGTCCACAGTGTCAGTCGGGTTCGGGCATCCCTTGGTCGGTAACCCATCTCGGGCCTCCCTTCCGTCCTTCGAGATCAGGTACCCCGAACGACGGACGGTCATGCCTCGTCTCGACCGCCCTGCTGTCGGCGGACCTCAGTCCTGACGGTCCGGCACGAACTCGCGGAACGCCGTCTCGAAGTTCGGCAACTGCGCGTCCCACTCGCTGTTCGGCACCTCCCAGCGCAGGGCGAAGCCCCGGTTGCTGGCGGTGACGAAGCCCCGGTTGCGTACCCGCAGCTCGACCCCGTTGCGGGTCTGGTTCCAGTCCCAGTCGGCGCAGGTCCGCCACTTGCAGTCGATCGTCGAGATGTCGATGAACCGGTAGTTCTGCACGCCACGGACGTTCTTCCGACCCGGTTCGAGCTGCCGCCAGGTGGCCGCCGCGTCCCGCTGCGGCGACGAGGTGCGGTCGATGGTCAGCTCGCTGACGCCGTTCGGGTCGCGGTACTTGACCCAGGTGGAGCCGGAACTGCGCCGCCAGCCCTCCGGCACCGGCACCTTGAAGCCCACCGGGTCGTTCCGCAACGTCCAGCCCTCGGGCAGGCCACCGGCGGCGCTCTCGGACGGGGTGGGTGACGGGGACGCCGACGGGGAGGCGCTGGGCGGTGCGGCGGAGGTCGGTGGTGGCGCGGCCGGCTCCGAGGTCGGCGGTGCGGACGACTCGGACGTGCCGGCCGTGTCCTGCGGGGTGTCGCCGCCGTCGCCGTCACCGCTGGTGAGCAGCGGAACCGCCACCACCAGGCCGACGAGCAGCAGCGCGACCAGTGCGCCGACCAGCACGGCACGGCGGGTGCGCTCGGAACGGAGTTGGCCGGTCTTGAAGACGGAACCCCGAGCCGGTGCCGCCGGGCTCACCGGTGCCGACGGCATCAACGAGGTCGAGGCGGGCGCGACGGGGGTGGCGGCCGCCGTGGGAGCCGGTGGGCCGACCCGACGGGTCGGCTCGCCCGAGCCGGGCCGGTCGGTCGTCGCGCTCGCGTCGGCCTGTGCCTTCGCCTCCACAGCGGGACCGTCGACCTTGGTGACGTCGGCCGAGGCAGCGGCTGCTCCGCTGGTCGCGGCAGCCCGCACGGTCGCGTCGGATCCGTCCGGCGTCGTCGGCGTACCGGCCGGGGCGGTGTCCCCGCCGTCCTGGGCCGCCGGGGCGTCGGCGCGGCCGGTCGCGGTCTCCGTGGTCGACCCGCCGGAGTCGGCCCCGGAATCCGTCGCGGACGATGCCGCGTCCGCACCTGACGTCAGCCCCGCACCGGCGGCACCGGCAGCGGTCGACGCCGCGTCCACCTTCGTCGTCGGGTCCGCGTCCTGACCGGCGTCGACCTTCGCGGTCAGATCGGCGTCCACCTTCGTGGTCGGATCGGCGTCCGCGCCTGTGGGAGCCGCGACCTTCGCCGTCGGCGCGGCGTCGGAGACCGGCGGCTTTCCGGCCGTCGCACCGGAGCCAGACGGACCGGAGGTGGTCGCGCCGGCTGCGGCGGCACCCGCCGCGAGCGGACCCACGGCCGAGGGCGTACGGGGCACGGGCGGAGTCACCGGCGCGGTGGGCTGCTCCCCCGACGGGCGGGGCGCGGGCACCATCGGCTGACGCGGCTCACGCGGCCCGTTCGGCCCCGGCCGGCGTACGCCGTCGAGCAGCGAGATGCCCCGACTCCGCTTACCGCTGGCCCGGCGCAGCATCCGCTCGGCCGACTCGGCGGTGATCCGCTCCTCGGGGTCCTTGCGCAGCAGCCCGGCGAGCACCTGCTTGAGCGGACCGGCGTTACGGGCCGGCGGCACCGGTTCGGTGGCGAGCGCGGCCAGGGTGCTGATCGCCGACGGTCGGGCGAACGGTGACTTGCCCTCCACGGCGGCGTAGAGCGTGGCACCCAGCGACCAGAGGTCCGCCTCCGGGCCGGTGGTGCCGTCCCGGGCACGCTCGGGCGAGATGTACGCCGGGGAGCCGAGCACCATGCCGGTGCGCGTGACGTTCGGGTCGCCGGGGATCGTGGCCAGGCCGAAGTCGGTCAGCACCACCCGACCGTCGGTGCCGAGCAGCACGTTGCCGGGCTTGACGTCGCGGTGCATGATGCCGGCCTTGTGCGCCGCCTTCAGGGCGTTGAGCACGCCCAGCCCGATCTGCACCGCCTGGGCCGCCGGCACCGGCCCGTCCTCGGCGAGGGTGTCCTGCAACGAACGGGACGCGACGTACTCCATCACGATCCACGGGTCACCGTCGGTGCGGAGCACGTCGAAGATGCGTACCACGTTGATGTTGTTCAGGCGGGCGATGGCGCGCGCCTCCCGCAGCGAGCGTTCGCGCATCTCGCGGCGCTCCTCGTTGGTCAGGCCCGGCGGCGGGACCAACTCCTTGATGGCGACGTCACGGTGCAGCACCTCGTCGCGCGCCTTCCATACCCGGCCCATGCCGCCCTGACCGAGCGGCGAGAGGAGCCGGTACCGGTCGGCGACGAGTTGGGGGGAAGGCTCAGACATCGCTGAGACGGTACCCGCCACCCCCGACGCTCACACCGTCGGCACGCCACTGTGTGCCGGAGGTCGAGCTCACAGCGCGTACGCTGGGGTGCATGTCTGTCGAGGAGCCGCTGTTCCGGGTCGTCCGCGGCGTGCCGACCGCCGAGGAACTGGCCGCGCTGGTGGGCGCGATCGTCGTCCGCTCCCGGCCGGCCCCCGTCGCCGCCACCACCCCGGTCTCGGTCTGGGCCCGCAGCGGCCGACCGGCCGGTGCCACACTGCTCCCGGGAACCGGCGCCTGGCGCGCCTCCGGTCTGCCCCGCTGAGGCGGATCGGCGAGGCTGTCGACGGCGACCGGGGCTGCCGGGGAGGCGTCCAAGGATTAGCCTCACAGAGGGGAACCGGGCCGTTACAGTTTGGAGGGCCGATGATCCCTGAGGATGATCGACAGGCGTCCTGGTCAGGCGGCCACCGTGGCGTCGAGGCGGACCTCCGCCAGATGCGGGAATTCGCCGACATGCTTCGCGCCGAGGTGGACGGCAACTACACGCCCCACCTGCCGCGCATCGCGGACGACATGCTGACCCGGGTGCCGAATCCGGCGGACGCCTTCATCGAGCTGGTGCAGTTCATGCGGGCCCACTGGGAGACACAGCAGGCCACGACGAACGCCGTCTGGGGCCTCGGCCACACCACCGGCCACCTGGCGCACGCCGCCAGACAGGTGGCCGACCGGTACGCCGACACCGACGCCTTCTCCGCAGCCCGCGTCGCCGACGTCCAGCAGGCGCTCGGGCAGCCGGGAGACGTACCCGCCCAGCCCACACCCTCACCGTCGCTGACCAATCCGACCGGCCCCGACAACGACGGGTCGGTGGTGCTGCCGTGAGGGACCCGGGAGTCGGCCGCAGCGGCGGCCTCACCGACTGGTACCTGATGAGCGTCGCCGACATGTGGGCCTGCCTCCAGGACCACGATCCCGACAACCACTGGCGGCACGTCGCCGGCTGGCGCAAGATCTCCGAGCTGGCCGACCAACACCTGCACCGCCTCCGGACGTACCGCCAGCGTCTCGCCCGGGCCTGGCCGCCCGACACCAACGAGGCCGCCCGCGCCTACCTCGCCGAGCTGGACGACCTGATCGCGCAGGTGCAGCGCACCCACGACGCCGCCAGCGCCAACCAGAGCGCGCTCACCGCCGCCACCCAGGCCATCACCAGCACCCGCAACGAACTCAAGAAGATCCACGACGAGTACGCGGACAAGCTCCGACAGAAGCGCGGATGGGAACAGACAGCCGCCGACCCGAAAGCCGTCGCCGGCAGCCGGAACAGCCAACCACCGGTTACCGACGCCGATCTGGAGCAGTTGAACGTCAGGGCGCGCGGCATCATGTACGGCCTGAGCAGCGACCTCCAACAGGCCCAAGTAACCCTCCGCCAACCCCCGCCAGCAATACGAAGGCAACCTGCCAAGGATCAGCCAGAATCCGAGTTCGATGCAAGCGGCGGCACTCCCTTACCCGCCATTCCGCCCATTGTCCCAATGTCAGCAAACGTCAAAGTCACATCAGGCGACACTCAACTGCCCCGACTGTCGCAGTCGGCGACGACACCCACAGCCGCTAACCTGGGTCCGGTGCTAGGCAACGCTAATCCGCCCCCTACTCCGGCAAACCCAACACCACCGTCCACGGCGCCAGCATCCTCCCCTGGCAGGGACGCACCGTCCATTCCATCGACGTCCTCTGTCACGCGACCTCTCGCCTCAGAGTCAAGGCAGGTGCAGCCTGGCCAAGCACAACGGCCGAAAACAGGCGCACCAAGCGTTACACCACGCCCAATGCCGCCAGGTGGAATTATCGGAGGGCCACCAGTTTTAGGCGTTGGCCAACCCGCCGCAGGAACCAACCATTCGCGCGGAGTGAACCCAATTGGCGGCGTGATTGGGGGCGGCGCAGCTGGCTCGGGCCCAACCGGCGGAGCCGGCTCTCGCCCCGGTGCGGGAAGAGGACTAGGTGCCGGCCATGCGTTTCCACCCTATGGCGGCTCCCCACACTCGGGAGTCTCGATCGCGCGCGGGTTTCGCGGGTCGCCCGAATACCCCAGTCAACCCGGTCGCGATCCTAAGCACCCCCGCCACTGGGACCCAGAGAATCCTTGGGAAACTGATCAGGGCGTTAGCCCCGTTGTAAGGCCACCCGACGACGACGGACCAATCGACCCAGGGCCAGCCATCGGCCTAAGTCGGTGAACTTAGACCATCGAGTTATGCGCATGGCTCTGCTATTGATCGCATTCACCGCACCGACACCCAGCCACGCGCTAGCCCTTCCTTCAGAGCCGGACACCGTTCAGATCCGCAAGCTGCAGGGCCATCTTGCCTACCTTGGCGCAAAGAAGGCACATGCGACCAGCCAAGGAAAAGGAGTAGTAGTCGCTGTATTAGACACTGGCGTTGCACCGCACCCCGATCTGCGCAAGAACCTGCTTCCCGGTGCGGACATCGTGGCGGATAGCAACGGTGACGGTTGGCAGGATGTAGATGGCCACGGAACGGCCATGGCAGGCCTAATTGCTTCACATGGCCAATCCTCAGGTCGCGGCACACTCGGAATCGCACCTGAAGCCGAGATCCTTCCGGTCCGCTTCAAGTCGGCCGGACAGGAGGGCACAGCTCACGATCTGGCTCGCGCGATCGCTTATGCGGTCAACAACGGCGCCGACGTCATTAGCATCTCCTCCACCGGAGCTCCGGATATTCGACTTCAAAAGGCAGTTCAGTTAGCACAGCAGGCAGACGTTTTAATAGTGGCCGCTGCGGGGAACCTTCCAGAAGACGAGGCCGTAGGCTTTCCAGCGGCCTATCCAGATGTAGTCGCCGTGGGCGGAATCGACCAAGACGGCAAGCGATCTGCGATCTCGGTGTCCGGGGGCGAGATCGATGTCGTCGCGCCAGCGGTCGAGATCCACAGCACCAACTTTGACGGTGGATACCGGGTAGGAACAGGCACCTCGGGAGCTACGGCGATCGTTGCCGGGGCGGCGGCGTTGATTCGGGCCAAGTATCCGTATCTGCCGGCGGACGAGGTGGCGCACCGGTTGACGGCGACCGCGATCGACAAGGGGCCTCCTGGGCGCGACGACCAGTACGGCTACGGCGTGATCGATCTGGTGGCGGCGCTCACGGCAGACGTACCGCCGAGGGGTTTTGGGCCGAGCGGGTCGGCCACTCCCGGGCCGGGCACGACGCGCGCCGTGGGTCCTGAGGCCGATCAGGACGGTGCGGCCGTGCGAGGTCTGGTGACTCTGGCGGTGCTGCTGGCGGCCGGTGCCGGTGGGGTGTGGTGGGTCCGGCGGCGGCGACGGTCGGACGACCCGCCGCCACGCATCAGCCGCTGAGGGGTCTGGGCGGACGGTTGGCGGTACCGTCGTGCGCGTGTCTGATGTGCTTCCGCTCCGCCTCGTGCTCGCTTCGGCGAGCCCTGCCCGCCGTAAGACTCTGCAGGCCGCCGGCATCGAGCCGGACGTGCTGGTCAGTGGTGTCGACGAGAGTGTGGTGGTGACCGATCGGGCGGAGGATCTCTGCCTGGAGTTGGCCCGACTCAAGACGGAGGCGGTGCTGACCCGGCTGGCGCCCGGCGACGGTCAACGGACATTGGTGCTCGGCTGCGACTCGGTGCTCGCGTTCGACGGTGAGATCTTCGGCAAGCCCGACGACGCGGCGGACGCTACCCGACGGTGGGAGCGGATGCGGGGGCGCAGCGGAGTGCTGCACAGTGGCCACTGTCTCATCGACATCGTCAGTGGGCGTCGGGCCGAGGCCGTGGCCTCCACGGTGGTGCACTTCGCCGACATCAGTGACTGGGAGATCGCCACCTACGTGGCCACCGGCGAGCCGCTGGCGGTGGCCGGCGCGTTCACGATCGACGGGTTGGGCGGGGCGTTCGTGGAGCGGATCGAGGGTGATCCGGGCACGGTCGTCGGGTTGTCCATGCCGTTGCTGCGGCGGCTGCTCGACGAGCTGGACCTGCGGATTACCGATTTGTGGACGAAAGTGGCGCCCGGTAACCAGATCGTCGAGCCGCTCGGTTAGCGTCCGAACATGACGCTGAAGTCGATTCCGCTCACCGACGAGTTGCACGCGTACCTCGTCGCGCACGGCGCGCCACCGGACGAGATCGTCCGGGACCTGGCCGAGGAGACCCTCGCCCTCCTGCCGGAGCACGCCTCCATGCAGGTGGCGCCGGAGCAGGCCGCCTTCCTGACGTTCCTGACCCGCTTGCTCGGTGTCCGCAACGCGGTGGAGGTGGGCACGTTCACCGGTCTCTCCTCGTTGGCGATCGCCCGGGGCCTGACCGACGGCGGGCGCCTGACCTGCTTCGACATCTCCGAGGAGTACACCGGTATCGCGCGCCGGTACTGGGCGCGGGCCGGTGTCGACGACCGGGTCGAGCTGCGTATCGGCCCGGCCGGGGAGACGTTGCGGGAGTTGCCGCAGGAGCGGTATCTGGACTTCGCCTTCATCGACGCCGACAAGACCAGCTATCCGCTCTACTGGGACGAGTTGGTGCCCCGGATGCGGCCGGGTGGCGTGATCGCCGTGGACAACGTGCTGCGGCACGGACGGGTGGTGGCGCCGGAGAGCGAGGCGGACCGGGCCATCGCGGCGTTCAACGACGACGTCCTCGCCGACGTACGGGTCGACGCGGTGATGCTGCCGATCGCCGACGGCCTGACTCTCGCCCGCGTGCACTGACCGTTCACGCCGGCACCGGTCGCCTCCCCGGTTGGGGTACGCGGACCGGTGCCGGCGTCCGGATCGACGGTCGTCGGCCGTGCCGCTGAGTGTCGGTCGTGCCGCCGCTGGGTGAGCGGGGCGTTAACAGGGTGCCCGCGCTCTACCGCAGGCGTTAATAAGGTGCCCTTCCTTTCACGTCACCGGACGCTGCGGGCGAACTGGCGGGCCGCCCAATAGACGCCGGCGGCGGCGAGGATCGCGATGATGGTCAGCCCCTGCCAGACCCGGTCGTTGCCGATGTCGCCGTTGAACAGCGCGCGGGTGCCGTCCACCGCCCAGGAGAACGGATTCCACTTGGCGACGCCCTGCAACCAGCCGGGCGCGAAGGCGAGCGGGAGCAGAATGCCGGAGAGCAGCAGCACCGGCTGGGCGACCGTGTTCATCAGCGGAGCCAGCGCGTCCTCGCTCTTGACCTTGAGCGCGACGCCGTAGCTGACCGCCGACGTCATCAGCGCGATCAGGGCGAGCATCAGGTATGCCAGCAGCAGGTCGCCGATGAAGACCCGCAGGTCGAACAGGAGCGCCAGCAGGGTGATGATGACCGCCTGGACCATCAGCGACACCACGTCGCGCAGCGAGCGGCCGAGCAGCAGGGCGAGCCGGCTGACCGGGGTGACCCGGGAGCGTTCGATCACTCCGGCGCGCAGCTCGGCGATCAGGCCGAAGCCCTGGAACAGGCCGCCGAAGATGGCCAGCAGCACCAGCAGGCCGGGAACGAAGATCTTGTACGCCTCGGCCTGGGTCGGCGCGTTCAGCGCGGGCTTGAGCAGCGGGGCGAACAGGAGGAGATACATCACCGGCTGGAAGACGCCGACGAAGACCCACACGGGGTTGCGCAGCAGCAGGTGGAACTGCCGCTGGAAGATCAGCCAGGTGTCGCGGGCGAGCTTCATGGGACTTTCTCCTGGTCGGGTCAGGACTCGCGCAGCGAGCGGCCGGTCTTGGTGAGGAAGACGTCGTCGAGGCTCGGGCGGTGCAGCTCGATCGACTTGAGGTCGAGACCGGCACCGTCGACACGGCGCAGGATCCGCGGGATGGCGGTCGCGCCGTCGTCGACGAAGAGGCGCAGGCCGCCGTCCTCCAGGCTCTCCAGCCGGTTCACGTACTCCTCGCCGTCGAGCAGCTTCTCCGCCTCGCCGGTGGCCACGATGTCGAGGCCGACCAGCACGACGTCGCCGGAGATCTCCCGTTTCAGGGCGGTCGGCGTACCCTCGGCGACCACCTCGCCGTGGTCCATGATCGCAATGCGGTCGCAGAGCGCGTCGGCCTCGTCCAGGTAGTGCGTGGTGATGAAGACGGTCATCCCGTCGGTCCGCAGCCGCCGGATCTCGTCCCACATGTGCGCCCGGCTCTGCGGGTCCAGGCCGGTGGTGGGCTCGTCCAGGAAGACGATCTTCGGCTCGTGGATGATGCCGAGCGCGATCTCGACCCGCCGTCGCTGACCGCCCGAGTACGTCTTGCACTTGCGGTCGGCGAACTCGCTGAGCTGGAACGCCTCCAGCGCGCGTACCGCCCGACGTTGGGCCTCGGCCTTGCCGATGCCGTACATCCGGGCCTGGAGCACGAGTTCCTCACGCGCGGTCGACTCGTCCCAGGTGCTGCCGCCCTGGGCCACGTAGCCGATCCGACGGCGTACCTCACCCGGGTTCTTGAGCAGGTCGGCACCGGCGATGGTGGCCTGCCCGCCGTCCGGCTCGATCAGCGTCGCCAGCATCCGCAACGTGGTGGTCTTGCCGGCGCCGTTCGGGCCGAGGAACCCGAAGATCTCACCGGCCGGGACGTCCAGGTCGACGCCGCGTACCGCCTCGACGGTCTTCGTCTCCCGACCGGCCCGGCTGCGGAACGACTTCCGCAGCCCTCTGGTCTCGATCATTTCCACTCCCCGCTCATGGCCACTCTCCGGCCATATCGTCACGGCACTCCACCACATCGGTACGACACCACGCCGCCGACGACCTGGCCAGACAGTGCGTCATCCCACACTGAGCGATCGTTCGGGGCACCACCGTGAGCTATAAACTCCCGGTCAGAAACCCGCCGGGAGGAGCCACCAAGGTGCGCAAGGTACTCATCGCCAACCGGGGCGAGATCGCCGTCCGGGTCATCCGCGCGTGCCAGGACGCCGGCCTGGGCAGCGTCGCGGTGTACGCGGACTCCGACCGGGATGCCCTGCACGCCACGCTCGCCGACGAAGCGTACGCCCTGGAGGGCGACACCGCTGCGAATACCTACCTCCGCATCGACAAACTGATCGACGTCGCTGCCCGGGCCGGCGTCGACGCGGTGCACCCCGGCTACGGCTTCCTCTCCGAGAACGCCGACTTCGCCCAGGCGGTCATCGACGCGGGCCTGACCTGGATCGGTCCCACCCCGCAGGCGATCCGCGACCTCGGTGACAAGGTCACCGCCCGGCACATCGCCCAGCGGGCCGGTGCTCCCCTGGTGCCCGGCACCCCGGACCCGGTGGACAGCCCGGACGAGGTGATGGCCTTCGCCGTCGACCACGGTCTGCCGGTGGCGATCAAGGCCGCCTTCGGGGGCGGCGGGCGTGGCCTGAAGGTGGCCCGCACCATGGAGGAGATCCCGCAGCTCTTCGAGTCGGCCACCCGCGAGGCGGTCGCGGCCTTCGGTCGGGGCGAGTGCTTCGTCGAGCGGTACCTCGACCAGCCGCGCCACGTCGAGGCGCAGGTCCTGGCCGACCAGCACGGCAACGTGATCGTCGCCGGCACCCGGGACTGCTCGTTGCAGCGCCGGCACCAGAAGTTGGTCGAGGAGGCACCGGCGCCGTTCCTCACCGCCGCGCAGCGCACGCAGATCCACGAGAGCGCGAAGGCCATCTGCCGGGAGGCCGGCTACCACGGTGCCGGGACGGTGGAGTACCTGGTCGGCAACGACGGCACCATCTCCTTCCTGGAGGTCAACACCCGGCTCCAGGTGGAGCACCCGGTGACCGAGGAGACCGCCGGCATCGACCTGGTACGCGAGCAGTTCCGCATCGCCGACGGGGAGAAGCTGCGGCTCACCGAGGACCCGACGCCGCGCGGGCACTCCATCGAGTTCCGGATCAACGGCGAGGACCCGGGTCGCGGCTTCCTGCCCGCTCCCGGCACGGTGACCGCCCTGCGGCTGCCGAGCGGGCCCGGCGTGCGGGTGGACACCGGCATCTCGGCCGGCGACGTGATCGGCGGCAACTTCGACAGCCTGCTCGCCAAGGTCGTCATCACCGGGGAGACCCGCGCCGAGGCGCTGGAGCGGGCCCGGCGGGCGCTGGACGAGATGGTGATCGAGGGGATGGCCACCGCGCTGCCGTTCCACCGCCTGGTGGTCCGTGACCCGGCGTTCACCGCCGAGCCGTTCACGGTGCACACCCGCTGGATCGAGACCGAGTTCGACAACACGGTTGCGCCGTTCACCGCAGTGGCCGACGGCCCGGCCGCCCCGGCGGAGCGCGAGACGGTCGTGGTCGAGGTGGGCGGCAAGCGGCTGGAGGTCAGCCTCCCCGCCGGGCTGGGCGCGGGTACGGCGGGTGCCGCACCGAGCGCGAAGAAGCCCACCCGTCGGGGTGGCGGTGCCACGGCCGGCGCGGCGGCGGGCGGTGACGCGCTCACCTCGCCGATGCAGGGCACGATCGTCAAGATCGCGGTCGCCGACGGCGACACCGTGGCCGAGGGCGACCTGGTCGTGGTGCTGGAGGCGATGAAGATGGAGCAGCCGTTGCACGCGCACAAGGCGGGTACGGTCGGCGGCCTGGCCGCCGAGGTCGGCGCGGTGATCACCGCCGGCGCCGCCATCTGCACCATCGCCTGAGGCGTTCCCGGAGGTAAGGAGGGGTCCCCTGCTAACGCCTGGTGTATAGCAGGGGACCCCTCCTTACATCTCAGCGCAGGTCCTGACATCTCAGCGCAGGGATTCGGCGGCCACCGTGCAGACGGCGGTGGTCAGCGCGGTCAGCACCGGCGAGTCGAGTCGCCAGTGCTGCCAGTAGAGCGGGGTGTCCAGCACCCGGCCGGGGGCGATGTCCACGCAGCGTCCGGCGGCCACGTCGGCGTCGGCGATCTGCTCGGCCATCATCCCCCAGCCGAGGCCGAGCCGGATCGACTCGTTGAACGCCGGGACCGACGGCACGTAGTGCACCGGTGGGTCGACCGCGTGCCCGGTCACCGTACGCAGGAAGCGGTGTTGGATCCGGTCCTTGCGGTCGAAGACCACCACCGGTGCGGCGGCTGCCGCAGCCCGGGTGAGGCCGTCGGCGAACCATCGTCGGGCCATCGACGGCGCGGCCAGCGCCCGGTAGCGCATCGCGCCGAGACGGCGTACCCGGCAGCCCTGCACCGCCTCGCGTTGGGCGGTCACCGCAGCGGTCACCACCCCGTCGCGGAGCAGGGCGGCGGTGTGGTCCTGGTCGTCCTGCCGGATGTCGAAGGAGAGTTCCGGCTGGTCGGGCAGCCGGGCCAGGGCAGCGGGGAACCAGGTGGCGAGCGAGTCGGCGTTGACCACGATCGCGACCCGGGTACGGTCCCGGTCGCCGCCGAGCGGCCCCCGGGCATCGGCCAGCGCCTCCCGTTCGAGCAGGGCGAGTTGCCCGGCCAGACGCAGCAGCGGTCGCCCGGCCTCGGTGGCGTCGCAGGGACGGTGCCGCCGGACGAGCACCTGCCCGACGGTCTCCTCCAGTGTCTTGATGCGCTGGCTGACCGCCGAGGGCGTGACGTGCAACAGGCGTGCCGCCGCCTCGAAACTGCCCTCCGCGACCACGGCGGCGAGCGTCCGGAGCTGGCTGGAGTCCAGACCGCCCATGCAGCTCAGCTTAACCGGATGAAGAATCTTTAGCTGGACTGATCCGTACCCGCGCTCCTACCGTCGGCGTCGTGCTCACCTCTGTCGTCGCCGGTTTCTCCCTCTCCATCGCCCTCATCGTCGCCATCGGCGCGCAGAACGCCTTCGTACTCCGTCAGGGTCTGCGCCGGGAACACGTGGTGCCGGTCGTCCTGACCTGCGCGATCTCCGACGCCCTGCTGATCGGCGTCGGCATCGCCGGGGTGGGGTCGGTGGTGGCGGCCCGACCCGACCTGCTCACCGCGATCCGCTGGGGCGGGGCCGCCTTCCTGCTCGGGTACGCGGCCCTGGCCGCCCGCCGCGCGTGGCGTCCGAGCGCGCTCACGCCGGCCGAGCGGCCCCCGGCGCGGCTCGGCGCGACGCTGCTGGCCTGCCTCGCCTTCACCTACCTCAACCCGCACGTCTACCTGGACACCGTGCTGCTGCTCGGCGGCATCGCGCAGCAGCAGCCGCACCGGTGGCTGTTCGGCCTGGGCGCGGCGGTGGCCAGCGTCGTCTGGTTCAGCGCACTCGGCGCGGGGGCGTACCGGCTCGCGCCGATGCTCGCCCGGGCCCGGGTCTGGCAGGTGCTCGACGGCGTGATCGCGCTGGTGATGGTGGTGGTAGCGGTCGCGCTGTTGGTGAGCTGAGGGAATGATGGCCGGGTGCGGTTCCTCAGTGGCGCGACTCCCGGGTACGACCTGACCTACAACGACGTCTTCATGGCCCCAGCCCGGTCGGAGGTGGGTTCACGGCTGGACGTGGACCTCTCCACCGGCGACGGTACGGGCACCACGATCCCGCTGGTGGTGGCGAACATGACGGCGGTCGCCGGCCGGCGGATGGCCGAGACGGTGGCCCGGCGCGGCGGCATCGCGGTGATCCCCCAGGACATCCCGATCGAGGTGGTGGCCGAGGTCGTCGCCTGGGTCAAGCAGCGGCACCTGGTGCACGACACGGCCATCGCGCTGGGCCCGAACGACACCGTCGGTGACGCGATCCACCTGTTGCCCAAGCGGGCGTACGGCGCGGTGATCGTGGTCGACGAGGAGAGCCGCCCGATGGGGGTGGTGACCGAGGCGGACACGGTCGGGGTGGACCGCTTCGCCCAGTTGCGCGACGTGATGTCGGCCGATCTGCACACCGTGCCGGTGGACGCGGATCCGCGTACCGGCTTCGACCGGCTCAGCGTGGCGCGGCGGCGGTTGGCGCCGGTGGTGGACGGCGAGGGCCGGTTGGTCGGGGTGCTCACCCGGCCGGGCGCGTTGCGGGCGACGCTCTACCGACCTGCGGTGGACGCCCAGGACCGGCTGCGGATCGCGGCGGCGGTGGGCATCAACGGCGACGTGGCGGGCAAGGCGTCGGCGCTGCTGGAAGCCGGAGTGGACACCCTGGTCGTGGATACCGCGCACGGCCACCAGGAGCGGATGATCAGCGCATTGCGGACCGTCCGGGGCCTCGACCCGGGCGTACCGGTGGCGGCCGGCAACGTGGTCACCGCCGACGGCGTACGCGACCTGGTCGCGGCCGGTGCGGACATCGTCAAGGTCGGCGTCGGACCCGGCGCGATGTGCACCACCCGGATGATGACCGGGGTGGGTCGCCCGCAGTTCTCGGCGGTGCTGGACTGCGCGGCTGCCGCCCGCGAGCTGGGCCGGCACGTCTGGGCCGACGGCGGGGTACGGCATCCGCGTGACGTGGCGCTGGCGCTGGCCGCCGGCGCGTCGAACGTGATGGTGGGCTCCTGGTTCGCCGGCACCTACGAGTCGCCCGGTGACCTCTACACCGACGAGGACGGCCGGCGGTACAAGGAGAGCTTCGGGATGGCCTCGGCGCGCGCGGTCAGCGCCCGGACCGGCGACGACAGCCCCTACGACCGGGCCCGGAAGGCGATCTTCGAGGAGGGCATCTCGTCGGCCCGGATGTACCTGGATCCGACGCGGCCCGGGGTGGAGGACCTGATCGACGAGATCATCTCCGGCGTACGCAGTGCCTTCACCTACGCCGGCGCACGGAACCTGGACGAGTTCCACGATCGGGTGCTGGTCGGGGTGCAGAGCACCGCCGGCTACACCGAGGGGATGCCGCTGCCGACGAGCTGGTGACGGTCGGCTGGTGACGGTCGGCTGGTGACGGCCGGGGTTCGCTCAGCCGGGGTCCGCCGCCGGAGCGAAGAGGCGCTCGATCACCGTTCGGGCAACCTCTCGCGGGTCGTCACCCACCCCGGGTGGTAGCGCGTCGGCCAGCCAGAGCGTGGCGAAGCCGTGCACGATCGACCATGCGGCCAGGGCGTCACCAAGCGGCCCGTGCACGCCGCCCCGCCCGTCGCCCCGCCCGTCGCCGGCGTCCGTCGAAGCGGCGGGCAGTGCCGTCACCCCGGCATGCAGGGCGGCACCGGCACGGTCCCGGGCGGCCCGGACCTCGGCGGCATCGGATCGGTAGAGATCGGGGTGGAACATCACCTCGAAATGGGCGCGGTGCCGCACGGCGAAGTCGACGTACGCCACGCCGAGGTCCAGCAGTTCGCCGCCGGTCGATTCCAGCGCCTCGGCGAGCAGGTCGAAGCCCTGCACCGCGAGCGCGGTGAAGAGGCCGGCCCGGTCGCCGAAGTGGTGGGCCGGAGCGGCGTGCGAGACGCCGGCACGTCGGGCCAGGTCACGCAGGCTCAGCGCCGCCGGGCCCGACTCCCTGATCGCCTCCTCCGCCGCGGCGAGCAGGGCACGAGGCAGGTCGCCGTGGTGGTAGCCGCGGGTGCCGGTCATCACCCGAGCCTATCTTGCCATTGACAAGATACGCCATCACGAGCCAATCTTGTCGGCGACAAGATTGGTCTTCGAGGAGGTACCGATGGCTCCGCTGATCGCCCTGGTGGCGGGCACCGCGCTCGCCCGACTGGCCGGCCTGGTCGGGATTTCCGTGCTCGACGGCTGGCACCCGGCCCTGCAGGTCGGGCTGGCCGTGATGTTCGTGCTGACCGGGATCGCACACTTCACCGGCCGGCGGCGCGACCTGATCGAGATGGTCCCGCCCCGACTGCCCCGACCGGACCTGCTGGTCACGGTGACCGGCGTGCTGGAACTCGTGGGCGCGGTCGGCCTGCTGGTGCCGGCCACCGCCCGCTGGACCGCCGCCGGACTGGCCGTACTGATGCTGGCGATGTTCCCGGCGAACGTCTCGGCCGCGCGCCGAGGACTCAGCCTGGGCGGGCGCCCGGTCACCCCACTCGGCGTCCGTACCGCACTCCAGGTCGTCTTTCTCGCCGCCGCCGTCGCGGTCGCCGTCGGGCCATGACCGATCAACGCCGCCGGGTTCTCGCCCGTCATCAACGGTGGCGGGCGGCGGAGGGTGGCCGGGCCGCTGGCACGGGACCTGCCAGCGGCCCGGCGGCGACCCGGGCGCCAGGAACGGGGGACCCGGCGCCCACTGGGCCGCGCGCCGACAACGGTACGCGTCCCGACGCCGATCCCGCGACCATCGATTGGCGACGACCCTGCCCGATCTCCCTGGTAGTAGTGCCGAAAGGTGCCCGTCGACCCCGGGGCGGGAGACGGTGCGGCTGGTCATCAGCGCCCGCGACCGACGCGGTGATGTCGGACACTCCGTCACTCTCGGTATGTTCCGGTCAACTCACCCGGTGACCGGACAGAGGTGACACGCCCCCCTCCGGTACCCCGACGCCCGTCACCGGGGAAAGCCGGATCGCCACTCGGGGGTGTCCCCGAGGACGGATTTCGGTGCTCGTCCCGGATCCGTCTGAGGTGCCCGCCGCGACAGGCTGAGCCATGCCTGCAACCCGGAACAGCGCGACGCTGGCGCTCGGCGGCATCGTCCTCGCGGCACTGCTCGCCGTGATCGGCCACGCGGGTGTCGAGGACCTGGACCCGTTGAGCCTGACCGTCAGCGACTACGCCGTCTCCGAGTCCGGTGGGGCCATCCACCTCGCCATGCTCACCCTCGGCGGGGCGTCCGCCGTGCTCGTCCTGGGACTACGCCGCCTCGACCGACCCGGCGGTACCGGCCGTGGTCGCGTCGGCGCGGCCCAGGTGCTGCTCGCCGCCTGGGCCGGGGGGCTGCTGCTGGCCGGACTGGTACCCACCAACCCGCCCGGCACCGAGATGGACACCGCCGCCTACCTGCACCGGTATGCCTCAGTGGTCGCCTTCCTGGCACTGCCGCTCGCCGGTTGGCTGATCGCCGCCCAGTTGCCCACCACCGCTCGCACCGCCAGCACCGCTCGCACCGCCCGGTGGCTGCGCGCGCTGGCCGTCGCCAGCCTGCTCCTCGCCGCCGCGATGATCTGGTCCGCCTACCCCGGCGACCGCGCCTACTACGGCCTGATCGAGCGCGCCCTCATCCTCGCCGAGGTAGCCCTGCTCACCGTCCTCGCCACCGTCGGGGGGAGGGTAGGGGCGGCTACTCCAACTCGTGGAGCATGAGTTGGCGGGCGGCTTCGGTGAGGGAGCCGGAGAGGCTGGGATAGATGGTGATGGTCTGGGCCAGCTCGTTGACGGTGAGGTTGTTCTCCACCGCCATCGTGATCGGCAGGATCAGTTCGCTCGCCTTCGGCGCCACCACCACGCCGCCGATCACCTGACCGCTGGCCGGACGGCAGAACAGCTTGACGAACCCGTCGGCCACCTCGTCCATCTTCGCCCGGGCGTTACCGGCCAACGGCAGCATCACCTGCCGGGCCGGCACCTTGCCGGCGTCCATCTCGTCCTGCGACACACCCACGGTGGCCAGCTCGGGGTCGGTGAAGACGTTCGCCGAGACGGTACGCAGCCGCAGCGGCCGGACCGCCTCGCCGAGCGCGTGCCACATGGCGATCCGGCCCTGCATCGCGGCGACACTGGCCAGCGGCAGGACACCCGTGCAGTCACCGGCCGCGTAGATGCCGGGGACGTTGGTGCGGGAGACCCGGTCCACGGTCACGTAACCGCCCCGGGCCAGCGTGACGCCGTACTCGGCCAGGCCCAGCTCCTCGGTGTTCGGGATCGAGCCGACCGCGATCAGCGCGTGCGAGCCGTACACCTTGCGGCCGTCGGAGAGGACGACCTCGACGCCGTCGTCGGTCCGGCGGACCCCCTCGGCGCGGGAGTTGTTCAGGATGCTCATGCCCCGGGCCCGGAAGACCCGCTCGATCGCCTGCGCCGCGTCGGCGTCCTCGTGCGGCATCACCCGGTCCCGGCTGGAGACCAGGGTGACCTCGACCCCCATCGCCAGGTAGGCGCTGGCGAACTCGGCGCCGGTCACGCCGGAGCCGACCACGATCAGGTGCTCGGGCAGCTCGGGCAGGTCGTACACCTGCCGCCAGGTGAGGATGCGCTCGCCGTCGGGCACGGCGGTGGGCAGTTGGCGGGGGGTCGCGCCGGTGGCGACCAGCACGGTCGAGGCACTGATCGAGTACGGTGCCGCGCCGCCGTCGGGCGTGACGATCACCCGGTGGGTGTGGCCGAGGGTGTCCTCACCCAGCCGGGCTTGCCCGGAGACGAAGGTGACCCCGGCCTTGAGCAGCTTCGCGTGGATGTCGGACGACTGCGCCAGGGCGAGCCGCTTGACCCGCTCGTGGACCGCCCGGGCGTCGACGGTGACCGCCTCCAGGCCGTCGGAGTGCACCCCGAACACCTCGGTGTCCCGATATCCGGTCACCACCTCGGAGCTGGCGATGAACGTCTTCGACGGTACGCAGTCGGACAGCACGCAGGCTCCGCCCGCGCCGTCGGCCTCCACCACGGTGACGGCGGCGTCCAGTTGAGCGGCGACCAGCGCGGCCTCGTAACCGGCCGGCCCCCCGCCGATGATCACGATCTGGCTCACCACGACCGCCCTTCGTCCATGCTCACAGTGACTTTCTTCTCCCCGACGCGTCCGACACGCACCGTCGTATTCTCCCCCACCCGCCCGGCGGGCTATCGTCATCGCCGTGCGTCTGTACGCCGCCTACGGCTCGAACCTGGACCCTGCCCGAATGCGGGCCTACTGCCCGCATTCCCCCATGGTGGGCATCGGCTGGCTGGAAGGCTGGCGACTCACCTTCGCCGGCGAGGACGTGATCGGCTGGGAGGGTGCCGTCAGCACCGTGGTCGAGTCCCCCGGCGACCGCGTCTTCGTGGCGCTCTACGACATCCACGCGTACGACGCGGCCCAGCTCGACGAGATCGAGGGTGTCACCGCCGGTACGTACCGGAAGCTGACCGTCCGGGTCTCGACGCTGGACGGCGACGTGACGGCGTGGGTGTACGTCTTCGACGGCTACGAGGGTGGCCTGCCCACCTCGTGGTACGTCTCGGAGATCGCGAACGCCGCCGAGAAGGCGGGCGCGCCGGACGACTACGTCGTCGAGCTGCGGTCCCGCCCCACCGGCACGGCGTCGGCCTAGCGCGTCTCCCACACCCCCAGTCTGCTACCGACCGGCGGCGCCCTGCCCGGCACCCCCGCCGAGCCGGACGCCGGTCACCGCCCGACACCGCCGGTCAGCCCTGCGTGTGCGCCCGCGCCTCGGTCAACAACTCGACCAGTTCGGCGCCGTCGGCCGGGCCGAGCACGGCGAAGGCGGGCGCGACCAGACGGTCGGTCACCGCCTCGGCCCAGAGCCGGCGACGCACCAGCGGCCCGACCGGCGGGTACGGCGGCGGCCACCCGCAGGCCATCGCCCCGCTCTCGCCCTCCGGCCCGGCCAGCACCGCCTCCAGCGGCGTCATCCCGCCGGCCCGTACGGCCACCAGGTGCGCGCCGGTGAAGTGCTCGCGGAGCAGGCGCAGCCCGGCGGCGGCCCGCGCACCCGGGCTCCCCGGCTCGGAGGGCACGGCCCGCCAGGCGGCGAAGAGCGGCATGGCGCTGGCGTCGGCCGCCGCGACGGTCCGTTCCAGGAGGGTGGCGAGCCGGTCGACGCGGGGCAGCGCGGAAAGCTGGTCCTCGCCCCAGCGACAGCACTCGGCCAGGCTGGCGGCGGCCACCTCGGTGGGGCGTACGGTGCGGGCGGCGGCGTCCCAGCCGTCGGCGACGGCGTCGGGGGCGATGAACCCGAGCGCGGCGGCGACCGTCTCGGCCCGTACGTCACCCAGTGCCCCGGCGCGCCCGGTGATGTAGAAGGCCCAGCCGGAGATGCCGAGCAGCCGGGCCCGACGCAGCGTGGTGGGGCACCGGCCGTACGCCTCGCCGAGCGCGAGCACCACCGGCTTGCTGGCCGCCGCCACCTGTTCCGGGGTCATGCGGTGCCGCCCGGCGCGCAGGCGTCCGAGCGTCCGTCCACGAAGGATCCGACCGAAGGTCCGTCCATGACGGATCAGTCTGCCGCGCCGGTGCCCGAGTCGGCATCCCCCTCCTCGGCGGTCAACGCCTCCATCGCGGCCTCCACCTCACCGGTGCGTCGCCGGGCGACGGCGGCGGCCCGTTCGGCGGCCCGGCGGGCCAGTCGGGACCGGCTCAGTTCCTGCTCGGTGACGGCCCGGCGGCGTTCCAGCTCGGCCAGTTCCGTCTCGACCGCGTCCAGCGCGGCCGTGCCGGCGCGCTCGGCGGACTGCGCGGCGTCGAGGTCCGTCTCGGCCCGTTCCTGGTCGGTACGCGCCCGGGTCAGCTCCTTCTCCAGCGCCCTGCGGCGGCGGGTCAGCTCGGCACGGGCGGCCCGTCGGGCCTGTTCGGCCCGCATCGCGCCGCGGTCCTGCCGACGGTCGGGTGGCGCCGGTGCGGGCGGCTCCTCCTCGCCGGTGACCAGCCGCAGTTGGGGCCGGGGCACCTCGCCGAACCCGGCGTAGTGGGCGGGGCGGAGCAGTCGACCGGATCGCACCTGCTCGGCCACGCCGGGGTCGGCGAGGGCCGCGTTGAGGGTCGCCTCGACCTCGGCCAGCGGCAGCTTCCCGGCCGACGGCGCCCCCGGCACGTCGGCGGCGAGCCGGCGTACCTCGGCGACCAGGGCGGCGACCACGGACCGCCGCTGCGCGGAGAGTTCCCGCAGGCGCGGACCGCGTAGCTCGCGCTGGGCGTCCCGCAACGCGTCGGCCAACTGCGCCAGGTCGCCCACCAGCTCGGGTCGCTCGATGGCGAGCAGGTTGACCAGCCAGGCGGCGACCGTGGGGCGACGCAGTCGGGCGATCTCGCGGGCTCCCCGCACGTCCCCGGCGTGCCGGGCCTGCGCCACCGCTTCGTCGCGGGCGGCGACGAAACGGTCCGGTGGCGTGCGGTAGAGCCGCGGCACCGGGTCGGACGGCGGTGCGGGCATCGACTCAGCCGTCGAGCCGGCTGCCCGGCTCCAGCCGTCGGTACTCGCTGCCGGACAGGGCGGTGTACTGCCGGTCGAGCACCGCGAGGCCGTTGCCGTTGAGCAGGGCGTCGTGCAGCGCGTAGACCCGACGCGGTGCCACCGCCCGGATGAAGTCGACCACCTCGGAGAACTTCGACCAGGGCGCGTGAATCGGGGCGAAGAGCGTGTCGACCTGGATGTCGTCCGGCACGAACAGCGCGTCGCCGGGGTGGTAGACCACCTCGTCCAGCAGGTAGCCGAGGTTGTCGACGAGCGGGATGTCCGGGTGGATGACCGCGTGCCGACCGCCGTAGGCGCGGACCGGGACACCGGCGGCGGTGAACGTGTCTCCGGGGGCGACCGGGCGCAGCGCCTCGGCCGCGTCGCCGAGCGGTCCGGCCACCGAGGCCGGTCCGTGGATGGTGAACGGCCGCCGGGCCAGTTGCCGGTTGATCGCCTCGGCGTCCACGTGGTCCTGGTGCTCGTGGGTGATCAGGACCGCGTCGGCCCCGTCCAGTGCCACGGCGGCCTCGCTGAACACACCCGGATCGACGACCAGCACTCCCCCGTCGTGCTCGACCCGCAGGCACGAGTGGGCGTACTTGGTGATCCGCATCGTGATGCCTCCCATATCGAATCGTGACGTCCTGAGCGCAGTCTGCCGGAACCGGGGAGGCAGCGCTCGACGTCCGAGCTATCACCCGCTCAGGGTCGAAGAAGGGAACATCGATGACTCCGACAACAGCCCGCCGGCACGCGGCGACGGGACTGACTGCGCTGGTCATGCTGCTGGTGGTGACCGGCTGCGGCAGTGGCGACAGCGGCGGCGACAGCGCGGCGACCTCCGACGAGGCGGGCCGGGCCGCCGCGCCGCAGGCGGCGGACGGCGCCGGTCCGGCGGGCGAGCGGCCCGGTCCGGCGGGCGAGCGGCCCGGTCCGGCGGATCAGCGGGGCGGTGTCGGCGCAGCGGCGGACACCCGGGTCGACCAGCGGTCCATCGTCTACACCGGATCCATCCGGGTGCAGGTGGACGACGTGGAGGCCGCGGCACGGGCGGCGACCGGTGCGGCCACCCGGGTGGGTGGCTTCGTCGGCGGCGACCAGCGCCGCAGCTCGGACGCGGACGCGGTCGCGGAACTGACCCTGCGCGTGCCGGCGGACCGGTTCTATCCGGTGGTCGAGGAGTTGGCCGGTCTCGGTCGGCAGGAACGCCGGCAGATCGACACCGAGGACGTCACCGAGGAGACCGTCGACCTCGATGCGCGCATCGCCACCCAGCGGGCCCGGGTGGAGAGCGGTCGCCGGCTGCTCGACCGGGCCGACTCGATCGCCGACCTGGTCAGCCTGGAGAACGAGCTGGCCCGACGGGAGGCCGACCTCGCCTCGCTGGAGGCGAAGAAGCGGCGGCTCGCCGATCTGACCGCGCTCTCCACGATCACCGTGACGCTGGTGGGGCCGGACGCCAGCACCGCCGACGAGGAGCGGGAGATCGGCTTCCTGGCCGGGCTGAGCGGGGGCTGGACGGTCTTTCTCGCCTCGATGACCGTCCTGCTCACCGTGCTCGGCGCGGTGCTGCCCTGGCTGCTGGTCCTGGGCGTACCGCTGGGCGCGCTCTGGTGGTGGAGCCACCGCCGACGCCGCCGGGTCCGCCCCGAGCCGGTGCTGGTCGCGCCGATCGGCACGCCGCCACCGCCCGGGGTGGGCCTCGGGTCGTCGTCGGTCAGCGAACCGCCGCCAGTGCCTGGAGCGCGGTCTGCACCATGAGTCGTACGCCCGCCGGGATGCACCGTTCGTCCACGTCGAACGACGCCCGGTGCAGGTCCACGTTCGGCCCGGAGCGGCCGACCCCGAGCCGGGCCAGCGCGCCGGGGACGTACTCCAGATACCAGGAGAAGTCCTCGCCGCCCATGCTCTGCGGGGTCTCGGCGACGCCCTCCGGGCCGAGCGCGGCGACGGTGGCCGAGGTCAGCACGTTGATCGCCGCCGCGTCGTTGCAGACCGGCGGGCGGCCCCGCAGGTACTCCAGGTCGACCGTGGCCCCGGTGGGGGCGATCACGTCCCGGACCACCTGGGTGACGATCTTCGGGGCCTGTTCCCAGGCGTCCCGGTCCATCACCCGCAGCGTGCCGGAGGCGGACGCCTCGGAGGGGATGACGTTGTAACGGGTGCCGGCGGAGGCGTGACCGAAGACCAGCAGCAGCCCGCTGTTGGCCGGCACCCGGCGGCTGATCAGCGCGGGCACCTCGGTGATCAGCCGGCCGAGCGCGTCGACCAGGTCGACGGTCAGGTGCGGGCGGGCGGTGTGCCCGCCCGGCCCGGTGAGCCGGACGGTCACGTTGTCGGCGGCGGCGGTGATCGGCCCGACCCGCAGGCCGACCTTGCCGACCGGCTGGTTCGGGTCGCAGTGCAGCGCGAAGATCTGCACCACGTCGTCCAGTCCGCCCGCCTCGATTACTTCGAGCGATCCGCAGGGCAGGATCTCCTCGGCCGGCTGGAAGATCAACCGGACCCGGCCGGGCAGCTCGCCCAGGTCGGCGAGTTGGGCGAGCAGCATGCCGACACCGAGCAGGATCGTGGTGTGCACGTCGTGCCCGCAGGCGTGGCAGACCCCGTCCACGGTGGAGCGGTACGGCACGTCCTTGACGTCGGTCAGCGGCAGCGCGTCGATGTCGGCGCGCAGCGCGATCACCGGCCCGTCAGGGCGGCCGTTCACGTCGCAGATGACCCCGTTGCCCTTCGGCAGCATGCGGGGGCTGAGCCCGGCCAGGGTGAGTTCCCGGGCGATCAGGGCGGCGGTGTCGAACTCCGAACCGGACAGCTCCGGATGCGCGTGAATGTGACGGCGCGTGGCGATAAGGCCCGGTACCCGGAGGGCGAGCAGGTGGTCCAGCTCGGACGGCAGGGGCTGGCCACCGGTCGGTGGCGCCTCGGGCCAGGACGACGCCAATTGCTCGCCGGTCGGCATGGTCAACGCACTCGTCACGTCGAATTCTCGATCACTAGAAATGGATGGATCATCGGGGACAGCAGACAGCGTAGACCCCTGAAGGTAACTCTGCGCAACCTCGTTCCGGTGATGGTCGGACCGCACAGCGTCACGTATGCCCTGCTTGGAGTGCCCGTGGACGGGTGGGACAGCAGGTAGATCGCGTTCGTACGCTGCCATCCGCCCCCCACCTCCTACAACGCGTAATCGGGGATGCGGGCGGAGAATCTTGTCGAAACTCGTCGCCCGTCGTTCCGAATTGTCGCATTAGTCGGCGCAATGAACTGACGGTACGACAATTACCCGACCACCCACGGCGATCGGCACCGGTGGACGTTCACACGTCCGGACAGTCCTCGACCGCACAGGGTGTGCGTCAACGAGATCATTCGGACGGGATACCCGGAGACGGCCGCGTCGACACGTACAGCGACCGGAAGAGTGGCGAGAAGCGACCGGAAGAGTGCCGAGAACGGCTCAGAAGCGGTCGGTCGGGCGGTAGACGCCCCACACCTCGCGCAGCGCCCCACACACCTCGCCGACGGTGGCCCGCTCCCGCAGGGCGGCCTTCATCGGGTAGAGCACGTTGCCGGTGCCCGAGGCGGCCTCCCGCAACTCGGCCAGGGCCCGCTCGACGACCGCGCCGTCCCGCCCGGCCCGCAGCTTGGCCAGCCGCTCGCCCTGCGCCGCCTCGATGGCCGGGTCGACCCGCAACGGCTCGTACGGCTCCTCGGCGTCGATGGTGAAGCGGTTGAGCCCGACCACCACCCGCTCGCCCGAGTCGATCTCCTGCGCGATCTGGTACGCGGACTGCTCGATCTCGCGCTTCTGGAAGCCCGCCTCGATGGCGTCCACCGACGACCCGAACTCGAAGACGCGGCCCATCAGCGCGTCCGCCGCCGCCTCGATCTCGGCGGTCATCGCCTCCACCACGTACGACCCGGCGAACGGGTCCACCGTGGCGGTCAGGTCCGTCTCGTACGCGAGCACCTGCTGGGTCCGCAGCGCCAACCGGGCCGCCTTCTCGGTGGGCAGCGCGATCGCCTCGTCGAAGCTGTTGGTGTGCAGCGACTGCGTGCCGCCGAGCACCGCGCCCAGCCCCTGCACCGCGACCCGGACCAGGTTCACCTCGGGCTGCTGGGCGGTCAACTGCACGCCTGCGGTCTGAGTGTGGAAGCGGAGCATCAGCGACTTCGGGTTCTTCGCCCCGAACTCGTCGCGCATGAGGCGGGCCCAGATCCGCCGGGCCGCCCGGAACTTCGCCACCTCCTCCAGCAGCGTGGTGCGGGCAACGAAGAAGAACGACAGCCGGGGCGCGAAGTCGTCCACGGCCAGCCCGGCGGCGATCGCGGCGCGGACGTACTCGACGCCGTTGGCCAGCGTGAAGGCGATCTCCTGCACCGGGGAGGCACCGGCCTCGGCCATGTGGTAGCCCGAGATCGAGATGGTGTTCCACTTCGGCACCTCGGTCCGGCAGTAGCCGAACGTGTCGGCGACCAGCCGCAACGACGGCTTCGGCGGGAAGATGTAGGTGCCCCGCGCGATGTACTCCTTGAGGATGTCGTTCTGGATGGTGCCGTTGAGCGCGGCGCCCGGCACCCCGTTCTCCTCGGCGACGAGCTGGTAGAGCAGCAGCAGCACCGAGCCCGGCGCGTTGATCGTCATCGAGGTGGAGACCTTGTCCAGCGGGATGCCGTCGAAGAGCAGCCGCATGTCCTCGATGGAGTCGATGGCGACCCCGACCTTGCCGACCTCGCCCGAGGCGATCGGGTCGTCGGAGTCGTACCCCATCTGGGTGGGCAGGTCGAAGGCGACGGAGAGGCCCATGGTGCCGGCCCGCAACAACTGGTGGTACCGCGCGTTGGACTCCGTGGCGGTGCCGAAGCCGGCGTACTGACGCATGGTCCACGGGCGGGAGGTGTACATGGTGGGATAGACCCCACGGGTGTACGGGTAATCGCCGGGAGCGCCCAGCCGGGAGTCCAGGTCACCCGGCAGGTGCTCCGCCGTGTAGACGCCCTCGATCGGGAAGCCGGACTCGCTTGACCGCCGCCGTTCGCTCATCACCGGATGGTAGGACGAATGTGCTGGTCACAGGGTGAGGGATAGCGCACACTGAGCCGCCCGACGCCGACACTCGACGTGAGGACATGCACACGTACCGTTCCGGTCGGTAAACGTCCGCCGCGCCGGGTTTCGCATCGGGCGTCTGAACCAGCAAGATAGAGAGGTTGTGTCCCAGCCCCCTCGACTTCCCCCGGTGGCTTTTCTGTGACTCAGATCCCGACGTGGAGCGGCGGACCAGTCAGCATCCCTACCAACGGCCGCGCGACACCCGGCACCGTCATCGGTGACCGGTACTCGTTGCGTTCCACGGTGGGCAACGGTGGCATGGGCACGGTCTGGCGGGCCACAGACACACTTCTGCGGCGCGACGTGGCGGTCAAGGAGGTCGTCCTACCGCCCGGCCTGGCGCCCAGCGACCGCGACGCGATGTACGAACGCACCCTGCGCGAGGCCCGCGCGGCAGCCGCCATCGCCCACCCGGCGGTGGTCCAGGTGTACGACGTGGTCACCGAGGCCGGACGCCCGTGGATCGTGATGGAGCTGCTGGACGCCCGCAGCCTCGCCGACATGGTGATCGAGGACGGGCCGATCGCCCAGCGGGTGGTCGCCAAGATCGGCATCGCGCTGCTCGGCGCGCTGGAGGTGGCTCACGCCATCGGGGTGCTGCACCGCGACGTCAAGCCGGCCAACGTGCTGATCTGCTCCGACGGTCGCTGCGTGCTGACCGACTTCGGTGTCGCCCGGATGCCCACCGACGTGCAGCTCACCACGCCGGGGATGGTGCTGGGCTCGCCGCACTTCATCTCGCCCGAGCGGGCCATGGGCCAGGAGTTCGGCCCGCCCAGCGACCTCTTCTCCCTCGGCGTGACCCTCTACACCGCCGTGGAGGGCCGACCGCCCTTCGACCGGGGCGACCCGATCGAGACCATGCACGCGGTGGTCGAGGACCCGCCGGCCCCGCCGCAGCGCAGCGGCCCGCTGACCCGGGTGCTGATGGGCCTGTTGGAGAAGGACCCGGCCCGTCGACTCGACGTGCACACCGCCCGCGCCATGCTCCGCGAACTGCTCGCCGGCCCGCTGAGCAGCACCGCGTCCGCGGTCAACTCGATGACCGACCCCTACTCCGTGGTGCGGATGCCGCAGCAGTCCGCGCCGATCACCGCGCCGGCCGCCCCGGCGAAGAAGTCCACGCCGTCCGCCGAGATCGGCGGCCCGGCGATGCTCGCCCCCGGTGAGTCGCTGACCGACCGGCTGGCCGCCCTCAGCCGGGGTGAGCGGCCCGGCAAGGCCACCGCCGCCAGTGCCGCCGCGATGGAGGACACCAGCGCCGACGCGCTGGCCCGCCCGGGTCAGCAGAACGCCGCCTCGTCCGCCGGCCGCACCTACGGCGGCGGGGCCGAGGCGACCCAGCGCATCGGCGGCGCGGAAGCCACCCAGCGGATCGGTGGTGCGGAGGCGACCCAGCGGATCGGGGCCGACGCCACCCAGCACATCGGCGCGAACGCCACCCAGCGCATCGGCGCGGACGCGACCCAGCACATCGGTGCCGGGGCGTACGGGTTCGGTGCCCGGCCGGAGGCCACCCAACAACTCGGCGGCGACTACGGCGGTCGCTGGCCCGCCGCGCCCCGCCAGCCGTACGGCGCACCAGCACCGCCCGCCGGTGGTGGCGGCAGCCCCCTCGACAAGGCCAAGGCCACGGGGACCCGCGCGGTCGAGACCGTGAAGGGCTGGCCGCGCAAGGTCCAGCTCGCGGCGGCCGGTGGCCTGGTGCTGGTCCTGCTGATCAGCGTGGTGGCGCTCTCCGGCGGCGGCGACCCGCCCGTCACCGACCCGGTCGCCGGACCCGGCAACTCCTCGGACGAGGGGGACCCGGTCGAGATGCAGGAGCACTCGGCGCGCGGCGTGCAGATGCTGGTGCCGAAGGGCTGGAAGCGGACCGCCCCGGCCGGGGCCGTCTACATCGACTACACCGACCCGGACGACAGCGGTCGCCGGGTCCGCATCCTCAACGAGAAGTGGGCCGGTAGCTCGACCCGCTGGGCGCAGAGCGCGGAGAACAACCTCAGGACGCGGTCCAACTCCTGCGCCAAGCCGTACACGCAGATCTCGATGGCGGACAAGGAACTGGCCGGCAAGCCGTCGGCCGAGTTCGAGTACACCTGCGGTGACGGCGAGGCCATGCGGCACGGCGTCTGGCACGGGGTGGCCCACGAGGGCCGGATCTACTCCTTCTATCTGACCGTCAGCGACGCCCGGTTCGACGAGAGCAAGCCGATCTACGACGAGATGCTCAAGTCGTTCCAGCTCACCTCCGCCGGCTGACCGGGGAGACGTCCACGGTGATCCGCCGCCGTGCTATCAAGAGGCAATGGCGGCGGAGACCACTGACATCGACACCATCCGCGAGCAGGCTCAGCGCTGGCTCGCCGACGACCCAGACCCGGCCGACCAGGCGGAACTGCGAGCGGTGCTCGACCGACTGCCGGACAGCGCCGCCGAGCTGGCGGACCGCTTCGCCGGGCCGCTGACCTTCGGCACCGCCGGGCTGCGCGGCCCGCTGCGCGCCGGCCCCAACGGCATGAACCTCGCCGTGGTCACCCAGGCCGCCGCCGGGCTGGTCGCCTGGCTCGCCGCCGAGGGCGGCACCGGCCCGCTGGTCATCGGGTACGACGCCCGGCGCGGCTCCCGCGCGTTCGCCGAACAGACGGCCCGGGTCGCCACCGGGGCGGGTCGCCCGGCCCTGCTGCTCCCCCGCCCGCTGCCCACTCCGGTGCTCGCGTACGCGGTGCGGCAACTGGGTGCGGTCGCCGGGGTGATGGTGACGGCGAGCCACAACCCGCCGCAGGACAACGGCTACAAGGTCTATCTCGGTGCCGAGTTGGGCGGGGAGTCCGGCGCCGGAGCGCAGATCGTGCCGCCGGCCGACACCGGCATCGAGGCCGCCATCCGGGCGGTCGGCCCGCTGAGCCGGGTGCCACTCGGTCCCGGGGGCGAGGTGCTCGGTGACGACCTGGTGGCCGCTTACGTGGCACGGGCGGTGCAGGTGGTGTCGCCCGGCGGATCCCGCGACCTGACGGTGGCGTACACGCCGCTGCACGGCGTCGGCGCGGCGGTCCTCACCGCCGCCTTCGCCGCCGCCGGTTTCCCGGTGCCCGGCGTGGTCCCGGAGCAGGCCGAACCGGACGCGGACTTCCCGACGGTCAGCTTCCCCAACCCGGAGGAACCGGGCGCGGTGGACCTGCTGGTCGCGCTCGCCGACACCACCGGCGCGGATCTCGCCATCGCCAACGACCCCGACGCCGACCGCTGCGCCGTAGCGGTCCGGACCTCGGGCGGCGCGCCCTCTGCCCCCGTCGCGGGTGGGCCGAGCGGCGCAGCGGGCGGTGCGGGCTGGCGGATGCTGCGCGGGGACGAGGTGGGGGTGCTCCTCGCCGACCATCTGATGCGGCGCGGCGTGACCGGCCTGTACGCCACCACCATCGTCTCGTCGTCGCTGCTGCGGGCGATGTGCACCGCCCGGAACCTGCCGTACGGCGAGACGCTGACCGGGTTCAAGTGGATCGTGCGGGCCGGGGACGGCTCCGCGCCGCTGGTGTTCGGCTACGAGGAGGCGCTCGGCTACTGCGTCGCCCCCGACCACGTACGCGACAAGGACGGCATCACCGCCGCGCTGACCGTGGCCGAGTTGGCCGCCGACCTCAAGACCCAGGGCCGTACGCTCACCGACCGGCTGGACGAGCTGGCCGCCGAGTTCGGCGTCCACCACACCGACCAGCTCTCGGTCCGCGTCGACGACCTGCGGCTGATCGCCGACGCGATGGCCCGGATCCGGGCGGCCACCCCGGACACGCTGCTCGGCCAGCCGGTCACCGAGGCACAGGACCTGCTGCCCGAGGCGGACGTGATCATCCTGCGTACCGGGGCGGCCCGGGTGGTGATCCGGCCCTCCGGCACCGAGCCGAAGCTCAAGGCGTACCTGGAGGTGGTCGAGCAGGTCGCCGACGGTGACGTCGCAGCGGCCCGTACTCGCGCGGAGAGCGCCGTCGGAGAGTTGCGGCGCGAGGTTGCGCGGGCTTTAGGGATGTAAGGAAGGGCACCTTATTAACGCCTCGTGCATAGTAGGGGTCCCCTCCTAACACCCGAGCACAATCACCGAGCGCTACCGCTTGCCCGCGTTGCGCGTCGACAAATAGCATCACTCCATCAACCATCGCCATTTCCGCATCCGGCGGAAACGAGTTCGCAATACGTTTCCTCGACGGTGGAATTTGGTTGCATTCTGGAACTGAGGAGTGTTGCACGGTGCATGCAACGAACGGTTCGACCGTCCCGCGACGACAGCTCGGCAGGCTGCTCACCCAACTGCGGGTCGATGCCAGGGTCAGCATCGAGGCGGCAGCCGAGCAGTTGGACTGCTCGCGACAGAAGATCTGGCGGATCGAGCGCGGTCTCTCCCCGGCCAGGGGCCCGGACGTGCGCGTACTCTGCGAGCTTTACCAGGCCACACCCGACCAGGCGAGCGTGCTGGTCGGGCTCGCCGAGGTCAGCAAGGCCGAGGGATGGTGGCACGCGTACGGCCAGTCCATCCCCGCCTGGTTCTCGCTCTACATCGGGCTGGAGAACGTGGCGAGTAGCGTGCGCCACTACAACGCCGAACTGGTGCCGGGACTACTACAGACTCCCGAGTACGCCACCGCGCTCTTTCTTCTCAACCGGCCCGAATTGGGCGAGGAGGAACGAAAGAAGGCGGTCAACTTCCGGATCCAGCGGCAGGGACTACTGACCCGGCGCCTTCCACCCGCTCCGGAACTGACCGTGATGTTGAGCGAGGCGGTGCTGCGCCGCCCGGTGCCCGACCGGCCGGTGATGGCCGGTCAACTCCGCCACCTGCTTGCCGTCGGCCAACGGCACAACATCTCGATCCGCGTCCTGCCGCTCGCCGCCGGCCCGCCACTCGCCGCCGAGGCGGGCACTTTCGTGCTGCTCGACTTCCCGGATTCCCTGCTCGGAAGCCCGTCCGAACCGCCCACCGTCTATGTCGAAGGGCTCACCGGCGCGCTCTATCTCGACCAGCCGCACGAGATCGCCGCCTACGTACGGGTCTGGCGTGGGCTGGAATCCATCGCGCTCGGGGAGGGAGAATCGATGGAGCTCATCGATGCCATCCGGGGAGAGTGCTATGAGTGACCTGACCGGCGCGACGTGGCGCACCAGCACCCGCAGCGGCACCAACGGCGGCGACTGCGTCGAGGTCGCCGACAACCTGTCCGACGTCGTCGGCATCCGCGACAGCAAGGACCCGACCGGCCCGACCCTCACCGTCACGCCCACCGCCTGGTCCGCCTTCGTCACCGCCGTCCGCACCGAGCATCTGTCCCACTGACCCCTCACCCCACGTCGAGCGCCGCACGTCGGGCGTCGGGCGGCCGACGTCCGTCCGTCCGGCGTCGATCATGGAGTCGTGGCAGCCGCAGATGTGGACGTATCAACACAAACTCGCGACCACAACTCCATGATCGGCGCCCAGGACGTCGGCGGGGCAAGGCGACGACGCGGCAGGGCAGGAGGACGGCGCCGGGAGGGCGACGGCGAGGGCAGGAGGACGGCGGGGCGGGCGGGTCAGCGACGGGGGCCGAGAGCCGCCTGGACGGCGCGGCCCAGGGCGGCGACCACCAGGCCGACCGAGGGGCGGACCACGGAGCTTTCCAGGCCCACCTCGCCGGAGAAGCCGGCACCACTGGCGATCTCCTCCAACCGGCGGAGGGCCTCGGTGGCGTCCTCGCCGGTCGCCCCCAGCGCCGACTCCATCCGGAGTACGGCGACCAGCGTCGCCAGGGCGGCGGTCCGCTCGTCGGGTGCCTCACCGGTCAGCGCGGCGGCGAGCCGTTGGCGGGTCTCCGCCTCCACCGAGGGGTCCAGCACCGGGTAGCGGTGCACGTGGATGAAGCCCATCTCCGTCTCGTCGACGTCCCGGACCACCCCGTGTGCGCACAGGTCACCGAGGACCTTGTCGCGCAGACCGTGCCGCAGCCGCTGCACCCAGGAGGACGGGCTGTGCGGGGTGTCCGCCGCGATCCGGGACAGCACGTCGTCGGTGATCGGCTCGCCCGTCGGTGTCGCGTCGACCACCGTCAGAGCGCCTTCGGCGTACGCGATCCGGCCCGCCAGGGCCAGCTCGATCAACACGGCGGCGGCCATGCCCAGGTCGAGGCTGATCCGGGGCATGGTCGCCTTGCCGGTTTCGTCGTCGTACGCCAGCAGGAGCAGTTCCTCGGCGAGCGGAACACCAGTCATGGCCCGAGACGGTAGCCGCTCGATGCCACCGCCCGCACGACAAACCCGCCACCACGAGCGTGGGACGACGAAGGACGGATCAGAACCGGGGCATGCCGCCGAACTGGCGGTCCCCGGCGTCACCGAGACCGGGCACGATGAACATGCTGTCGTTGAGGCCGTCGTCGATCGACGCGGTGACCAGACGCAGCGGCAGGCCGGACCGCTCCAGCCGGGCGATGCCGGCCGGTGCGGCGAGTACGCAGAGCACCGTGATGTCGGTGCAGCCACGGTCGGCCAGCAGCCGGCAGCAGTGCTCCAACGAGCCACCGGTGGCCAGCATCGGGTCCAGGACCAGCACCGGCAGGCCGCTCAGGTCGCGGGGCAGCGACTCCATGTAGGCGCGCGGCTCGAAGGTCTCCTCGTCCCGGGCCAGCCCGACGAAGCCCATCGACGACTCCGGCAGCAGACCCAGCGCGGCGTCGGCCATGCCGAGACCGGCCCGCAGCACCGGCACCAGCAGCGGCGGGTTGGCCAGCCGGGTGCCCTCGGTGCCGGTCACCGGGGTCTGCACCGGGTACCGCTCGATCGGGAAGGAGCGCGCGGCCTCGTACACCAGCATGGTGGTGAGTTCGTGCAGCGCCGCCCGGAACGAGGCGGAATCGGTCCGTTCGTCCCGCATGGCGGTCAGCCGGGACTGGGCGAGCGGATGGTCAATGACGTGTACGTCCACGATCGCTCAACCTACCCGCCCCGGACCCCGGCGCACGGGCCCCGGCCCCGAGCAGCGACGTCGCTCACCCGGGACACCCGCCCGCCGTCATGATCAAGATCGGGTGGCTCCCGCCTGCGTAGACTTCGGCGCATGACGGCGACAGCGACGTCGGCCCGGTCGGACCTCTCCGAGCTGGGACGATCCGAGACCGCTCTGCGGACCTTCCTGCACGGCCTACCGGGCGTGGACCAGGTCGGCGCGGAGCAGCGGGCAGCCCAACTCGGCACCCGCTCCATCAAGACCACCGCCAAGGCACAGGCGATCGACCTCGCGATCCGAATGGTCGACCTCACCACGCTCGAAGGCGCGGACACCCCCGGCAAGGTACGCGCGCTCGCCGCCAAGGCGCTGCGCCCCGACCCGGCCGACCCCTCGTGCCCGCACGTCGGCGCGGTCTGCGTCTATCCCGCGATGGTCCCCCACGTGGCCGAGGTGCTGCGCGGCTCGAACGTGCACCTGGCCAGCGTGGCGACCTCGTTCCCGTCCGGTCAGGCGCCCTTGGAGATCAAGCTCGCCGACACCCGGGCCGCCGTCGAGGCGGGCGCCGACGAGATCGACATGGTGATCAACCGGGGCGCGTTCCTGGCCGGTCGCTATGCCAAGGTGTACGACGAGATCGTGGCGACCAAGGAAGCCTGCGGGGACGCCCACCTCAAGGTGATCCTGGAGACCGGCGAACTGGCCACATACGACAACGTGCGCCGGGCCTCCTGGCTGGCGATGCTGGCCGGCGGCGACTTCATCAAGACCTCCACCGGCAAGGTCCCGGTCGCGGCCACCCTGCCGGTGACGCTGGTCATGCTGGAGGCGGTCCGCGACTTCCGCGCCGCCACCGGTCGACAGGTCGGCGTGAAGCCGGCCGGCGGCATCAAGACCACCAAGGACGCCGTCAAGTACCTGGTCATGGTGAACGAGACCGTCGGGCCGGACTGGCTGGACCCGGACTGGTTCCGCTTCGGCGCCTCCAGTCTCCTCAACGACCTGCTCATGCAGCGCACCAAGCTGACGACCGGTGTCTACGCCGGTCCCGACTACTTCACCCTGGACTGAACGCGATGTTCGAATACGCACCCGCCCCCGAGTCGCGCTCGGTGGTGGAGATCAAGCCCTCCTACGGCCTGTTCATCGACGGCACCTTCGTCGACCCGGCCGACGGCGGCAGCTTCAAGTCGATCAGCCCCTCCTCGGAGGAGGTACTCGCCGAGGCCGCCGAGGGCGGCAGCCAGGACGTGGACCGCGCGGTCCGGGCCGCGCGGACGGCGTACGACAAGGTCTGGGGTCCGATGCCGGGCCGGGACCGGGCCAAGTACCTGTTCCGGATCGCCCGCCTCATCCAGGAACGCTCGCGTGAGCTGGCCGTGCTGGAGTCGCTGGACAACGGCAAGCCGATCAGGGAGTCCCGCGACGTCGACCTGCCGCTGGTCGCCGCGCACTTCTTCTACTACGCGGGCTGGGCGGACAAGCTGGAGCACGCCGGGTTCGGCGCGAACCCGCGACCGCTCGGCGTCGCCGCGCAGGTCATCCCGTGGAACTTCCCGCTGCTGATGCTGGCCTGGAAGATCGCCCCGGCGCTCGCCGCCGGCAACACGGTGGTGCTCAAGCCCGCCGAGACCACCCCGCTGACCGCGCTGCTCTTCGCCGAGATCTGCCAGCAGGCCGACCTGCCGGCCGGTGTGGTCAACATCGTCACCGGCGCTGGCGAGACCGGCCGCGCCCTGGTCGAACACGACGGCGTCGACAAGGTGGCGTTCACCGGCTCCACCGACGTCGGCCGGGCCATCGCCCGCGCCGTCGCCGGCACCGACAAGAAACTCACCCTGGAACTCGGCGGCAAGGCCGCCAACATCGTCTTCGACGACGCCCCCGTCGACCAGGCGGTCGAGGGCATCGTCAACGGCATCTTCTTCAACCAGGGGCACGTCTGCTGCGCCGGATCCCGGCTGCTGGTCCAGGAGTCCGTCGCCGAGCAGGTGTTGGAATCGCTCAAGCGTCGGATGGCGCTGCTGCGCGTCGGCGACCCGCTGGACAAGAACACCGACGTCGGTGCCATCAACTCCGCCGCCCAGCTCGCCCGGATCCACGAGCTGACAGAAGCCGGCGCCGCCGAGGGCGCGCAGCGCTGGTCACCGCCGTGTGAGCTGCCGGACCGTGGCTTCTGGTTCGCGCCGACCATCTTCACCGGCGTCACCCAGGCCCACCGGATCGCCCGCGAGGAGATCTTCGGCCCGGTGCTGTCCGTGCTGACCTTCCGCACCCCGGCCGAGGCCGTGGAGAAGGCCAACAACACGCCGTACGGGCTCAGCGCCGGAATCTGGACCGAGAAGGGTTCCCGCATCCTGTGGATGGCCGACCGGCTGCGCGCCGGAGTCGTCTGGGCCAACACGTTCAACAAGTTCGACCCCACCTCGCCGTTCGGCGGCTACAAGGAGTCGGGCTACGGTCGCGAGGGCGGCCGGCACGGGCTGGAGGCGTACCTCAATGTCTGAGCGGGTCGCGGTACGCAAGACGTACAAGCTCTTCATCGGCGGGAAGTTCCCGCGTAGCGAGTCGGGACGGTCGTATCTCGTGCAGGACTCCAACGTGTCGCTGGCCTCCCGCAAGGACGCCCGGGACGCCGTGGTCGCCGCCCGCGCCGCCGTGAAGGGCTGGGCCGGAGCGACCGCGTACAACCGGGGTCAGATCCTCTACCGCGTCGCCGAGATGCTGGAGGGCCGCCGCGACCAGTTCATCGGTCTCGGCGTACCCGCCGACGAAGTCGACGCCGCCACCGACCGCTGGGTCTGGTACGCGGGCTGGTCCGACAAGCTGCCGCAGGTGTACGGCGGCGCGAACCCGGTCGCCGGCCCCTACTTCAACCTCTCCGCACCCGAGCCGACCGGCGTGGTCGCCGTGGTGGCCCCGGAGAGCCCGGCCCTGCTCGGCCTGGTCAGCGTGATCGCTCCAGCGATCGTCACCGGCAACACCGTCGTGGTCGCCGCCTCCCCGGACGCGCCACTGGCCGCGATCACCCTCGCCGAGGTGCTCGCCAGCTCCGACCTGCCCGGCGGTGTCGTCAACATCCTCACCGGGCGGCTGCCGGAGACCGTACCCACGCTGGCCGCCCACATGGACGTCAACGCGATCGACCTGACCGGGGTCACCGACGCGGACCTGGCGGTCGACTCGGAGATGAAGGCCGCGGAGAACCTCAAGCGGGTACTCCGTCCGGTGGGCTCCGGGCACGACTGGTCGGCTGATCCGGGGCTCGGACGGATGACGGCGTTGCTGGAGACGAAGACGGTGTGGCATCCCAAGGGGGTGTGATTCCTTTTCTTGCTGTGGGGGTTTCCGGGGGGAGCCCACCCGCTCCGGGCGGTCAGGCTTGATCCCTGCGCGGGTGGGCTCCCCCCGGAAACCTGACCTGGGCGCGGTCGGAGGTCTGGTGGCGGCTTCGGGGTGCCGCCTTTCGCTGAGTCACCGGTTGCGGGGGTGTTCGCGGGGCGTGCGGGGAGCGGGTGTGGGAGGCGGGTGTGGGAGGCGGGTGCGGGGCGGGGGGTCTACTACGGGGGGTAGGATTCAGGGGTGACTCGGCTGGGGGATCTTGAGCGTGCGGTGATGGACGTGCTGTGGGACACGGTTCCCGCCGCGTCCGACGGGGTGACGGTGCGCGAGGTCGCCGACGTGCTGGCCGGGCGCGAGTTGGCGTACACGACGGTGATGACGGTGCTGGACCGGCTCGCCGGCAAGGGCATGGTGCAGCGCGAGCGGGAAGGGCGGGCCTGGCGCTATCGGGCCACCGCCAGCCGCGAGGCGTACATCGCCCAGATCATGCTCGACGCCCTGGACCTGGGTGGCAGCCGCGACGCGGCACTGGTCCGCTTCGCCCGCTCGGTGACGGGCACCGAGGCCGATGTCCTGCGGGCCGCGCTCTCCGCCGAGGCCGGGATGACCCCGGGTACGCCGGACGGGCCGGGCGACGGTGCGGCGTTGACCGATCAGGTCGAGGCACCCGCACCGGAACAGGCGATCCGACGGGACCGGACGACCCGGCCGGGTCGGGCCGACGAGACCGCGGAGCGGTAGGGGCGACGACGTGGCGCAGACCATGCACTTCGCCGCCGCGATGCTGGCCTGCTGGCTGATCGCGCAGGTACTCACCCGTTCCACCTGGACCTGGCGTACCCCTCGGGTCGCGATCCTCTGCTGGCAGGCGGTCGGCCTGGCCGCCGGCCTCTCCGCGGTGGGCCTGCCGATCGCAATCGGACTGGCCGCGTACGACCGGGGCACCGGCAGCGCGCTGCTGGCGCTCGCGAACGACCTGTGGCACAGCACGCTTCCGGTGGGCGTCGGCCCGGTGCACCTGGGGCTGGTCGGCGTCGGGTTCGGCATCGGCGCGGTGCTGCTGACCTCGACGGTACGCAGCATCCACGGCACGGTGCGCGCGCAGCGGCGGCACCGGGACCTGCTGGCTTTGGTGGCCCGGCAGGACCCCACCGTGCCCGGGGCGCTGGTGCTCGACCATCCGAGTGCGGCGGCGTACTGCCTGCCGGGAGTGAAGCCCCGGGTGGTGGTCAGCGCCGGCACGCTGAGTCTGCTCGACCGGGCCGAGCTGGAGGCGGTGCTGACGCACGAGCGGGCGCACGCCGAGGAGCGGCACGATCTGGTGCTGATGCCGTTCACCGCGCTGTGCCGGGCGTTGCCGTGGCTGCGCTGGGTGCACGAGGCGCACGAGCGGGTGTCGCTGCTGGTCGAGATGCGTGCCGACGACAAGGCTCGGGAGCTGCACGCGGAGGCTCCGCTGGCCGGTGCGCTGCGCCGGTTCGCCGCCGCCGAGAACCGGATCACGCCGGTCGGCACGCTCGGTCTGGGCGACCGGGACCTGGACGTACGGGTGCAGCGGCTGATGGTCGCGGAACGCCCCGCCCGGCTGATCGGTGCTACCGCGCTGACCGTGGCCACCACCGTGGCCGCCCTGCCCATCTCGCTGTTCCTGAGCTGACGACCGACGTGGTGTCCCGCGTACCCGCTCCGCGCTCGCGGGCGCTCGGCGCGTCCCGACTAGGCTGCCAGGCGATGTGCTGGCGGATTCTCCGGGGACGGACCGACGGTCGGGCACCGGTGCCCTGGTGAGCCGCCGCCCCTTCGACCCACGGCTGCTGCGCCGGGTCCCTGCGGCCCGACGCGACCTCGTGCTGCTCGCGCTGCTCGGGGTGCTCGCCGCCGGACTGGTCGTGGCGCAGGCGACCGCCCTGGCGATGCTCCTGGCGACCGCGTTCACCGGGCGGCTGGACCGCGTCGCGCTGGCCGGTCTGGTGGCCGCCGTCGCGGCCCGCGCGCTGGTGGTGTGGGCGCAGGGCGCGGTCTCGGCGCGGGCGGCGGCCACGGTGAAGGCCGCGCTGCGGGCCGATCTGCTGGGCGCGGTCGCCCGGCACGGTCCGGGCTGGGTCGCCGGCCAGCGGGCCGGACAGTTGGCCACGCTGGCGGGGCGTGGACTGGACGCGCTCGACGCCTACTTCACCGGTTACCTGCCGCAGCTCGTGCTGAGCGTCACGGTGCCGGTGGCGGTGCTCGGTCGGGTCGTCTTCGCCGACTGGAGTTCGGCGGTGATCATCGCGCTGACCCTGCCGCTCATCCCGATCTTCGGAGCGCTGCTCGGCTGGCAGGCCCAGGCCGCCACCGAACGGCAGTGGCGGCGGCTGTCCCGCCTCGGCGGGCACTTCCTGGACATGGTGGCCGGGCTGCCCACACTGCGGGCGTTCGGGCGGGCCCGCGCGCAGACCGACGCGGTGCGGCGGATGGCCGACGGGCACCGGGTCGCCACCATGCAGACCCTGCGGATCGCCTTCCTCTCCGCCCTGGTGCTGGAGCTGGTGGCCACCCTGTCGGTGGCGCTGGTCGCGGTCCCGGTCGGTCTCCGCCTGCTCGACGGCGGGCTGGCACTCCAGACCGCGCTGCTGGTGCTGCTGCTCACCCCGGAGGCGTACCTGCCGTTGCGGGCCGCCGGCAGCCGGTTCCACGCCAGCATGGAGGGCCTCACGGCGCTGGACGAGGCGCTCACGCTCTCCGGTTCCGCGCCGACGCCCGTACCCCGTTCCGGTGCGTCGCCCGACGGGCGCGGCGAGATCCGGTTCGAGGCGGTGACGGTCGCGTACGAACGCACCACCGCGCTGCGGGACGTGTCGCTGACCATCCGGCCCGGCGAGCGGGTGGCGATCATCGGCCCGAGCGGCGCCGGTAAGAGCACCCTGCTCGGGCTGCTGCTCGGCTTCGTCGCACCGACCACCGGGCGGGTCACCGTCGGCGGTGTCGACCTGGCCGGCGCGGACGCCGACGAGTGGCGTCGACAGGTGGCCTGGGTGCCGCAGCGGGCCCACCTGTTCGCCGCGTCGCTGGCCGACAACATCCGCCTCGGCCACGCCGACGCCGCGCCGGAGGCGATCACCGCAGCGGTGCGCGACGCGGCGCTGGACGAGGTGGTCGCCGCGCTGCCCGACGGGTTGGACACCGGGCTCGGCGAACGCGGGCACGGCCTGTCCAGCGGCCAGCGGCAGCGGGTGGCGCTGGCCCGGGCGTTCCTGCGGGACGCACCGGTGGTGCTGCTCGACGAACCGACCGCCCGCCTGGACGCCGCCGCCGAGGCGGCGGTGCTGTCGGCCACCCGTCGACTGGTGACCGGACGGACCGCGCTGCTGGTCGCACACCGCCCCGCGCTGCTGGAGGACGCCGACCGGATCCTGCGGGTGGAGGACGGTCGGGTCACCGAGCTGACCCCGCAACCGGCCGGGGAGGCCCGATGAGCACTGCTCCGGCCACCACGACCCGCCGTGTCGACTCGTCGCCCGAGGCGGCCGTACTCCGGTTGGCCCGGCCGTACCTGCGACGGCTGGTCGGAGCGGGACTGCTCGCGGCGGCCACCGAGTTCGCCGCCCTCGCCCTGATGGCCACCGCCACCTGGCTGTTGATGACCGCCGCCGGTCGGCCGGAACTGGACCGGCTCACCGTGGCGATCGTCGCGGTGCGGGCGCTCGCGGTGAGCCGGGGCGTGCTGCGCTACACGGAACGGCTGGCCGGGCACGACGCGGTGCTCCGGCTCGTCACCGACGTCCGGGCCCGGGTGTTCGCCACGCTCGCCGCCCGACGGGGTGCCCCGCCGCGCACCGGAGACGCGCTCAGCCGTCTGGTCTCCGATGTGGAGGCGGTGCAGGACCTGCTGCTGCGGGTGCTCGTCCCGGCCGCCGCCGCGGCGACGGTGAGCCTGGTGGCCGTCGGCCTGACCGCACTGATCTCGCCGCCGGCCGCGCTCACCCTCGCCGTCGGCCTGCTGATCGCCGCCGTGGGCCTGCCGCTGCTGGCCACCGCGTTGACCCGGCGGGCCGCCGCCGAGATGGCACCACTGCGCGGTGCCCTCGCCACCGACGCGGTCGACCTGACCCACGGCGCCGCCGACCTGGCCGCCTTCGGTGCCACCGCCGGCGCGCTCGACGCCGCCGGTGGGCGGGCCCGCCGTCTCGCCCGGCTGGAGCGGCGGCTCGCCGCGCGCGGCTTCGCCGTCGACGCCCTCGGGGTGCTGGTCGCCGGGCTCACCGCCGGTGCCGTGGTGGTCGTGGCGCTGCGGACCGACGTGTCCGGCGCGTGGATCGGGGTGTTGGCGGTCGGCACGCTGGCCGCCGTGGAGATCGCCCTCGCGCTGGTCGGTGCCGCCCGGCAGTGGACCGGTCTGCGCTCCGGACTGGCCCGGGTCGCCCCGCTGCTGACGCCGGCCGCCGAGAGCCGCGACACACCGGCCGCCGCCGGGGAGCCGACCGGTGGGCGGGACAACCCGTCGACGGAGCGGCGCGACGTCCCCCGGGTACGGTTCGAGGAGGTCACGGTCCGTTACCGGGCCGGGGTGCCCGCCGCGCTCGACCGGTTCGACCTCGACCTGCCACCCGGCCGCCGGATCGCGGTGGTGGGCCCGAGCGGGGCCGGCAAGAGCACCCTCGCCGCCGTGCTGACCGGTGCGGTACGCCCGGACAGCGGTCGGGTGGGTCTGGACGGCCACGACGTGTCGACGTACCCGCCGGAGGACCTGCCGAGGGCGGTCGGCGGGCTGCTCGCCGAGGCGTACGTCTTCCACGCCACCGTCCGGGACAACCTGCTCCTCGGCCGCCCCGACGCCGACGAGGCAGCACTGGCCGCCGCCACCGAGGCCGCCGGCCTGGCGGACTGGGTACGGGCGCAACCGGAGGGCTGGGACACCGTGGTCGGCGAGGAGGGTGGGCAGCTCTCCGGTGGTCAACGGCAGCGGTTGGCGCTGGCCCGCGCGTTGCTCGCCGCGCCCGGCGTACTGGTGCTGGACGAGCCGACGGAGGGTCTCGACCCGGTCGCCGCCGACGAGGTGCTCGCCTCCACCCTGGCCGCCACGCCGGCCGGGCATTCGGTGCTTCTGATCACGCATCGACTCACCGGTCTCGACGGGCTCGACGAGGTGCTGGTGCTCGACGCCGGGCGGGTGGTCCAGCGGGGACCACACGCGGACCTGGTCGACGCCGAGGGCTGGTACCGCGACCAGTGGGTGGTGCAGCAGGCCGCCGAGCACGGTTACCTCGCGCTCTCCGGCCCGCACCGGCCCTGACCTGTGCGGCGCGTCACCGATGCCGGGCCGACCGGCACCGGCCGGCGACGGCGCGGCGTACGGGTTGTCGGGACCGCCATCGGGGTGCGGGCACCGATTACCCAGAGCAGCCCATTAGGGTATGTGCCCAGAGTCACTCATCGACATCGAGTCGGTGAGTGGGCAGCCCGACGCACACGGAGGTCACCGTGGCCCGCCAGTCGCCCCAACGGCCGGACGCCGACGAGCCCGAGCTCGATGACACCACCGGCCCCGCCAAGCCGGACGCCACCGAGCCGGAGGCCGTCGCCGAGCCGGACCCCGCCGAGCGGGAGGCCGACGACGAGTCGTCGGACGTCGAGGAGGCGGACAGCGCGGCGGCCCAGGCGTCCCGCGCCCTCTGGGACGAGCTGCGGATCGACCCGATCGAGGTCGCTCTGCCCGCCGGCACCGGCTTCACCCTGCGGGCCTACCGGCCGGCCCGTGAGTTGACCCCGACCGACGTCGCGGAACGCGACGCCGACGACCCGTTCCTGGCCCGTCGGCAGGTCGTCGAGACCGACGACGAGGACGACGACGTCGTGATCCTCGACGAGGACGTCGCCCGGGAGTTCGCCGAGAGCGACGAGGACGAGAAGCAGGACAAGGACGAGGAGTCGGGCAAGTCCGCCTCGGGCAAGTCCACCTCGAAGAAGGACTCCGACGCCGACGAGGACGCCGACGAGAAGGCGGACGACGACGGCGACGAGGAAGTCCCCGTCTTCCTGAGTCACCGGGGACGGCTGCTGCTGTTCAAGACCCCGGAATCCCTGGTCAGCTTCGTCCGTTCCGGTGCGCCCAACGATATGTCCCAGCTGGACAGCTGGAATGAATTGTCCGAACGGGTGGAACCGGCGGACATCGCCCCGCTCGAGGAGGACGTCTACGAGCTCGATCTGGTAGTGGAGAACCTGCGGGGTGGCCACGACAGCTGGGCTCCGACGCTGCTCATCGAGGCGGGCGAGGTCGCTCGCGACCTGTCGTACGCGCTGCGCCTGCCCGCCGTGCTCGACATGCTGTCCAGCGGCTCCAGCCTCGACGATCTGGACGACGCGCTACGCGCGTCTGTCAAGGGCGGCATCGGCGGATTCCTCGGTCGACGTAAGCTGAAGAAAATTGGGGCACAAACCGCAAGTCTGGGTTGGCGGACCATTGTCGGAAAGATCTCTGCGGTCGTGGACTGGCGCGACTGACGCGCACCAGGGAGCATCAGTCTCTGGCAGAGAAGACCCTGTGTTCCGGGAGGAGGACGACGCCGTGGCGCTCGTGCGCGTGTACTGCGGTCTGGCCTCGGCGGATCCGGCTGGCCGACCGGTCTCGGCCGGTTCGACGCTGACGTCCGCTGTGGTCGACGACGCAGGCCGTCTGCTGCATGTCTGCGAGGTGAGCGACGACCCGGCGGGTTACGCCCGGCTGGTCACGCTGCTCGTGGAGCGCTCAGGCGGGCCGAGCGGTGCGGCGATTGCCGCCGACAGTGACGACCACACCGTCACCTCGCTGCTCAGCGCCGCCGGTCGTCCGCTGGCGATCGCCGACGACGACTCGGTCGACGACTTCGCCGAGCGGTTCGCCGACGACGACTCCTTGGAGGAGATGCAGGCCCCGCCGGCCGTCCGACGGGCTGTCGGACTGGCTCGCGCCCTCCAGGCCGGCGCCCTCTCCGCGGTGACCCTGCCGGCACCCCGGGACCTCGCCGGTTACAAGCAGGTGCTCGCGGCGCACGCCGCCCTGGCCGCCGGCCGGCACTCCGCCGCAGCCGCGCTGCGCGAGGTGCTGCGCGAGCTCTACCCGGCCGCGTTGCGGGCCTACCCGGATCCGGCCGAGTCGATCCCGCTGGCGGTGCTGGACGCGCTGCCCGAGCCGGGCATGCTCACCGACGCCGCAGGACGCGGTCGTGACGCGGCGGTCACCGCCGACGCCGTCACCGCCCAGCTCGCGGCCGAGGGCGCGGGCGAGGCGGACGCGATCGACGAGGCGGTCACCGCGCTTCGGGTGGCGATCTCCGAGACGCCGCGCCGGTCCACGGTCAACCGGGCCCTCACCTCCGCCGCCGCCGAGACGATCCGACAGGCGGTCGCCTCGGTCCGGGCCTGCGACGCCGGTTGCGAGGCGCTGGTCGGCGCCCTGCACGCCCGCACCGCTCCCCCCGCTCACCCCGCACCGGCCGTCGGACGCCGGGCCGCCGCCCGACGGGGCGAGCCGGTGGGCGAGCTGCCCTCCACCGCCGCCGCGCCCGCTCCGGCTCCCGCCCCCGGTCTGCGCCCGGTCCGGCCCACCGGGCCCGAACCGGCCGGTGGTGGCCGCCGCAGTCGGCCCGAGCCGCAGCCCGGCAGCGGTCCCGCGTCGCCGCGTCCGCTCGGTCCGCCGCCGGTCGCCCCGGCACCGGTCGCACCGCCGCCCGTCGCACCCATGCCGCTGACGCCGGCTGCGATGTCCGGCCCGCCCGTCTCCGCGCCGTCGACGCACGCCGAGCCCGGCCCGTCGCGCATCGACGGCCCGACGAACCGTCCGATCTCGACGCCGCCCCCGCCGCCGCCCGGCATCACGCCGATCGCGCCCTCGCAGCGCGGGACGGTGCCGCCCGCCGAGGCCGGCGAACCGTTCCGGCCGACACTCACCACCGCAGCGATCAACAGCGCGCGGGCCGAACGGCAGCGCACGATCATCCCGCCGCGTCCGAAGACCAACGGCGAACCGCCGACCGGCGGGTTCAGCGCCACCGACCTCAGCGTTCCGGTGCCGGCGCCCCGACCCGATCAGGAGCCGACGGCACCCCCGGGGTCGCGGGCCAACTGGCCGCTGGTGAACAACCCGGAGAACCCGGCGGACGTCACCTCGCCGCTCAATCCGGTGGTCACCTCCGCCTACGACGACCGGAAGCGGCACGAAGCACCGCAGCCCCCCGCCGACCTCGGTGCGGAGCGTCGGGTGACCCCGCCGTGGCTCGCCGACGACCTGCCGCCCGAGCCGCCGGTGCTGCGACTGGTCGAGCCGCCGCCGCTGGCCGACCGTGCCCTGCGCAGCTCCGCCGAGTCGGCCCAGGAGACCCCGCCGCTGCGGCTGGTCGACCGGGGTGACCCGGCACGTGGCGGGCGTCCGGTGGAGCGGTTGGACCTCACCCCGCCGGCGCGCCGCGCGGAGCCGCCGGTGGAGCACCGGCCGCCGCCCGTCCCCGACGAGGGCGACGGCGACCTGTTGATCTTTGCTCAGGCCAGGTCCGCCTGGTTCGTCGGGCACGGCGAGAGCGCCGACCTGGAGTGGTCCAGCCTGGCCGACACCGGTTGGGAGGCCGCCGAGCAGGCCGCCCGTCCGGCGGTGGGTGCCGAGACCGGGGCCGGGTTGCCCAAGCGGGTGCCGCAGGCCAACCTCGTGCCCGGCTCGCCGCTGCGCGAGGAGCGTCCGCTGCGCATCGTCCGGGACGCGGCCAGCCTGGCCGAGAACACCACCGGCTACTTCCGCGGCTGGCGTCGCGGGCAGGAGATCGGCGGTTTCGCGGTCGGCGGGCGACCGGGCCGGGAGTCCGCCGGTGGCTGGGACTTCACCCGGGACTCCGGCGAGCGCGACGACGACCGGGAGTACGAGTACCGTTCCGCCGGCTACCGGTCCTGACGCCTGCCACAACCCCGCTCACCTGCGTTTTTTCACCCACGCCCGGTTGATTCGACATCGAGTCGACCGGGCGTGTGCATGACCAACGCACCAACCCCGCAGGTCATGATCGTGCACCGCGTGCCGCCGGGGTGGAGGTGGTCCGCACGGTAGGGCTCCCCGTGTCATTCGCCGGCGTCATCCACGCCGCCCAGCGCGCCGTGACGGCCCGATCGGACGCCGTGGTGATCCCGGGGACATCAGCCCGCTCCGGAGCCGCCACACGCACGCTGCGCAGTCTCGCGGTCCACCCGACGTGGCCTGGAACCGCCCGAGCTGAGCGGTCGGCCGGGCGGCCCCGACCGAGCCGCCGAACCTCCGGCCGGGCTGCGGACAGCATTGCGCGCCCGGTGCCCTCCTGGTCGGCACCGGGCGCGGCAGCCGATCGTCAGGCGGGAGCGACGGCCCGGGTACGGCGCATCGTGAGCACGTACTCGACCAACGAGATCAGCACGTGCTTCGTCGACTCGCGGTTCCGGGCGTCGCAGGCCACCACCGGCACGTCGCTGGAGATAGCGAGCGCCTCCCGGACGTCCTGCGGATCGTGGTACTGCATGCCGTCGAAGCAGTTGATGGCCACCAGGTACGGCAGCCGCCGGTGCTCGAAGAAGTCGATCGCCGCGAAGCAGTCCGCCAACCGGCGGGTGTCCACCAGCACGACCGCGCCGATCGCGCCCCGGACCAGTTCATCCCACATGAACCAGAAACGGGTCTGACCCGGCGTACCGAAGAGGTACAGGATCAGGTCACGATCGATCGAGATACGACCGAAGTCCATGGCCACCGTGGTCGTCGTCTTACCCGGCACCTGCCGGGTATCGTCGACGCCGACACCGGCGGACGTCATGATGGCCTCGGTGGTCAGCGGCGTGATCTCCGAGACCGAGCCGACCAGCGTCGTCTTGCCGACGCCAAATCCACCGGCGATAACGATCTTCGCCGACGTCACGCGCCCGCTCGGGGTCGGCGGACGGTGCGACATGTCAGAGCCTGCGAAGTCCACTCAGCACCCTCTCCAGCAATTCAGTGCCCACCGCGTCGTCCGAGTCGTCCAGGATGGTCGGCTCGTGGATAGCGACCAGGCCGTCCGTCGCCATGTCGGCGATGAGCACCCGGGCCACGCCGAGCGGAAGTTGCATACGCGCCGCGATCTCAGCGAGCGACTGCACACGTCCGTCACACAGCGCAGCGATGTACTGGTGCTCTCGGCCTTGCCCGCCGTTGCCTGTGGCAACGGCCCGACCGCGCACCGTGGTCTCGACCAGCGCCTCCAGGGCGATGTCGAGGCGAGGACGGGTACGACCGCGGGTCACGGCGTATGGACGGACCAAAGCGCCGGTCGGCTCGTCACGATCGGCCATGTCGCCGCTCACCTCCTTCGTCCCCGGCACCGGCTCGCACCGGCGCTACTCCTCGTAAGTCGTGTTCGCGCCTCACCCGCCCCACCGGCTGGCGCGACGCTCAGCCCATCATCCCGACGGCGGTACGTGGCGCCGGAGTCAGCGCATCGCCCACCCGGTCCACGAGCAGAGCCATCTCGTACCCGACCTGTCCCACGTCGCTGGCACGCGCGGCGAGGACCGCGAACGACGAGCCGTCGGAGATCGACATCAGGAACAGGAAGCCGTTGTCCATCTCGACCACGGTCTGCAGCACCGCCCCTCCCTCGAAACAGCGGGCGGCACCCTGGGTCAGGCTGACCAGGCCGGAGGCAATGGCCGCCAGCTGGTCCGCCCGGTCCCGCGGAAGGTCTCGTGACGACGCCAGGAGCAGGCCGTCCGCGGAGACGGCGACCGCGTGCGCGACACCGGGTACCCGATCGGCGAAGTTGGCCAACAGCCAACCGAGATCCTGCGTACTAGTCATCCTTCTTGCTCCTTCTGCCCGCTCCCGGCCACCGGGCCTGAGCCAGACTGCGAGGATTGCTGCCCGCCCGAAGTTCCCTCCGGGCCGGTCGGGTTGCTGTCCGACGGGTGGTTACGTCCCCGTTGGACACCCCGGTGGTAGGCGGAGAGCAGACCGCGCACCGACTCGGGGTTGCGTTTCTGCACCGTGGCCGCCGGCTTCTCGACCGCACCCGGCACAAGCTGGGCCATCGGCGTCCGCTTCGGCAGCCCGGTCTGCGTGGTGGCGGCCGCCGCCGGCGCCTGGCTGGCCGCGCTGGCGGCCCGCCAACCGTCGTCGGCCGCGGTCTGCCACACATTATCCTGCGGCGCGGACCGGTACGAGGGCCTGTTCTCGCCGCCACCGCTGGGACGGAACCCGCCGTTCCCGCCGGACGCGGCTGCGGCCGTCGGTGCCTCTGCCATCGGCGGCTTGGCTGCCGGCGCGGCCGGAGGCTGCGGCGCGGGCCGACCCGGGTCGATCGCGGTGATCTGCTGGGTCGTGGCGCCGTTGGCCGCCGGCTGGCGGGCGCCGGCCGACTCCTCCGGCCCCGGACGACGGGTGCGGAACCACGCGGACTCCAGCTCCCGGAAGATCGGCAGCTCCATCGTCTCGTCCGCGTACCGCTGCCGGTTCTGGGCCTGCGGCGGCGTGGGCGTGGTCGGCTGGGGCTGCGGCGCCGAGGTCGGCCAGGCGGACGGCGTCTGCTGCGGCGTCTGACGCGACACCCGAGGCAGTTCGGTGGTCATGTCCAGCGCGGCGGCCAGTCGCTCGGGCACCGCCGGGGCGGCCGTCTCCCCGGCGACCGGCGGCCAGGCCGGCGGCGCCGAGGGCTGCTGGTATCCGGTGCCCGGCGAGACGGGCCGCTGCGGCAACCCGCCCGGCGCACCCGAGACCGGCGAACCGGAGACCGGGTGCCCGGAGACCGGGGCGCCGGAGACCGGCGGCGCGGAGTACGGCGTACCCGAGACCGGCGGCGACGAGACCGGCGGCACCGGCGGCGCGGACACCGCGGGCGGCGCGTAGGGAGCCGCCTCCGGGCTGCTCGGAAGCTGACGCGGGATGTTCGGCTGCTGCCCCGAGGGCGGCTCGTCGGTGTGGCGACGCTGCGGCAGCGGGTCGTGCGACGACCCGTTCGGGTTCCGCGGGGCGAAGTTGTTGCCCCCCGGGACGCCGCTGGCACCGGTCAGGTCCGACCAGGCGGGCAGGTTGCCCGCGCCGGCCATGAAGCCGGGTGCACCGGCACCGTTGCGGCTGGCCGGGTCGAAGGGTCGGCCGCCCAGGGTCACCTGGTTGCCGGAGCCACCGGGACGCTGCGTGGGAACCTGCGGCATGCCCGGACCGTGGCCGTTGTGACCCGCCGGCGGCATGCCACCGAACGTGGGGGCCGGGCCGGGCTGGGGGGCGGCAGGAGGCAGCGCGGGGTGCTGCTGCCCACGGCCGGAGAGCGCACGCGGCACCAGCACGGTCGGCGGCAACGTGACGTCGGCGACGGTGCCCCGGTCGTTGCCGGGACGCAGCTCCACCCGGACGGCGTGCCGGGACGCCAGCCGGGCGACCACGACCAGGCCCATCATCCGGGAGACCGCGACGTCCACCTGCGGCGGCGTGGCGAGGCGCTCGTTGAGGTCGGTCAACTGCTCCGCGCTGATGCCGATGCCGCGGTCCTCGACGTACAGCGTGGCGCGGTCACCGACCCGGCGGGCCTCCACCAGCACCTGGGAGTCCGGCGGAGAGAACGCGGTCGCGTTGTCGAACAGCTCGGCGACCAGGTGGACCAGGTCGTTGACGGCGTGCGCGGCGACCTCGATGTCCCGGTCGATGACGCCGAACTCGATCCGGGTGTAGTGCTCGACCTCGGACTGGGCCGCCCGGAGCACGTCGATCAGCGCGGCGGGCTCCCGCTGGACACGGGTCGAGTCGGCACCGGCGAGGACCAGGAGGTTCTCGTCGTTACGGCGCATCCGGGTGGCCAGGTGGTCGAGCTGGAACAGCTCGGCCAGCCGGTCCGGGTCCTCCTCGCCGCGCTCCAGCCGGTCGAGGTGGCCGATCAGCCGGTCGACCAGGATCTGGGAACGGCGGGCGAGGTTGACGAACATGGTCGCGACGGACGCCCGCAGGGCGGCCTGCTCGGCGGCGGTCCGGACCGCCTCCAGGTGGACGGCGTTGAACGCCTCGGTCACCTGCCCGAACTCGTCCTTGCTGCGCACCGGCAGCGGCTCGGCGATCTGGTTGGCGAGCTGCATCGGCGAGAGCTGGCCGGTGACCTGCGGGTCGCGCAGCCGGGCCACCGCCTGGGGAAGGCCGTACTGGGCGATGGAGAGCGCGCCCTGTCGGAGGTCACGCAGCGAACGGGCCATCGAGCGGGCCACCAGGAACGCCAGGAAGATAGCGAAGAGCAGCGTGGTCAGCAGCAGGCCGGTCTCCAGGAACACCTGCCGCTGCACGTCGGAGCGGAGGGTGGCGGCCTCGGCGGCGACGTCCGAGTCGAACTTGGACTCCACCGACCGGATCAGCCGACCGTTGGCGACCAGCGCCGTGTCCCACTGCTCCGGCGTGAAGTCGAGTCCGCCGAGGGTGTCCGAGGTGTCGGCGTTGACCTGGCTGATGTAGATCGTCGCCTCACGCCGGTCACCACCACCGACGGTCTGGGCGTGGAACTCCGCCTCGGCCTCGGTGGCGACCGCGTTGAAGCTCTGCTGCGCCTGCTGCTGGCCGGTCTCGCTGGAGATGTAGTCGGTGCGCAGGGTCGAACTCATGCCGCCCTGGATCATGGCGCGGTGCACGACCACCCGGCGGACGGAGAGCCACTCCTTCTCCCGCGCGACGGCGGCGGAGGCACGCATCCGGTCGCTCAGGTCGTTGTCACCGGCGAGCTGGCTGGCCGAGTCCCGCACGGAGAGCAGCTGGTTGATCAGCTCATCGTACGACTGGAGCGTGTCGGTGATCTTGAACTTGCCGTTGATCACCTGGCTCCGGGTGCCCGGCAGGTCACCGAGGCGCTCGTCGATCGCCGTCAACAGATCCTGAAGGCTGGGCGGCAGGTCGGTGAGGTCGGAGCGCTGCGACGAGTAGGGATCCGTGGCCCGGTCGACGGCGCCCGCGACATCGGTGTAGCGCGCGGAGGCGTTCTTCTTCGCCTCCGACTCGGCCTGCCCGGCCGACTGCGGCGGCACGCCGAGGAGCAGGACGGCAGCCGTCCGCTCGTCCTGCAGACCGTCCACCAGGGCACCGGAGTGCCCGATGAGTTCCGCGAGGTCGCCGGCCCGGTTGGCGTCACTGAGCGAGTCCAGGTGGTCGACCAGACCGCTCGTGCCCACGACGACCGTGGCGATGGTCGGCACGATCATGATGAGACCGAGCTTGGACCAGATCGGCATGTCGCGGAGCCGACCGACCGGTCGACCCATACGCGACAGGAAGGAGCCTGCCGTCTTCGGTCGTTTGCTCACGTCACCGCCCTCGTGATTGCAGCGTCCGCGTTGTCTTGCGGACAACGCCCAGCAGCCGACCCGGCGGGTCGGACCATCCGAGATTCCATCACGCCTCTCCGGAAAGAGAAAGCCCAGGTTGGCCCCAGCCAAAGGTGTGATGAGATGTTGACGCAATTTGATCGCGGTCCGTCTGTTCGGAGTCACTGAAGGTAATGAAGCCCCCGCACCGAGTCGTCCTGCTCGCCGGCCCCTCCGGCTCCGGGAAGTCGTACGTAGCGCGACAAACCGGCCTGCCAGTGCTCTGTTTGGACGATTTCTACAAGAATGGCGATGACCCATCGTTACCACGCCGAGACGGCCAGATCGACTGGGAGTCGCCCGCCTCGTGGGACGCCGAAACAGCCGTTGAGGTGATAACCCGACTGGCGATGGACGGTCGGGCAGACGTCCCGGTATACGCCATCAATGAGGACCGCCGGGTGGCCAATCGGCCGTTCGAGCTGGCCGACTCGCCACTTTTCGTGGCCGAAGGGATCTTCGCCGCGGAGATCGTCGAGGAGTGCCGACTCCGGGGCGTGCTCGCCGGGGCGTACGCGCTGCGCCGACCGCGCGGGGCGACCTTCCTCCGTCGACTGGCCCGCGACCTGGCCGAGCAGCGCAAGGGCCCCCGGGTGCTGCTGCGCCGGGGCGTGACGCTGCTGCGGGCCGAGCCGGCCGTGCTGCGCCGCCAGACCGGACTGGGCGCGGAGGCCGCCCGCGCCCGGGAGATCCTGCGTCAGGTCGCCGGTCTGCACCGCCCCGGCCACCCACCGGCCCGGTGAGCCGGCGCCGCAGACTCAGGCCAGCAGCTTGGCGTACGCGGGCTTGATGACCTCGTCGATGATCCGGAGCCGCTCGTCGAACGGGATGAAGGAGCTCTTCATCGCGTTGATGGTGAACCACTGCACCTCACGCCAGCCGTAGCCGAACGCCTCGCAGAGCAACGCCATCTCCCGGGACACCGAGGTGCCGCTCATCAGCCGGTTGTCGGTGTTCACGGTGACCCGGAACCGCAGGTCACGCAGCAGCCCGATGGGGTGCTCGGCGATCGACGCGACGGCACCGGTCTGCACGTTGGACGACGGGCAGAGCTCCAACGGGATCCGCTTGTCCCGCACGTACGCGGCCAGCCGGCCGAGCACCGGCTCCGCGCCGACGGTGATGTCGTCCACGATGCGTACGCCGTGGCCCAGCCGGTCGGCTCCGCACCACTGGATCGCCTGCCAGATGGAGGGCAGCCCGAACGCCTCACCGGCGTGGATCGTGAAGTGGAAGTTCTCCCGCTGGAGGTACTCGAAGGCGTCCAGGTGCCGGGTGGGCGGGAAACCGGCCTCGGCACCGGCGATGTCGAACCCCACCACCCCGTGGTCGCGATGGCGAACCGCCAGCTCCGCGATCTCCTGCGAGCGCGCCGCGTGCCGCATCGCGGTGAGTAGCGTGCCGACCCGGATCGGCGTACCGGCCTCGGCGGCGAGCGCGCTGCCCTCGACGAACCCGGCCAGCACCGCCTCGACCACCTCGTCCAGGCTCAGATTGCGTTCCAGGTGCTGCTCCGGGGCGAAGCGCACCTCCGCGTAGACCACCCCGTCCGCGGCGAGGTCCAGTGCGCACTCCCGGGCCACCCGGCGCAGCGCCGGAGCGGTCTGCATCACGGCCACGGTGTGCGCGAACGTCTCCAGGTAGCGCTCCAGCGAACCCGAGTCGGCCGCCGCCACGAACCAGCGCCCCAGCTCCGCCGGGTCGGTGGTGGGCAGCTCGTGACCGACCTCGGCGGCCAGCTCGACGATCGTCGCGGGCCGCAGACCGCCGTCCAGGTGGTCGTGCAGCAACGCCTTCGGCGCCTTGACGATGTCCTCATACCCGATGTTCGCGGCCATGACCAGACCCTAGTCCGCAGCGGACCGCTGGGTACGCTCGGGAGCGTGGATCTGGCCTGCGACCTGCTGTGGTGATGGAAACTCGCGTCGTCGAGCGGCTGCGTTGCCCGGTCTGCGCAGACCCACTGGGCGAGGTCTCCGCCGGTGCCGCCGGCACGTTGACGTGTCCGCGTCGGCACAGCTTCGACATCGCCCGGCAGGGCTACGTCAACCTGCTCGCCGGCCGCGCCCCGCACGGCGGGGACAGCGCGGAGATGGTCGCCGCACGGGCGGACTTCCTCGCCGCCGGCCACTACGACCTGATCTCCGCCGCCCTCGCCGAGGCCGCCACCCGCGTCACCGGGCAGGCCGCCACCCCGCACCCAGGTGTCCCGCGCTGCCTTTGCTCTGCTTCAACGGACGCACCGGTTTCCGGGCGTGTCTGTTGCGCCGAGGTAAGCAGAGCAAAGGGGCCGCACCAGGATGTCCCGACCGACGACGTCGGGGCGTACCCGCTGGTGGTGGAGGCGGGCGCCGGCACCGGTCGGCACCTCGCCGCGGTGCTGGCGGCGCTGCCGGCGGCCGTCGGTCTCGCCCTGGACGTCTCCAAGCCCGCGCTGCGCCGGGCAGCCCGGGCGCACCCCCGGATCACCGCGGCGGTCGCCGACACCTGGCAGCGTCTGCCGCTGGCGGACGCGTCGACGGCGCTGCTGCTGAACGTCTTCGCGCCCCGCAACGGCGCCGAGTTCCACCGGGTCCTCGCACCGACCGGGCGGCTGCTGGTGGTGACGCCGGCCGTCGACCACCTCACCGAGCTGGTCGACGCGCTCGACCTGCTCCGGGTCGACCCGGCCAAGGCGGACCGGGTCGCCGCCGGCCTCGGCGGGCACTTCGTCGAGGAGTCGCACACCGCGCACCGACAGGAGCTGCGCCTGACCGGTGCGGACGTGCGGACACTCGTCGGCATGGGCCCGAGCGCCTGGCACACCGACCCGGCCGGGCTGGCCGACCGGATCACCGCCCTCGGCGAGCCGGTCCGGGTGACCGTCTCGGTCCGGCTCGGCGTGTACCGCCCGCGTCCCTAGGTGGAGAGGTCGACCTCTTCCCAGCCCGGGGGCTCGTCGTGGTACGGCCCGCGCAGCATCACCGCCCACTCCAGCGCCCAACGGCGCTGGCCGATGGCGTTGGCGTCCACCAGCCCCGGCAACAACCGCCCGGCCCGGCTCACCTCCAGGTACGCCCAGTCCAGGCAGTAGTGCAGGTCGAGCAGGGCTGCGGCGTCGGCCGGATGCTGCGGCGCGGTCAGGATGCGGGCCTGCCAGCGCCGGAAGGTCTCCCCCTCGACGATGTTCGGCAGACGCTCCACCAGCCGCTCGTCCACCGGCAGCGTGGGATCGAGCTGCTTGGTCAGGCCGAGCACCCAGGTCAGGGCGAAGAGCGCGTCGTGGTGCAGCACGAACGAACGGTGGTCGCCCTTGGCGCCGGTGACGAACTGGAACTCCGGTGGGGTGACCATCTCCAACAGGTGCGACGCGAGCAACCAGCTCATCGCCGCCTGCGGCGGCATACCGAAGCAGCGCGCCTGGATCAGGTGCAGGACGGCGATCCGCGCCTCGACCTCCGAGGTCGGCCGCAACTCGATCTCGTCGCCGGGCTCCCACACCAGCGGGAACTGCGGTGGCGGCAGTGGCAGCCGCAGCCGGGACAGCTCCTCCAGGCTCGCTTCACGCACCTCGCGAGGGTCGGGGGCAGGCACGATCACGGCAACATCCCTGTCTGGTCATGATGTCTCGGGCGCCGATTGTCCCCCCTGGCCTGCGAGGATAGCGGCCAGACCGGCCCGGCACCATGGGGCGCGACCAGGGTGGACTCACTCCACCCGTTCGAGGACCAGTGGATTCGGGACCGACGGTGTCGCCGCGAGAGTCACCGCCCGGGCCGCCTCCGCCAGCGCCCCCGGAATCCTCTCCGGACTCTCGGAACGCAGCTCGTAGAGAGGGTCACCGGCCCGCACCGGGTCACCGGGCCGCTTGTGCAACAGCACCCCGGCGGGGACGCTGACCGGGTCCTCCTTGCGCGCCCGGCCGGCGCCGAGCCGCCACGCGGCCACCCCCATGGCGTACGCGTCGACGGTCGCGACGTAGCCGTCCGTCTCGGCACGCACTACCTCGACCTCGGGCGCGGTGGGCATGGGCGCGTCGGGGTCACCGCCCTGTGCGCGGATCATCGACCGCCACACGTCCATCGCCCGCCCGTCGCGCAGGGCGGCGGCGGGATCGGCGTCGGGCAGCCCGGCGGCGTCGAGCATCTCCCGGGCCAGTGCCAGCGTCAGTTCCACCACGTCGGCCGGGCCACCGCCGGCCAGCACCTCGACCGACTCGGTGACCTCGACCCCGTTGCCGATGGCCAGGCCGAGCGGCGTCGACATGTCGGTGAGCAGGGCGACCGTGCGGACGCCGTGCGCGCCGCCCAACTCCACCATGGTCCGGGCCAGCTCACGGGCATCGTCGACCGACTTCATGAACGCGCCGGAGCCGACCTTCACGTCGAGGACCAGCGCGCCGGTGCCCTCGGCGATCTTCTTGCTCATGATCGAGCTGGCGATCAGCGGGATCGCCTCGACCGTGCCGGTGACGTCCCGCAACGCGTACAGCTTGCGGTCGGCCGGGGCCAGCCCCGACCCGGCGGCGCAGATCACCGCCCCGAGATCGCGCAGTTGGGCGGTGAACTCCTCGTTACTCAGCGCGGCCCGCCAGCCCGGGATCGACTCCAGCTTGTCCAGCGTGCCGCCGGTGTGCCCGAGGCCGCGCCCGGAGAGCTGCGGCACCGCCGCGCCACACGCGGCCACCAGTGGGGTGAGCGGCAGGGTGATCTTGTCACCGACACCACCGGTCGAGTGCTTGTCCACGGTCGGCCGGGACACCGACGACAGGTCGAGCCGCTCGCCGCTGGCGATCATCGCGGCCGTCCACCGGGCGATCTCCGGTCCCGTCATGCCGTTCAACAGGATCGCCATGGCCAGCGCCGACATCTGCTCGTCGGCCACCGCCCCCCGGGTGTACGCGTCCACCACCCAGTCGATCTGCGCGTCGGAGAGCACTCCCCCATCCCGCTTCGCCCGAATCACGTCCACCGCAGTAAACACACTCACCCTTGAGTCCCATCCCACCGCACCGGAATCTCCACCGGCGGCTCGCCCTCACCGGCCCAGAAGATCGTGCCCGACGCGTCCACCACCACGACCCGGGGCGTACGCGCCAACCCCCAGGTGATCGCCTCCGCCGGGTCGTCCCAGGTCGGCGCCTCCTCCAGCACCCCGGTCTCAGCGCCCGCGTCGTCGCCGGCCGACCGTTCCCAGTAGGCCGTCCAGATCTGCTGGCCGGCGGAGAGGTCGGGGTGCACGAAGACGGTGCCGCGTCCGCGCCAGGCGGCCAGTCGGTCGGGGACCACCGGCACCGGCCGTTCCCGGGTGACCGCGTCGAGGTCGGCCACGTCGAAGGCGTGCGGCAGCAGCTCCGCCATCCGCAGCGGACCGCCCCTGGCCTCGATCAGACACTCCGGCCCGCCCTGTTCCCAGAGCAGTTGCCGGCAGCGCCCGCACGGCATCAGCGGCTCACCGGTGGCGTCGACGCAGGACAGCGCGACGATCCGGCCTCCGCCGGTGGCGTGCAGCGAGGAGACCACGCCGCACTCGGCGCAGAGCACCACACCGTACGCGGCGTTCTCGACGTTGCAGCCCACCACGACCCGGCCGTCGTCGACGAGTGCCGCCGCGCCCACCGGGAACTTCGAGTACGGCACGTACGCGTGCCGCATCACCTCGGTGGCGGCGGCGCGCAACCGCGCCCAGTCGATCTCCATGCTGCGCTCCCCTGGATCAGCCCTTGATGTACGGCTTGCCGTCGGCGGCGGGTGCCCGGACCCGGCCGACCAGCCCGGCCACGGCCAGGATCGTCGCCAGGTACGGCAGCATGGCCAGGAACTGGCCGGGGATGATGCTGTTGATCGCGCCCAGGTAGGTGGCCAACTGGTCGGCGAAGCCGAAGAAGAGCGCGGCGAGCAGCGCCCCCGTCGGGCTCCACCGACCGAAGATCAGTGCGGCCAGGGCGATGAAGCCCTTACCGCCGATCATGTTCTTGGTGAACGAGTAGAGCGCCAGCGTGTACGACGCGCCGCCGATGCCGGCCACCACCCCGGCCAGCAGTACGTTGCGGTAGCGCACCCGCAGCACCTTCACGCCCAGGGTGTCCGCCGCCGTCGGGTGCTCGCCGACCGAGCGGGTCCGCAGACCCCACCGGGTGCGGAACAGCGCGATGTGGATCACGAGCACCAGCAGCAGGGCGAGATAGAGGAAGATGTTCGCCTGGAACAGCGCCGGCCCGAGGACCGGGATGTCGGAGAGCAGCGGGATCTCCCAGTTGCTGAACCGGGGGGCGCTGTTGTAGCGCGCCGCGTCGGTCTGCATCAGCCGCTCGTAGAGGAAGCCGGTGATGCCGACCGCGAGCAGGTTCAGCACGATGCCCATGACCACCTGGTCGACCAGGTAGCGGATGCAGAAGACGGCGAGCAGCAGCGAGATGAACGCGCCGCCGATCGCGGCGGCGACCAGGCCCACCCAGATGCTGCCGCTGATGCTGCCGAACAGCGCGCCGCTGAACGCGCCCATCAGCAACTGCCCCTCGATGGCCACGTTGACCACGCCGGAGCGCTCGCAGAGCACACCGGCCAGCGCACCGAAGATCAACGGCAGGGCGAGCAGGAACGTGCCGCGCACGATGTTGACCAGCGGCATGAAGTTCTGCCCGGTCGGTGCGGCGGAGACCTGCCAGCAGAGGAAGGAGAGCACGAAGGCGACCAGACCGACGGCGAGCACCGGGACGAACCAGCGCTTCGGCAGGCGGGTGGCGAGCATCGCCGCCCCGGCGGCCAGCGCGATCAGTCCGAAGAGGACCGCGCCGACCGTCCCGTGGATCTCCAACGCGGCCCCGGCGGAGTCCTCGCTGAGCGTGAAGCGGGCCTGCTCACCGGTGGCGAGCGCGCCGAACAGCACGGTGGCCAGCAGGCCGAGGGCCGACAGCACCAGGCCCACCTTGCGGGTCCGGGTCCAGAAGCCCTCGTCGACCTGCGCGACCGCGACGTCGGGGACGGCCATGGTGGACATGCCTCACCAGCCCTTCGCGAGGCTCGTCTGCAACCGGGCGGCGCGGGCCGCCCGGAGCTGGAAGATCGCCTTCACCAGGGCCGGCGCGGCGATGAAGATGACGATCAGCGCCTGGAGCACGGTGACCAGCTCCAGCGAGATCCCCGAGTACGACTGCATCCGGTTGCCGCCGGCCTGCAACGCGCCGAAGAGCAGCGCGGCCAGCGCAACTCCCCACGGTTTCACGCGACCGAGCAGGGCTACCAGGATGCCGTCGAAGCCGATCTGCGCGACCACCAGCGGGGTCAGGGCGGCGGCCGTGGTGCCGAGCACCATCTGCGAGCCGCCCAGTCCGGCCAGCGCCCCGGCGAAGACCATGATCAGCACGTACGTCCGGGTGACGCTGATGCCGGCGGTGCGGGCGGCGTCCGGGTTGGCGCCGACCGCGCGCAGCTCGAAGCCGAGCGTGGAGCGGTTGAGCAGCCAGGCGACCGCCAGGGTGGCCAGCACGGCGAGGATGATCCCGGCGTGCGCCCGCAGCCCGTCCCCGAACAGGCGCGGCAGTTGGGCCGAGGCGTCCACCGGCCGGCTGATCGCGTCGGTGCGGTTCGGGTCCTGCACGCCGTTCTGCACGATCAGCCAGGTCAGGAAGTAGACCGCGATGTAGTTGAGCATGATCGTGTTGATCACCTCGTGGGCGCCGGTCCGCGCCTTGAGGATGCCGGGGATGAAACCCCAGATCGCGCCGCCGACCGCACCGGCCAGCACCGCGACCAGCAGGTGCAGGCCGGGCGGCAGCGGCAGCAGGAACCCGGCGAGCGCGGCCAGGATCACGCCCATGGTGGCCTGACCCTGGGCACCGATGTTGAACAGGCCGCCCCGGAAGGCGAGCGCTACCGACAGGCCGGTGAAGACCAGCGGCGCGGTGTAGGTGAGCGTCTCCGAGATGGGGCTCAGCGCCGCGTTGACGGTGGTGGCGGCCGGGTCGAAGACGCTGCCCTTGAACAGGTTCGCGTACGCCTCGCTGACCAGCGTCCAGCTCGCGTTGAGCGCGTCGGTGGGGCGGGCGGTGAAGTAGGCGTAGGTGCCCAACACGTCCGGATCAGAAATGATCATGAGGATGGCGCCGACCACCATCGCCAGCACCAGCGACAGCAGCGTCACGGTGAACGTGTTGGCCGCCCACAGGTTCTCCAGGAACAGCCGACCCAGGGTGGGCCGTCCCTGCGGGGACTGCCCGGTGGTGGCCGTCTCGGCGCGCTCGGTGTTGCCGATCGCCGTCCGGTTGGCCTGCTCCTCGCTCGCCGGTTCCTTGTCCGGCGAGCCAGGCTGGGAAGAAGTGGTCATGCCGGCACTCCGCTTCGCTCCGTACCGTCATGAGGCACCACCGCACTGAGCCTGATGATTCGCTCGCAGAGCTCGCTCATGCCGGCACTCCGCTTCGCTCCGTACCGTCATGAGGCACCACCGCACTGAGCCTGATGATTCGCTCGCAGAGCTCGCTCATGCCTTCTCGTCCTCGTTGCCGGGACCCTCGGGGGCCGGGGCCACGCCGTCGGTGGTGGCCGTGACGTCGCGGTCGGTGGTCGCGGTCGTGCCGTCGGCGCTCGCCGCGTCCGCGTCGGTCACCGCTGCGTCGTCCCGGTCGATGGTCGCCACGGCGGTGCCGTCGGCGGCTGGGGTGCTCTCCGGGGAACCGCCGGTCGCGTCGGGGGTGATGCCCGCCATCAGCAGACCGATCTCCTCGCGCGGGGTGTCCGGGCCGACGATGCCGATGACCCGGCCGCGATACATCACCGCGATCCGGTCGGCCAGCCCGATCACCTCGTCGAGTTCGCTGGAGACCACCAGCACGGCGGTGCCCACGTCACGCTCGCGGATGACCTGGCTGTGGATGAACTCGATCGAACCGACGTCCACGCCCCGGGTGGGCTGGGCGGCGATGAAGAGCTTGAGCGGCCGGGACAGCTCCCGTGCCACGATCACCTTCTGCTGGTTGCCGCCGGAGAGCGTGCCCACCGGCGCCTGCGCCGACGAGGTCCGGACGTCGAACTGGTCGATCCGCTCCTGCGCCGACTTCGCGATCGCGTCCGGCTTGAGCGACAGCCCGCTGCCGAACGGCGGCCGGTCGTAGATGTCCAGCACCAGGTTCTCGGCGACGCTGAACTCCTTGACCAGGCCGTCGACACTGCGGTCCTCGGGGACGTAGCCGACCCCGGCGCGCAGCACCTTCTTGGTGCTCCAGCCGTCGACCCGCTGACCGTCGAGGCTGATCGTCCCGGCGAGCACCGGGCGCAGCCCCATGACCGCCTCGATCAGTTCGGTCTGCCCGTTGCCCTGCACGCCCGCGACGCCGAGCACCTCGCCCGCGCGTACGGTCAGGTCGACGCCGTCCACCGCGCGGACCTGCCGGTCGTCGTCGACGACCAGGCCGGAGATCTCCAGCACCGGCTCGCCCGGCGTGGCCGGCGCCTTCTCCACGGTGAGCCGGACGCTGCGGCCGACCATCAGCGCGGCCAGCTCGTCCCGGCTGGCGTCGGGCGACGCGGTGCCCACCGTCTTACCGCGCCGGATCACCGTGATCCGGTCGGCGATCGCCTTGACCTCGCCGAGCTTGTGGGTGATGAACACGATGGACTTGCCGGCGGCCTTGAGCGACCGCATCACGGTGAGTAGTTCCTCGGTCTCCTGCGGGGTGAGCACCGCGGTGGGCTCGTCCAGGATGAGCAGGTCGACGTCGCGGGTCAGCGCCTTGACGATCTCGACCCGCTGCTGGACGCCGACCGGCAGGTCCTCGATCACCGCGTCCGGGTCGACCCGCAGGTTGTAGCGCTCCGAGACCTCGGCGACCTCGCGGCGCGCGCGGCGCCGGTCCAGGAATCCGGCGATGCCGCCGCGCACCTGTTCGGCGCCGAGCATGATGTTCTCGGTGACGGTGAAGACCGGTACGAGCATGAAGTGCTGGTGCACCATGCCGATGCCGGCGGCGATCGCGTCGGAGGGGCCGCGCAGCTTGAGCGGCGTGCCGTCGACCAGGATCTCGCCCTCGTCGGGCTGGTAGAGCCCGTAGAGGACGTTCATCAGGGTCGACTTGCCCGCGCCGTTCTCGCCGAGCAGGGCGTGGATCTCTCCAGGCTCCACCGTCAGGTCGATGTGGTCGTTGGCGACCAGATCACCGAACCGCTTGGTGATGCCGCGCAGTTCGAGTCTCAGCGCAACCTCCTGGAGTGCGAAGCGATGGTGCAGCGTAGCTGCTGGCGGACGGTGTGCGGCCGGGACCCGACCGGGGGCGCGGACCGGCCGCCCCGAGCGCGGGTCTCCCCGCGCCGGAGCGGCCGGATCATGGGCTCCGCGTACCGGTCGCCCCGGTGATCGTCTCACCGGGGCGACCGGTGACGGGTCACTTCGGCTGGGCGGCCGACTCGACCTTGACGGTGCCGGCGGCGATGTCCGCCTTGAGCTTGTCGACCTCGGCCTTGAGCTCGGCCGGGACCTTGCCTTCGAACTCGTGGTACGGGGCGATCGAGACGCCGTCGTTGGCCAGCGTGCCGACGAAGCCCTCCTCGGCGTTGAGCTTCTCGCCACCGGCGGCCTTGAGCACGGCCTCCTTGACGGCGCCCGGGATGTTCTTCACCACGGTGGTGATGATCGCCGAGCAGTCCGGCGTGCTCTCGCAGCCGTCGACGTCCACCCAGATGGTGTTGTACTTGCCGCCGGAGGCCTTGGCCGCACCGGTGGTGCCGAGGCCGGCGCCGCCGGCGACCGGCATGATGATGTCCGCGCCCTGGGCGACCAGCGCGTCGCTGACCTTCTTGCCCTCGTCCTGCTTGATGAAGTCGTTGGTGAAGGAGCCGTTCTGGGTCTCCTTGTTCCAACCCAGGGCCTGCACGTCGGCGCTCTTGGCCTGGTTGTAGTGCGCGACGCCGTCGACGAAGCCGTCCATGAAGATGGTCACCGGCGGGATCTTCATGCCGCCGTAGGTGGCCACCTTGCCGCTCTCGCTCATGCCGGCGGCGACGTATCCGGCGAGGAAGCCGGCCTGGGCGGTGTCGAACTCCATCGGGTAGACGTTGCCCACCCCGGGGTTGGCGTCGACGATCGCGAACTGCTGGTCCGTGTTCGCCTCGGCGATCTTCTTGGTGGCGTCACCCATCAGGCCACCGACGGCCAGGATGAAGTTGCAGTCCTGGTTCACGTACTGGGTGAGGTTCGGCTCGTAGTCCGCCTCGGCCTTGGACGCGACGTACTTGATGTCGACGTTGCTGTTCTCGGCCTTGGCTTCCTCGAGACCCTTCCAGGCCGAGGCGTTGAACGACTTGTCGTCGATGCCGCCGACGTCGGTGACCATACAGGCGACGTACTTCTCGCCGCCCGTACCGGCGTTGTTGTCCTCATCCGGGGCCTCGCCACAGGCGGCGGCGCTCAGTACGAGCCCACCCGCCGCGATGACCGAGGCGATCCGCATCCCACGCACCGAGCGCAAGACGTCTCCTTCCCACTGCACACCGCGTGGTTGCGGTGGCTCCCTTGAACCGGCTTGCGCTGTGCCGCCGGCATCCCACGTTACGGACGCAGAGCGTACGCCCGCGCCCACCTGCCGAACGACAATCGTGCAGGACTGTTGGAGGCCTGTTACCCGTACGTAATGCTCCGGTGGGGCAGATCACTCAGGGTGGCGACAGGCGGGCGAAGGTGCGTCCGTTAAGTCCCTTTCCGGCGGCGATCGACGGGCTCGCCGCTCACCGCCAGAAGACCGCGACAGCGGCGTTGACCAGGGTCAATCCCACGATGGCGAGGAAGTGCCCACGGTTCACCTCGTCCCGCTTGCGGGAGAAGAAGACCATTACGAAGATCAGCAGCGCGAACACCAGCTTCGTCACAAGCTTCGCCGGTGCCGGCTCGTCGCCGTCGCGCAGCGGGGCGGAGAGTCCGATGCCGGTGGCGAGTTGGATCACCGCGCCCCAGAGCATCGCGGCGTTGATCCGGATCTTGCCGGTGAGGTATTGGGCGATCGCGCCGCCGAGCAGCAGCGCGAAGCCGATCAGGTGGCCGTAGAGGAGGATGAGTCGAAGTGCTTCCACCCGACCCATCCTGCCCTATCAACGACGGTTTGTAGTAGAGGGCCTTCCGGTCAGCCCTTCGTGCCGCCCGCGGTCAGGCCGGAGACGAGGTGCTTCTGGGCGACGAAGAAGACCAGCCCGGCCGGGACGGTGACCAGGACGGCGGCGGCCGTCAGGTACTCCCACTGCGGGTTGAACTGCGGCACGAACTGCTGGAGGCCGTAGGCCAGGGTGAACTTGTTGTCGGTCTGGATGAAGGCCGACGCGTACGCCACCTCGCCCCACGCGGTGAGGAAGGTGTAGAACGCGGTGACCGCCACCGCCGGGCGGGCCAACGGCAGCACCACCCGCCAGAAGGTGGCGAACGGACCGCACCCGTCCAGCGCCGCCGCCTCGTCCAGCGAGGTCGGGATGGAGTCGAAGTAGCCCTTCAACATCCAGGCGCAGAACGGCACCGCGATGGTCAGGTACGCGATGATCAACGCGGGCATCGTGTTGATCAGCCCGAGCCGCGCCATGATCGTGTAGATCGGCACGATCAGGATGGCCACCGGGAACATCTGGGTGACCAGGAAGACCATCATCAGCGGCCGGCGACCCGGGAAGTTGAACCGGGACACCGCGTAGCCGGTGGTGGCCGACAGGAAGATGCCGATCCCCATGGTGAACGCCGCGACGATCACCGAGTTGAGGAACCACCGGGGGAAGTTGGTGCTGGTCAGCACGTAGCTGTAGTTGGCCAGCGTGGTGTCCCGGAACAGCGTCAGCTCGCTGCTCTGGATCGCGTACCCGGGCTTCAGCGACGACAACAGCACCCAGGCGATCGGGCCGACCGCGATCAGCGAGGCCAGGATCAACGTGCCGTGCAGCAGGACCGACTTCAGCGGCGAACGGCGACTGCGCGCCTGCGCGGGTCTGCGTGCCTGCGCCATCACCACACCTCGCCTTGCTTGCGCAGGGCCCGCCGGTAGAACATCGAGAACACCAGCAGGATCGACAGGATCAGTACGCCGTACGTGGAGGCGAGCGAGTAGTTGCGGATGCCCTCGAACGCCGCCCGGTAGGCACCGGTCACCAGGATCTCGCTCTGCCCTGCCGGCTGCCCCTCGGTCACCAGGAAGATGATCGGGAACATGTTGAAGGTCCAGATGGTGCCGAGCAGCACCACGGTCATGCTGACCGGACGCAGGCCGGGCAGGGTGATGTTGACGAACCGCTGCCACGGCGAGGCGCCGTCGATCTCGGCCGCCTCGTACAACTCGGACGGGATGGTCTGCATCCCGCCGAGCAGGGCCACCATCATGAACGGCACGCCGAGCCAGATGTTGGTGACGATGGCGGTCAGCAGCGCCGTCCACCGGTCGGCGAACCAGGAGACCGGGTCGATGCCGACCGCCGAGAGCAGGGCGTTGGCCAGGCCGAAGCGCTCGTTGAAGATGAACTTCCAGGCGAAGGCGCTGACGAAGGCGGGCACCGCCCAGGGCAGCACCAGCAGCACCCGGTACATGCTGCGGCCCCACATCGGCCGGTTGATCATGGTGGCCAGCCCGAGGCCGAGACCGAAGTGGCAGGCCACGCAGACGAACGTCCAGATCAGCGTGACGCCGGTCCACTGCCAGAAGTCGCCGACCTGGCCGGTGAGGACCCGGACGTAGTTGTCGAGGCCGACGAACTCCCACTTGTTGGGGTTGTCCCGGCACACCTCGCTGCCGGTGATCGACTTGGTGCAGATCTCGGCGACCTGGTTGGCCTCGGTGAGGTCGGTGAAGGAGAGCCAGATCCCGCGGAAGAGCGGGTAGAAGATCAGTACCGCCAGGACGATCACGACGGGCAGCACCATCGCCCAGGCGTACCAGTGCTTGTCCCAACTGCGGCGCAGCCGGGACGTTCGAGCGGACCGGCCGGGCGGCGTCGTGGACGACGGCGCCGGGTCGGCTGTCACGGTGGTCATCAGCGCTCCCGAGGAGAAGTCCGGCAGGGGCGCGCGACCGCGACGGCCGCGCGACCCTGCCGGGTGCCGAAAGGTCACCGGCCGGAGCCGGCGCGGGCGGTCAGAGCCCGTAGCCGGGCACGACCTCGGCCTTGTACTTCCGGGCCACGGTGTCCAGCGCGGCCTTCGGGTCCTTGTTCTGGATCAGGACCTCGGTGGCCATCTGGTCGAGCGGGCCGAAGAACTGACCGGCCTCGGGGATCCACGGCCGGCCCACACCGGCCTCCACGACCGGCTGGAACGCGGCCACGACCGGATTGTTCTTCACCGCGTCGAGGGCGTACGCGGAGGTGCGGGTCGGCAGCAGGCCGAGCTTCTCGGACAGGAACGCCTGAGACTCGGCGGAGCTCATGAACTTCACGAACGCGACGGCGGCGTCCACCTTCTCCTGCGGCATGCCGGACCAGATCACGTAGTTGTGGCCGCCGACCGGGCCACCGGCCCGCGCCGAGCCGCCCGGCACCGGGGCGATGCCGAGGTTCTCCAGGCCGCCGAAGCCGGGGGCCGTCGTGACGTTGTTGACCTCCCACGGGCCGTTGATGATCATGGCGACCTTCTTCTCCTTGAAGAGGGTCATCATGGTGCCGTAGGCGTCGTTGGCGGACGGCTTGGCAGCCGCACCGCTGGTGATCAGGTCCTTGGCGATCGCCAGTCCGGCCGCGTTCTGCTCCGAGTTGATGACGATCTTCTGGCTCGCGGTGTCGACCAGGTCGCCACCCTCGCCGTACATGAACGGCAGCATGAAGTAGCCGGCCGGGTTGACGTACACGCCCTCGGCGTCGGTCTTCTCCTTGACCGCCTGCGCGGCGGTCTTCAGCTCCGCCCAGGTCTTCGGCGGCGCGTCGACGCCGGCCTGGCTCAGCAGCTCCTTGTTGTACATCAGCGCCAGGCTGTCGGTGACCTGCGGGACGCCGTACGTCTTGCCGTCGAACCTGTTGGAGGCCAGCGGCGTCTCCAGGAAGTCCGAGGAGTCAGCGAGCAGTTCGGAGCCGTCCAGCGCGTAGAGGTAGCCCAGCGAGGCGAACTCCGGCACCCAGGCCACCTCGGCGCGGAGGATGTCCGGAGCGCCGCTCTTGGCCTGCGCGGCGGTCTTGAACTTGTTCTGCGCCTCACCGAACGGGACCGACTGATAGTTGATCTTCACGTTCGGGTGCGTCTGGTTGAACTTGGCGATCAGCTCCTGGAACGCGGGGCCCTCGTTCTGCGGGTCCGAGGTGTCCCACCAGGTCAGTTCTGCGGTGAGGGAAGCGGGGTCGACGGTGGACTGCCCATCAGCCGGGTTGTCCTCTCCGCCGCCGCAGGCGGCGACGGAGAGGGCGAGGGTGGCGGAGGCGAGTACGGCGATCCCCCTGGCTGTGCGACGCATGTTCGCTCCTAGATTCCTGCCGGGTGTCGGCGGGACAGTAGCAAGAACTTGCGTAACTCGAAACCCCTTGCGAACATCACCGCAACAACCGCGCTGGATCCGCAACCCGACCACTCCACAACTGCGGCCTTACCGGCATTTCCCAACGGTCCAGCCGCCCGCAGACGGCGACTGGATCACGCTCTGCACACCGGAAACACACCCACCGTCCCGATGGAGGCCGTTGCGACAGCGCCGATGTGAGAGCGAACCGCCGCCTGCTGCCCACTTCTGCAAGTTCTTGCCGACCACTGCGCAAGAAGTTGAGGGTGAGCTACAGTGCGGCCATGCGCGCTCGCCTGTCCGACATAGCCCAGCAGGCCGACGTCAGCGAGGCCACGGTGTCGCGGGTGCTCAACGACCGGCCCGGCGTGGCACCCGAGACCCGGCAGGCCGTCCTGACCGCCCTCGACGTGCTCGGCTACGAGCGCCCCGCCCGGCTCCGCAAGCGCAGCGCCGGGCTGGTCGGCCTGGTGGTGCCGGAGTTGGACAACCCGATCTTCCCCGCCTTCGCCCAGATCATCGAGTCGGCGCTGGCCCCGACCGGGTTCACCCCGGTGCTCTGCACCCAGACCCCCGGCGGTGTCCGCGAGGACGAGTACGTGGAGATGCTGCTCGACCGGCAGGTCTCCGGGATCGTCTTCGTCTCCGGGCTGCACGCCGACACCGCCGCCGACCACGACCGGTACCGCACCCTGATCGCCCGGCCGCTGCCGATCGTCATGATCAACGGATATGCCCCCGGCATCCCGGCGCCCTTCGTCTCCTGCGACGACCGCGAGGCGGCGGAGTTGGCCGTCTCGCACCTGGGCGCCCTGGGCCACCGTCGGATCGGCCTGATCACCGGGCCGGACCGGTTCGTGCCGGTGCAGCGCAAGGTCAGCGGATACAAGACCGCGATGGCGCGCCTCGTCCAGCTCGACGACGACGAACTGCGCGAGCTCACCGAACTCTCCCTGTTCGGCGTGGAGGGCGGCGAGGCCGCCGCCGGCCGCCTGATCGAGCGGGGCGTCACCGGGATCGTCTGCGGCTCGGACCTGATGGCACTCGGCGCGATCCGGGCCGCCCGGCAGCGCGGACTCTCCGTCCCGGAGGACCTGTCGGTGGTCGGTTACGACGACTCGCCGCTGATGGCCTTCACCGACCCGCCGCTGACCACCATGCGCCAGCCGGTGACCGCGATGGCGGTCGCCGCGGTCCGGGCCCTGGTGGACGAGATCAACGGCCACGCCGCCCCGCGCTCGGAGTACCTCTTCCGTCCCGAGCTGGTGGTGCGCGGCTCGACCGCGGTGGCCCGTCGGGACGACAGCGCCCCGCAGGGCGGCCAGGGTCGGCGACCGGCGTCGCCGGTGCTGTCGATCCCGGCGTGACGCCGGACACCTGCCACCTCCGCCTGGCGTGAAGGTCGGGCTGATTCCGGCCGCCTGCCGCCTTCGGAGCGGCACATCCACCGCCCCCCTTGCGCAAGAAATGCTTGACTCTTGCAGAGGCGGGGCGGCATCCTTCTCAGACACCCGCGCCACCTCGCCCACGCCCGGGTGCCGCCGTCCCGCACCACAGAACGGGGAACACCCGATGACCGCCAGCACTCCGTCGCCGCTGACCTCCGACGCCGACTGGTGGCGATCCGCCGTCGTCTACCAGGTCTACGTCCGCAGCTTCGCCGACTCCGACGGCGACGGCATCGGCGATCTCCAGGGCATCCGCGAACGTCTGCCCTACCTGCGTGACCTCGGGGTGGACGCGCTCTGGCTGACCCCCTTCTACACCTCGCCGATGGTCGACGGCGGCTACGACGTGGCCGACTACCGCGACGTCGACCCGATGTTCGGCACCCTCGGCGACTTCGAAGCGATGATCACCGACGCGCACGCGCTCGGGCTGCGGATCATCGTGGACCTGGTCCCGAACCACACCTCCGACCAGCACCCGTGGTTCCAGGCCGCGCTGGCCGCCGCCCCCGGCGCGGCCGAGCGGGCGCGGTACCTCTTCGCCGACGGCAGGGGTGAAGACGGTGCGCAGCCCCCGAACGACTGGGAGAGCATCTTCGGCGGCCCCGCCTGGACGCGGATCGACGACGGCCAGTGGTATCTGCACCTGTTCGACCCGACCCAACCCGACCTGAACTGGCGCCACCGGGAGGTACGCGCCGAGTTCGAGGACGTCCTGCGGTTCTGGCTGGACCGGGGCGTCGACGGGTTCCGCATCGACGTGGCCCACGGCATGATCAAGGCGGACGGCCTGCCGGACGTCGGCTTCAGCTCGATGACCACCGGCCGTCGCCAGTCCGAGTTGCTCGGCAAGGGCCGCCTGCCCTACTTCGACCAGGACGAGGTGCACGACATCTACCGCACCTGGCGTCCCATCCTGGACAGCTACCCCGGCGGCCGGATGGCCGTGGCCGAGGCGTGGGCGGAGACCCCGCAGCGACTGGCCCGCTACATCGGCCCGGACGAGCTGCACCAGGCGTTCAGCTTCGACTTCCTCGACGCCACCTGGTCGGCCGACTCGTTCCGCAAGGTGATCGACACCGCGCTGGGCGAGTCCACCATCGTCGGCGCCCCCACCACCTGGGTGCTCTCCAACCACGACCGGCAACGGCACGTCACCCGGTACGGCGACGGGGAGGTCGGGCTGCGCCGGGCCCGCGCCGCCGCGCTGCTGATGCTCGCCCTGCCCGGGTGCGCCTACCTCTATCAGGGCGAGGAACTGGGGCTTCCCGAGGTGCTCGACCTGCCCGACGAGCTGCGTCAGGACCCGGCCTTCCTGCGTACCGGCGAGAGCCGCGACGGCTGCCGGGTGCCGATCCCGTGGAGCGGTGACCTGGCACCGTACGGCTTCGGACCGGCCGGCAGCGCGCTGAGCTGGCTACCGGCCCCGGCGACCTGGCAGTCCCTCTCGGTCGCCGCCCAGGCCGGCGTGCCCGGCTCGACCCTGGAGCTGTACCGGGCGGCGCTGCGGATCCGGCACACCCATCCGGCACTGGCCGGCGTCGGCGGCATCACCTGGCGCCAGACCGGCCCGGACGTGCTCGCGTTCCACCGGGAGGTCGACTCCGTGGTGCTGACCTGCGTGGTGAACACCGGCGACTCGCCGGTGCTGATCGACGGGTACGGCACGCCGCTCGTGGCCAGCGCGCCGCTCACCGAACGCGACGGCGGCCACCTGCTCCCGGGTGACACGGCCGCCTGGTTCGAACGGCGCTGACCGGGGTATCACCCCCGACGACCTGGTCCCCGCCGGGATGACCGGGACGACGACCCCTTGTGGTGGGGGGTGCGGTGCGGGCACCAGTGCCCGGACGACGACGTCCGGGCACCGGTGCCGGGTGGTTCGTCAGCCTCCGGGGAGCCGCGTCGCGATGCGGGCGAAGCCGGCCCGCAGTTCGTCCTCGTCCGGCACCGGCAGCGGCCCGCCCGTCTCCTCCCGCTCGGCCGCCGCCATCTCCTCCTCGTCGACGGTGTCCTCGTAGTCGCCGTACAGGTCGGCCTGGTCCACCCGGACCGTCTCGTCGGTGGCGGCGAGCTGCGCGGCGGCGATCTCACCACGGATCTGCGCCACGTTCACCGCCGGCACCAGCGGCTCGACCACCGCCATCAACGACTCCTCGGCCACCACCGCCTCGGCCAGCGCCAGCGCGTGCGGCCGCTCGTACGGCCCGCAGACCACCGGCTCCCACTCGTCGGCGTCTCCGAGCGGCCCGAACGTGATGATCCACGGCAGGTCGAGCATCGGTGAGTCGCTCGGCAGGTCCAACGTCACAAGTGCCCCCACGGGCCCATCATCGTCGGTGCCCGACGAGGTGGGGGCGGGTTCCCCACACATCACGGTCAACCGGCCCCGCCAGGGGTACCGGGATCGCTCTCCACGTCGAGGTCGACGGGCCGGGGACGGCTCGCCAGGTCGACCACCTGGCCGCGTCGGCTGGTCGCGGCCAGCGCGGCACCGAAGAGCACCAACTGGTTGAGCAGGTAGAGATAGACCAGCAGGCCCACGGCGGTGGCCACCACGGTGTACGCCGGGTTGTGCTCCACCCGCCCCACCCAGAACCGCCCGACGGTGTTGAGCAGCGTGATGCCGACCGCGACGAGCAGCACCACCGGCCGCAACCGGGCCCGGCTCATCCGCAGCCGGGGCACCGCCACCAGCAGCAGCGTCGCCAGCACCGCGTTCACCACCACGCTGAGCACCGCGCTGACCGTGGTCAGCCCGACGGAGCCGGTGCTGCGCAGCAGGAACCGCAGCAGCGTCTCCAACGCGTCGACCGCCGCCACCGAGACGCCGAGCAGCACGAAGACCACGAGGAGTACGCCGAGGTCGACCAACCGGCGGACGACCAGGTTGCCGGGGTGCTGGTCCAGGCCGTGGATCAGCCGCTGCGAGGACCGGATCGCCTCCACCCAGCCGATCCCGGTCAGGATCAGGATCAGCAGGCCCACCACGCCGACGGTGCCACTGCTCTCGGCCACCTGCGCCGGATCGAGGAACGGCAGGTTCTCCCGGAGGAACTCCTCCGCCCCCGCGCGCAGCTCGTCGTTCTCGTCCAGGATCGCGCCGAAGGCCGCGTACGACACCAGGGCGAGGGCGAAGACCGCGAAGAAGCCGTAGTAGGCGATCGCGGCGGCCAACCGCCCGCCGTGCAGGTCGGTGTAGCGCACCCCGGCCCGCCACAGATGCCCGAAGGCCGGGGAGCGGTGCCGGGCGCTCCGCAGGCCACGGTCGACGCCCGCCTCGACCCGTCCCAGCAGGTTCACCGGTCAGCCGCCCAGCCGGAAGTACCGGCGGGGCTGCCACCGCGTCTGCCCGCTGTGCGAGAACAGGGTGAAGCCCTCCACCTCGAACATCGCGGAGAAGTCGGCGAGGTCCTCGTACGCCCGGTCGAGGGCCTCCGGCGCGACGTCCTGCGCCACCGTCACGTGTGGATGGTAGGGAAAGCGCAGCTCACGGCGAAGTTGAGGGGCCGCGTTGATGGCGGCGGCGAGCAGTTCGCACTCGCTGATGCCGGCCGCCACCGTCACGAAGACCACCTGCGTCACCGGCCGGAAGGTGCCGGTGCCGCGCAGGTGCAGGGTGTACGGCAGGTGCTCGGCGGCGACCCGGTCGAGGTGCCCCTCCACCGCGGCCAGCGCGGACACCGGGATCTCGGTCGGCCCGAGCAGGGTGACGTGGGCCGGGACCGTGTTCGGGTCGCCGGAGGCCAGTCGGCGCCGGGTCAGCTCGCCGCCCCACGGCTCGGGGATGTCGACGGCGATGCCGATCTGGACGATGTCGTCGGTCGACGGGACACCGCTGCCCTGATCCACGCTCCGCGTCACCTCTCCGGCCACCGACTGCTCGCCCTCGCGCGGGCGACTACTCGCCGCGTACCGGCGGGAAGAAACCCACCCGCTCGTACGCGGTGCGCAGCGTGGGCGCCGCCACCGCCCGGGCCTTCTCCGCACCGCCCGCGAGGAGCTTGTCGAGCTGGGCCGGGTCGTCGAGGTACGCGCGGGTGCGCTGCTGGATCGGCGTGACGAACTCCCGCACCACCTCGCCGAGGTCCTTCTTGAGGTCGCCGTAGCCCTTGCCGGCGTACGCGGCGACCAGGTCGTCGATGCCGCGCCCGCTCAACGCGGAGAAGATGGTGAGCAGGTTGGAGACGCCCGGCTTGGTCTCGGCGTCGAAGACGATGTCCCGACCGGTATCGGTGACCGCCGAGCGGATCTTCTTGGCCGAGCGGGCCGGGTCCTCCAGCAGGTCCACGATGCCGCCCGGGGAGGACGACGACTTCGACATCTTGGCCGTCGGGTCCTGCAGGTCGGTGATCTTGGCGGTCTCCTTCACGATGTGCGGCGCGGGCACCGTGAAGGTCTTGCCGAACAGCGAGTTGAACCGCTGCGCCAGGTCCCGGGAGAGCTCCAGGTGCTGCCGCTGGTCCTCGCCGACCGGCACGGCGTGGGCCTGGTAGAGCAGGATGTCCGCGGCCTGCAGGATCGGGTACGTGAACAGCCCGACGCTGGCGCGCTCGTTGCCCTGCTTCTGCGACTTGTCCTTGAACTGGGTCATCCGGCTCGCCTCGCCGAAACCGGTGATGCAGCCCAGCACCCAGGCAAGCTGCGCGTGCTCGGGCACCTGCGACTGCACGAACAGGGTGCAGCGTTCCGGGTCCAGCCCGACGGCGAGCAGCTGCGCGGCGGCCGTCCGCGACCGCTGGAGCAACACCTTCGGTTCGTGTCCCGCCGTGATCGCGTGCTGGTCGACCACGCAGTAGAAGGCGTCGTGCGACTCCTGCAACGCCACCCAGTGCCGGACCGCGCCCAGGTAGTTGCCGAGGTGGAACGAGTCGGCCGTCGGCTGGATGCCGGAGAAGACGCGCGGGCGGGCGGGAACGTCGGACATGCCGCCGATTCTGTCAGCAACACCCGGCGTCCGTCATGACGGGCCGGCAGGTCGCGCCCGCTCGGCGACGCCGCCCGGATCGCGACGCTGTTCGGGCAGGCGGGCGACGGTGACCGCGAGCCGGGCCACCCGGCGTCCCTCCAGGGTGAGCACCCGCAGCAGCCAGCCGCCGGACGCGGCGGGATCGTCGCCCGCCCCGGGCACCGGGATCTCGTCGCCCGCTGCGGGCAACCGACCCAGCGCCGCCATCACGAAGCCGCCCACCGTCTCGTAGGGCCCGTGCGGCAGGTGCACGCCGGTGCGCTCGGCGAAGTCGGTCAGGTTGAGCCGTCCGTCGACCACCGTGGGCAGCCCGGCGAGAGCCGGTTCGGGCGAGTCGGCGTACTCGTCGTGGATCTCGCCGACCAGCTCCTCGACCAGGTCCTCACAGGTGACGATGCCGGCGGTGCCGCCGTACTCGTCGATCACCACGGCCAGGTGGTGCCCCTCCCGCCGCATCTCGGTCAACGCGGCGAGCACCCGCTTGCTGGCCGGAAGGCGCTTGATCTCCCGGGCCAGCTCGCCGACGGTGGTGCCCGGGTCGCGGTCCGGACGCAGCAGCACGTCGCGCAGGTGCACCACACCGACCACGTCGTCGTGGGTGCCGTCGACCACCGGATAGCGGGTGTGCGTACCGGCGCGGACCAGGGGTGCGGCCTCGGCGACGGTCAGCGCCGCGGAGAGGAACACCACCTCGGTGCGGGGCATCATCACCTCGCGGACCAGGCTGGCACCGGCCACCAGCACCTCGTCGATGATGCGACGACCGACCGGGTCGAGCACGGTGTTCGCGGCGACCAGGTCGCGCAGCTCGGCCTCGCTGATGCGTTCCCGACCGGCGGCCGACCCGGCGCCGAGCAGGTCGGTGACGAGTCGCAGGGTGCCGTCGGCGGCCCGCACCACCACCCGGGCGACGGCTCTGGCCACCGGCCCGGGCTGGCGGCGGGACCGCTGTGCGCCCCGTCGCCTGGGTCCGCGCCGACGCGCTGCCCGCATGACAGTGATGGTAGTCAGCGGAAGGCGGCACGGTGGTGTTCGACTCTGTTCAGAAATGGTCGGTCGTGGTGGAGTTGTAGGGTGACCACCACAGGTCCAGGTAGGAGGAGAACGACGTGAAACTGCTCGTCACCGGCGGCGCCGGCTTCATCGGGAGCGTGGTGACCCGGATGCTGCTCGACGCCGGGCACGACGTGGTGGTCCTGGACGACCTGTGCACCGGCCACCGGGAGGCGCTCGCGCCCGACGCCACCCACGTCGAGGCCGGCATCCACGACGCGGCCCGGGTGCTCACCCCGCAGGCGGGATTCGACGGCGTGCTGCACTTCGCCGCCCTGATCGCCGCCGGCGAGTCGATGACCGCCCCGGAGAAGTACTGGCACACCAACACCGTCGGGTCACTGGCGCTGATCGACGCCGTCCGTGCCGCGGGCGTACCCCGGATGGTCTTCTCCTCCACCGCCGCCGTCTACGGCAACCCGACCGAGTTGCCCATCCCGGAGACCGCCGTCAAGGCCCCGACCAACACGTACGGCGCGACCAAGCTCGCCGTCGACATGGCGCTCACCTCCGAGGCGACCGGGCACGGCCTGGCCGCCGTCTCGCTGCGCTACTTCAACGTCGCCGGGGCGTACCTCGACGGCGACACCACCCTCGGCGAGCGGCACGACCCGGAGACCCACCTCATTCCCATCGCGCTGGAGGTGGCCGCCGACCGGCGGGAGAAGCTGCAACTCTTCGGCGACGACTACCCCACCGCCGACGGCACCTGCGTCCGCGACTACATCCACGTCGCCGACCTGGCCCGCGCCCACCTGCTCGCCCTCGACGCGGCGACCCCGGGACGACACCGCATCTACAACCTCGGCAACGGCAACGGGTTCACCAACCGGCAGGTCGTCGAGGTGGTCCGCGAGGTCACCGGCCACCCCGTGCCGGTGGAGGTGGCACCGCGCCGCGAGGGCGACCCGGCCGAACTGGTCGCCTCCTCCGCGCTGGCCCGCGCCGAGCTGGGCTGGGAGCCGCGCAAGCCCACCCTGCACGACATGGTCTCCGACGCCTGGACCTTCTACCGCGCGCACGTGTCGGGTCGGCCGTGACCGACGTCGCCGCCCGCGCCGAGGCCGGCTTCCGGCAGGCGTACGCCGCACCACCCGCCGGCCGCTGGGCGGCTCCCGGCCGGGTCAACCTGATCGGCGAGCACACCGACTACAACGACGGCTTCGTGCTGCCGTTCGCGCTACCGCTGCGCACCGTCGTCGCCGCAGCGCCCCGGCCCACCGAGGACTGGACGGTCTGGTCCGAACTGACCGGCGAGACGGTCGACTTCGACGCCGACGAGGTGGCCGCCCCCGGCCGGGTCACCGGCTGGGCCGCGTACGTGGCCGGGGTGGTGTGGGCGCTGCGCGAAGCCGGCCACCCGGTGCCCGGCGCCCGGTTGGCCGTCGCCTCCGACGTGCCGCTCGGCGCCGGCCTGTCCTCCTCGGCCGCACTGGAGGCCGCCGTGCTCACCGCGCTGGTCGATCTCGGCGGGCTGGACCTGCCCGCCACGCTCCAGCCGAGGTTGGCGCAGCGCGCCGAGAACCACTACGTCGGCGCGCCCACCGGCATCATGGACCAGTCGGCCGCGATCCGCTGCCGGGCCGGGCACGCCCTCTTCCTCGACTGCCGCACCGAGCAGGTGGACCATGTCCCGTTCGACCTGGACCACGACGGCCTGGCGATCCTGGTGATCGACAGCCGTGCCCCGCACCGGCACGCCGACGGCGAGTACGCGTCCCGCCGCGCGACCTGCGAGAAGGCCGCGCACCTGCTCGGTGTGCCGGCCCTGCGGGACGTACCCGCCGACGCCCTCGACGACGCGCTGGCCCGACTGCCCGACGACGAGACCCGCCGCCGGACCCGGCACGTCGTCACCGAGAACCAGCGGGTACGCGACAGCGTCGCCCTGCTACGCGCCGGGGAGATCCGGCGCATCGGTCCGCTGCTCACCGCCTCGCACGCCTCCATGCGCGACGACTTCGCCATCACCGTCGCGGAGGTCGACACCGCCGTCGACACGGCGCTCGCCGCCGGTGCGCTCGGCGCGCGGATGACCGGCGGCGGTTTCGGCGGCTGCGTCCTGGCCCTGGTCGAGGCGGACCGGGCCGATGCGGTGGGCGTCGCCGTCGCGGCGGCCTACGCCGCCCGTGGCTACGCCACCCCCACCCGGTTCACCGCGCTCCCGGCCGCAGGCGCGACCCGCCTCGCCTGACCCATACCGACGAGATGTCCTCGGTTCTCGCACGCCCGGGGTGTCCTCACCCACCGCCTGTCGAGCTGATGGCGTGGACGGATCAGCTCGCCCGCCACCGCACACACCGCCTACTCGCGTCCCACTCTCGCCGCACATACCGCCCATGATCACGCTCGATCCCGGATGGAGTGGCCTCGTGGCGGCACCGAGACCACTCGATCCAGGATCGAGCAGGATCTGGCAACTCGTCGCCGCGCCCGGGGTCATCGGGTGAGGCGACGAGGGTAACCAGGGTGGCGAGAGCGGGCAGGGGGGCGCCGTGGGGAACGGGTATCTGCCCGGCCGCCCCGTGTGCTCAGGCGGTCTCGACGATCATGGCGGCGCCGACGGTGCGGTTGGTGGTCTCGTCGATGATGACGAAACCACCGGTCGTACGGTTGCGGCGGTACTCGTCGGCCAGCAACGGGACGGTGGTCCGCAACCGCACCCGGCCGATCTCGTTGAGCCGCAACTCGGTCGCCGTCTCGTCGCGGTGCAGCGAGTTGATGTCGAGGCGGTAGTGCAGGCCACGCACGATCGCCCGGGCCGACCGGGTGGTGTGCTTGATGGCGTACTTGCCGCCGACCTGCAACGGCCGGCTCTCGTCCATCCAGCAGACCATCGCCTCGATGTCCTGCGCCACCGCCGGGGCGTTGTTCGGGCGGCAGATCATGTCGCCCCGCGAGATGTCGATCTCGTCGGTCAGCCGTACCGTCACCGACATCGGCGGGAACGCCTCCCCGACCGGCCCGTCGGCCGTCTCCACCGACGCGATCCGGCTGGTGAAGCCGGACGGCAGCACCATCACCTCGTCACCCGGCTTGAGCACCCCCGAGGCGACCTGACCGGCGTAGCCGCGATAGTCGGTGACCACCCTCGACTGCGGCCGGATCACGTACTGCACCGGGAACCGGACGTCGACCAGGTTCCGGTCGCTGGCGATGTGCACCCGCTCCAGGTGGTGCAGCAGCGCCGGGCCTTCGTACCAGGGCATGCTCTCCGAACGGGTGACGATGTTGTCGCCCTTGAGCGCGGAGATCGGCACCACGGTCAGGTCCGGCACGTCCAGCTTCGCCGCGAACGCGGTGAACTCGTCGGCGATCCGGTCGAAGACGTCCTGCGAGTAGTCCACCAGGTCCATCTTGTTGACGCAGAGCACCAGGTGCGGCACCCGCAGCAGCGAGCAGAGGAAGGCGTGCCGGCGGGACTGCTCGACCAGGCCCTTACGGGCGTCGACCAGGATCAGCGCCAGATCGGCCGTGGACGCCCCGGTGACCATGTTCCGGGTGTACTGGATGTGCCCGGGGGTGTCGGCGATGATGAACTTGCGACGGGGCGTGGCGAAGTACCGGTACGCCACGTCGATGGTGATGCCCTGCTCCCGCTCGGCGCGCAGGCCGTCGGTGAGCAGCGCCAGGTTCGTGTACTCGTCGCCCCGGGCCGCGCTGACCGCCTCCACCGCGGCCAACTGGTCGGTGAACAGCGACTTCGTGTCGTACAGCAGCCGGCCGATCAGGGTCGACTTGCCGTCGTCGACACTGCCGGCGGTGGCGAAGCGCAGCAGGTCCATCGGTCGGGCCTCCGACCCGACGGCCCGGCCCTCGGCGTCGCCCGGCGCGAGCGTCTCGGTCGTCATCAGAAGTAGCCCTCCCGCTTGCGGTCCTCCATCGCGGCCTCGCTGACCCGGTCGTCACCACGGGTCGCCCCGCGCTCGGTGATCCGGGTCGCCGCGACCTCCTCGATGACCTTGTCGACCGTGTCCGCGTCCGAGCTCACCGCCGCCGTGCAGGAGGCGTCGCCGACGGTGCGGTAGCGCACCTGGGCCTTGAACCGCTCCTCCCCCGCCCGCGCGGGCAGGAACTCGTTGACCGCGTAGAGCATCCCGTCGCGCTCGACCACCTCGCGCTCGTGCGCGTAGTAGATCGACGGCAGCTCGATCCGCTCCCGGGCGATGTAGTGCCACACGTCCAACTCGGTCCAGTTGGAGAGCGGGAACACCCGGATCGACTCACCCGGGTGGTGCCGGCCGTTGTAGAGCGACCACAGCTCCGGACGCTGGTTCTTCGGGTCCCACTGGCCGAACTCGTCGCGGAAGCTGAACACCCGCTCCTTGGCGCGGGCCTTCTCCTCGTCCCGCCGGGCCCCGCCGAAGAGCGCGTCGAACCGGTGCTTCTCCACCGCCTCGAGCAGCACCGGCGTCTGGATGCGGTTGCGCATCCCGTCCGCCGACTCCCGGACCAACCCGCTGGCCAGTGCCTCCGGCACGCTGGCCACGACGAGTTGCAGGTTCAGCTCGGCGACCCGCCGGTCCCGGTAGTCCAGCACCTCGGGAAAGTTGTGGCCGGTGTCGACGTGCATCACCGGAAAGGGGATCTGGGCCGGAGCGAACGCCTTCTGCGCCAGGCGCAGCATCACGATCGAGTCCTTGCCACCGGAGAACAGCAGGACCGGCCGCTCCATCTCGGCGACCACCTCGCGCATCACGAAGATGCTCTCCGCCTCCAACGCGTCGAGATGCGTCACCTGGTAGGCAGCGGTGGCGGTCATGACACCGGCTCGATTCGCTCGGTCATCCGATTTCCAGACCTTTCCGGTCGGGGATGTCAGAAAGTAGCGCCAGGCTACCCGCTATGCCGGTGCAACGCTGCAAGTAACCGGCTGGCGAGATCCGCACGGCACACCAGCAGGTCAGGCAGACGCGGGTCGGCCTCGTTGTATTTCAGCGCAGAACCGTCGATCCGGGAAGCGTGCAGTCCGGTGGCCGTCGCCACAGCCACCGGCGCCGCCGAGTCCCACTCGTACTGACCCCCGGCGTGAATGTAGGCGTCCACCTCGCCGGTCACCACTGCGGCGATCTTCGCACCGGCCGATCCCATCGGCACCAACTCCGCCCCGACCTCTTCGGCGAGGTCGGTCAGGAACACCGGCGGCCGACTTCGGCTGGCCGCCAGACGCAGCCGCCGGCCCTCGCCCCCGGCCGCCTCCGCCGGGTACGCCGGAGGGACGTCCGTGGCCAACACCTGCTGCTGTGCCGGCAATCCGACAGCACCCGCCACCAGACCGTGGGATGTCGACGCGTCCCGCGCCCAGAGCGCCACGTGCACCGCCCAGTCCGCGCGCCCCTCCTCGCTGAACTCACGGGTACCGTCCAGCGGGTCGATGATCCACACCCGCTCGGCGACCAGCCGGGAGATCGACGCCTCGTTCACCTCGGCCGTCCACGCCAGCCGGGAACCCTCGTCCTCCTCGGAGAGCACCGCGTCGTCCGGACGCCACCTCGCCAGCTCGGTCCGGATCAGGTCGTGCGAGACCTTGTCCCCCGCCGCCTTCAACGCACCGGCGTCGGCGAACCCCGTCTCCGCCCGCAGGCGCAGCAACGCCTGACCGGCACGGGCCGCCAACCACCGCGCGAACGCCCCGTCGGCCGTGGGTGGACTGCTCATACTCGCGCTCCCGTCGTCACAGCCGTACCTCAGGCACCGTGGTAGAGGTTCTGCGTCGGTTCGACGCCTCGGATGACCACGGATTCCACCACGTCCGCCGCCCTATCCACCAGGAACTCCAACTCCTTGCGCTCCACCGCGCCGAAATCCGACAGCACGTAGTCCGCCGGATCCTGCCGCCCCGGTGGCCGCCCGATCCCGAACCGCACCCGCACGTAGTCCTTCGTGCCCAGCGACTTCGACATCGAGCGCAGACCGTTGTGCCCGCCCTCGCCGCCACCGCACTTCACCCGCACCTGGCCGTACGCGATGTCCAGCTCGTCGTGCACGGCGATCACCTGCCCCGGCGGCACCTTGTGGAACTGCGCCAGACCGGCCACCGGCCCACCCGAAAGGTTCATGTACGTCAACGGCTTGACCAGCACCAACTTCGGGCCGCCCAGACCGAGGCGTCCCTCGGCGACCTCCGCCACCGCCCGCTTGTGCCGACCGAACCTGCTGCCCAGCCGACCCGCCAACAGGTCCGCGACCAGGAAACCGACGTTGTGCCGGTTGCCCGCGTACTCCCGGCCCGGGTTGCCCAGACCGACCACCAGCCAGGGCCCGGTCTCGTCCGTCACCGCCCGCCCCTTTCCTCGTCCCGGCGGACCGCCACCCGGCGGCCGTCCCCGATACGTCGACAGGCGCCCCCGGAGCACGGGGACGCCTGTCGCACAGCCTGCGGACCGATCAGGCCTCGGTCTTGGCCTCGGCGGTCTCCTCGCCGGCCGACTCGCCAGCCTCGGCGGTCTCGGCGGTCTCCTCGCCGGCCTCAGCCTCGGCCTCGGCCTCCGCCGCCTCGGCCTCGGGCAGCGTCGCCTCCAACTGCTCCGCGGTCGGTGCCGCGGTGACGGTGGCGACCGCCATCTCCGGGTCGGCGGCCAGCTCGACGCCCGACGGAAGCTGCACGTCGGCGGCGGTGACCTGGGAGCCGGCCTGCGCACCCTCGATCGACGCCTCCAGGTGATCCGGCACCTTGGTGGCGTCGGCGGTCACCGAGAGGGTGTCGTGGTCGTGCACGATCAGCGTGTCCCGCGCCGCCTCACCGGTCAGCTGCACCGGCACGTCCACGGTGACCTTCTCGCCCCGACGCACCAGCAGCAGGTCGACGTGCTCGAAGGTGTCCTTGATCGGGTCCCGCTGGATCGCCTTCGGCAGCGCCAGAGCCTGCGTGCCGTCGCTGATGTCGAGCGCCAGGAGCTGGTTGGCGCCACCGTTACGGATGGCCGCCGCGAACTCGCGGGCCGGGAGCGCGATGTGCTTGGGCTTCTCGCCATGGCCGTACAGCACGGCGGGCACCTTGCCGGCCCGGCGGGTACGGCGGGCACCACCCTTGCCGAACTCGGTGCGGGGCTCGGCGCTGATCTTTACCTCGGACACGGGGAAACTCCTGATGCTTCGCTACGGCAGCTTGTCGTCTGGCGGTGCTGGGCGGGGGGCTCGCAAGGGCTCATGCGTCACAACGACTGCCCGGAGCACCGCGTCGATCACGGTGCCTCCGTGCGGCGCTTCTCAGCGGCCCGCAGGGCACCCTCGCCGTGGCAACCGCACCAGTCTACCCGAGCGGATTCCCGAAGCTCCGGCAGTCCCCGCCGGAGCCGACCGGGCAGCTCACCGCCGCCGACCAGCCGATCATCGACGCCCCCGGACGGGCCGGTCCGGTCGACCGACCCGCCCGGACCGACGTCAGCTCAACCCGCCGAACAGGGTGGTCACCGAGCCGTCGTCGAACACCTCACGGATCGCCCGGGCCAACAGCGGCGCGATGGAGAGCACGGTGAGCTTGTCGAGCTGCTTCTCCGGCGGCAACGGCAGCGTGTTGGTCACCACGACCTCGCTGATCGGGCTGTTCTTCAGCCGCTCGGTCGCCGGGTCGGAGAGCAGCGCGTGGGTGGACGCCACGATCACGTCCGCCGCGCCGGACTCCTTGAGGATGTCCGCCGCCTTGCAGATCGTGCCGCCCGTGTCGATCATGTCGTCGACGATCAGGCAGACCCGACCCTCGACCTCACCGACCACCCGGTTCGCCACCACCTGGTTCGGCTTCATCGGGTCCCGCGTCTTGTGGATGAAGGCCAGCGGGCAGCCGCCCAACCGGTCGGTCCACCGCTCGGCCACCCGCACCCGACCCGAGTCCGGCGCGACCACGGTCATCGGCCGGCCCGCGTACTTGCGCTCCACGTACTCGGCCAGGATGTCCATCGCGAACAGGTGGTCCACCGGCCCGTCGAAGAAGCCCTGGATCTGCGCCGTGTGCAGGTCCACGGTGAGGATCCGGTTCGCCCCCGCCGTCTTCAACAGGTCGGCGATCAGCCGGGCCGAGATCGGCTCCCGCCCCCGGTGCTTCTTGTCCTGCCGCGCGTACGGATAGAACGGCAACACGACCGTGATCCGCTTCGCCGACCCGCGCTTCAACGCGTCGACCATGATCAGGGTCTCCATGACCCACGTGTTCACCCCGTGCGTGACGGACTGCACCACGAAGGCGTCCGACCCCCGCACCGAGTCCTTGAACCGTACGAAGATCTCGCCGTTGGCGAACTCGTACGCGTCGGCCGGCGTCGGCGCGACGCCGAGCACCTCACCGATCTCCCTGGCCAGCTCCGGAAACCCACGTCCGGAAAAGAGCATCAGGCTCTTGCGGTTTTCGGCGACGATGCTGCCCATGGGCCCGTCTGCTCCCGTATTGGTCGGTGGTACCCGGCCACGGTGGTGGTCGACCGGGGACTATTCGGTTGCAGTATCTCCCGCCCTCGGCGCACCGCCCACCGACTCGGCGGCGCCGTGGATTGCCTCACCTTCACTTGCGGCCGAGGTCACACCCGGAGCACCCTGCAAGGCCCGCTCGGCAGCCGCCGCCGACGTCGTACCCGACCGCCTGCGGGTCACCCAGTCCTCGACGTTGCGTTGTGGCGCCCGCGTCACACCCAACGCACCCGGCGGCACGTCCTTGCTGATCGCACTGCCCGCCGCCACGTACGCGCCGGCGCCCACCTCGACCGGGGCGATCAGGCTGGTGTCGCAGCCGACGAAGGCGGCCTCGCCCACCACCGTGCGGTGCTTGTTCACCCCGTCGTAGTTCACGAAGATCGTCGCCGCGCCGATGTTGGCCCGCGCCCCGATCGTCGCGTCACCCACGTACGACAGGTGCGGCACCTTGGCGCCCGGCCCCACCTCGGAGTTCTTCACCTCGACGAACGTGCCCACCTTCGACTTCTCGGCCAGCCGCGCCGCCGGTCGCAGGTACGCGTACGGCCCCACACTCGCGCCCGCTCCCACCTCGGCACCGACCGCGTGGCTGCGCAGCACCGTCGCGCCCGGCCCGACCACCGTGTCGATCAGCGTCACGTCCGGTCCGACCACCGCGCCCGCGCCGACCACCGAACCGCCGCGCAACTGGGTGTTCTGGTCCACGACCGCGTCCCGGTCCAGGGCCACCGTCACGTCGATCCACGTCGTCTCCGGGTCCAGCAGACTCACCCCGGTACGCATCCAACGCTCGTTGACCCGGTCCCGCAGCAGCCGCCGCAGCGCCGCCAACTCCACCCGGTCGTTGCAGCCGAGCGTCTCGGCGTGGTCGACGGCCAGGTGCACGCCGACCGGCTCACCGGCCGACACGAGCAGCCGGAAGACGTCGGTGAGGTACTCCTCACCCTGGTCGTTGTCGGTGGAGAGCTTGCCGAGCACGTCCCGCAGCCGGCCCGCGTCGAAGGCGTAGATGCCGGCGTTGATCTCCCGGACGGCGAGCTGTGCCGCAGTGGCGTCGCGCTGCTCGACGATCTGCTCCAACCGGCCGTCGGCGTCGCGCACGATCCGGCCCAGGCCGGTGGGATCCGGCACCTCGGCAGCCAGCACCGTCGCCGCCGCCCGCTCGCTCTCGTGCGCCGCGACCAGCCCGGCCACCGTCTCCGGCCGCAGCAGCGGCACGTCGCCGTTGAGCACCACCACCGTGCCGGACGCCTCCGGTGCGGCCTCCAGCGCGATCCTGACCGCGTGCCCGGTGCCGAGCTGCTCGGCCTGCAACACCGGTACGGCGTCCGGCGCGGCCTCGGCCAGATGCGCCCGGACCTGGTCCGCGCCGTGCCCGACCACCACCATCGTCCGCTCCGCCGACAGCGGCTGCGCCGCGTTCAGCACGTGCCCGAGCAGCGTCCGGCCGAGCAGCGGGTGCAACACCTTGGGCAACGCGGACTTCATCCGCTTGCCCTCCCCGGCGGCAAGGACGACGACGGTACGGGGGTAGGGCTCGGACACGAGGTGGCTCCCGTCGGGACGCGGACAGTCTCGCGGCCATGCTAACCAGGCTTCAGCCACAGATCAGGTGAAGCTCCCGGGAGAGGACTCGAACCCCTACAATCAGGACCAAAACCTGACGTCCTGCCATTAGACGACCCGGGACGGTCTAAAACGGACAAACTAGCGGCTTGCCGTACCCCTACACTTTAGCGTCCCGCGTCGCCGACGCCATCGCTCACACCCTTCATGATCCCCTCGATCTTCCAATACCACCGACGGGACCGGGGCGATTCGACACTCGGACAGCCCCGATAGGTCGGTCCGGTGTTGAGCCGTACCGAGAGGCCGGCCGACCGCAGCACGACCGCCTCGGCACGCAACTCGTCCTTGGCACGGGAACGTCGGACGCCAGAATCGGTCATGGGGTGCAGGCTAGGGCGGGGGTGTGACACTCCGGGCATCGGTAGGCATCGCTGCCAGATGTGATCTTCCGACGGCTTAAGTTACGGTGACGTAGGCGTAGTTTGCTGTCTCATCGTTCCCTGCGAGGTGCCATGTCCAGCGCTGTTCTCGACTCCCACCCGACCGGGCCGAAGCCCCTCACCGAGGGCACCCAGTCGCGCGGCATCCTGGTCGCGCTCTGGGCGTTCGTGGTGATTCCGTTCGCCGCACTGGTCGCCGCCGTACCGGTCGCCTGGGGCGGCTGGCTGAGCTGGGTCGACGTGGGTGTCGCGGCATTCTGGTACGTGCTTGCCGGCCTGGGCATCACGGTCGGCTACCACCGCTACTTCACCCACGGGTCGTTCAAGGCGAAGCGGTGGCTGCGGATCGCGCTGGCCGTCTCCGGTTCGCTCGCCGTGCAGGGCGACATCATCCAGTGGGTCGCCGACCACCGGCGTCACCACGCCTTCTCCGACCTGGAGGGGGACCCGCACTCGCCGTGGCGGTTCGGGACGACGCTGCGTGGACTGACCAAGGGCCTGTTCCACGCGCACGTCGGCTGGCTGTTCGGCCGTGAGCTGTCCAACCGGGAGCGCTTCGCGCCGGACCTGTTGGCCGACCGGGACATCCGCCGGACGAGCGCGCTCTTTCCCCTGTTGGCGGCCGCCTCGGTGCTGGGTCCGGCGCTGATGGGCGGGCTACTGACGTGGAGCTGGCAGGGGGCGCTGACCGCGCTGTTCTGGGCGGGCCTGGTCCGCATCTCCCTGCTGCACCACGTCACCTGGTCGATCAACTCGGTGTGCCACGTCTACGGTGAGCGACCGTTCATGATGCGGCAGGGTGACCGGGCGGCCAACTTCTGGCCGCTGGCGTTGGTGTCGTTCGGGGAGAGCTGGCACAACCTGCACCACGCCGATCCGACGAGTGCCCGGCACGGGGTGCTGCGCGGCCAGATCGACATCTCGGCCCGGGTGATCTGGCTGTTCGAGAAGGCGGGAGCCGCCTGGGACGTCCGCTGGCCGAAGCCGGAGCGGCTCGCGTCGAAGCTCGTGAAACCGGCGGAACCCGGGCCGGCCTGACGGCGACGGGCGACCGACCGACAAGTTACCTGGCAGTATGTTCGGGTGACCGGGCAGAGCGCGAGCAGGATCCCACGACAGGCGTCACGGAGCGCCGGCGAGGTGACGAGGTGGCCGAGGTGACGAGCGACGAGAGCGGCAAGCGTCGTCGGCGCGCGGTGCCCGCCACGTCGACGAAGGCGCCGTCCCGGGTACGCATGTCGGCGGCGCAGCGCCGTGAGCAGTTGATCTCGATCGGTCGGCAGATCTTCGCCGAGCGCGGTTTCGACGCCACCTCCATCGAGGAGGTGGCGTCCCGCGCCAAGGTCTCCAAGCCGGTGGTCTACGAGCACTTCGGCGGCAAGGAGGGGCTCTACGCGGTGGTGGTGGACCGGGAGGTCCGCGCACTGCTGGACCGGATCACCACCGCGTTGACCGCCGGTCATCCTCGGGAGTTGCTGGAGCAGGCGGCGTTGGCCCTGCTCGGGTACATCGAGGAGGAGACCAGCGGTTTCCGGGTACTGGTGCGGGAGTCGCCGGTGCTCTCCGCGACGGGCAACTTCAGCAGTGTGATGAACGACGTCGCGCACCAGGTGGAGCACATCCTGGGCGCGGAGTTCTCCAGCCGGGGGTACGACGCGAAGCTGGCCGAGCTGTACGCGCAGGCGCTGGTCGGGATGGTGGCGTTGACCGGCCGGTGGTGGCTGGAGGTGCGCAAGCCGCGCAAGGAGACGGTGGCGGCGCACCTGGTGAACCTGTCCTGGAACGGGTTGTCGCACCTGGAGGCGAAGCCGGGGCTGACCACGACGCGCATGCGCTGAGGGCTCCCGCCCGGGGCGACGCCCTGGTGGCGACGGGAATCAGCGGCGGCGGTGGGCCTCGGCGACCGGGTGGTAGCGGCGATTGCGTTCGTCCTCGGCGTGCTCGGGCGGACCGACCTTGTCGTACAGGCCGGTGCCGAGCAGGATCAGGCCGAAGAGCATCGAGACGACCACGGTCGACATCGAGAAGTTCAGGAAGTTGGCCTCGGTCTGGAGCACCGACATCATCAGGATGCTGGTGACCAGGAAGACGATCCCCGCGGTCAGGTTCATGTAGTGGCCGAGGTTGCCGCGCCGGGACGCGCCGACGATGAGCACGATCCCGAAGACGATGGAGACCAGCGAGAAGGCCAGGTTGGTGCGGAGCCCGAGAGCCCAGTTGCTGCCTCGGGCGAACAGCGGCTCGCCCCAGGTGAGTGCGGTGCCCCAGACGCCGAAGACCAGGATGTAGAGCCCGATCAGGCCGGAGAGCACCCGGTAGATCGGCCGCGCCGGGTGGTTGATCGGAAAGTGCGGCATCGGTCCTCCACCGACAGGGGAACAATCAGGACAATTGTCCCCCACTGAGAAGCTGACCAAGGGCAGAACCTGCGGAGAATCAGTCTCGGGCGGACCGGGCCCCGACAGGTTTTCGCCGGAGCCCGACCCGCGCAGGGATCAAGCCTGACCGCCCGGAGCGGGTCGGGCTCCGGCGAAAACCCACCACCGCAACCCCGGCGAGAACCACCACCGCAACCGAAAAGATCAGAGCACCAGCCGAGCCTTCTGCCACGCCTCGTGCTCGTCCTCGCTACCGACCTTGCCGTACATGCCGGCCATCAGCAGCGCCAGGCCGAGAACCATCAGCACGACGACACTGGCCACGCTCATGTTGAAGATGTTGGCCTCGGTGCGGATGAAGGCGAGCCCGCCGAGGCTGACCACCATGATCACGTAGGCGGTCCACTGATTGATCAGCACGTCCAGGTTGCGACCGATCACGGTGCCGAACAGGACCAGACCGCCGACCACCAGGCAGAAGATCGAAAATCCGAGGTTGGTGCCCTGCCCCAGGACCCGGGTGTCGCTCAGGCCGAAGGCGGGCTCACCGGTGCTGCTGACGAGTCCGAGCACACCGAAGACCACCAGGTACAGACCGGTCAGCCCGCCGATCGCCCGGTAGATCGGCCGCGCGGGGTGGTTGACGGGAGTGTGCGCCATGTCTGTGTCTCCAACGCCGTTGGGTGAGGGTCGACGGCGATTCTCCCGTACCCGGCCGTGTGACGCCGCACACGGGGTACCCGGAGGTCGCAGGTCGGGCGGACGGGCCGGCGGTCAGCCGGCGGGGATCTCGTCGGCCAGGGCGAGCCAGGCTTCCTCGACCTGCTCCCGCTCCGCGCGGACCTGACCCAGTTGGGCGTCCAGCTCGGCCACCTTGGAGTAGTCGGTGGCGTTGGCGGCGAGCTGGTCGAGCAGTGCCGCCTCCTTCTGCTCCAGCTTGCCGACCTGCCGTTCGAGGCGGGTCAGCTCCTTGCGCGCCTGCCGGGCCTCGGCGGCGCTCATTCCCCCGCCGCCGCCGGTGGGCGCGGCAGCCGGGGGCGTGACGCTGCGCCCCGCGCCCGGCCGGCCGGCGGTACGCGCCAGGTACTCCTCGACGCCGCCGGGCAGGTGCACCAGTCGGCCGTCGCCGAACATGCCGTACGCGGTGTCGGCGACCCGCTCGATGAGGTAGCGGTCGTGGCTGGCCACCACGATGGTGCCGGGCCAGGAGTCGAGCAGGTCCTCCAGCGCGGCCAGGGTGTCGGTGTCGAGGTCGTTGGTGGGTTCGTCGAACAGCAGCACGTTCGGTTCCCCGGCGAGCAGGCGCAGCATCTGGAGGCGCCGCCGCTCCCCGCCGGAGAGGTCACCGACCGGGGTCCAGAGCCGCCGGTCGTCGAAGCCGAACACCTCGGCGAGCTGCGCGGCGGAGATCTCCCGGTCGCCGAGGCGTACCCGTCGGGCGACCTCCTCGACGGCTTCCAGGACCCGGAGTTCGCTGGGGAGTTCGGCCAACTCCTGGGAGAGGAAGGCGGGTCGTACCGTGGAGCCGGTGACCAGTCGCCCGCCGTCGGGGCGGGTGATGCCGGCGAGCATCCGCAGCAGGGTGGTCTTGCCCGCACCGTTGGCACCGAGGATCGCGACGCGGTCGCCGGGGCCGACCTGCCAGGTGGCGTCCTCCAGGATGGTCTTGGGACCAGCGTGCAGGCGGACGCCCTCCAGGTCGTACACCTGCTTGCCGAGCCGGGCGGTGGCCAGCCGTTGCAACGACATCGTGTCGCGCGCCGGCGGCACGTCGGCGATGAGGGCGTTGGCGGCGTCGATGCGGAACTTCGGCTTGGAGGTCCGGGCCGGCGGGCCCCGGCGCAGCCAGGCGATCTCCTTGCGGAGCAGGTTCTGCCGCCGGGCCTCGGTGGCGGCGGCGATGCGTTCGCGTTCGGCCCGGGCGAGGATCCAGGCGGCGTAACCGCCCTCGTAGGCCCGGACCGCCTGGTCGGCGACCTCCCAGGTCTGGGTGCAGACCGCGTCGAGGAACCAGCGGTCGTGGGTGACCACGACCAGGGCGCCCTTGCGGCCGAGCAGGTGGTGGGCCAGCCAGTCGACGCCGCCGACGTCGAGGTGGTTGGTGGGCTCGTCGAGGATCAGCAGGTCGGCGTCGCGGACCAGCAGCGCGGCCAGCGCCACGCGGCGGCGCTCACCACCGGACATCGGCCCGACCGTGGCGTCGAGGCCCAGGTGCGGCATGCCGAGCCCGTCGAGGATGGCGCGGACGCCCGCGTCGCCGGCCCACTCGTGTTCGGCGCCCATGCTCTCGGCGAGCCACTCGGTGCCCAGGACGACGTCCCGGACGGTGGCCTCGGGACTGAGGGTGAGGTTCTGCGGCAGCCAGGAGACGCGCAGGTCACGGCGGTGGGTGACCCGTCCGTCGTCGGGTTCCTCGGTCCGGGTGAGCAGCCGTAGCAGCGTCGACTTACCGGCGCCGTTGAGCCCGACCACACCGATCCGGTCGGCGTCGTCCAGACCGAGCGAGACGTCGGTGAGCAGCGGCCCGGCGGCGCCGTAGCCCTTGGACACCCGGTCCAGGTTGACGATGTTGGCCACGAACCCACCTTCCATGATCAAGGCGTCCCGGTGCCGGCGGGCACCTGGGGACGCCTGGCCTTCCAGGGTACGCGGAACACCGCCACCCCTCGGCGCCCGCCCGACCGGGCCCGCCACCCCTCCGGCCCACCCTGCCCCGGTAGCACCGACCCACCGACGCTCACCTTGCTCCCCACGCGCCCATGACCAGGGTGACGTCCCCCGGGGCGGAGCCGACACCTGCTGGAGCTGGCTCTTCCACGGCAACGCCCGGCCCGTCCGCCCCGGCGCGTTCCCGCCGCCTCCGTCGCCGTGTTCCCGCCGCGTTCCCGCCGGTTTCCGCCGCCCCCTCGCCGCGTTCCCGCCGTGCTCTCCCGTTCGACGATCCGGCAGGACCTCTGCTGGGCTGCCTTTCGAGCTGATCCGCCGATGCTCTCGCCACCTCGGCGCCACCCGAACCACCCGAACCCGAGACCGTACGCCCGGTTCAGCGCGAACATGTCAGCAAGGAACTGCCCCCAGCGTGACAAGCGCAGAGCAGCAGTCTCCCGAGCATGATCCGTTCCCGCCATCAGCTCGGAGGGCGGTGCTCCGGCCACGGCCCCGCCGCCTGACACCACGCGTGAACCGTCCCCGCCATCAGCTCGACAGGGAACGTACACCAGGCCGCCTCGCTCGGCGCCCCTGCTGGGCGCCACAGCCGGCCACCTGACACCACGCGCGATCCGTCCTCGCCGTCAGCTCGACAGGGACCGCGCACGACCACGACCTCACGCCTGACGCGAACCGTCCCCGCCGTCAGCGCGACAGGACCGCACCGTGAACACGGCCCCGCGCCTGACGCGGCTCGAGGTCAGGGGCCAGCCCGGTGCGGTGGTGTCAGTTGACGCGGGCGCCGTGGACCGGGCCGTGGGCGACGCGGGCCTCGCGGCACACGCCGGCGGCCTCCAGTTCGGCGGCGATACGTTCGGCGTCGGCGGCGCCGGCGGTGAGGAAGACGCACGTCGGGCCGGAACCGGAGACGATGCCGGCGAGCGCGCCGGCCGCCTCGCCGGCCTTGAGGGTGTCGGCGAGGGCGGGACGCATGGCCAGTGCGGCGTCCTGCAGGTCGTTGCCGAGGGTGGGGGCGAGCACCCGGGGGTCGCGTTGGCGCAGCGCGCCGAGCAGTCTGTCGGTGCTGCCGAGCGGTTCACCGGCGGTGCCGGCGTCGCGGAGCCGGTCGAGTTCCCGGTACGCCTGTGGGGTGGAGAGGCCACTGTCGGCGATGGCGACGACCCAGTGCCAGGAGGTGGGCCGGGCCAGCACGGGGCTGACCGCTTCGCCCCGGCCGGTGCCGAGCGCGGTGCCGCCGTGGATGAGGAAGGGGACGTCCGAGCCGAGGTCGGCGGCGATGCCGGCCAGTTCGTCGCGGGACAGGCCGGTGCCCCAGAGGGCGTCGCAGGCGACCAGTGCGGCGGCGGCGTCGGCACTGCCACCGGCGAGACCACCGGCGAGCGGGATCTGCTTGCGCAGGTGCAGCCGGGCGTGCGGCATCACACCGCTGTAGCCGGCGAGGGCGTGGGCGGCCCGGATGACCAGGTTGGAGTCGTCGAGGGCGAGTTCTCCGGTGCCCTCGCCCTCCATGGTGAGGGTGAGGGTGTCGCCCCGCCTCGCGGTCAGCTCGTCATAGATCGAGATCGCGTGGTAGATGGTGTTCAACTCGTGGTAGCCGTCGCGTCGCAGCGGGCCGACGCCCAGGTGCAGGTTGATCTTGGCGGGCACCCGTACGCGGACCGGTCCGCCGGCACCACGCCGTTCCTCACCCTCCGGTCGCCATGCCTCGGTCACCGGACGGTGTCCCGTGGACGCATCCGGGTGTCGAACGGCTTCTCCACGATCAGCTCCTCGGCGGTGTCGGCGACCGGTACCGGCGTCCGCGTCAGCCTACTGCGCGGCCGACGGGTGGTTCGGGGCCGACGCGGCAATGGCGGCGAACTGCTCGACGGTGAGTGACTCGCCACGTGCACCGGGGTCGACTCCGGCGGCGGTGAGCGCCGCGGCGGCCCGGTCGGCACCGCCCGCCCAGCCGGCGAGGGCGGCGCGCAGGGTCTTGCGGCGCTGGGCGAAGGCGGCGTCCACCACGGCGAAGACCGCAGCCCGGGGTACGTCGGCGCGGGGTGGTTCGCGGCGGGTGAAGGCGACCAGGCCGGAGTCGACGTTGGGCACCGGCCAGAACACGTTCGGGGGCACCTTGCCGGCGGCCCGGGAACGGGAGTACCAGGCGAGCTTGACCGAGGGCACGCCGTACACCTTGGAGCCGGGACCGGCGACGAGCCGGTCGGCGACCTCCTTCTGCACCATCACCAGGCCGTGCCGGAGGCTGGGCAGTTCGGCGAGCAGGTGCAGCACCACCGGAACGGCGACGTTGTAGGGCAGGTTCGCGACCAGCGCGGTGGGCGCCGGGTCGGCCAGGTCGGCGGCGCTGATCCGGAGCGCGTCGGCGTGGTGCACGGTGAGCCGGGTGGCCTCCGGGCCGGCGTGCCGGGCGGCGGTGTCCGGCAGCGCGCCGGCCAGCGTCGAGTCGATCTCGACGGCGTGCACGTGGGCGGCGGCGCGGAGCAGGCCGATGGTGAGCGAACCGAGGCCGGGGCCGACCTCCAGGGCCACGTCGTCCGGGGCCAGCCCGGCGGTGGTGACGATCCGGCGGACGGTGTTCGGGTCGTGGACGAAGTTCTGACCGAACTTCTTGGTGGGGGCGACGCCGAGCCGGGTGGCGAGTTCCCGGATCTCCGCCGGGCCGAGCAGGTCTGCGGCCACGGTCAGGACCACGGCCCGAAGGCGCGTTCGCCGGTGGCGGAGATGGCGGCGCAGAGGTCGTCCAGGTCGGCGCCGGTGTGGGTGGCCAGCGCCCGGACGGTCAGCGGGATCAGGTACGACGCGTTGGGGCGGCCCCGGTGCGGCATCGGGGTCAGGTACGGCGCGTCGGTCTCCACCAGGATCTGGTCGAGCGGGGTGAGCGCGGCTGCCTCCCGTAGTGCCCCGGCGCTGCCGAAGGTGACGGTGCCGGCGAAGCTGAGCAGGTAGCCCCGGCGGACGCACTCGGCCGCGAACTCGGCGTCGCCGGAGAAGCAGTGCAGCACCACGGTCTCCGGTGCGCCCTCGTCGTCGAGGATGCGCAGCACGTCGGCGTGCGCGTCACGGTCGTGGATGACCAGCGTCTTGGCGTACCGCTTGGCGATGGCGATGTGGGCCCGGAAGCTCTCCTCCTGCGCGGCCCGGCCCTCGTCGCCGGTGCGGTAGAAGTCCATGCCCGTCTCGCCGATGCCGCGTACCCGGTCCTCGGCGGCCAGCGTCTCGATCTCGCGCAGCGAGGCGTCGAGGTCGTGGCACCGGGGCGCCTCGTTGGGGTGCAGCGCCACGGTCGCGACCACCGCCGGGTACGTGCCGGCCACCTCGGCGCCCCAGCGGGAGGACTCGACGTCGACGCCGACCTGCACCAGCCGGTCCACGCCGACGGCGGCGGCGACCTCGATCGCGGCGGCGACCGGGTCGGCGGCGCTGCTGCCCTGCGGGACGCCGACCTCGTTCACCGTGATGTCCAGGTGGGTGTGGCTGTCCAGCACCGGCCGGGGCAGCGGCTCCGGCGCGGGTGGGAACTCGCCGGCGCGGCGGGACGCGCGCTGGCGGCGGGACTCGGTGGGCTCGCTCATCAGTCGACAGCATCACACACCGCCCGAGTCCACCCGCCCGCCACCCGTGGTTCACCTCGGCTACGCCGGAGACCCCTACCGTCGCTCCGGTGAGTATCGGGCCGCGAACGGACGACGACACGGCGCGGCAGCGGACCGGACTGCGGGTGACGTACGGCGGCGCGGTGTACGCGGCCGACGAGATCGCCCGAGGTGCGGCGTACGAGGTGTTCAGCGCCGACGAGGTGACCGGTTTCGAGTGGGCGCCCCGGCCGGGTTCGGCGCTGCCGTGGCGGCGGTTCGTGCACGCCAGCGAGGTGACGGCGGTGCACGGTGCGGCTGCGCCGAGCGAGGAGCCAGAGGCGCCGCTGCTGGTACCGCTGCACCGCGAGCACGGCTGGTCGCAGGTGCACCGGCTCAGCCAGCAGCCCGACGCGGCGGACGATCCGCTGGTCACGGCGGTACGCGCCTCGGCGGTGGTGCGTCGGGGCACCCGGATGGTGAAGGTCCTCTCGGCCCGGCAGCTCGCCGGGTTCGTGCGGGGCTGGTTGCCGCACGGCTTCTGCTTCCGGGAACACGACGTGGCGCATCTGCGGACGCCGGCGGCGACGTCGGTGCTGCGGGCCGACGGCGGGGGCAGCCAGGACGGCGTGGACGTGACGTACGCGGTGCGGTGGCGGGCCGCCGACCCGACCGACTACGACGTGCCGGCCGGCGCGGCGTACCGGGGGCTGGCGGCGTTGGGGTCGCGCGACCGGGTGGGGCCGGCGGTGCTGGGCACCGGGTTCACGCCGAGCAGTCATCACCTGATCCCGGAGTTCGTCACCCGCGACTTCGCCGACCTGCCGATGCCGGCCAACGCCACCCTGCTGGCGTACCCGGCGCAGGGGCCGGAGGTGGTGCTCTACGCGTACCAGGCGGAGCAGCGCGGCTGGTTGCGGATGGCCGGGCCGCAGTGGCGGCACCTGCTGGCCGCCGTGCCGGGGTTGTCCCCGGACCAGGAGTACGTGCCGACCGGCGAGGCTCCCCGGTCGACGCGGCTGGTCGGCGCGTACGGCGGCGGGGAGTACGAGGCGGTGGCGGATCTGCCCGGCGGGTTCCGGGTGCTGGCGTTGACGCGGGCCGCCCGCTACCCGGTCGACGGGGTGAGCCGTCGGGTGCGGGTCGCCACCTGGCGCGGGGTGCCGTGTCTGGTGTTGCGGGAGGAGTCGGGGTGGCTGCGGTTGCGGCTGCGACGCCCGAATCCGGACGCGGTGCTGGCGACCGGGGCGCAGTGTCACGAACGGGGTGTCTACGAGACCTGGGCGCCGGGTGTCGAGGTGACCGACGACCGGGTGGTGGACCACCCGTACGTCCTCTGACGCTGGGGCGGCTCGGGCATATCGGCAGGTCACGCGGGAATGCGTGAGCGACCGCGTTGTCTGAATCGTAGGAGTGGACATGCCCTTCATCACTGTCGGGACGGAGAACTCCGCGCCCATCGACCTGTACTACGAGGACCACGGCTCGGGTCAGCCGATCGTGCTGATCCACGGGTTCCCGTTCAACGGGGCGACCTGGGAGAAGCAGATCGATCCCCTGCTCTCAGCCGGGTACCGGGTGATCACGTACGACCGACGGGGTTTCGGCAACTCGGCGCAGCCGGCCTTCGGGTACGACTACGACACCCTGGCCGCCGACCTCGACGTGCTGATGACCGAGCTGGACCTGCGCAACACGATCCTGGTCGGGCACTCGATGGGCACCGGTGAGGTGACCCGTTACCTGGGTGCGTACGGCTCGGACCGGGTGGACCGGGCGGTGCTGCTGGCGCCGCTGGCGCCGTACCTGCGGCAGGCTCCGGACAACCCGGAGGGGGTCGAGGCGAGCCTCTTCGAGGGGTTCAAGAAGGCCATCACCGAGGACCGGTTCGCGTACCTCACCGATTTCTGCAACACGTTCTTCAACTACGACGAGAACCGGGGCAAGCTGGTCAGCGAGGATGCGTACCGGGCGCACTGGGAGATCGGCGCGCGGGCCTCGGCCAAGGCCACGCACGACTGCGTGGACGCCTGGGGCACGGACTTCCGGGCCGACGTGTCGCGGATCGACGTGCCGATGCTGCTCGTGCAGGGCGACAAGGACATGGTCCTGCCGTACCCGAAGACCGGTCAGCGGTTGCAGCCGTTGCTCTCGGACAGCCGGCTGGTGACCCTCAAGGGTGCCCCGCACGGCATTCCGTGGACCAACGCCGACCAGGTCAACGACGCGATCATGGAGTTCATCGGGTCGCCGTCGATGGTCCGGGCCTGACCCGGTCACCGGTGCGGGCGTAGGCCCCCGCCGGGCGACGCGCGGCGGGCGCGATCCCGGTGTCGGGGTCGCGCCCGCCGCACGTGTCGTCACCGCTCGTCGACGTTGCGACGACCTCCGTGTCTGGCCCGGGTCAGCTCTCCAGCCGGGCCAGTTCCTCGTCGACGATCGACGGGTCGAGCTTGCGGAACACCGGCTTGGGCGCGGCGAGCGGCCGGCCGACCGCGAGCGGCACCGACTCCCAGCGCGCGCCCTGCGTGTAGTCCCCGGTCAGCACCGGGTACCCGGGCCCGCCGTCGAGGTCGTCGACCTCCTCGATGACCGGCATCGGCGCGTGCACGCCGGTGCCGCCGAGCAGCTCGTGCACCTTCTGGGCGGAGTGCGGCAGGAACGGGGTGAGCAGGGTGTTGGCGTCGCTGACCACCTGGAGGGCGACGTGCAGGACGGTGCCCATCCGGGGCTTGTCCGCCTCGTCCTTGAGCTTCCACGGCGCCTGGTCGGAGAGGTACCTGTTGGCCTCCGCGACCACCTTCATCGCCTCGCCGATGGCCTGCTTCTGCCGGTGCCGGCCGATCAGGTCGCCGACCGTGGCGAAGCCGGTCCGGGCCACCGCGAGCAGCGCCTCGTCGGCCTCGGTGAGGCCGTCCGGGCCGATCGGTGGGATGGCGCCGAAGTTCTTCGCCGCCATCGACACGCACCGGTTGACCAGGTTGCCCCAGCCGGCGACCAGCTCGTCGTTGTTGCGGCGCAGGAACTCGGCCCAGGTGAAGTCGGTGTCGTTGTTCTCCGGGCCGGCCACGGCGATGAAGTAGCGCAGCGCGTCGGCGTCGTAGCGCTCCAGGAAGTCCCGGACGTAGATGACCACCCGCCGGGAGGAGGAGAACTTGCGTCCCTCCATGGTGAGGAACTCGCTGGACACCACCTCGGTGGGCAGGTTGAGCCGTCCGAGCTGGCCCGGCTTGCCGCCCTTGTCGCCCTCGCCGGAGTAGCCGGCCAGCAGCGCGGGCCAGATCACCGAGTGGAAGACGATGTTGTCCTTGCCCATGAAGTAGTACGACCGGGTGTCGTCGTCCGTCTCGCCGTCGGCGTCCGGCTGGTGCCAGTACCGGCGCCACGCCTCCGGGTCGCCGGAGCGGCGGGCCCACTCGACGGAGGCGGAGAGGTAACCGATCACCGCGTCGAACCAGACGTAGATGCGCTTGTCGGTGCGGTCGCGCCAGCCGTCGAGCGGGATCGGTACGCCCCACTCCAGGTCCCGGGTGATGGCCCGGGGCTGGAGGTCGTCCAGCAGGTTGCGGGAGAACCGCAGCACGTTGGGCCGCCAGCCGTCCCGGCTGTCCAGCCACTGCCGCAGCACGTCGGCGAGGGCGGGCAGGTCGAGGAAGAAGTGCTCGGTTTCGACGAACTTCGGCGTCTCGCCGTTGATCTTCGACTTGGGGTCGATCAGGTCGATCGGGTCGAGCTGGTTGCCACAGTTGTCGCACTGGTCGCCGCGCGCGCTGTCGTAGCCGCAGATCGGGCAGGTGCCCTCGATGTAGCGGTCGGGCAGGGTCCGGCCGGTCGACGGTGAGATGGCGCCCATGGTGGTCTTCGGCACGATGTAGCCGTTGCGGTACATCCCCTCGAACAACTCCTGCACCACGGCGTAGTGGTTCCGCGTGGTGGTGCGGGTGAACAGGTCGTAGGAGAGACCCAGGCCGTGCAGGTCCTCCACGATCACCCGGTTGTACCGGTCGGCCAGCTCACGGGGCTTGAGGCCCTCGGCGTCGGCCTGCACCTGGATGGGGGTGCCGTGCTCGTCGGTGCCCGAGACCATGAGCACGTCGTGGCCGGCCATCCGCATGTACCGGGCGAAGACGTCGGAGGGAACGCCGAAACCGGAGACGTGGCCGATGTGGCGCGGGCCGTTGGCGTACGGCCAGGCGACCGCCGCGAGAACGTGACTCATGCCCAGCAAGCGTAGTGACCCACCTGGGGCGGCTGCGAACCAATAGGCCCGCCCGCTCGACAATCCGGCGATTCCGGACCCTCGGCTGGTCCGATTTGTCGCCGACACGCTGCCTGAGCTGCGTGTCCGAGCATCCCCACCGGTGTCCAATGAAGCGCGTGACTGGCAGCCGCGCCGCCCGCGACCACGAGGACGGCCTTCCCACCGAGACCTGGCCGGATCCGGCCGCGTCGGCGCGTACCCATGCCGTGGCGCCGCACCCCCGGACGGTGACGCCCGACGGGGCGAACCCGGCCGGTGGCGCCCTCGGTGAACCGGCGGCGCCGGAGCAGGGTGTCGAGGTGGAGCCGACCACCGGCGCCCCGGTCGGCACACTGCCGCACCGGGTGCCGGTGCGTTCGGCGCGGCATCTCGGCGCGGATCCGTTCGCCGACCCCTCCGACGTCGACGAGGAGGACACGTTCTGGGCGCCGATCGAACAGGTGCACTGGGACGGCACGCCGGTGCGGCAGGATCCGCCCGGCGAGCGCGGGCTGTTTCGTCGGCTCCGGCAGGTACGCCACCGGGAGCGGAGCAGTCATCCGCCCGACCCGCTGCCGGGACTGGCCGCGTTGGTCGGCCTGAGCCTCGTGGCGGCGTTCTTCGCCTGGGTCAGCGCGGGCCCGATCCTGCTCGCTGCCGGGCAGGGCACCTCGGGCACCGCAGTGGTGACCGGGTGCACCGGTGACGGGTTGACCCAGCGCTGCCGGGGGATCTTCACCGCCGCCGACGGCGGGTTCCGCACCCACGGCGTACGGGTCAGCGGGGTCCCGGAGCAGCGGACGATCGCCGGGACGGCGCTACCCGCCCGGGTGACCGGTCCGGACGCCGCCGTCGCGTACGCCGATCACGGTGTCGGTGCGCACCTGCGCTGGCTGCTCGGCCTGCTGGGGGTGCTCGGCTGCGGTGCCGGGATCGCCCGCTGGACCGGCGCGACGCGACTGCCCGATCCACGGGGCCGTCGTTGGGCGGTCACCGTCGCCTTCGCCGGCCCGCTGGCGATCACGCTCGGCTTCCTCGCCGCCGCCTGGTGAGATGTAAGGAAGGGACCCTTCCTATACACGAGGCGTTAGTAGGGGGCCCTTCCTTACACCTGGTGCACGACGGCGTACACGTCACGGCGACGCAGCCCGAAGGCCGTCGCCACCTCGGTGACAGCGTCCCGGCGACTCTGGCCGGCGGCTTCCCGCTCGGCGACCGCGGTGCGCAGGGCGTCGTCGTCGGGTCGGGTGGGTGGCGTGGCCGGCGCCCCGGCCACCACGAGGGTGATCTCACCGCGCGGATCGCCGTCGGCGGCCCACCGGGCCAGGTCCCCCAGCGGGCGGCGGAGCACCTCCTCGTACGTCTTGGTCAGCTCCCGGCAGAGCGCGGCGGGCCGGTCGGCGCCGAACGCGTCGGCGAGGTCGGTCAGCGCGGCGGTGATCCGGTGCGGGGATTCGAACAGGACCAGGGTGCGCTCCTCCGCCGCCAGCGCCCGCAGCCGGGCCCGGCGGGCACCGGGGGTACGCGGCAGGAAGCCCTCGAAGCAGAACCGGTCGCAGGGCAGCCCGGACAGCGCCAGCGCGGTGGTGACGGCGCTCGGTCCGGGGGCGCAGGTGACCGGGACGCCGGCGTCCAGGGCGGCGCGGACCAGCCGGTAGCCGGGGTCGGACACGCTGGGCATGCCGCCGTCGGTGACCAGCGCGACGAGGTGTCCGGCGGTGAGCACGTCGACCAGTTCGGGGGTGCGGCGCTCCTCGTTGCCCTCGAAGTAGGAGACGATCCGGCCGGGGATCGTCACGTCCAGGTCGCGGGCGAGTCGGATCAGTCGCCGGGTGTCCTCGGCGGCGACCACGTCGGCGGTGCCGAGCACGTCTCGCAGTCGGGTGGAGGCGTCGGCGGGGTTGCCGAGCGGCGCGCCGAGGAGGACCAGGCGACCAGTTTCGGACATTTCACCCACGAGTAGGCACTCCTTCATCGACGGTCGTACCGGATTCGGAGACGATGTACGCCAGCGACCCCCTCCGCAGCCTACGATCGCCGGGTGACGAGTGCGTCGACAGCACAGAGCGCGAACGCGGACCAGCCGGGACCGGAGCAGGCGGCCACCTCGACCGGTGACACGGGCGGTGGCACGACCGGCGACGCGGGCGGCGGTGGCGTACCGGCGGCGATCCGCCGTCGGCTGGCCACCGTCGAGGCCCGCGTGGACCGGAGATCGTGGTGGGCCACCGCCGTGGTGGTGGCGATCGCGGCGGTGCTGCGCTTCGCCAACCTCAGCCACCCGACCGGCAAGATCTTCGACGAGACCTACTACGCCCGGGACGCCTGGGGGCTGATCGACAAGGGCGTCGAGTGGAACTACAAGGACGGTGGACCGTCGTACGTGGTCCATCCGCCGCTGGGCAAGTGGTTGATCGGTCTCGGCGAGTGGGCCTTCGGCTACGCCGACGCCGAACACGGCATCTCGGTGCCCGGCGCGCTGATGACCACCTCGCCGGAGTTCGGCTGGCGCTTCTCGGCGGCGCTGTTCGGCACCCTGTCGGTGCTGATGCTGATCCGCATCGGCCGCCGGATGTTCCACTCCACCGTGCTCGGTTGCGCCGCCGGCCTGCTGCTCGCGTTCGACGGCTTCCACCTGGTGCTGTCCCGCACCGCCCTGCTCGACCTCTTCCTGCTCTTCTTCGTGCTGGCCGCCTTCGGCGCACTGGTGCTGGACCGGGACGCGCAGCGTCGGCGCTGGGCCCAGGCGCTGGAGGCGGGGCTGGATCCGACGGCCCGGGGCCGGGCGGGCCGCCCGCCCGGCGGCTGGCGGAACTGGCCCTGGTGGCGGCTCGCCGCCGGGGTCCTGCTCGGCTGCGCCTTCGCGGTCAAGTGGAGCGCGTTGTTCTTCGTGCCCGCGTTCGCACTGCTGATGCTCCTCTGGGACGTCGGTGTCCGCCGCGCGGCGGGGGTGCCCCGGCCGTGGCGGGCCACCATGCTCGACGGGGTGCCGTGGATGGCGCTCGCCGGCCTGCTGATGGCGGTCACCTACGTGGCGTCCTGGTCGGGTTGGCTGCGCAGCCAGGAGGGCTACTACCGGCTCGCCGAGCGCTACCCGGACGCCGGGCTCAGCGACACACCGGTGATCGGGGCGCTGTGGAACCTGATCCAGTACCACCAGGCCGCGCTCGGCTTCCACGGCCAACTCGACGACCCGCACAAATACCAGTCGTGGCCCTGGCAGTGGCTGCTGCTGGGCCGACCGGTCGCCTTCCACTGGACCAACGACAGCCCCTGCGGCGCGGCGAGCTGTGCCGAGGAGATCCTCCTGCTCGGCACCCCGCTGCTCTGGTGGTCGTTCCTGCCCGCGCTGGTGGCGCTGGTCTGGCTCGGCCTGGCCCGCCGGGACTGGCGCGCCGGCACGATCCTGCTCAGCGTGGCCGCCGGCCTGTTGCCGTGGTTCTGGTTCGCTCTGGACGGGCGGACGATGTTCTCGTTCTACGCCGCGCCCGCGCTGCCGTTCCTCGTGCTGGCGGTGGTCTACGTGCTCGGGGCGATAGCGTCGCCGGCCGGGCCGAGCGGCACCCGACCGGTCCTCGACGACGAGGCCACCCGGGACCGCCGCCTGGTGGGTGGGGTGATCGTGGGGGCGTACATGGTGCTCGTCGTCCTCTGTTTCGCGTACTTCTATCCGATCTTCGTCGGTCAGTCGCTGCCGTACGCGGAGTGGTCCGCACGGATGTGGCTGGACGGTCGCTGGATCTGACACCGACGGCGAAGGGCCCGCACGCTGTGGCGTGCGGGCCCTGTCACGTCGGTCCGGGCACTCAGTCCGGACAATAGGACGCGCCCCGATCGCCTGCCACGGGGGAAGCGGGCGATTGGGGCGCGCCTCTGCAGCTTAACCACCCATGACCAGCGGCACAACGGGGCAGCTCGGGTCAGATTTCCGACCGGGGCCTGTCCCGACAAGGATCTCCACCGAACCGCACCCTCGGCTGGAGGCGGAGAACCGCCACGCCCAACCGGAAACCAGCTCACATTTTGCCTGGCCAGCGGCGTACCCGTCCCGTCGACAGGGTGGCCACGATCACGTCGGCGGCGGGCTCGCCGGGTCCCTCGGGCGGCGGGGCAGCCAGCCGAGGAACCGGTCCTGCAACGAGGTCGGTCCGGGCGCGTGCAGGTCCTCGACCGCGGCGGCCAGGCACGCGCCCAGATAGACACTGAGCATCGGCCGATCCGTCCCGTACTCGGTCAGCAACCGGGCACGTTTCGGCGCACAGGGCCAGTCCGCGCCGCAGGTGCCGCAGGTCCAGTCGGGAGTCGCCGGAGCATGTTCGGCCAGCCGCTCCACACCACCGGTCCCGGCCACCGCACTCCCCGAGCGATCCGCCACACCTGTCATCGCGCTCCTTCCGCCTCCACACAGGACCACGGGTGGGCACCCGCCGCCGCGCCACGAGCGCCGTGCGCTTCGTACAGCGCCCGGGATCGACACGGTGTTACGTCATTGAGGTACGTTGACCAACCATGACCACCGCGACCCACCGTACGCGTCGCATTGACGCAGAGCACTCGCCGCCGGTCGACGGTACCGGGACGGGCCGCCGAACGCACCACCCGGTGATCGCGCGTGCGTGACCTGTTGCCTCCCGAGGTGGCGGTGGCGGTGGCCCGGGAGCAGGACTGGTCCGGGCAACTCCACGCCGAGGAGGCGGCCGGTCTCGGGGAACGCGTGGTGGACAGCCGGCGCCGTGACTTCACCGCGGGCCGGGTCTGCGCCCGCCGGGCCATGGCGGAGCTGGGCCTGCCGCAGGTCGCGGTGCTCGCCGCCGAGAACCGCGCGCCGGTCTGGCCGACGGGCACGGTCGGCAGCATCACCCACACCCGGGGCTACTGCGCGGCGGCGGTCGCGCGCCGCAGCGAGGTGCGCGGGGTCGGCATGGACGCCGAGCAGCACAAGGAACTGAGCCCGGGCGTACGCCGGTTGATCTGCCTGCCCGAGGAGGAGGACCGGTACGCTCGGCTGCCCTCCGGCGTCTCCTGGCCGACAGTGGCGTTCAGCGCCAAGGAGACGGTCTACAAGGTGTGGCACCCGATCGTCGGCACCTGGCTGGACTTCCACGACGCGGTGGTGGAGCTCGACCCCGACGCGGGGACCTTCACCGCACGGATCGCACCGGCCCGGATCGACGCCGCCCCGGTCGACCGTCCGCCCACCCTGGTGACCGGCCGGTACGCGGTCGACGCGAACCTGGTCCGCACCGCCGCCGTACTCCTGCCGGAGTGAGGCGTCCACGCCCGCCGTCGCCCGTACGCGCCTGAGCGTCACCGCCCCTGACCGGGCCGTACGGCCCCTGGCCCTCCTCCGCTCGGACCCCTACCGGTGGCCGCTCGGTGTTGCCCGCCCGAGGTAGCGTCAGGCGGTTCGCGTTAGACGTCAGGTGCCCGAGGAGTACGGTGAGCGACCCCCAGCCCCCATCCGGGCCGCAGGACCCCTACCAGCCGCCGCAGCCGCCCAGTGATCCGTGGGCACCCCTGCCGCCGGTCGGGCAGCCGGCCGACGCGCAGCCCGACGGCACGTGGGCCGCCCCACCCGACGAGCCCGACAGTGCCTGGGCCACCCCGCAGCCGCCGCCCGCACCGCCGGTCTCCGGCGCACCCCAGCCTCCGGTCTCCGGTTCTCCCCAGTACCCGTCCGCCGGCTCGCCCCAGCAGCCGGTCTCCGGGTCGCCGCACTACCCGGCCTCGGGTGCCCCCCAGCCGCCCAGCTCGGGATCGCCGTACGCGCCGCACCAGGCAGCCGCTGGCGGGTACCCGCAGCACGACCCGTACCAGGCCGGTGCCGGGTACCCGCAGGCCGGTGCCGCGTACCCGTCGCACGACCCCTACCAGGCGCCCGGCGCCTACCAGCAGCCCGGACCGTACGCGTCGGGTGGCTACCAGCAGGGCGGCTATCCGCCTGGCGGCACCGGCTATCCGCCGGCTGCGCCCGGGTACCCGCTGGGCGCGCCACAGCCCAGCGGTGGTTCCGGCAGCAAGACCGCGCTGATCGTGGTGGCCGTGGTCGCCGCGTTGGCGCTGCTCTGCTGTGGCGGCGGCGTCATCGCGCTGCTGAACGGCACGGATGACGACCGGGAGACCGGCGCGCGGCCCATACCGTCGGCCGCCTCGCCGGCACCGGAACCGTCGCCGAGCGCCGCGCCGACCGAGGCCGCGCCCCCGCCGCCGCCTCCGCCCACCAACTCGCCGCCCAGCGGCGAGACGTACAACCTGAGCATCGGCACCACCCTGGTGGTGAACGACAACGACGGCACCGTCGAGATCACCGTGACCCGGGTGCGGACCGTGAACGAGGGCTGCCGGTCGTTCGCCCCCGAGCCACGGAAGGGCCGCTACCTGATCGCCGACGTGACGGCGACGGTGACCAAGGGCACGGCCTCCATCAACCCGATCTACTTCGAGTGGGTGGCGGCCGACGGGACCACGGTCAACGGCCTGGCCGGGATCCTGGCCGGCTGCGGTGAGACCATCGGCTCCGGCAACAACCTGCCGGCCGGCACCAAGCGGGTCGGCACGGTCGTCTTCGACGTCGCCGACACCAACGGCGTGGTGGAGTACAAGCCGTTGTTCCGCTCCGCCGGTTCCTGGCGGCCGTAGCGCACGCGAGGTCGTCTGCCGGCGGTACGTCGGGCGGGCCGTGCGGGACAGCCGGCTCGCCCGACGACCGGAGTGATCGTCCTGAGTGGACGTCGCTACACTCCGCCCGGTGATCAACAAGAGATGGTCGTCAGCCGCCCTGTTGGGGCTGCTGGCGGCGACCACGCTGGCCGGCCCCGCGCCGGCCCGAGCCGACGACGACCAGGCAGAACCCGTCGCCGAGCCGCCTCGCGTCCAGTTGGTGCTGGACGTGAGCGGCTCGATGCGGGCCACCGACATCGACGGACGCAGCCGCATCTCGGTGGCGCAACAGGCGTTCGGCGAGGTGGTGGACGCCCTGCCCGACGAGACCCAGCTCGGCATCCGGGTGCTCGGGGCCACCTACAAGGGCCAGGACAAGCAGCAGGGCTGCCGGGACACCCAGCAGATCGTGCCGGTCGGTCCGGTGGACCGGACGAAGGCCAAGGCCGCCGTGGCGACACTGCGTCCGACCGGATTCACCCCGGTCGGGCTCGCCCTGCGGGAGGCCGCGAAGGACCTCGGCACCGGCACCACCGCCCGGCGGATCGTGCTGATCACCGACGGCGAGGACACCTGCGCACCGCCGGACCCCTGCCAGGTGGCCCGGGAACTCGCCGCCCAGGGCACCACGCTGGTGGTGGACACCCTCGGCCTGGCACCCGACGAGAAGGTCCGCAAGCAACTGCTCTGCATCGCCGCCGCCACGGGTGGCACGTACACGGCCGCGACAAGCGCCGACGACCTCACGGACCGGCTCAAGCAACTCGTCGACCGGGCCCGAGACACGTACGCCACCACGCCGGCCAAGGTCGACGGAACCGACGTCTGCGAGGGTGCGCCGCTGCTCTCCCCCGGCGTCTACACCGACCGGGAGACCTTCTCCGAGCACCGCTGGTACCGGGTGCCGGTCCGGACGGGACAGGAACTGCGCGCCTCGGTCAGCATCGCGCTCGACCGGCCGATCAATCCCGACCACGGCGTACTGCTGCGGGCCACCGCGGCGGACGGCCGGGAACTGGTCCGGGGCGTGGACGCCGGCAGCGGACGTACCGACGTCGTCTCGGCCGGTCTGCGCTGGTCGGCCACGGAGGACGGCGACGACGCCGAGCGCGACGAGGACGCCACCCCCGCGCCGACGGCCAGCGCCACCCCGGCGGTGACCACCGTCTGTCTGGTGGTCAGCAACATGTTCTCGCCCCGGTCGGGCACCGCGAAGGACCCCGGCATGCCGGTCGAACTGACCGTCGACGTGGTCGCCGCCTCCCCCGCTCCGGACGGGCCGGACCTGGGGCGCGGCTGGGTGCTGCTGCTCCTGCTGACCCTGGCCGGTCTGCTCACCGGGCTCGTCACCGGCCTGCTCACCCGCTGGTGGGTCGCCACCTGGAGGGAGAACTGATGCGTACCCGATCGGCAACCGTGGCCGCGCTGCTGGCCGCCGGCATCGTCCTGGCCCCGGGCGCGGCGCTGGCCGCACCCACCCCCACTCCCTCGCCCGGTGCCGCCACCGTGACCAAGGCCGGCACCACGTTCCTCAGCGCCACCCCTATCGCGGCGGGTCAACCGGTGCGGGTGGGCGCCTCCACCGGCGAGTACCTCTACTGGTCGTTCCCGGCGGCGGCGGGCGAGACCCACGAGATCACCGCGACGGTCTCCCTCGCCGAGCAGCGCACCGGCACGTCGACGTGGACCGTGGAGGTCTTCGACGGCCTGCGCCGCCGCCAGGCGTGTACGGCCGGCGCGCAGACCCCGACCGCCGACTCCTCGGTGGGTACCGTGGCCCTCGGTTGCACCCTGCGACGTGTCCGGCCCTGGGCGGAGCCGTGGTCCGCCGATCCGCTGCCCGGCACGTACTACGTGCGCCTGTCCGTGGTCGACGTGCCCGAGCCCGACCTGGGTCGTCCGATCGACGTGGACCTGCTGATCTCCGCCAGCGGGGACGCCGGCAGCGCCCCGGAGGACGGTCGGCTGGAAGCCCCGCTGGTGGCGCCGACCAACGCCGGTGCCGTGCTGAGCACGGAGCCGACGGTCGCACCGGTCGACGAGGACGACGACGGCTGGAACATCGACCTCACCGGGTGGCTCCCCGAGGCCGGTTCCCGCTGGATCTGGACCACCGCCGGTGGCGTCCTCGCCGCAGTGGCCGGCGTGGTCGGTTTCGCCCTGACCCGCCGCCCGTCCGCCCGGCGGGTCCGCGCGTGACCCCACCCGTCCGGTGACCCCGCCGGCAGGTCGCGCCCGGGCGTGACCTGCCGGCGGTTCCGATCAGCAGGCCTGGGGCGCACCGGAGTAGTGGACACCGGCGCGGCCGATCACCGTCAGGTCGGTCAACGCGGTGTTCGCCGACCGCCGAATGTAGCAGGAGTACCGGTGCTGATTGATCACTTCGAGGTGGATGTGTGCGCCGGAGTCGCCGTTGACCTGGTAGCAGCTGGAGTAGCGGAACCGGCCGGTCTCGCCCAGCTTGGTCCACGGCCCGACAGTCGCGCCGACCACGATGCCGGCCGGCTTGTTGGCGACGTGCATGACGTCGGCGCGGGCGATGACCGCACCGAGCCGGTCGTCCCGGGCCTCCAGCCCGATGCGGTACCCGCCGTCGGCCAGGTTCCCGGTAGCGCAACCGGCCCGCACGGTGACCACGCGGACCGAGATCGGATGACCGGCGGCGCTCTTCGTGCCGAACGGCGAGACCACGGTCGCGCCGGGGTTGCGGTAGATGTCGACCGACCAGTCGTTGAGATATCCCCAGTTCGAGAAGACCCGGTGGTGGCTCGCCGGCCCGGAGAGCCCGAAGCGGTCCCAGGTGGACGCACCCTGGATAGGCGGATAGACGCTGACCGCGTCGGCCACGGCGTGCGCCTGGCCGGCACCGGCCGGGACGAGTGCCGCGCCGACGACGAGCAGACCGACGACGGCCTGACGGACCACGCTGCTGATCTTCACTGGGCCTCCTGATCCGGGCAGCCGGGTTCGCCCGACTGCCGCCGCACCGACGCACTCGTGGCGCGTCGACGTCCACAACGGAAGCGATCAATATAGATCAGTGTCGTCGGGTGGGCCACGGTCGCCGTCGAAGGCCCGTGCCAGGAAGAGGCCCTAGTCCAGGGCGAAGGTGGCCGACGCGCGCCCGGGGCCGTCCGACACGGCTTCCAGGTGCAGCAGCCCGTCGCGGTGCCGGACGTACTGGCCGGGGAAGTTCACCGCCTCCAGCGACACCTTCGCCGCGTCGGCGAGCCCGGCCCGGCGGGTGAACGTGGCGTCCTGCCGGAACAGGGTGGAGCCGTCGCTGCGCTCCACCCAGAGCTGGTGGTTACGGTGCCGCAGGTAGTAGCCGGGATAGTTGGTCGACTCCAACGAGATCGCCGACGGGTCGGACAGACCGGCGACGATCCGGAACTGCGAGTCGGCCAGGACGGCGACGTTCGGCTCCAACCGCACCCGGAACTCCCAGTGCCGGATGTAGCGGTCCGGCAGGTCGTGCGCGCGCAACCGCACCGGGCTGAGGCCGTCCGGCACGGGTACGCCGAAGTTCGGCGTACCGTCGGCGTTCCAGTAGACCCGCTGGAGCCGGGTACGCCGGTTCGGGTCGGTCAGCGGGTCGTAGCCGTTGCCGAGGTACCGCTCGTAGTTGCGGGAGTGGTAGACGATCACGTCGCTGCCGTCCTCGGCCACGGTGAACGAGTTGTGCCCCGGACCCCACTGACCCGTCCGGGCGTCGCTGGCCAGCACCGGCGTGGACCGCTTGCTCCACGACGCCGGATTGAGCAGGTCACTGGTGGCCGAGGCGGTGAGCAGCCCGACCGCGTAACTGGCGTCGGTGGCGCTGGCCGAATACGTCATGAACACCCGCCCGTTGCGGATCAGCACCGCCGGCCCCTCGTTGACCCGGTACCCCCGGGTCTCCCAGGCGTGCGTGGGGGTGGCGATCAGGGCCGGGGTGCCCGCGTACGTCCACGGGTTGGTGGCACGGGCCAGGTAGATGTTCGAGTTGCTACCGGCGTACTCGGCCCAGGCCAGATAGCGGACTCCGTTGTGGACGAACGTGGTGGCGTCGAGCGAGAAGCCGCTGCGGGCCGGTTGGAGCTGTCCACGTTCCACCCACGGCCCGTCCAACGGGTTCGCCGCACTGCTCTCCAGCACGTACGGCCGGATGGCCCAGATGTCGTCGGTACGCCCGGCGGCGAAGTAGACGTACCACTTGCCGCCGATGAAGTGGATCTCGGGAGCCCAGATGTGGGCGCCCATCTCGCCGCTGGCGTGCTTGCGCCAGATCACCCGCTCGGCGGCGGTGGCCAGTCCCTGGAGCGTGGTGGCACGGCGCAGCACGATCCGGTCGTACTCCGGGACGGTGGCGGTGAAGTAGTAGTACCCGTCGGTGTGCCGGTAGACGTGCGGGTCGGCACGCTGCTCGGCCAGTGGATTGGTGAAGGTGACCGGGGCGGCCTGCGCCGGCACCGCCCCCACCGCCACCACGGCGCCTCCCGCCAACACCAGGACCGCCGCCATCGCCACGACCCTGCGGACACTGCGCCGCACCATAGCCCCGCCCTTCCACCACGACAGGAACACCGCCACCGCATTGATAGCGCTAACAATCACCACCGTCAAGAGAACGTCATCTATACGAAACCCCACCGCAGCACCCACCCACCCACCCCCTCCCCCGCCACCTCACCCCGCACTAAGCGTTGATCAAGAAGTTTGCGCCGACGACGGCACCCCGGAGCGACCAAAACCTCTTGATCAACGCGGCGGCGGGAACTTGAGGTCAACGCGGAAGCGCTGGTCTTCGCTCGCCGCGCGCACCCGGAGTACCCGAAACGGCCTGAACCGGTCAGTCGAGGCAGAACTCGTTGCCCTCGACGTCCTGCATCACGAGGCAGGACTCGTTGAAGCCGTCGGATTCCAGCAGCCGGACCCGGGCGCCGCCGAGCGCGACCAGCCGCGCGCCCTCGGCTTCGAGCGCGGCCACGCGTTCCGCGCCGACGAGCCCGGTGGCGGCCCGCACGTCGAGGTGCAGCCGGTTCTTGACCACCTTGCCCTCGGGTACCCGCTGGAAGAACAGTCTCGGACCCGCGCCGGTCGGGTCGACGCAGGCGAACGCCGCGCCCTGCCGCTCGGGCGGCAACGCGCGAGTGAACTCCGCCCAGTCAGCGAAGCCCTCCGGTGGCGGCGGCACCACGTATCCCAGCACCTCGCACCAGAAACGGGCGACACGCTCGGGTTCTGCACAGTCGAAGGTCACCTGGACCTGCTTCACGGATGCCATCGACCCACCATAGGGGTAGTTCCTCAGGCCGGGGGCCCGCCCTGCAGCAGGCGCGCGATCCGCTCGTACTCGGCGGCCATCTCGGGGGTGGCCAGGAAGTCGTCGAGGTCGGCGGAGACCTGGTGGTCGACCTCCTCGACGGAGCGGAGCGCCAGCTCGTAGAGCTCGTCGCGCTGCCCGGTCTCCAGGTACGTCGTCCAGTGTTCGAGCGCGATCAGGGCGATGAGCAGGTCCGGGTCCATGTCGCCGTCGGTGAGGGCGCCCTCCTCGATCCGCGTGATCAGCGCACGTGACGTGGCGGCGTCGGCCGTCCCGACGGTCTTCCGGGCGAGCGCGAACGCCGCTGCGGCGTCCTCGTCCAGTTCCCCGTCGGCGGCGACGTCGACCAGTCCCTCGTCGCGTACGAGGCGGGCCACCGTCTCGACGCCGAACACCCGGAGTTCGTCCTCTCCGGCCGTGTCCACGAGCCGACGGATCGCTGTTTCGAGCTGGTCGTATCGCACCACGGCAGTCTAGGGAACAGGTGAGACTTGACCCTGTCACGGTGTCAAGGTCTTCACTGGTGGTCGGAGGTGGTTCCCATCGACTCGACCGACCAGCCCACGCCCGACGCACGAGTGGTCGACGCGTTGTCCGCCGACGACCCGTCGAGGCGGCTCAACGCGGCCCTGGCCCTCGGTACGCACCCGCATCCCGGTGCCGTGGACGTACTCGTGGCGCGCGGCGGGGTCGAACCGGACTTCTTCGTGCGCGACATGCTCACCTGGGCGCTGACCCGGCTGCCGTCGGAGGTCACGGTGCCGAGGCTGCTGGCGGAGCTCGACTCCACCCATGCCCAGGCCCGCAGTCAGGCGCTGCACAGCCTGTCGAAGATCAGGGACCGGAGCGTCTGGCCGGCGATCACGACCGCGTTGCTGCGCGACGCCGACGACACGGTGGCGCGGACCGCCTGGCGAACGGCCGTCGTGCTCGTACCCGACGCGGAGCGGTCGGCACTGGCCACGGAGCTGGCCACGCAGTTCGGTCGCGGTGACCGGGAGGTCCAGCTCAGTCTGAGCCAGGCCCTCGTCGAGCTGGCCGACGTGGTCGAGCCGGTCCTGGCGGCGGCGGCCACCCACCGGGACCCGGCGGTACGGGCGCACGCGCGCGCCACCGAACGCCTGCTGCTCGACCCGGAGGCCGGATTCGACCTCGCCGTGCACGAGGCGAGAAGGGTCGCGGTGCTCGGCCCGGACCGGGAGGAGACACCCGGTGCTGATCGGTGAGGTGGCACGACGGTCGGGGGTGAGCGCCCGGATGCTCCGGCACTATGACGCGCTCGGGCTGGTCCGTCCCACCGGTCGCACCGTGGGCGGCTTCCGGGAGTACACCCCGGAGAACGTCCGGCGGATCTTCCACGTGGAGGGGCTGCGCTCGCTGGGGCTGTCGCTGCGGGAGATCGGTCGTACCCTCGACGACCCCGCCTTCACCCCGGCGGCGCTGGTCGGCGACCTCATCCGGCGGACCGAGGAGCGGCTGCACCGGGAGCGTGAGCTGCTCGACCGGCTCCGCACGGTCGATGCCGCCGGGCCCGCCGACTGGCCGGAGGTGGCGCGTCTGATCGAACTGCTGCACGGTCTCGGATCGGGCAGTGCCGCGCGCCGCCAGCAGGCGGTCCTCGTCGAGCACGAGTCGGCCCCCACCGAGTTGCTGGCCGAGGCGGTGCTCGGCGAGTCCGATCCGCACGTCGCCGGGGCGCTGCGGTGGGCTCTCGCGCGGGCGGCCGGTGCCGGTGTGGCCCGGGTGGCGTCCGGCCTGACCTCGGGTGACGCCGAGGTGCGGCGGCGCGCGGTCCGGGCGCTCGCCGAGTTGCCGGGCGACGAGGCGAGCGCCGCCCTCGTCGACGCGCTCGCCGACGCCGAGCCGGCGGTGCGCGGACCGGCCGCGCTCGCGCTCGGCGCCCGGGGCGACACCCGGGCGGTGCCGACGCTTGTCGGTCTCGTGGTCGAGGGTCCCAACGACGTCGAGGCGGCCGAACTGCTGGGCACCCTCGCCGAGGACGCGACGTGGGCGGAACGGATCATGACTGCGCTGGCCGACGAACTCGCCGATCCGGGCGCGGACTCGGCGGCGCGGATGCGGCTGACCCAGGCCCTCGCCGAGATGCCGGGGACCCTCGCGGCGGACACGCTGCGCTGTTTGACCCGCGACGACGACCGGCCGGTGGCGCTCGTCGCCTCGGCCCTGCTCGCCGTCCTCGACGGGCGCGACGGCGACGCCCGGAGCGCCGCGACCTGACGCCGGGTCAGGCCGGGACGTGCCCGTTCAGGTACGCGTTGATCTGGTCGATCTCCAACTGGTTGAAGATCTCGGGTTGGTCGGCGGCCTGGTTCGAGTTGATGATCCGCTTGAACAGGTTGTAGTGGGCCATCGACCGCAGCCCGATCACGCGGTTGGGGGTGACCAGGTAGCCGGTGCCGCCGGTGCTCCAGATGAGGTACATGAGTCCGTCCTTGGTGAGAATCGCGGGTGGCTGGCCGGGTGCCCCGGCGTAGGGAGCGCCGGTGAGGATCGACTCGGGGTCCACGCGGTGCCCGTTCGGATGGAAGATCTCCAGGTGCAGGTGCGGCCCGGTGGAGCGGCCCGTCGACCCGACGTTGCCGAGGTGCTGCCCGGCCGCGAGCTGCGTGCCGACCCGCACCACGGGTACGTCCCGCAGGTGACCGTAGACGCTGCGCCACCCGTCGGCGTGGGTGACCGTGGCGTGGTGACCGAGCCCGGCGGCGCTGTAGGTGACGCCGGTGACGGTGCCGGCCGCGATCGACCGGACCGGATAGCCGAGGATGCCGCCGTAGCTGTAGTCGGTGCCGTTGTGCTGCCGCCGCTCGCCGGTGATCGGGTCGACCCGTACGCCGAACGACGAGGTGATCGGGACCCACTTGTCGAACGGTCGGTTCCAGCGGGGCGTCGCCCCGTACGCCGCCTCGGCGAGCCACGCCTCCGGGATCACGCCGACGGCGAGGGTGGCGGTGATCAGGCCCAGCAGGCGCCGGCGATCGATCAGGTGACCTTCGTCCACAACTGCTCCAGCCGGTAGCCGGGACACGTCGGCCGACACCGTCGAAGCCATAACGACGATCTTCGATCGAACGGGGTTTGGAGTCTAGGTCACCACGGTGCCGGGACGCCACCCCTCAGGCGGTCGCACCGCCGTCGATCGCGATCGACGCACCGGTGATGTGCCGGCCGCCGTCACCCACCAGGTGACTGACGGTCGCGGCCACGTCGGCCGGCGACGCGTACCGCCCGAGGGCGATCTGCGTCCGCTGCGCGTCCGCACCGTCGCTGTCGGCCGGATTCATGTCGGTGTCGGTCGAGCCGGGCAGGATCAGGTTGACGGTGATGCCACGCGGGCCGAGTTCGCGGGCCAGGGCCCGGGTCAGCCCGTTCACCGCGCTCTTGGTCATCGCGTACGCGCTGACTCCGGGCGCGGGGACACGACTGGCGAAGCTGCTGCCGATGTTGACGATCCGCCCACCATCGCCCATGTGCCGCACCGCCGCCTGGGTGGCCAGGTACACCCCGCGTACGTTCACCGCGACCGCCCGGTCCAGCGCGTCGAAGCTGACCGACTCGATCGGCCCACCCGCGAACACCCCCGCGTTGTTGACCAGGATGTCCAGCCGCCCCAACTCGGCCACCGTCCGGTCCACCGCGTCGATCACCGCCGTCGGATCGGCGCTGTCCGCACTGAGCGACAAGCCGGTTCGCCCGTACGCCTCGATGTCGGCCAGGACGGACTTCGCGTTGTCCCCCGCCGTGCGGTAGGTGAACGCGACGTCGATCCCGTCCTCGGCGAGGCGGCGCGCGACGGCGGCGCCGATGCCCCGGCTCCCGCCCGTGACCAGGGCGACCCTGCCGGCAGTTCTGACCGTCATCCCGCAATCCTGACAGTTCACTCAGGATTGCGATCATCCGGGTCGCCTGTGACGACTGGCCTTCCCGGGCTCCTCGTCCGGCGAGCCGCCGGGCACCCCGCACCGTAAGAAATCCGAAATAGACTGACAGCGCCGGTGGAGTTTCCGCCGACATAGGCTCCGGCGATGACGCGCAAACCCCTGACCTGGCTCCTCGCCGTCCTGCTGGGCGCAGGCGCGGCATTCGGTCTCTACTGGTTCCAACCATGGAAGCTGTTCACCAACCAGGTGGTCGCCGAGACACTGCCGGAGGTCGGCGCACCCGCGCCCGAGGGTTCGCCGCCAGCGGTCGGGTCCCCCTCCGCCCAGGCGTCACCTTCCGCCGCCGACGTCTCCGTCGCGCCGAGTCCGAGGAACAGGCTGCTGGCCAGCGGAGAGTTCGTCACCCACGAACACGAGACCACCGGCACCGCCCGACTGATCCGGCTCGCGGACGGCAGTCACCGGCTGGCACTCCAGGACCTGTCCACCTCCAACGGCCCCGACCTGCGAGTCTGGCTCACCGACCAGCCGGTGATCGCCGGCCGGGACGGCTGGCACGTCTTCGACGACGGGCGATGGCTCGAACTCGACCGGCTCAAGGGAAACCGGGGCGACCAGGTGTACGACATCCCCGCCGACGCGAATCTCGACGACTTCCGCAGCGTCTCGATCTGGTGCAAGCGGTTCTCGGTGTCCTTCGGCGCGGCCGAACTCCGCAAACCGTCCTGATCTGCTCCGCGCCCGGTGCTCCGACGCCGGCCGCAGGTCGTTCGAGCGAACGGGTCGACACCTGTCGGTGTGTAGGCAGACGGCATGTCGGGTACCTCGCGCCTGACACCCCTTACCCCTGCGCAGGAGGACTCCATGACCGTCGTACTCGCCGTTGTCTGCAGCGACGGGGTGGTGATCGGCGCGGACTCCCAGATCACCGAGAGCGACCGTGGTCTGAGCTTCCCCGCCCAGAAGCTTCATCCGCTGGGCTCCTCCGCCGCCTGGGGCGGCAGTGGCGCGCGGGGCGTACTCAACGACCTGCGTCCCCTCCTGGAGGAATCGGCCACCGCCATCCTCGAAGCCCCCGACATCGGCGACGAGTTGCAGGAGCGCGTCCTGCCCATCTTCAAGAAGCACTACAAGAACTACATCCCGGACGTGCCCGGCGAGCCCAACGGCGGCGGGGTGTCGGCGTACCTGCTCGCGGTCGGCTTCAGCCAGGGCGGGCCGTGGATCGTGGAGATCAACCCAAACGGGCTCATCGGCCGCTACGAGGACGTGGGCTTCCACGCCATCGGCTCCGGCGCCCCCATGGCCCAGCAGGCCGGCGCGCTGCTGTCCCACTTCCGGATGACCACGCGCACCGTCGAGTACGGCGTGGTGGGCGTGGTACGGGTGCTGGAGGCGCTGGAGCGGACCTCGCCGTCGGTCGGCGGGCCGTTCAGCGTCGCGTGCATCCGTGAGGAGGGCGCGCACCACCTCGACGAGAAGGAGATCGCCAAGGCGCTGAAGGACGCCCAGCGCTGGCGCGAACTCGAACAGAAGGCGCTCGACGGGCTGTTCGACTGACACCGGGACCTCGTTCGTGATGACTCAGCGCAGCGCGGCGGCCACGGTGGCGATGCCCTCCTCGATGGCCGAGGCGGAGTTGGCCGCGTAGCCGAGGACCAGGCCGGGCGGGTACGGCCGGCGGCAGTGCCAGGACAACGGCTGCACCTTCACCCCACGGGCGAGAGTCGCCGCCGCCAACTCGGTGTCCACCACGTTGCCGTCCAGGGTGGCGGTCAGGTGCAGCCCGGCCGCTGCTCCGTGCACGGTCGCCCTGGGCAGGTGACGTGCCAGGGCGGCGATCATCGCGTCCCGGCGGCGTACGTGCCGGCGGCGCAGCAGCCGCAGTTGCCGTTCCAGCGCCCCTGAGGTGATCAGCTCGGCGAGGACCAGTTGCGGCAGAATCGCGTTGCCCAGGTCGGCGTTGCGTTTGGCGGCCACCACGGGGTCCCGGTACCGGTGGGGCACCAGCAGCCAACCGATCCGCAGCGCCGGGGCGAGCAGCTTCGACACGCTGCCGGCGTAGCAGACCCGCTCCGGCAGGGTGGCCCGCAGCGCGGGCACCGGCGGGCGGTCGTAGCGGTGCTCGGCGTCGTAGTCGTCCTCGATGACCAGACCGCCGCTGAGGGCCCAGTCGGCGAGCCGGCGGCGCCGCTCGCCGTCGAGCACCACGCCGGTCGGGAACTGGTGCGCGGGGGTGAGCATCACCGCGGGTGCCCCGCTGGCGGCCAGTTCGTCCACCCGCAGTCCGGCGGCGTCGACCGGGATCGGCACCGTGTCGAGCCGCCAGTTGTCGAGATGTTGCCGGACGCCGAGGGAACCGGGGTCTTCCACGCCGACGGTGGTGATGCCGTCGTCCGGCAGCACCTGGGCGAGCAGGCCGAGCGCCTGCGACACCCCGGTGGTGACGATCACCTCGGCCGGGTCGACGCTGATCCCCCGGTTGAGGGCCAGCCACCCGGCGACGGCGCGGCGCAGCGTCGGCGTCCCGCACGGGTCGCCGTAGCCGAGGTCCGATGCGGCCAGCCGCCCCAGCACCACCTTCTCGGCCCGCAGCCAGGCCGCGCGGGGAAACGCCGCCAGATCGGGTACGCCGGGTGTCAGGTCGATCCGCGCCGGGGCGGCGCGTACCGCGTCGAAGGCGTCCGGGCCGGGTACCTGCGGGAACAGGACGGTGTCGTCCGACGATCGGACACCGGGTGTCCCCGAGGTCCGCGCCCCGCACCCCGTCCCGGCGCCCGGCGGCGCCGCGACTCCGGTGGCGACCACCACGGTCCCGGCACGGCCCCGGCCGGCGAGGTGCCCGTCCTCCACCAGGCGCTGGTACGCCTCGACCACCACCCCCCGCGACACCCCGAGATCAGCGGCGAGTACCCGGGTGGCGGGCAGCCTGGCACCGACCGGTACCACCCCGTCGCCGATCGCCCGGCGTAGCCGGTGGGCAAGCCAGGCCGCCCGCCCACCCGCCGGAGCCTGCCCGATGTCGAGATGCAGGAAGTCCGACCCGGCGTTGACCGGGGGCCCCGCCACCACCGGAGGCGTGACCGTCCTTTCGGTTATGGACCGGTCGGGTGGGGCGGTTTTGGCACTGTCCATCGGACCATTCTGGCGACAGGGTTGCCGGTGTGCCATCACCGGACCAGGGAGCAACCTCGTGACCATCGCGTTCCTGTTGACCACGCTCGTCGTGGTCGTCACCCCGGGCGCCGGGGTGCTGTTCACACTCTCCGCCGGGTTGACCGGTGGGCGCCGGGCCGCCCTGGTCGCCGCGCTGGGCGGCACCCTGGGCACCGTCCCGCACCTGGTGGCGGCCGTGACCGGGCTCGCCGCGCTGCTGCACTCCAGCGCGCTCGCCTTCGACCTGGTCAAGTACCTGGGCGTGGGCTACCTGCTCTGGCTCGCCTTCGCCACGCTGCGGGACCGGGGTGCGATCACCGTGGACGACACCTCCCCCACCCGTCCGGCGGGCAAGGTCATCGTCTCGGCGGTGCTGATGAACCTGCTCAATCCGAAGTTGACGATCTTCTTTGTGGCGTTCCTGCCGCAGTTCGTCCACCCGGAGACGCCGGGAGCCCTCGGCCGGATGCTCGGGCTCGGCGCGGTGTTCACCGCCACCACGCTGGTGGTCTTCGTCGGGTATGGCCTGGGAGCCGCCGCCGTACGCCGACGCGTGCTCGACCGCCCCCGGGTGGCCGACTGGTTGCGCCGGTGCTTCGCCGGGTCGTTCCTGGCGCTGGGCCTGCTGCTGGCCCGCGCCGAGGCGTGAGGAGTCGAGGGTGTACTTCCAGCACTCTCCCGAGGTCCGGGCCGAGCATCCGCCACTGGTCGCCGGCGTGCTGTACGCCGAGGGCGTCGCCGGTGAGCCGCGAGCCGAACTGCCGCTGGCCGACCTGCTGGCGCAGGCCCGGCAGCGGCTCGCCGCCGGCAGCGAAGCGGGTCTTGCGGAGATCCAGGCGTGGCGTCGGGCATTCGCCCGGATGGGGCTGGCGCCGACCAGGTACCGCTGTGCGTCGGAGTCCCTGCTGCGGCGGCTGCGTACCACCGGTGACCTGCCCCGGGTGCACCCGCTCGTCGACCTCGGCAACGCCGTCTCGGCCGCGTACGCGATCCCGGTCGGAATCCTCGACGTCGATCGCGTCGGCGGTGGCATCGAGGTTCGGCACGCCCGGGGCGACGAGCGCTACCTGACCTTGGGCGGGGCCGAGGAGCGGCCCGACCCCGGTGAGGTGATCTTCGCCGACCCGCACGGACGGGCCCACGCCCGACGCTGGACCAACAGACAGAGCGGCTGGTCGGCGGTGCGCGAGGAGACCTCCACCGTGCTGGTCGTCGTCGAGGCGATGCACGACTCGGCCGCCACGGACGTACCGCGTCTGCTGGGCACACTCGCCGCCGAACTGGACCGGGCGTGGAAAGTGCCCGCGAGGACGGCCCTGCTGACCTCGACCGCCCCGGATTTCCGGTGCGTGACGTGACGCAGCGGGCGGGCGTGGTCGGCCTGATCAGGCGGTCTCGCCCACAGTGGCCGACCAGGTGTGGCAGCAGCGCTCCGGCGGAGACCATCTGCCGGAGGATCACAAGACCATCCGATATCACCCACCGCTGCCACCCCGCCGACCGCCGACCATCCGGTCACCGTGTTTGCCACCGTCCCGCCCGCCACCCGGCTCGTACTGTCTCGCGAGAGTCCGGGCGTTGCGGGCGGGACGTCTGCCGCTGTGGTCGGGTGCGGTCAGCAGCAGGTGCCGGTGGTGGCGGGCTGCTTGTCGGTGGCGGGGGTGTCGCAGGCGCTCGCGGTGGTCTTCTCCAGGTGGTCGGAGTCGGCCTTGACGGTGTAGACCTCCCAGGGTTCGTCGCCGGGGCCACGCACCCAGACCTTGTCCTGGAGGGCGTAGCAGCATTCGGTGCTGTTCTCCTCCAGGGTGATCAGGCCGGATTCGGTGAGGCGCCGGGTGGCGGCGTTGACCTCTTCGGTGGTGGAGACCTCGACGCCCAGGTGGTCCAGCACGGTCGGCTGGCCGGGCTCGCCCGCCAGGAGCACGAGCTTCAACGGCGGGTTCTGGACGGCGAAGTTGGCGTAGCCGGGGCGGCGCTTGGCCGGTTCGACACCGAACAGCTTCGCGTAGAAGGCCACGGAGCCTTCGAGGTCGGACACGCGCAGGGCAAGTTGAACGCGGGACATGGGCTGTCTCCTCTCGGCAGGGCAACGATCACCGCGACCCGTCCTGCCTAGATGATTTTCGAATCAGCCCCCACGTTGCCTCTTGTTTTGAAATCTGTCAACCTAGACGCATGTCGAAACAAGCCGTGCCGGTGGTCGACCTGAACGCGGTGGCCTGCTGCGCCCCGATCGCGGCCCGTCCGATGGACGACGACCAGGCGGCGGTGGTCGCCCCGATGTTCAAGGCCCTGGGCGACCCGGTCCGACTCCGGCTGATGTCGATGATCGCCTCGGTGCCGGAGATCTGCGTCTGTGACCTGACCCCGGCGTTCGACCTGTCCGGACCCACCATCTCCCACCATCTGCGGGTGCTGCGGGACGCTGGCCTGGTGGACTCCGAGCGGCGGGGCACCTGGGTCTGGTACCGGGTCCGCCCGGAAGCCTTCCGCCAGCTCGGCGCACTGCTGGACATCCCCACGGCCCCCCGGGTCACCGGGTGAGCCTCGCGCTGACCCGGCGGGCAAGCGCAGAGTTCACCGGCACGGCCCTGCTGGTCACCGCCGTCGTCGGCTCCGGGATCGCCGCCACCCGGCTCTCCCCGACGGATGTGGGCCTCCAGCTCCTGGAGAACGCGGTCGCCACCGCCCTCGCTCTGGGCGCGTTGATCCTGATGTTCGGCCCCGTGTCGGGCGCGCACTTCAATCCGGTCGTCTCGGCCGTCGACTGGTGGCTCGGCCGCCGGTCCGGGACCGGTCTGACTCTCCGGGGCCTGGCCGCCTACGTCTGCGCGCAGGTCACCGGGGCCGTCGCCGGGGCGGTTCTGGCCGCCCTCATGTTCGGGCTCCCGCCGGTCACCTGGTCCCACACCGACCGCACCGGCGGAAATCTGTGGCTGGCCGAGGTGGTCGCCACCGCCGGGTTGGTCCTCCTGGTCTTCGCCCTCGCCCGTTCCGGCCGCACCACCGTGGCCCCGGCCGCCGTCGGCGCCTACATCGGATCGGCCTACTGGTTCACCTCCTCGACCTCCTTCGCCAACCCTGCGGTCACCATCGGCCGGGCCTTCACCGACACCTTCGCGGGCATCGCCCCCGCCTCCGTGCCCGGCTTCGTCGCCGCCCAGCTCGTCGGCGGCCTGGTGGCCGTCGCCGCCCTCGCCGCCTGGTACCCCCACGCCGCCGACGCGGTGGTCGTGCCCCACCCCACCCGAGAAAGCGCAGCTCGATGACCGACAAGCCCAGCGTCCTGTTCGTCTGCGTCCACAACGCCGGCCGCTCCCAGATGGCCGCCGCCTGGCTCCGCCACCTCGCCGGGGACACCGTCGAGGTCCGCTCCGCCGGCAGCGCGCCCACCGACCAGATCAATCCCACCGCCGTCGAAGCAATGCGGGAAGTCGGCATCGACATCACCGACCAGACCCCGACCCGACTCACCTGGGACACCGCCGAAACCAGCGACGTCATCGTCACCATGGGCTGCGGCGATGCCTGCCCCGTCTTCCCCGGCAAACGCTACGAAGACTGGAAACTCACCGACCCCGCCGGCCAACCCCTCGACGTCGTCCGCCACGTCCGCGACGACATCAAGACCCACGTCACCGAACTGCTCGCCAGCATCCAGCCGGAGAACTGACACCCCACCCGCACCTCCCGGTCTCCCTGAGGGTGCCCGGGATCGGACTCGGCTTTCGGGTCATCGACCGGCACCCGCGGACACCGCCACAGCGGCTCTTGGGTGACCCGTCCGTGGCCCCTGAGGACTCGTCCGGGGCCACGAGCCTGCGGCTGACGCCCCGGCTGTCTCCGTTCCTGCTCCATGGCTGCGCCGTGCGTGCCGGGGCGTGACCGGCCGCCCGGCCGCACGCGCGTCCGGCGTGGTACGGCGGCGGGCCGCAGGGCGCCGCAACATGGTCAGCACGGCGCTTCGGAAGGGTGCGGGGAACCGCTCGGGGTCGGCGCTTCCGGGCTGAGTTGTGCCGAATCTGTGCCAAATGATCAATGGCCAGCGTTTCCGCTGGCCATTGGTGTTGCTGGTGGAGCTGAGGGGATTTGAACCCCTGACCCCCTCGATGCGAACGAGGTGCGCTACCAGTCTGCGCCACAGCCCCTCCGCCGTTTTACCGGCTTCGGTCCCACCCGGCTTTCACCAGGCGGGCCGGCGACAAGGCTAACAGGTCGACCGCCTTCGCCGCGAACCGCCCCGCCCGCTCGACGCCCCAAGATCGCCACACCCCGGACACCTGGCTCCTCGGCCCCCACGAGGCAGCAGAATCCCCGATATTGCCGCCTTCACCCACCGCCGAGGCAGCAACAACCGTGAAACTGCTGCCTGGCGACCAGCCTCCACCCTGCACGGGGTGGCGAGCCCTCGGACAGGAGGTCAGGCGCTGTGCGAGCCGCGGCCGGCCTCGTAGGGACGACCGCGCAGGCCACCGGCGCGGCGGTAGGAGACCGAGCCGCCGCTGGCGACCTGCGGCAGGTCGGCGGGGCGATCCAGGCCCATGGCGGAACGCCGGACGGACTCCCGCTGGGCGGCCAGGCGACGCTGTGCCTCCCGGCGAGCGGCGGCGCGGCGTGCCTGTTCGCGGCGCACCTCGGCCTGCCGGGCGGCCAGCCAGGCGGCCTCGCGGGCCCGGGCACGCCGTCGACGGCGGTCGGCGAGGGCGCGGGCGCGCAGGTGGACGACGTACACGATGAGCAGGGTGCCGGTGACCGCGAAGCTGATCCAGAAGCCGGGGCCGACCACCAGAACGCCGACCAGTTCGACGGCGTTGAGCAGCACCAGGGCGGCGAGGACCCGACGGCGGCGGTAGACGGCGGGGGTGTGCGGGCGTCGGCGGTCGGCGCGGCGGCGTGGACGGCTTCCGGCCGGTGTGACGGAGCGCAGCCGACTCGGACGGCCGGACCGACGCGACGCGGGAGCGCTGTCGGCGGCGCCGGAACCGGTCGACGCCGGATCGCCCGCAGCCGCACTGCCGGAACGGGCCGATGCGGAGCCGCGCGGGGAGTCACCGGTGCGAGGTGCGGGTGGGCCGGAGACCGGGGCGGCGAGCTGGCCCGAGCTGGGGTTCTCGCTGAGGGTGACGACGAGGGCGCGCGACGGGTTGACCGGTCGGCGGCCGGGGACAGTGCGGCGTCGTCGGCGGCGCTGGAGCACCCGCGCCGTCGACTGCGCCCGCTCCGCCACCAACCGCTCGGCGGCGTCGTACCGGCGAACCAGCGCCGGAGCGAGAGCGAGCAGACCGGCGGCGGCGAGGACGGCGAGGAGCACCGAGGTCGGCACCCTCACCCCTCCCGTCACCAAGATTCGGAGCAACCGCCGACCGGCCGCAGGATCTTTCACCGATCGGCGTCGGCGACGTGAATCATGCGGAGCGGGCAGCGCCTGCCGCAGCTTGCAGTTACCTGAGGTTACGGGTCAGGCTGGCCGGAACCACCGCGCCGCGCCGATTCCGCACGTGGGACGGCTCACGGCGTACGGGCGCGCAGCCGGTGCCAACGGGCCAGCAGCCCGCCCTCGGCGGCGATCTCCTCGCTCGTCATCGCGTACCCGATGTGGTCCCGCCACGCACCGTCGATGTGCATGTAGCGCGCGTGGTACGCCTCCTCGCGGAAGCCGAGCTTCTCCACCACGCGACGCGACGGCCCGTTCTCCGGCCGGATGTTGACCTCCACCCGGTGCAGTCCACCCGGGCCGAAGGCGTGGTCGACGGCGAGCGCCATCGCGGTCGGGATCACGCCCTGACCGGCGACCCGACGGTCCACCCAGTACCCGACGTAGCCGGAGCAGAACGCCCGACGCACGATGCTGCCGATGTTGATGTGCCCGACCAGACGTTCCAGGCCGTCGGCATAGAGGCAGACCGCGAACGGCATGCCCTCGCCGGTACGCGCCGACCGCCGCTGGTCGCGGTACACCCAGCGGAAGGTGGCCGGCGAGTTCAGTTCGGTCCAGCCACCGGCCGGCGTGGACTCCCACGGGGCCAGCCACTCCCGGTTGGCGCAGCGCACCTCGGACCAGGCCGCCGCGTCGGAGCGTCGGTACGGTCGCAGCAGCACCGGACCGTCGGAGAGCACCACCGGCCAGCCGGGAGCCCGTCGGAACCGCACCACTCCTCCACTCCCGAGCGTCACCCGGATTCACCGTCGACGGTCGAGCAGCAGCACGTCCACGGTGGAGCCGGCAGCGGCGGCGGTGACCCGCTCACCGAGAACGAGAAGTCCGTTCGCCTCCGCCAGACCGGAGAGGGTGAACGGACCGCCGTTGAGCGGTTGGACAGTGTAACCCCCACCCCGTCGCTCGGCGACGTGCGCGGGCCGGAACTCGCGCAGACCCACCGGCGAGGAGACCGTCTCCAGCAGGTGCGCCCGCACGCTGGGGCGGAACACCGGTTCGGCGCCGGCCAGCAGGTTGATCGCGGGACGGGCCAGCACCTCGAAACCGATCATCGCCGCACCGGGGTCGCCGGGCAGACACACCACCGGCACCTCCTCGGCGCCGACGGTGCCGAAGCCGAGCGCGGTGCCCGGATAGAGCGCCACGTCGGTGAAGGTGACCGGTCCGGCGCGGCTGCCCTCCCGCCGGGACAGGATGCGGCGGACCATGTCGCCGGGGCCGGTGCCGGTGCCGCCGGTGGTGATGATCAGGTCGGCCCGCAGGGTCTGGTCCTCCAGCAGGCCGCGCAGCCCCTCCGGGTCGTCGTCGCAGATGCCCACCCGGTACGCCAGGGCACCCGCCTCCGCCGCCGCCGCGGTCAACGCGTGCGAGTTGGCGTCCACCACCTGGCCGGGCTGGCTGCCCCGGCCGACGTCCACCAGTTCGTCGCCGGTGGCCACGATCACCACCCGGGGGCTGGGGCGGACCACCACGTGCCCGATGCCGGTGGCGGCGAGGACCGCGACCAGCGCCGGTGAGACGTACGTGCCGGCGCGGGCGAGCATCGTGCCGGCGGCCACCTCCTCACCGGCCCGGCGTACGCCGTAGCCCCGCTTCGGGGCGCGGAAGATCTCCACCGCGGCCATGCCCTGGTCGGTCCACTCGACCGGGACGACCACGTCGGCGGCGACCGGGAGTGGCGCTCCGGCGGCCACCGAGAAGCACGAGCCGGGGGTGAGCCGGACCGGCCGCCAACTGGCCGCGCCGAGGTCACCGACCACGTTGAGGCGTATCGTGCGACCACCCGGACGGCCGGACTGGGCCGGGACGTATCCCACGCCCCGGGTCCCGCCGGCGATGTCCTCCCAGCGCGCGGCGTACCCGTCCACGGCCGCCTGGTCGAAGGCCGGGAACGAGTGCGGAGCGACGACGTCCTCGGCGAGGACGTTGCCGTGCGCCTGGGTGAGGTCGAGGTCGAGCGGAGGCAGCGCACGTAACCTGCGCAGCACACTGCCCAGGTAGTCGGCGAGCGGCGTCAACCCGTTTTCGGCCGCCTCGGCGTCGGCCGTCGCGGTCATGTATTCGGACCGCCCGACGCGTCGGAGTTGACGAACTCGGTCAGCCACTTGCGGAACTCGCTGCCCAGGTCCTCGCGTTCGGCGGCGATCTGGACGACGGTCTGCAGGTAGCCCAGCGGCATACCGGTGTCGTAGCGGGTGCCGCGGTAGACGATCGCGTGCACGGGAGTGCCCTCGGTCCGCAGCAGCTCCATGGCGTCGGTGAGTTGGATCTCGCCGCCGCTGCCGGGCTCGGTACGCCGGATCGCGTCGAAGATCCTGCCCGGCAGGACGTACCTGCCGAGCACGGCCAGGTTGCTCGGGGCGTCCTCCGGCTTGGGCTTCTCCACCATGCCGGTGACCCGGACGACCTCGCCGATGTCGGTCAGCTCGGACTCGGCGGGCTCGACCGAGGCGATGCCGTAGCGCGTGGTCTCCGCCGGGTCGACCTCGAAGAAGGCGAGCACCACGCCACCGGTACGGGACTGCAGCTCCAACATGGCCGGCAGCAGCGGCTCGGAGAGGTTGACGAACTCGTCGCCGAGCATCACCGCGAAGGGCTCGTCGCCGACGTGCGACTCGGCGTACCCGACGGCGTGGCCGAGGCCGAGCTGCTCGGGCTGCCGGCAGGTGTAGATGGCGGCCAGTTCCTCGGTGCGCTTGACGGCGGCCAGCAGCTCGGGCTTCTCCGCGAGCCGCTCCTCCAGGTCGGGGCGGCGATCGAAGTGATCGACCATCGATGTCTTGCCGCGCCCGGTGATCAGGAGCACGTCGCCGATACCTGCCTGGGCGGCCTCCTCGACGATGTACTGCAACACGGGGCGGTCGACGACCGGTAGCAGCTCCTTGGGTACCGCCTTGGTCGCCGGCAGGAACCGGGTGGCCAGGCCGGCGGCCGGGATGACGGCCTTGACGGCACGGGGACGACCGGTGGCGGCGGTCGCTGAGGGGTTCGCTGAGTGCTCCGACATGTCGCGAGACTATCGGCCGGGGCCGTGACGCGGCGGGTGAGGACCGGAAGACGCGCCGCCCGCCGGGGCAGTTCTGCCGGTCCCGGCGGAACCGGCCCCGGCCGGTTCGTCGCCGGTGGTCGGTTCGCCCGGATCGCCCTCGGGTCCGGCCCGGGGCAGACCGTCCCGCGGGCTACGGGTCGCCACCAGCACCGGTAGCTCCCGGGTGGCGGACGCCTCGCGGGCGGGAGCCAGCCGCCAGGTGTCCCGGCCACCCGACTTCGCGGCGTACAGCGCCTCGTCGGCCGCCTGGAGCACCTGCGGTCCGGTGTCGGCGTGGTCCGGAAAGACGGCGATCCCGATCGATACCGTCACCGGGACGTGGTCCGGCACCCCGGCGTGCCCCGCCACGGAGACCGGGCTGTCCCGGACGGCCGTGGCGAGCCGCTCGGCGACGATGGTCGCGCCCCGGGCGTCGGTCTCCGGCAGCAGCACCACGAACTCCTCCCCGCCCTGCCGGAAGGCGAGGTCCACCTCGCGGATCTCGCCCCGTACGCGTCGGGCGAACTCGGCCAGCACGGTGTCCCCGGCCGGGTGCCCGTACGTGTCGTTGATCCGCTTGAACCGGTCCAGGTCCAGCACGAGGACGCTGACCGTCCGACCGAACCGGCTGGCCCGTTCCACCTCGCGACGCACCGACTCGCGCAGGTAGCGGTAGTTCCACAGCCCGGTCAGCGGGTCGGTGAGCGAGAGCCGCTGCGCCTCCTCGTGGACGCGGACGTTCTCCACCGCCACCGCCGCGTGCCCGGCGAAGGTGCGCAGCGTCGCCAGGTCGTCGTCGTCGAACTCGGCTCCGCCCGGTCGGTCGTAGAGGGCGAGCACGCCGAGCACTGTCTCCGGCGCGTCCGGCCGGGTTCCGGCGGTCGCGGCGTCGCACCCCGGGCCGGGTTCGGCGCGCACGGTCGCCTCGGGCGTGGTGAACGGCACCGCGACGTACGTCCGGCAGGGCGGTTCGCCGTCGGTGTCGGCCGGGCCCACCCGTCCCCGGCAGGGTCGGCCGGTCGCCGCGACCTCGCCCAGCAGACCGCTGCCCACCGGCACCGACCCGGTGCCGGGCCAGTACCCGTCGAGCCCCTCGGAGCACTGGGCGACCAGCACGCCGCCGGGCTCGGTGAGCAGCACCGCACCGGCCCGGGCGCCGGTCGCGGCGAGCGCGCTGCGCAGGATCACCCGCAGGATCCGTTGCAGGTCGTGCGTACTGGCCAGGGTGTCGCCCAGCACCGCGAGGTGCCCGCGTAGCTGGTCGCGGCTGCTGGCCAACGCCGCCAGATAGCCACCGGTCTCCTGGGCCATCCGGTTGAACGCGGCGGCGAGGCGGCCGACCTCGTCGTCACTGCGTACCGGCACCCGGGCGGTCAGGTCACCGGCTGCCACCCGGTCCACCGCACCGGCCAGTTCCACCAGCGGGCGGGTGGTCACCCGCGCCAGTCGCCAGGCGGCGGCCACCCCCAGCAGGGCGGCGAGCAGCACCACGCCGACCAGCACGGCGTGCAGCCCGGGTGGCTGGTCGCTGGGCACCGAGAGCACCAGGTGCAGCGGCTGGCCGGTGGTCGGGCCGGCCCGGCGCAGGTACCGGCCGTCCGGCGTGCCGGTCACCCGCTCACCGCGCAGCGACGCGGCGGCGGCGACCACCTCGTCCCGGCCGTTCGCCGACTCCGTGGTGTGCGCGACGTGCGGCACGCCGCCGCCGTCGAGCAGGGTCACCGCGACGCCGGTCACCGCCGCGAGACGCGCCACGAACCGGGGGTCGACCGGCTGGGCGGCGGAGACGGTGCCGAGCGCCGTTCCGGTCGGGTCGCGCAGTTCCACCCGGACGGCGAGCGCACCGACCGGCCCGGCGGAGACCGCGCCGAGACCGATCACGGGCGGCTCCGCTGGGCCGCAGTCCCGCCAGGGCGCCGGTGGGGCGTCCGGGGTGGCGAAGCTGACCCGGCCGGTCACGTCGGTGACCAGCACCGCCGAGGCCAGGCCCCGGCTGACCACCTGGCTGGCGGCACCCGGCCGGTCGGCGGTGAGGGCGACCGCGTCCGCGGCGGCACGGAGTTGCTGGCAGAGCGCGTCGATCGAGGTGCGCACGGCGGTGGCGGCCACCGCGAGCCGCTCGGTGGCGCGGCTGCGGTCCATGGTCGCCACGGTGGAGGCGACGAAGACGGCACCGAGCAGGACCGGGCCGAACGCCACGGCCAGGAACGACGCGGTCAACCGCCCCCGTAGCGTCAACGCCTCACCTTCCCCCCGGAAGTTGCGCGACCGTCGCCTGCGATGCTGACACAGAGCAACGGCGGGAAAGGCGTTGCGTGAGGGGTGTTGCGTGCCTGAATTTGCGGAAGGAGCGGAAGTGACGCATGACGCGAAGCGGGCGGCACGGGTGACGCTGCTGGCCCGCCGTCGGGCGTACACCGCCGCCGAGCGGGAGAGCGCCGCCGGAGCCGTCCAGGCCGCACTCGTCGACCTGGTACGCCGACTACGGCCGACCCGGGTGGCCGCGTACGCGCCGGCGGGCGGTGAGCCGGGCGGCCCGGACCTGCCGGCGGTGCTCGCCGACGCGTTGCCGCCCGGCGCCGAGCTGCTGCTGCCGGTGCTCCGCGACGACCTGGACCTGGACTGGGCCCGCTGGGCGGGAGCCGACGCGATGGTCGCCGCCGGTCGGGGCATCCGCGAGCCGGACACCCCTCGGCTGGGTCTCGACGCGATCGCCACGGCCGAAGTGGTCGTGGTGCCCGCCCTGGCCGTCGACCGCCGGGGCGTACGCCTGGGTCGGGGTGGCGGCTCGTACGACCGGGCGCTGGCCCGGGTGCCGGCGACCGCCCTCACGGTGACGCCGCTGTACGACGGCGAGCTGCTCGACGAGGTCCCGGCCGAGCCCCACGACCGTCCGGTACGCGCGGCGCTCACCCCGAGCGGCGGCCTGCTCCCGCTCTCGGGTGTCGCGCCACACACTTCCGCTGGACGAACCGGCCCCCGATGACGCACCATTGGCACTCGAATACGTCGAGTGCCAACCGGCCGTGTCAGACCCGGAGGAGAACGTGCCCACGTACCAGTACGCCTGCACCACGTGCGGTCACCAGCTCGAGGCGGTGCAGTCCTTCTCCGACGAGCCGCTGACCGACTGCCCGGCGTGCGAGGGGCGGCTGCGGAAGGTCTTCAACTCCGTCGGCATCGTCTTCAAGGGCTCCGGTTTCTACCGCACCGACTCCCGCTCGAACGGCTCGGCGAGCACCGACACCACGTCGAGCCCGAGCAAGTCGGGTACGTCCGAGTCGTCGTCCTCCTCGACCGGCTCGACCTCCTCGTCGAGCAGCACGTCGGGTGGCAGCACCGGCTCGTCGGGCAACTCCTCCGGCGGCGGCACGAGCAAGGCTCCGGCGGCGGCCAGCACCCCCTGACCGGGCCCCGACCGGGTACGCGTCGCCCCGCCTCGTCGATCGCGACGGTCGCCGGGCGACGGCCCGGCGCGGTCCCGGCTCGGCAGGGCGTTTCAGTCCCAGTGCGGCGGGCGTTCGGCGAGCAGCCGGTCGTCGTTGCCGCCGGTCCGCTCGCCCCACCCGCGATCGGTGTCGTCGGCGCTCTGTTCCGGCAGCACCACGAAGTCGTCGTCGCTCAGGTCGACCGCGCGATCGTCGTCGCGCCGCCCACCGGGATTCCCACTCGTCACGAGCGCCAAGGCTAACGCAACCACCGGACCGCTCCCGAACCGCCGACCACGGACTGTGCGGGCTGACCGAGCACGGCGTACGGGGTCACGGCGCGGCCGACGGCGTGGCACACCGGTCGTTGGTAGCGTCGGACGGCGTGACGACGCCCCACCCCGGCCCGGCCTCCGACGATCCCTGGCGCCGGCCCGTCACCGGGGACGGGCCCACGCCCGACACCGGTGCGGAGTCCGCCACCCGTGCCCGGCCGGAGTCCCCGCCCGACCCCCGGCCGGAGTCCCCACCCGGTGCCGGCGGGTTGCCCGCACCGGGCGCCCCCGTGCCACGCCGACCCGCGTCCGACGATCCCTGGCGTCCGCCGACGGCCCCCGCCGACGACGTCGCGACCGGTCCGGGCGCCGGCTCCCCGGGTGGTCACCGACCGGCCGGGTACGGCGGGCCACCGCCCACCACCGCGCCGCCGCCCGGATGGCGTCCGCCGGTGCATCTCCAGGCGGCACCGCCACGGCGGCTACCGGCACAGGACATGACGGCGCTGGACACGCAGGAGCAGCGGGCGCAGCGGGTGACCTGGGTGATCGGCGGGATCGCGGGCGCCGTCCTCGTGGTGGTGGTCTGCCTGCTCTGCTCGCGGGCGTTCCTCTGAACGAGGCGGGCCGTCAGTCGAAGGTGTTGCCCCAGACCATCTCGGAACCCGAGTGACCGGTGAGCCAGACGTAGACGAGCGCGGCCACACCCGCCCCGATCACCAGCACCGACAGCACCGGCGTCGACCAGGTCGGCAGCTTCGGCGCCCGGGGGTGGCTGCTGGTCGCGACCAGCAGCAGGATCGTCACCACGGCGAGACCCAGCGTGATCAGGAACAGCACGTCACCGTAGGCGGCGTGCGCGTTCATCTGGTCGATGATCTCGCCGGAGAAGCCTCTGGCGATCTGCCGTTCCTGCAGGGCCTCGCCGGACTGCTTGCCGACGAACGCCGTGATCGGCGCGGCGATCGCGAGGACCGCCACCGCCCAGTCCAGGCGGGAACGGAATCTCGGCAGCGCGATGTACGCGGCGGCGAGCAACACCAGCAGTGGTACGAAGACCACGACCGCATGCACGACGAGCACGTGCATGGGCAGGCCCAGCGCCTTCTCGAACATCCGCACCTCCGGCGGTAGGTGATCGTGACCTGTCAGCGTACGGGCCGGGGTGGGCCCCGCCCAGTGCGCTTCTGCTTGACACGGCCCATCGGCGCCCAGGGTTCACCGACACGTCACCCGGAAGGGCTGGCTGTGGCCCGAGCCACCGAACCCGCCGGTCTGTTGTCCGGTCGGTGCGAGCGTGCTGTCATTGACACATGTCCAGGGGTGAGGATCTGCTGCGGTCGCACGGCCTGCGGGTCACCCGGCCACGCCTCGCCGTACTCGACGTCTTGGCGGACGGCGGTCACCTTGACGTCGACGAGATCACCCGACGGGTACGCGAGCGGATCGACTCGGTCTCCACACAGGCGGTCTACGACGTGCTGGGGGCGCTCTCCCGCGCCGGGCTGTCCCGCCGGATCGCACCGGCCGGCAGTCCCGCCCGTTACGAGGCCCGGGTCGGTGACAACCACCACCACATGGTGTGCCGTGGCTGCGGCGAGATCGCCGACGTGGACTGCGCCGTCGGCGAGGCCCCCTGCCTGGATCCGCGGGTCGCGGTCGGCTTCCACGTCGACGAGGCCGAAGTCACCTTCTGGGGGCTCTGTCCCGGTTGCCAGGCCCGCCGCTCCGCCGACTCCTGAACGTTTCGGCAGGCCGTGGCACCCTTGGTGGGTGGATTCCACTGACACCGGCCTGTTCGGTCCCGACTCGGTCACCTGGAAACTGCACGCGGAGCCGATCCTGCTCCTCGCCGGGCTGCGCTCGCTCTACCTCCAGGCACTGCACCCCCGGGCGATGGCCGGGGTCGCCCAGAACAGCAACTACCGCCGGGACGCCTGGGGCCGGCTGATCCGCACCGCCACCTACGTCGGCACCACCGTCTACGGCACCACGGCCGAGGCGGAGGAGGCCGGGCTACGGCTGCGTCGGCTGCACGCCCGGATGACGGCCGTCGACCCGGCCACCGGGGAGCGGTTCCGGGTCGACGAGCCGGACCTGCTGCGCTGGGTGCACGTCACCGAGGTGGAGTCGTTCCTCGACACCGCGCGCCGGGCCGGCGTACCACTGGACGACGCCGAGGTGGACGGCTACTACACCGAGCAGCGCCGGTCCGCCGCACTGGTCGGGCTGGATCCGGAGACGGTGCCGGGCACCGCCGCCGAGGTGGCCGAGTACTACCGCCGGGTTCGCCCGGAGTTGCGCATGACCAAGGAGGCCGCCGAGACGGCCCTGTTCCTGACCGCGCCGCCGCTGCCGTGGAAACTCAGCCTGCCCGCCCGGTTCGGGCTCAACCTCGGGCCGCTGAGGTGGGCGTACTTCGGCGTGGCCGGCACCGCGCTGGCGCTGCTGCCCGGCTGGGCCCGGCGACTGTACGGCGGGCTGGGCCTGCCGACCACCGCCCTGTCGGCGGACGTGACGGTACGCGCGCTCCGGCTCGCCCTCACCGCCCTGCCACGCGACTGGCGGGAAGGACCGATGCGGCGCGCCGCCGAGGAACGGGCGGCCCGGGTGGCAGCCCTGTCCGGCTGACCGGACGGCTGCTCCCCTGGCTCGCTCGGCGAGATCCTGGCGGGACGGCTCGGCGCGGCTCAGCCCGGCGCGGCTCCGGCTCAGCGCGGCTCAGTCAGGCTCAGCCCGGCTCGGCCGGCGGCGCGGTGGGACGGTCGACGGCCGCCCAGGGCTCCTTGCCCGGCTGCTCGGCACCGGCCGGGCAGGTACGCCGGAAGTCGCACCAGGAGCAGCGCGGGCCGGGCGTGGTCGGGAAGGCGGTGTCCGGGTCGCCGCCGTCGGTGACCGACCGCTCGGCGGCCATGATGTCCTGGGCGGTCTGCTCGGCCCGGGTCACCTGCCGGGCCAGCGAGTCGACGGTGTGCTTGTGCGCGGCGACCGTGCCACTGGGCAGGTGGTGCAGTTCGACCCGACGGCACGGGCGACGGAACACCCGCTCGGCCGCGTACGCGTAGAGCGCCAACGCCTGCGAGCCCCGGGCGTCGTCGGCGTCCAGCCCGGTGCGGCCGGTCTTGTAGTCGACGATGACCAGCTCGGGGCCGTCCGGGCCGGGTCGGGAGTCGATCCGGTCGGTGCGCCCGTTGAACGCCAGCACCCCGGTCTTGGTGGCCACCACCCGCTCCACGCCGAGCGGCTCGTCAGCCGGGTCGAGCCCGCCGACGTACGTCTCCAGCCAACCCAGTGCCCGCCGGTAGACGTCCCGTTCCTGCGCGTCGTCGCGGTAGCCGTCCCGCACCCAGGTGCCCTTGAGCAGGGTGGGCAGCACCTCCGGGCGGCGCCGGTCGACGGGCAGCGCATACCAGTTCTTCAGGGCGGTGTGCACGCTGGCGCCGAGGGAGTTGTGCGCCCACGGCGGCCCCTTGGGCGGGGCGGGACGGTCGACGTAGGAGTAGCGGTAGCGCCGGGGACAGTCCGCGTACGCACCGAGTTTGCTCGGGGTGCAGACGAACAGCCGCTCCGGCATGCCCTCGAATCCGAGCTGCTCGGGCTGCGCGTCGCGGGGCCGGGGGGCACGGCCACCGGCGGCGGGTCGTCCTGCGGGGGAGGCTCGTCGCACGTTACCGATCCTGCCATCCACCTCCGACAGTCGCAGCGGCGGCGCTCAGCGCGACCGGCGACAGGGTCGGCCGATCTCAACCGGCGCCGCTGTACTGGGCCACGAACGCGGCGATCGCGTCCGCGATGAGCTGCACGGCGATCGCGGCCAGCAGCAGGCCGGCGATCCGGGTGAGCACCTCGATGCCGCCCGGGCGTAGCACCTTGACGATCCCGCCGGAGAAGCGCAGCACCACCCAGACCGCGAGCATCACCGCGACGATCGCGGCGGCGATGGCGGTGTAGTCGGCCGTCCGGTCCGCCCGCTGGACGAAGAGCATGGTCGCCACGATCGCGCCGGGACCGGCCAGCAGCGGCGTACCCAGGGGCACCAGGGCGATGTTGGAGGTGGCCTGCTTGGTCGGGTCGTCGGTCTTGCCGGTGAGCAGCTCCAACGCCACCAGGATCAGCAGCAGCCCACCGGCCGCCTGCAACGCCGGCAGGTCGACGTGCAGGTAGGCGAGCAGGGTCTGGCCGGCGACCGCGAAGACCACGATCACGCCGAGCGCCAGCGCGACCGCCTGCCAGGCAGCCCGGTTGCGCTCGCGGGCCGACAGCGGACCGGTCAACGCCAGGAAGATCGGCATCATGCCGGGCGGGTCGACGATCACCAGCAGGGTCACGAAGACCTCGCCGAAGAGCTTGAGATCCACCCGGTCACCGTAGCGGCGGTCGGCGGGGCGGAACGCGAGGTCAGCCCGAAGCGACCTCGGTCACCCCGGACGCGGCGGCGACGAGACGCTCGTACGCCTCGGGCGCGGTGGTGAAGGCGCCGAGCCGGACGGTCTTGTGCGTGCCGTGGAAGTCCGACGACCCGGTCACCAGCAGGCCCAGGTCGGCGGCGAGTCCACGGACGTGGGCCCGCTCGGCGGGCGAGTGGTCCTCGTGGTCGGCCTCCAGACCGGCCAGGCCGATCGCCGCCAGTTCGGCGATCAGCGTGTCCGGCACGACCGGGCCACGTCGACTGGCGCGGGGGTGGGCGAAGACCGGCACCCCGCCGGCCGCCCGGACCAGCCGGACCGCGTGGAAGACGTCGATGTCCTCCTTCGGCAGGCGGTACCGCTCGCCCAGCCACTCCGGTCCGAACGCCGCACTGGTGGTGGCGACCAGCCCGGCCCGGATCAGCGCCTGGGCGATGTGTGGTCGCCCGACGGTCCCACCGCCCGCCGTGGCGAGGATCTCCGGCCATCGCACGTCGACACCGTCGGCACGCAGCAGTTCCACGGTCCGTTCGCCACGGGCCAGCCGGGCGGCCCGCATCCGGGTCAGCTCGGCGACCAGCTCCGGATGGTCCGGGTCGAACAGGTACGCCAGCAGATGCAGCGACATCGGTGGCTGCTCGCCGTACCACCGGCAGGACAGCTCCGCACCGCGGATCAGGCGCAGTCCGGGCGGCAGCGCCCGCAGGGCCGGCGCCCAGCCGGCGGTGGTGTCGTGGTCGGTGATCGCCACCACGTCCAGCCCGGCCTCGGCAGCGGCCCGGACCAGCTCGGCGGGAGCGAGCGTGCCGTCGCTGGCCGTGGAGTGCGTGTGCAGGTCGATCCGGTGGGTCATCGCCCGACGCTACCGGGCCGGCGGTCAGCCACCGGTCACCACCACCAGCGGCTCGTCGTCGCGCAGACCGGGGACGGTGACCCGGACGGCGGACCGACCGGCGCGGACCCGCTCGGCGTCCACCCGGACCAGGGCACCGGTCGCGTCGGCGTAGTGCGCCACGTCCGGCAGGTTCCAGGACACCGCTCCGGTCATCGCCGGTCCGGCCGGCCGGACCGGGACGGTCGGATCGAGTCGGGTCGAATCGAGTCGGGTCAGGTCGACCAGCAGCGCCCGGTCCTGCTCGCCGACGCGCCCGTTGACCAGCAGCCACCGCCCGTCCGGGGAGACCGCACCGAGGCCGGCTCCCTCGATCGTGGGGCCGCAGGCCGGCGGCTCGGGTGGGCGAAGGGCCACCGGATCGAGCAGGGTCAGGCAGGCGTCCTCGGGCGTCTCGGCGGACACCTCGCCGACCAGGCGTCCGTCCGGCAGTGCGCCGAAGATCCGCTGGCTGGTCCGGTCCGTGCCCTCGTCGAGTGGGCCCGGCCGCAGCGGCCAGAGCACGTGCCCGGGAAGGTCGGGGTCGAGTCGCACCAGCACCGCGCCGTCGACGAACCGCAGCGGTACGGCCGTGGTCGGCGCGTCGGCGCGTACGGTGCCGGCCAGTTCGCCGTCCACGATGCGGGCGGCGGCCAGCACCCGGTCCTGCTTCCAGGCGACCTGCCGGCCGTCCCGGTCGAGGACGATCTCGTCGGCGCCCGCCAGCAGCACCCGGGCGGTCCCGTCGGCCGCCACCGCCCAGAGCGATCGCCCGGCCAGCGACGGTTCGCCGACCGCCAGCCAGCCCCGCCCGTCGGTGAGACGGTGTGCGCGCTCCACCGCACCGATCCCGATCAGGGTCACCCGGCGGCCCTGCGCGGTGGCGATCGTCCGGTTCACCAGCAGATCGACCTCGGCCAGCGGAGTCTCGGTGCGCGGGCCGGGCGCCGGGAGGACGGTGCGGTACGTGTCCGGTGCCGGGTACGGATCCGCGATCACGACCGTGCCGCCGGGCGGCGGGTGGTCGTCGCGTAGGTGCATCGCACTGACGCTGACCAGCACGATCGCGGACGCGGCCAGGCTCATTCCGGCCACCGTGCGGCGACGTTGGATGCGGTGGGCCCGGCGGAGCACGGCACCCGCCGGGTCGTGCGGGGCGCGCGGGGTCGCCACCTGCCGGGAGAACGTCTCCCGGACGGCGCGCTCCAACTCGTCCTGCGACATGTTGACGAGACGTTCCGGCGCCCCGCTCTGGTTGTCACGACCTCCGGAAACGGTGTTCACCGGTGCTCTCCGACCAGGGCGTCGTCCGGCTGCCGCGGCGCCGCCGCCTCGGGCGGTGACCCGGGTCGTAGGGCCGGAACCTGCGGGTCTCCTCGGCCGGTAGAAGGCGGCGCGTCGGCCGGAGGTGGTACGTCGGACCCGGCGGCCGGGCGGAGCCTGGCGGTGGGCGTGGCCCTGGTGGTGGGCGTGGACCGGGTGGTCGGGCGACCGGCCCGGCGGGCCGCCGGCGTGGGTGTGGCCGCTGATGAGGCCGGGGGCGTCGGTGCGCCGGGGAGGGTGATCGCCTCCTCCGCGCCGAGTCGCCGTCGCAGGGTGGCCAGGGCGCGGGAGGACTGGCTCTTGACGGTGCCCGGCGAGATCTCCAGCAGGGCGGCGGTCTGCGCCTCGGACATGTCCTCGTAGTAGCGCAGCACCAGCACCGCGCGCTGCCGGGCGGGCAGTGCGCGCAGGTGCCGCCAGAGCACGTCACGGTCGAGTTGCTGCTCGATCGCGTCGGCGGCGGCGCGCTCCGGCAGCACCTCGGTCGGTCGCTCGCCGTGCCAGCGACGCCGCCACCAACTCGTCGACGTGTTGACCATGACGCGCCGGGCGTACGGCTCGATGGCCTCGATACCACCGAGGCGCTTCCAGGCCAGGTACGTCTTGGTCAGCGCGGTCTGGAGCAGGTCCTCGGCGGTGCCCCAGTCACCGGTGAGCAGGTACGCGGTGCGCAGCAGCGCGGCGGAACGGGCCGTGACGAAGTCGCGGAACTCGTCCTCCAACGGATTGCTACCGCCCACACGCCACCCCCGAACTGATCCTGCTCGGCAGCCTGCCACGGCCCGGGGTAGCGGGTCGAGGGCGAAAGGTGCGCAGTGGCTCCGATGTTCGGTCGGAAAGTTTCAGGCGCCGTCGTCGGCCTTGGCCTCGTCCTGCTCCTTGCCCAACCGCGCCTCGACTGCCTGCGGCTCGTACATCTCCTCGACCACACGCAGGTAGAGCTCGTTGGGGTTGGGCAGGTTCTTGACCTCGCGCAGCGCCTGCTCCTGACCGGCCGACTCCAGCACGAAGGTGCCGTAGTTGAGCGCCCGCCCGGCCGGCGTCTGCTCGTACTTCATGTCGGTGACCCGGACCAGCGGCATCATCGCGACCCGCCGGGTGATGATGCCGTTGACGACCATCACCCGTTTGTTGGTCAGGATGAACCTGTCGTACCACCAGTCGGCGACCTTCCAGGCCACCCAGCCCATCACACCGAACCAGAGGAGTACGGCGATCGTGGTGAGCGCGCCGACGTTCTGCCCGGCCAGGAAGCCGGAGAGGTAGCCGAGCACGAAGGTGGCGGCGATCCCGATCAGGATCGGGGTGACGAGATGGATCCAGTGCCGCTTCCACTCGCCCCGGTAACGCTCGGTCGGGAAGAGATAGCGGGCGACCAGCGAGCTGGGTTCGTCCTCCAGCGGCAGCACCCGTCGGGGTGTCATGCCGCTGGCGTCGGAGCGCAGCCCCGCCAGTTCCTCCTCGGAGATCTGCGGGGGCTGGTAGCCGCCCTCGGGATCGCGTACCCAGGCCCGCTCGGAGCGCGTCTCCCCGGAGTAGGCCGGGCCGTCGCCGTAGCCGGCGTCGTCGGAGAAGGCGGGCCCGTCGGAGAGCCGCGCACCGGACCCGAAGCCCGGACCGTCGTCAGGATCGATCCGGGGTATCGGCTCGGTGTCGCGTTCCCGGCGCGCCCGGTCCGGGTCGTCGGGGTCGAAGGGTGGGCCGGAGGGGCTTCCCATCGGAGGCTAGGCGACCAGGCTGGTGAAGAAGTCGCCGAAGCCCTGGGCGATGTCCATGATCCCGCCGCCCAGAGACTTGAACACGTCTGCGGCAGAATTTGGCCGGTAGGCTACGAAGAAGATCAAGAAAGCGATACCGGCCCAGGTGAGGACCTTCTTGACCATGGGGGCCATCCTCTCGCACGGCGCCGGGTTCCGATTACCTCAGCGGCACCCAGAGTATCAGCGTGGTGTCGTACCGTGAATATCTGCGTCCGTTCTCCGACATTCCGGGGGGCCGTCAGGCCTTCCCGTGCAGGTACGGAGATGGTGCGCCGTACACGAGTTCGGGCGGCGTCCACTCGACCAGATCGTGCAGGAGCACGTCCTCGGCGAGCAGATGCCCCGCACTCGCCGGCCAGGCTATCGCATACAGCCACATTCCCCGAGCTTCGCCGGCGTACGCGCTTCGATCTGTCAGGGAACTCACGAGCCACAGTGGAGTGGGATGACCGGCCACCCGAATCCCCGCGCGCCCGACATGACCGGGATGCCCGGGACCGGGCTCGGTCAACGCCTCGGCCAACTCCGGACCGGCGTCCGGGCCGGGGACTCCCGCGTACCGCGCGCCCAGCCCGACGCCCGGCTCCTCGGCCACGAAGACCAGATCGGCCGGTCCACCGCCGAGCGGCGCCGGGCCGGCACAGGCGACGGCGGTGGCACGTACCCCGATCCGGTCGTCGCCGGCCCACGCCACGCCGGTGGTGGTCCAGCCGGGAGGCAGCGGCCACGGGCACCACAGCGGGACCGGCGGTTGCGCCGGTTGTGCCGCCGACTGGATCCGCTCCACCACGCTGGCCACGATCTCCGCACCGATGTTCTCGGGTACGTGCAGCGGCGCCACCGGCCCGCAGTCCGGGCAGCGCGACTCGGCGTGCATCAGGTCCGGCGCCCGCACGGACCCCCCACATCTGGGACAACTCACCGCAACAGTCACCACTCCACCGTCGCCCCGTCCGGGCGAGCCGTCAAGCGGAGCGGCGCCTTTACCCCGGCGTGGCGGCAGTTCAGCCCGGCGGCGGACCGGCGTGCGCGCGGATCCAGGCGTGCATGGCGATCCCGCTGGCCACGCCCGCGTTGATCGACCGGGTCGAGCCGTACTGGGCGATGGAGAAGAGCTGGTCGCAGGCGGCCCGCGCGGCGTCGGAGAGGCCGGGACCCTCCTGACCGAACAGCAGCACGCAACGCCGGGGCAGCGTGGTGGTCTCCATCGGACGCGAGCCCGGCAGGTTGTCGATCCCGACCAGCGACAGGTCCTGCCCGGCCGCCCAGTCGGCGAACTGCTCGATCGTCTCGTGGTGCCGTACGTGCTGGTAGCGGTCGGTCACCATCGCCCCGCGCCGGTTCCACCGGCGGCGGCCGACGATGTGCACCTCGGCGGCGAGGAAGGCGTTCGCGTTGCGGACCACCGTGCCGATGTTGAAGTCGTGCTGCCAGTTCTCGATCGCCACGTGGAAGTCGTGTCGCCGCTCGTCCAGATCGGCGACCACCGCCTCGCGACGCCAGTACCGGTACCGGTCGACCACGTTGCGCCGGTCGCCCTCGGCAAGCAGTTCCGGGTCGTAGCGGGGGTCGTCCGGCGGGTGGCCGGGCCACGGGCCCACGCCGACGTCGAGCTGCTCACCGGTCACGACCACGCAGGGTACGCGCGCCGCCGCGCCAGTTTCGGCGCGCCCCTGGCGCCCGGCCGAGGAGCGGGGTTCAGCGCAGGGCGAGTGCGCCACCGAGCCGGTCGAGGAAACGACGGTCGGCCGGAGCCAGCTCCGCGCCCGGCACCACCGCCGACGCGGTACGGCACACCCGGGCACCCACCGACTGGACCCACTGCCGGTACGCCGCCGAGTCGGCCGGGTCGGCCCGCCGCTCCAGCACCCGCACCGCCGTCCGGCACGCCGCGAGCAGGTCCGCCGGATCGTCAGGCTCCGCGCCGGACTCCGACGCACCGTCGTGGCGCGCGTAGACGGTGGCCACCACCGCCCGGATGAGATCGCTGTCGAAGACCCGGCCGGCCGCGACCGCGTCCAGTCCGGCGAGACCGGCGGCCACCGACGAGTACGCGCGTCCCGGGCCGGGCCGGGCGGCGACCACGATCACGCGGCCGGGCAGCCCGGTGAGCAGTTCCCACTCGGTGGCGGAATAGCCCGCGACGATCGTGACCTGCGCACTGCGCTCGCTCATGGCGGGACCTCCGGCTCGAGCATATGTGCCGGGTCGGGCCGGAGGCGGAAAGAAGGGCCGTTCTGCGGTGGCCACACCGGTCGGACTCAGCGGTCACAACCGGGGCCGGACGCAATGAGCGGCGGGGCCCTCCCCGGCACCCGCCGCCCACGCTCTGATGCTTCAAGATTCTGCCGTACGACCCTTCGACTGCACAGAGACCGAGGTCACATTTATCTTTTCGTTACATTACCCAACGTGACCAAACATCCGCCCAGAAGCGATCTCCGCAGGTCGAATCGGTCCTCGTCAACGCCAAAGTTACCGTGTCGTAGCAGTTACTGGGCCTGATCTCCTTGGAACCGCTCCCATCACAACCGGTCACGCAATTGCGACGTGCATTTGCGATCTGCGGACGCACCACAAGACCGATGACGATCGATGTGGACAAAGGCTCCCAAGGCGACCTGGACCGGGTTTTGGTGGCACCCCGGCGGGAATGCGTCGGGGTACGGTCGGGTTCCACCAGGGGTAGACGTTCCGCGTGATCGGAGAGATAGACATGGCAACCGTCGAGCTGACCACGGCTAACTTCGACCAGGTGACCGAGAGCGACGGCATCGTGCTGGTCGACTTCTGGGCCGAATGGTGCGGTCCGTGCAAGCGGTTCGCCCCGGTCTACGAGCGCTCCTCGGACAAGCACACCGAGATCACCTTCGGCAAGGTGGACACCGAGGCGCAGCAGGGCCTCGCCGCCAAGTTCGACATCCGTTCGATCCCGACCATCATGGCCATCCGCGACGGCGTGATCGTCTTCTCACAGCCCGGCGCACTGCCCGAGTCGGCCCTGGAGAACCTCATCGAGCAGGTCCAGGCGCTCGACATGGACGACGTCCGCAAGAAGCTCGCCGAGCACAACCACTGACCTCCCCCACCGACGGCCGGGCCCGACAACCGGGGGCCCGGCCGTCGGTGCGTGTGCCCGCCACCACCGGCCCGGCCCGTCACACTTGCGACACAGGCCGGTCGACGGGAGCCGTACCAGGGCTTCCGTGCCGTATCTTCGGCATCCGATGGACGCGTTGACGAACCACGGCCGCGCGATCCGGGTGGCGGCCACCGCACTCGGCCTGACCCTCCTGCTCGCCGGGACGGCCTGGGGCGACGACGACCACTTCCCGTTCGGGCCCTTCCGGATGTACTCCACCTCGGACCCGGCCGACGCCGACGCCCCGGACACCCGGGTGGAGGGCGTGGACCAGACCGGCAGCGTGGTCGACCTCGGCGAACGGGCGACCGGCATCCGCCGCGCCGAGATCGAGGGCCAGCAGGCCCAGTTCGTCGCCGACCCGAGCCGACTGCGCGAGGTCGCCGAGGCGTACGCGCGGCGTCAGCCCGACGCGCCCCGGCTGACCGAGGTCCGGATCGTGATCCGCTGGCACGACATCACCGACCGCCGGCCCACCGGACTGTGGTCCGACGAGACGGTCGTGCGCTGGCAGGTGAACCCGTGATCCGCTGGCTGACCGAGGCGGTGCCCCGCGGCCGGGTCGCCGCCTTCCGCACCCTGATCTACCTCTTCGTCGCCGCCGACCTGGTCGTCTTCACTCCGTGGGTACGCGCCAAGGTGGACGTGCCCGGCGACATGTACCAACCACTGTTCGTCGGCCGCCTGCTGCCGCTGCCCACACCCGAGCCCGCGCTGGTCGGCGTCGTCTTCTGGGCCCTGCTGCTGCTCGCCCTGGCCGCCGCCAGCGGACGGGCGCCCCGGCTACTCGGGTGGACGGTCTTCGCCCTCTACTTCCAGTGGATGATCGTCGCGATGAGCTACGGGAAGGTGGACCACGACCGGTTCGCCCTGCTCGTCGCGCTCGCGGTGCTACCGACCGCAGGCCGCGCCCGACACGGGGACGCCACGCCCACCGAGGCCGGCGGCTGGGCCCTGCGGGTCACCCAGATCGCCGTGATCTGCACCTACTTCCTCGCCGCCCTGGCCAAGTTCCGCTTCGGCGGCCTGGACTGGGCGACCGGCTCGGTGCTGGCCAAGGCGATCATCCGCCGGGGCACCGACCTCGCCGACCTGCTCGCCCAGGTGCCCCACCTGCTGCTCGTCGCCCAGTTCGGCATCCTCGCCTTCGAGCTGCTCAGCCCGGCGATCTTCGTGATCCCGGCCCGGTGGCGGCACGCCACAGTCGGCTTCTTCTACTCGTTCCACCTGGTCACCATCGCGACCATCACCATCTCGTTCGCACCGCACCTGGTCGCCATGACCAGCTTCCTGCCGCTGGAGAAGGTCCGTCCGGTGGTCCTGGCCCGACGACTGCTGACCCGTCGGACCTCGGGCGACCGCGCCACACCGGACGTGGGGATCGGCGCTCAGCCCGCCGACGGACCGTAGAGGCGGTCGCGCGTCTCCTGCGGCAGCGAACAGGCGGCCGTACCGCCCGGCATCCGGTGCCGGTTGCGGGCCACCCAGCGGTACGCCGGCCAGGCGACGGCACGTACCGGCGGGAACCGCAGCCCGGCCCCGGCGATCCGCCAGAGTCGGCCGCTGCCGGCCAGCAGCGCGGCGATGGCGTCCGGACCGGCGGCCCGGTGCCCGTCGACGCCGACCCACTGCACCGCCTCCTCGCACTCGGCCTCGGTCAACCCGAGCCGGTCGAGGTCGGCGAACTGCCAGGGCAGCACCGTGGCGCCGGTCGGAATCCGGCGCTCGATGAACTCGGCGCAGCGGGTGCAGAACGCGCAGTCCCCGTCGTAGACGAAGGTCGACCTCTCCATACCTGCCATCCTCCCCCGCCACCGGCCCGTGCACACCACGGTGTCCGGCGTGCCACTTGCAGCGGTGTCGTACGTGTGTTCGAATAGCGGTCATGCGCTGGGAGAACCTCGCCGCTCCCCCGGACGAGGGAGATCCTGGAAGGGCAGCGCCAGCGACGCCACCCCTGCCGCTGGCGCTGCCCGACGCGATCGTGCGCACCTTCGACACCCCCGACTTCGCCGGCATGACCTTCTACGAGGTACGCGCCAAGTCCATCCTGAACAAGGTCCCGGGCACCTCCCGCGTCCCGTTCGAGTGGACGATCAATCCATACCGGGGATGCAGCCATGCCTGCGTCTATTGCCTCTCGGGCGACACCCCGATCCTGATGGCTGACGGACGCACCAGCGAGCTACGCGAGCTGGAGGTCGGCGATCACATCTACGGAACAGAACGAAGGGGCGCTTACCGCCGCTACGTGGTGACCACCGTGCTGGCCAAGTGGTCGACGACCAAGCCCGCGTACCGAGTCACTCTCGAGGACGGAACAACACTGATCGCGAGCGGTGACCACCGCTTTCTGACCGAACGGGGTTGGAAACACGTCATCGGCGCCATGAACGGTCACCGCCGACGTTCCTACCTGACGACGAACAACCGCCTGATCGGCACAGGCCACTTCGCGACCGGCCCGAAGGGAAACGATGGATATCGGCGTGGCTACCTCTGCGGGATGATCCGCGGCGACGGCAACCTGGGCACCTACCGATACCCGTACGGGGCAGTGCACCGGTTTCGGCTTGCTTTGGTCGATGAGGAAGCGCTGCGCCGGACGCACCGATACCTGTCTGCCTTCGGAGTGGAGACCACCTGGTTCTCCTTCGCGCCGGCACGGACGAACCGCAGAGCGATGAAGGCGATCCGCACTTCCAGAGCGGCCGATGTCGACGCCGTCAGAGCGCTAATCGTCTGGCCGGACCAGCCCGACGACGACTGGTACCGCGGTTTTCTCGCAGGCATCTTCGACGCCGAAGGTAGTTGCAGCCAGGGTGTGTTGCGGATCTCCAACAAGGATGACGACATCCTCAGCTGGACGGCGGCGGCGCTACGTCATCTGGGTCTCCACTTCGTTCTCGAAGATCACGGACTACCCAACCGGGTTCGCAACCTGCGGTTGACAGGAGGTCTGGCCAAACGGCTACGCTTCTTCCACCTGACCGATCCCGCAATCACCCGCAAGCGGTCGATGGATGGCACTGCGGTGAAATGCAGCGCGCGGCTCAAGGTCGCAACGATCGAAGCTCTTGGGCTCGACCTGCCGCTTTGGGACATCACCACGGGAACCGGCGATTTCATCGCCAACGGAGTGGTGAGCCACAACTGTTTCGCGCGGAAGACCCACACCTATCTCGACTTCGACGCCGGGGCGGACTTCGACCGGCAGGTGGTCGTCAAGGTCAACGCCGGGGAGCTGGTCCGGCGGGAGGTGGCGGCGCCGCGCTGGCGGGGCGCGCACCTGGCGATGGGCACCAACGTCGACTGCTACCAGCGGGCCGAGGGCCGCTACCGCCTCATGCCGCCGATCATCAAGGCGCTGCGCGACTTCGCGAACCCGTTCTCGATCCTCACCAAGGGCACGCTGATCCTGCGGGACCTGCCCTTGTTGCGGCAGGCGGCCGAGGTCACCCGGGTCGGCGTGTCGTTCTCGGTGGGTTTCGTCGACGAGCGGCTGTGGCGGTCGGCCGAGCCCGGCACGCCGAGCCCTCGGCGGCGGCTCGACGCCGTACGCCAGCTCGCCGACGCAGGCTTCGCGGTGGGCGTGCTGATGGCGCCGATCCTGCCCGGCCTCAGCGACTCCGACGAGTCGATCGACGCCACCGTGGCCGCGATCGCCGCCGCCGGTGCGGCCAGCGTGACGCCGCTCCCGCTGCACCTGCGTCCCGGTGCCCGCGAGTGGTACGCGCACTGGCTCGCCCGGGAGCATCCCGCCCTGGTGCCCCGCTACCGGGAGCTGTACCGGGCCGGCGCGTACGCCCCGCAGTCGTACCAACGGGAGCTGACCGCACGGGTGCGCATCGCCGCCCGGCGGCACGGGCTGTACCGGCCGGATCCGGGTGAGCACCGTCAGGTGACCACGCCCGCCCCGGCCGCCCCCGAACAGCTCAGCCTGCTCTGAGGGCCCTCCGGGCGCGGATAGAGTCGGCTGGTGCGTACCGCTCAGCAGATCCTCGCCGACTCCGCCGTGATCGCCGTCGTGGGCGCGTCCCGCGACCCGAGCAAGGCCGCGCACGCCATACCGGCCGAGATGCAGCGGTACGGGTGGCGGATCGTCCCGGTCAACCCGACCGCCGACGAGTTGTTCGGTGAACCGGTCTACCGCTCCCTGGCCGACATCCCGCACCCGGTCGACCTGGTCGACGTGTTCCGCCCGGCGGAGGACGCCGTCGAGGTGGTCCGCCAGGCGGTGGCGATCGGTGCCCCGGCGGTCTGGTTGCAGCTCGGCATCGTCTCCGCGCAGGCGCGGGAGATCGCGGAGCAGGCCGGCATCGACTACGTCGAGGACCGCTGCCTGGTCGTCGAGCGCGCCGCCGCCGGCCTGACCCGGCGCGACTGAACCGGCGCGACTGAACCGGCGCGACTGAACCGGCGCGACTGAACCGGCGCGGTCTTGCTGCCGCCGGTGCAGCTCAGCCGATACGGCCGGTCAGATGCGCCCGAGGGGTCCAATGCGGGCAGGGCGCCCCTCGGCGGAGCCGGGTGGCGATCCGGCGACCGGCGTGTCATACCTGCACGGGCCCTATCGAGCTGAGAGCGAAGACGGATCACGCTGCCCGCATCGTGTCGGCCGAGAGCAACGACGGCACAGACGGTTCAGCTCGACAGTCGCCCCGGAGCACACGGACGCCACCGACAGCCGGAGGCGACGACGGCGCAGACGGTTCAGCTCGACAGCCGCCGCCGAGGAGGGTCGGGCAGCTGGGCGGGGCCTTCCTGACAACCGTGGGGACAGGGTCCGTCACTGCGGGTAACGTCGAGGAACGTGAGCCAGCCACCGGAGCCGGATCAGCCGCCGTCGCCCTACGAGCCGCCGCCGGGCGGTCACCAGCCACCGCACGCACAGCCGTACGGCGACCGGTACGGCCCGACCGGTGATCAGTACGGCCTGCCCGAGGGTGACCCGTACGGTCGGCCCTCGGGAGAGCAGTACGGGCAGCCTGCGTACGGACAGCCGTCGTACGAGCATCCGGGGCAGCCGCCGCACGGGCAGCAGTGGGGTCAGCAGCCGCCGTACGCGCCGCAGGGCCCGTACGGGCAGTACGGGCCGCCGTCACCCCAGCCTGGCAGCGGAGGCGGCGGCACGAACGTACTCGCCATCCTGTCGCTGGTCTTCGCGTTCGTCTTCGCCCCGGCCGGCATCGCCCTCGGTCACCTGGCCAAGCGCCAGTTCCGCACCAGCGGCGAGGACGGCGCTCAGCTCGCCACCTGGGGGCTGGCGCTCAGCTACGTCTTCACCGGCCTCTACCTGGTGGCCTGCTGCGGCTGGTTGGCGCTGGTCGTCTGGGCCGGATCGAGCGGCACGAACACCTGACCACGGTCAGCGGAACTGCGACTCCCGCACGCTGTTGCCACCGTCGACCACCAGCATCTGCCCGGTGATGTACGACGCCGCCGGTGAGCAGAGGAAGGTGATCGCCGCGGCCACCTCGTCGGGGGTGCCGGGGCGGCCCACCGGAGTCCCCAGGCCCTGCTTGATCTCGGCCATCGTGGAGGCGGCGGTGTAGATGGTGCCGGGCGCGACCGCGTTGACGGTCACCCCGTCGGCGATCATCTCCATGGCCAGAGCCCGGGTCAGGCCCACCACCCCGGCCTTCGCCGCCGCGTACGCCGCCTCGGTGGGCAGGGCGTTGACCGGCCCGGCGGTGGCCGCCAGGTTGACGATGCGACCCCAGCCGCGTTCGGCCATCCCGCCGATGAAGGCCCGACTGCACAGGAACGCGGTGGTCAGGTTCCGGTCGATCTCGGCACGCCACTCCTCGTAGCTGAGCTGGGCGACCGGCCGGAGCACCTCCGGGCTCGCCCGGCTGGCCAGCCCGGCGTTGTTGACCAGGACCTCCACGTCGCCGAGCTGCTCGGCGACGGCGTCGGCCAGCGCGCCGACCTCCGACTCGTCGGTGAGGTCGGCGACGAACCCGGTGACCCCGAGTTCACCGGCCCGCTCGTGGATGCGGCGGGTGGTCGAGACGATCGCCACCCGGGCGCCGAGGTCGGTCAGTCGGCGGGCGGTGGCGTACCCGATCCCGTCCGCGCTACCTGCCCCCGTCACCAGGGCGACCTTGCCGTCCAGTCGCATGGTCACCGGCTCGGGCAACGATGCCGGGGCGTCGTCCTCCGCCGCGCTCGGTGTGGTCACCGGGCGGGGGCGGCGGGCCACTCCCGGGCGGCTGACGTCCCGCCTCGGTCTGCTGCCGGAACGGTCCGCCGCGCGCGCGTCAATCCCCATGCCGCGATCCTGCCTGCTGCCGCCGTGCCGGGCAACGCGCACCCGCTGCCGGGCGCGTCGCGCCCTACCCCGCGATGGCTACCCTGGCTGCCACCACATCGCGACGGAAGTGAGCCCGATGACACAGCCCCCACCGGCCGGTGGCTGGCCCGACCCCGCGTCGGCCGGTCAGCCTTCCAGTCCGCCGGCCGATCCGCTCCTGTCGGTCCCCTCCCAGCCCGCCGGGTACGACCCGTACCAGCCGGCCGATCCCTACCCGCCGATCGACTCGTACGCCGCGAAGTCTGATTTTCCGCCGGCTCCCGCGCCGTACCCGCCGCCCGGTTACCCGCCGCCGGTCCAACCCGGCTACGGCTACGGCTACGGCTACCCGCAGCGGAGCACCAACTCGCTGGCCCTGGTGGGCCTGATCCTCTCGTTGATCGGGATCGGCTCGTGCATCACCGCTCCGATCGGCGCGATCATGGGGCATGTCGCCATCCGCCAGATCCGGGAGACCGGCGAGGAGGGCGAGGGGATGGCGAAGGCGGCCATCATCGTCGGTTGGATCATCACCGCCTTCTTCGCGCTGGTGGTACTCGTCTACGTGGCGATCTTCGTCATCTGGGCCACCGCCGTGACCACCGTCTGAACAGGTGGGCCCGCCCCGGCCGGGATTCGGGGCGGGCGGCCGGTCCGGCGGTCGTCACGTCGGTGGGAAAGTCGAGGTTCGGCGGGACCGGCGATCACGGTAATCTCGTGCCGTGACCGGGGTGGATGGACCTGCGGATGACGTCACCGGCCGTCGACTCGTGCTGGTGACCGGAGCGAGTTCCGGCATCGGGCTGGCGGCGGCGATCGACCTGGCGCGCCGGGGTGACCGGCTCGTGCTCGTCGGGCGGGACCCGGCCCGGCTGCGGGCGGCCGCCGACGAGGTACGCGAGGCGTCCGGCGAGCGTCCCGAGACGTTCCGCGCCGACTTCGCGGCCCTGGACGACGTACGCCGGTTGGCCGAGCAGGTGCGGGCCGCGTACGACCGAATCGACGTGTTGGCCAACAACGCGGGTGCGATCGTGCTCCAGCCGATCACCACGGTCGACGGTTTCGAGCTGTCCATCCAGGCCAACCATCTGGCGCCGTTCCTGCTCAGCAACCTGTTGGCCGACCGGGTCGGGCGGATGGTGGTGACCGCCTCGGGCGCGCACCGTAGTGGTTCGTTGGATCCGGACGACCTGAACCGGCCGCTGCGGCGGTACCGCCCGATGGGCGCGTACGGGACCAGCAAGCAGGCCAACATCCTGTTCACGGCCGAGGCGGCCCGGCGGTGGCCGGCCGTCGACTCGTACTGCTTCCATCCCGGCGTGGTGCGAACCCGGTTCGGCAGCGACAGCCGGTTGGTGGCCCTGGGGATGCGGTTGTTGCCGCTGCGCGGCCCGGTGAAGGGGGCGCAGACGCTGGTGTGGCTGGCCAACCAGGATCGGGCCCGCCTGGTCGGCGGCGGTTACTACTTCGACTGCCGACCGCGTCGTCCGCTGCGCAAGGCGTCCGATCCGCAGCTCGCGGCCCGGCTCTGGGCGGCCAGCGCGGCGGCGGTCGGCCTCCCCTCCTAGCGGGTGACCCGGCGGGCGGACCGGGCGCTGGCCAGCACCACCACGGCGACACCGACCAACAGCAGCAGCAGGCCGGGCACGCTCGACGCGGCGGGCAACTGCCCCAGCCAGGCCCAGCCGATGAGGGCGGCGCCGGGTGCCTCCAGCAGGATCAGCACGCTGACCGTGGTGGCCGGGATCCGCCGCAGCGCGTAGCTGAACATCGAGTGACCGAGCAGTTGGGCCCCGGCGACAAGCGCGATCACGGCCAGCCAGGTGCCGGTGTCGAAGCCGCCCAACGGCACGCGGCCGACCAGGCAGATCACCAACAGGACGAGTCCGCACACCGCGTAGCAGATGGTGGTGTAGGTGGCGGTGCTGACGGTGACCCGGGCACGCTCGCCGAGCGCGGTGTAGACCGCTCCGAACAGGCCACCGGCGAGGGCGAGCAGGTCGCCGGCGAAGGCGGTGCCGGAGACGGTGAAGTCGGCGCCGGTGGCGAGGACCGCGCCGAGCACCGCCACTCCGATGCCGGCCCAGACGCCCAGCGGCAGTCGGCGGCCCTGGAGGCGGGCGATCAGCCCCTGCCAGACCGGTTGGGTGGCGACCAGTGCGGTCGCGGCGGCGACCGTGGTGAGCTTCGCGCTCGGCATCCAGGTGGCGAAGTGCGCGGCCAGAGCGACCCCGGAGAGTACGCAGAAGACGCCCTGACGCCGGTTCGCGCCGGTCAGCAGGGAGCGGAACTCGGCCCGCCGGCGGGTGAGCGCGTACGGGCTCAGCACGGCGACCGAGAGCACGTTGCGCCAGAAGGCGATGGCGAGTGCGGGCGCGGCGGCGAACGCGATCAGCGGCGCGGACGAGGAGACCGCCACCACGGCGACGGCGAGTGCGCCGGTGGTCAGCAGGTCGACCGGGGGACGGTGTGGTTCGGGTGGCACGAGACGCAATCCTCACACGACCGCGATGACCACTTTCCGTCAGCGGTCCGTTACGATCATGCGCAGCCCGTCGGGACCCCCCTCACCCCGTCCGGAGGCGCTCCCCCATGCCCAGGTTCCAGGCGGTGCTGTTCGACTTCTTCGGCACGCTGACCCGTCCGGTCCAGCGCGGTCCCGGTCACCGCGTCACCGCCCAGTTGCTCGGTTGTCCGCCGGACATCTTCGTCGAGCTGCTCGACCGCACGTTCTACGAGCGCGCCGCCGGGCGCTTCGGCAGTGCCGAGGCGACCCTGCGCTGGCTGTGCGAGCAGGCCGGCGTACGGCCGACCGAGGAGGCGCTGCGGGCGGCGGCCACGGCCCGGTTGGACGCCGTACGGGGCGACACCCGGTTGCGGGACGAGGCCGTCCCGACGTTGCGGGCGCTGCGGGACCGGGGCATCCGGACCGGTGTGATCAGCGACTGTACGCACGAACTGCCGGTGCTCCTGCCGGAGTTGGCCGTCGCGCCGCTGCTGGACGTGCGGATCTACTCGGTGCAGGTGGGGCGCTGCAAGCCGGACGCGGCGTTGTACCTGGCGGCGTGCGCGCGGCTGGGCCTGCGTCCGGAGGAGTGCCTGTACGTGGGCGACGGCGGCAGCCAGGAGCTGACGGGCGCGCGGCGGGCCGGGCTGAGCGCGGCCCGGCTGGCCGCCCCGGACCTGGTCGATCATCTGGTCTTCAACGTCGACACCGAGTGGACCGGTCGGGCGTTGGGCGCCCTCGGTGAGGTCGTCGAGTTGGTCGAGTCGACGGAGGTCGACCGGCGGCAGCGGCTACCAGCCGGGCGGGCCGCAGCGGTGACGGTGCCGTAGCAGGGCGGCGCCGCGGTCAGCGTCGCCGGACGCGGTGCAGCCGGAACGGCTTGCGGACGGCGCGGACGGCCGGCGTGGGTCTGGGCGGCTCGGCGAGCGAGTCGGCGGGCAGGTCGGCACCGTGGACGGGCGTACCGCCGGGGGAGAGCCGGACCAGGGCGCAGTCGTCGGCGGCCCAGCGGGCGACCAGGTCGGCGGTGCTGCCCGTGGCGTTCAGCCGCTTCGCTCCGACCAGCGGAGCCAGGGTGTCCCACTCGTCGGTGCCGGGCCGCACCCGGGTCACCCGGGCCGGCCAGGTGACGATCGCGCCGCCGTGGTCGCCCCGGAGCGTCACCCGGGCCTCGTCGACCTCGGCCAACCCGGGGGCGGACTGCTCCCCCGGCCCGCTGACCACGAACAGGGCGCTCTCCAGGGGTACGCACCACAGGGCGAGCGACGGTCCACCCGCCACCGCGACCCAGGCCACCGAGGCCTTCTTCATCGCCTCGTCGACCAGGGGGGTGCTCTCACGCTCGTCGGTCACCACCACATCCTCCCGTACGTGTGCCCGGTCGGTCAGCCGACGAACGGCGGCACCAGGATCTCGCCCCGGGCCACCGGCATGACGTGACCGGCCACGCTGGCGCCCAGCGCCGTGCCACCGGCGGCGGTCACCGTGCAGCTCAGCGTCGACGGGCGGCCCATCTCGACGCCCTGTCGGACGGTGTACGTGGAACGGCCCTCGCCGGGCAGCAGGCCACTGGCGACCAGCCACACGCCCAGGCCGAGAGCGGCCGACCCGGTCGCCGGGTCCTCGGGTACGCCGAGGCCGGGGACGAAGACGCGGGCCTGTGCGGTTTGCGCGTCGGCGTTCCAGGAGAAGACGCTCACGTGTTCGATTCCGTACCGCCGGGCCGCCACCGGATTGACCTCGGCCCTCGCCAGCGCGTCGGGGCGCACCGGCAGGAACGGGAACTCCAGCCCGCAGCCGGCCACCCGGGGTGCCGGGCCGAAGTGGTCGCCGGCCGCCAGTCCGGCCACCTCCAGCAGCGGCTCCGGGTCGAACTCGGGCCCGAGGGTGGGGGTGCCGCCGGTCAGCGTGGCGCCGCCGTCGGTCACCTCGATCGGGAGCACCCCGGCACCGCACTCCTGGCTGACCTGACCCGTTCCGAACAGGCCCCGCCGGCTGGCGGTCACCGCCGCTCCCACGCTGGGGTGGCCGGCGAACGGCAACTCCTCGGTCGGGGTGAAGATCCGGGCCCGGTAGGTGGCCCCGACCTGGGTCGCGGGCAGCACGAAGACCGTCTCGGAGAGGTTGAACTCCCGGGCCAGCGACTGCATCTGTTCGGTGGCCAACCCGTCGGCCCCGAAGACCACCGCGAGCGGGTTCCCCGCGTACGGACGGTCGGTGAAGACGTCCACGATCTCGTAAGCCAAGGTCGACATGTTGGTAAAGACTAGGCCCTCCGGGCTGTCCGGAAGTGACAGCCGGGCGCTGACTTCCGCGTACGCCCTAGGCTGGTGCCCGTGAGCACGCCGACTCGGGTCTACCTCGCCCGTCTCGCCGGAGTCGCCGTCTTCGATCCGAACGGTGACCAGGTGGGCCGGGTACGCGACGCGGTGGGACGCCTCCGCGCCGGTCAGCGACCGCCCGAGGTGGTGGGCCTGGTCGCCGAGATCCCGATGCGGCGGCGCATCTTCCTCTCCATCAACCGGATCATCTCGATCGACGCGGACGCGGTGGTGCTGGGCAGTGGCACGTTGAACCTGCGCCGCTTCGAGAAGCGCCCGAACGAGTTGCTGGTGCTCCAGGAGCTGCTCGACCGTCGGGTGCAGCTCGGCCCGGAGAACCGGGCGGCGACGGTGGTGGACGTGGCGATGGAGTGCAGCCGGGCCGGGGAATGGTCGCTGACCCGGGTGGCGGCCCGGGAGCAGACCGGCCGGCTGGCCCGCCGGGGCAACCTCCAGCAGGTCGAGTGGGAGAAGGTTCGCGGGCTCAGCGGCCTCGCCGAGCCCGGGGGGACCGCCAACCTGCTGGCGGTGCTGGAGGACATGCGCCCGGCGGACCTGGCCAACGCGTTGCAGGACCTGCCGGACGCCCGCCGCAACGAGGTCGCGGCGGCGCTGGACGACCCCCGGCTGGCCGACGTGCTGAGCGAGCTGCCCGAGCGCGACCAGGTGGAGATCCTCACCGCGCTGGGCCGGGAGCGCGCCGCCGACGTGCTGGAGGAGATGGATCCGGACGACGCCGCCGACCTGCTGGGTGAGCTGCCGCCGCCGGAGCAGGACGTGCTGCTCGACCTGATGGAGCCGGACGAGGCCGATCCGGTGCGGCAACTGCTCAAGTACACCCCGGGCACGGCCGGCAGCGTGATGACCTCGGAGCCGGTCATCCTGCCGCCGGATGCGACGGTGGCGGAGGCTTTGGCCCGGATCCGGGAGCCGCAGCTCTCCCCGGCGGTCGCCGCGCAGGTGTTCGTGTCCCGCGCGCCGATGGCCACACCGACCGGCCGCTACCTGGGCATGGTGCACTTCCAGCGGTTGCTCCGCGAGCCGCCGGCCGACCTGCTCGGCGGGGTGGTGGTCAACGACATCGACCCGTTGCGCCCGGCCACGCCGCTGCCGGAGATCACCCGCCGGATGGCCACCTACGACCTGGTCGCGATGCCGGTGATCGACCTGAACAACCGGCTGGTGGGTGCCGTCACGGTCGACGACGTGCTGGACCACCTGCTGCCTGCGGACTGGCGGGACCGGGACGCCGTGCCGAGCCCTGCACCGGATGCCGCGAACGGTGCGGCGTCCACCGACGTGAGCACGGAGCGAGTCGATGACTGAGCAGCGGCGGACCGAGCGGCTGGACCTGCCCCGGGAACCGCGCGGCCTGAGGTTGCCCCGGGTCGACCAGGAGACCTTCGGTCGCTGGTCGGAGGCGATCGCCCGGGGCATGGGTACGGCGAACTTCATCGTCTACATGACGCTCTTCATCACCCTGTGGTTCGTCTGGAACACGCTCGCCCCGACGACCCTGCGCTTCGACCCGTACACCTTCACGTTCCTCACCCTGGTCCTCTCCATCCAGGCGTCGTACGCGGCGCCGCTGATCCTGCTGGCCCAGAATCGCCAGGCCGACCGGGACCGGGTGGCGTTGGACGAGGATCGGCGCCGGGCGGGCATGCAGAAGGCCGACACGGAGTACCTGGCCCGGGAGATCGCGGCGTTGCGGATCGCGATGGGTGAGGTGGCGACCCGGGACTTCCTCCGTTCCGAGCTGGCCCGGATGGCCGAGGAACTGGACGAGGCGGCGCAGCGGCGCCTGCGGTTGGAGCGGCGGCTCCGGGAGGGTGCGGCGGCGCGGGGGGACGACGCCGACCCGCTGGACGAGCCCCGTGACGAGATGGACGGGGACCTCCCCGGGGACGGCCGGCGCGGCAGCGGCAGCCCCCGACACTCCTGACCCTGGTCATCGACTGGCTCACACCGTCGCCGCTGGCGCCGGTGGCGGATCACGACCGACGTAGCATTGCGGGCATGTCAGCTCCCGTCAGCACCGTCCACGACGCCGTCCAGGCCGCCCTGGCCACCGTCAACGACCCGGAGATCCGCCGGCCGATCACCGAACTCGGCATGGTCAAGTCCGCCGACATCGGCGACGACGGTGTGGTCCGGGTCGCGCTGCTGCTCACGGTGGCCGGGTGCCCGTTGAAGGACAAGCTGCGGGCGGACATCACCGCCGCGGTGAGCGCGGTGAGCGGGGTCACCGGCGTCGAGATCGACTTCGGTGTGATGAGCGCCGAGCAGCGCAAGGAGCTCCAGGCCACGCTGCGCGGCGGCGGGGCGTCCGAGGAGCCGGTCATCCCGTTCGCGCAGCCCGGCTCCCGCACCCGGGTGTACGCGGTGGCCAGCGGCAAGGGCGGCGTGGGCAAGTCCAGCGTGACGGTGAACCTGGCGGCGGCACTGGCCGCCCGGGGTCTCTCCGTCGGCGTGGTGGACGCGGACATCTACGGACACTCGGTGCCCCGGATGCTCGGCGCGGACGGCCGTCCCACCCGGGTCGAGGACATGATCATGCCGCCGGAGTCGCACGGCGTGAAGGTGATCTCGATCGGCATGTTCACCGCCGGCAACGCCGCGGTCGTGTGGCGCGGGCCGATGCTGCACCGCGCGTTGCAGCAGTTCCTCGCCGACGTGTACTGGGGCGACCTGGACGTGCTCCTGCTCGACCTGCCCCCGGGCACCGGCGATGTCGCCATCTCGCTGGCCCAGTTGCTGCCCAACGCCGAGATCCTGGTGGTCACCACGCCGCAGGCCGCTGCCGCCGAGGTGGCCGAGCGGGCCGGCGCGATCGCGTTGCAGACCCACCAGCGGGTGGTCGGTGTGATCGAGAACATGTCGTGGCTGGAGCTGCCGGACGGGTCCCGGATGGAGGTCTTCGGCGCCGGTGGCGGCCAGACCGTCGCCGACTCGCTGACCCAGACCATCGGCGCGCAGGTGCCGCTGCTGGGTCAGGTGCCGCTCGACACCCGGGTCCGCGAGGCCGGCGACGAGGGGAACCCGATCGTGCTGTCCGCGCCGGACTCTCCGGCGGCGAAGGCGTTGGGCCAGGTCGCCGACCGGCTCGCGCTACGCCGGGAGTCGCTGCTGGGCAAGCCGCTCGGTCTCACTCCGGCCGGTCGTTGACCGACTGTGAGGCGCGCCGTCAGGTGATCTCGTCGTAGCTGGCGGCGCGCGGGGCCGGTGGGGACGCCGCCGGGGCGGTGGCGCGGGCTGCCGACGGCGTGGCGGCGGGGGTTCGCGGGTCGGCGGAGGTGGCGACGTCCTTGAGGTCGTTGTGCACGCCGGTGACGTCCGCCCGGAGGTTGTCGTAGACGCCCTGCAACGGTTTGCGGATCGCCTGCTCGTCCTCTTCGCTGAGCAGATGCTTGCGGATGAACGCCTTGGGGTGCAGATCCTCGAGCTGGATGTCGGTGCCCAGTTCCTTGCTGAGGTCGGTGGTGGCGTTACGCGCCATGTTCCGCAGGTTGCGCACCATCCGCAGGCCGTCGCTGATCACCTGCGGCAGCCGGTCGCCGAAGATCAGCAGCGCCAGCAGCAGCAGCGCGCCGACCTCCCACACGTTCAGGTTCTCGAACACCCCGTCCTCCTCCCCCGGCTACCGCAGCCAGAGTACGCACGTCGGGGGCCCGGCCAGAAGGGGTTCTGCGAGGTCACTTCGCATCCGCCGCCAGCGTGACGGAGGCGTTCTGCCGGTCGCTTCCCCGCCGGTACTCGACGGTCACCACCGAGCCGGGGGCGTACTTGCGGACCAGGGCGATCAGGTCGGTCGGCTCGGTCATCGGTCGGCCGTCGAGCCGCAGGATCACGTCACCGGCCCGGAGTCCGGCGCCGGCCGCCGGCCCCGCCGGTTCCACCGCGGCGAGACGGACACCCGATCCGCCGGCGTTGGCGCCCGGTCCGCCCACCTGGGCGCCGATCACCGTACGCCGGGCCTTGCCGGTGCCGATGATCTCCTGGGTGATCCGCTTGGCCTGGTTGATCGGGATGGCGAAGGCGAGACCGATGTTGCCGGCCTCCTGGCCGTCCGCGACCAGGGACTTGATGGTCGAGTTGACGCCGATCACCCGCCCCGCCGCGTCGACCAGCGGGCCGCCCGAGTTGCCGTGGTTGACTGCGGCGTCGGTCTGGATCGCGGCGTAGTAGCGCGTCGGGCCGCCCGGCTCGCCGGCCTGCATGGTCCGGTCCAGCGCGCTGACGATGCCCGAGGTGACCGTGTTCGCCAGCGACAGGGGCGACCCGAAGGCCAGCACCGGGTCGCCGACCGCCAGGGCGTCGGAGTCGCCGAACTCGACCGGGCGCAGTCCGGTACGTGAGACCTTGATCACGGCGATGTCGGACTCCGGGTCCTGACCCACCACGGTCGCCGAGTCGGTGCTGCCGTCGTTGAAGACCACCGACGCCTTGCCGCTGCCGCCGGCCACGACGTGATCGTTGGTGATCACGTGGCCGTCGGTGCTGACGATGAACCCGGAGCCCTCGCTGGTGCCGCCCACCCCGGCCACCCGGACGGTGACCACGCTGGGCAGGACCCGCTCGGCCACCCCGGCCAGCGACTCCGGCGGGCGTTGGGCGAGCGTGGGGGCGGTCCCGGGGGCGGCGCCGAGCACCGGCCCGGCCGCGCCGCCACGGACCGCGAAGGCGTACCCGAGGGCACCGCCGAGCGTGCCGGCGAGCAACGCGGCGAGCAGGGGAACCAGCAGCATCTGGTGCAGTTTCGAGCGTCCGGGCGCGTCCGGGTCGGTGACCCGTTCCGGCTCGGCGCCGACGACCGGTGCCGCCGGCACCACCACCGCCGTCGGAGCGTACGGGTCCCGCCACGGGTCGCTCAGCGCGTCGGACCACCACGGCGAGGCACCCGGTGGGCCTCCCTCGCGCGCCGACGAGCCTGCCGGCGGAGTTCCGGGCACCGGCTGTCCCGCCGGTACGCCGCTCGCGCCGGGCTGGCGCCAGTCCCAGCCGTCGGTCACTCGGTGCCTCCCAGTCCGTCCCCCGGTGTCCCGCGATCCGGCGATCGGACGCCGCTCCGATGCCGTCGACGGGATACCGCTTCCAGGATTGCACGGATGTGCCGCGTGGGGTCAGCGGTTGTCACTGCGGGTGGACGCCCGGCTGCGCCGGTGGCGGGCCGCCTCTAGAGTCACAGTGCCCACCCGCCCTGCGCATCATGCTCGCCGCCCGGAGGTGTCCCATCGCCACCGTCGCCGGTTCCGGTAGTCCGACGAACCCGGCTCTCCAGTTCGCCGAGTCGTACGTCACCGAGGACCTCGTGCTGCGTACCGCCCGCAGCCTCGCCCGGGAGGTCGGACTCGACGCGGTCACCCCCGGAGCGGGCGCCGCGTTGCGCCTGCTCGCCGCCGCCGGGAATGCGCGGGCGGTGGTCGAGATCGGCACCGGCACCGGGGTCAGCGGGGTCTGGCTGCTGCGGGGCATGCGGGTCGACGGGGTGCTCACCACGATCGACGTCGAGGTGGAGCACCAGCGCATCGCCCGCCGGATCTTCACCGAGGCGGGCTTCGTCGCCGGCCGGACCCGCATCATCACCGGACGCGCGCTGGACGTGCTGCCGAGGCTCGCCGACGGGGCGTACGACCTGGTCTTCGTCGACGCCGAGGCGACCGGCTTCACCGCCTGCGTGGAGGCCGCGCTGCGGCTGCTCCGGCCCGGTGGCGTGCTGGTCCTCAACGGCACGCTGGCCGGGGGCCGGATCGGTGACCCGGCGGCCCGGGACGCGGAGACGGTGACCGTGCGCGAGACGATCAAGGCCATCCGCGAGTCGGAGAACTGGATCCCGGCGATGCTGCCGGTGGGCCACGGGCTACTGGCCGCGGTGCGCTGCTGAACCGGGCGCACCACGGCCGGGCCGCCGGTCAGGAGAGGGTCGCCAGCCAGCGCAGCAGGCCGCGTACGCCCCAGCCGGTGGCGCCCCGGGTCAGCTCCGCGTCGTCCCGGTCGCACCAGGACGGCGCCGACATGTCGATGTGCAGCCACTGCTGGCGCAGTTCGCCGGTGAACTCGCGCAGGTAGAGCGCGGCCAGCACGGATCCGGGCCCCTGCGTCGGTGCGCTGTGCAGGTCGGCTAAGTCGCTGCCGAGGTGCTCGACGTAGTCGGTGCCCAGCGGCATCCGCCAGGCGGACTCGCCGGCCGCGTCGATGGCCGCCAGCAGGTCCCCGGCCAACCGGTCGTTGTCGCTGTAGAGCGCGCCGATGCGGGTGCCGAGCGCGACCGCGTTCGCCCCGGTCAGCGTGGCCAGGTCGATCAGCAGGTCGGGCTTGAGCTCCTGCACGGCGTACGCCAGCGCGTCGGCGAGGACCAGCCGCCCCTCGGCGTCGGAGTTGGTGGTCTCGCTGGTCAGGCCGCCGTAGTGCCGGATGACGTCGCCGGGACGGAACGCCGAGCCGCTGACCATGTTCTCGGCCAGCGGGGCGAGCGTGGTGATCCGGACCGGCAGCTTCAGGGCTGCCGCGCCCAGGGTCGCCGCGACGACGGCCGCCGCCCCGGCCATGTCCTTGCGCATCAGCTTCATCGCCGGCACGGGCTTGATCGAGATGCCGCCGGTGTCGAAGGTGATGCCCTTGCCGACCAGCACCACGTGGGTCCGGGCGTCGGCCGGGTGCCAGTCCATCTCGACCAGGCGGGGACCGCTGGCCGAGCCGCCGCCCACCGCGACGATCCCGCCGAATCCCTCGGCGGCCAACTGCTCCGGCTCGCGTACCCGCACCCGGAGTCCGGGCAGGTCGGCGGCGGCGTCGGTGACCTGGGCGGCGAACCACTCCGGGTTCTTGACCGAGGAGGGGGTGTTGGTGAGGTCGCGGGCCAGCCGGGTCATCTCGGCGGTCGTCCGGGCCGTGGCGACGGCCTGTGCGTACGCGTCGGGTTCGGCGACCGCCAGGTCGACCCCGGTCAGCGTCGGGGCGTCCGGGTCGTCGCCGAGGCGGAACCGGTACGAACCGAGCAGCAGGCCCTCGACCAGCCCACGCACCGACTCGGGTGCCAACTCCGCCGGCAACGCCACTGTGACATGAGTCTCATCTCGCGTTGCCCGGACCAGTCCGGCACCCGCCGCCCGCCACGCCGCCTCGTCCGCCTCGCCCACACCGAGCAGCAGCAGCCGGGCGGGGGTGCCACCCGGTCGCACCTGGGCGTGCACCTGACCGGCGCGGCCGGTGACCCGGGCCGGCCCGACCAGCGCGGCGGCCTCGTCGGCGATCCCAGTGGGCAGCGTCGCCCCGGCGGGCACCGGCTCGGCCGACGTGGCGTCGCCGGGAGCGGGTCGGACGGGCAGGACCAGGACGTCGAGCCGGTCCGGCTCGGCGGTCAGACGGATGGCGAGCACGCGGAGCCGTACCTCCTGAGGACGATCGCGGGGCGGCTGCCCGGCGAGATGGTGTGAAGGCCCTGAGCCACCGGCTCAGCCGGTGGCTCAGGGTGTGACGAACCGTCCGCGGCGGCGAGCGTCGCCGACGCACCGGCCTCTTTCAGCCGGCGGCCGCCTTCAACGCGTCACCGAGCGCCGTCGCCTCGTCGGGAGTCATCTCGACGACGAGCCGGCCACCGCCCTCCAGCGGGACCCGCATGACGATGCCCCGGCCCTCCTTGGTGACTTCCAGCGGACCGTCGCCCGTCCGCGGCTTCATCGCCGCCATGTTGTCTCCCCTCAGACCTACACCAGGGTCGGTGGGTTGCCCCACAGCCACTTCGCCATGACCACCCGCGATGTGCACGGGAGGTGTCGACCAACGATTTTCCCTGATGAACACCGCCGGACCCAAACCGAAGCAGCATTGATGTAACAGCATCTAGCTTATCGCGAGATGGCCTGTCACAATGTGCGGTCATGCAGGCACGGTCGGCACTCTTCGACCTGTACGGCGACCACCTCCGGCCTCGGGGCGGCCGCGCACCCGTTGCCGCCCTGGTAAAGCTGCTGGCGCCGCTCGGGATCGCCCCACCCGCCGTACGGACGGCGGTCTCCCGCATGGTCCGTCAAGGCTGGCTCGAACCGGTCAAACTGACCTCCGGTCCGGGCTATTCGATCACACCCAAGGCGGCCCGACGACTGGACGAGGCGGCCTCCCGGATCTACCGCACCGGTCGGGTCACCTGGGACGGGCGGTTCGACCTGCTCGTGCTCGACGCGCCGACGGCCCGACGCGACCGCCAACGCCTCGCCGCCAACCTGCGGTACCTCGGCTACGGCACGCTCGACGAGCAGACCTGGGTGGCCACCCGTCCGGCCGAGGACGTCGACCTGCTGCTCAGCGAGGCGGGCGTCCGGTTCGAGCGGTTCAGCGCGGCGCACGCCGCCGGGACGCCGGGCGCGATGGGCCTGGTCCGTCGGGCCTGGGACCTCGCCGAGATCGGCCGGGCGTACGAGCAGTTCGTCACCGAGCAGCGAGCCCTGCTGAGCGGAGTCTCCGCACGTAGCGGCGACGAGGAGGCGTACGCGGCCCGGTTCCGGCTGGTGCACGCGTGGCGTACCTTCCTGTTCCGGGACCCGCAGCTGCCACCGGCGCTGCTCCCCGAACGCTGGCCCGGCACCGCCGCGGCCGGCTTCTTCGACCGGCACGCGGCCCGGCTCCGGCCGGCCGCCGACCGGTACGTCGAACAGTGCCTCGACGGAGGACACCGGATCGCCCGACAGAAGGGTCGCCACACGTGACAGAGCCGCTACTCGTCGACCGCACCGACGCCGTCGCCACGCTCACCCTGAACCGCCCGACGGCGATGAACGCGCTCGACGTGGCGCTCAAGGAGGCGCTCCGGGACACGCTCGCCGAGCTGGAGGCCGACCGCAGCATCCGGGCGGTGGTGCTCGCCGGGGCCGGCGGGAACTTCTGTGCCGGCCAGGACCTGCGCGAGCACGTGACCACCCTCGAAGAGGGCGCGGGGCGGCCGTTGGACACCGTGGCGGTGCACTACAACCCGATCGCCGCCCGGCTCGCCAACCTGACCAAGCCGGTCGTGGCGGCGGTACGCGGCATGGCTGCCGGCGCGGGCGCCTCGCTGACGTTCCTCGCCGACTTCCGTGTCGGCGGGCCGTCGACCAGCTTCCTGATGGCGTTCGCCAAGGTCGGGCTCGCCGCCGACACCGGCGCGTCCTGGACGCTGCCCCGGCTGGTCGGCCACGCCAAGGCCGTCGAGCTGCTGATGCTGGCCGAGCCGGTACGCGCCGACGAGGCAGCCCGGCTGGGCCTGCTCACCCGGCTGCTGGACGACGACGAGCAGGTGCTCCCCACCGCCCAGGAACTCGCCACCCGGCTCGCCGCCGGCCCGACCGTGGCCTACGCGGCGATCAAGCGCCAACTCTCCGTCGCCGACGCCGGCACCCTGACCGACGCGCTGGCCGCCGAGGCGAAGGCGCAGGCGATCTGCGGCGGCACCGCCGACCACCGGGCGGCCACCGTGGCGTTCGTCAACAAGCAGAAGCCGGTCTTCGAGGGACGCTGACCCGAGCGGGTCAGTCGTCCTCCTCCGGGTCCTGGTTCGCCTCGGCACCGAGCACGAAGGCCTGCATGGCCAACTCGTCACCGGAGGGCGAGACGAAGGCGGGCAGCTCCCGGGGGCCCAGCTCCTGCACGTACGCCCAGAACAGCCGGACCGCCTCGGCCGGCGAGTCCGCCTCGATCGGCAGGTCCAGGCTGACCAGCCAGGTCTGCCGCTGCGGCGCCGGGCCGAGCCGGTCGGCCAACTCGCGGAACGTGACCGGGTCGAGCGCGGTGACCGGCCCGTCGAGGGCCAGCGTCTCCGCCGGCACCGGCTCGTCGAAGGCCCGCCGGGTGTACGTGACCACCAGCGCGTCGGGCCCCCGGTCGGACTGCGGGTCCTCCGGGTCGTCGGGAACGGGACCGGTCGGCACCGCGACCCGACCCAGCGCCACCAGTCGGGGCGGCTCGTCGGCCAGCACCGCGACCTGGTCGCCCGGGCCGGGCAGGAGGCGGTCGTCCAGGCCGGTCAGCTCCAGCGTGTCGTGGTGCACGAGGCGCTCGGCGTCGTACCTGCCGGGCGGCAGCAGCACCGCCCAGGCTCCGGGGCCCTCCGCGTGGCTCGCGCCGCTGCGCCGGTGCGCGGTGTCGGTCGTCATGTCCTCATCTCATCACGTTCGCCCGGGTCGCCACGACGTGGCAGCCCGCCAGGTGATCGTCGACCATTCCGGTGGCCTGCATCAGCGCGTACGCCGTGGTCGGGCCGACGAACCGGAAGCCCCGCCGCTTGAGCGCCTTGGCCATGGCGGCGGAGGCGTCGGTCGACGCCGGCACCCCGGTCGACGCGGTGGGACGGTCCCGGTCGGCGGCCGGCGCGAACGACCAGAGCAGCGCGGACAACCCCTCCGGCAGGTCCAGCGCGGCCCGGGCGTTCGCGATCGCCGCCTCGATCTTGGCGCGGTTGCGGACGATGCCCGCGTCGGCCAACAGCCGCGCCACGTCGGCCTCGCCGTACCCGGCGACCGCCTCGATCCGGAAGTCGTCGAAGGCCGTCCGGAACGCCGGACGCTTCCGCAGGATCGTCAACCAGGACAGCCCGGACTGGAACGCCTCCAGCGTCATCCGTTCGAAGAGCGCATCGTCGCCACGCAGCGGGCGACCCCACTCCGTGTCGTGGTAGACCGCGTAGTCGGGCGTACTCGCCCCCCAGGCGCAGCGGGCCAGCCCGTCGGCACCGATCACCAGTTCAGTCACGGCCCCGAGGCTACGTCGCGGGTGTGACCGTCGCGGGTGTGACCGTCGCGGCCCGGAGGATCGGCCGCAGCGAGGTACTGATTGACCCTCGGGAGCAGGTAGCACATGTGCTACAGTGCCCGTATGCATGAGGTCGGGCTGCGGGAGATGCGGCAGAACGCCAGCGACCTGGTGCGTCGGGCGCAGGCGGGCGAACGTGTGACGATCACCGTCGCTGGCCGACCGGCAGCCGTGCTCGGCCCGGTCAGTCCTCGCACCTGGCGCGAGTGGGACGACCTCGCCGGCGTGTTCGACCAGCCCACGGACCCAGGGTGGGCGGGCGATCGGGACCTGCTCGACGACGCCATCACCGATCCATGGGTCGAGCGGTGAGTCGCGGCATCCTCGACACCAGCATCCTCATCGCCACCGACGTGACCCCGATTCCCGGCGAGCTGGCCATCAGCATCGCCAGCCTCGCCGAACTCCAGTTGGGTGTCCTGGTCGCGAAGACCGCCGAGGCGAGGGCGCTCCGGTTGGCACGGTTGAGTGCCATCCAACGTCGATTTGATCCACTTCCCATCGACGAAGTGATCGCCGATAGCTACGCGCGGCTGGCCGCACGTGTCGTCGAGACCGGCCGCCAGCCGCGAGCGAGGGTGATGAACCTGCTCATCGCGGCAACTGCACACGCCCATGACGCCGCCGTGTACACCCGCAACGCCGAGGATCTCGCAGGGCTCGAAGACCTCATCACGATCCACACGATCTGATCCACGCGCCGCCCACTGACGAGGAAGCTCGTGGTGCTCGCGGGTCTGCCCAAAACGGAACAGATCGAGCGCCCACCCCGCCGCCGGACACCGTGAGGCGGCTCAGCGTTCGGCGGGATGCACCGGGTCAGGGTATGCGGCCCTGCTCGACCTGACGGGCGAACCTGCGCAGCGCCTGGGTGAGGCTGAACTTCGAGCCGGGCCAGAGCACCGGCCAGGCCGCCCGACCGGCGGTGCCGCCGGGCAGGTGGAACCACTCGTGCCAGACCACCTGGGTCCGCCCGCCCGCCAACGGGGTGCAGCGCAGCACGCCGGGACCGCGCAGCAGGGTGCCGCAGTGCACCACGCCGATCTCGTACGGCGCGTCCACCCGGACGACCCGCATCTTGTCCCGCAGCACCGCCGGGCCGAGCGCGGTGACCGCCTCGACCAGGCTGCCCTCGCCGCCGTCGCCCTCGACCACCCGTACGCGGGTGAACGGGATCCAGTCGGACTGCCGTTCCCAGGCGAGCAGGGCCGCGAAGACCTTCTCGGCCGGGGCGTCGACGATCACGGTCGCGGTGACCTCACCTGCGCCCGGCTGGGCCGCCTGGCGCAGATCGTCCTGCCCCTCCGGATCGCTCACGCCGACTCCGAGCGGACCACGGGTCCGCGTGGCTCGGATTCCGGCGCGTCGTCGTCCGACGTGCGGCCCTCTGCCTCGACCGACGACGCGCCCTGACGGTCGCCGGTCGGCGTAGCGCCCTGGCCGTCGGTCGCGGCGTCGTCCCGGCCGTCGGTCGGCGCGGTCGCCGCTGCGGTGGTCGTCGGCGGCGCGGTAGGGGCGGTCGGCGCGGGGGCGGCCGGCGGCGCGTCCTCGGCGGTCGGTCCCGCGAAGGTGGCGGTGCGGGGCGCGGCGGTGCCGGACGTGGCGGCGGTGCCACCGGGTGAGGGGGCGCTCGCCGGAGTGACGGAGATGTCGGACGGTGCCGCCGAGACGGTGACGTCGGAGACGGGCGGGGTGGAGGTGTCGGAGACCGCCGAGCTGGTGTCGGCGGCCGGGCCGGTGGCCAGGCCTGCGGACTGCTCTCGGGCGCGCCGCAGGGCGTCGGCCTCGGCCGTCCGCCCGTCACGCAACGCGGTCACCTCTGCCTCCAGCACCCCGATCAGCTCGGTCTTGTAACCGATGTCGTACGCCGCCCGGCGCAGCGCCTGGTCGACCTGGGCCATTCGATATCCGCGCAACGCGGTGTCGAAACGCACCTCGCTCACATCCGACTCGCGCAGCGGACGGTCACCGGGCAGCGGCACCGCCCGCCCGTCCGCCTCGACCGGCACCAGGCCGGGATCCCGGCCGGTGACCAGCACCGTCACCCCGAACACCACCGCCGCGACGGCGACCGCCACGACCAGCAGGAGCAGAAGCTGACCCATACCACTGATCGTGGCATGTCGACGGCCCCGGAGCGACCCCACCCGGCGCGCCGTACCGGACGATGCCCGTGACCTGGCACCGGATAGCGTCGTGGAGGTCGGCCGGGTGACCCTCCGGCGGCGTGCGGCGATCAAGGAGGCGGCGTGGCCGGGGAGCTGCGGCTCGGTGGACGGACGTTCGGCCCCGACGAGCTGGTGGTGATGGCGATCGTCAACCGCACCCCGGACTCCTTCTTCGACCGGGGCGCGACGTTCGAGGCGGACAGTGCGCTGCGGGCGGTGGCCCGCGCCGTGGACGAGGGCGCGCAGATCGTCGACATCGGCGGGGTGAAGGCGGGGCCGGGTGCCGAGGTGGACGTGGCCGAGGAGATCCGGCGGACGGTGGACACCATCGCCGCCGTCCGGGCCGCCTTCCCGGACGTGGTGATCTCCATCGACACCTGGCGGGCCGAGGTGGCGGTGGAGGCGGTGGCCGCCGGGGCGGACCTGCTCAACGACACCTGGTCGGGTGCGGACCCGGCGCTGGCCCGGGTCGCCGCGGCGACCGGGGCCGGGCTGGTCTGCTCGCACGCCGGTGGGTTGAGTCCGCGGACCAGGCCGCACCGGGCGGCCTTCGACGACGTGGTGGTCGACGTCGTGTCGACGGTGACCGGGCTCGCCGAGCGGGCGGTGTCCCTCGGGGTACGCCCCGACGGCATCCTGATCGACCCGGCGCACGACTTCGGCAAGAACACCCGGCACTCGTTGGAGATCACCCGACGGCTCGGTGAGCTGGCCGAGACCGGGTGGCCGCTGCTGGTGGCCCTGTCGAACAAGGACTTCGTCGGCGAGACGCTGGACCTGCCGGTCGCCGAGCGGCTGGAGGGGACGCTCGCCGCCACGGCGGTCTCCGCCTGGCTGGGTGCCCGGGTATTCCGGGCCCACCAGGTCCTTCAGACCCGCCGCGTACTCGACATGGTGGCGTCCATCCGGGGTACCCGCCCGCCCACGCTCACCCGGCGTGGGCTGGCCTGACCGCGATCAGGTCCAGTCGAGGATCCGGCGACGCCAGGCGTAGAGCAGGCCGAGCGCGAGGACGGCCACGAAGATCGCCATCTCCACGACCGTGACCAGGCCGAAGCCGGGCCGGTCGAAGACCACCGCCCAGGGGAAGAGGAACACCGCCTCGACCGCGAAGAGCACGTACAGGTAGGCGTAGACGTAGTACCGGATCTGCATCTGCGCCCAGTCGCCGCCGACCGGGTCGACACCGCACTCGTAGTTGGCCCGTTTGCCGGGCGGGTCCGCCGGGCGGGCCGGGCGCAGCACCCGGTTGGCCGAGAAGGCGACGACGAGGAAGAGGACGCCGGCGAGCAGCAACAGCCCGAGCGTCGCGTACGAGCCCAGGTAACCGGTCACGATCGGTCAGCCTACCGGCGGGAGGCGTCGGCGGGCCGGGTCAATCCCTGGTGGTCCGCCCGGATTGGGCGGTGATCTGGATTACGGCGTGCCGGGCGAAACCCCCCAAGGGGTCGCATAAACCCCCACATTCCAGTCCCAGTCGGCGGACCTCCGGGGCAGGCGGGGGCTCGATCCGACGTAGGCTCTGGGTGAGGAATGACAGGCGGGCCGGACCTTCGCGGACGGCCGGTGCAGCGGCGCGTCAAGGAGGTCTCGTGGCCGGGCAAGGCGAGGTCACCATCCCACTCAGCCGAGCGGGCCACGCACGACGGAGCGGGGTACGGCCGTGAGCAAGCAGATACGCCAACTGGAGCGGGTGGTCATCCGGTTCGCCGGCGACTCCGGCGACGGCATGCAGCTGACCGGTGACCGGTTCACCTCGGAGACCGCGCAGTTGGGCAACGACATCTCCACGCTGCCCAACTTCCCGGCCGAGATCCGGGCACCCGCCGGCACCCTGCCGGGCGTGTCGAGCTTCCAGGTGCACTTCGCCGAGTACGACATCCTCACGCCCGGCGACGCGCCGAACGTGCTGGTGGCGATGAACCCGGCGGCGCTCAAGGCCAACCTCGCCGACCTGCCGCGCGGGGCCGACATCATCGTCAACACCGACGAGTTCACCAAGCGCAACCTGGCCAAGGTCGGGTACGCCAGCAGCCCGCTCGACGACGACAGCCTCGACGCGTACGCGGTGCACCCGGTGGCGTTGACCTCGATGACGATCGGCGCGCTGGCCGATCAGGACGTGTCCAAGAAGGACGCCGAGCGGGCCAAGAACATGTTCGCTCTCGGGCTGCTGAGCTGGATGTACTCCCGCCCGTACTCCTCGACGCTGCGGTTCCTGGAGCGCAAGTTCGCCAAGCGCCCCGAACTGGTCGCCGCCAACATCGCCGCCTTCAAGGCGGGCTGGAACTTCGGCGAGACCACCGAGGACTTCGCCGTCCGGTACGAGGTCAAGCCGGCCAAGATGCCGTCCGGGACGTACCGCAACATCACCGGCAACGCCGCGCTCTCGCTCGGTCTCGTCGCCGCCGGGGTCCGCTCCGGCCTGCCGGTGTTCCTGGGGGCGTATCCGATCACCCCGGCCTCGGACATCCTGCACGAGCTGAGCAAGCACAAGCGGTTCGGCGTCACCACCATGCAGGCCGAGGACGAGATCGCGGCGATCGGCGCGGCGCTGGGCGCCTCGTACGGCGGCGCGCTCGGGGTGACCACCACCAGCGGTCCCGGTGTCGCGCTGAAGGGCGAGACGATCTCGCTCGCGGTGGCACTGGAGCTGCCGCTGGTCATCGTCGACGTGCAGCGGGCCGGGCCGTCCACCGGTATGCCGACCAAGACCGAGCAGGCCGACCTGAACATGGCGTTGTTCGGACGCCACGGCGAGGCGCCGGTCGCGGTGATCGCGCCGAAGTCCCCGTCGGACTGCTTCCACGCGGCCCTGGAGGCGGCGCGGATCGCGTTGACCTACCGCACGCCGGTGATCCTGTTGTCGGACAACTACGTCGCCAACGGCTCCGAGCCGTGGCTGCTGCCCGAGGTGGATTCCCTGCCCGACCTGCGGGTCGAGTTCGCCACCGCGCCGAACGGTGAGGACGGCACCACCTTCCTGCCCTACCTCCGCGATCCGCAGACGCTGGCCCGCCCGTGGGCGGTGCCCGGCACCCCGGGCCTGGAGCACCGGATCGGCGGGCTGGAGAAGGCCGACAAGACCGGCGACATCTCGTACGACCCGACGAACCACGACTTCATGGTGCGGACCCGGGCGGCCCGGATCGAGACCATCCCGGTTCCGGACGTCGAGGTCGAGGACCCGGACGGCGACGCCCGGGTGCTGGTGCTCGGTTGGGGCTCCACGTACGGCCCGATCGGTGCCGCCTGCCGCGCGCTGCGTCAGCGCGGGCTGCCGGTGGCCCAGGCGCACCTGCGCCACCTCGCGCCGATGCCGGCGAACCTGGGCACGGTGCTCGGCGCGTACGACCGGGTGGTCATCCCCGAGATGAATCTCGGCCAGCTCGCCCACGTGATCCGGGCCCGCTACCTGGTCGACGCGATCGGCTACAACCAGGTCCGCGGCCTGCCGTTCACCGCCGCCGAGCTGGAGTCGATGCTGGAAGAGGTCCTGAAGAATGTCTGAGCCCGTCGCGCTGAAGCTCACCGCCAAGGACTTCAAGTCCGACCAGGAGGTGCGCTGGTGCCCCGGCTGCGGTGACTACGCGATCCTCGCGGCAGTCCAGCAGTTCATGCCGGAGCTGAACATCCCCCGGGAGAACATCGTCTTCGTCTCGGGCATCGGCTGCTCGTCGCGCTTCCCGTACTACATGAACACCTACGGGATGCACTCGATCCACGGGCGCGCCCCGGCGATCGCCAGTGGCCTGTCGGTCTCCCGTCCGGACCTGTCGGTCTGGGTGGTCACCGGTGACGGTGACGCGCTCTCCATCGGCGGCAACCACCTGATCCACGCGCTGCGCCGCAACGTCAACCTCAAGATCCTGCTGTTCAACAACCGGATCTACGGTCTGACCAAGGGGCAGTACTCGCCGACCTCCGAGGTCGGCAAGATCACGAAGTCGACGCCGGTCGGGTCGGCGGACGCGCCGTTCAACCCGCTGTCGCTGGCGCTCGGCGCGGAGGCGACCTTCGTCGGCCGCACCATCGACTCGGACCGCAAGCACCTCCAGTCGGTGCTGCGGGCTGCGGCCGAGCACGAGGGTTCGGCCTTCGTGGAGATCTACCAGAACTGCAACATCTTCAACGACGGCGCGTTCGAGCAGCTCAAGGACCCGGGCGTCCGGGACGACCACCTGATCCGGCTGGAGCACGGTCAGCCGATCACGTTCGGCAAGGACGGGCAGTTCTGCGTGGTGCACCCGCCGCGCGGCTTCGGCCTGGAGGTCCGCGAGACGGCGTCCACCCCGGCGGAGGACATCGTGGTGCACGACGCCACGGTCGACGACCCGGCGTACGCCTTCGCGCTGTCCCGGCTTCCCGGCTTCGACCTGCGCAACACCCCGATCGGGGTGTTCCGGTCGGTGCGCCGGCCGTCGTACGACAGCGTGGTCCAGGCGCAACTGGACGAGGCCCGTGCCTCGGTCACCGAGACTCCGGAGCAGCAGCTCGCCGGCCTGCTGGGCAGCGGCGACACCTGGACGATCCTCTGACCCACCGCTTCAGTCGAAACTGCCGGGCCGCTCCCTGAGGGGGCGGCCCGGCAGTTTTCCGTACCAGGTCAGACCGTGGCCGGTACCCAGAGCTCGTCGATGCTCCGCTGCGCCACCGCGAGGCTCTCCTCGTGCAGCGGGATCAGCTCGGACATGGCCGGGACGCTGGACGCCAGGGTCAGCTCGCAGCCGATGAACCTCGGCTCCAGGCCGGTCATCGACAGGCCGTGCGGCAGCCAGGGCGCGGCGTGGTCCCAGCCCTCGCGCGGGGTGCCGGAGCCGTAGCCGCCGCCCCGGGAGGCCAGCACGATGAACTCCCGGCCGCCGAGCAGCCCGGCGCCGGTGGCCGGATCGTACGACAGGCCGGGCGCGATCAGCAGGTCCACCCAGCTCTTCACGCTGCTCGGCGCGCCGTAGTTGTAGAGCGGCAGGCCGAGCAGCACGGTGTCGGCGGCCTGCACCTCGGCGACCACCTGCTCGGTCAGCTCCCAGATCCGGTGCTGCTCCGGGGTGCGCTGGTCGGGCGGCGTGTGCCGGGCCGTCTCGGCGGCCTCGTCGAGGTGCGGCAGCGGCTCCTTGCCGAGGTTGCGATAGGTGATCGTGCCGCCGGGATGCGCGGCCTGCCACGCGGCGGCGGCGCGGGCGGTGAGCCGGCGGCTGACCGACTGCTCTCCCCGGATGCTCGAGTCGATGTGCAACAGGTGCGGCATTGGCTAACCCCTCACAGATGGTTTGTGTAGCACCAACTATTTATAGCAGGCCAATGTTTCGCCGTGGGGGGTAAACTCGGTCACATGACTGCCGGGCCGGCCGAGCACAGGGAGCGCCGTTCCGGCGCCCTGCTCGAATTCCTGGCCCGCCGGATGCGGCTGCGCTCGGAGTCGGTGCTGGCACCGCTCGGTCTGCGCCCCCGGCACCTGGTCGCGCTCACCGTGCTGCGGGAGGCCGGCGAGATGAGTCAGCAGGCGTTGGCGGGCAGCCTGCAACTCGACGGCACGAACGTGGTGGGGCTGCTCAACGACCTGGAAACGGCGGAGCTCGTCGAGCGTCGCCGCTCCCCCGAGGACCGCCGTCGACACGTGGTCAGCCTCACCGAGCACGGGACCAGGCGGCTCAACGAGGCCGAGTGCGCCCTGGCCGGAGCCGAGGACGACGTGCTCGCCGCACTCGACCCCGCCGAGCGGGACACGCTCTACGACCTGCTGCGGCGGGCCAGCAGCGGCGGGCCGGCGACCTGCACGGAGGCCATCCGGGACAACCCCGACGTCCTCTGCTGACCCGGGTCGGCGATCAGGGCAGGGTGTTGGCGGTGGGACGGTCGTCGCGTACGTGGACCAGCATGTCGCCGGTCTCCACCACCGCACCCGCCTGGTCGGCCAGGGTGACCACCTTGCCGCGCCGCACCAGGGCGATCACCAGGGACTCCAGTTCGCGCGGGTTCCGGCCCACCTCGTTGCGCTCCGCCGACCGCATGGCCAGCGCCATCCCCTGACCGGGCGTCAGCAGGTCCTCGACCACGTCGATCAACGGCGGCGCGGAGGTCGACAGGCCCAGCAGACGCCCGGCGGTCGCCGACGAGACGATGACGTGGTGCGCCCCGCTCTGCTTGAGCAGCGGCGCGTTCTCCGCCTCCCGCGCGGCGGCGATGATCCGGACCTGACCGGCGGTGAGCTGCCGTACGGTCAGGGCCACCAGCACCGAGGCGTCGTCGCTGTCGGTCGCGATGATCACCGCCTTGGCGGTCCGCACATGCGCCTGGTTGAGCACCGAGGATCGGGTGGCGGAGCCCTCGATGGCGACCAGCCCGTTCGTGGTGGCCTGCCGCAGCGCCGCGCCGTTGCGTTCCACCACGACGATCCGGGACTTCTCGAACCCGTTCTCCAGCAGCGCCGAGACCGCACTACGGCCCTTGGTGCCGTAGCCGCAGATGATGACGTGATCCTTCACTTTTCTCTCCCACCGGTGCAGGCGGCGGCCGGTCCGGTACTGCTCGGTCAGGACTTCGAGGGTGGTGCCGACCAGGATGATCAGGAACAGCACCCGGGCCGGCGTGATGAACAGGACGTTGATCAGCCGCGCCGAGTCGCTGACCGGGGTGATGTCGCCGTACCCGGTGGTGGAGAGCGAGACGACCACGTAGTAGAAGCAGTCGAGGAGCGTGATGCCGTCCTCGTTGACGTCCCGGTACCCGTCGCGGTCGAGGTAGACCACCGTCACCACGGCGAGCACCAGTCCGACGGCGGCGGCCAGCCGCATACTCAACGCGCTGAGCGGGCCCCGCCGCTGCGCGGGAAAGTGGATCACCGCGGGGCCTGGCCAGACTCGGTCGACTGCACGCCCACAAGATAGCCCCTGCCCGCCGATTCGCACGGCGGGGTGGCGCAGCGAGGGGCGGCGCGGCGGGCGGCGGCCCGGCATGATGGGAACGGTCAGCGCAGACCGGCGAGAGTGAGGTCCCGGCATGACGTTGCTGCGACGGGTGATCGGTGCGGTCCTGCGCCGCCAGCGCCAACGACAGCGCCGCACGCTGCGCGAGGTGGCCGAGGCCGCCGGCGTGTCGGTGCCCTATCTCTCCGAGGTCGAGCGGGGGCGCAAGGAAGCCTCCTCCGAGGTGCTCGGCGCCGTCTCCCGGGCGCTCGGCCTTCCGCTCTCCGACCTGCTCGGAGAGGTACGCGACGAGCTGCGCCGGGTCGAGCGGCCCGCCCCGACCACCCCCCAGGGCAGTTACGTCCCGGCCGTCCGGGGTGGCGGCCCCACCGCCTCCGTCCCGCGCGGCACGGACGGCTTCGCCCACCCGGTCGCGCAGTTCGGCGGCATCGGGTTCGGCAGCACCCTGATCGACACCGCGTCCCTCGGCACCGGCCTGGCCGGCGGGTTCCAGGGCAGCGGCGGGTCGGCGACGGTCGGCGGGTACACGCGGCTGGGCGGCGACTTCGCCCCCGGTGGCGCCGCCGGTGGCGGTGTCGTTGCTGGCGGTGTCGTCGCCGGTGGTGTCGCTGCCGGACCGGCCGGCGGATTCGGCTTCAATGGCGGTCTTCGCATCATCGTTTTCGGCGACACCGCCGAGGCCGACGCGGGAGCCGACGGCCCTGACCAGGCCACGGCCGAACCGGCAGGACGTCACCTGCAACCACTGTCGAGCTGATCCGCCCACGCCCTCAGGCTCGTCGGCGCGGCACCGACGAGGTCGCCGTCTGTCCCGCCCCGGCTGCTCGCCGGGGACCTGGTGGCGGCCGGGGCGTGGTCACGGCCGGGCCGACCAGCAGGACGGTGACCGCCGGAGCCGTTCTGCCGTGGGCGGATCTGCCCCGGGCAGAAGTGCTGGGGAACGGCCACCCGACCGGCGCACGCTGGACGGGCCGGTTCCCGGGCGGCGGAGGTCGCCACCGGCGGGTGGAGGTGGACGAGATGGTCACGATGCTGGACGACGGTCAGCGGTCCTTCGGCGACCAGGTGTACGAGCGGCTGCTGCGGGAGCGGATCGTCTTTCTCGGCAGCGAGGTGACCGACGAGGTCGCCAACCGGATCAACGCCCAGATGCTGCTGCTCGCGGCGGAGGACCCGGACCGGGACATCCAGCTGTACATCAACTCGCCGGGCGGCTCGGTGAGCGCGGGACTGGCGATCTACGACACAATGCGCTTCGTCCGCAACGACGTGGCGACGCTGGCGCTGGGCCTGGCCGCCTCGATGGGCCAGTTCCTGCTCTGCGCGGGTGCCGCCGGCAAGCGGTACGCGCTGCCGCACACCCGGGTGGTGATGCATCAGCCGCACGGCGGCTTCGGCGGCACGGTCAGCGACATCACCATCCAGGCGGAGAACATGCTGCACGTCAAGCGGACCATGCTGGAGTTGATCGCCCAGCACAGCGGGCGTCCGCTGGACGAGATCCAACGTGACTGGGACCGGGACCGCTGGTTCACCGCCGACGAGGCCCGCGAGTACGGCCTGATCGACCAGGTGGTCCGCGCCGCCACCGACCTCCCGACGCCGCTGACCGCCGGCTAGCGACCACGCCGACCGGCGGAAAGGGTGACTACGCCTGCTGGCGGGCGTCGTAGCGGGCGCGGGCGGCCTCCACCTCGGCGAGGTGGTCCGTCGCCCAGGATTCCAGGCCGGCGACCAGTGACCGCAGGTCCCGCCCCAGGTCGGTGAGCTCGTAGTCGACGCGGGGCGGGACGGTGGCGTGCACGGTGCGGGTGACCAGGCCGTCGCGTTCCAGGCCGCGCAGGGTCTGGGTGAGCATCTTCTGGCTCACCCCGTCGATCCGCTGGGCCAGCTTGCCGTACCGTTTGGGGCCGTTCGCGAGGGTCAGCACCACCAGGACGCTCCACCGGTCCCCGATCCGGTCGAGGACCTGTCGGCTGCCGCACTTCCGGTCGTACAGGTCGGGTTTCACGCTATTACTCTCCATCAGGATGTGGCGCACTTCAAGGTGCCTACTCTCCAACGGGAAGTGGTCGGGCGATCTTCCGGTTGCCTCCGACGTCAGGCAGTTTCCGTGGAGGGAGCAGGATCCATGTCCATCGTCGTCACCGGTGCCACCGGGCACCTCGGCCGGCTCATCGTCACCTCGCTGCTGGATCGGGGCGTACCGGCCGGGCAGATCGTGGCGCTCGGCCGGGAGACCGCCCGCCTCGCCGACCTGGCCGGGCGTGGCGTCACCGTCCGGCAGGCGGACTACGACGATCCCGAGTCGCTGCGGACCGCGTTCGCCGGTGCCGAGAAGCTGATGTTCGTCTCCGGCAGCGAGGTGGGCCGACGGGTGGCGCAGCACCGCAACGTGGTCACCGCTGCCAGGGAGGCCGAGGTCGGGCTGGTCGTCTACACCAGCATCCCGAAGGCCGACACGTCCAGCCTGATCCTCGCCACCGAGCACCGCGCCACCGAGCAGGAGATCGTCGCCTCCGGGCTGCCGTACGTCCTGCTGCGCAACAGCTGGTACCTGGAGAACTATCTCCCGCAGGTGCCGACGTACCTGGAGCACGGGGTGGCGGGTGCGGCGGGTGAGGGCCGGATCAGCGCCGCCGCCCGCGCGGACTTCGCGGAGGCCGCCGCCGTGGTGCTGACCGGCGAGGGACACACCAACCGGGTGTACGAGCTGGGTGGTCCGGCGTTCACCCTGGGCGAGCTGGCCGCCGAGGTGTCCCGGCAGAGCGGCCGGGAGGTGGGTTACCTGGACCTGCCGGTGGAGAAGTACGTGGAGGTGCTGGTCGGCGCCGGACTGCCGCAGGGGTTCGCGGAGGTGCTGGCCGACGGCGACCGGGGTGCCGCCGAGGGTGAGCTGTACGTCGAGGGCGACGACCTGGCCAGGCTGATCGGACGGCCGCCGGTGACCCTCGCCGAGGCGATCCGCACCGCGCTCTGACCCACGGACGGCCCGTCGCCGCCGTCGGTGGCGGCGGGCCGCCGACCTTCAGTGGCCCGTCGTGGCAGCGGGCGTTGTCACAGGGGCGGGTTAGCGTCCACGGTATGACGCAGGCAACGGGGGAACGAGTGACGTCGGGTCGGACGGTGGCGCAGAAGATGGGCGTCAAGCCGGGCAGCCGGGCCTATCTGGACGCGGCGCCCGCCTCGGCGGTCGAGGCGCTGCGGCTGCCCGAGCTGGCGGTCGCCGACATCCTGGCCGGGGAGTTCGACTACCTGCACCTCTTCGTCACCACGCAGGAGGAGATGCGGCACCGTTTCCCGGTGCTGCGGGAGCACCTGCGCCGGGGCGGAATGCTCTGGCTCTCCTGGCCGAAGGGCGGCCGACTCGGCTCCGACCTGGAGCTCAAGAGCGTGATCCGGATCGGCTACGACTTCGGGCTGGTCGAGAGCACCTGCCTGCGGGTGGACGAGGTGTGGGCGGGCCTGAAGTTCACCCACCCCAAGCCGGGCAAGGTCTACCGCAACAGTTACGGCACCCCGCCCGGCTCCTGACGGCGCTCAACAGTTGGCCAAGGTGTAGGTCAGCACCACCAGTAGTGCCGCGTGGTGTGGCGCCGGGCCGTCCACGTGGCCCGGAATGCCGTTCGCGCCGACCTCCCCGAGGAGTTCGTCGAGTCTGTCCACCCAGTACATGCGGTGCGTGGGGTTGGCCTCGCAGCAGGCCACGTCCTCCAGGGCATTTCTCCAAGCGTCGACGAAGCCAGGCTCCCGGGCTTCCTGTGGGGTCATCCCCAGCACGATGGAAACGGCACCGAACACGGTGGCGTTCCAGCGTCCGTCGTCGACCTGGTCCGGTTGTTCGCCGACGATGCCGGCGGCCAGTGCAGCGGCCAGTTCGCGGGCCCTACCGTCGGTGTACATCAGGCGAAGCAGGCGGTCGTCCCAGGGTTTGCGGTGCAACGGCTTCGGCTTCGGTTCGAGGTAGTCGAGGGCGAAGGAGACCGTCATCGGGCCCCGCACGGTGGTGCGGGGCTCCATCTCGAACGTCTGGATCGGTTCGGTCGGCTGATAGCGGGACTCGGTCGGGTCGATCGCCCCGTTCGCCGCCTCGACCAGTTCGAGCACCGCCTTGTGGGCGGAAAGCAGTCGGTTGTCCGGGTCCCGCGCCTGGAGGTGAGCGAGCTCGTCGGCGACGTACGGGTGCCGCAGGTCTGCGACGTTCTCGCGGAGGTACTCCTCGGCGGTGGGCCAGTCGGGCTGCCCCAGCCACTTGGAGAGGATCACCGATCCGGACCGCGCGACCGGGCCTGTGGTGATCTGACCGGCGGTGGTGAGAAGCGTCGGGACGAACGCCGACGTCGACCAGGGTTGCGCACCGTCCGGCCCGGTGACCTGCCAACCGGCGTCCGCGGCGGTGCTCTCTGGACTGATCAGCGCAAGGTCGTAGCGGTTCACCAGTGCGGTCAGGGCCGCGGCGGGCGCGGTGGCGACCACGATCGGCTGGAGTTGCCGTTCACCGAGCTTGATCAGCGTCATGCCGAGCACGGTCAGCACGGCGCTTCGTTCGTCGACTCGGGCACCGACCTCGACCACCACCACCGGACGCCGCACCGCGCGGGCCGCCCGCGCCACCGCCTCGGCGACCGGTCGCTGCCGCCACCTGTCGACGTCGCCCACGACCAGCAATCCACCGTCGTACGCGGCACCCCGGGGTGCGTCGATCCGTGGCGGTCCGAACGGCACCGGGTGCCGCTGTGGCGCATCGTGCACGCCCGACGGGTAGCCGATCACCAGCAGCGCCATCATCGACGCGTCGGCCGACGCGTCGAGCAACTCCGGCGGAGGCTTGGGTTCCGACTCCCTCCCCGGCTCCGGCTGCCGGAACCGGACGAACGCACCCGCAGGCTCGACCATGGGAGCACCGACGACGTCGGCGGTGAGCGTGCCCAACCGCACGTCCCCGTCTCCGGGCAGGATGTGGGCGGTCCCGACCGACACCGTCACGTCGGTGCGGCGCGCCTCCTGCACTCGCTCCCCGAAGCGGGACAGGGCCTTGAGCTCCGCTTCGGTGCCCTCCGCGTCGCCGGGCAGGAAGAGCACCAACAGCAACGCGCCCTCGTACCTGGCGTTGCTGCGCGCCAACTCGCGGGTGAAGTTCCGGGGGCCGTACCGTCCGTTGCGGGTGACCACCTCGCCCGTCTGTGGATCCAGCGTGGCGTAGACCGACCACACCCCTGGCCGGAAGTCGGGCATCCGCCGCACCGCGTGGTACGTGTCCAGGGTGTCCGCAGGGTGCGGGTAGTAGATCTTCGAGTCGAACTCGTACCGTGACTCGATCCGTCCCCGGCTGCTGTACACGCTCGACCTGACCGGTTCGCGCACCTGGTCGGCGATGAGCCGGGCCACATCGCGCAACCACCGGTCCAGATGATCAAGCGGGCCGAGACGGCCTGACGAGTACCGGCCGGAGAGACCGTCCAACGCCCAGGTGCCGGTCTGCGGATCCCGACGCAGGTTCCCGGCCACCCCGGCCCGGGTCAGTCTCGCGGTGCCGTCGCCCTCGAACCGCGCGGCCAGCGAGGGATGTCCGGGACCGTCGAGCATGTCCCGGACATCGGCCAGGGTGACGGTCGGGTCGACCTTCCGCATCGACGTGAGCAGGTCGTCGAGCTGCGCCGGCGACATCGCGTCGGTCGCGGTCTCCGAGCCGACGAACACCAGGAGGTCGCGGGCGTCCTCACCCTCCTGGGCCTCGGCGTACGACCCGCGTTCCAGGACGAGGAAGAGCCAGTCGTGGTCCGGACGCCCGGCCCAGACCTCGGGTGTGAAGTCGGCCAGCGGCATCCACAACGGGTTGAGCCGGACGTCGAGCCCGTCCGTTTTCTCGCCCCGCACCACACTGCTCTGCGGCGCCTGCTCGATCTCCGGCACCACGCCGGCTCCGACGTTCTCCGGCCGGTCGTACCACCGTGAGGCGGTCGGATCGACGGGTCCGTCGGTGGGAAGCACCACCGGCGCCGGGTCCGCCGCGCGGTGCTGCACGAGGAACCAGCCGTCGCCCGCCTCCTCGACGAACCGGGCCCAGGACAGTCGCTCGGTCGACGTGTCGCCGCGAGCAGGCCGATAGACGAGCAGGTCACCGTTGCGTAGTCGGGTGGCTGCCTGCGCCTGCCCGGAGACACCGACGAAGATGACGCCGTCGCCTCGTTGCAACGCGCGAAGTCTGTCGTCCACCGTGGTCGCCCGTGGCGAATCGGCGGCGAGCAGCGAGCGCAGCCGGTAGGGCACGTCCATCATCACCATCTGATGCTCGTGCAGCTGGGTGGCGTGTTCGGCAGCGACCTGGAGGTCCGGCTGCCCCAGGGCCGACGGATCGATCCCGTCGACCGGTCCGCCGGCCATCAGCCAGCGCAGGGCGAGCAGCGGCGACGCGTCGCCGAGCGGCCACCAGCCCTCCGGAGGCGAGGCGAAACGACCGAGCCGGACCGCGCCGTCGCCGTCCACGAACAGGCTCGGGGGCGGCAGGTCGTCGCCAGGAGGAGGTACGGGCCGCAGCGCCAGCGCGGTGCGTCCCCCGCCCGAGGGCGGCAGGTCCGCCACGAGCCGCAGGCCGACCGTGGCCGCACCCGACACCAGGTCAGCGCCGAGCGGTACCGCGGTGCCGCCGGTGGCGGGGAAGTACCAGAACTCCGAGGGCTGCGCCTCGTGGAGATCGACCGTGCCGTCGGGGCGTCGATCCGCCCGCACCGCCGACACCCGTCCCTGCGGGTCGAGTGCGATGTCGTCGAGGGGCGCGATCACCGGCTGCCGCAACCGGTCGCGGACGCGAGCGGCCAGCAGGCCGTGCGTGCCGTCGCCACGGGCGGCTCCCCCCACCAGCAGGACCAGCGGTGCCGAGGTGTCGGCGGCCTGCGACGCCCAGCGGTCGATCAGGTCGGTTCCGGTGAACCGGGCGGTCACGTCCCGGGGGCGCCGACCGTCGAGCACCACCGGGACACGCGCCACGTCCGTGGTCGGGTCGTACTCGGCGAGCAGTGCCGGCGACGAGCCGAAGGCCGCCGGCTGACCCCACGAGCCGGTCGGTCGGTACGACTGGAAGACGTCGCCGTCGACCCGGCGCACGAACAGTGTCGCGCCGCCGCCCGGGTACGTGCGGGCGTCCTCGTCGCCCAGCACGACCAGGTCGACTCCCAGTGCGACGGCGAATACCGCGACGACCTCGTCGAGGATGGCGGAGTTCCACATCCGGGGCGCACCGATCGCCGCGACCAGCAGCGCGGCGGCATCCCGGGCCGGGTTCGCCCCGGGCGAGCCCGCGCGCACCAGCGCCCCCGCCGCGTCGGAGTCCGGGGTGAGCAGGGTGAGGAACCGGTACAGGCGGGCCGTGTCCTCGTCGGCCATCGCGACCAACCGGGTGCGCAGCGACGGCTCGCCGAGGGACGGCTCGTTCAGGCCCAGTGCCCCGGCGAGCAGCGCGACCGCCTCGTCCGCCAGGCTGCCGATGATCAGCTCGCCGATGGACCGGATCGTGAACCGGTGCGGATCGGCGCGGACGACCTGTCCGGCGTGCTGGAGCAGGGTGGCTTCGTCCCGTACGTGCGCCGGCAGCTCCAGGCCCTGGGCGCGGGCGCTGTCGAGCACCGCCCGGGTCAGACTGCCGGGCTCGGTGCCCAGGTCCCGGGCACCCAGGTGGTATTCCCACTCGTCGACGACGGTGGGTTCGCCGTCGGCCAGCAGCCTGGTCGTGAGCGGCTCCACGCGACTCGCGGGCACGAGAGACGCGGACTGCCGTTCCCGCCAGATGACCGCCATCATGATCACGGCGCGTAGCGACGGATCCGCCACCCGCGCGAAGGAAGCGAGGGGCAGCGGTGGCACCGCGCTGACCCGGCGGTCCAGCCGGCTGCGGTCGTAGGGGGCGAACTCGTATCCGAGGTGGGCCAGCAGATCGGGATGACGAGCCAGCCCGCCCGGCAGCCCGTGGATCGCGGCCAACGCGCCGAAGACCGGTCCTGCGGTGTCCACCTCCGCCACCCGGACGACGTCGCCGGCCGGGTTCTGGAAGGCCACGGAGACCATCGTGGTCCCGGCGCCGTGCAGTCGGCTCAGTTCGGCGTTGACGGACCGCCGGTCGGGCTCGCGTTCCAGATCCCAGCCGCGGGACTCCGGCTCCGCACCGGTGGCCCCGGGCAGGTCGACGTCGATCCGGACCCCGGTCAGTGCGACGTCCGTCCACATGAGGTTCCGCTGGTCGAACCGGCTGTCGGCGGCGTACTCGACGAGTTCTTTCAGCCGACTGAACATCGCCCCGACGTCGCGGCCGTACCCGACGGTGATGCTCCGGAACTCGACGTCCAGTTTGAGGGCCATCGACAGGGCCGTGAGCACCCGCTCCGCGTCGTCGACCGACAGCGCCGAGAGGTCTTCGAGGGTCCAGCCGGCGTCCCGCGCGCCCCAGAGGACCTCAGCGACGTCGCCGTCGAAGTCCTGGATGCCGTCCAACCGGGCGACCCACTCCCGGAGCCGGGTCGCCGTCACCTCGGGCGTTTCAGGGGCCGACGGTAGCTCGGCGGTACCGCGTGCCGCCGCACCGTCCGCGCCGGACTGGAGGTGGCCCGCCGCCATGGTGATGAACTCCAGCGCCACGTCCAGCGTGACCTCGGCCAGTTCCGCGACCGTGAGGGCGTCCTCGATGGGCGTACCCACGAGCTGGTACTGCTCCCTGAGGTGGAGCAACTTGAGTTCCTCCGCGTCGCTGACGCCCAGCAGACGACGGGTGAGCGAGTCGCGCGGCGGCACCCCGCCCACGTGCTCACGCAGCAGGGCGGCCAGTTCGTTCAGCACCACGTGCCGAGGACCACCACGGTCGACGTGGACCGCGATCTCGCCACGGATCGGTGCCAGGTCGCGCGCGTCCACCCGACCCCGGTTCGCGAGCAGGAACACCCAGGACCCGTACGGGTCGTCCGACAGCTCCACCGGCACCCGGCCGACCCGTACGCTGTGTCCCAGCACCAGCAGGTAGCTCAGGTCGAGCGCGTCCGCCAGGGATTCGATCTCGTGTCGGCCCCAGGAACCGCCGGGCGTCCTCCCGTCGTGGTAGTCACGGATCTTCTCGACGACCCGCGCGAGGTCGTCGAACCTCGCCGTGCCGATCCCGTCCAGGTCCGACGGGTCCATGCCCAGCACGTCGGCGGTCCACTGCCGGTCCGCAGAGTCCAGTTCGCGCCCGGTCACCGGCTGGTTGGCGTCGAAACCGAGGTCGGTCATGAAGGCCAGGTGCCGGCTCGGCTCCTCGATGACCGTTCCTGCCCGTTGCGCCATGTCACTGAGAACGCCCCGGATCCAGGCCGCATCGGAATGCGCCGCCACCCCACCTGCCCGCAGGAAGGGTTGCAACAGCCGCACCGGCACCTGCAGATCCAGGGCCGACTGGTAGACCGCCTCGTACGGCGGCTGCACACCCCATGCCCGGAGCCGGTCCGGGGTCCGCTCGGACAGATGTTCCTGCGCCCTGGCCTGCCGGTAGACCAGCCCCGACGGCACCTGCTCCTCGACTGCCAGCGAGTACACCATCTCGGGGTCCAGCCACGAACGCTCGCGTCGGTCACCCTCGATGTCGTGCTGATGGACAGCGAACAGCGTGGCCCAGGACGCGGCCAGCAGGTTGTCCACGAACTGCGCGGGCGGGAGATCGTCGGCACCGGGCGGAGCTTCCGCCGTCGCCGACACCTCCGCTGCCGACATACCGCCGGTCAATCGGTCCCACGTCCGCATCGCCGTGGCGAGTTGTCGAGCCGCCTCGACCACCTGGTCTGCCACCGCGGCCGTGATCAGCGACGCCGACGGCGACGCGGCGGCACCGGCCGCCACCAGCAGTCGGGTGACGTGCACCGCCGCCGTACGGATCACCAGGTCGGCGTTGCGGTGGATGTGCCAGGTGGAGCTGGGTCGGCTCAGCGGTTCGAGTCGGGTGTGCATCTCGGCCAGCATCTGCCCGGCCGCGTCCCGTCGCCCGCCCGGCTTCGGCCCGGGTAGCGCAGCCGCCAGCTCGGCGAGACCAGCCGGCGTGGTCGTCTCGTCCACGCCGGGTATCGATCGGTCGGCGTGGTGCTCCGTCCACCACCGGACGGCGGCGGTCAGGGCACCGGCCGCACGGGTGGCTGCCTGGATCACGTCGCCCGGGTCGGCGACGGGGTGGTGGAGCGTCAGCGTCACGGAGCGGGCCGTACCGACGATGATCGCCGCCTGCCGGGTCAACGCTCCGACGAACGGATCGTCCGCGACCGCGTCGACCTCCTGCCACACCGCGCTCGGGTCGGCCACGGCGACATCCCGCGACCGGCGCAACTGCTCGACATCGCGGGTCAGTTCCGCCACGTGTACGGCCCGGAGGCGATCGGCGAGGTGCAGTCCCCCGCCCTGCGGACCGGCGCCGACCTCGGCGAACCGCAGGAGTTCCCGGACGTACCGTGACCGCTGATCGTCGGGGGCGGACTCGCTGATGATCGACGCGTCGCTCCGGACCGGCCACTCCTGCGCGTCACCACCGCCGTCGCCACGCGGTGCCGGCCGGCCGAGCGCGGCCCACCGGGTGACGAGTTCCTCGATCTGTCCCGGGGAGGGCCGCACCTCGGGGGGCATCTCCCGGATCCGGTCGAACAGCGGGCGCAACGACAGCAGCCCGCGCGGGTCCGTCTCCCAGGTGGCCGCCAGCCAGACCACCACGTACGGGAGCCGCATCAGGCCGAGCCGGTAGGCGATCCAGGGCAGCTCGACCGGTACCCGACCGGTCACCTCCACCAGTCGTACCAACGCCGGTGCCTGCGTGGCCGACAGCCCGAGACGGTCGGCCAACTCCGACAGGCGCGCGCCGTCGACTCCCGGCAGTGCCGTCACCCGACGGAGATAGGCGACCCGCACACCGAGTTGTTCCGCCCACTGCGCCAGGTCGGTCGGGGCGGACGCGGGAACGTCCCGCTTCCGGGCGAGCGCCCGGGTCAGCTCGGCCGTGGTCGCCGGCTCGGGTGCCACCGGCACGAGGGCATCGGCCACCCGCTCGCTCGGCACATCGCCCAGGGCGGCCCAGACCGACTCCGCGATCGCCGGGGAGTCCACCAGCGGACGGAGGTGCTCGACGGGGAACCCGAGGCGCGCGGTCCACCGCACCCATCTGACGACGTCGGCGTCCGCCGGCAGCAGCGCCGACACCGCTTCGGCGACCCGCTGCCCCTGACGGCGCAGCTCCTCCGGGTCGTCCGGACTGGCGACGGGCACCGATGCGGCGGCCGCCCGGAGCTGGTCCCCCAGGGCCAGCGCCAGGTCGACGGGGGGTACGCCGAACTGCTCGGCCGCCGCTTCCAGAGCCACCGGGCCGGCGAGGCCCGACTCCGTGGCCAACGTCGCCAGGCTCCCGGCCGCCCGGCTTCGGCCGGTCAGCGCCGCGCGCACGTGGGCCGTCGGCAGCTCGTACAGCAGTTCCAGCGGTACGCCGAGTTCGCGCAGCTCCCCCAGCGCGGACCGGTCGGCGGGCGACAGCTTCGACCGGCGGACCAGTCGCATCAACCACACCAGGTCGCTGTCGGTGCGGACGCCCTCCCCGGCCAGCTCCGTGCGCAGCAGGTCGACCCAGGAGCCCTCGTCCGGCTCGATCTCGCGGGAGTCCCCCGCGACGCGCACCAGCGCGTCCCCCACCGTCACGACGAGTTCCGGCAGCACCCCCAGGTCGCGGACCACACCGAACAGCGGCCCGGGTCCGGCGAGCCCGATCTCTCGCGCGTGGGTGCCCACGTCGAGCGGCACCGTGCCGAGCACCTCGACCAGGTTCACCAGTTCGGCGACCTCGTCGCCCGCCATGGCCAGTCGCTGGGCCAGCCGATCGACCTCGGTCCGGTCGAACGGCAGTTCCCCGTCATCCAGCAGGCGAGCCGCCTGCGGGCCGGTGATCCCGACACCCTGCAACCATCGCGCGTCGTCGGTGTCCGTCGTGCGGCCGTCGGGGCCGGCGTCCGCTCCGGGGGCGACCAGTACGACCGGGAAGTCCGTCTCGGGCACGACGGGCAGCGACGCGACGGCGTCGTCACCCCCCGACGGGTCGGTCGTCGGCGGCGCCAGGTAGGGCAGGTCCAGTGCCACCAACCGCTCGTGCATGCGCTGGTAGCTGGTGGTGCGATCCGCCTCGGAGACCTGCGGGGCCGGGCCGTGGGCAGCTCCGAACAACACGCGCCGGTGTGCGTCCACGGCTGCCGAGGCCGCACCGGCTCCGGGATGGCCCTCGGCAGCCAGCCGCCGCAGGGCCGCCAGCCGATCCGGCACCGCCCAGGCGACGAATCGCACCTGGGCCTCGGTCGTGGCGAGTGCGCCTGGCAGATCGGACGGCGACGGCGAGGCGGCACCAGCCGCCCCACGGGGTGGCACCACGCCGGCCGCCGCCGGGGATGCGCTCGTCCCGGCCGGTGCCGTGTCGGTCCGGCTCGCGGTCGGCGCCTCGACGGACGCATCACGGATCGCACCGGGTGCGCCACCGCGCAGGCGGGGCAGCCACTGCCGGCTCGCGGTCAGGAAGTAGTCGGCGGTCCGTTCACCGGTCTCCGGGTGCCGGCCGTGCACGCCGGTGTCGTCGATCAGCACCGGCACGAGCAGCCACCGATCGGCGCCCGGCACCGACTGCTCGACCCGGATGTGGCTGGTCAAGCCCTCCGGCGTCGCCTCGACCGGCTGGTGCCGGGCGATCTCGGTCAGCTCGGCCTTACGTTCCCGTAGGCGGTGGATCTCCGTCTGCACGGACAGGATCTCGTCCGACAGATCGGCGATCCGCGCAGCGGCTGCCGTCGGTTCGAGCTCGTCGCGGTTGCGGCCCTCCTCGACGGCTGTCCGGTCGGCAGTCAGATCCGTGAGAGCCTTCGCCCTGTCGATCAGGGCACGCGTCATCTCACTGAGGCGGACGCGGTCGACGCTCGCCGCTTCTGCCGGGGTGACCTCGCGCGCGGCCACGAACAGGGCGGGCGTGAAACCGGTGGTGGACCAGTGCACCCGACCGTCCGGACCGATCACCCGCCACGGTGCGGCGGGACCCGCCTCGTCCGCGCCGATCACGGGCAGGCCGTGCCGGCGTACCAGGGCCGTCAGTTCGGCACTGTGCGTGGCCGCGAGCACCAGCGGTAGCTGACGTCGAGCGCCGAACAGCGTCAGCGTCGCGCCGAGTGCGGTCAACGCCGCGTGTTTCGGCTCGGGCTCCGGGCCGACCACCACCACCGGACGCGCCCAGGAGGCTGCCGCCTCGGCCACCCTCTCCGCGAACGGCCATTCCCGCCACCGGGTCAGGTCCCCCACGACCAGCACGCCGCCGTCGTAAGCCGTGCCGGGAGGCGCCTCGACGCGGGGTGCGCCGAACGGAACCGGATACCGCTGAGGTACTACCTCCGCATCGGACGCCTCCCGACGCTGGTGCAGGTGCCACGTCATCGCCGCATCGGCCGAGGATCCGAGTCGCCTCTGCTCGCCGAACAAGGTCAGTTTGACGAACTGGCCTTCCTCCTGGATCAGCAGACCGCCGTGAACGTCGACGGTCAGCGTCCCCAGCCGCACGTCGGTGTCCCCGGGCAGGATGCGGGCCGGACCGTCGTTGACGACGACATCCTCGAAATTCCCGTGGCGGTGAACGGCCTGCGCGAACCGCATCAGGGCCTGCCGATCCGTTGCGGATCCCTCGGCGCCGCCGGGCAGGAAGAACACCAGCAGCAGGGAGACCTCCTCGTCGAGGCCCGCACGGTGGAGCTGTTGGACGAAGGTCTGTGGGCCGTATCGACCTTCTCGGGTCACCACCTCGCCGGTCGCCGGCTCCAGGGTGGCGAAGACCGAGGTGTAGGTCGAGTACCTGGGCATTCGCCTGACGGCGGCGAATGTGTCCTCGTTGTCGGCGGGATGGACGAAGTGGACCCCGGCAGGGATGTCGTGTCGGGCGCCAGGCCTTCCCGTGCCGGACCCGATCCGGACGCTCAGCGGGAGCACCGGTGCCCGCACCTGGTCGGCCACGAGCCGCGCCGCGACGATCAACCAGTCATGCATCGATCGGGGGCTGTGCTGGTGACGTTCCTCCGTGTCGTTGAACCTGCCCGATTTGTCGTTCATATACCAGATGTCGGTGCCGGGGTTCCAGCGCAGTTCGCCCGCGACACCGGCAGGTGCCACGAGGGCCGCGTCACGTGTCGCCGGGTCGGTGGAGAACCTCACTGCCAGGGAGGGATGGCCCGGGCCGTCGACGAGGTCTCTGACGTGACCCGGCGTGGCCTCCGGGTCGGTCCGCCGCAGCGTCGCCAACAGCTCGTCGAACTGCCAGCTCGACATCGCGGCGGACGCGGCCTCCGAGCCGACGAAGACCAACAGGTCGTCGGGATGCGTCCCGGCCTCGGGATCCTCCTGCTCCGACCCGGTGTGCGCCCGACGCTCCAGCACCACGAACATCCAGGTGTGGCCGGGCCGCCTACCCCACACCTGCGGCGTGAACTCGGCCAGCGGCATCCAGAGCGGATTGAGTCGCACCTCCAGTCCGTCCACGTCGGTCATCTCGTCCACGACGGTCATCTCGTCGACGGCAGGGATCTGCTCGATCGACTGGACGAGGTGCGGCAGCACTCCGGCCGGCCGGTCGTACCGCCGGGACTCGCGGGGATCCACGCTCTCCGGGGACGGCAGCACCGGCTGCTGAACGCCCCGAAGTCCTTCGCGCACCACGTACCAGCCCGGTCCGGTCTCCTCGACGAACTGCCTCTGGGACAGCCGGGTGACACCGACGCCGCCGTGGACCGGCCGGTAGGCGAGCAGTTCCCCGTTGGGCTGTACGACGGCCGCGCGGGCCGTCCCGGTCGGGCTGAGGAAGAGGATGGAGTCACTGGGCCATAGGTCGGTCGGCCAGTCCTGCACCCGAGCCGCCCCCTCGGGCGCTTCGGCGAACGCGGCCAGCACCAGTTCCGTAAGGTCCACCGGCACCATCCGCCCCCCGCGCAACTTGACGGCCTGCGCGGCGGCGAACTCCAACTCCTCCTGTCCCAGTGCGCCCAGGTCGAGCCCCTCATCCGGGCCGCCGTCGAGCAGCCATCGCAGGGCGAGGTACGGCGTGGCGTCGCCGAGCGACAGCCAGCCCGGCGGTGGTGCGGCGGCACTACCGATTCGCGCCGTACCGTCGCCGTCCACGAAGAGGCGCGGCACCGGCGCTTCCTCGACCGCCGGCCGGGCCGGTCGGGCCGCCAGGACGGTCGCCCCGGTGTCGGGGATCGGGAGGTTCACCACGATCGGCAGCCCGAGGGGTTCCGCACCCGCCGCGAGGTCGTTCCCGACCGACTCCGACCCGCCTCCGGCCGGTGGGAAGTAGCGGAACTCACCAGGCTCCGTCCGGGTATGGTCGACGGTTCCGTCCGGGGCACGGACCACGGAGGCGGCCGAGACCTTCCCGTCGGCGCCCAGCACGATGTCGACGGTGCTGGCGATGACCGGGGTGGCGAAACGGTCCCGGAAACGGCGGGCGAGCGCACCGTACGGACCGGACTCGTCGGCGGCCCCGCCCATCACCAGGACCAACGTCTGCGGTCCCCGGCCGGGGTGGACCGCCCACTGGTCGATCAGCTCCTGGCCGGTGAGGTCGGCGGTCAGGTCCCGCAGGCGCCGACCGTCCATACCGGTCACCACGAGAGGCAGCCGTGTCACGTCGGTGGCCGGGTCGTACTCGCCGAAGATCACCTGTGCGGGTTCGATCGCGGTGAGTTGGGCCGGCACCGGTGCGGGGCGGTAGGACTGGAATCGGCCCCGCTCGCCCCTGAGCAGGTGGAGGGTCGAGCCTCCCCCGCCCGAGAACCGGCGGGCAGCCTCGGTCTCCACCACGACCAGGTCCACTTCCAGCACGACGGCGAGCACACCGAGGATCTCGTCGACCAGCGCGGAGTCCCACAGCGTCGGATCCCCGATCGCGTCCGGCAACAGGTGTGCGACATGGCTGGCAGCGGTGGCACCGCCAGCGCCGACGCGACTCAGTGTCCATGCCGCGCCCCGGCTCGGCGAAGCGACGGCGGTGCCGAGAAGTCTGCGCAGGCGCGGATTGCCCTCGCTGATCATTGTCATGATCGTCCACCGCAGGGTCGCCAGGTCATCTAGTGACTCGACCCTGATCGGCAGCGCCTGCGCCAGGCCGAGGAGTGCCTGATCGTCGAGATCTCCGGCGACCAGGTCACCGATGGTCCGCAACGGGAACCTGGTCGGGTCGTCCTGGACCGCCTGCCGCGCGTGCCGGATCAGGCCGTCCTCGTCGCGCACCTGCGACGGCAGCCGCAGCCCCTGGGCGCGGGCGCCGTCGAGGACGGCCCGGACCAGGCTGCCGGGTGCGTCACCCACGTCGTGCGGCACCAGGTGGTGCTCGTCGGCCCCGACGCGGGCGGGATCCCCGTCGTCCAGGAACCAGGTGGTGGTCGTACTCGGGCGGTCGGCCACGACCAGGGGTGCGGGCTTCCGCTGGCGTACGATCGCCGCCGCCATGACGGCCGCCCGGGCCGGCGGATGTTCGATGGGCAGGAACGGGTCGACGCGCAGCCGCTCGGGTCGGCTGACCCGACGATCCAGTCGCGTCGAGTCATACGGGTCGACCTCGTACCCCAGGTATCCCAGCAGTTCGGGGTGCATCGTGAGGCCGCCCGGGAGGGCGATCACCGCGATCAACGCGCTGACGGTCAGCGGCGTCAGGTCCAGTTCCGCGATCCGTGTGGCCGGATCGGGGGAGGCAGCGAGGGAGACGGTCGCGGCAGCGACACGTGTTCCGTCCTGTCGGAGCTCACGCAGGCCCCGCTCCATCTCCTCCCAGGTGGCCGGGTCGTTCGTGAGGATCCATTCCCGCCGGGTCTCGACCGCTGCGAACGTCGCGAAGTCAGCGTCGACCGAGTGCGGCACGTGAACGTTGACGCGAAACCGTGAATCGGGCTCGGCCCACCGGGGCATCGGGAGTTCGAGGCGGGCACCGGCGACATCGGCGACGAATGTGGTCAGCACAGGGAGGAGCTTCTCGACGTTGCGGCCGTACCAGAAGACGGTGTTGTGGTAGACGCGGTTGAGCCCCGCCTCCGAGGCGGACGCCGCGAGGGCCGCAAGGACCTTCTTCCGCTCGTCTCCGGGCAGCGCCGACAGCTCGTCGAACGTCCAGCCGACCCGCCGCGCCTGCGCGGTCAACGGAGGGTGGAGGCGTGTGGACGTCCAGGCGATCCCGCCGAGCCAGTCGACCCACTCGTTGACCATGCGTGGCAGCGCCGCGGGGTCCACGGTGCGGACGGGCGCCTCGGCCTCCGGGCCGCCCTGGGGTACGGGACGGGAGCCGACCGCCAGTCCGATGGCGTCGGCGGTCAGCCAGAGGTCGACCTCACCTGCCTGGTAGGCCGTCTCGACCAGTTCCGTCGCGGAGACGCCGGCCTGTTGTGCGAGGAGTCCCAGGTGTCGCGGTACGCGGTCGTTCGAGGCCACACCGATCCGGAGCAGTTTGCCGGTGAGGCTCTCCCTCGGCGCCGGGGCCTTCCCCTTCGCCCGGATTCGCGCGAGCGCCCGTTCCACCACGACCTGCCGGGGCAGTGCCCGATCCATCACCTCGGTGAGTACCGTCCCGAACTGTTTCGTCACCTCCCGAGAGTCCATCCGGAGCGCGGTGGCGAGCAGGAACAGGTACGCGCCGTACATTTTGTCCGCCAGTTCCATCGGCACTCGGCCCATCCGGACGCTGTGGCCGGTGACCAGGTAGCTGCTGAGGCCCAGCGCGTCGGCCAGCGATTCGAGGTCGTGCCGTGCCCAGTTTCCGTCGGGTTCGCGGACGGCGTACTCGCGACGCACCAGATCGACGAGTTCGAGAAGCGACCGGAGGGAGACCCCGTCGGCGCCGTCCAGATCCTCCGGGTCCAGGCCGAGGATGTCGGCCACCCACCGGTGCGGCCAATCCTCGAGTTCGCCGGGGCGCGTGGCCTGGGTGGTCCGCAGGCCGACGTCGGCCAGGAAAGCGAGCCGGCGCCGGGGCCACTTCGCGATCCGGTCCGGCAGTTGTACCCGCAGCAGGGAATCCCTCACCTGCTCCAGGTCGGGTGCGGTGCCCGCCCTCGCACTCAGCAGGGCCCGCAGCGGCGACAGCAACCGCACCGGCACCGACAGATCGTTCGCCAGGCGGTAGAGGTCCTCGTGCGGCGGTCCCAGGCTCCAGGTCGCCCGCAGACCAGATGCGCGCTCGGAGTGGTACCCGTTGCGTCGGGCGTACTCGTAGACCACGCCGGGCGGGACCTTGAGTCTGCCGGCCGTCGCCACGATCGCCAGGTGATCCAACCAGGGGCGGAGGTAGCGGTCCTCCTCGATCTCGGACTCGGGTACGTCGATGAGCTTCGCCCACGACGGGGCCAGGATGACGTCCGCGCTCTGGTCGTCGGTCTCCGTTCTGTTCCGGGCCTCTGCCTGACCGTCGGTCACGGCTGCGGCGAGTTCGGCTGCGGACAGGCCACCGGCCAGCCGGTCCCAGGCCGCCACGGTCGCGGTGAGCCGCTGAGCGGCCTCGATCGCCTGGGCGGCGACCGCGTTCGCGATCAACGCCGTCCCGGGCCGAGCGGGTGTGCCCGCCCCCACCACCAGACGGGCGATGTGCGTGGCGGCCGCCTCGATCACCATGGCAGCCGTCCGATAGACGCTGCCCGCCTCGGTCGTCCGGGTCAACGTGTGGAGCAGCGTGCGTACCCCGGTCAACATCGCGGCCAGGTCGTCACGACCGGCCTGCGCCGAGGCCCGCCTCTCGCCCGCTGGCAGCGACCGCAGCAGGTCGGGAACGCGCACCGGCCGGGCCGGATCGTCTCCGGCCGACGGTATCGGCCGGTCGGCGTGCCGATCGGTCCAGGCACGTACGGCGTCGACCACGGCGTCGGCAGCCTGGACGGCTCCCCGAACCACCTCCGTCACGTCGGGTGAGGTGATGTCGCGGGTCAGCGCGGGTACCGCTGCGGTCGCCGCCGAGGCGACGATCGCCGCCTGCCGGGTCAGCGTTCCCAGGTCGGGGTCGGCGGCGACCTTCTCGGTGTCCTGCCACAGTTCCTCGGCCTCGACGGAACTGATCTCCGCCCACCGACGCAGCCTGTCGCGCCGATCGCGGACCGCCGTCGGCACGAACGTCCGGAGGCGGTCCAGGACCTCCAGTCCGGCTCCCTCCGGGCCTGATCCGAGACCGGCTGCCCAGAACAGTGCCGAGGCGTTCCGGCGGCTCCGGCCGGCACCGTCCGCCCTGGTCCAGGTCGAGCGACCGCTGTAGACGAGCGCGGCCAGGCTCGTGTGCTGTGCCTGTTGCTCGTCATCGTCCGGGATGGACAAGAGGCTGTGTGAGCGGTGCGACTCCGACGCCGAGCTTCGGTCCGAGTCGTCGTCGCGACCACTGTCCCTCTGGGGGGCAGGCTGAGGGGCGCGGACGCTCGCCGCCGTTTCCTCGGCAGTGGGCCACATCCGGAACTGGTCGTCGTCGAAGGTGTCGTGCCGGTCGAGCAGCAGTCCGTCCGTGAGGTCGGCGGCGGGCTCTGCGTGATACCCCGCGCCCGCGCGGCCCGGGTCCGCCCAGCGACCGACCAGCTCCTCGATCTCCTGCATCGACGGTCGACTCCGAGTGGGCAGCTCCGCGATCCGTGCGAACAGCGGACGCAGCGGCATCAGCCTGCGCGGATGGATCTCCCAGTAGCTGGCGAGCCAGACCAGCAGATAGGGACCCGCTGGCATGCCCAGCCGGTAGGCGAACATGAGCAGGTCGTCAGCCGACACCCGACCGGTGACCTCGACCAGCCGGACCAGTGCGGCGGCTTGCTCTGGGGGCAACGCGAGGCGGTCGGCCATCGCCGGCAGCGCTCGCCCGTCGACGCCGGGCATGACCAGCACCCGCCGCAGGTAGTAGTCGGGCACACCGAGTCTTTGCGACCACGCGGCCAACTCCTCCGGGGTGGGCACGGCGACGTGCCGAGCAGCGATCGGCGCCGGGGCCGCCGCCTCCGGCACCAACGGCACGAGCACCTCGGCGACCCGGCCCCCGTGCACGTCACCCAGGGCCTCCCAGATGAGACCTTCGAGCATCGGAATCTCGGCCAGCGGGCGGAGCCGGTCCACCGGGAATCCGAGCCGCGCACTCCAGCGCACCCAGCGGTCGAGTCCGGGTCCGGTCGACGCGACCTGGGCCAGGAGGCGATCGGCGACCCGCTGCCCCTGCTTCCGGAGGCCGTCCGGCCCCGCGTCGGACAGCGGTGGAGCATCGGACACGGCCGCCCGCAGCCGGTCGCCGAGGGCCAGGGCCAGGTCGACCGGGGGTACGCCGAGTCGCTCGGCCGCCGCCTCCAACGCGGCCGGGCCGGCGAAGCCGGCATCGGCGGCCAGCGCCGCCAGACCGGTGTCGGCCCGACGCCGGCCGTCCAGCGCCGCCCGGACGTACTCGTCGGGCAGTTCGTGCAGCAGTTCCAGCGGTACCCCGAGGTCGCGCAGCTCGCCCAACCACCTGCGGTCGGCGGGGGCCAGGTCCATCCGGCGGGTCAGCCGCATCAGCCACACCAGGTCGCTGTCGGTGCGGACACCGGCGTCGGCCAGTGCCGTCCGGAGCCGGTCGACCCAGCTGCCCTTGTCCGGTTCGAACTTTGACGAGCCGTCCGCGACCCGGGCCAGCACATCGCCGAGCGCTGCCACGTCTGCGGGGGACACCGCGAGTTCACGGACCACACCGAACAGCGGACCGGGCCCGGCGAGCCCCGCAGCCTCGGACCGTTCCCGCAGGTCCAGCAGCACCGCGCCGAGGACCTCGGTCAGCGCGACCAGTTCCCGGGCGTCTCCCTCCCCGCCCAACATCCGCACCACCTGGTCGACCTGTCCCGGGTCGAAACGCAGACGTCCACCGGTCACCAGTCGCGCGACCTGGTGGGGTGGGATGGTGTTCGAGGTCAGCCACGCCCGCGTCGCCGGGTCGGCCACCAGGTCGGCGATCGCGGGTGGCTTTGGGGACCCGGGTGCCGTCTTGGAGCCGGATGCCTCCTTTGCCGCCTTGGACCCGGGTGGCACCAGCTGCACCGGGAAGGCCGGCACCGGCACCGCGTGCACCGGCACGACGCTGTCGTCGACGGAGACCGCCGGTGGGCCGGGCGGTGCCAGATGCGGCAGGTCCAGCGCCGAGGCCAACGCCGTCAGCCGGTCGTGCACGACGCGATAGGCGGTCGCCACCGCAGCGACGTTCCGCCGCGCGTTGCCGGGCTGTTGCCGGTTCGGTGCGGTGGTCTGCGCCAGAACCTCCCGGTACTTCTCCAGGTCGGCCAACGCCTCGACGGCACCCGGACGGCCCTCGTCGGCCAACCGCCGCAGCTCGACGAGCCGGTCCGGCACCGCCCAACTGGCCAGCCGCGCCTGCGCCCGGGTCACGACCAGCTCGTCCTCGACCCCGTTCCTGCTGGCGGGAACCGGTGGCGGGATGGGCGGCGTCCGCCGGACGTCCTGCACCACCGTCGAATCGGGCGAGCCACCCAGAAGGCGGGGCATCCACTGGCCGTTCGACAACCAGAAGGAAGCGGTCACCTCGCCCGTCTCCGGGTGGATGCTCCGCACCCCCGAGTAGTCGTCGATCAGCACCCGATATTCGTCGAACCCCCGATCACCACCCGGCTGCCGACGAACCCTGATGTAGCTCATCAGACCTCGTTCGGTCTCCTCAACCGGGTAGTGGGCGGTGATCGCGCTCAACTCGGTGATACGCGCCGTCAACCGGCCGATCTCCGACTCAGCCTGGAGCCGATCCGCCGACCCGCCCGCGCGACCGCTCCGATCGTCCGCCTGCAACCACCCCAGATGCCCCTCCCATCTGGCCAGATGCTCCCGCATCTCCGCCAGGCGCACCTGACCGACATCGGCAGGCCGCGACGCGACCGCCGGCCCGGACGTGGATTCACCGGCCGCCACGAAGAGTGCCGGCGTGAACACTGACGTGGACCACCGGACCACGCCGTCCGAGTCGACCGCGTGCCACCGCGTGCCATCGCCGGAGGTCTCTGCGAACACCACCGGTACGTGGTGAAGCGTCGCCTCCACCCTCAGCTCGGCGACAATCGCGGTCGTGACCACCAGGGGCCGAAGGCGCCACTGCACGAACCGCTGCATCGTCTCGGCGAAAGTGGCCATCTCGGCAGCCCGTGCAGCGGGGACAGCGCCGACCTCGGCGACGACGATCGGTCGGGCCGACACTCGCGCAGCCTCCACCACCGCGCCGGCCTCCGGCCGCTCCCGCCACCTGGCCAGGTCGCCCACCACCAGCACACCCCGGTCGTAGTCGGCGCCCGGCGGCGGCTCGATGCCAGGTGCGCTGAACGGAACCGGGTACTGCTGACCCGTTTCCCCACCACCGTAGGCATCCGGGTAGGAACCGAGCGCTTCCATGGACATGGACGCCGACGGTCCCAACTCACTGGCGTGCATACCCGAGCTGAGCAATACGAAAAAGCCATCCGGCGCCACCACCGGTGCACCGCGATCATCCGTCGCCAGGATCCCCAACTGCACATCGTCGAAGTCAGGCAGAATTCGGGCAACCCCGTAGTTGGTCACGATGTCGCTGGAGCGGACCTCGTGGAGCTGCCCTGCGAACCGCACCACCGCCTCGCGCTCCGACGCCGACCCGTCCGCATCGGCGGGTAGGAACAGCACCAGCAACAGCTTCGTGTGGGTCTCCACCTCGACGTGGTCGATCTGGCTGTTGAAATTCCTCGGACCGAACCGTCCCGCCCTCGTCACCACTTCGAGCGTTCGCGGATCCAGGGTGGCGTACACGGACTTGAAGCCGGCGTACGCAGGCATCCGCCGCACCGCTGCGACGGTGTCCTGGGTGTCGTCGGGATGCGCGAAATACAGTCCGGAGTGGATCTGCTGACGGCTCATGCTCGCCGTCATCCCGCCGTCCAGCCGCACCGTCCGCGGTAGGACCGGCTCGCCCACCTGATCTGCGACGAGTTGCGCGGCGACCCGCATCCATCGTTGTGTCGCGTCGGCCGAGCGCTGTTCTCCTCGCATGTACCTACCGGAGGAGTCGTTCATCTCCCAGGTCCCGTTTGCCGGGACTCTGCGGAGTTCGCCCGCGACACCTGCCGACGTCACCACTGCGGTCCCCTGCCCCGGCGACGCCGCAGTGAACCGCACCCCCAGCGAAGGATGCCCGGGACCGTCGACCATGTCTCTGACCAGTCCCGGCGTGATGTCCGGATCCACCTGCCGGATCGACGCCAGCAGGTCGTTGAACTGACTATCGGAGAGCGCCTCGGAGGCCGCTTCCGAGCCGACGAAGACCAACAGGTCGTCGGGGCGTTCGGTGGGGACCTCCGGCTCCGACCCGCCGGTGTACGCCCGACGCTCCAGCACCAGGTACAGCCACTTGTGCCCCGGTCGTCCCGCCCACACCTCCGGGGTGAACTCGGCCAGGGGCATCCACAGCGGATTCAGCCGCACCTCGGCGCCACGGGTGTCGGCCCCGCGCACCTCCTCATTCCAGGGCTCCTGCTCGATCTCCAGCACCAGGGTGGGTAGCACATCCGGCGGCCGCGCAGACCACCCCGAGTCGGTCGGAACCGCCGGGCGGTCGGCGGGATACACCGGAGTCCAGTCACTGCGGAGCCGACTGCGGACCAGGTACCACCCGGGGCCGGACTCGTCGACGAACCGGGCATGGGACATCCGCTCGACCGAGACGTCGTCATGCGTGGGCCGGTAGACCAGCAACTCGCCGTTGGGTCGCACGGTGGCGGCATGTGCCCAACCCGCCCGGCTGACGAAGACGACCTCGTCCCCAGAGAACACTGCGGGGAGCCGCCGGTGCATCCGCACTCCGCCCCTGGGCCGCTCCGTGAGCGCCGAAGCCATCTGGTGCGGCAGATCACGTACCGACCGTTGACCCAGTCGGAGTCCGACGGCGTCCGACGCGACGGTCTGGAGATCCCGTTGCTCGACGGCTGCGTCGGGCACGCGCGCCGACCCGTCGTTCCGCAGCCAGCGGAGGGCAAGGTACGGGCTGGCGTCACCAAGCGGCAGCCACCCGTCCGGCGGTGTGGCGTGCCGACCGATGTGGAAGACGCCTTCACCGTCCGTGAACAGGCGGGGCCCCAGTGCCTCGACCTCGGCTGCCGGGGCGGGCCGGACGGCCAGGACGGTCGGTGTGTCCTCGGCCGGCGGAAGGTCCACCACGAGCCGTAGGCCGACCGACGCCGCCCCTGAGACCAGGTCGTCGCCGAGCGGAACGGGAGCGCCGCCGTCGGGAGGGAAGTACCGGAACTCGCTTCGCTCCGGACTGTCCAGGTCGACTGTGCCGTCGGGCAGGTGGCGGAGCGCGACCGCGGACACCCGCCCGTCGGTGTCGAGCACGATGTCGTCCGCACTGGCGATGACGCCCTGGCCGAGTCGGTCACGGAATCGGGCGGCGAGCGTATCGCCTGCACCGACCTGCTGAGCTGCTCCGCCCATGACCAACACCACGGGGCCCACGGGGCCGGTTTGTCGCCTCGCCCAGAGACCGATCAGCTCCTCGCTGCGGAGGCGCGCGGTCAGGCCACCTTGTTGCTGGCCACCGGCACCGGCCAGGACGACGGGAAGGCGTACCACGTCCGAGGCGGGGCCGTAGTGGCCGAATATTCCCTGCGCGGCCCCCAGGTCGACCGCTCCGCCGGCAACGCTGGCCGGAAGATAGGGCTGGAAACGATCCCGCTCGACCCGGTGCAGATAGAGGGTCGAGCCTCCACCCGGATAGGTACGAGCAGTGTCGTCCTCCACGACCACCAGGTCGACGCCGAGTGCGACAGCGAGGACCGCGACGACTTCTTCGCGCAGCGTCGAGTCCCAGAGCCGCGGATCACGGATCACATCCTGCAGGAGACGGGACACCTCGCGGGTCCGGGTGCTCTCTCTCGTCGTCGCGCGGCGCACGATCCATTCCGGGCCGGTGCCGGTCGGCGGTGGCGAGAGGGCGAGGAGGCGGTTGAGGCGCGGGTCGTCGTAGTCGGCGGCAAGCGCGATCCGGGAGCGCAGCAGCTCCCGTCGCGGGCCGATCTGCTCGGTGGGCCAGAGCACTTCGGCGAGTCGGACCATCGTCCGTTCGTCGAGGTCGGCGCTGAGGACCGTGCCGATGCTGCGGAGCACGAACCGATGCGGATCGCCGTGCACGGTCTGCACCGCGCGCGCGATCAGCGTCGCCTCGTCGCGTACGCCGGCGGGAAGGTCGACGCCCTGTGCACGGGCGCCGTCGAGGATCGACCGGAGCAGGCTGCCCGCCCCGATTCCCACATCCTGCGGGCCGAGCCGGTAGGCCGCTGCCGGGCCGGGGCCGGGCTCGGAATCGCCGAGCAGCCAGGTCGTCGATGGTTCCAGTCGGGCCACCGGATCAGGCTGTGGTGACTGTCGTCGGTGCCAGACGGCCGCCGTCATCACCATGGTCCGAGCCGCTCCGGCCGGCAACGGCTCGAACGCCTCTGGGCGCAACGGTCGGACCCAGCTGACTCGGCGGTCCACACGCTTCACGTCGTACGGAGAGACCTCGTAGCCCAGGTACGCCAGGAGATCGGGATACCCCGCCAGCCCGCCGGGCAGACTGTTCACGGCGATCAGGGCGCCGACCAACAGCGGGTGCGGGTCCAGTTCGCTGATCCAGACCTCTCCCCGGGAGTCGCCCCCGGTGCCGGTGGACAGGAAAGCGGGCACGGATCGGTGACCCGCCTGCCGCAGTCGACGTAGTTCGTCCGCCACCTGCTCCAGGTCCTCAACGCGCGAGTACTCCCACAGACGCAGCGCCCGATAGCCTGTCGACGCCCCAGGGGAGGCCGCTGGCGACTGCGCCGGCTCGGTCGCCGGCAGCATCAGCTCCAGGTGCATGGGAGGGGTTTCGCCCACCTCCGGCCAGAGCGGCAGTAGTTCGTCGATGCGTGCGTCGACCGCTCCGTTCACCACCGAAACGAGTCGGTCGAGCATCTGCGCGAAGTCGGCCTCGTCGTAGGAGACGTCGTGGAGTTCGCGGACCACTTTCTCGATGGAGAAGCTCGACAGGGCCCTGAGCGCCCGGTCGGCCGTGTCGGCCGGCAGCGTCGTCAGTGTCGCCGAGGTCCACCGCCCTTGGTTGGCGGTCCGCAACACCGTCGGCATGTCGTGCCGCTCGACCTGGAACTCGTCGTGGAGTCGGCCGATCCAGTCGCGCAGCTGACCGGCCACGACCTGAGGCGACAGATCAGCACGGGAGGTGGCCGTACCGCCGGTGCCCGGCGAACGGCTCGGACCGGCCTTCCCGGGGTCGCCGCCGAACGCGAATCTGACGAACTCCGACACCGTCCGAAGGTCGACGTTGCCGGCCAGTTCAGCCGTCTCGACCAGTTCGTCGACGGACATACCGGCGTCTCGTGTCACCTCGCCGAGGGAGGGCGGGAGGCGCTTGGCCTCGACACCGAGACGCAACAGCCGACTGGCGAGGGACGGCCGCGGAGTGGGAGCCCGGCCGGTGCGGCGAAGCTCGGCCACCAGAGCATCCACCGTGAGGTGCCGCGGTCCATCGACGTCGACGGAGGATTCCATCACGCCGTGGAGCGGCGCCAGGTCGCGCGGGTCCACCCCGAGCCGGCTGGCCACGAGTAGCGTGGTCGTTCCGTCTGCCTGGCCTGCCAGCTCTTTCGGCACGCGGCCGATCCGTACGCTGAATCCCGTCACCAACAGGTTGCTGAGACCCAGGTCGTCAGCCAGCCGTTCGATGTCGTGTTCGCTCCAGCCGCCGCTGGGCTCGCGCTCCTCGTAGTGCTCACGCAGCAGTTCCACCACCGAGTACAGCCGGTCGAACCAGTAGCGGTCGAGGATCTCCAGGTCGGCCGGGTCGATTGCCAGGACCTCGGTGAGCCACTGCTCGCCCAGAACACGGAGTTGATCCGGATCGATGGTCTGGGGCAGGCCGGCCCCGAGGTCGGTCAGGAAGGCGAGCCGCCGAGCCGAGTGCTCGCTGAACGCCTGCGGGACGCCGGACAGTTGGTCCAATGAGCGGCGGAGTTCACGCGTCCTGGCCGGCGGTTGCCCGCCCATCAACGGCTCCAGCAGCCGCACCGGCACCTGCAGTTCGTCCGCCAACTTGTACGCTGTCCGGCTCGCGTGGCGCGGATTCCACCGTGTGATCAGACCCGGAATCCGGCGGGAGAGGTGTTCATGCCAGACGGCGTGCTTGTAGACGAGATCCGGATCCAGCCGCAACTCGTCGGCCATCTCGAGAACCGCTGAGTGATCCAGCCAGGGGCGGTGGTGAAAGTTCCGTTCGATCTCCTCCCTGGACACACCGATCCGCTCCGACCACCATGACGTGAGCAGGACGTCCCCGTCCTGGTCCCAGGTGTCCCGAGTGCTCTCGGCCCTCGTTACGACGCCGGCTGCGGCCCCGCTCACCTGCACCGCCGTCAGGCCACCGGCCAGCCGGTCCCAGTCCGCCAGCGCGAGGGCGACGTTGCGAACGCTTCCGATCGTCTGGGCCACCAGGCCGTACGCGGCCAGCGTCGTCGCTGCCGGCTTGTCGGCGGCGGCTGCCACGACCATGCGGGCGATCTGCGCCACCACGGTGTGCAGGAGCCCGGTCAGCACCTGGTAGGTGTCCCGGGGCAAGTCCGCACCATTCAGCGTGTCGAGTAGTCCACGAAGTTCGGCCACCATCGGGCCGAGGTCGTCATCTCGTGACGCCGGGCTCCGCCCTGCTTCTCGGCGCAGGGCAGCCAAGAGCGCGGGGATGTCTCCGGACGCCACCGTCTCGGCATCGACCGGAGGTATCGACCGGCCAGCTCGGTGCTGTGTCCACCACCGCACACCATCGATCAACGCATCGACGGCACGGCTGGCGGCGCGGACGGCCTCGCCTCGGTTCGAGGCGGTGGTCTCGAGTATCACGGCGGAAACGGCCGCTCTGGCCGCCGCAGCGACCACCGCCACCCGGCCGATCAGGTACCCCAGGTCAGGATCTTTGGCGACAAAGTCGGCGTCTCGCCACAACTCAGTCATTGCCTGACCGGGGACGCCCTGCCACCGCTGCAGCGCCTCGTACCGCTCGGTGATGGCCGCCATCCGTTTCTGGCGAAGCGGACTCACCACCCGCAGCCCGACTCCATCCGGGCCCACGCCATTGCTCGCGAACCAGAGCAGCGCAGCGACATCCCGGCGGTCCGGGGCGGTGTCATCGGAGTCGATCAGAATCGATCCGTTGCCGTGGTCCAGCGCGGCGAGCAATCCGCGCTGCTCTGCCGTTGCCCTCCGCTCTCCCCAAGGGCTCCGCACCGACGAGTTGCCGGGCAGAGAGCCCCGGTAGATGCTCGGGAGGCTCTCTGATCCCGATGTCGAGTCACTATCGGAGTCGGCCACGGGCGCACCGGCCGGTCGGTCACCCTGCACGCTTCTCGCGCTGCTGGCGTCCGCGCTCGGAACCTGCCGCGGAGGGAGGTCCCCAAATTCCGGAAAGGCCGGCGTAAAGTGTGAGATGTCCGGAAAGTCGGCGAAGTCGGCGCTGGTGACGGGGATGTTCGACAGGTCGAAGTCCAGGTCGTCCGGGGCCGAACGGGGCAGAGCCTCGTCCTGAGCATGCGATGCCGCCCACGTGCGAACCAGTTCCTCCACCTGCCGTGGATCGGGTCGCTTGTCCGGAGGCAGCTCCTTGATCCTCGCGAACAGCGGACGCAGTGGCATCAACCGGCGCGGGTCGGTCTCCCAGTACGCGGCCAGCCAGATCAGCAGATAGGGGAAGTGCGGCAGACCCAGTCTGTAGGCGAGAGCCAGCGCGTCGCCCGGCACCCGGCCGGTCACCTCGGTCAGCCGGACCAGGGCCGCCGCCTGGTCAGGGGAGAGTCCGAGATGGTCGGCCAACGCGACCACGTCACTTCCGTCGACGTCTGACCGCACCAGGACCCGACGCAGGTACGGGCCGGGAACGCCGAGCCGGGCCGCCCAGGCGGCCAGCTCACCCGGACGAGGTACCGCCGCACTCCGCTGCCGGGCCAGCGCTGCGGCAAGTCGTTCCGACGCGGCCGTCGCGGGGAACACCGGCACCAGCGCGTCGGCTACCCGCCCCCTCGGCACGTCCCCGAGCGCCTCCCAGATCAGCCCGGACATGACCGGGGCGGAGGCCAGCGGGCGGAGCTGGTCCACCGGGAAGCCCAGTCGGGCGCTCCACCGCACCCAGTCGCTCAGCGTGGGCCCGCCCGGTTCGAACCGGTCCAACAGCCGGTCCGCCACCTGCTGCCCCTGGAGCCGCAGTTGGTCCCTCGCGCCGGTGGGCGGCACCCCGCCCGCAGCCTCCCGGAGCTGGCCGCCGAGCGCCACCGCCAGGTCGATCGGAGATACGTCCAGCCGCTCGGCCGCCGCCTCCAACGCGACGGGACCGCCCAGGCCGGCGGCAGCGGCCAAGGTGGCCACACCCGTCGCGGCCAGGCGCCGGCCCTCCAGCGCCGCCCGCACGTGTTCGTCGGGCAACTCGTGCAGCAGTTCCAGGGACACCCCGAGCTCTCGCAGTTCCCCCAACCTCGTCCGGTCGGCGGGCGCCAACTCCAGCCGCCGGGACAACCGCATGAACCACACGAGATCGCTGTTGGTGCGTACCCCGGCGTCGGCAAGTTCCGACCGCAACCGGTCGGCCCAGGTCCCCTCGTCGGGCTCGACGTCCCGGGAGCCCGCCGCAGCCCGCACCAGCACGTCGCCGATCGCAGCGACGTCGTCGGGTGACACCGCCAACTCCTGGATCACACCGAAGAGTGGCCCCAGCCCGGCGAGCCCCATGGCCCGAGACCTGGCGGGCAGGTCGAGCGGCACCATGCCGAGCACCTCGACCAGATCGACCAGGTCACGGACCTCGTCCTCGTCGAATCGCAGAGCGGTGGACAGTCGGTCGACCTCGGTCGGGTCGAACCGCAGGCGTCCGTCGGTCAGCAGTCGGGCGGCCTGGGCAGCCGGAACCCCCACGCGCTCGGCCCACCGCACCTCCTGCGGATCCGCCATCAGATCGGCGAGTCGGGGCCGGGCCGGTGCGGCAGGGGGAGTCAGCTCCACCGGGAAGGTGGCCGCCGGCACCGGTACGCCAGGCGCGACGTCCGTCTCGGTCGGCGAGGTCGGCGGAGCGAGATGCGCCAGGTTCAACGCCGCCAACCGGTCGTGCATGCTCCGGTAGGCGGTAGCCACCTCTCCGGCCTCGTTCAGCGATCCCTTCTCGGCCCGCGCCAACGCGCTCCGGTACGCCTCGACGGCGGCCAGCGCGTCGCCAGCGCCCGGACGGCCCTCGTCGGCCAACCGCCGCAGCTCGACGAGCCGGTCCGGCACCGCCCAACTGGCCAGCCGTGCCTGCGCCCGGGTCACGACCAGCTCGTCCTCGACCCCGTTCGTACCGATGGGAACGGGCGGCGGGGATGACTGGGACTCCTGCGTGGCTCCGCCGATCGACACCGGCTCCTCAACGGGATCCACCGGACTGCCGGTCCACCAGAGCGGGCTCTCGGGGTCGATCGATTCGTCAGAGGCCGGCCAACCGGAAGGCTGCCCCATCGTGGCCGCTACCTCGTCCAGGCTCATCTGCGCGAGTGCCGCGTCGACGTCGTCGCTCGACATCAGGACGACCGGCTCGGCCATCGTCACCCCGAGAGCCAGCCGGTTCTCGAAGTCCGTCAGGTCCGACCGCAGCCAGTGGTTCTCGACTGGCCCGCTCGTCACCGGCACCAGCAGCACCGGCACCGGCTTGCCCCGCTCGCCCTCGGGTAGGTCCCGCCGCAACCGTTGGCCCACCCGCGCCAGCAGCGCCGCGCCACCGGGGACCGGCAAGCCCACCGGAAGAAGATCGGCGTCCGCCTGGTAGGCGAGCACGTGAGTGCCCTCGACCGGCGCGACGAGGTGCCGCTGCGCCACCGGCCCCAGCCACCAGACACCTCTGCCGTCCCTGGTGCGCCGCGCCAACGACCCGTCGATCCAGCTCCGGTCCTGTCCGAGGACCTGCTGCACGTACTCGGAGGTCAGTCCGTCGGACGGCCAGGTCGTGTCCGGCTGGGCAAGCCACTCCAGGAGTCGGGCGAGTTCCTGCTTGGCGTGACGCTCGTCGTCCTGCGGGACCAGCCGGCGGAAATCGGTGAGGAGCCAGCTTCTGATCGGCTCACCGGTGTCCCTGGGCGCGTTCGACTCGTATCCGTCGCCGAAATCGAGGTCGGGCCGATAGTCGGTCAGGGCCAGCAGAGCCCGCGTCACCAGGGCCAGGCGTGGCACGGTGACGTGACCGATGCCGAAGGCGTACGCCGTGGCGAAGCCCACCGGGAGCAGTTCCTCACGAGTGATGCCGAGCGTGGCGGCCAGGCCGTTGAGTACCTCAACGAGTTGGAACTCCGAGAGCGCTTCCGGTGCCGGTTCCACCGCTCCCACCAGAGCGGCGGTCAGCATGAAGGGGTCGATGTCGAAGTCGCCCACGCCCGATGTGTGCTCAAGCTGCGAATCGTGGACGGCGTCCTCACCGAAGGCGCTGGTCAGGAGCTGCCTGGTCCACGGTGCCGCAGTCTCACCAGGGGGCAGATCGTCCCACTCGGGGGGGTCGAGGACGGGCCGATGGACCTGTACCAGGCCCAGGTCACCCCGACTGTCCGGGATGCCGGTGAGCCGCTCGGCCAGCAACAGTCCGAGCTGGACGATCGTCCATGGGGTGTCCTGGTCGGGCGCACCGACCACGATCCTCGGCATGCCGAGACCGGGCTCCACCGGCGCCGGCAGCGCGGTCGAGGGCACGTCGGTGGTGTGCACCCAGAGCGTCTGCCCCACCGGCCTGATCTGCCAGTCCACCTGGTTTGTCCGCGTGAAGAGGCCGCCCCCGAGATTGATCAGCGACGCAAGGGTGTTGGTGAGGTGGAAATCGGGCCATTGCGGTTCCGGGTGCACGGTGAAGTAGTCGGCGAAGAGACTCATCGACTGGGCATGCCACCGCGAGTACGGGACGAAGTGGTCGAACAGCTCATCGGCCGGGTCGATCCGGAGGCCGGCCGAGGCGGAGACGGCCAGCACCTGTCCCGCGCCGACCGCCGATGCCAGCTCCACCGCCTGAGTCGGCGTCGGTGGATCGGTGGTCACCACCTCCACCAGGGCGTTCGCCGGCAGTCTGGGCACGATGTCGGCAAGACGTGACAGTGCGTTCTCGGCCCGCCCCAGCTCCACCACCACCGTCGGGCGAGAGCGGTGCACCAGCCGCGGGGAGAAGTCCTGCCGCTCGGCCGACGCCCGCCACAGGTGGGTCCCGGCCTCGCTCGTCTCGGCCCGGTACCTGGAGAGCGACGGCACCTTCGCGGCAGAGACCTTCTGCCAGTCCCGCACCGAACCGCCGGTCGAGAACTCCAGGCCTGCGCGGTACGCCGCACCTTCCAGACCGAGCCGGAACATCATGGCGCCGGTGTCGAAGTCACGGGCCGCCCGGCCGATCATCCGCGCTTCCAGCAGTTGACGTACGGGCGGACTGAACTGCTCGATCCCTCTGACCTTGAGCACCTGCGCCGCATTGCGGAAAGACAGCTCCTCTGCCCTGATGTGCAGGTTGCTGTGGTCTAGATCGATTCTCGTGTAGTGGTTCCACCACAGGTTCAGTGCCAATGGATAGCGCTCGTCGTCGAGACGCAGTGGCTGTGCCCACAGGGCGTCCTGCACGTGCCCGGCGCGGGTCACCCGGTCCATGGCCTCACGGTCGTTGGTGGCACCCGCGACGAGCCGGCCCATCAACGTGTACTGCTCGGCATGGACCCCCTCGTGCGCGAGACCCTCCAGCATGTAGTCGACCGAATCCGACTGCCCGACCTCCAACTCCCAGGTCGTGCCGTCGAACCTGGCCGCATGGTGCTCATCCGACACGTCGGTGATGATGGATCTGGCCGGAGTGAGGTCGACGTCGGCCCCCCGCCGGACGTGCCGGAAGATCAGGTCGGTCTTCTCCTGCCAGGCGCGGCGCTGCCGGTCCCCGCCGCCCAGGGTGCGGTACTCCTTCCGTGCCCGAACTCGGAGTTCCGCCCACAGGGCCGGGTCCCTCGCCCACAGCGAACCGTACTCATCGGCGGCCTTGCGCGGTTGCCAGACCTCGACGCCGCGAACGAGCGTCGTGCCACGATTTCCGGCCGGGTCGGCGAGCATCGCAGCGAGCATGGCGACGAGCGCATCATCCAGGTCAACCGGGTCCGGTGGGGTGACCCGCTGGAAGTGGTCGTCCTTGCGGCGTACCGAGAAGTTGGGGTTCTCCGCCACCTTGTGCAAGGTGACCTCACCGGTGTCCGGGTCCACCGAGACCAGCCACCCGGCGACGACGGTGCTCCCGGGGAACTGCCCCAGGACGTCGGGGGCCGTCGGTGGCGCCGCTTTCGTGGCTGGGCTCCCCCACACGTCGATACCACCGCGCGCCACGACCGCGTACACCATCTCGCCGTCGGCGGGCATCCGGTGCAACCGGTCGACCCCGAAGCCCACCAGCCCGTTGGCCATGCCCGCAAGACCGTCGAACACCGGCATGACGCCGTCCGGGCCGTCGTGCACGCGCTGCTGCAGACCGGTGGTGAAGGCAAGCTCCGGCGGGATCGGCACGGAGGCCCAGAGCGTCTCCGTCTCCCAGCCCGGCCGCCGGCTCTTGGCAAACCAGTCGGGCCAGTTCCGCCGTAGTTGTTTCTCGGTGTACCCCGGAGGCACCACGATGGCGGGAACGCTCGGTGCCGAGGCGGCCGCAGCCGTCCCCGCCGAGGACGACCCGGAGCCCCCCCGCCGCGCTGAGGACGACCCGGAGCCGCCCCGCCGTGACGACGACGAGCCGGGCGCGCCGCCCAGCACCCGGGGCATCCACTCGCCGTTGACCAGGCGAAGGTCGACCGTCAGCTCGCTGGTCTCCGGGTGCAGACCGTGCACCCCGGCATCGTCGATGAACACCGGGATCTCGACCCGCTGGAAGCGGCCCTCCATCCACTGCCGCACGGAGACGCGACCGACAAGGCCCCGCCCCGTCGCCGTGACCGGACCGTACGCCACGACCTCGGTCAGCTCGGTGATGCGCTCCCGCAACCGGTCGATCTCCGACTGGGCCCGCGCCACCTCCGTCGACGTGTCAGCGCCGGCACCGTCCGCACGCAGGCGCACCAGATGCTCCGCCCACCTGGTGAGATGCTCCCGCATCGTGGCCAGGCGCACCCGACCGGCGTCCTCGGGCTGCTGCCCCATCGCCGACCCGACCACGCTCTCGTCGAGGTCCATCGGGTCGGCGACCGCATCGTCCTCCACGGCGACAACGACCGGATCGGCCATCGTCACCCCGAGGCTGAGCCGGTTCTCCGTCTCTGTCAACTCGGCCCGCAGCCGATCGCTGTCGGCCGGGGCAGAGATCACCGGGACCAGCAGCACCGGAGTGCCCCACTCCTCCTCCGGTAGCTGTCGCCGCACCAGTTGGCCCACCCGCATCAGCAGGGCGGCACCCCCGGGGACCGGCATCCCCACCGGCAGAAGATCAGCACCAGCCGCGTACGCGAGCACGAGGGTGTCCTCGACGGGAGCGACGAGGTGCCGCTGCACCACCGGCCCCAACCACCAGACCCCACTGCCGTCCGGCGTCCGCTGCGACAGCACCTGGTCGGTCCAGCTCCTGTCCCTGCCGACCACCTGCTGTAGGTACTCGGAGGACAGTCCCTCGGCGGGCCAGGTCGTGCCCGGATGTCCGAGCCACTCCAGCAGCCGCAAGAGTTCGTGCTTGGCACTACGCTCGTTGTCGTCCGGCACCAGGCTGCGGAAACTGTTCAGGATCCGGCTCTCGTCCGGCTGTTCCCTCCCCCGGTCGGGCAGGGCCTGCAACGCCCGCGTCACCACGGTCAGACGTGGCACGGTGACATGACCGATGCCGTGAGCGAACGCCGTGACAAAACCCACCGGAAGAAGTTCCTCGCGGGTCACGCCGAGCCTGGCGGCCAGGCCGGTCAACACCTCGACCAGGTGGGACTCCGACATCGCCTGCGGTGCCGGGTCCACCGCACCCACCAGAGCAGCCGTCAACACGTACGGGTCGATGTCGAAGTCCTCGATCTTCGACGTGTGGGTGAGCCTCGGATCGTCGACGCCGTGCTCACCGAAGGCACTGACCAGGAGCTGCCGGGTGAATGGAGCGGCGGTCTCGACAGGGGGCAGGTCGTGCAGCTCGGGTGGCTCCAGGACAGGCCGGTGAATCTGCACCAGGTCCGGCATACCGCGACTGTCCGGAACACCGGTGAGCTGCTCGGCCAGCAGCAGCCCGAGCTGGACGATCGCCCACGGGGTGTCCCGACCGGGAGCGCCGACGACGATCCTCGGCATTCCGTTGTCGGGCTCCGCCGGCACCGGCAACGCCCCGGCCGGCTCGTCGGAGGCACGCACCCAGAGCGTCTGTCCCACCGGCCTGATCTGCCAGTCGCTCAGGTCCTGCCGGATGAAGACCCCGCCTCCGACGTTGTACAGCGGCTTCAGCGCGTAGTTGAGTCGGAGCAAGGGCCGTTGCGGTTCGGTGTGCACGGTGAAGTAGTCGGCGAAGAGGCTCATCGACTGTGCGTGCCACCGCGAGTACGGCACGAAGTGGTCGAACAGTGGATCGGCCGGATCGATCCGAGGACCGGACGAGACGGAGACAGCCACCGTCTGTCCCTCACCGACTGTCGAGGCCAGCTCCACCGCCTGGGTCGGCGTCAGTGGATCGGAGGTCACCACCGCCACCAGAGCGTCCGCCGGCAGATGCGGCACGACGTCGGCAAGACGCGACAGCGCGTTCCCGGCTCGACCCAACTCCACCACGACGGTGGGGCGAGAGTGGTGCACCAGTCGCGAGGACGAATCCTGCCGCCCGACCGACGCCGGCCACAGGTGGCTCCCGGCCTCGTTTCTCTCGACCTGATAGCCGGCGAGCGACGGCACCTCGGCAGCAGCGACCTCCCGCCAGTCCCGCACCGAGCCGCCGGTCGAGAAGTCCAGAGCCGCACGGTACGCCGGACCTTCCAGCCCGAGTCGGACCAGCAGAATGCCCAGTTCGAAGTGGTGTGCCGTCCGGCCGACCAGCCGCGCTGTCAGCAGATGGCGTACGGGTGCGCTGAACTGCCCGATCTCCAGGGCCTTGACCACCTGGGCATGGGTCCGTCTGCGCAGCAGCGCCGCGTCCCGGCGTACGTCATGGATGCGCCCATCCAGCTCTGAGTGGTGGTGCCACCAGAGGCGCAGCGCCAACGAATAGCGTGGATCGCCGCGGTCGAGTGGCCGTGCCCACAGCGCCTCACGCGCAATGGGGACCCCAGTGACCAGGTCCAGCGTCTCGGGGTCGTTGCTGGCACCGGCGACGAGCCGCCCCATCAGCGCATACTGCTCAGCGTGGAGTCCCTCGTGCGCAAAGAACGCGAGCCGGTCGTCGATGGAGTCCGACTCCCCGACCTCCACCGTCCAGCCCGTTCCGTCGAACATGGCTGAGGAGCCCGTCCCCGCCAGATCGGTGACGACGGTTCTGGCCGCGGGAATGCCGTTGGAACCGGCGTTGAGGTACCGGAAGAGCAGGTCGCTGGCCTTCTGCCAGGCACGGTGCTGCTCGCGTCCGCTGCCCAGAGCACCCTGGTCACGCCGGGCCAGACGCCGCAGCTCCGCCCAGTAGGCCGGGTTCGTCGCCTCCAGCAACCCGTAGTCCTCGATCACCCTGCTCGGCGTCCACACCGCGTCCCCGCGAGTGAGCGTCGTGTCATGCTTTCCCGCGAGGCGGGTAAGCATGGCGGCGAGCTCACCGTCCAGAGCCGTCAACGTGGCTGCGGGTGAGCCTTCCCGGTGCACCGCCAGGTTGGGGTTCGCCGCCGCCTGGCCCAGGATGATCTGACCGGTGTGCGGGTCCACCGACACCGGCCATCCGGCGACGACGCTGGTCCCGGTGAACTGGCCCAGGACGTCGGGTGCGGTGCGCGGTGCCGCCGCCGTGGCCGGGCTTCCCCACACGTCGATCCCGCCGGACGCCACGACGGCATAGACCATCTCGCCGTCGGCGGGCATCCGGTGCAACCGGCCGACTCCGAAGCCCACCAGCCCGTTCGCCATGCCCGCAGTGCCGCCGAACACCGGCTGGACACCGCCCGGATCATCGTGGCGGGTCACGCGCTGCTGCAGGCCGGTGGTGAAGGCAAGCTCCGGCGGAATCGGTACGGAGGCCCAGAGCGGTCTCGTCTCCCAGTCCGGCCGCCGGCTCTCGACATACCGGTCGGGCAAGGTCCGCCGCAGGTTCTGCTCGGTGTAACCGGCAGGCACCACGATGGCGGGAGCACTCGGTGTCGCACCGGGCACGGCCGTCCTAGCCGCCGACGATGATCCGGGCCCGCTCCGCCGAGCTGACGACGAACCCACCCGCCGCTGCGACGAGCCGGGCGCGCCGCCTAGGAGGCGGGGCGTCCACTCACCGTCGACCAGGCGAAGGTCACCGGTGATCTCGCCTGTCTCCGGATGGGTGCTACGCACGCCCGCCTCGTCGACGCGCACTGGGATTCGGACGTATCCGGCGCGCCCCTCCACCGCCTGCCGCACCCAGACGTGGCTGTGCAGGATGCCGTCCGGCGTCTCCTCGATCGGCTCGTGCTCAGTGATCTTGGTCAGCTCGGCGATTCGCGTCCGCTGACGATCGACCTCGGCAGCGATCTCCCACTCCCGTGCGGCCAGGTCGGCAGTCCCGGAGGAGGCAGCCGGTTCCTCGGCGTCCCGGCCATGGTCTATGGCAGTCGATGCGGAGCGCAACTCCCAGAGCTCGGTGCCTGTCTCGATGAACGTGCGCCGCATCTCGGCCAGGCGCGCCTCCACCTCTGCGGAGCGCTGCTCGATGACCGGCGGGTGATCCGCCCACTCTTCGGCAGTCTCGCCGGACAGGGCAGGTGCGGGCGGGGCGGGTACGGGCGGGGTCTCGACGTCCACGCTGACCGGCCGATGGTCCGCGTCGATCAGCACCACCGTGGTGGCCGCGTCGCGCAGCGCCACCATCCGCCAGTCGTCGGTGAGCCGGACGGCGATCGGCATGGTGTCCGAATCCGACGCCCCGACCCACCGCACGTCCTCGCCGTCCGGCAGCAGCCAGGCCACCGCCGGCCCGCCGTTCGGTGCCCGGTAGGACACCAGCGCTGCCGATTCCGGGGCGGCGCGCAGCGTGGCACGCAGCACGTCGGCGGCGATCGGCTGGGCTGACCCGCCGACCATCGTCGGCACGTCGGCAACGGCGACGGGCAGCACCTTTCGGAGCAGGGCCGCCCCCTCCGGCTCGTTACCGGACCGGACCAGGTGGATCGCGGCGGCCAGGCTCCCGGGCGGGATGCTCACCCGCAGCGCCCGCCGGATCTCCTCCAGGTCGGCCAGCAGGGCCTCGACGCGTCGGCGGCCAGGCTCCTCGTCGGCGACGATCCGGTCGTACGCGGCCCGCAGCGCCGCTCGTCCGGCCACGTGTGACCACGGCAGCACCCGTACCGTCGTGGCGTCGTCCCACGACGCCTCCCGGCCGCGCGCGTCGACCGGCACCAGTTGCGGTGCACGCGCCTCGCCCACCGGCACCTGCACCTGGAGGCGGTAGAGGTCGGCGAGGCCACCGAGGCCCTCCGGGTCGTCCGGGAGCGGCTGCCCTCCGGTGGCCCAGCGGTCGAGGTCCCACGGCACCAGCACCAGGGCGTCGGGGAACGGCTGTCCGCGCAGGTAGTCCAGGCCGGCGGCGGAGCGCGGCGTCTCCTCGATCAGATAGACCAGCGTGCCGTCGTCCGGCGCCGGGGTGGCGACCGCGACCGCCCGGGCGACGGGGTGCGTCGTCTGGGTCATCGCGCCGGTGAGCACGAAGCGGCCCGGAACGGCCATGATCTCCTTGCAACCGTCGCCGCCGGGCACCTGATACCTCGCCTTGTCGCCACTTCATGCGGGTCGCCGCCACCGCGGCACGCCGCACCCGTCGTACACCATGGCACCCCTAAGCGGGATGCCCGAAAGTCCCCATTCGGGCCGTGGTCCCGTCCCCCCGGGGGTCAGAAGATGCTGCGACCCACCTCGACCATGTGTCGGAACGCGCCGAGCACGCCCAGCGCCAACGGCACCATGAGCAGACTGGTGATCACCCCGAACACCTCGGCCCGGCTGCGGCGCCGGGCCGAGGGGTGCACCATCGGCCCGTCGCGTGGCGGCTCGGGTGTCGAGGGGCGCAGCAGGCTCAGCGCCACCCCGGCTCCGGCGACGCCGAGCCCGGCCAGCACGAGCACGACCAGGGTCGCGCCGGGGCCCGCGCCGAGCATCCCGACGACCGCGAGGATCAGGCTGAAACAGCCGACCAGTGCGGCGATGCCGAGCAGGAGCAGTTCGGCGGAGAACGCCACCAGCCGGCAGCGGGCCATCAGGGCGATGCTGGCCACCGCGGTCAACGCGACCGCCCAGCCGCCGCCGTTGGAGGCCAGCACCGGAAGCGCGGCGGTCAGCGCCAGCGCCGGACCGACGAGCACCACCGAGAGCAGGCGGTGGGAGCGGTCGACCAGCCCGATCGTGACCGGCAGGGCAGCCGACTGGTCAGGCGGTCGGCGTTGTCCCCAGGACGCCACGGTGGCGGCGATCCGTCGGGCCACCGCGATGATCCCCATCGCCGTCACGGTGACCACCGCGGCGGCACCGGCGCGGTCGGTGTCCAGCGCCCGGATCAGGGACACCAACGCCAGGCCGACGGTCAGGTGCAACTGCACCACGACCAACGCGGCGGTCGGGATGACCACCAGCGCCATCAGCGCGGCCAGGCAGGCGCCGAACACCGCACCGTCCCAGCGGTACGCCGTCACGCCCAACACCCGGGTCACCAGCATGCCGGCCGCCGCCAGACACGGCACCGAGGTCAACGCGACCGCCATCCGCAACCAGTCCGGCACCACCTCGCGGTGCTGGGTGAGGCTCCACGCTCCGGCGAGCAGACCCAGCCCGGCCAGGACGAGCCCCGCGGCGGTGCCGGCACCGCCCTCGAACCGGAGTCCGGCCGTGATCGCGGCCACCGTCGTCCAGAGCAGACCCAGGCTCAGGACGATCGTCCCGCCCCGGAGCCGCTGCTGGCGATGCCGGTGGGTCTCGTCGGCGACGAGTTCCTCGATCTCCTCCACCAGTGGCGCGTCGTTCGGCTCCTGAGCGGCGTCGCGGAGGTACAACACCTGGCCGTCGACCACGCCGACGTCGAGCAGGGTGGCGTCCAGCGGCAGCGGCGGGTGGCCGGCGGGGGCCAGGGACCAGGCCGGTGGAAGCACGTCGGCCCGGTCCTGGCCGCACATCTCGGCCAGGCGGGCCGAGTACTCGCCGACCGGCGCCCCGGAGGGCACCGACACGTCCAACCGGCGGCGGGTGCCGACCACCGTGATCCGGCTCCGTTCGCCGCTCATCGGTCCTCCCTGCACCCGAGCCGTGTCATCCGGCCACCTCCAGGTCGTCCACGTGCAGGTCGTCGGCCTCCAGAGTGCTCAGCTCGGCGGTGCTGGGCGCGTCCATCTCGGCGATCCGTGCGGCGTGCCGCTCGGTCATCATCTGGAAGACCTTGCGGGCGAACCGGCCGTTGCCGAAGCCCTCGCCCCGCAGGACGCCGTCGAAGTAGCTGAGCAGCGCGGCACGGCCGTTCTCCGCAACGTGGTACTGGTGTCGGCTCGCCTGCTTCTCCACGATCTGGACCAGTTCGACCGACGAGTAGTCCTCGAAGGTCAGCGTGCGGGAGAAGCGGGAGGAGAGGCCCGGGTTGGCCGCGACGAACTGCCGCATCTCGTCCGGGTAGCCGGCGACGATCACCACCACCTCGTCCCGGTGGTCCTCCATCAGCTTGACCAGCGTCGAGATCGCCTCCTGGCCGAAGTCGGTGCCGCCACCGGTGGGCACCAGGGCGTACGCCTCGTCGATGAAGAGCACACCGCCGAGGGCCTTGCGGAAGGCCGCCTGGGTCTTCGGGGCGGTGTGTCCCACGTACTCACCGACCAGCGTGCCCCGGTCGACCTCGATCAGATGTCCGCGTTCGAGCATGCCGAGCGCGGCGAGCAACTGCCCGTAGAGCCGGGCCACGGTGGTCTTGCCGGTGCCGGGGTTGCCGGCGAAGACCAGGTGCCGGGACATCGGCGGCGGCGCGAGACCGGCCTCCCGACGGCGCTTGACGGTCTGCACCAGCTTGACCATGGTGCCCACGTCCCGCTTGACCCGGGCCATCCCGACCAGGTCGTCGAGCTGGCCGAGCAGGTCGGCCAACTCCGGCACCTTGCTGGTGGCACCGGCTCGGGGCACGGCGGCGGCCCGGCGCGGACCGGCACCGGCCGGCACCGCGCGGGCGGCGACGGGTTCGGTCGGCAGGGTCGCCTCGGCGACGTCGGTGCTCCAGCACTCCTCGAAGGTCGCCCGGCCCTGGTCGGTCTGGTCGACGTCGGCCCCGGCGTCGTGCACGTGGCAGCGCAGCAACGCCGGATCGGCGTCCACGCCGACGTGCACGGCCGGGTAGTCGGTCCGGGAGATGTCGCAGTCGGTCAGGGTGCCGTGCGCACCGTCACCGACGTACACGCCGTTCTTGCGGCACTCCCGCACGGTCAGGCTGCGGATCATCGGTGCGGCGCCCTCCCAGAGCACCAGTCCGCTGCCGCCGATGTCGGTGATCTCGCACTCTTCGAGCGTCGGCGTGGCGTACGCGTCGACGAGCACCCCGGCCGCGCCACAGGAGGCGATCCGGCAGTTCCGGGCCAGCAGCGCGGCGTGCGGAGCGACCTCGATCCCGGTCTGCTCGACGTCGCGGACCTCGCAGTCGGTCAGCAGCGGCCGGTGCGGGGTGTCCACGCGTACGCCGGCCCGGGAGTCGCTGACGGTCAGTCCACGCAACTCGGCGTCGGCGCCACCGTCGATCTGCACCCCGCCGAGTCCCGCGCCGGTGATCGTGCCGCCCTCCACCCGCAGCAGGGCGCGGTCGGAGGCGCGTACCCCGAACTCGGGGGTGTCGGCGATCGTGCACTCGACCAGCGCGGCGCTGGCCGTGCCGGTGAGGTGCACCGCGCTGTACTCGGAGCGCCGCACCTCGCAGCCGTGCATCAGGATCCGCCCGTCGTCGGCGGCGTAGAGCCCGTTGGCGGCCGAGTCGGCGAAGGCACCGTCGGTGAGGCGGACCTCGGCGCGTTCCCGGACCGCGAGCGCGGTCTGACCGGCCTGGTTGATCCGGCTGCCGGCCATCGAGAGCCGGCTGTCGCCACCGGCCAGCACGCCGGGACCCCGCGCGGCGTCCACCGTGGACTCGTCCAGGTGCAGGTGGCCGTACCCGGCGAGGAGCACCCCGGCGGAGGCCGCGCGGCTGATCGTGCACCGCCGAACGAGCACCCCACCGGTCTCGCCGGTCTCCCCGGCGCCCGGCGTCCCGGCGTGTTCCGGCCGCAGCGGCGGCCACCAGTCCGGGCCGAACGTCGCACTGCCGCTGATCCGGATGCCCTCGGCCGCCAGGTCGTGCAGTTGGCAGTCGGTCAGCCGGGCCTGCCCACCGCCGCTGACCTCGACGCCCACGCCGCCGCTGGGCCCGATCTCGCAGCGGGTGAGCGTCAGCGTGGCGTTCTCCGCCACCAGCGCGCCACCGCCGACGCTGCCCATCCGGCTGTCGACCAGGGTGACCTGGGCGCTTCCGGCGGCCTCGACGGCGGCGCCGCCGGTCTCCGTCACCTCGACCGAGGTGCCCTCCAGCGTCGCCTGGTCGGCGACGATGAGCCCGGGTGCCGCCCCGGTACGCAGGATGGCGCAGTCCCGCAGCGTCGCCGACGCGTCCCCGCTGACCTGGACCGCGCCCCCGGTGACCGTGGTCGACTCCAACGCGATCCGGCCGGTGGCGGCGACCACCACGGCACCGGAGCCGCTCAACACGAACCCGCGGATCGTGGCCGACCCGGACCGTACGGCGAGCGCCGGCCCGTGCGGCGCGACCAGTTCGACCGCGCCACCGTCGTTCTCGGCCACCAGCGTGACGGACTTGTCGACGGTCAACGACTCGCGGTACACCCCGGCCACCACCGACACCACCCCGCCGTCGCGGGCTGCCCGGATCGCCGAGGAGATGGTGCGGTGCCGACTCCACGGGCGGGTGGAGACCCGTTCGATCCGGCCGGACGGTGCGCTGGTCGGGGTGGAGACCGCGGGCTGCCCCGTCACTGGGCGATCACCTCAACCGCTGTGGATCGGAGTGGTCGGTCGGACGGTTCGCGGGCGGGTCGAACTCCGGTTCGGGATCCTTGCGGTCGTCGGAGCGCAGCACGGTACGCAGCCGGAACACCGACAGCACCGTCACGGCCACCAGCACCAGGCCGATGAGCACGAAGATCGCCACCTGGCCACCGCTGGTCGACGATCCGCCGTCATCGGCGGACGGGCCGTTCGGGGCAGCCGCCCCTCCGTCGTTCTCCATCGCGGCACTCACCGAGGTGAACGGGTCGATGACGCCGTCGCCGTACGAGGCGGGGTCCTCCGGGGTGTCGGCGGTCCGGCTGGCCGTGCTCCGGATCCGTTCGGTCACCTGAGCGGCCGAGAGGTTCGGGTACGCGGAGCGCACCAGGGCGGCCTGGCCGGCCGTGTAGGCGACCGCGTACTGGGTGCCGCTGCCGACGAAGTCACCCGCTCCGCCGATGCCGAGGCTGGCCACGTCCACGCCGGGGGCGACGACGTCCACCCCGCCGGCGCGGTAACTGTCCGCCATCTTGCCGTCCCCGCCGATGCCACCGACCCGCAACATGCCCTGCTCCGGCAGCCCCGACTCCGGGTCGCTCGACTCCAGGTCGGCGGCGGACACCACCACGATGTCGTGCTTGACGGCGGTGGCGATCGCCTCGGCGACGGCCGGGACGTTGGGGTCCACGTACGACCCGAGCGCGATCACGGTGGCACCAGCGGCCACCGCCACCTCGATGCCGGCCGCCTGGTCCGCCGGCTGCGCCTCGGCCTTGGTGGTGACCACCCGGATCGGCATCACGGTCGCCTCCGGAGCCACCCCCGTCACCGTGCGCTTCGAGCCGGACTGGGCGATGGCGATACCGGCCATCGCGGTGCCGGTGCCGAGGCAGTCGACGTCGCCCCGGCCGCTGCCGGCCACCACGTCCATGCCCTGGGTGACCCGGCCCCGCAACTCGGCGAGGCTGCCGTCCACCCCGGAGTCCACGATCGCGATCATCTGGCCCTCGCCACGGCTGCGGGACCACGCCCGCTCCGGCGACATGCGCCGCTCCGCCCAGTCCGCGCGGTCCTTGTCACCGCGTTTTGCGGCCGATCCGCACTTGGCGCCCCCGGCACCGGAGTTCTTGGTGCCGCTCGGGCTCGGGCTGGGGCTGGGGCTGGAGCCGATCGTGGGGCGGATCAGCGGAGTACCGGCGGGTGGCGCGGCGGACGCTCCCGGTGACGGTGAACGGGTGCTCGGGGGTGCCGGAGACGGCAGCGAGCCGTACTCGACCCCGCTGCCGACCGCGTCCCACGGCAGCACGAGCTGCCAACCGGCGCGCAGCTGACTCGGGTCGGTGAGGGCGCCGCCGCCGGACTGCGCCCGGCCGACGTTCAGGTTGAAGATCTCCTCCGCGCGGTCCCGGCTGCCGAGGAAGCGCTCGGCGATGTCACGCAGGCCCTCCGGCTTGCCCACGTAGGTGGACTCCACCGTGTAGTACTTGACGTACGGTGCGGCCTGGGCGCGGGCCGGGAGGACGGGCAGCGCGGCCAGCAGTACGCCGAGCACCACCACCACATACCGTCCCACCCGTGACGGGTACCGGCTGACCAACATCTCCCTCGCCCCCTCGTCGTGCCCGTCCCGGTGCGGACTCACGACTCCACGACGGTCCCGGCCGCCGTGTCGTTCAGCCGCCGCGTCGGGAGTTTGGCGGTCACGCCGCCAGTTCGGCGGGCTCCCCGATGATGCCCCGGGCGGCGCGCAGAGCGTAGAACGACCGCGACCGCACGGTCCCCTCCGGGATGCCGATCCGGGCCGCCGCCTCGGCCACCGTCACGTCGCCGTAGTAGAGCTCGACCAGCACCGCCCGGTGTTCCGGGGTGAGCTTGCGCAGCACGTCGGCCAGGGCGAACCGGTCGAGCAGGCCGTCGAACTCGTCGTCCGGCGAGTGGGCCCAGGTCACGTCCATCCCGTAGACCTCGGTCGGTCGGGCGGCCCGGGCGCGGGCCACGTCGATCGAGAGGTTCCGCGCCACGATGAACAGCCACCGGCGGATCGTGGCGTCGTCGGCGGGCAGTTCGCTCAGCCGGGACCAGGCCCGCAGCATGGTCTCCTGCAACAGGTCCTCGGCGAGTTGACCCTGTCCCCGGGTCAGCCGGAGAAGGTAGTAGTACAACGGCTGGGCGTTCGCCGCGAAGACGCGACGCATCCGGTGATCGAGGTCGGCATCCGCCTCGACCCGCTCCTGCACACCCACGTTGGCACCCATCGTTGCAGCCCTCCCCAGGACCGGACCTTTCCCCAGCACCGCTCAAACGGGACGCTAGTGATCCGGGCCGCGGGCGGCGTGAGCCGAAGGACTCAGTGGGGCCCAGGTCTGGTCCCGGCGGCGCAGTCCGGCCGGGTCGGGACAGCGCTACCCCTACCGGATCGGGGCGGTGCTGCCCGGCCGGGTCGTGGCATCGGCCCGGCTGGCGAGGAAGTCGGCCAGCGACATCTCCGGCTCACCCACCGTCCGCCAGCCGAGCCGGCCCGCCGAGAGCAGCCGTACGACCTCGACCTGCTCGTTCGCCTCGCGTGGCAGCAACAGACTCACGCCGGCCTCCAGCATCGATCCGGCCGTCGAGTGAATCTGCGGCAGGTCGCCGATCTGCGCCACGGTCGCGCGCACGTCGACGGCGCACCGCCACGGCACCCGCACCTGCACCAGCAGCCGCCCCCGACGGGCACGCGGCCGGTTGCGCAACAGCACCAGGCCCTGACTACGGGTCGTGGCCTCGGGGTCGCGCACCAGCGCATAGGCGAGCGCCTCGGCCTCGTACGGCCAGCGGGGCAGGTCGGCCGGCAACCCCTCGATGCCGTGCCCGGCGCCGGTGCAGCGCATCGCCAGCGGTGGAGTCGCCGGGGCGACCGGCTGCTCCACGTACCGCCCGGAGGCGTCGACGCCGTAACCGGCGACGAGCTCGGTACGGCCCAGCAGACCCCCCGGGAGCAGGTACGACTCGTCCCGGTCGACGAGCAGCTCGTGCAGGGCCGGTGGCTCGTGCACGGTGATCGAGGACATGTCCACCGCGCCACCGGCGAGGACGCGTACCCGCAGCAGGTGTTCGTCCGCCCGCAGCGCGGCGGGCACCGGCGGGCGGAGCGTGCCGACCAGGAACAGGTTCGGGGTGGGTACGCCGGTGCCGGTGGCGTCGGTGGGCGAGCAGCCGGCGACGACGTACAGCTCGACCGGCTCGGCGTTGACCGTCGGGCGCTCGGCGATCCAGTAGATCGCGTGCGCGACGGGCCGCCGGACGGTGCCGAGCCGGGGCGCGGCACTGACCGGAAGCTCAGGCCCACCCGGCGGGGCGGGGCGGTCGGGACGCCCCCCGGCGTCGGAGCGGGGACCGGCGTCGGAGCGGGGACCAGCGTCGGAGCGGGGACCAGCGTCGGAGCGGGGACCAGCGTCGGAGCGGGGACCAGCGTCGGAGCGGGGACCAGCGTCGGAGCGGCGATCCCGGGCCGGACCGGCGGTGGAGGGCAGTCCCTGCTCGTAGCCGACCCCAGGGTTGGAAGTCGGAGCGGGAGCGGTGCTCGCCTCCGGTCGGGTCGTCGGCGCCGGCCCGGCATTCGGACGCGGGCCCGCCACCGGCCCGACCACCGGTCGCGGTGGCCCGACCTGCCGCTCGACGCGCCTCGGCTCGGTCCGATTGGGCTGGGCCCAGCCACCCGCCCGTGCCTGCGGTGGAAGCGGCGGCACGGGCGAGGACCGCTCCGGATAGGAGTCCGCCCCGGGGGGCGCGGCGGTCGACGAAGGGGCACCCGCCTGGGCGGCCGGGGACGGAGGAACCACCGGCGAGGCGGCCGGAGACAGCGGGACCACCGGCGGCGCGGCCGGAGGTTCGGGGGGCACCGGCGACGGGGAAGGCGACGCGGGGGCCGTAGGCGACGCGGGGGCCACGGCCGTCGAATCCGGCGCAGCCGGAGCCGGTCGCGGGGTTGCCGGTCGGAACGGTGACGCCGCCGGGGCCGGAGGCGTGGCCGGGGACGTCGGCGCGGGCAGCGGCAGGACCGCGTGCACCGGGACCGGGGACACCGGGCCGGACGTCGCCGCCGCAGGGCGTCCCGTCCACGGCGACCCCGGGTACGCCCGGACGTCGGACGCCGAGGGCGAGGTGGACAGAGCGGGCTCCCCCGCCTGCTGCCGGTCGATCGAGGGCGTCGCCTCGGACGCGGTGCTCCGCTCAGCGCTGTCCGGGACAGCGGCGATGCTCTCCGGCGCGCGGGAAGGGGCGTCGGCCGGACGGCCGGTGACGGCAATGCGATCGGTGCCGGCGACACGATCGGTGCCGGCCGGACGGCTGCTGCTCTCGGCCGTCACCAGCACGCCGTCGTCGCTCTGCCAGCGTCGCTGCGAGTCGTCCAGGTCGAGGCGCTGCCAGTCCACCGGACGGCCCCGCTCGTCGACGGCGCGGGCCGTACCGTCGACGCTGTCGAACGCGGCCTCCGGCGGCAGCACCCACACCTCGGCGCGGAGTCCTTCCACCAGCCGGCTGCCGTAGCGGCGGACCCCCGCCTCGGCGGAGGCCGGATAGCTCGCCAGCAGCAGCAGGTCCTCGCCCTGCCAGCCGGCCGTGCGCAGCATCCGTTGCAGCACCCGTGGCCCGAGCGCGTGCGGCCCGGAGTCGGCGTACTGCACCGCCCACCGACCGTCGTTGAGGATGGTCAGATCGATCCGGAACAGCCCGTGCTGGGCCCGCAGGCTGCTGTACCGCGAGTTCATCGCCCGCTGGCGCGCGGGCGCGACGCTGACCAGGGGCGCACCCGGATAGGGGGTGACGACCATCCGCCCGGCCGGGGACAACCGACCGTCCTGGTCCGGTTCGAAGCGCGGTGAGGCGGCCATCGGCGGCAGGTAGGTACGCCACTCGGCCGGACCGCCGGCGCGGTCCACCGCGCTCAGGTCCTGGCAACTCTCCAGGATCTCCAGGGCGGCGGTACGCTCCGGGGCCCACACGATCGCCCCGGTGTTGTCCGCGAACGCGGCCAGGTTGGCGTGCAGCCGCTGCCGCTCGTCCGGGTCGGAGGGCCAGTGCAGCCACATCCGGATCTCACTGCCGTAGAGCGGCACGTCCGACAGGGCGGCGGCGAGCTGACGCCCACCGGTCACCTGGTAGGAGCCGGTGTAGTCGCCGACCACGAAGCCGCCGCCCCGGACGGACACCCCGATCGTGGTCAGTTCCGGGTGACCCGGGGCCAGGTCCACCGCAGCGGCCCGGCGGGCCACGAAGTCGGCCCGGGTGGCGAGCGTCAGCCCGCCGGGCAGCGGCGCGGCGACGACACCGGACCGGGGACGCAGCACGCCGCCGGTCGTCTCATACCAACCGGGCAGTCCGGTGGCCATCGCCGGGGGCTGGACGACGAGCCACTCCGCCGGCCGCCCGGTCCGGGCGTCCACCAGGCTGGGCTCCGGCTCGCGGTCCCCGTCGTACCGCAACACGCTGCCGGCCGGGCTGATCAGCACGTCCCGCCCGAGGATCCCGGCCAGCTCGGCGAAGATCTCCGCGTGCTCCTCGCCACCGTCCATCATGATCCGGACGTCGTCGCCCGCCCCACCGCCCCGGCGGACCAGGTCGGCGAGTTGTCCGGCGTCGAGCGGCGTCCCGCTGCCCCGCAGCGCGACCGGCAGCCCGTCCGGGCCGGTACGCAGCCAGATGTCGTAGAGCCCGTCGATGCGCCGGTGCTCCGGGCGCGCCCGGGCAGCCGGTGTCGGCGGCGGCCTGCCGGTCATGACGCTCGTCCGTTCCTCGATGTCCCCCCTTGCACGTCCTCTCAACGGACGGCGGTACCTGGTTTTCTCAATCCGAGGTCGGCGAGTCCCCGCCATCACCGCACTGAACACGGCGAGTCCCGCGTCCGTCGTGTGATGCACCGGGCAGAGAAGGGGTACGGCGATGGAACAGGATCTGGGTACGGTCGCGATCGTCTGCGACCAGCCGTTGTCGCGGGTCGGGATGGAGCGGCTGGTGCAGGACGAGCCGGGCCTCGCGCTCGGCCCCTCGGTCGGCTCGGTCGGCGAGTTGGAGCAGGCCGGACCGGCCGACTACCGGGTGATCTTCATCGACCTGCCGGCGCTGCCCGGCGCGAGCGTGCTGGAGCTGATCGGGAAACTCGCCACCCGTGGCGCCCCGCTGGTCTGCGCCACCTGGGAACAGCCGCCGGGCCTGCTCTCCGCCGTCCGGGCCGGGGCCCGAGGCGTGATCACCCGGTACGCCGAGCAACCCGACGTACGCCTGGCGTTGCGCGTGGTCGCCACCGGTGGGCTGCACATCGGCGCGGAACTGGCCGACCGGTTCGCGGCCGACCTGTCGCGCCCGGCGGACGCCGACGAGAACGGACTGGCCCCGCGCGAGGTGGAGACGCTGCGCTGGATCGCGCTCGGGCTCACCCACGCGCAGATCGCCACCCGGATGGGGCTGTCCCAGGCGACCGTGAACACGTACGCCAAGCGGATCCGGGCCAAGCTCAACGTGACGAACAAGGCGGAGCTGACCCGGATGGCGATCGAGTTGGGTCACGTGACCCAGGGACGCGTGACGCACGGTCGGCTGACCCACGGGCACCTGTCGCACGGCTGGCGCGCCGCCTCGTAGTCCACTCCACTCACGACAGCTCGACACCGGGCTCCTCCGTCGGCCGCAGCGAGATCGACCAGCGCGACGGCGTCACCTCACCGAGCACCACCGGCACCTGCACTCCGGCCGTACGCAGCTCGCGGGCCACCCGTCCGTCGCCGTTGGCGAGCCGGGCGCAGATCACGATGCCCGGAGTCGGCGACGGCTCCACGTCGGACAGTTGCGCCACCCGGCTGCATCCGTTCGGCATCGACTCGCCGAGGACGTCCCCGACCACGGTCACCTCGTTGCCGTCGGCCAGGGCCTGCCGGATCAGCCGGCGCGCGTAGCGCTGCCCGTCGGGCAGGTTGCCGGCGACGGTCAGCACGTCCGGGCAGCGGACCAGGTCGACATAGAGCCGCCAGCCGTCACGGTCGCCGAGCAGCAGCGGCATGGTGGCGGCCGGCGGTGCCTCACCCGGGCCGTACCAGCCGAACGGCGCTGCCGCCCCGTCCCGGGCCCCGTTCAGGGAGACACTCAGCTTGAGCCCTTCGGCCCGCAGGTCGGCGCTGAGCTCGGTGGCGTCGACAGCGACCTCCGGTCGACGCGGCCCGGCGGACGGCTCCGGCAGGGGTGGTACCGGGGACGGCGACGGCGTCCGGCGCGGTAGTTCCGGAGAGGGCGGCCCCACCGGCCGTAGACGGCCGGCGAGCGACGGTCGCGCCGGTCGTTCGGGTGCGGTCGGCCGTTCCGGTGCCACCGGTCGCTCGGGCGCCGTCGGTGGGAGGTACGCGGCCCGTGACGTGGCGGTCGCCGGATACGGGTCCACGACCGGCGGTGCGGAGGAGTGCGCCCCGGCCAGCACCAGCTCGCGCTCGGCGTCGGTCGGCGGCGGGCCGGACCGGGCCGGGTGACCGGGTACGGGTGGCGCGTCCGACGGCGCGGGCGGGTCGGAGAGCGGCGGCGGGTCCGACAGGGGTGGCGGGGCGGCGGACACCGCCGGTGCCGTGGCGCCTCGCGCACCACGCCCACCGCGGAGCACCGCCACCGCCACCGCGAACAACATGACGGCCGCGAACACCCCGATGGCCTCGAAGACGGGGGCGCCCTGCCGTCCCGGAGTCGACAGGTCCCGGGGCGCGGGCGGGGCCGCCTGCGTCGCCACCGGGTACTCGTCGTAGACGCCGGGACCGCTGGCGTCGGCGGGCAGCGTCAGCACCCAGCCGGGTTTCAGCACCATCGGGTCGGTGAGCTGCCCACCGTCCGGCTGCGGACGGCCTTTGGTCAACTCGAAGATCTCCAGGTGCCGCCGGCCGGTGCCGAGGGTCCGGGCCGAGATCTCGTACAGCGACTCGCGCTGGCCGGCGATCGGTTCACCGACGACGTAGTACTTGGAGCCGGCCGGCGTGTCGGCCGGGGCGGCGTGGACCGGCCCGACCGGCCCGAGCACGGCCAGGGCGGTCAGGCACACCACGACGATCCGGCGCAGCCCTCGCACTGTTCCCCTCCCTCTTCCGGCTCACTACCTGCCGGCGACCGTCACCGGCCGCAGGTGGCCCGTACGGCGGAGACCGCGAGTCGCGCGTCGGCCTCGCCCGCCGCCCGCGCCGTCACGCGTACCGCCAACTCGTTGGTGCGCAGCGGGAACGCGCCGACGTCCACCCACCGCCCGGTGTTCTGCGCCTGGTTCATCTCGAACTCGGCGTACGCGGCGCCGCCGCGACCGGCCAGCACCTCGTAGCGGACGCTGGTCACCCAGGTGCCGGCGCCGGACGTGCCACGCGGCACGTACACCTCGACTCGGCACTGCCCGCCGGTGGACGGGACGAACCACCACTGGACCGACTGGTCGGCGTCGTTGCTGATCGGCAGTGTCTGGAAGGTACCCCGACAGCCGCCCTCGGACCATCCGCCGTCGGCCACCGTACGCCACTGGTCGGTCCGTCCCTGCACGTCGAACCCGTGGTCGTTGGTGGTGTCGCAGCCCCAGCCCGCCGTCGCGACGTAGCCCGGGTCCGCCGCACCGGCCTTGGATCGTGGGCTGATGAGCTGCCAGAAGATCCCCACCACCAGGGAGATCAGCATGCACACCGCGGTTACCGTGATCAGCGTCGGTAGCCTGACCGACAACCGGTCGCTGGCCGGCTTCGACCCGGCGTGCTCGACGAACGCGGTGACGAAGTCCGACCGCCACCGCACCGCCCGCCGGGCCGGCGTCTGCGTCGCCTCGGTGGGGTCCACGATCGGTTGTTACCCGGCCAGCCTGCTGATCGACTCGGTCAGTAGCGTCATCCGCTCGGCAGCCTGCACGCGCAACTGCTCGGTCCCGTCCCGCAGCGCCGCCAGCACCAGGTCGGCCAGTTCGTCCGCGTCGCAGGTCTCCATCACGCGCGGGTCGATGTACACCGCCTGGAACTCGCTGTCGGCCAACGTGACCGTCACGCCCCCGCCGGCCGCCGACCCGACCACCTCGGAGTTGCTCATCGACTGCGCCAGCTCGGCGACCTCGTGCTCAAGCGCCTGGGTCCGAGCCAACATCTCGCTGAAATCCGCCTGCCCGCTGACCACAGCAACCCCTCCCTCGCCGATCCGCCTCCGGACGACCGCGCACGGCCGTCGGCGACGATGGCCCCAGCCTCGCAGGACACACGGAGCAGCCGGTAGTCCCTCATCCGGCACCCACCCCGGCAGGGCGTGGCACCGCACGCTCATACGGGGGCTATGCCGACGTCCCGTAATGGGGACGCCACCCCTCCCCTTCCCCGGCTCTCGTCCGTACCCACCGGTGTGCCGCCTCTGCTCTGCTTCACTCCACGCAACACATCCGGCGAATTGCCCGCCGTTGAAGCAGATATTCGGCTACCGCCGCGCCACGTCTACTTCGCGCGCCACGTCTACTTCGGGTGTCGCCCTGTCGAGCTGAACCGTTCACGCCGTCGGGCGGGATGATTCGTTGCCGCTATCAGCTCGACAGGCCCCGAGACGGACCGTGAGCCCGTGCTCGTCGTCGCCGGCCGACGGTCGTGGCTGCCGATACCCGGCAAATCCACGCGTCCACGTCACGCCGGCCCTCCCACGCCGTCCACGTCACACCGGGGCGGTCACGCCGGGGCGGTGTCGGGACCGTCCTGCTCGGGTGTCTCCGGGACGGGCGGCGGGAGCGCGACCTGGATCAGTCGGCCCGGTTGGGACCGCTCGACGAGGCTTCCTCGGCCGGGTGGGCGGGCGGCGGCACGCTCGTTGCCCAGCACGACGCCCTCTCGGCTGTCGCCGGAGAGGATCAGGCCACTGCAACCCATCTCCTTGACCCGGTTGAGCAGTGGGTCGGCCATGGCGCGGGCCATGCCGCTGACCCGGCGGGCGAGCACCAGGTGCAGGCCGATGTCGCGGGCCTGCGGCAGGAAGCGGGACAGCGGGGCTAGCGGGGCCGCGGAGCCGGTGGGCAGCAGGTCGTAGTCGTCGGCCACCACGTAGATGTCCGGCCCCTCCCACCAGTCCCGCTGGCGTAGCCGCTGCGGGCTGATGCCGGCCGGTGGCAGCCGCTCGGTGAGCTTCGCGACCACCTGCTGGACGTAGGCGCTGGCGGTGTCCGGGTCGCCGGCGTAGGCGGCCAGGTGGTCCTGCGGCACGGCGTCGAGCAGGGAGAGCCGGGCGTCGAGCAGCACCACCCGCGCGTCCCAGGCGGACTGGCGCGCGCAGAGCGCCGCCAGCCAGGTACGCAGGGCCGTCGACTTGCCGGAGCCGGCATCACCGAAGACGAGGAAGTGCGGGTCGTCGCGGATCAGGTCGACGGTCACCGGCTTCAGGTCGGACTCGCCGATACCGATGGGTACGGCGGTCGGGGCGGCGTCCGGCGGCGCGGGTACCTCGGCGGCGTCGATCCGTGCCGGAAGCAGGCGTACCGGTGGGGCCGGGGGGCCGGACCACCCGGCGGCGATCTTTCCGAGTACGTCCTGCTGGGCCGCGCGTAGACCGTCGATGCTGTCCTGGCCGTCCATCCGGGGCAGGACGAGCTGGAAGTAGACGCCCGGCAGGCTCAGCCCCCGGCCGGGCACCTTCGCCGGCACCCGGGCGGCGAGCCGACGGTTCACCTCGGACTCGGCGGGGTCGTTGAGGCGCAACTCGATCCGGGTGCCGATGCTGTCCCGCAGGGCGGGGCGGATGTCGTTCCACCGGCCGGTGGTGATGATCAGGTGTACGCCCACGCCGAGTCCACGGGCCGCGATCTCGTTGATGACCGGGTCGGCCCAGTCGAACTCGGTCCGTAGCGCGCCCCAGTTGTCGACGAAGAGGAAGACGTCGGCGGCGCGTACGCCCTCGGGCAGTTTGCCGGCGCGGCGAAGGTCCCGCAGGTCGGCGATGGAGTCCAGACCGAGGGAGCGGAGCAGTTGCTCCCGTTCGCTGATCAGCGACCGGACCTCGACGATCATCCGGCTGACCAGGTCACGATCGCTACGACCGGCCACCGAGCCGACGTGCGGCGCCTCGGCCATCGTGTGCAGCGTGCCGCCGCCGAAGTCCACGCAGTAGAACTGCATCTCGTCGGGGCTGTGGGTGAGCATCCCGGCGAGCATCAGGGTCCGCAGCAGCGTGCTGCGCCCGGTCTGCGGTGCGCCGACGATCGCGATGTTGCCGTGTGCCCCGCCGAAGTCCATCATCAGCGTTTCCTGCTCCTGCTTCAACGGCAGGTCGAGCAGGCCGATGGGCACGGACAGCGAGCCGGTCATCGGCCAGTGCTTCGCGCTGTAGCCCCGGCCGGGGTGGTGGGCGACCGGGCCGAGCAGGTGGTCCAGGGCGAGCGCCTTCGGCAACGGCGGCAGCCAGACCTGGTGCACCGGGCTGATGATCGAGGTGAGCCGGTCCACCACGATGCCCAGCTCGGTCTGGCCGCCCCGCTCCGCTGCCGGTGGCGGCTCGTCCAGCTCTTCCTCGGTCATCCGGGTCAATCCCCGCAGCGGGAACTGCGCGACGGTGTTGCGGGGCTTCGCACCGCTGGCCCGTTCGCGTTCCTCGGCCGAGACGTACCCGGCCGACACGTGCGCTACCCGGAACCGCTGGTAGATCGACTCGTCCACCTTGAGGTACGCGGATCCGGGGATCGGCGGCAGGTTGTACGCGTCGGTGGTGCCGATCACCGTACGGCTCTCGCTGGCGCTGAACGTACGCAGGCAGATGCGGTAGGACAGGTGGGAGTCCAGGCCCCGCAGTCGCCCCTCCTCCAGCCGCTGGGTGGCCATCAGCAGGTGCATGCCGAGGCTTCGACCGACCCGGCCGATCTGCACGAACAACTCGGCGAAGTCCGGCCGGCCGGAGAGCAGTTCGCCGAACTCGTCCACCACGATCAGCAGGTACGGCAGCGGGTCGAGCGGACGACCGTCGGTGCCGACGGCACCCTCCGCGCGGCGGCTCTGGTACTCGCGTACCGAGTCGATGTTGCCGGCGTCGCGCAGCATGCGTTGCCGGCGCTGCTGCTCGCCCATCAACGCGGCGAGCACCCGGTCGATCATCGCGGCGTCGTCGGCCAGGTTGGTGATCAGACCGGCGACGTGCGGCAGCCCGGTCAACGGGGCGAAGGCGGCACCGCCCTTGAAGTCGATCAGCACGAAGCTGAGCAGCTCCGGCGGGTGGGTCAGGGCCAGGCCGGTGACGAGCGTCCGCAGCAACTCGCTCTTGCCCGAGCCGGTGGCACCGACGATCAGGCCGTGCGGGCCGGAGCCGCCCTGCGCCGACTCCTTGATGTCCAGCACCAGCGGATGGCCGTCCCCGTCGGTGCCGATCGGGGCGCGCAGCAGCCGTGGGTCACCGGCACCGATCCAGCGGCTGGTGATCTCGGAGTTCATCGGGTCGCCGCCGAGCACCATCTCGGTCAGCGAAACGGTGCGGGCGAGGACCTGCTCCCGTTCGTCGCTGAGCCGCAGCGGTGCCAGGGTCCGGGCGACCAGCTCGGCCATGCCCAGACTCACCCGGTCGACGTGGCAGTCGGTGGCGGGTGTGACGACCAGGTCCGCCCTGCCCTCCGTGGTGAGCTGGCCGTCCGCTCCACACCGCAGCCGCAGGTTGACCCGGCTCGGTTCGTCGGACTCGCGCTGGACCAGGAAGACGAGCGTGATGCCGAGATGCGGACCGGCCCCGGCCAGCAGGGCGGCCATCAGCTCGCCACGCCCCCACTCGGAGAACGGGTCGAAGCTGGTGAACACCAGGATCAGCCGGGGCAGGGTCGGTCCGCCGGTGGTCGGGCGCCGGTTGCCCTGCTGGTCGAGGCGGCGTCGGAGTTCGGCCTCCAGGTAGTCGGTGAGCGCGGCGGGGCTCTCCCCGACCAGCGACAGCTCCCCCGCCTCGCCGCGCAGTTCCGGGTCGATGGTGTGCGGCAGCCACTTCGCCCACTGCCACTGGTCGTCCCCGCCGGCCTCCACCGCGACGAGCACGTCGTCCGGCGCGTGGAAGACGCTGACCTGGCAGAGCAGAGCGCGGGCGACCTCGGCGGTGGCCGGCGGTGGGCCGAGCAGGCTGATCACCCCGGCCCGGCCGATGTCGACCACCATCGGCTGCTCGGGTACCACGCCGAGTCGTTCCACCAGTCGTTCGGCGGCCTCCTGCGACTCCCAGTCGTAGTCGGTCAGCGGGTCGATCTTCGCGTCGAGTTCGATCGGGGTGGTCAGTCGGACCGTACCCCGGCCGAGCCGGACCTGGAGGAAGTCGGCGTCGTCGCGACGGCGTTCCCAGACGCGGTGGCCGCCGACGCCGATCGACCAGAGCCGGGCCGGTTCGGGGTTGGCGAGCGCGGAGGCGGCGCGTTGCGCGTTGGCGCTCTGCCGCGCCTGGTCCCGCACGAGCCGCAGGTGGCTGCGGTACCGGCGGCGCTGTTTGCGGGCCGTGACCCCTCGGGTACGCCGCTGTCCGAGGAAGAGGAAGACGACGGCGGCGATCGAGGAGAAGAAGAAGACCGAGCCGAGGATGATGGTCGCCGGCTGCCCGAAGCTGACCATGTACGCGGCCATGCCGACGCTGCTGATCAGCGGCAGGACCAGGTTCCAGGCGTGCGAACCGGTCGAGGCGTCCGGCACCTCGGGGGGTATGGGCAGCACGATCCGGTCCGTCGGCAGCGCCGGAAGGATGTGACGGGCCGGACGGTGGAAGGCGACCCGGCTCATCCGGCCACGCTCCGCTCGTTCATGTCCTCCACGACGGGCCGGGGTGACCTCCCGTTCAGTCGCCGGGACGGGCTCATCTGTCCGGGTCGGGACAGGTCATGATCGCCTCCTGGATCTGTGTGAGGGGTTCCCGGTGGCCCTCGGCCACCAACGGCACCAGCGCATTGATCTTGCGGATCCAGTTCGCCCGGACCGCACCGCCGCCCGGCAGGTCGTCCTTGAACGCCCAGATGGCGGTCGTCACCTCGTCGGCCGACCGGTTGCCCTCGATCAGATCGCCGATCGCGGCCAGGATCGCGTGGCTGGCCCGGTCGTCGAACGACACCCCGGCCAGGTCGGCGAGCATCGGTGCCATCGCGCCGAGTTGCGCTGCGGAGCCGGCCGCGCCACCGGCACCAACCGCACCACGGGTGCCCGCCGCGCCGCCGGGCCGGGCCGGGCCGTCGAGGAGCAGGGGCTTGGCCAGGCTGAGCACCGCGTGGTAGCCGGCGAGGGACGGAACCCGGTGCACCGCATCGCGCAACTGGGAGTGCTGGTCGGGCAGGGCCGGGCCGGCGCGGTCCAGCCCGGACACGATGGCCTGCGGATCGGTCAGCGAGGCGGACAGGAACGACACCACCGGGACGGTCGGCGGTGTGAACGCGGGAGCCCGGCGCAGACCGGTGGCCGCCTCGATCAGGTCCACGCTGAGCGCGTCCACGACGGGCGGTGCCGTCTGGCCACCCCCGCCCGGGGAGCCACCCGGTCGCCGCGCCGTCCACGCGCTGCCCAGGTTGAGCAGCGGCATTCCGCCCGCACCTGGCGCGGAGAGCCCGGGTGCCTCGTACACCAGTGGCGCGCCGTACTCGTCGAGCACCCGGGTGAGTTCCGGCGACGCGGACGCGCGGGTGTAGACGACCGGCACCGGGTCGTGACCGCCGGCCAGGACCGACTCACCCAGGTGCACGAAGAGACGCCGGTTCAGCAGCGACACCTGCTCCGGGGCGGGACGCCGACCGGGCCGTTCGGTGGCCAGCACGATGATCGGCTGGTCGAGGTACTCGGCCGCCTCCGCCAGTACGCCCAGGTCGTGCGTGGACACCGCTGCCGCCGGGCCGATGATCTCCATGACCCGGCCCGTGCCGTCGGCCGCCTGCCAGGTGTGGAGCGCGACCTCGTTGCGGGTGGTCTCCGCCCAGGAAGGTCCGGTGGACACCGCGGCCGAGCTACCAGTCGAAGCCGCAGCGATCTGGATCAGTCGCTCCTCGACGCTCACCGGCTCCCCGGGGTACAGGGCGAGTCGGATCCGGCCGGATTCGGTGGCGGGCAGCAGCACCGACCCGTCCGGGCCGAGCAGCGAGAGGTTGCGGGCCCCGTCGTTCACCGCCAGATGGATCGACTCGCCGTCCGGGCCGTCCACGACGACCACGGCGTGTGCGCCGGCACCGGCCTGCTCCATCCGGTACGCCAGGTCGACGTACCCGGTCGGCTCGTCCACCCGCTCGGCGCCGGTCGCCGCGAGGGCGTCGTCGCCGGAGGTGAAGCGCAGGCCGTGGGTACGCAGTGCCGCGCGGTACCGGTGGTTGGTCAGCGCCGCCGGCAGGCCGACCTCGACACCGTCGGCGGAGAAGACGATCCGCCCGGAGAGGTACGGCTTCCCGGACAGCATCTCCAACGGCCCGGCGGGTACGTCCGCCCAGGGCGACGGCTCGCGGTGTGCCATCGGCGCCAGCCGCACCGTCACGCCGGCGCCGGGCGCGGTGATCCGGCCCTCGGCGTCCAGGTCGACGACGCGATGCGGCCCGTACGGCACCGGCTCGTCCGTCGTGCCGTCGCCGTCGAGCTGGGCACGCAGCACCTGCGCGGGAAGTCGCAGGTCGTCGGCCCACTCCGCCAGAGCCGGCAGGGTCACCGGCCCGGCCGACTCCGGCCAGTGCACCGGAGTCAGGTCGAGGTCTTCGGCCGACTGCCGGGCCAGCATGCGACGCAGCAGCTCCGAGTCCTCCTGCGGGAACAACGGAGTGGCCAGCGGGCCGGAGACCCGGGCAGCGGCAGCGGCCCACTGGAGGAACGGGTCGTCCGCCGTGGGGATCTCGTCGGTTACGACCGCCATCGCCCCGCCGGGCAGGAACACCGTACGTCCGTCGGCGCACAGCTCCGCCATCGGACGGGTGATCAAGGGAAGGTGGGTGACCACGCCACGGCTCCTCATCGTCTCCCCGTGACCGTGGCATCTGGGACGGGACGCGCGACAGTCCCCGTTATGGCCGCCGGGACGTCCCCGGCGGGCAGACGAAGAGCGATAGATTGAGCGCGGCCAGCTGTTCGTGGTACTCCGGCCTGCGTCTCCCCAGCACGCCGAGGGATCGGCTCGCGTCCAGCTTGTGCGCTTCGAGATCGACGACGAGGTCGACCGGCATGACGTGGGGGCCCGGCCGACCGTCGAGGATGGCACGTACCCGGTCCAGCAACGCTACGGCTGCACGTTCGACGCTCGTCGGTCCCGCGTCATGGACCCGGTTGGAGAACATCCGGATCGTCGCGGTATCACCACCGCCGATGGAGCGGACGAGCAGATTGGCGCGGGCGCTGGCAGCGGCGTGCCACCCGGGCCCACCGCGCCAGGGAACGGGGGCGACTGTTCCCGCCGCAGCTGTCGGAGGCACGGGACGCCGGGCCGGCGGGGCTGCCCGGAGGGCGGCGAGCGTCGCGAGGTCCCCGCCAATCGCCGAACTCCCCAGCGTCTGTCGGACGAGAGTGATGAGGTCGACCAGGTCGGGGTAGGGGTCTGCATCGCGCGCGTCGGCATTGCGCACGACGTCCGTAAGTGCCTGCAGATCGACGTGATTCGGCTTTAGGGCGAGACCCTTCGCCCGCGCCCAGCGTGCGGTCACGTCAGCCAACTTGGGCCGGCGGTCGGTGGCAACGGAGCGCAGAACCTGGGTAAGGCGGCTCACCCCGATCAGGTCCTCCGCATCCGCATTGTGCCTGAAGACGAGGACGGTGTCCTTAACGAGGGAATCGATCTCCTCCGCGACATCACCCCAGGGGTGGATGAGGATGCGGCTCAGCGAACGGAGGTGCCTCGGCCGGATCTCGCCGAGCATCGGCAGACGACGCCGCAGCAGGGCGGCGACCGCCTGTCGCAACGAGGACAGGTCCAGCGGCAGCCCCTGCGGCAGCACGGTGAACATCCGCGCCAGACCGACCAGGTCCGGCTCTTCGAGATATGCACCGAAAACGACCTGACCCAGCCGCTGCATGTGCAGGAATCGACTCCTCACCTCAGTGGGCGCGATGGGTGTGCGGAACGTTGCGACGACGTCGATGGCGACCCTCGCTCGGCTGGCCTGGGCCACATCGAGGCCACCAACCAGTAGTCCCTGCGACGACAGGACCGGCACGGCACGGCCGAGTCGCGAGATGTCTCCCGCCTTGAGCTCTCTATCGAAGATCATCTCGGCTCTGGTCACATGGTTGCCGAGCGCGGCCCGATTCCGATCCGGCGAGTCGGTGGGGCTGATCAATGCCTCCAGCGCCGCCACGTCGCCCCACGACAATCTGACCGAAGGCGTCCGCGCACCGAGCTGACCGACGGCGACCTCGATCTGATCCCACGTGTACGGACGGTGATCGCGGCCCAGCACCAGCAGGAGTCGACTCATCCGTGCCAGATCGTTCGCGGTGAACATAGGCCCGAACACGGCAGCGGTGACGTAGGCGATGTCGGACAGCACCTGTTCCGCATCCGCGTCGCGGGGCGGATCGGCCTCCACCCCCAGGTTCCGGGCCAACTCCGTGATCCGGTGCGCGCCCCCGGCCACGTCCGCCAGCCGTTCGGCGACCTGCCGGACCGACACCCGCTCCGGTGCGGTGTTCGCCCCACGGAACCGGTCACTGAGCTGCGCCCACCGCACTGGCGACCACAGTTGGCCGTCCGCCACCCGGACCCAGGCATTTGGGAACCACCGCTGGACCTGGCGCGCGGTCGGTCCGGCCAGGTTTGCTCCGCGCACGTCCACCATGATGATCTGCCGTCGCAGCGCCGGGTCCAGTCGCAGGTTCACACTTTCCAGCAGGCCCATCGCCAGAACCGGTCGGCGTCTCTCGGGGACCTGCGCCAGCAACGGTGCGACCGCCGACAGGGAGAGCCGGCTGGGAATGTCCTGAAGGCCGACCACCAACCGCAGCGTGCCCTGCCAGATGCGGCGCAGGTCGGTTGCCTCTCGGCCCGCCCCCTCGGCCGAACCGTCCAGCGACGCCAGTTGGCGAAGGAGATCGCTCTCCACCTCGACGAGATCGACCGCGCTGACCAACTTCTGCACTGAGCGTTCGAGGACGACCCGCCGGTAGCCCCTACGCACCCTCGTTCGGAGCCACTCCTCGTCCTGTTCGACCTCGGCGCGGAACCATGGATTGGCATTGCCGAAGCCCCGCCCCTCCCCGACCCGCAGCGCGACGTGGGTCAGATGCCCTTCGTTGGTGTCGACCGCAGTGAATTCCGTGGTGATGTCGAGCGCCTCGGCCATTCCGATGATCCGGCCGGGATTCGGGCGGAGGACGTTGTCCAGCAGCTCCCGCACGGTGAATCTCGCGCCTCGCGGCCGGTCGTCCAGCAGGTTACGCAGTTCACCCGGGCCAACGTTCCGGTCCAGGTTGGTGCCGTAGCGCCGACGATAGTGGTCGGCGAACAGGCGCTGGATCCGGGCGGCGTTCGTCGCCAGGAACTGCCGCAACTCCTGCGGAAGCGCCATCAGCGCGGCATGGAACGTCTCCCGGGTGGCCCACAGCATCAGGCTCTTCGGCTGTGTTCCGACCTGGTAGAACCTCGATGCGACCGCACCGACGCGCGTGTATTCGTGGGCCAGGTGACCCGCGAGGGTCGTGGCCAGGGAGGGCATGGTCAGATCGGGGCGCAGGCCGCCGTTGAACTCCGTGGCGATCAGCCGGCCGAAGTCCAGACCTTCGTCGAGCAGGGCCAGCTTGTGGACGGACGTTTCGGGGTGGTACCGGCGTTGATGGTCGACGAGGTCTTCCAGGAAGCGGTACATGTCCTCGACCGGCAGACCGTAATTGTGCTGTAACCCCGCGGCGTAACGCCTGGAGGGAACGATCAACATCTCCCGGAAGGAGGAGTCGACCGCCCAGCCCGAGAACGCCTCGCCGATGGTGACAGGCTGCGATGCTCGTCGAATCGCGTCAGCGGTCGTCCGGGCCACGGAGCGCGGGTCTGCACCCACCTCTTCGTCGTCCAGCACGAGTGTCGCCGGTTCGACGATCTCCAGAAGCGTGCCCCAAAGTCCATCCGCGTCGAGACGGAATCCGTCCCTGGACGTCGCGATCCGTCTGGCGTTGCGAGGCGACGCGTCACCGGGCCACCTGAGGGTGGACGTCTCCAGTTCCTTGCCGCCCCGTCCGCCACGCAGCCGGCCAACCGTCTCCCACCGGCCGTTGCCCGCCCATCCGTAGTCCCGGTCCGGCAGCCCGGTTTCCGGGTCGAGGCCGTGCAGACCGCTCTCGTCGACCAGCACCTGCACCGGCCGGAAGGTCGTGCCACCCCGGCCCTCCTCGGCGACGTGAATGACGGTCGAGGTCTCCGCGTGCGCCGCCATTCTTCGCCGGAGCCGGACGGCCTCCCGCCGGGCCACGTCGGCCAGCGCGTTCGTTCCCGACGCGACCCCCGTCAGCCCGGCCAGGGCACGATGGCGCGTGAGGGCGGACGTCGGTGCCGTACCGGTCGGCGGCGTGGCCGCGTCGGCCTGCTCGCCGTCACCGGCCGTCAACGAGCGCGGCGGCTGCACCTTGAAGTCCAGGCCGAACCGGTGGTCGAGTTCCTCGGCCCGGACCGACAGCTTCGGGAACCATCGGGTGCCCAGGCCGACCGGCCGGAACACCACCGGCCCGTCGAACGCGTCCGGGTCGGCGGCCCGCAGCCGGTCGAGCAGCACCGTCAGCCAGGCCGCACCGCCGGGCACGCCCACCGCCGGGTCCTGCTGCCGGGGCCTGCCGTCCTCGCGGGCCGGGTAGCCGACCACCACCCCGTCCGGCGACGGCTCCTCGGCACGGACACCGCCGAGCGACCACACCCGTGCCTCCGACGAGGGCCGCGCCGAGCCGATCCAGTCGTCGATCGTCGCGTGGGTCTGCGTCACCCGCCGGGCCAGGTCGTCGGCGTCGACCGCCCCGGCGGCCAACTCCAGCGCCGTCACCAGCCAGTCGAACGCCAGCGGCTCGTCCGGCGCCGGTGCGGGCAGGCCCCACAGCCGGTGTACGAGGGCGGTGAGACGGGCCGGATCCACGCCGCCGGTCGGTCCGCCCAGGGCGAGGAGCCGTCCGGCTGCGGTCAGCCGGGGCCAGCTCAACCCACCGATGCCGTACGCGAGCGCGGCGACGAAACCGGCGTCGAGCAGGGCCGAAGGGCGGCGCGGGTCGACACCGACCGCCTCGGCCAGGTGTGACCAGGACAGGCGGACCGCAGGTGGCTCGCTCGACGTGGTGGCCGCCTGGTCACCGATGGCGCGTACCAGGTCCGGCAGGCCGAAGGCGATGCCACCGTCGTCGCCGGGCCACTGGTAACGGCCCGGGTCGACCTGCCCGAACAGGGCATCGATCAGGTCGGAGGTGCCCACTGTCGGTGCGAGCCGGTCGGGGAAGGCCGGTCGACCGGCCACCACGTCCGGAACCCGCAGCGGGTGCGGATGCACGCTGTCGCCCCCGGTCAGGGCCCGGCTGACCCGGCGAGCCAGCACCACCGCAGCCCAGGGTGCGGGCTCGTGCGTCGGTCCCGCGCGCAGGGTCAGCTCGTCGTCGAGGCTCAGCCACCAGTCGTCGTGGTCGACGAGCGCGTAGCCGTCACCCCGGGTGGACGGCAGCGTCAGGCCCGGACCGGGCCGCAGCACCGAGTACGCCGCCGCGCGGAACGGCCGGAACTCGAACTCGGTGGCCGTCGCACCGAGGCTGTCCCACCCGCCGGCACGCAGCGGACGGATCCACCCCGATCGCACCGGCACCTCGGCCAGCGCATCGCGCCCCAGCAGCAGCGTCCGATTCCCGCCGAGTTGGTCGGCCAGTTCCACGGCCTGATCGGTCGTCAGCGGTGCCGCCGGCAGCACCTCCACCATCGCGTGTGCCCTGAGGCGATCGGGCAGCACGTCCAGCGCCGCCTGCACCGCCGATGCGGCGGCAGCCGCCCGGGCGTCCACCACCACCCGCAGGCGGCTCGGGTGCGCCGGGCGTTCCGGCAGGTCACCGAGGGCCTGGCGGTCGGGGCCGACGTAGAGGCCGTCGGGGCGGGCCAGCAGGTGTCGTCCGGGCGGTGCGGTGAGGTCCACGTCGGCCAGATCCACCCGCCAGTCCCGGACCGAGCCGAAGGCCGACGAGGTCAGCTCCAGCTCGTCCACCTGCGTCTGGGCCAGCGACGCGAGGTGCAGGGCGGAGGCGGTCGTCGCACGCTCCCAGGTCTGCTCGCGGGCGACACCGAGCCAGGCCAGCGTCCGGGGGCTGAAGCCGGGCGTCTCCGTCGCGTCGGCCAGTCGCCGGTCGGCGTCACGGGCGTCCTGGTGCAACCGCTCCCGGGCCGGTCGACGGACCGAGTCGCCGTGCTCGGGGTCGTACAGGTCCTGCCGCAGCGCCGTGGCCAGGCCGTGCCGGTCGTCGTCGACGGGCAGCGGGTTCGTGCGGGCCGCGTCCAGCGCGGTCTCGTCGGTCACCCCCTGCGTGACCTGCTGCCAGGAGCGGTCGTCTCCGGTGCCTGCGACCAGGCGGTACACGAGGAAGTGCTGCGCGGCGACCAGCACCTCCCGCCGCAGTCCGACGAGCATCCGGTCCGGCTCGTCCAGCACCACCCGCACGGTCCAGGCGGAACGGTCGAAGGCCACGCCGAGGATGCCGTCGGTGTCCGGCGGCAGCAGGTCGGCCGAGGGCGACGGCATCTGCTCGACGGTGGCCAGGTGAACGACCAGTTCCCGCAGCGCGTCCTCGGCGGCGGTGACAGCGGCATCGCCCGCCCCCGTGACGGCCGTGCTCTGCCAGGCTCGCAGCAGCGTGTCGAAGTGGGTCCGGGCCAGGTCGTGGGAGGCCCGCTGCACCTCGGGAGCGGCCATGGCGAACCCGCTGGCCGGGTGCGGGTCGACCGACGGGGGCGGTGCCGACGGCTGCCCGACGGCCGGCACTCCGGTCAGCTCGGGTCCGATCCGCGCCGGATCGCCGCCGTCGGCCGGGTACCGCCAGAACGCCGCCAGATCATGCCGCAGCGCGTACTCGCCGGTCGGGTCGAACCCGACGTGCAGCGCCCGCAGCCGCCCCGGCTCACTCTGGACCCAGCCGTCGCTGGCGTACACGTCCACGCCCAGGATGCGGCGGAGCGTGTCGGCGAGGCGGGTGGACCAGGAGTCCGTCGCGCAGTCGCAGATCGCCAGCGCCAGCGGCTGTCCCCGCCGCCCCGGCGTCATCCGGATGATCTCGGCGAACCGGGCCACCGAGACGTGCCGACCGTTGATGCGTACGCCTCGGGCGTCGCCGTGCAGGGCGGCCACGAAGGCGCCGGGGATGGCCGACAGCGACTGCGGCACGGCGGTTCCCGGGCCGCTCGCCTCGGGTGACCAGTACCGCCCACCGGGGAAGCCGACTCCCGCGTCAGCGAACTCTCCGCCGACGCCGCCGTACAGTGCGGGCGTGGACGGGGCCGGCAGGTCGCCGTCGTCCGAGGCGCGCGACGCGTCGTCGACCGCCCACACGTCGCCGGACACCTGGCCACCGACCCGGTCCTTGCGGCTGCCGCGCGATGTCGCAGTGGAATCCCCGGCCGTCTCCGGCGCGCTGCCCACCGCCGCCCAGGCCGCCGGCAGGTCCGCCACCCGGACCGGCAGGTCGCCTCGGGTGTTCTTGGCGTGCTCCACGGCCGCCAGCAGCCGCCTCAGCTCGCTGTCGGTGACCGTTGCGGAGTCGCCACCGCGCAGCGCCCACACCGCCAGGTCGAAGCGGTTGCCCCACTGGACCGGGCGCCTGTCCTCCGCCGCCAGCGCGGCCGAGAGTCGGCGCACCGAGGCGACCTGCGTGACGGTGGTCCGCGTGCCGAACAGCGCCCGCGCCCACACGCCCAGGGTGAGCAACGACTCCTGCTCGTCGCCGTGCGCCGGCAGGCCGTCGTTGAGCAGCCGGCCGAACCGTTTACGCAGGCTGGTTCCGTGTCGCAGACCGGTCTGTTCCGCCAACCAGCCCGGTGCGGCGTCCAACGGAGCGAGACCCGTCAGCCAGTCACGCAGTGTCCGCCGCCAGTTCTGCACCAGTTCCTGGGTGGCCGGGTTGCCGGGCGGCTCGAACGCCCACACCTGACGCCGGAGCCGCCGCGCGTCCGCGCCGGTCCCGCCGTGCGCGAGGATGGCCCGCGCCACCGCCCTGACCTCGGCGACGCTGCCCGTCCAGAGTGGGTCGTCGGCGAAGATCTCCCGCCGTACGGCGGTGACAAGTTCATCCCGGTCCACCGACGTTCGGCCGATCTCCAGTGCCCGGACGAGGTGCACCAGGCCCACCAGGTCCCCCGCCGTCGGCTGCGTATCGTCCGACGGGCCGAAGACGGACCAGACGGCTCGGAGGGTGTCGCGTACGGCGGCCACGGCGCCGTCGTCGGCAGCCTGCCGGATCACCTGGGTCAGCGCCTGAACGTCGACGTAGGCCAGTTGGAGCGGCCTGCGGCCGGCCGGCGCCTCCAGGCGACTCACCAGATCGAAGACGTCGTCCAGCCTGAGGTTCCATCGGCGAGGGCCGGACAGGAGGCCGATCAGGCGTCCCAGCCCGACCATGTCGTCGGCGGTGGCCGTCGGGCCGAACAGGACGCTGGTGTCCCGAGCCAGCATGTGGAGCATCTCCACCGCCTCGTCACGGAAGTGATAGAGGGTCCGGGCCAGCCAGCGCAGGTGTCGCGGCTCCACCTCGGAGATCCGCAGATGCTCGAAGATCAGTCGTCGGAACGGTGGGATCAACGCGGCCGGATCGTCGAGTCTCGGCCGGTCCGGCAGCACGGAAACCAGCCGTGCCGTACCGACGAGCTCCGCCGCTTTGGCCTCGTCGTCGAAGAGCCGCGCGGCAAGTGCCCGCACCTCGCGCAGCAGGTCGACCGTCACTGGTTCGCGCTTGTCCAGATCGGTGATGAGCGTGGCCGTCAGGGCGACATTGGTTCCGCGAAGCTGTGCCGGGTCGCCGCCGGTGACGGCGCTGACGGCCTGCCGCAGGTCGGTCTCCCCGACGAAGGTCCGCCCGGTGAAGACCTCGATGGTTCGACCCAACCGGGCCAGGCTGCCCTCGCGCGGCTCGGGGCCGTACACCCAGCGAGCCAGCGCCGCCGCCGCACGCAGAAGTGCATCCGCCGCCCGCCGGTCGCCGTCGGCCAGCACCTTCAGCAGCCAGCGAACGTCCGGCACGGACAACGTCACGGTCCACGGCTGGTCGGCGGAGAGCCCGCCGACCGCCGCTTCGAGGTCACCCCAGGTCACCACGCGGTGCTCCGGGCGCAGCGCCGTCAGCAGCCCGGCGAGGCGCTCCAGGTCGGCCCGGTCGAACGTGGGCCCGGAGACCGCCGCGGTCAGGTACGCCAGATCGTGCAGCGCCTCCCGGGCGTCGGCGCCGGTGGCCGGGTCGTCGGTCAGCCCCAGACCGCGCGCGAACCCGGTCAGCCGGTGTCGGTCCCCGGCCAGCTCGTCCAGGCGCCGGGTCACCTCGCGCACCGGCACCCGGACCGGCGCGCTGTTGGCCCCCGCGAACCGGTCGCTGAGCTGCGCCCAGCTCGGTGGGAACTGGACCGGCTCGTCGACGACACGCAGTTCCGCCTTCGGGAACCACTGGTGGATCTTGGGCCACGACCGCTCGGGCAGGTCGACCGCGCGCAGGTCGACGATCTGGATCCGGCGGCGCAACGCGGGGTCGAGCCGCAGGTGCACGCTCTCCAGCACTGCCGTCGCCAGGTCGATGCGCCGCTGTGGCGGCACCCGGTCCAACACGTCGCCGGCCGCCGAGAGGTCGAGCCGGTCCGGGTGCTCCAGCAGCCCGGTCAGCAGCCGGAGTGCGCCCTGCCAGACCGGTCCGGGCCCGGCCGGGCCGCCCGGGGCCGGTTCACCGGACGCCACCTGGCGTCGCAGGTCCGCCACCAGGTCGGCCAGCTCGACGGTGGGCGGGGCGGCCGACGCCGTACGCGCGAAGGCGACCTTCTGGTATCCCCGGCGAACCCGCCGCCACAGCCATTGGCCGTCACGTTCGAGGACCGAGGAGAACATCGAGTGCGCCAGCCCGAAATTGCGTCCCTCGCCGATGCGCAGCCCGACATGGCGCAGGTGACCCTCGTTGGTGTCGATCTCGTCGGTGTAGGTCCGGATGTTCAGCGCCTCGGCCGGCGTGATCGCTCGGTCGGGGTTGGTGCGGACCACGTTGTCAAGCACCTGGCGCAGGGTGAACGACTTACCCGGCACCTCGACGTCCAGCAGGTCCGCGCCGCGTCCGGCCTGCGAGAGCTGTTCGGCGTGGTGGGTCCGGTATCGCGTGAGGAACTGCTCCTGCACCCACTCGGCGTGGGTGTGCAGGTAGCGCCGCAGCTCGGCCGGAAGCGCGGCGAGCGCGGCCCGCCAGGTCTCCCGGGTGGCCCAGAGCAGCAGGTTCTTCGGCCGGTGTTCCCTGGTGTGGTAGGCCGACGCGACCGCGCCCACCCGGGTGTACTCCTGCGCCAGGTAACCGGCCAGGGTGGTGGCGGGCGACGGCCGGCTCAGGTCCGGCTTCACGCCGCCGTTGAACGCGGTGGCGACGTACTCACCGAAGACGAGGCCCTGCGTGGTCAGCGCGGCGGCCTTCCCGAACGCCTGGTTCCTGGTCTGGTCGTGGTAGTCGACCAGGTCCCCGAGGAACTCGTGCATGTCCTCGACCGGGAAGCCGTAGTTGTGTTGCACGTACGGCTGCTCAGCCAGCGGGGTGAGCGGCATGTCCCGCATCTCGGGTGCCACCGTGTAGTCCGGGAAGAGGGAGCCGAGCGTGCCTGACCGGGTGGCGCGTCGGACCGCCTCGGCCGTGGCGGCGTGTACGGCCGCCGGGTCGGCCCCGACCACCTCGTCGTCGAGCACGAGCAGCGGCGGCTCCACCACCTCCAGGATGCCGCCGGCGTCACCGTCGGCGTCCAGCCGGAGCCCCTGCGACGAGCGGGCGATGTCCCGGCGGCCTCGCCCTCGGCCCGGGTCGGTGCGTTTGAGGAGGACCGGCAGCTCCAGCTCCCGGGCTCCCCGCCCGCCGCGCAACCGCAGGATCGGCTCGGCATGGGCGCGGGGAGGCTGCACCTGGAAGCTCTGCGACAGCCGGTGGTCGAGTGCGGCGGCCTGCCGACGCAGTTCCGGAAGCCACCGGGCGTCGATGCCGACCGGTCGGACCACCACCGGGCCGCCGAACAGGTCGGGATCGGCGGCGCGGGCCCGGTCGAGCAGGACCGTCAGCCAGCCCGCCCCACCGGGCACACCGATCGCCGGATCCAGGGGGCGCGGCCGGCCGTCGTCGTGGGCCGGGTAGGCGATCACCACCGCGTCCGGCCACGGGTCCTCGCGACCGGTTCCGCCGACTGACCACACCCGGCCGCCGAACAGCGGACGGGCCGAGTCGATCCAGGCGTCAACCGTCGCGTAGAGCTGCCGCCTGCGGTGGGCCAACTCGGCGAGGTCGGCGGCGCCCGGCGCCAGTTCGACGGCGACCACCAACCAGTCCCGGGCCAGCGGTGTGTCCGGGTCCGGGTCGGACAGTCCCCACAGCTCGTGCAACAGGGCGTTGAGCTGGGCCGGGCTGCGATACCAGGCGTCCGCCGGACCGGCGGAGAGCGTGCGGTCGAGGGCGACGAGCTGCCGGACAGCGGTCACCCGGGCCGCGGTCAGGCCGCCGATGCCGTACGCGAGCGCGGCCACGAACCCGACGTCGAGCAGCGCCAGCGCGTCGCCGGAGTCGACGCCGACGGATTCGGCCAGCCACCCCCATGCCTCGCGGGCCGTGTCCGGCGGCGTGTCCGACGCGACACCGGCCAGGTCACCGAGCGCGTACACCAGGTCCGGCAGCGCGAACCCGAGATCGCCGGCACCGCCGGACCAGACGTAGCGTGTCGGGTCGACCGGGCCGAGCAGGTCCGGACCGGCGGTGTCCGGCGCGGCGGACGACGTGGGCATCGGCGGCGGTGCGGACACGTCGTCCGGCGTCCGGAGCGGCGCCGGGTGGAGGTCGTCGCCCCCGGCCAGTGCCCGCGCCACGCGGCGTGCCTGCGCCAGCGCAGCCCACGGGGCCGGGCCGGGCACGGTGCCGTCCAGCGACAGTTCCTCGTCCAGGATCAGCCAGTGGTCGCGCTCACCGGCGAGCCGGTAGGTCCCGTCCGACCGACGCGGCAGGTGCAGGGACGGGCTGAGGCGCAGCGTCGACGGCGGTGCGGCGTCCCTCGGGCGGAACTCGAACTCGGTGGCAGTCGCCACGAGGCTGTCCCAACCTCCGGCGCGAAGTGGCCGGACCCGCTCCGACCGGGCCGGTACACCGGTCACCGCGTCCCGGCCGAGCAGCAGGGACCGGCCGGAGCCGCCGAGCCGGTCCGCCAGCTTGATCGCGGTGGCGGTGTCCAGCGGTGCGGGCGGTAGCAGTTCCACCATCACCCGGTCCGCGAGGTGACCGGGCAGCGCCTGCACCGCCGCCCGCACCTGCCGCCGTGCCCGGCGGAGCGACCCGGCGTCCCGGGCGTCCACCACCAGGCGCAGCCGCGACGGATGTGCCGGGCGGTTCGGTAGCTCACCCAGCCGCTGCATGTCGGGGCCGACGTACAGGCCGCCGGGCCGGGGCAGCAGCCACTGGCCGGTCGGTGCGTCGATGTCGGCACCGAGCAGGTCGGTGCGCCAGTCCCGGGCCGAGCCGAGCTGCGACGCGGCCAGTTCGAGCGCGTCCGCCTGGGTCTGCGCCAGCGAGCTGCGGTACGACTCCACGGCGTGCGCGAGCCGCCGCCACGCCTCGTCCCGTGCCTCCGCCAGCCGTCGGCGTACTCGCGGGCTGAACCCGGGGACGCTCCCCGCGTCGGCCAGCCGACCGTCGGCATCGCGGGCCGCCTGGTGCAGCCGCTCCCGCACCCGGCGGTGGGCCACGTCACCCTGCTCGGGGTGGTGCAGATCGTGCCAGAGTGCCGCGGCCAGTCCCGACTGGGCGCCCCCGACGAACAGCGGGAACCGACGGGCGTGCAGGGCGACCCGGTCGGCGGCCTCCCGACCGGCCTGCCAGTCACCGGTTCCCGCCATCAGGCGGGACACCAGGAAGTGCTGCGCCGCCGCCAGCGCCCCGCGCCGTAGGTCAACCAGCATGCGGTCCGGCTCGTCCACCATCACCCGCACCGTCCAGGCAGCCGGGTCGAAGCCGGCGGTCGGGCCGGTCGGTGGCAGAAGTTCGACCGAGGGTGACGGCATCTGCTCGGCAACGGCCAGGTGGTCGGCCAGTTCCTGCAACGCCGACTCGGCGGAGGACACGACCGCATCAGTGTCGGACGTCGACGCCGGCTCGGCAGGTGCGACGGCCGCCCCCGCGACGGCCGTGCTCTGCCAGGCGCGGGTCAGCGCCTCGAAATGGGTCCGGGCCAGGGCGTGTGAGGCCCGCTGCACCTCAGGGTCGGACAGGGGGAACCCGCTCGCGGGGTCCGGGTCGAACGGCTGCGGCGGTGCCGGGAGAGCTCCGGTGGCCGGTACGGCGGTCAGGTCCGCCCCGACCTCGACCGGGTCACCACCGTCGGCCGGGTAGTGCCAGAACGCCGCTGGCCGCAGCGAGATCCTTGCGGAACCGTTCGGGGCCGGCTGGTCGAGCCCTCGCTCGTGGTCCGGTTCGAAGCCCACGTGCAGGGCCCGCAACCGCCCATGCCCGGTCTCCGCCCAACCGTCGCTGGCGTACACGTCCACCTGCAGGATCCGCCGCAGCCTGTCGGCGAATCGGCTCGACCAGCTGTTCGTAGCGCAGTTGCAGACCGCCAGCGCCAGCGGCTGCCCCCGCCACCCCGGCGTCTGACGGATGGCCTCGGCGAAATGGGCCACCGAGACGTGCCGGCCCCGGATCCGTACGCCACGGGCGTCGCCGTGCGTCGCGACCACGAAGGCACCTGGGATGACCGGCAGTGGCGGCACCCCGGCGATGTCCGGGCCGTCCACCTCGGGTGGCCAGTACTGTCCACCGGGGAACCCGATCCCCGCGTTCGCGAACTCCCCTGCGGCCGGTCCGTCCAGATCACCGACGGTCTGCGAGGCAGGCAGGCCACCGTCGTCCACCGACCGGCTGCCCGACTCGGCAGCCCACACGTTGCCCGGAACCAGGCGGGCGACCTGCTGCTTGAGCGACTGACGCAGATTCCGCAGCGAGGTGGCGGCCTCCTCGGTCTTCGTCCGCGACTGGGGGAAGTCGGCCAGGTGCTTTCTCGCCTCACCCGCTGCCGCACGCGCTCGGCCCACCGTCTCGCGCCAGACAGCACCGAGCCGCGTCAGCTCCGGATGATCGTGCGTCAGATCCGCGGCGAGCGCCGGTATGGTGGCCGGCCCGGCCATCTGTGCCAGGGCCTTCTGGAGTTGCTCCCGCTGGAACGTCTCCCGGTCGTCCGCCCGCTCCACCGCCTCCTGTCCGGCCGACAGGTCGGCTGCAGCGCTCGGGTAGAAGATGTTGCCGCGTTGACTGTGTGCCTGCTCCTCGCGCAGATCCTGGTTGGCCCGGAGGGCTTGCCGGTGGGCGTCGAGATAACTCTCGCGGGCCCCTTGGACCGCTCGGACCGCCGGCAGATACCCGCGGTCGCGGTCGTCGGTCCGTTCCTGGAGCCACTGCTCGACACCGTCGGGCAGCGGGGAGTCACCGCTCTGACCGGTTGTCGCGAACGACTGGGCGAGATGTCGCCATGCCTGCTGCTCGGCCTCGATCCGTTGCGCGAGTTCCTGCCCGGCCACGACGACGCGGTGCCAGGCGTCCTCCGACTCCTGAGCGGCCTTGCGATACGCGGCGGCGGCGTGGTCGACCACGTCGACATACGGCGACAGTGCCTGGGCCAGTGGCACCGTCATCAGGCCGGTGGGGAACGCCTCCCGTTCCCGCAGCCGGAACCAGAAGCCGTCAGGAATGACGACCTCGATGCCCTCGGACCGACCGTCGAGCGTCGCGACGATCCGGTACACGACGTCGGCCCGGTACTCGTACGTACGCCCGATGTCGCGGACGCTGCGGTAGCTGCCCGGTTCACCCTCCCCGCCGGCAGCGTCGTCCTCGGTGTTGGACGTCTCGGTCACACCGGTGAGGGCGAACAGGTCGGTCTCGTTGATCTCACCGTCGCGCTGGTTCCGGTGGTCGAACGAGGTCTGGAAGAGGACGTCCTGGATCCCGCTGTCCGCGCTCTGGTGATCGGTGCCCGCCGGGGTCAGCAGCACCTTGCGACGCTCGATCCGGACGGCCTCGCCCTGTGCCCCGGACACCGAGTGCAGGCGGACGTTACGCAGGTTGGCGAGGAGGCGCGCGTCCACGTCCAGCCAGGTGCCCTCCGCCGCGCTCAGGGTCGAGAGCACCGAGACCGTCGGCAGGGCGAGCCCGGCCTGTTCTCCGTCCACATCCGGCAGGCGACCGGCGGAGTCACGGTCGCTCGCGTCGTTGATCTGGAAGAAGGTGCTGCTCAGGACGGTTCGGGTGAAGAGGGATCCCAGGGTGGCGCTCGCATCGGATCCAGCCACCTGATAGGACGAACCGATTCGGTCCATGCCCGCCAGGTCGCTGCCCGGCAGGCCGGTCCGGCCACTGACCATCATGGTGAGCAGACGCTGCGCCGCGAGCCGCAGCACCTTCGATCCCCACGCCTGGCCGGGTCCGAAGAAGGTGGGCAGGCGAACCGCGAACGGGTCGTTCTTCCACCGGACCAGTCGAGCCGGCTCCACCTCCCACGATGCCAGCAACCGGATCGTCACGATCCCCGGTGACGGGTCCACCCGTTCGATGGCATCCCGGACCGCCGGACGGCTCATCGTCTCCGGAACTCGGACCAGCGGCTGGACCGGGTGACCGGAGACGACCTCGGTGGTCCCGTCGGCGTGCTCGATGACGACCTCCGGGACGAGGTTCATCGCGAATCGCACCGTCGGTCCCGTGGAGGTCACCGTGGTGTGCACGCGCAGCAGGCGCGCCTCGTGGCGGTGTGTGGAACGGCCCCGAGCGGTGCCCGCTGCCGCACCCGGCATCAGGGCGAAGACCGGACCGTGCGACGTGCCGTCGCCGGCCAGTAGTTGCAGCGTCCCCAGGTGTCGCCGGGAGGTCGTGTCGTTCTCCTCCTGCCGGATGTGCGCGATGTGATGGTGTTCGATGCTGACGTCGTGTCGCAGGTCCCGGAAGACGGGTTCGCCCTCCTGCCGCACCCGCACCGAGACCTGCACGACTCGCCGTCCGAGGTACGCCCGCCGGCGCAGCACCAGCGGGATCCCTTCTTCGAGCAGGTCGTCGAGGAAGGCGTTGACGCCGTCGGCGCGGAGCCCGGCCAGCAGGTGCCGCAGACCACCGAGCACGTCGTCGGCGAGATCGGCGGGCAGCACTCCCCGGATCTGCCCGGCGAGACGGTCGTGGAGCAACGCCTTCAGCTCGTCGAGGTCGATCTTGTCTTCCAGGACGTTGACCGTCAGGCCCTGCCCGAGCCGCATCGGCTCGGGCGCCCGCCAGGCCCGCTCCCGTCCCAGTGGCGGCGGCAGCAGTCCCGCCAGAAATCCCGCCGTCGTCGGATCCGCGGGGCCGATCAACAGGGCCAGGTCCTGAAGGTCGGACTCGGCGACGTACACGTACAGCCCGTCGGGGACCGTCGCCTGCCAGGCCGACGACCGCAGCAGCGGACCTCGTCCGTCGGGGAGCATCGTCAGCAGGTCCTCGACGAGGGGTAGTTCGGTGAGCAGGTTGCCCCATCTGGCGGTGGCGAGGGCGATGTACTCCAGGTCCGCCTTCAGCACCAGGTATCGGCCGGTGTGCGACCGGTTGCGCTCCTGCGCGCCGGTGACCTCCCGACGCTCGGCCCGGATCCGCTCCCGGTCGTAGTAGTAGTTGCCGAAGAGACGGCCGGCGAACCGCCCACCGGGGTGGTCGGGGGTCCAGCCGGGCCCGACCACCACGCCACCCGTCCACTTGATGCCACCGCCTCGGGACGCGTGCGCGCCGCTGGTGCCCCGGTAGTAGTCCTCGACGACCAGCGACTCGATGTAGTGCTCCAGTCGCCAGTTCACCGGCGTGATCCGCGCCGCCACTCCGGCGTGCCAGTCGGCGTAGCTGCCGTCTCCGAACAGACCGCCCAGTTGCAACCCGCCAGGCGCGGTGAGTGTGCTGGAGTGTCCCTTCTGTGCCGACTCCTCGAACGACTCCGTCAGCGCCACGTTCACCGGAGTTCCCGAGATGGTCATGATCGGCGAACCATGGCTGACGTCACCCAACGCCCGTTGGGCGAGTTCGCTCAACAGCCCCGGTGGCACGTCCATCGCGTCGACGTGGAAGGCGCGGGTCAGCAGTTCCGGCCGCGCCCCGCCCACGGCCAGTCGGGCGTCGGCGGCGGCGATCTCGAGCGGTTCGGTGTGTGTCGCGGTCGGGACGGTGGCCGGCGTGACGCCGGACTCGACGCGCCAGGACATGTCCGACGGCGTCCACAGACTCACCGTCCCCCGCGCCGGCTCATCCTCGGCCAACAGCCGCTCCGGCGGACTGGCCTGTATCCGCCAGCCACCGTTGGCCCACGCCACGAGCGCCGATCGCCGCCACCGCGCGGGGCGCTGGTGATGCAACCAGAGCGCGTCGAAGTCGAGGTCGAAGTCGAACACCTCCACTCCGGTCGCCCGGTTCGACCACCGGTACGCCAACACCGGCGCGCCGAACCCGCCGGATCGGACCCGCGGCCAACTCACCTTTCCGACCACACCGAACCGACCACCGATATCGGTGAGCAACGACTTCACCGCCACCGCGATCTCGGGGCCGGTCGAGTACGCCTGCTCACGGGAGTGGGTGAAATTCACGAGATCGGTCAGGAACGCGACGTCCACCGGCTTGATCAGGCTCGTGCTTCCGACGTGCCGCCGGTTGCTCAGCGTCCCCTTGACCACGAGCTCGTAGTAGTCGGAGTGCACCACGCCGAACTGCCGGAAGCTCATCCGCGTGCCGTTGCCGATCAGCGGTGACAGGCCACCGCCGATCGACGAGGTCCGCGCCAGGCCGGCGGCCAGGGTGACGTAGTTCTGCACGATCACATCGATGTCCCGCAGGGATCGACCGGACGGCTTCACCGTCCGCCAGCCGGGGAACAGATCCGGCTTGCTCGACTCGAGTTCGCCGAGCAGCCGGTCGTGCAGTTCGCGCATACCGGTCAGGTCGGCCACCACCGAACTGCCGATCGTGGTCGGGTGCTCCCTCATCAGGTACTTCGGCGGTTGGACCACGTCGCCGTTGCTGGGCAGGCGTCCCACGCCCTGCGGTGCGGTCGACTCGCCCTGGTAGCGGTACGTCAGGTCGGTCACTCGCTGCGGGCTGACCACCCGGCCCGGGTCAGCCAGCCGCTGGGCCTCTTCGACCTGCATGCGGATGAGGAGGATCACGTCCGCTTGACCGGCCGGCTCGTCACCCATCGGTTCGACGTCGAACGTGACCTCGACCGCGTACAGGGCCGTCGGGCCGACGGTCTCGGCGAACTTCTGGCCAACGGCACCGCTGCCGGTGGCACCGCCGCGGGTCTGTCGGAACGACTTGGCGAACAACCAGCGCAGACCGCCGGACACGGTCAGGCCGGGCCCCCGGTAACGCGATCCGGGGCCGGCACCCACCGTGCCGCTCAGTCCGTCGATGACCCCGGTCTCGGCAGCCACCTCGATCACTCTGGCGAAGATGTGACGCATCGCCACGTCGTCTGCCTTCTCGGTGACCGAGAGCAGTCGGGCGCGGCCGAAGTGCGCTCGTACCCGCTCGGCCCCGATGGCTTTGCGGGTCTCGTCGTCGGCCAGGACCGGGGTGTACTGGTAGGTGTCCACCATCTCGTGGATCCTGTTGCCGACGTCGCTCCGCTGGGAGAACTCGAACAACGAGGCACGGGCGGAGCCGCCCACCACAAGGGGCTGCGCCACCGTCGAGGTCATCGCCTCGGTCAACGCCGTCGTGTCGCCGACGTCGTCGACGACGAACGCCCGTGGGAGTTCGCCCTGGAAGTCGAGCGTCGGCGGGACATCACCGACGGTCACCGGTTTCCCGACGGGCTGCTTGTCGCTCGATGGCGGGAGCAGCCGCCCGGAGGGGGTACGCCGGAGCTGTTTCAGGTCGACGGCCTGCGGCTCACGTTTGCTCGTCTGGAACGTCACCCGCTGGAAGAGGCGCCATCCCGGCCGGTCGCTCCGGCTCAAGCCGCCGAACGGCCGAACGATCGACGACGAGGACAGGTCGGTCGAGCTGCGGCGGGAAAGAGCTGTCGGCGACTGCTCGCCTGCTGCCTCCGTACCCCACGACCCCTGACGCAACCGTGGGGACGGCTGCTGGTGGCTCGACTCGGAGATCACCGATTCGGCGATGTCGGAGGCGGACCTCCTCGAGTCGGACACGGACACCGACGGTTCGACCGCTCGTGCCTTGCCCTTCGCGTACGCCGTCGGACGCGTCAGGTAGACCGGCACGTCGAGCAGGACCGACTGCGGCATCAGTCGGCTGTGCGGTTCACCGCGTACCGCCTGGCCGGGTTCCGCACCGGGGGCGCTGCTGGTAACCGTCCATCTGCTGTCCGCGCGGAAGGCGGTGGCGGTGGTGCCGCTGCGCAGCATCCGGGTGTGCAGAATCCCCTTCGACCTGCTCATGGTGCTCGCCGGCTCGTTACGGGTGATCGCGACGTGCACGGCGACGAAACCAGCCGTCAGGGCACCGAACAGCGCCGAGAACGGAAGGTGGACGGTACGCGGACGAAGGAACTTCTTGAGGTACTTCTGTTTGCGGGCGGACATGGTGGCGCTGTCCAGCCGCCGGGAGCTTGGCCCCGTCGTCGTATCCTCGACCAGGGTGTTGACCAGCTTCGCACCGACGTGCAGCTCGATCGGGATGCCATCGCGACGCATGAAGTAGCGGTTGCCGTTGACGAGGAAGTCGCGGTACCGGTGTTCGAGGTCGTAGCGCAGCCGCACCATGCCGGGGTCGTGGTCGGGTACGCCGCCCCCGACCGCCGTCCGGACCAGCTCCAACACCTGAGCGGCCTCGGCCGGAAGCAGGGTCGCGTCGGCCGGACCGAGGAGCTGACCCTCGACCATGTGGTGCGGCAACTCCCACCGGTCGGCGATCCGGTGGACGGGCAGGGCGAGTGCCTCGTCGGCGGTGGGGGGCACCTGCTGCGCCGTGGCCGCCCGGTGCCGTTGCTGCCAGGCGTTGAGGACCTGGTGCAGCCGAACCGACCGCCCCGGCTGCTTGAGTTCGTCGACCACGTCCACGAGCGCACGGAGGTCGTCGTTCGTGATCGGCCGTTCGGCGGAGGACCTCTGCCAGCCGCGCAGCAGGGCGATCAGGAGCTCCGGACGCACCCGATCCTGCACACCCGGCGTCCGCCGCCACAGCGGGTCCCGGCGGAGCGCGTCCACCAGCCGCCGCACCCGCTGCAACAGGGCGGCACGCTGCGTCGGGCTGCCCTCGGCGAGTCGTCCCGGGTACAGCTCCTCGGTGAGACCGACGATGTGGAACAGGCGCCGCCGGGCCCAGATCGGAACGTCCGGCCGCCGACCCCACGGACGTAGCCGGGACATCTCCTGTCCCCACTGCGCGGTGCTCGGCTGGTGGTAGAGGCCGATCGCCCGCGCGGTCTCCGACAGCCAGCCCCCGAAGCCGCCGTCGACACCGGCCAACCTGCTCAACAGCTCCCACACCTGCCGGTGCCAGTCGGACAGGTCTGCCCCGAACCCGAACCAGGAGGTCAGCTCCGCGTCGGCCACCGCCCGTTCCAGCTCGCCATCGAACCGACTCAGGTCCGCCCGGAGCAGTGCCAGTGCCTGCCCGACGGTACGGGCCCATTCGTTCTCACCGCCGAAGGCCAGTTCCTGGCGTGCGCTCAGGCTGCGCCGTGCCCGCTCGATCCGGTCGCTGAGCTGCGACCAGCGGCGAGTGAACCGGCCACGGTCTGCGCGGCCCAGGCGGGTCAGTCGGTCCCGTACCTCGGCCGCCGCCACCGGACGCCCCTGGCGTACGAGGGCGTCGAGCGAGACGACGAGTTGCTCCGGACGGTCGCCCCACAGCGCGTGGTACCGATCGCCGTGGGTGCGAAGCAGGTACAGCATCGGGCCGGACTCGCCCCACGCCGGGTACGACCTGATCCGGCCCGGCTGAATCTCGTCGAAGGCCTGCAACCGGAACGCCTCGCTGCCGCCGAGGCCACGGACGGTGAGCTGGAGCCACTCGAAGATCTCCTGGTCCCAGTCCAGTCCGGCGGGTACCGCTCCGGCGAACTGCAACAGGCGTGCCGAGGTTGGCACCCGCTGGACACCGGTGGCCACCACCAACTCCCGCATCGCCTGCAGCACGGCCCGCGACGACGACCCGCCCATGCCCGGCGACAGCGCCTGCGGCAGTCGGGGAGCAGTCCCCTCCCGCTGGTACTCACCGTCGTCGGTCACCGGCCAGAGGTCGTCGTGCGGCGGCGCCGTCGGTGCCGGCAGCAGATGGGTCGACGGCCCGGACCAGAGCGGGGCGTACGTGCCGTCGTGGGAGTCACGCACCAGGTGGAAGAGCGGACCGAGTTCGCCCTGGACCGGTTCGGTGGTGACGGTCTCGCCGTCGGTCACGAAGACCTGCGTCCGGAAGCCGAACTCCTGCCCCATCACCCCGAGCAGGGCGGCGTCGGCGTGTGGGGCCGGCCCCGTGCCTGCGGGTACGGCATCCCCGTCGATGAGGTGCCGCCACAGCCCCTCGCCGGTCGCCGGGTGTCCGTGCACGGTCATCAGTCGGGCCACCGCGTCAGCCAGCCCGGAAGCGTCGGCGCCGGTGCTGGCACCGGCGTTCAGGCCGTCCGGCAGACGGACAGCCCGAACGCCGGGGACCGGTTCGTAGCCACCGTTGCCGGACCTCGCCCATTCCCGCATGCGCAGCGGGAGGATCTCGCCGAACGCCGACCGGTAGACGAACATGAGCGGCCCGGAGTCACCCTCGATCGGGTACGCCCGGTACACACCTCGCTCGGCGTCCTCGAACGCCTGCAACCGGAACGGCGTCTCACCCGCGAACTGTTTGACCGCCCAACGCAGCAGCCGGAAGACCTGCCTGGGCCAGATCTGGTCCGCGTAGGACGCCAACTTCACCAGCATCTCGCCGGGCTCCGGTGAGCGGCTCGCACCCATCGCCTGCGTCAACAGGATCTGCACCGTGTACAGGATCTGGCTGCCCCATTCGGACGCTCCGACGTTGACGACCGACAGTCCGGGCGGGAGTTCCGAAGCGGTGTTCTCCTGATATCCGCCCGTCGAGGTGACTGCCCACCCGCGCAGCCGATACAGCCTCTCCCCCTGCAGGTATGCGAACACCACGTCGCCGGTCTCGCCCTGCACCGGGTACGCCAGGATGCGACCCGAAGCATCCCGCTCGAATGCCTGCAACCGGAACGGCACGCCACCCCCGCTGGCCGCCGCCGCCCCGAGCCACGCGTAGAGCTGCTCGTCCCACCGCTCCGGTTCGGGGGCCGTCGACCCGGCCGGTGGCCCGGCATCCCGGAGCTCCCGCAACGTGGGCATCCGTGCCGGCCGGGCCCCGGCGGCCAGCAACTCGCGCCCCACCCGGAGCAGGTCGTCCTCGCTCTGCTCGGAGCGTGCGTCCGAGTCGTCGAACCACAGACCCGTGGGCAGTCCGGCGGCCTCCCCCGCCTGGTAGCCGCCGTCCGGGCGCAGGTCCCAACCGCCGGTGTCCCGCATCGGCGCCACCAGGACCGATGACACGTCAGCCGACAACGGCTCCGACCCCACCGCGCTGAACGCGGACCCCCGACGGCCCCCCGATTGGCTCTCCGGGCTCTCCTGCGTGGCCGCGTCGACCGCCTCGGCCAGCTCACCCCGGAAGGTGGCCAGGTCCGCGTGGAGCCCACCGGCCAGCCGGCCCGCGTGCTCTCGCGGGCCGTTGCCGGGGGTCTGCATCTCGACACCGGGTCGCGTCGCCCACTGCCATGCCTGGCCGATCCGCCGCCGGAGCACGGACCAGCCGGCCTCCATCACGGTCCGCGATTCGCCGTGCAGCAGGTCGATCTGCTCGATCACCTCCTGCTCGACCAGTGGTGTCCCGTCCACGGCGAGCGACCGCAGCCAGAGGACGGTGCGACGCCACTGCCGGGCCGTCGCGGTCGCCGCAGTCGGGTCGTAGCCGCTGGCGGAGTCGGACGCGTACCGTCCGCCCGGCGTCACCGTGGCGGGGATGCCGAGTCGTGCCTGCCGGATCCGACGCGCGAGGCCGGGCACCGGCTCGGGTCGTGCGATGTCCTCGATCAGGCGGGCGGCCTCACCGAGGAAGTAGATGTCGAAAGAGTCTCCGTCTACGTCGTGGTAGAGGTAGAAGACGTCACCGCTGTCGCCCTGCACCGGTTGCGCCCTGACGGGGGCGTCGTTCGCCTCCCGCACGAAGAACTGCAGCCGGAAATCCGGCTCGCGGGACATCAGACGCTGCGATACCTCGGTCAGGCTGGGGGTGAACCGACCATCGGCAAGTTCCATGTCCCGGGTGGCTCGACGCAGCAGGTGGTCGACCCACTCGTTCTCCGTCGGCACCTGCTCCGGCGCAGTCCGGGCGATCACCAGGCGACGCAGCGCCGCCAGGAAGCCCACCTCGTTGAGCGGCGACGACCGGTTCTCGCGCAGTGCTTCGGGAAGGTCGTCGGCTTCGTTGTCGGGATGCTTGTACGTGCCGTCGGCGTCAAGCTGCCACCCGATGTCGTCCCCGGGGGCCTCCCCGGGGGCGGCGACCGACACCGGTTCCTCGGCCGGCGCGGGCGCGCTGGCGTCCATCGAGCCGTCGTCCGAGTCGTCCGGGTCCGTCTCGGTGTTACTGAGCCGCTCCTCGTCCACCACGGCCCTGAGACGGTCCTCCGTGAGCCCCGCCATGCCGTGCGCCTCGTGCACGCCGAGTGCGATGCCCAGCAGAGAGATCCGGGCAACCCGGTCGGGTTCGTCGCCCTCACCGCCGTCGTGCAGGCCGAGCCGACGCGTCAGCTCGGTCAGCAGTTCGACGGCCCGGTCCGGGTCGGTGTCGCCGTCGCCGCCCGCGACGCCGATCAGTTGGTCGAGCAGCAGGAACGGCAGGAAGCCGTCCTCGCCGCCGAGGCGATGATCGATCCCGTCGAGGTCGACGACAGTGAAGGCGGAAGTCCACACCATCGCGTCCACCGGGTCGGCGGCGATCACGTCACGGAGCCTGCGGATCGCCGGTGGCGAGGCGACGTTCCCGTACACCTTCCACAGACCATCACCGATGTTCATGCCGTTCTGCGCGGCCCACCACGTGGTGAACCAGATTCCGAGCCGGACGACCGTCCACGGCACGGAGGCTCCGGGACTGCCGATGGCGACCGACTCGTGGCCGAAGGTGGGCACGGTGTCGCCGACGTCGTCGGGCCGGATCCAGATCCGATGCGGTTCGGCAACCACCGTCCAGCCCGGCACGAGGGCGAACCGACCGCCGCCCAGGTGGGGCAGCTGCCTCAGGTACGACACCGACAGCGGTTCGGCCTGCGGCTCGGTGTGCACGGTGTAGTAGGAGACGAACGGCTCGACCGCCCGAGTGTGTGCCCGCGAGTACCCGACGAGGTGGTCTTCCCGTGCCCCACGGGTGATCAGGTCCGGCCGCAGTGCCAGCTCCTGGTCGGCGTGCAGCAGACCGGCCAGGGTGATCGCCCGGGTCACGTCCACCGGACGGGGCATGACCAGCTCGATGAGGGCGTTCGCCGGTAGTCCGGCGGCCACCCGCCCGAGGATCTGTGCGGCCTCGGCTATCGAGGTCACGTGCACCAGCACGATCGGCCGCTCGGGATGCACCAGACGGTGCTGTGGCGCGACGGCACCGCCCGCCGGTCGGAGCTGGACGCCCGCCGCACCGAACCACGTCACCTCGACGCCCGAGTCCGGGTCGACCTGGATGTCGGGCCCCACCCGCCAGTCCCGGACGGAACCGCCGGCACTCAGCCGGGCCTGCAGGGCCCGGACATGCGTCTCGATCGGCTGGTTGTGCAGCATGGCGAGGGCGTCGGCGTGGAACCGTTCGACCCGGCTGCGGTCACGCACCAGGCGTCCCCGCAGTCGTGCCGAGACCTGACCGCCCCCGGCGGTGAGCGCATTCTCGGCGATCAACCAGCGATCGGCGGCCGACAATGCGGCGTGCAGCTCAGCTCGCTGCCCTTCGTCCTCCGGGGACCACATCTGCACCGCCGGACCGAAGCGGCGATCGCCGGGAATGAGCGTCTGTCGCATGAGACGCCGGACACGATCTTCGGTGAAGGGGCTGACGAACGACTCGCTGTTCGCGCTCCCCGCGTACGACGCCTGCTCCACGAGCATCCGCTGCTCGGCGCGCAGAATCTCGGCGAACAGCGCGCCGAGGTCGTGGTCGACCGAACTGGGACCGAGTTGCACCGCCCACTGTGAGTAGTTCACACCTGAGCCGAACCCCGGCACCACCTCGACGGCGAGTTCAGGAAGGCCGACCCAGTCGGTCAGCAGGTCCGTCAGCGCCGTCCACGCCTGCGACCGCGCGGGGTCGCCACCGGCGAGCGCCGCGTACTGGTCACGGGCCCGGGCACGCACCTCTGTGGTCAGCTCGGGGTCGGCGGCGTCGAGCCGCGGCAGGTTCGGCGTCCCGGAGGGAGTCGATGCTTCGGTCCCGACCGGCGACAACGGCCGGTACGCCGTGCCGGCCGACCGGTCCAGGTGCAGGACCGGACGCGCGCCCGGATTGGTGCTCTCGGCGATCGCACCGCTGCGGATCACGACGTCGATGTCGAGTGCACGAGCCAGGAGGACGACCAGGTGCCGGCTCGCCGTCGGACTGCGGGATTCCCAGGAACCCAGGTAACCCGCCAGATCGCCCGCCCGGCCGTCGATGGCACGCCGCAACGCGGCGGCCAGCGTCGGACGCGGTCCGACGCTGGCCATCACGGCCTGGCGCACCTGAGCTGCCGTTTCCTGCGTCTGGAGCAACCGGCCGCGCAGGTGTTGCCGCCGGTTCTCGGGTAGCCATCCGTCCAGCGCGGCCTGGACCCGGTGCGCGAACTCCTGATCGCTGATCCCCGGATGCTCGCGCCGGACGTTCTCCTCGACGATGCTCCGTCGATGCGCGGTCGGTTCGGGCGCCGGGGCCGCCGCCGGGAGGCTCGACACCAGATCGACGAACGCTCCGGGCGGCACCTCCTCGGCGAGCTGTGTCGGTCCCGCGCCGAGCAGGTCGCGGACGAGGTCGTCGTGCTGCGCGATCTGCGCCAGCACGTGGCGGCGGAGTCGCCCCGGTGCGCGGACACCGGACGGCAGGCGGACACCCTGCCACCGGGCGGCGTCGATGACGGCACCGAGGAGACCGTGCTGCGCCCACCGGCCCGGCCGCACCTGCATCTCGGGCATTGACACGGAGAACCGATCCGGGTCCTGTCGTGCCAGCCATGTGCCGATGTGGTGCTGCAGGCGCGCGGCGGAATCGGACGGCACGGTGTCCAACCAGCCGGCTGCGGTCCGGAGCGCCGCGACGTCCTCCGCGGTGGCGGCCTCCGGACGGGCCGGAGTGGCCAGCCAGACCGAGCGGGCCGACTCGTACGCGTCGGGGACGGCCGGGACTGAGGTGGGTGAGGTCCACGCCGATAGCCGGTTCTGCGCCTGGAACCGTTCGTGCCACACGCTCACCGGCTCGTTGCTGCGGTCCAGCTCGTTCCACACTCTCGCGGCTGCCCTGCGCCGCACGGCGCGTGCGGATCCGAGGTCCGCGTCGGGTGGGAGCGCGGCGGCGAACGCGTGGAACCGAGCGTAGAGCCCGTGCCGGAACCGCAGCGGCAGTCGGTGCGAAGCCCGCTCCCGCACGATGTCCCGGACGGGGGTCTCCGGGTTGCTCTCCACGACCGCAGCGAGGAACGCGGCCGGGTGTTCCTCGTCGAGCGTGAGCAGCGGCACATCCGGCATCCACCGGATCCCACGCGGTAGTCCTACTCGTTCCTCGCCGGGCGGATACCACGACGTCAGCTGGAACAGCGTCGCGACCTGCACGGCTCCCGGCGGGTCCAGGTCCAGCGTGTCCAGCAGGGCGTGCAGATCCGTCCAGCCGGACAGGTCGAGCAGCCAGTCGTCGAGCCAGACCAGGTCGGGATCGAACCGCCCGGTCCCGTCACCGAGCGACGGGACGCCCCCGTCGGTCCCCGCACCGCCGCGTTCCGCCGCCCGGACCAGTGCGAGCACGACCCGCAGCCGGGCCTGTAGTCCGGCCAGCCCGAACGCGAGGTGCAGCGGCATCGATGTGGTGCGCACACCGTCGCCGGTGCTCTCGAACATGCGCTCCGAGTCGGTCCGCGTGCTGACGGCGGCGCGGTCCGGGCCGGACGACATCCGCTGCAGGAGTTCCGAGTACGTCTCGGCGGCCCGGTGGAGGGCCTCGGGCGAGAAGAGTCCGCTTCGCGTGGCGGCGGTCTCGACGTCGATGGTGAGCGGCAGCTCTGCCCGGGCGGTCAGATTCCGCACCGTGTCGATCAACAGACCGAGGGCCCGCCACACCGCAGGGCTGTCCACCAGTCCCTGTGCCGTGAGTCGGTACCCCCCTGGGTGCACCACCTCGCTGATCAGCCCCACACCGGGTACGGCCTCCCGGAGGCCCTGCCACACCGGGGTCATGTAATAGCTGATCTCACCGTACGCACCGTGCGACGCGGCGTCTGCGGAATCCTGCTGTTCGATGACGAGCTGCAGGCCGAACGTGGTGCCCGTGTCGGGTCCCGCCAGACCATCCAACGCGTTCTCGACGAGGTACGGCAGCGGGTCCTCGCCGACCGAGACACGGCCCCGCAACCATGGCACCAGACTCTGCGCGGGCGGTCGCGCTCCGGGCACACCAAGGTCGGGCCAGTCGCCCCGCCCGTCCGCGGCCTCCTCGTCCACCCGGTTCGGCGCCGTGAGGTTCCACAGTGGCCGCGGCATCCGCTCGGAGAGCAGGCTCGTCCAGTCCGCGTCCGAGGTCTGGGCGACGAAGCGGTACGCCGTCCGGACGACCTCGTCGGGTAGCGCCATCCGGCCGGTGATCAGCTGGCGGGCCAGAACCGGCCAGAGCTGCCCGGTCAGCAGGCCGGCGAGATCCACCCTCCCGTGGATCGCCGCGCGGAGCACCGCCTCCTGCCAGCTGACCCGCTCGTCCCGCTCGTCGGTGGCGTTGCTCAGCCGGGCGGTCAGAGCTTCGACGTCGAGGCCGGACGTCGACGGGTCGGAGGCGAGGATCTCGCGTACGCGATCCGGGCTCGGCATCGGTGGCGCCGCGAACGACGTGTGGGCGAGGGTGGGATCGGCGAGTACCCGCCCCAGCCCCGATGCCTGTGGTTCGGCGTGGTGGCGGACCTGTGGGCCGCCGAGAACGAGCCCGGCCGCTCGGACCCGCAGCGCTGGATCGGGGAGCAGCTCGATCAGTCGGTGTGCCCGGTCCCCGAGTCGGCGTGGGCCGCCCGCCCGCGACGGGTCCTGGAAGCCGGGGCCGGTGAAACGCTGGCTCCACCACTGGGGCGACAACGGCTGCCGGGCGGTCCGGACGAGTTCCACCGCGATCCGCACGCGGGCCTGCAGGACACCGGGCGAGACCTGACCGGGAGCCAGGACGAACGCGACATGGTCGCCGGAGCGCCAGTTCGCGCGAATGAGGAGTGAGCCATCGCGGTGGTGCCCGAGGAACTCCTCGAAGGAGTCGAACTCTCTGGCCGCGTAGGCGCTCTCGTCGGTGAAGGGGGTCAGTCCGGCAATCGTCAACACGTCGGCCTGCGTGTGATAGAGGTGAGCCAGCCGGAGGTAGGCGGCCGCGTCCATGCCGTACCCGGACCGCACGGAGATCATCACGGACTCCCCGGCGACCTGCCGAGGGACGATCTCCACCAGGCGGGCCAGTCCAGCCCAGTCGCCGCGACCGGCGCCGAACTCGTAGAGCAGATCGTTCCCCAGCAGAATGGCGCCGGGATACTCTGCCACCTGTTCTTGCAGCTCACGGGACTGTCCGCCGGTGGACAACCGCAGCGACAGCCAGATCGTCACCCCGGCCGGCTCGGGTGCCTCCGGCTGGAACGGCACCAGCCAGGCGCCGGGTACGCGCGCCCGCGCCAGCTCCTCTACCGCCCGGAGCGGGTTGGCACCGGCGGTGAACCGGTCGAACAGTTCGGTGGCCTCGGTGGGCTCTGCGGACGCCAGCGCGGCGGCCTGGATCGCGCGGACGTGGTAACGGTGGAGAGACGCCGTGCCCTCCCGGTTCCAGACCCGCCAGAGCTGCTTCGGACCGAGGGCGTACTTCTGGTATACGGACTCCGCCCACGCCTGGTAGTCCGTGACCACCTGCTCGGTCGTGGGCTGCCCATCGCCCGACACGGCCGGTGGCCGCTGGGTGTTCGCGTACAGAGCCACCGACTCCGGTGCAGTGTGCAGCCGCTCTGCGACCTCCAGCAACCGGTCGACACCGAGCCAACTGCCGTCGTCGTTGAGCAGGGTCGGAAGGTTCGACGGGATGGTCCACGACCGCTTCACCAACCGGAACAGCCGATCGGTGATCGTGTCGCCCGACGACCGCCCCGGCCAGTCGGAGCGGGCCCGGATCGACGTGGCGACGTCGTACGCGACATCGAAGCGAGCGTCGCCGGAGTCCTCGTTCAGCCGGTCGAGACCGTCTTCGGGTCCGAGCACCCTCGGGTCGACGCCGAGCATGGCGGCGAGGGCGAACAGCCGGGCCGGATCGGTCACCCCCAGGCGGCGGGCCTGGTCGACGACCCCGTCGGGCACCGTCCCGATCCGGAGGCTGAAGGCGTCCACCCAGCCCGTGCTGATCCCCAGCCGGTCGGCCAACGCCGTTCGTGCCAGCTTAGACAGGTTCATCCGATTCGCGAGTTCTCGCAGCAGTTCCAGGTAACTGCCATTACTCTCCGAGGACAACTCGTCGAAGAGTCTCAAGCTCTCCGTCTCCGCAGTGGAGTCCAGTCCCCACTGCCAGGTGAGCCACAGCCCCCGCAGAGAATGGGCGCTGGACACCCAATCGCGATCCGCCCTGATCCCCTGGTCGGTCAGGAAGGTCAGCAGCAGGTTCGTCGCCTCATAGCTGTCCGCCGGGATCGACTCCGCACCGCCCCAGATCCGGGTCAGCACGCTCGTCATGACCGGCTCGACACCCTGCGCCCAGAAATCGGCTTCCCGAGGCAGCACGGGGACGATCGGTGTGAGTTGGTGCAGGTGCACGCCCCACTGAGTGGCCAACTCGATCAGCCCGGCCTGGGGCTCGCCGGCGGGCAACCCGAACGCACGCGTCGCTGCCAGGTCCCCGCCGCCTGACCACCGGGCGTACTCGAGGGGCCTGGACGGCTCCACCTCCATCCTGGCGGCCTCGTCGAGTACCGCGAGGTGGTCCAGACCTGGCCGCCTCATCAGGTCGTGGTGGATGACCATCTCACCAACGCCGAACTGCTCACCGAACCACGTGGCGAACCACTGGTCGGCGGCCCGCTCGGCGGGCAACGGGCTGATCTCCGCGTAGTCCCGAAGGGGCCGGTACGGATCCCTGATGCGGTCGAGGAGGTTCACCGCGCTCAGCGTCCCCGGATACACGAAGACGTGTTGCGTCTCCTCACCCAGCAGGTCGTACAGCTCTCCCGGCGTCAGTCCGTCGGGACCCAGGGTCGACGGGGTGTGCGTGGCGATCCACAACGCCCACCACGGCGCGTCGGTCACGGTGTCGAGGCTGTCCCGAAGGTTCGACACCAGTTCCGCGACGGGGAGCCGGTTCTCCGCCGGTACCGGCGGCGGAGTGGTCGGCAGCAGACGCACCGCCGACCGGAACGGCATCAGGTCCCGCGAGTCGGCCGCCATCCGCCAACTCCATTCGAGCACGACCTGCGGCCGCACGCCCATCCGATACGCCAGTCTCGGCAAGTCGGTGGCCACCCGGCCGATCGTGCGGGTCAGGTCGAACAGCCAGTGCGCCTCGCCGTCGTCCAGTGCCATCCGCTCGGCCAGACCGACCATGCGGGGCAGGTCGGCCCAGGCGTTCGCGGCCAGGACCCGCACCTCGTCGGCGGTCACCCCGAACCGGGCCGCCCACCGGGCCGCCTGTTCCTCGCTGACCGGGGGCACGCTGCGGTACGACGGAGGCGGCGTCAGCGAGTCGAGGAACCTGCTGACGTCGTCCATCGGTCGGTCGCTGAGCATCCGGTAGAGCAGCAGCTTCAGGTGCCGGGACGACGAGTCCGCCAGCAGCGACGTGATCGGGAAGCCGAGGCGACCGCTCAGCAGAGCGGGCCAACCGTCCGGCTCACCGGATTCGCGATGGCCGAGTTCCGGCACCGAAGCCGGATCACCACGATGATGCTGCTCCCACGCCCAGTTGAAGGCCGTGACCAACAGGTCGGCCGGCAACGCCTCCAACAACTCCAACGACACGCCCCGGTCGTTGAGCCACCGCAGGACGGGTAGGTCAGCCGGATCCAGGATCAGCCGCCTGCCGACATCCGCCAACATGATCAGGTCGTTGTCGGTGTGCACCCCGTACTGACGTAGCCGCCGTCGCAGCTCGGCCGACAGTTCCCCGGCCGCGATCTCACTCCGCCCGACCATCGTCGCGGCCAGCACGCCACCGAACACCTCGAGCGCGTACGGGTCCACGCCGAGTTCCACGGCGAGCGCGAACCATGCCTGCCGGACCACGGGCACCTGCACCGCACTCGACGGGTTCGCGCGCAGCGACGCCAGTTCCCGGCGGAGTCCGGCGACCTCGATGCGAAGTGCGGCTACTTCCCGCGCCGCACGACGTCTCTCATCGGCGGCGCCGGCCAACGCGGCGCGCACCTTGTCGACGTCCGCCGACACCGTCGCCAGTTCCGCCTGCACGTCGGCGAGTCGCGTGACCGGTGCCGCAGCGTCGGGAAGCGACTCCTGGTGTGGGTGCACCCGACGTCGCAGTTCCTCCGCGTGACCCCGGAGACCTTCCGCCTTCTGGTCGAGGCCGGTCGCCTTGGACTGCCAGTAGCGGTGCTGGTACTCCGCCGACCAGTGCGTCTTCTCGGCCTGGACCAGCTCGGCCTCCGCGTGCGCCAACGCGGCGCGCGCCTGGGTCAGCACCGCCGCCAACGCCAGCGGCTCGATCTGGGACGGCTCCGGCACCCGCTCGATGAGCTGCACCCAGCGCACCATCCGGTTCAGCCGGTCAGCGTCGGCGACCTGACCGTTCTCGTCGAGCACCGCCAGCGCCCCGGCCAACCGCAGGAACGCGGCGCCGTCGAACCCGTTCGGTTGACTCCTCAGCAGGTGGTCCCAGGCGTCGGAGCCGCCGAGCGCGTCGGTGAGCATGGCCTGCTGCTCGGCGTTCAGCCCCGACACCGACGGTGACTTCCGCTCGTAGGTGGGCGACTCCTCGTGCAGGGGACGGGCGTCACGCTGGATCCGGTCGGCGGTGTCGGGCGACACCGACAGCTCCACCGCGTCGTCCAGGCGGATCGCCAGTGGTGACGCGTCCGGCGAACCCGCCGGAGTCACCTGCGCCAGCAGGCCGACCCGGATCCGCTCGCGCGCGGTCTCGCCTCGGCCGGACCGGCCCAGCCGCACCCCGCCGAACATCGCCAGCTCGACCCGGAGCGGACCCGCCGCCGCGCCCGGTCCGCCGAGCGCACCGGGCAGCAGCGCGGTCAGTCCCGGCGCGGAGAGCGCGTGATGGATCCCGTCCACCCCGGCCGGGTCGGCCAGCACCGGGTGGTCCCGCACGCCACCCGAGGCACCCGCCGGTCGGTGCACTGCCCAACGACCCGAGCGCAGTTCCGCGACCACCGCGTCATGCAGCGTCCGCGCCGCCGTCGGGGCGATCGCGCTGACCCGGACCTGTCCGTTCCGCACGTCGTGCCCGGTCACCGACTGCGGCCGTAAGCCGAGCGCGCGGAGCGTCTCCTGCGGGCCATCGGGCAGCGCCGGCACCCGCTCGACGCCGGTGGGAGCCGTCCGGGGCATCGGCTGCGCCAGCACCTCGTCCGCCACCGTGACCCGCTGGTCGAGCAGCACCGCGCGGGTCTGCGGCAGATCCGTGACCGGTTCGGAGCCCGTGCTCCCGGCCGGCACCGGCCCGGTGTGCTCCAGTCGCACCGTCACCAGCAGCGAGGACGCGTATCGGTGCGCACCGTCGGCCGACTCGACATGCCGGTAGGCACCGGCCGGCTCGGTCTGCACGACCAACCGGAACCGCTCGTCACCGCCTTCTCCGGAACGACTCGGCCGCATGGTCACACCGGCTCGAAGCTGCGCGGGAGACAGGTCCTTGAGGCGCTCGGTGGAGAGCAGCTCGGTCAACCGCTCGGCCGATCGGCCCGGCGTACCGACCACCTCCCAGCGGCTCCGCGAGAGTCTCCGCACGTACGTGCGGACCAGGCGGGTCGCCGTCTCCGCCGCCGGATTCGGCACCGCCGGATCCGGTGCGGTCAGGCTCTCCTGGTCGTACGCCAGGGGAAACGCTGCGGACGGTACGAGCGCGGGCGGCGAGGATCCGACCGCCACCGGCGCCTCGGTCGGGTCGGGCGGACTGCCGTCCATCTCCACGTCGCCGTCGTCGTCCACCGGGGCCGGGCTCGACGCCACCGACGTCGCGGCGGACGCGGACGTGACGACGGGATCGGACCACACCGGACCCAGCCCCGGCACGGCCGGTCGGGAAGACCCGTACTGGTACGGCTCGTCCCTACCGGCCAGGATCAGCAGGGCAGCCTGGGCCCGTAGTGCCGGATCGGCGTGCAGCGAGGCCAGCCAGCGCCCGTCGGCTCCCAGCTCCCGCGCGGCGCCGCCATCGCGAGCACGACGGCGGGCCCCGGGAAGCTCGAACTGCCGGGCCCAGAGGGCGGCGTCCTCGATCGGGCGTCGGGCCGACCGGACGAGTTCCGCGATCATCAACACGCGCGCCTGGACGGTGCCGGGATCGGTTGGCGCGTCCATCCCGGTCCTGAACCGGATGACGTCGCCGGATCGCGGTGCGGCGCCGATCCACAACGCTCCGCGCTCAGCGCCGTGGTAGGCGAGGAAGTGCTCGTACGTCGGGAACTGCGGAAGGCTCAACTGCGCGCGATAGACGTCGAGGTCGTCGAAGGGTGCCACTCCGGCGGTGGTCAGGACGTCGCTGTGCGAGTAGTAGAGGTGCGCGAGTCGGAGGTAGGCGGCGCGGTCCGTTCCGTACCCGTGACGCACGTCCACGTGCACCTGGCGCGGCCGATTGCCGGGATTCGGTCCGAAGGCTCTCAGCACCTTCGTCAGGTCTGCCCAGCCACCGCCGTCTGAGGCGAACGTGAAGCTGACGTGGTCCCAACTCAATCCGCCTTGCTGGAAGGCGGCACCGGGAACACCGTCGAGAATCCTCGCCAGCCGCGCGCGCGGTCCATCCGCCAGTTGGCGCACCCTGAACCTGATGTGCACCCCGTCGGGCACCGCGACGTCCGGCAGGAACGGCACCCGGGCACCACGGATTGATCCGCGTGTCACCGTCTCGATGGCATCCAACACGTCCTGACCGGTGTTCGCGGCCAGGCGGCTCGTCATTCCCGCCAGATCGTCGCCCGCGTGCTGGATCGCCGCGAGGCGGATCTCGGCGACATCGCCCCGCGCGAGAATCGCGGAACCGTCGCCGTTCCACACCCGCCACACGTCGATCGGGTCGAGCCCGTACCTGTCGCGCAGGCGCTCCGTCCACTCCTGGTAGGCGGCGATCACCTGCTCGTCGGTGGGTTGTGGGCGGCCGGGAACGAACGGCGGCCGGTTCGTGTTGGCGTACAGCGCCACCGGCTCAGGCCGCCCGCCCAGCCGCACCGCGATCCTCAGCAGCCGAGGCAGACCGAGCCACGAACCGTCGTCGTTCAGGAGCTGCGGCAGCCTGCGCAGCAGCGTCACCACCTGGGCCGGTGCGACCTCGGACGACTGCACGACCCGGAACAGATCGTCGGTCAGGGTGCCGTGCATCCGTCGGGTCGGCCAGTCGGGCCGGGCCCGGATCGAGGCGGCGACCTCGCCCGCCGCACCGAGGCGGTCCGATCCGGGTGTGCCGTTGAGTCGTCCGAGATCGTCGTCGGGGCCGAGGATGCGGGGGTCGACGCCGAGCAGGGAGGCGAGCGCGAACAGGCGCGCGGGGTCCGCCACGCCCAGCAGGGCGGCCTGCTCGACGATGCGCGTCGGCACCGAGCCGATCCGGAGGCTGAGCGCCGTCACCCACTCCTGGCTGATCCGCAGCCGGCTCGCGAGCGCCGCCCGTTCGTGCTGCGGCAGGCCCACCCTGCGAGCCAGGTTGCCCAGTGCGGTCAGATATCCGGCCTCGATCAGGTGCCGCAGAGTGGTCGCCCGCGAAGGGTCGGTGTCCGTCGTCCAGTCCAGGCCCGTCACACCGGTCATCCACCGGAGCAGCCGAGGATCGTCACCGGCGGTCATCGGAGGCCAGGTGTCGGCGGACAGGGCCATGTCCGCCAGGGCCCGAATCGGCAGGACGGCTGCGGACTGGCTCGCCGGGACTCGCTCCACCGATCCCCAGACCTGGGCCAGCAGACGTCCCGGCAACTCGTCGGCAGGAATGGCCGCTGTGCCGTGGTCCAGCAGGTGCATCACCGGTTCGAGTTGGTAGAGGCGCAGGTCCCACCGGCGGGTCAGGTCCGTCAGGGCAGGGGTGGAGAAAGCGTCCGGTAGCTCGTCCGACCGCATCACGGTCAGATCACCGCCACCGGTCCGCCGTGCATGATCGAGGGCCTCGCTCGGTTCCGTCCCGAGCCTGCGTGCGTCGTCGAGCACCGCGAGATGGTTCAGCCACGGCCGGCTCGCCATGTCGCGGGTGATGGAGCCTTCGGGTACGGCGAAACGCTCCTCGAACCAGTCGCCGAACCAGTGGTCCGCGTTCCGCTCGGTCGGCAGGGACGAGAGCGGCTCGATACCGGCGGTGTAGTCCTCGGGAAGGTCCGCGACCATCTGGGTCAGGTCGGACGCGTTCTCTGTCCCCGGGCTCTCGAAGATCCCCGTCGGGTACGCCCGGATCCGGTCCAGCAGTTCGCCGGGAGTGAGCCCGTCAGGCCCCTCGCTGGACGGCGTGTGCGCGCCGACCCACAGGACCCACCACCACGCCTCGATCCCGTGAGCGACGGTGCTCTGTAGGTGCGCCACCAGTTCCTGGACGGTGAGCCGGTCGGCGTACGTCACCGACGCGTCCGGGGCCGCCACCAGGCGTAGCGCCGACCGGAACGGCATCAGGTCCCGTGGGTCGGCGTCCATCCGCCAACTCCATTCGAGCAGGACCTGCGGCAGCGTACCCGCCCGGTACGCGAGCCTCGGCAGGTCGGCCGCCAACCGGCCAATCTGCGACGTCACCGTCCACAGCCACTGCGCCTGCTCGCCCGCCAACCCCATCTGGTCGGCCAACCCGACCAGGCGAGGCAGGTCCACCAGGGGACTCGCTGCCGCCGTCCGGATGGCGTCGGCCGACACACCGAACCGGGAGGCCCACGCGGCTGCCTCCCGCTCTCCCACCGGGCGCGGTACCGAGACGTTCCCGCCCTGCTGGAGGTCCACCGGCCGATGCCGTACCAGATCGGTCAGGAACTCCTCGATCTCGGCCATCGGCAGGTTGCCGAGCAACCGGTACACCTGCAGGCGCATGTGCCGCGACGGCAGGTACGCGGAGAGCGTCGTGACCGGGAAGCCTAGCCGCGCACTCAACACGGCATACCGCAGGAGGTGCCGAGGCGTCCGGAAGCCCAGTTCCTGGGCAAGCCGGAGCACCCCGGCTGCGACCGCCGCACCCTGCTCAGCGTTCATGATCGGCACCGGCGAACGCCGTACCACGACGTCCACCAGGTCACGGATCATCAGCAGGGCGGACCACCAGTCCTGCATCGACTCCGACCACTGGCCACGATCGTCGTCCCCGGACGGCTGCGTGGCGCGACCCACCGGCCGGGCCGCCACGGCGGCGTCCCGGAGCACGTCGACGAGCCCGTTCAGCGCCGGTGCGCCCGCCAGACCGAGTTCCCGGGCCACCGATGCCGGGTCGTCGCCCCGGAGGTGCTGTTTCGAGGCCCAGGTGACCGTCGTGTTCGCCAACTCGTCCGGAAGGCCGTCCACCAACTCGAGCGGCACACCCCGGTCGTTGAGCCACGCGAGGGCGGGTACGTCGGACGGACCCAGCGCCATCCGCCGACCGAGGCCGGCCAGCAGCGCCAGGTCGTTGTCGGTGAACACCCCGAGCGGCCGTAGCCGCTGCCGCAGGTCGGCCAGGAACTCCGTCGGCGAGGCGTCACCGCGCCCGACCGCCACCGCAGCGACCTCACCGCTCATCACTTCGAGGGCACCCGGCTCGACACCGAGCTCGATGGCGATCGCGAACCAGGCCCGCCGGACGGTCGCCAGCCGTGCCGACCCCGACGGATCGGCGACAAGACGTTCAAGACCGTCCCGTAGCCGGGCGTCGACGTCGCGTCGCAGGCTCAACTCGTCCAACGCATGGGCTTCATGCGCGACGGCAGCCGGCAACGCGTTCGTGACCCTGTCGCGCTCCCGGCGGAGGGTGGCGAGCTCGGACGCCGCCGCGCCGTCGGTCACCGTCGCGGACAACCGTGCGATCCGACGGTCGAGGCCGCGCAGTTCGGTCTCCAGGGACCGATGCTGGTACGCCGACGAGCGGAGCACCTCTCCGGCCCGTTGGAGGGCGTTCTCCGCCGCCGACAACTCCGCACGCGTCTGCGTCAGCACCGCCCCCACGGCCAACGCCTCGACCTCGGACGGGTCCGGCACCCGTTCGATGACCTGCACCCATCGCGCCAGCCCGGCCAACCGCGACCGATCCCGGACCCGACCGCTCTCGTCGATCACCTCCAGCAGCCCCGCCAGACGCCAGAACGCCGGGCCGTCGAACCCGAACGGCTGACTCTCCAGGAGCCGGTCCCAGGCTCCCGGCCCGCCCGACACGTCGGTCAGCAGCCGCTGTTGTTCGTCGCTCACACCCCACGCCGATGCCGCGGCCCGCTGATACGCCGGGGGCGCCTCGGCCTCGTACGGCGGCGTACGCACATCGAGGATCTGATCCGCCAACTCCGGCGGCATCGACAGCTCCACCGCCCCGTCCAGGCGGAACGCCAAAGGCGGTGGCGACCCGGCCGGACCCGCCGGAGGTCGAACCGTCTCCCGCAGCGCCACCTGCACCAGCAGGCCCGCCCGGACGCGTACCTCCGGAGCACCCGCTCGGGTCACCTGACCCAGCCGGACCCCGTCGAACGCCGCCAGCCCGACCGACAGGGGGCCCACCGCCACCGGCTGCCCGCGCAGCGCGTCGACCAACCCCGGCTCGGACAGGGCGTGGGACAGCCCGTCCAACGTGACCGGATCGGCGAGCACCGAACGGGACCGCACACCGGCGCGGGTCCGCGCCGACCAGCTCTCCGCCCACCGGCCCGAGGTCAGCTCGGCCACCACCGCGTCCTGCAACACCCGCACCGATGCCGCGATCCCGGCCACCACGACCTGCCCGGGCAGCGCGGCTCCTTCGGGCACCCGCAGCGCTGCGAGCCTGAGCGCTTCCAGTGTCTCGTCCGGGCCGCCGGGCAGCGCCGCCACCTGCTCCACGCCGCCGCGCCGGATCCGCACTCCCGGCTGCCGCAGCACCTCGTCCGTCACCGCGACCCGTTGATCGAGCAGCACCGCCCGCGACTGCGGCAACTCGGACGCGGACTCGAGCAGCGGCCCGACCGGCACCGGGCCGGTGTGTTCCAGCCGCACCGTCACCAGCAGTGGCACTCCGTACCGGTGAACGTCCCCATCCGATTCCAGGTGCCGGTAGGAACCCGCCGTCTCGGCCCGGACCACCAACCGGAACCGCCGGTCCCCGGTGCTGCCGACCGGACGCAGGACGACCCCGGCGCGCAGCACACCAGCCGGCCAACCGGACAGCGCCTCGACGGTGAAGAGGTCGGCCAGCGGGCCACGTGGCACCGGTCCGCCGGGTTGTGGCGCGGTCACCTCCCAGTCGTGCTCCGCACGCCCCGGCGCATACGCGTCGACCAGGGCCACCATCGCCCGCGCGACCGGCTCATCCGGTGCCTCCGTCGCGCTCACGGACGCGGGGACGGTACGCGAGCCGGACGGCGACACGGCCCGCGAGCCGGACGGCGACACCGCCCGAGACACCGCCCGCGAGGTCACGCGCGAGCCGGACGGTGACGACTCGGGCGACACGATGGCCACCTGCTCGTGCAGCAGGGGGAACGCCTGGGACGACAGGAGGACGGGCGGCCACGACCCGACCCGCACCGGCTCCTCCGCCGGATCGGGCGGGCTCGCGGTGATCTCCATGTCGTCCGGATCGCCGCCGGCCGAATCCGTCTCGTCCATCCCGGTCGACACCGACGCCGCCAGTCGTACCCCCCAGCCCAGCCGCTTGTCCAGCGCGGCGAGGTCGGTCCGCAGCCCGTCGAGCGACTCCTCGACCGCCGGATCGTCGACGAGCGGCGTCAGGAAGACCCGCTGCCGGCTCGGGTCACCGCCGTTCAGCTCGGTACGCAGCGTGTCACCGAGCTGGGCCAGCAGGGCGGCACCACCGAGGACCTGGTGGTCGGCGGCGGGTCGGCCGTCGAGCAGCGGCAGCCCGTCCGGGCCTGCCTGGTAACCCACCACCAGGACGTCGTCGATCTCGGCAAGCATGGGCAGTGCCGCCCAGACCTTGAGGGGTACGTGGCTCAGGTCCGCACCGGGCCACCAGAGGGTCGCCGCCCCGTCATCGGTCGCCCTCGTACCTTGGAGTATCCGGATCAGCCACTCGCCCGACCGATCGTAGGACGGGCCGAGCGCCGACCGGGAGCCGCCCGACATCGCCACCGGCTCCAGCACCCGCATCACGAGCAGCGGAAGCTCCCGGTCCAGGTCCTGGACGTGGCGTGCGGGAACGACCCGCTCGACCAGCGTCCTCGCCCGGGTGACGGCAGGATGCGTCGGATCTCCCGCCGTCGTGTGCACGTGCCACGCCGCACGCAGTCTCGGCATGGTCAGGCCACCTGGACCGTACGCGACGGCCGCCAGTCGTCCCGCCGCCAGCAGGGCACGCCGGGCGGCGAGCGCGCCGGAATCGGGTTCGGCCGGATCGCTCAGGCCCAGCCGGTCCGCCAACCCGGTCAGCGCGTCGACCGCGCGCGACGGTGCCACGAGCGGAGCGACCGGTCCGACGCCGGCCAAGTGGAGCAGGGCGTCCACCACGTAGTACAGCTCGTAGTCGGCGGACTCCACCAGCCTGAACGGGTTCCTGTCGAGGTGCGGGACCCCGACGGCACTCCCGGATGCCGGGACGTACTCCGCGCCGAAGGCGAGGCGTACCAGCTCACGGTCGCGGTCCTCGACCGCGTGGAGCACGTCGTCGGTGACGGCCGCCGGAGTGTCGGCGGGTGCGATCGCCGGTCGGAACACGTGGACGAAGCCCTCGTCGACGGTGGCCCCGACCTGACCGGCCAGGATCCGGGCCAGCCAGAGTCCGGCGCTGACCACCGCCCACGGCGTCTCCTGGCCGGGGCTGCCGATCACCACGCGCGCGTGTGGCACACCGGTCAGGTCGGGCTGCCCGTCGGCCGGGCCGATCCAGGCCCGGTCGCCCACCGCGACCACATGCCAACCCGGATACAGCTCGAAGGTCCCGACGCCCACATTCCGCATGAGGTACGGGAAGGGCATCGGCAGGAACGGTGGCCGCGAACTCGGGTGGAGCAGGTAGTAGGCGGCGAACGGGGCCAGGGTCGGCGCGTGCGTCCGGGAGAACGGCAGCAGGTGACGGGCGAACTCACCGGCGGGTGCCACCAGGTCCGGGGCGACGATCAGCCGCTGGCCGTCGTCGAGCGCCGAGGAGAGCACCGCCAACTCCTCGACGGTGAACAGCCGGCCTCCCGGCGCGCCGTGCAGTTCCACCAACGCGTGGGCGGGCAGCGACGACGCCAGCTCGGGCAGCACCTGCTCGGCGTCGCCGAGGTCGGTCAGGTGGATCAGCACCTGTGGACGACCGGGATGGGCGAGCCGAGGTGGCGGTGTCACCACGACGCCCTGCGGACGGACGACGCTGCCCGCCACGATCGCCTCGACGACGTACCCCGGAAGTGGCGGCACCTGTGCCTGCGGTTCCCGTCGCCAGTCCCGCGCCACACCGTCGGAGTCGAAGTCGAATTGCACGAGGTGTGCCTGAGCCTCCAGCGGCAGGTTCAGGTATCGGGTCATCGCCTCGGCGAAGTGTCGGAGCACGCCGTCGTGGCCCCGCGCCAATCGGCCACGGACTCCGGCGTTGAACCCGCCGAGGCGGTCGACTTCGTGCAGGAGTGTCGGCGTCACGTCGATGCGGGACTGCGCGGCACCCACCGCGGCGATGATCTCTGTCGCCCGAGCTTCGCCCTGCGGTTCCAGTTCCGGCCGCATCCACCCGGCGATGCTGTGCCCAGGGCTACCGACATCCACCGCTGTCGAGGAGAGTTCGTCACGGACCCGGGCGTCGTGGACGAGCGAATCCAGCGCGACGCCGTCGGGGCGGCCCGCCGGCAGCCGGCCGACGAGCGTGACCTGCTCGACATGGACCAGCTCGTGCATCAGCGTACGGAGCAGGTGTTCGACGGAGCCGTCGGCGAGCCCGATCGTCCACGACCGCCGGTCGAATCCGCCCAGGTGTCCCTCGGCCGGTTGACCGATGTGGAGGCCGTCGGGTCCCAGCTCGGGCAACCCGGCGTGCCGCAGGACGAGGTTCGCCAGGTTCCGCCAGCCGTCCTGCTGCGCGGCTTCTCCCGACCTGCCGGAGAGCCGCCCGTAGTCGGCACGGACCAGCTCGCGTACCGCCTCGTGCAGCTCGCGGTCGGCGGTCACGAGAAGCCGGTGGTCCAGCAGCGGATTCGTCGGCGCGAGCGCCACGGCGGCTTCGGCCGGCACGGGTGGGCTGGCGGTGACCTCGGCGGACTCGTCCGGTGCCGGTCCGACCCCAGCCGCGCCGGCACGATCTGCCGCACGGCCGGGCCGAGGTCCGGTGGCGACGCCGACCGGCACCGCGTCCGGCATGGTGTCCCAGGCGAACAGCCGGTCCAGTTGCCGTTCCCGCTCGATCGCCGGGCCCTCCAGAGGCAGCGCGGCGTACTCGACGAGTGAGGCGGCGTACGCGGCGTTGGCACGGATCGTCTGGAGCGCCAGTTCGGCCCCACCGCGCAGGGTCCGGGCCGGGTCTGCGTCGTTGGCCCGCTTGCGCTGCACGGTGTCCTTGTACACCCGGTACAGCTCGCGCCGACGCGCCTCCACCGCCTCGGTCGCCCCCCGATCGGCACCGAGCCTCCCCCGGTACAACTGCTCGCCGTACTCGTGGTCGTCGGTGCCCGGCACGGCCGGGTCGTCCAGCGCGGCCTGGAGCACCCGGTCGTCCTCGACGGCGAGGTGCCGCCGCAGGTCCGCCACCGTGCGGTGGGTGGCCGCCAGGTAGCGGGCCATCAGGAAGTACTGCTCGACGTGCTCCCACTCGTGGCGCATCGTGGTGACCACGGCCTGCCAGGTGTCCAGCTTGTCGGAGAGCAGCAGACGCCAACGACGATGTTCGAAGCCACCGTGCAGATCATGGCCTTTGTCAGTGCCAGGACGGCCGGGGGCGTTGAGTGTCGGATCGAACTCCGGCACCGGCACGTGTCCCGGCCCGGTCGGGTTGAGCGTGTCCGACAGGTACGCCCAGAGCTCCTCCTTGGCCTCCAAGGTGGGCTTACCGGTGAAATTGTGCCCGATCCGGCGCGCCGCCTCGTGGTACTCGACCAACCGGCGGTCCTCCGGCAGGTGGCGGTCGGGTCGCTCGGCGACCAGATCCTTCATCTCCAGCCGGCTCAACCGCTGCTCCGGCAGGCCGCGCAGATACGTGCTCAGCTCGTCCCACACCTCGCCGGGTGGGTTCTCCCCGGGCGCACCGACCAGCACCAGCGTCTTCGCGTTGTCTGGGCGGGCCAGGAACCCGGTGATCACCGACTCCGGGGCGCCGGGCGGGCGAATCCAGATCAGGTTCGGGTACTCCACCAGGGTGTGCCCGGCGGCCATCGGCCGGGTCCGGACCCTGTCGCTCAGGGTGGTGTCCGCGTCGACCAGATACCAGCCGGCGTCCGCCGACGCACCGCCGGGCAGCCGGGGGAACGGCACCGGCGTTCCGGCGGTCACCTGACCGACCGGTACGGCCATGACCGCCCCCGCCGGCAGGTGCCGCTCCACGAGCGACCGCAGTTTCTCCGGCGTCACCCGCCGCCCGGTGCGCGGCACCTCCACCTGCTGCCGACGGGTGACCGCCGGATCCAGGGCACGGAGGTACCGGCCCACCACCCTCATGTCGGTCACCGACCGGTCGACCCGCAACGCCTCCCGACCCGCCACCAGCGGTGCGCCCGCGTCCTCCGCCGACGTCGGGGCCGCGCCCCGATAGAGCCGGTAGGTGTCGGCCTGCTCGTGCCGGATCTGGTATCCCTCGGGGACGGCAGCCGCGCGCACTGCGGTCTGTTCCTCGCGGGCTTTCCGCTCCTGCTCGGCCTGCCACGTCCGCAACGCCTGGTCGAGCTCGCGCCGCTGCCGGACCTCCTCGGCCTGCCGGACCTCCTCGGCCTGCCGCGCCGCCGCCCGCTCCTGGATGACGAGCGTGACGCGCTGCTCGTACGTCAGCCCACGGCCCTCGCCCCGGCCGCGCAGCACCGTCCACTCGGCCTCGGTCAGCGGGCCGGGCAGCTCACGCGGGGGCAGCAGCACCGGTTGCCGGTCCCGGTCCAGCACGATCCGGACGCCACGGTCGCCGTACGGGCTGCGCCCCTGCTCGGCTGCCTCCACCTGCTGCCGGAGCCGTCCGGCCCGGGCCTCGTCCGCGCCTGCGGCGACCAGGTCGTCCAGCTCCGCCCGACCGCGCTGCGCGAACGACCGCAGTGCCTCCACCACGTCCCGCCGCCGCAGCGGCGACAGACCCGCGCCGAGCCCTTCGCCGTCGAGGATCCGCTGCTCTCCTGCGGACGGGGCGACCACCGGCGGCACCGACGGGGGCCCGTCCGACACCGGCACCGGTGGCGCGGGCTGCTCGTCTCGGGAGTGCGTGACCTCGCCGGTCACCACGGCTTCGAGATGGGCGATCCGGTCCGCGCGCCACATCCGTTGCGAGACCGAGCCGCCCGGCAGGGCGTCCCAGGCGCGCAGCTCCGCCAACTCCGCCTGCACCTGCGCGGTCTGCCAGGCCCAGTTGCGCTCGCCGACGACCAGGTCGATGCGCTGGTCGAACGGCAGCCCCCGGCCCTCGCCCCGACCGGCCAGCACCTCCTGTTCGGCCTCGGTCAACACCCCGGCCTGCGGTGGCTGCCGGACCGGGGCGACCGTCCGCACCGGCGGGGCCGTCCGGTCACCGGCCGAGGCGCCCACCATGGCTTCCAGGTCGGCGATGTGCTGCGTCCGCCACGCCTGATCCGACGTCGGCTCGTCCGGCAGCGGCTGCCGGTCCCGCAGTTGCGCCAACTCGACCCGCAACTGCTCGGTCTGCCAGGCCGCGTTGCGCTCGGTGACCACCAGGTCGATCCGCTGGTCGTAGGAGAGGCCCTCGCCCGCGCCCTGTCCGGCCAGCACCCTCCATTCCGCCCCGGTCAGCGGCAGGCCGCGTACCTCACGCGGTGGCAGCAGTTCCGGTCGGCCGTCCCGGCCGGGCACCACCCGCACGCCCCGATCTCCGTACGGGCTGAGGCCCTGCTCGGCCGCCTCCACCTGCTGCCGTAGCCGGGTGGCCCGCCGCAGGTCTGCTGGACCGCCTGCCGCCGTGAGGTCGTCGATGCGGGTCCGCGTCTGCTGCACGAACGATCGCAGCGCCTCGACGGTCTGCACCCGCCGCGCCGGTGACAGCCCCTCGCCGAGACGCTGACCCGCCAGGATCCGCCGCTCCGGCACCGACGGGCGCTCCACCGTCGGAAGCGGCGGACGCTCCATCGTCTGCACCGGGGGTGCCGACTCGCCGCTGCCTGGGCGCTCGCGGATCACCGACGGACTCTCGACCGGCCGCACCGGTTCCTCGGTCACCGGCGGCAACACGTCGTGCTCGCCGACCACCACGTTCTCCGGGCGCTGGGGCGCCGGCTCACGGACCTGCCCCGGCACGGTCCACTCCACCTGCCCGGTGGGAGCGCCGGAGGTCTCGCGCGACCGCAGGCTCGGGCGGCCCTGCTGGTCCAGGACGACCCGGAACCCGTCGTCGCCGTACGGGCTGAGGCCCTGCCTCGCCAGCTCGACCTGCCGCCGTAGCTCGGCGATGCGGGCCGCACCGGCCGCAGCAGCCGTCGGGCCCTCCATCCATGTCTCGGCGCCCCGCGCGAACGACCGCAGCGCCTCGACCGTGAGCACCCGATGTCCCGGCGACAACCCCGCGCCCAGACCCGCACCGTCGAGGATCCGCTGTTCCCCTTCGGACGGATCGGTGATCCGCCGCGTACGCGCCTGTAGGTGGGCCAGCTCCGGCGGCAGCGTCGTCGGCGTCTCGACCCCGGTCGCCTTGCTCTGCCGCGCCCAGGCCCGCTCGTTGAGCACCAGGTCGACCCGCTGGTCGGGACGCAGCCCGAAGCCGGCACCCCCGCCCTGCAGGACCTCCCGCTCCGCAGGCGTCGCGTTCTCCCACGCCCGCGCACTCCGGTCGGCGGTCGACGTTCCCGCTGGCGGCCTCGGTACCGGTACGACGATCGGCTCCGGCGTACGCCCGGCCAGCGTCGACTGGATCTCGGCGATCCGCTGCGACCGCCACACCCACTCCGAGATCGGCTCACCGGGCGTGCGCACCTGCCGCCGCAGGTCCGCCAACTCCGCCCGCAACCGCTGCTCGGACTGCCGCGCCCAGGCCCGCTCGTTGAGCACCAGGTTCACCCGCTGGTCCGGCCGCAACCCGAAGCCAGCACCCCGACCGGCCAACACCTCCTGCTCGGCGGGCGTCGGGTTCTCCACTCGACGGGGGCCGGCACCGGACGGCCTCGATACTGGTGCCGGCTCCGGCGTACGGTCACCCAGCGCAACCTGGATGTCGTACATCCGCTGGGAGCGCCACACCCACTCCGAGATCGGCTCACCCGGCGTGCGCACCTGCCGCCGCAGGTCCGCCAACTCCGCCCGCAACCGCTGCTCGGACTGCCGCGCCCAGGCCCGCTCGTTGAGCACCAGGTTCACCCGCTGGTCGGGACGCAACCCGAACCCCGCACCACCACCCTGCAAGATCTCGGTCTCGGCGGGAGTCGCGTTCTCCCACGCCCGGGCGGTCCGCTCCGCAGCCGACTCACCCGCAGGCGACCTGGGCACCGACACCTCGACCGGTTGCTCGCCGAGCGCCGACCTGATCTCCGCGATCCGCTGGGACCGCCACACCCACTCCGAGATCGGCTCGCCCGGCGTCCGCACCCGACCGCGCAGATCCGCCAACTCCGCCCGCAGACCCGCCTCGACCTCAGCCGCCCGCCGCGCCCAGTTCCGCTCGTTGAGCACCAGGTTGACGCGCTGATCCGGCCGCAACCCGAACCCCGCACCACCACCCCGCAGGATCTCCAACTCCGCGGGCGACGCCTCCTTCCAGGCCCGCGTACTGCGCTGCGCAGCGGACTCACCCGTGGGCGGCCTCGGCAACGACACCTCGGAACGCACACCCAACGCCGACGTGAGCTCGGCGATCCGCTGATCCCGCCACAACCACTCCAGCCCGTCCGGCTCCACCCGCGTGGTGGCGGGGGCACCGGGTGTGTCGACCTCCAGCGCCCGCAGTTCCGGTCTGCCACGCCGGTGCAGCACGACCTGGACCCCACCGTCCCCGTACGGGTTGAGGCCCTGCCGCGCCAACTCCACCTGCCGCCGCAACTCGGCGGTCCGCGCCGCCCCCGCCGCAGCCGCCCTCGGCCCCTCCAGCCAGGTCTCGGCGCCCTGCGCGAACGACCGCAGCGCCTCCACCACCAGCACCCGCTGATCCGGCCGCACGCCTGCGCCCAGCCCCGCACCGTCGAGGATCCGCTGCTCCGCCTCGGACGGGTTCTGCCCCCACTGCTCCCGTGCCCGCAGGTCCGCCAACTCCGCCCGCAGACCCGCCTCGACCTCGGCCGCCTGCCGCGCCCAGTTCCGCTCGTTGAGCACCTGGTTGATCCGCTGGTCGGGGCGCAGCCCGGCACCGGCGCCCCCGCCCTGCAACACCGTCAACTCCGCAGGGGACGCGTTCGCCCACGCCCGCGTCCGCCGGTCAGCAGGCGACTCACCCGCAGGCGCCTTCGGCACCGGCACGTCCACCGGCTCCGGAGCGCGTCCGCCCAGCCTCGACTCGATCTCCGCGATCCGCTGTTCCCGCCACACCCACTCCGAGATCGGCTCACCCGGAGTCCGCACCCGGCCCCGCAGATCCGCCAGCTCGGCCCGCAACGCGTCCTGCGCCGCTTTTGCGTACTCGGCCGAGATCCGATCATTGAGCACCACGTTCACCCGCTGGTCGGGGCGCAGCCCGGCGCCCGCGCCCCCGCCCCGCAGCACCTCGATCTCCGCAGGCGACGCGTTCGCCCACGCCTGCGCCCGCCGGTCAGCTGCCGATCCGGGCGCGGGCGCCTTGCCACTGGCCGTTGCGGGTTCCTGGCTGGTCGTCGACTCAGGTCTGGTGCCCGGCTCGGGCCTGGGACTCGACTCCGGCTTCACCGTCGCGGCAGGCGTGCCCTCGGTCGGCGCGACCTGGGATGGTGTCGGCCCGGCCGGTCGTCCGGTCGTCGGCGCAGACTGCCCATCACGGATCGGCGTTAACGGCTCGTGCGTTCCGGTACGCGGCGTCGACGACCCTGCCGACGCGTCCGTCCGTCCCGTTCCGGGCCCCGGAGCGGACTCCAGACGCTTCGTGCCCGACTCCGGGCGCTGCCCAAACGGCTCACCAGGTCGCGGTGCCGGGTCACCGGGCGGCGGGTCCTTGCGCAACGTGCCGGGCTTGACCGGAGCGGACTCCGACGGAGACTCCAACCGCCGGTTCGCCGACTCCGGACGCTGCCCGAACGCCTCGCCCGGCCGCCCCGCATCGCCCGTCGGCCGGTCCTTGCGCAACTTCCCGAGCCCGGCCGATCCCGACTCCGGCGACGACTCCAACCGCCGGGTGCCCGACTCGGGACGCTGCCCGAAGGTCTCGCCCGGCCGTCCCGTGTCACCGACGGGCCGGTTTTTCTGCAACTTGCCGGGCGTGACCTGCTCCGACTCCGGCGACGACTCCAACCGTCGGGTCCCCGACTCCGGACGCTGCCCGAACGCCTCACCCGGTCGCGACTGCCCCGGCGGCGTGGTGACGTCGCCCGGCGTACGGGAACTCTCGCCCGCCCGCGTCCCCGTGCCCAGGTTGACGTCATCACCCGGCTTGGGTCCGCCACCGGGCTTGACCTCTGCGCGCTTGGCCGCACCCTCCAGGAGGTCCGCCATCTGCCCGTGCAGACTGTCGCGGGCCGCAACGGGCTGTCCGGCCGGCCTCGGGCCCGGCGCGGCGGTCGGGCCGGACCGCGCCCCGAAGACCTCGCCCGGCTGCGACCCGGCCGGCGTCCGGGTGTCGGTGGTCGTGATGCGGTCCGGGACACGCTTGGCACCGCTCGGCGGCGCGCCCTCGGTACCGGAGGGCGAACGTTGACCACCCTGGCCGGCTGGTGCCCGGGTCTCGCCCCCGACGCCCCGGGGCGTGTCACCGACGTCCCGGGCGCCACGGGTGGCCCAGGCCGGGTTGTCCACCGTCGGCTCGATGTACCGGTCCGGGGTCACCGTCTCGGTACGGCTGCCGGAGCGCGGATCCCGCATCCCCATCGTGCCCTGCGACCCACCGGTACGCGACGAGCCGCCGCCCTCCGCCCCGGCCGAGCGCCCCGGTTGCGGGCTGCCGGTGTCGGTCCTCGGCGTCGGCGTCGGCGTGTCGGTCGACCGGGGCGGCGTGGTGACGTCTCCGGTTCGGCCCGGTCCCGTCCCGCCGCCGTCCGGGCCCCGTTGTCCCGGCCGGACCGGGCTGCCGTCGACGTCCGGCCGGGCCGGTCGACCGCCGAGCTGCTGGCCCTCGCCGTACCCCTTCCAGCTTCCGCCGGAGGCCGGCGCGTCCGGGGTGGTACCCCTGCCCCCCGGTGCGACCCCGCCGCCGGTGTTGCCGCCCGGTCCCGCCGACTTGATGACGACGGAGGGCGGTTGTGGGGCCGGCGCGTCACCGCCCCGGCGGAACATGCCCCCGAAGTCCTTCAGCGAGTTGATCAGACGGTCGGTCGTCCCGCCGCCGAGCCGGTTTCCGGGGCCGGGCATGTCCGCCCCCGGAGTCGGCCGGGAGGTGACACCGAGTGGTGCGGGCTCCGGTGGATTGAGCTGCCAGCCGGGGCGGCTCTTGATGTCGACCATCTGCCCCCGGCCCCGGTCCAGGGCGGAGACGGCGGACTTGCCGGGGGTGTGCTCCTGCCAGGAGTAGAAGCTGCCCTCCGGCGCGCGCCCACCGGAGTCCGGCAGGACGCGGTTGTCCCGGTCGGGCATCCGCATCCAGCGGTCCGACGACTGCTGGTTGCCGGCACCGGGCCGGCCCTGCACCGCCTCGTCCGGCAGACGGACCCACTTCTCACCGTTGATCTCCCGGACCTGTGCGGGATACTCGCTGACCCGGCCGTCTCCCGTCGGTCTGGACGAGACACCGAACTGGTCGTCCCGGACCGCTTTGCCGTCGCCCAGGCGGCGCCCGGCACCGGGGTCGGGGGGGTCCACCGGATCGGTCCGGGACGGTCGGCCGAGCCCTCCCGGGCTGTGCGGCTCGCCGCTGGATCCGCCGAGCCGCACACCCGGCGGTTGGTCCGGTCCACGTTGCAACAGCAGGAACTCGGTGCCGAACTTGTCCCGACGGATGTGCCAGTCCCACTCGCCGGTGTACTGGTCGCGGCCCGAGGTCCTGGGGGGTGGCGCCTCGGCAGGTGGCGGGACCGGACCTTTCACCTCCGGGTCGGGTCGCGGACCGCCGGGCCCCTTCGGCCCCACCGCGGGTACGGACGTCGGGTCCGGATAGGGGGCCCGCGCGTCGATGCCGTCGGGCCCGGTGTGGCGCGGGCCTCCCGGCATGGGCTTCGTCGGCACCGGGACCTGCTTGAGCGGAGTCTCGACCCCCGGCTGACCACTGAACTGCCGGCCCGCGCCACCCTGCGCGTCGCCGCCGACGGGCCGCCGTGGGGTCAGGTCGGCGATGTGATCGTTCAGGCGCTGCACGACGAGGGCGTTGCCACCGGTGGGCTGCCCGCCGGGGCTGTCGGCGAGGATCCGTTCGCGCAGCGCGCGCATCTCGGTCAGCGTGCCCGGCCGGCTGGACTGCGACACCCCGGGTTGCCCCTTGCCGCCGCCTCCCTCGGTGATGAGGTCGCGGATCCGCGCGTCGAGGTTGGCCTGCACCGGGTTGGTCTTGCCCGGCTCCGGCGCGCCCTTCGAGGACGCGCCCACCGGGGCGGTGTCCGTGGTCGGCTTGCCCTGCCCGACGACCGGCGGCTGGTCGCCGTTGGTACCGCCCGGACGGGAGCCGGGCAGGACGTCGGCCGGGACCTGTTCGGGTGTGTCCGGCCGGGTCGTCGCGGTCGAGGTGGGTCGGGGTGACGTGACCGGGGTGTCCGGCCGGACCGCCGGCGGCTCGCCAGAGACGGGTGCCCGGTCCAGCGGTGGTCGCGTGGTGACCGGGGTCCTGACGTCGGCCGGCAGGTCGGTGGCGGCGAGGTTGCCCCGTGGGCCGGGCTGCCCGGCGGGTGGCACCGGTGTGGACGGCTCGGGGGTGGCCGGTCTCGGGGTGGGCGTGGGGACGTCGACCACCTGGTTGGCCGGGATTCCCTCGACGGGACGCCCTGGACGCGGGGCCCCGCCGATGGTGCCGCCGCCGGGCGTGTTCACCGGGTTCCCCTCGACACCCGGCTGGACCGGGCGGCCGGGCGGTGGCACCGACACCGTGGCATCGGGAGTGGTACCGGCAGGTCTGCCAGTCGGCGGGGGAACGTCCGTCACCGCGCCGACGCCACCGGGCCGTGCCACGGGCGGATCGACCGTCAGGCCCTGGCCCGGCGGCGGAGTGCCGGACCGGACCGGTTCGGGGGCGATCGGTGACACGTCCCGGGCAGGGCCGTTGACGGGTACGTCCCGACCCGCGCCCGGGGTCGCGGGCAGGTCGGGGCTGGCGGCGGGCGGCCGTCCTCCAGCGGGGGTGGCGGGCAGGTCGGGGCTGGCAGCGGGCGGCCGTCCACCGCCGGGCGTCGCGGGCAGGTCCGGGCTCGCCGCAGGCGGCCGTCCTCCGCCGGGCGCCGGCTCGGGCGTCAGCACCGACGGCGGCCGAGGATCGGCGGCGACGGCGCGCGGAGGCGGCGCGGGCGCGTCCACTCCGGCCATCGCCGGTCCACCCGGCGTCCGCGAACCGACGGGTGGCGCACCCGCGTCGGCCTTCGGCGGCGGAGTGGTGCGGGCGGGCGGTGGCAGGCTGCTGGCCGCGTTGCCGTTGCCGACCGCCGGTGGCCGACCGTCGGGCTGCGGCACCCCGGCGCGGGGTTGCGGTTGGGCTGGTGGTGGCGTGTTCACCGGGCCGTCGAGGCGGGCCGGTGGCGGTGTGGTCCGCGCCGGCGCGCCGCCGAGCGCCGAGGGTGGGGGTTGGTCGACCGTGGAGGGTCGGGTGGTCCGCGTCGGCGCGGCACCACCGGCGTTTCCCCGCCCACCGACCGGGCGGACCGGTGGCGGCGTCGAACTGGCACTGACCGGGCCCGGCGTCGGGGGCCGGCCACCGACAGCACCGTACGGGGGTGGTGCGCCGAGCGGAGGTCCGTCCGGCGAGCCGACGCCCGGTATGTCGCCGCGACCGGTCCGCACGTCCGGGGTGGGGGTGTCGCTGGGTCGGCCACCGGTGTTCGTGCCGTCCAGGCCCTTGACCGTCGGCACGTCGGTCGACTTCGGCCCACCGCCGCCGACCTTGCCGAGTCCCCGGGTGGAGAGTCCGAACAGACCGCCCAGACCGGCGGCGGCACCGACGCTGATCCAACTCTCGTTGGTGATCTCGAACTTGCCGTCGACGTGCGACGCGATCGCCTGGGCGAAGACCTCGGCGGCAAGTTGGGTGGAACCGAACACGGCCGCGCCGACACCGAACTGGAACGACAGGTTGATGATGGCCCGCAGCGCCGTGGCGAGACCGGCGACCGCCCGCGCCATCGCCGCGACGAGCGCGGCAAGCGCCGGGCCGATCGCGAAACCGACGATGAAACCGAAGAGCAGTCCGAAGATGACGCTCAGGATCGTGACGAGCGACTGTTTGCGGAGCTCTTCGAGCTTCTTGCGGATCTCGTCCGCCATCTTGCGCAACCGTCGGGCCCAGCGGCGACACAACTCGGCGGTGTTGCGGAGGTTCTTCTCAAGATTGGGCAGCGTGCGGGTAGCCGCTGCCCGACCGCTACCCTGCCAGTTGCCGACCTGGTTCAGGGCCTTCGCCGGTACGAGGCGCAACCGATCGAGGTCCTCGGCCTTGGCCTCCCACTGCGCGGCGAGCGCATCGAGTTTGTCAGGATCCGGATGGGTGTCGCTCGCCATCCGTCACTCGTTATCCGGCGGCGGCGGCTTGTTCGCGTCGGGATTGTTGGGGTAGAGGGTGTGCACCGGCGACTCGGTCGTGTTGTACGCATCCCCGAGATCGATGGGTGGAGGCGTGCCGCCGTCGCCCTCGCCGTCCTCCTCGGGCGGCAGGTCATCAGCGGGGATGGCGGCGGTGAACTCGTCGAACATCTTGATGACCGTCTTCTCGGCCTCGCCGTAGTTCGACGCGGCGCTCGCCGCGATCCCGCACACCTGCGAAATCAGCCCGTAGGTTTCCTGTTCCTGCGATCCGAACAGATCCCACTGCAATTTCTGCAACCGATAGTTGAACTGCTGGACCTCCTCGGCGGTCTCGCCGGCCCAACTGAGTTCGAGGTTCTTCCAGGTGTTACCGATTCGCTCCCACGAGTCGACGACATCGCCCATGAGTTTGACGACTCGCTCCGACCCGATCGTCCACATGCCCTGCGGGTCGACGTTGATGCTCTGGCCGTCGTCGTAGTGTGCGGGCGCACCGCTCCCCATGCTCAGCCCCCCGCCCGCGCACCAATCGGTCTCGTGCCGGAGACGCTAGCATCGGCCCAGCTCAACCGGACCATCTCAATGTTGGTGACGGTGGGCGTCCCCCGAAGAGGGACATCCGTCCGCGAGGACCCGCGTGGTACATGTCTAAGATGGCCGACCCTGAGCTGGACACCTACGTACAGGCGTCGATTAAACACATACCCGAACTGCACATGGAAGAACGCTATGCGCGATCGGTCACCGGCGACAATCTGTTCAACCCGCCCAAGGACGCGGGCGACGAGACGAAGGAACTCGTCGAGCCGACCGTCCGCGCGTTCGGGGTCACGCCCGCCGACCTTCGCGGGGCGCAGAACTACATGCTGAACGAACTCAACACCCAGGTCGACGAGTTCGAGTCGTTCAAGGCGGACGTGCTCAGCAAGGGCGGCTGGATCTTCTACGCCGAGAACGAGGGCGGCGTACAGAACGACCGCGAGATCAGAAGCCACGACGGCGGCAGTCACATCTCGCGGCACACGGTCAAGGGCGAGGACCTCCCGCCGGTCGAGGACCCCAATCCGGATCAGACGCAGATGCTCGTGGACACCCAGCTCTCGCTGCTCAAGGCGGTCGGCGGTTCGATCCAGGCGGTCGCGCAGTACGTCGTCCGGGTCAACAACGCCGCCCAGTTCTATGCCGAGGCCGACAAGCAGTCCTTCGGCGAGACGGTGCCGACCGCACCCGAGTCCCTCCCCCGTGTCGGCGGCCCCGAGGAATCCGCCTGATGACCGGACCGGAGCAGCCGCCGACCAAGGGGCACACGTTCGAGCGGCAGAGCGACGGCTCCGTGGTGACGTACGACGCCAACGGTCAGCCGGTCCAGCAGGTGATGCCGGACGGGCGGGTCTACAGCTCCTTCGACGACGCGGGACGCGCCCGGTACGTGGAGATCCCGCCGTCGGACGGGCAGGCGGCGACGTACGCGCACATCGGCTACCAGGACAACCTGACGATTTTCCGGTACTCCGACAAGTCGGTGCTGACCTTCGACAGTCACAGCCAGGACCTGGTCAGCCAGCGGCTGCCCGACGGCACCCTGTACACCGACTTCAACGCGAACGACCAGCCGCAGTACGTCGAGATCCCGGCCCGCAGCGGCCAGCCGGCGACCAGTGCCGAGATCAGCTACGTCAACGGCAACACCGTCTACACGTACGCCGACGACAGCGTCGTCACGTACAACGCCGACGGCAAGATCCTCAAAGAGCAACGCGCCGACGGCACGACGTACAGCGACTTCGACGCCGACAACCGGCCCGGTCACATCGACGTCCCCGCCACCGAGGGCCGCCCCGCCACCAGCGCCGAGATCGACTATCAGGGCGGCAACACCGTCTACACGTACGCCGACGACAGCGTCGTCACGTACAACGCCGACGGCAAGATCCTCAGCGAGCAACGCCCGGACGGCACGACGTACAGCGACTTCGACGCCAGCAACCGGCCCGGCCACATCGACGTGCCCGCCACCGAAGGCCGCCCCGCCACCAGCGCCGACATCAGCTACGAAGGCGGCAACACGCTCTACACGTACGCCGACGACACCGTCATCACCTACAACGCCGACGGCAAGATGCTCAAGGAGCAACGCCCCGACGGCACCACCTACAGCGACTTCGACGCCGACAACCGGCCCGGCCACATCGACGTCCCCGCCACCGAAGGACGCCCCGCCACCAGCGCCGACATCACCTACCAGGACGGCAACACCCTCTACACGTACGCCGACGACACCGTCATCACGTACAACTCCGGCGGCAAGATCCTGACCGAGGAACGTGCCGACGGCACCACCTACAGCCAGTTCGACGCCGACAACCGCCCGCACTACGTCGACATCCCCGCCACCGAGGAACGCCCCGGCGTCACCGCCACCATCAGCTACCGGGACGGCAACACCGTCTACACGTACGACGACGAGAGCGTCGTGACGTACGACTCGGAGGGCCAGATCCTCACCGAGGACCGTGGCGACGGGTGGGTCATCACGTACAAGGACGGGGCGCCGACGTCCGGCGTCAACTCGGAGACCCGGGAGACGGTGACCATCACGCCGACGGCCGGCGGTGGTTTCCAGTGGACCTACTCCGGTGGCACGACCATCTTCCGTAACTCGGACGGTGCGGTCACCAGCATGGAGCAGAACGGCTGGACGTTCACCACCTTCGACTCCGAAGGTCGGCCGACGTACGGCACCCAGGGCACCAAGACGGTCACCATCGAGTACGGCAGCAGCGGCAGCGACATCAAGTGGGCGTACACCGACAACGGCAAGCCCTCGATCACCGTGATCACCAACGCGGACGGTACGCCGATCACCCAGATCAACCCGGACGGCTCCCAGTTCACCTTCGCCGTGGAGCTCGACAAGCTGGCCGACGCCGCCAAGAAGATCGCCACCGAACGGGACGCGCTGGAAGGCAAGCTGAACGAGATCAACAAGGAGTTCCGCACGCTGCGTGACTACTGGATGAGCCCCGCCGGCAAGAACTTCGCGCTGATACTCGATCAGGTCGACGGTCTGAGCGGGCAGGTGCGTGACGTCCTCAACGAGGCGATCCGGCGGATGAAGCACACCCACACGATGTACACCGACGTCGAAGAGCAGAACACCAAGAACCTCACCAGCAACAACCGGTGACTCGCCGTTCTCAGCGCACCTCGAACTCGTGGATCGAGTACCCGTACCCGGGCATCGCCTTGGCCGTGCCGACCATGCGGACGTAGCGGACCGGAGTGCGGGTGACGGCGATGTCGACGGTCCCGCCCGCGCCGCTACCGGTCTGGTAGACCGTCCGCCACGTCCCGCCGTCGGCGGACACCTCGACCCGGTACGCGGTCGCGTAGGCCCGCTGCCACCGCAGCCGCACCTCGGTGACCTGCCAGAGTTCGCCCAGGTCGACGGCGAGCCACTGGGTGTCCGGGGTGAACGCGCTACCCCACCGGGACTCCCGGTCCCCGTCGATCGCGCTCGACGGCCGGTAGATCGTCTCGAAGCTCGACGCGCTGGCGGTCCCGGAGAGGGCCAGGTTCCGTCCCGAACTGTTCACCTGACCCGGCATCGCCGAGGACGCCGCGGGCCGGGGGGTGGCACTCGGTGCGGACGACGGCGACCCGCTGGGTCGGGGCGGGGCCACCGGCGCGGGCACCCGGTCGGTGCCGCCCGTCGACGCCTGGCTCTGCCCGGGAAAGCTCGGGCCGGGGGCCGCACCGGTCTGGCCGCTGCTGCCGGAGGCGGGACTGACCGAGGTGGACGGATCGTCGGCCGGGGTACCGGACGGGTCGGCGGCGACCGGCGTCCCGGCGGAGAACTCCGGAAGACCCTGCGGCGGCGGTACGGCGTACCCCGGCGGTGTGTCGGCGCCGGACGGCTGCCCGTTCGGATTCAGCACGTACCCGCTGGCGACCGCCACTGTCAGGACCGCGACGGCGGTCAGGATCTGGGCCGACAGCCGGGGCTTGCGCCGCCGCCGGGTCTCCGGTCCGGCCGGACCGGACCCGGACGGGTGTCGCCGCTCGTCGTCCGGACCGGCCGGGGGCGAGACCGGCGGACGGGACGCCTCGGTACGCGGTGGGCGCACCGCCTCCGTACCCTGCTTCGGCTCGTCGCGGCGGACCGGACGGACGGCCTCGTGCCGCGCCACCGGACGGATCGGATACTGCGTCGTCGGCTCGGCCGCCGGCGTCGTCGGCGCGGCCACCAGCGCGGGCCCGACCGGGGCGTTCCCGCCGGACGCAGGCGACGCGGTCGTCTCCGGCGACGCCGCGCCCGCCCCGATCGTCCGTCCACCTTCGGGACTCCGCCTCGCGGCCGTCGGGTCCTCCGGCCGCTCCGCCGGTGCCGGGACGACCGGGATCGCGCCACCGGACTGCGGGGCGCGCAGCACGACGGTGCGCTGCACCACCGGCGCGGCCGGCTCACCCTGCTCCGGGTCCGGCGTCGGGACCGCGTCGTCCCCGGCCGCCACCGCGAACCGGGCCGGCGACAACTCGACCCGCTGACGGGTCTCGGCGGGCATCCGGCCCAGCATCGCGCCGAGCACCGGCAACACGTGGTACCGGGGCGGCTTGCCGGGTACGCCCACGAAGATCCGCACCTTGCCGGAGGTCCACGGGTGCGACCGCACGAGGCGTGCGGCGTGCTCCTGCTCGGGTGGCCGCACCCAGAGGCCGGACTGTGTCACCTCGGCCACCCACCGCTCGCCGAGCCGGAAGACGTTCTCCGTCAGCTCCTGGTAGCCGTCGAGTCCGCGTACCGGTCCGACCGGACGGGCCGGACCCTCGGGCGGAAAGCTGAGGACGGTCGCAATCGGTTCCCAGGTGGCCGCCGCGTGGTCGACGGCGAGACTCGTCGGTCGGCCCTCGGGCGTGAGCGCCGGCAGGCCGGTGTGCACCTGCACCGGGACACCCGTTTCGCGGGCCAGGCTCGTCGCCGCCGCCGCAGTCGTGGTCACCGATCCGTAGGAGGCCAGCACGAGTTGCTGGCGTAGCCGGGACGGGAGCCGGTCGAGGAACTCCACGATGGCGTCCGCCTCCGGCTCCGGCTGCCCGGGCCGCCCGATCAGCAGCACCGGCCGGTCAGCGTCCATCGGCACCCCGTACGCGGGGTCGTCGTAGTCCGGCATCGGGGTGCCCGGCAGCCGACCGAACAGCCACATCCCGGCCGGTACGGGAAGCAGCACCAGCTCACCGGGGCGCGTCGCGGCGCACAGCTCGTCGACGTCGTTCTCCCAGGGCGGCTGCGGGCTGCGATGGCCGGCCGGGGAGGCCACCCCGTCGGGGGTGTGCCGCAGCCAGCCGTCCACCGCGAACAGCGAGCCCCCGGGCACCAGCAGCACCTCGGCCCGGGGGACGTCGAGGGTGGCGGTCAGCTCCCGGGCCAGCCGACCGGCCAGGCCGCGACCGGCCGCCCCGGCCACCGCGACCCGGGCACGACTGCCCGGCGGCACCGCGATGGGGAGCACCGTCTCGACGAACGCCCAGTCCTCGGCGGTGTCGAGCGGCCCGACGACGGTCACCACGTCGCGCTCCGCCGCCAGCCCGGTCGCTGCGGCGGCGACCGCTCCCGTCGGGTCGGCGCCGACCACGGCCACCCGGTCACCGACCCAGTTCAGGGCCGAACCAAGCTTGCGGAACCGGCTGCTGTCCGCGAGCGACTCCGGGTTCGACTCGGCACCCGGTCCGACCGGTTCCGGCGACGGCTGCGCGTCGGAGGTACGGCCTCGTTGATCACGGATCATGCCGAATACTACGAGCCGGAGGTCTCGGATGTTCAAGACCCCCGGCCTGCGGTGATCGTCAGCCCCGCCAGGTACGCAGGTTCGAGAACTCCGCCTCGGAGTAGTTGTTCCAGGCGAGGTTGGCGGCGTTGGCGATGTCGCCCAGTGCGCCGTCCACACCGAACAGACCGTTCGCCCCGGCGTTCCACTGCCCCTGGAGTCCGACGTACTCCTCGCGTGCCTCACCGACCCAGCTCTCCTCCAACGGAACGAGCTTGGCCTTCAGGGTGGCGAGCATGTCGACCAGCTCGTCGGCGGTGCTCTTGAGCCTGGCGCCGGCGAACTCCAGCTCCGGGGGGACCCGGATGCGACTACCCATACTGTCGGTCACGCGAACTCCTCTACTCGGGCGGGCTGACGGTTCCGGTCAGGCGCCGGGCTCAGGCCCGAGACGGGCCGCCGGAATACCATTGATCTCGGGCATGGTGCGCACCGTCGCCTCGTCGGCCGTGGCGTAGTTGCCGGCGTTGCGCTGCAGGCCCCGCGAGATCCCGTTCAGGGCGTCGTTGAGCATCCGGCCGCAGGTGTCGTACTCCTCCATCGTCTGCTTGTAGGCCTTGGAACCCGGCCCCAACCAGTACGACGCCAGGTCGTCCACGTCCCGTCGCAGCGTCGCGAGCCGCGCCTGTAGCTGTGCAGCCGTGTCGGTGCAGGACTGCGACCCGTCCAGCAGCATCTGCGGAGTGATGTCGACTAGCTTCATAGGCCCTCCCGGTCGATGCCGCTCGGCCTCCTGGCCGTCCGGACGGCGGTCCCGTGTCAGCCTGCCCGCTCGGCACGGGACCGGCACAGTCACCAGTTCCAGGGACACCCGCCGCACCGGACGGTGAGGACGCCCGGTGCGGACATAAAGGGACTACCGGGGATCCGGCGAGTCGTGCCACCGTGCGGCGGGGATGGCTTGGGCAGGGAGGCCGACTCAGAGCACCGAACGGCGGAAACCCATCCGAAGCTGTCGGTACCGGAGAAGCGACCGGGGGGTGATGGTGTGCCGGTCGCGCATGGTTGCCGGGAGATTCTCGTGGTGGCGGGCCGGCTGGTCCTCACCGGTGAGCTGACCCAGACCGGGCATTCGGCGGCGTTGGCGGCCTCGCTCGCCGCGGTGCGGCCGGTCGACGCGACCCTGGTCTTCCTCGCGGAGGAGAAGCCCCGTTCGGCGGTCGGCGCGGCCTTCGTCCACGGGCAGCCCTTCTCCGACCAGATGGTGCTGGTGCCGTGGGAGGTCGAGCGCTGGGGGGTCGACGGGCGCCGCCTGGTGGACGACGCGGAAGCGGTGGAGAAGCTCGCGGATCTGTACCGGGTGCAGGTGCAGGTACCGGTCGGGTCGGCGCGCTCGGCGCGGCTGGTGCCGGTGGACCCGCAGGGTCGGGAGACCTCGTGGGACGACGCCGTGGCGGTGCGGAGCCTGCCGTGGTCGCACGTCGCCGCCCGAGAGGCGGTCCGCACGGCGGTCGAGATCGCGTCCGACCGCACCTCGCCGTCCTGGACCCGCATCGAGGCGTTGGCCGGGTGGTTGGCGGAGTCGCACCAGCGGTTGCGGGTCCCGGTGCCGACGGCGGCCGTCGCGATGGCGTTCCGCCTGGTGCGTCACGGCCTCCCGCCAGGGCCGGACGCGGCCGAGCTGATGCGGAAGGTGATGCCGGTCTCGATGGCCGACGTGCTGTCGGTGGCGGGTGGCGAACCGACGCCGACGGCGGACGTCGACGCGCTGCTCGACGGCCTCCTGCGGGCCCCCGACTCGTCGGCGCTGGTGCGCTTGCGGCCCGGTCTGGGCGCGGGTGAGCTGGGCTGGCTGGTCACGCACGACGATGTGGTGTGGTGGTTCGGGGCATCACCCGCCCCGGGTGGTGGTCCGGGGCCGGTCATCGTGCCGGTGGGCGAGGGCTGGGTGTCGGCGGCGCTGCGGGATCCCGCGACCGCCGTGGTGGTGTTCGGCCCGGTGCAGCAGGCGCACCGGACGCTGCTCGGCATCACCGTTGCGCATCCCGACGAACATCTGGAACTCGACGCCAGTCCGCCCGACCCCGCCGAGGGGCCCGTCGCGGTCGATTCCGGGCCGCCGGCCGTGCTGATGCCGGGTGAGTTTCCGCTTCTGGTCGACAGGGTGGCCATCGAGGCGCCGCCCGCCGTCGAGGAGGAGACCGACACCGCCGGAACGGACGCCTCCGAACGGCTCGCCGCCCGCGCCGGGCCGCCGGACCGCATAGCGGCGTCGGCCGCAGATCTGGTCGACGTGCACGCCCCGGACCTACGGAACACCGACTGGGAGGTAGTGGCTCCTGCCGGGCGGGCCACGAGTCAGCGTGGCAGTCTGCGTGCCCTGTTGGACGTGAGGGCACTGTCGAGGTGGGCACGGTCGGGCTTGCTCGACAGCGGAGTGTTACTGCGCCCGGCCGGAGCGACCGAGCTGCCGGAGAGTGGGATCCGGTTGGTGGTGCGGGCGGAGCCCGCCGACGTGTACCGGCACGAGAAGGCGGAGGGAGCCGCGCAGTGGTACCAGGCCCCGCTGCTGGTGACCGTCTCGTGGAGGCACGCCGGGCAGGAATGGGCGGTTGCACGGCCGGCAGTCCGCGCCGCACTGATGCGACTGCGTGCGTTGGTGTCCGACGACGTGTTGTCGGGACCAGGGTCGCGGGCGTCCCGGGGCAGAGCCGAACTCGTCGCGGCGAGCCAGGGGTTGGCCACGACTGCGGCCCGGCTGGGTCTGACCGTGGTGGCGCTTCCCGCCGCAGCGATAGGCGGCAGACAGGCACGAGTGCGTGCCATCGATCCCGTGTCGGTGCGAACGCTGCACGACGCGGTCGTCGCGCAGGTCACGGCGGGTCGCTGGCACTCCGCCGGACCGTACCTGACGGGGAACGGTGCCGATGCGCTGCACCAGGTCCTGTCCGGGCCGGGGATGACCGGTCTGCTCCCCGACGCGCTGGACAGCCAGGGCGCAACGGTGGGCCCCGTGCGGGTCCGGATGGCGATGTTCCACGCGGTGCCCCTGGGCGAGATCGGCACCGACGACACCACCAACCGGCGGGTACGGGTCGGACTGCTGGTGCAGGTCAACCTGATGCAACAGCGCCACCTGCCGCACCTGGTCTTCCGACTCGACGGTGCCCTGGAACTGGTACTGGACGAGACCACCGCGAACCAGCTCCTGCACGCGGTGTCGACACCGCAGGGCGAGCCGCCCGACTATCAGCCGCCGCCGGACTACGAGCCGTTGGCGCAGGGGGCGTCGCCACCGGCCAGCGGCGAGCCCACTGACGGAGCACGCTGGCTGCGCCTACTCGGCGACATGGGCAGGGCCGGCGTCGACGAGGCCCGGATACGCCAGTGGATCCGGCTGATCGACGGCGTGCCGGACCTGGACGAGGTCTCCGCGCTTGCGACCGAGGCACTCACGGCGCATGTGGAAGCGGATCTGATGGCGGCGCGCACGGCGTTGACGCAGACGGATGCCGTGCTGACATCGGTGCGGGCGACACACGCCGGTCTGAAGCAGGCGGAGATCGAGGCCCGTCGCGCGCCGGAGAACGTTCAGGAGTCTGCGGCGGAGGTGACGGCCCGGTCCACGCGGGTTGCCGAGCTGCGCCGAGCGGCTGAGGCCGCCAAGGTACGGGAGCACGCCACCCAGGAGCGGATCGAATCACTCAAGATCGAGGTCGCCCGCCGGGACGGCGAACTACGCAGGGTGTCCGAAGATCCGGCCGGAGTCGCGCAGCGCGGTCTCGTCAGCCAGGTGCGGCGGGCGTGGTACGCGGTCGCGGTGGACCTCGGTGTGCCGCCTCGTTCCCTGCGGATCGTCGGTGCGGAGTTGGCGGCGGTGGTGCGTACGCGCGGCACCGACGCCGGGACAGACGGGGTGCTGACCGGGTTGCGTCCACGGTTGAGACCGTTCGGGGTCTTCACCGACACCGACGTGGTGTACCTGGCCGACCTCGGCACCCGACTTCGACTCGGGCCGCAGGACCTCCCGTCGTTCCGCTGGCTCAACGAACGGGCAGTGGCCCTGGAACTGATCCACACCCTGCCTGACAACCTGGCCACACGGACCCTCGCCTGGGCTGCCGACCAGGTCCGACGCGGCCACGACCTCGCCGCCGTGGCTGCGGAACTCGGCCTTCTGCCGGGCCTGGGCGGATCACGAACGACCGCGCGGGAGCTGCGCGTATCGACACTGAGAACGCTGGCCGATCGTCTCGATCTCGGACCAGCCACCGACACCGACACCGACACCGACACCGACACCGAGGACGAACCACCCGCCGCCCCGCCCAGCGACGGCTCTGAACGACCATCGCTCCTGACGCCGGATCGCCTACCGGCGAAGGGTGAGGTCGATCTGGCCGGTCTGCTGGCCGTCCGTGAGTTGATCCAGACCGCCACCCGCGCCGTCGCCGAGACGTGGCGGGACGCCATCGGACCAGCCGATGCGACGACCTTCGGCGATCGCGTCGCCGATGAAATCGAACGGATCGCGGCACCTCACGGATTCAAAGATCTGCAGCACCTCACTCGCTACGCAGAACTCAGCGGACGGCTCGGCTTCCCCGTCACCGAACTCAGCATCCGCATGCCGTCCCGACACCTCGCATCCCTCGTCTACCAGTTCATCGGCAACGTGCCCTACCGCCTGATCAACCGCTTTCTGGCAGAGGTGGCGCCCGGACAACCGATAGACGACCCGACCGACATCCGACCCGACCACACACCCTGGACGATCGACACCAGCACCCGGAGATCCGCCGCCTGGGCCCACCACTGGGGAGTGCCCGAAGCAGAGGTGCGTCGGATCGCCGACCTCCCCCTGGTCGACCTCCCCCGCACTGCCGCGACGATCGACAAACTACGACTACCCAGAGAACAGATCACCCGACTTCTCCACCTCACCCACCGGACCGGCCGCACCCAGGACCGCCTCGAATGGGTCGCCTACCGAGCCGGAGTCACACCACACACCGCCCTCGAATGGGCCTGGCGACTCGACACCGACCCGTCAGACCTCCTTCCCCTGCGCGCGACACTGCACCGCCTGGGAGAGCTCGCACCACCCGCACGCGCCGCCCACCGGCTCACCGTCGAACGCCTGGTCGACCAGATGAGGAGGCCGAACGACAAGACGCTGCCGAAGCCGGAATGGCTCTTCTTCTGGGTGGGGGCACATCTACCGGGTGGGTCGGGGTCCGACGGGCTGACACCGAACGAGCTCTACAGCCTGCTGTACGGCCCGCCTCTGGACGGCCGCGCCAACCTGAGGCAGCACCACCGGCAACTCCTGCGCGAGGACTGGATCGGGTTGACGGAGCTGGCGGACGACTCGGCCCTCCCACTCGACGGCGACGGAGGCTCGTCGACCCGCCCTGCGCTGCCGGCCGGACGGGAAGCGGACCTGTGGCTGACCTCGTGGCTTGCCGACATGGTGGGCAGCTCACGCGAAGCGATCGTCGGCGACCTGCTCAAACGCCCGTGGCTGGACCACATCGCCGTGCTCGACGCCGCCGAGGACCTGGCCGTGCCGGTGACGACAGCCATGGATTACGCCCGCCGGTGGGGCAGACTGAGCGTGTCGGACGCTCCGAGGCTCCCGCCGAACACGCACCCCGCCGTCCTGCCGTGGCTGCTCAGCACGGCGGTGCGGTGGAAGGTGCCACTGTTCCAGCTTGGGCCGGTCGTGGCAGCGCTACCGGGTCAGCAGGACCCGGGCGCATACGCCCAGGCGCTCGCGGACAATGCCCTGAGACAGCTCTGGGGGGGCCGCACCAGCGACGTCGGCGCACACAGCACGGTGTTCGGGGATGCCCGGCTGTCGCTGGCATTCCTGACCGACCGAGGGCTGACTCCAGCCGACCGCCAGGCCGATGAGGACGAGTACGAATTCGGGCTCTGGTTGACCTCTGTGCTCGGTCTGCCGCAGCCCCACGGCATCGATCTCGGGTCGACCGTGGGCACGCTCAGTAGCTCGGGAATCGACCAGGTGGCCGCAGTCCGCCACCTGTGGCAGAGCCTGAAAGGCCCCGGGCGCGAGAACTACCTTCGAATGCTGTCGGAAGTAGCGGAAGCACTCGGTCTCGACCTGCACCGGCGACACGCCCTGTCCACCCGGCTGCGCATCAGCGCCTGGTGGATCACCGCGTTCAGCGTCCGCATCGAACGCATACCCGACGACATCGACGACCACGCCGTACGCCTGGGCGTTCCACCCGACAAACTGTTCGCACTCGCCTCCCACCTCGGCATCGACCCCGCCACGATCCACCCACCGGACGACCTCGACCGCCTCCGCACCGACACCACCCCGAGATTCGCCGCCGTACGCGACGTCGCGAACGCGATCAGGAACCGTCCTGACTGGCCGACACGGCGGCTGATCGACACGCCCACCGACCACCTGTTCGACATCGTCCGACGCCTCGGTCACCTCCCACCCCGGCTCACCCGACAACTCAACGGCGACGGCAGGTGGCTCGGCCTCCGCAGCCAACTGGAGATCGCCGCAACCGAGCGCGTCCCTCCGCAGTCGGTAGCACTCTGGGCCAACCTGAGTCGACCGCCGGGGAGAACCGAGACCGGCCAGGCCGATTCGCGCCAGTTGGTCGACGGGTACCAGCGGTGGCGGCGGGCCACCGAGGAGACGTACGGACTCGACGCGTCGGACTTGTGGACGGTGTGGAACCACGCGGGCTCTGCACCTCTGACCCGGGGCGACGTCGACCAGGTCAGGGCCATGGCCCTGCGGCACGCTGAGCCGGCTCGGCGTGCCGAGGTGTTCCGCCGGATCAGCGCCCACGCCGGCCGACAGGACACCCCGCAGAATGTCGCCGGTGTGATCCGGGCGATGAGCACGACTGCGGGATCTCAGTCATCGCTGCGCGAATGGCTGAACCCGTTCTTGGCGGACGCACCCCCGATCGACGGCATATCGCTGCGGCTCCAGTGGCGTCCTCGCGCCGGCTCGGCGCTGCCCGATGCCACCTTTGCGCGACTCGGAGCAATCCCCGGTGTGCAGGTCGCACCTCGTAGGAACGCGGCGACGCTCACCTTCGGGCCCCGGCGAGGCACCTGGACCGGCCTTGCCCACCTACTCGCCGTACTGAGGGAACCGCACCTCGATCTCGTTCTGGCGACGGTCTATGTCACACCGGGGTACGGCAGCGACGCCGGTGCGTACCTCCGCCTGGCCCACCTCTATTACGCCCATCTCAATGCGTTGAGCCAGATCGGCGTCGCGGACGGGAGTGGCCCGGAAGCGCGTCACGGCTTCGCAAGCTTCGCCGGGTTCCTCAGGGCCCACAGCCGGGGCAGGGACCTGCGCATCCGGGTGGCCTGGAAGTCCGACGACGTCGTGCAGCTCCGCATGGCCAACGACGCGGATCTCCTGCAGCCGGGTACCGCGCAGGCCAGACTGCGGATCATCGCGGAGTTGGTGGAGATCGCCCGCCGACCGTTCCCGCATCCGCAGTGGTGGGACTGGCGGTTCCGGCTGCCCGGCGATCACGCGGATGACGCCTTCGAACTGGGCCTCGACGGATGGCGGCTGGTGGGGCTCCTCGCCGACGACACGACCCGCGCGCAGGCCGCCGCGATGCTGACCATCTTCCCTGCAAAGCGGATCGATGCCGACGAAGTGATAGCGCGGGGACTCGGTCCCGTTCTGGACGATCCCACGATCCCCGACGTACTGCCGCCGGTGCGGAAGGTGCCGGAGACTTCCCTGCTGGTCGAGATCCTGGCCGCCGGTGACTCGACGAGAGAGCTGGACCCGACAACGGTCACCGCCCGCCTGACCGACCCGATTCTCGGGATGAACTACCGGGCCGCGGTACTGCGGGCAGCCGGTGTCCACGAAGTGTTCGCCGCCGGCCGGGTGCCAGGAGACCAGCGCGTCTCCGACGTGATCCGCCAACTGATCGCCGGACAACTGAGACTGCCGGACGACGTCATCCGCGCCGCCTATTACACGGTGTCACAGGCACCGGACACCACCGACGACCTCCGCAAGCTACTCCAGCGGGACAGATGGGACGACCTGGCATCGAACTGGAGTACGGTCGACGCCTTCATGGATCGGCCCCGGGTGTGGCGCGACACCGCCGCGGTGACGTCCGAGACGAACGTCTCCGACGCGCACGACGACTGGCCGGAACCCCCGGAGGTCGTGGACTGGCTACGCCGACGGATCGACGCAGGCGTACCGCCCGTCCCCGACCTCAGTTCGAATGTCCTGGGTGGCCCTGCGGCGCCCGAGTCGGCACGCACGTTCGCCCTCACCATCGAGGCCGCCTGGGATGACGACCTGCCGGGTAAGCCATGGACCTGGGTCTCCTTCGATGAGCGTCGAGACGCGTTCGACGATGCGCTTGCCGCAGCAGAGTCCGCGCTGCCTGCGGACGGCCGCCGGACCCACCTGCGGACCGAGATCGATCCGGGCTATCCCGAGTGGCTCACGATCCGGGCGACAGATCTCGTGGACAGCCCGGCGGTGTGGCGCGCACTCGGGGCGGTGGTGGAGGCCATGCGACGCTACAGCGTCTCCGTCACCGAGATGGCGATCGTGGTCGACTACTCACCACCGGCGACCTCAGGGAGCTCCAGGTCCGTCGAGGACCGCACAGCAGTGCTGGACCGCCTCGTCCGGGCCCACGAAGACGTTCTGGTCCGGCTGTTCGGTCGTCCGGATTCACCGACCCTGACTCTCACCAGACCGCCCGAGGTCACGGCGGTCGAACCGGAACGCCTCGCAGCCGAGGTCAGCTTCGACCGCCCGGGCGTTCTCTCGGCTGGCCTGGGCGGATTGCAGGCCGGGGTGCGCGTCGTGTGGGCGTTGGTCGCCGCTGCGGAACGTGCCGTTCCGACGCGCGCTGCCTCGCCGGTCGGCACGAGCTTCGCCACCACGTCGGAGCTGTATCCGACGGGCAGTTGGTACCTTGACCCGTCGGGCGGGTCGCAACTGGTGTCGCTACTGGCGGATCTGGAGTTGGACCGAGCCGGACGCGCACAGGTCGCCGCGCTGTTCCACCTCAACTCGTGGCCCCCGCCGCCCGATCACAGCCCCGGTCCCCCGCGCGGCACTGCGCATCTCGGCGACCGACCAAGCAAAATTCGAGGGGAACATCCGGCTGCGTTCGTGGCGGCCGTCGCCCGGATCGACCCGCAGATGGCAGCCCGCGATGCCGTCAGCGACCGGCGTGCGCTCGGCCTTCCGCTGGACTACCTGCACGGAATACAGCGACGGGCCGATGAGTACCTCCGCTTGGCGCCGCCGACCTCCGACGTCACCGACAAATTGGAGTTTCGCTACAACAGCGTCGTGGTGCTCTGGGCCGATTTGGAGCGTAGCGGTGCGACGATCGGCGCCTGGCGCGAGCGATACCAGCGCGAGCAGCGCGGATCTGACGACCTGAGTGCGGACGAGTCGCAGGGCGGTCCGATACCGGGCCTGCTGGAGGAGGTACGCGGGTTACTCGACACCATCCCCACCACCGGGAGTGCCGTCGCCGAGGACGTGGCCACGCTCCGGGTCGCGACGTCCTGGCTGACGTCGCCGGAAGACCTGCCGGACGGGCCGGCGAGCAGACGGCAGCTCGACCTGCTCCGGCAGGAGGTCTCGGACCGACTGGTCGCCGTCGCTCCGGACCTGTTCCGCGCGGCCCCGGTGTCGATGGCCGCGCGGCAGGGGCAGTGGGCACATCGAGGGCTGCTGGGAGCGGTCCTGGAGGCGGCCACCTGGCAGGGGGTCCCTCTTCCGCCCGAGATCCACACACCCGGTCATCTGCGTGACTTCGTTGTCGGCCAGGTCACGACCTATCCGGAGCGGTTCACCGACGTGGCGGGAGGACGTGGCGCCCTGCTGGCCGACGAGATGCCGTTCAACATTCTGACCGCTCTACTGGCCGGCTTCCGGGCTGCGGAACCGACGCCGGAGCAACTCGATCGGTGGCACGCCGCAGCCGTGGTCGCGGCACGGCGTCGGCTGCCCGACGCCGACGAGCACACGATCCAGGCGGCGGCGCTGGCCGCGAGCGGTGCCCGCAGGCGCGAACACCTGCGGAGCCGCTGGCGGGAGGAGTTCGCCCGGCGGGCGGAACAGCCGACCACCGCGTTCAAGAGCCTCCTCTTGCGTACCACTCAGGTCCGCGGCGGGTCGGGCGGCCACCAGCTGACCCAATTGATCATGGACGGTTCGACGACCGGCGTACGCCACCTGATCCAGGGCGTGGAGCAGGACGACCTTCAGATGACGGCACTGGCCCGACACGTTCCCACAGTTGTCGCGCGAGCGCTGAACATCAACATCGTCATCCACAGCGACCAGATCCCGGTGGAGCAGACACACCCTGGGGACCGTCCGGTGCTACACCTGTCCCGAATCGACAGATTACGGGGCAACCACCTCGACAAGTACCGGCCCTATGGACCCCTTGTCAGCGCGGAGGCCGCCTCGTCGACACAGGCGCGTACCGCCGACACGATGGACCCCATCCTGTGGGCGTTCGCGCATGCCTGGGCGCATGAACGTCATCTGTCTCTCGCCGGTGGCCACGGCCCGGCCGAACAGGAAGCGACGTGGGTCCAGTTGGTGGAGGTGCTCGCCAGGTGGATCGACATACCACCGATGAAGACCAAGGTCGTCATCTCACCAGACGGCGACCGGGCGGTGTTCGGACCAGCGCCCTGGGCGATGCAGTTGACGGTCAGAACCGTCGACGGCGCCCTGAGCGAACTGATGCAACAACTGCTTCTCGCCGAAGTAGTCTTGATGCAGGCCCAGTCGAAGCCGACTTCGCGCCTGGCCGATTACACGTCGAACGCCGCGGCCCGGGCCCACATCTCACGCAGGCGCAGCATGCAGGACAGTCGACTTGGCTCCTGGCCGGATGACTACCACAGCACACGGACGATGTGGGCCGGGGTCGAGCCCGCCGCCCGGGATCTGCTGCTGAAGGCGAGTCGCCGGTCTGCGATCCTCGGACCTCTCGAGCAGTCGCCTCGACTTCGTCGTCGGCTGGTGCAGGGCCTGAATGCCGCGCGATGGCAGTACGCCAGTGCCATGGCCTACACCGATCACCTCGATCCGGTGGTGTGGACGCAGTTCCTTCTCCGGCAGCAGCTCGCCAAGGCCGGATCGACGCGAGACTGGCGGAACGTGCCGTACACGCGAGGATCGGAGACTCCGGGATTCGAGCTCGTCGAGCTGGGTTCGGCGGGGCACTTCAGGCGGCCGACGGGATCCCGGACGACCCCGCCGACACGATTGACCCATCAGCTCCGGCGACTCGAAGTGGTGGAGGCGGGTGATCCGGTCTCCGCCCCGCACGTGCTGACGAAGATCCTTGACGGGTTGCCGGACCAGGCGCTTGTCGAACTGATCATGAGCGGTCCGGTGACTGCTCGGCAGGCCGTGGACCTCGCTCGAATGGTGGGCGGCGGCCGGACACTCGCGCTGGCCGCGGATCTGGTGGATCCCGCCGATCTGTCCGAACACTTCGTGGCGTTCTCCCGCTCGCACCGGCCGACGCTCCGCCCGTTCGCGGCGTACTACACCGTGCATACCGCTCCACGACGTGACACCGTACGGATCGCCGATGTGGATCTGCATGATCTCGGGGCCGGGACGTACGAACTGCTGCCCGGGTGGCACGTCACGGTGGGGGCGGACCGCCTCTGGATCCGGCCCTCCGCCCACCGGGAGGCACTGTCCTACTCCGGCAACGCCCGGCTGATCGTCGGCTTACCAGGACGGGCGACACCGTGGACGGTGGAGCGGCTGGCTCGACGAATCGGCACGGCGATCGCCCTCGACACTGGCAATGATCCCGAGGGATTCGTCCACCTGCTTGGACGAATCGGCCCGATGCCGCGCAAGCCACACCCGACCGAACACGTGCTCAATCCCAGCAGTGCCCAAGACCGGCAACTGCTCTGGGACGCCTTCGGAGTCCCCGATCCGAACGTCAGAATCGACCTGACGACACCGCACGGCTCGGCGCCCCCCGAGAAGGCCCTGACCTTCGCGCACCTGGTCGACGTGCTGCTGGACCTTGCCGGGGCCGATCCCACAGTGAACGACCCATCGGTCCTCGTCGGCGAGCTGGACCAGTTGGCCGTGCGCCTGGGGATGCTGGAGGACGGCACGGTCCCCGGCGCGGTCCTGGCTGCCCGGCAACGGTTGCTGAGCTGGGCACACCTCAGGGCCAGCGCGGTGGGCATCGCCGGATTGCTGGCCGGAACCACGCCGCCGGGAGCCACCACCGCCTCACGTCCGGATGAACATGTGGAACTGGACGCCAGTCCGCCCTCGCCCGCCGAAGAGCCGGTCGCGGTCGGTTCGTGGCCGCCGGCCGTGCTGACACCGGACGAGTTCCCCCTGGTCGTCGAAGATCTGGTGATCTCCTCCGAACCCGAACCCGAACCCGATGCCGAGGACGCCGCCGAGGATGCCGCCGACGAAGCGCCGTCGGACCCGATGGACATCGACACGTCGCCCGAAGCCGACGAGACCGCGTCGGACTCCATGGCCGTCGACGCGCTGTCCGAACCCGACGAGGCGCCGACGGAGCGGGTCGCGGGGCTGGCGGCGAATCTGGTGAAGGATCACGCGAAGCATCTGCAGGACGCTGACTGGCGGGCGGTCACGTATGACACCGCAGTCACCAGCCAGCGCGTCGTGCTGCGTGACCTGTTGAGTGCCGAGCAACTGACGGCCTGGCGGAAGTCCGGTCTGTTCGACAGCGGTGTGGTGCTGCGCCCGGCGCGCGTTAGCAGGCCGGAGGACAGGGGGATCCGGCTGGTGGTGCGCGCGGAGCCGGTCGGCGCGTACCAGCATGTGGGCGCGGCGGAGTCCGCGCAGTGGTATGCCGCCCCGTTGCTGGTGACGGTGCGGTGGGAGCACTCCGGGCATCCGCCGACGGCTGACCTGCCGGTGGTCCGCGCGGCGCTGGTGCAGTTGCGGGCGTTGGTGTCGGACGAGGTGTTGTCCGGGCCAGGGTCGCGGGTGGCGCGGCGCGGGGCCGAACTGGTCGGTGTGGATGAGAAGTTGGCCGCGACGGTGGACCGGCTCAATCCCGTAGTGCTGGATCTTCCACCGGAGACGCTGCGGCGGGGCCTGGCGCGAGTGGCCGCCATCGATCCGGTGTCGGTACGGACACTGCACGACGCAGTCGTCGCGGAGGTCGAGGTGGGTCGCTGGCGATCGGCTGGACGGCAGTTGATGCGGGCCGACACGCTGCACCAGGTGGTTTCCGGACCAGGGCTGTCCGGAATGCTCGGCGCTGCCCTGCGCCCCCAGGGCGCAACGGCGGGTCCGCTGAGGTTCCGGATGGCGTTGGTCGACGCGCTGCCCCTGGGCACGCTCAGCAGCGACGACGTGGTCTACCAACGGGTCCGGGGCGGGCTGCTGGTGCAGGTGGAGCCGGCAGAAGTGCGTGGCCTGCCGCAGCTCGTCTTCCGGCTCGACGGCGCACTGGAACTGGCGCTGGACACGCCCACCGCAGACCGGTTCAGGCAGGAGACGCCACCACCGGCGTACCAGCGGGTGTGGGAGCCGGACGAGCCGGTGTCGGAGGCGTCCCCGACGGTGCCGGCGGTCACCCCGGCTGTGGATCAGCAGCCGCAGACCGACGACCTCTTCCACGGCGACGCGTGGACCCGGCTCGTCAGCGACCTGGGTGTGACGGGCCCGGACGAGGCCAGGACGCGGCAGTGGGTACGTCTGATCGAGAGCGTGCCGGACCCGGACGAGGTCACCGATCTGACGGTCGAGGCGATCTCGGCGGTGCACGGGCCGCTCCCGACCGACGCGCAGGAGCGCGCCTCGGCGGATCTCGTGGAGCCGCTCCGGCGGGCGTGGTACGCGGTCGCCCAGGATCTCGGTCTACCGCCGGGCGCCCTGCGGATCGTCGGTAGGGAACTGGTCACCGTGGTGCGGACGCGTGCCACCAACACCAGGGTGGCCACGGCTGACGAGCTGCTGACCGGGCTACGCGAGCGGTTGGGGCCGTTCGGGGTGTCGACCGATGTCGAGGTGGTGTATCTGGCCGAGCTGAGCGCCCGGCTCGGACTGGGTCCGGATGATCTTCCGTCGTTCCGCTGGCTGAGCGAGCGGGGGGTGCCGCTGGAACTGGTGCACACCCTTCCGGACAGGTTGGCCGGACGGTCCGTGGCCTGGGCCGCCGATCAGGTCCGCCGGGGCGACGACATCGCCGGTGTGGCGAAGGAACTGGGAATGTTCCTCGTCTCGGTCGGGCCGGACGAGTCGGTCCGAAAGGTGCGGCGCAAGCTGCGATTGCTGGCGCTCGAAGCGCTCGCCGGGCAGCTGAGCCTCGGGCCGGTCGCCCCATCCGGCACCGAGAGCGAGCACCCGGCGCCTCCGGATGCCCCTCCCGTCGACGCGGCGGGGGATCCGCCGTCCGCACGACTGGAGACGGCAGGCAGGATCGATCTTGCCGGCCTGTTGTCCATCCGAGAAATGATCCGGACCGCGGCGGGGATTGTCGACATGAGGGCGGACCGCGTCCGGCCCGCCGAGGTCGGGACGCTGGTCGAGCGGCTGGTGGATCAGGTCCGACTCATCGCTGAAGAACTCGGGTTCAAGTCGCTGCAGCACGTCACGCGGTATGCGGAGTTGAGCGGCAAGCTCGGATTCCCGGTCACCGAGTTGAGCAACCTCCTGCCGTCCGGCCACTTGCCCTCGCTCGTATACCAGCTGGTCGGCAACGTTCCGACGTCCCAGATCACGCGGTTCCTGACGGAAGTGGCTCCCGCCCGGTTGATTCGGCAGTCGGCCGATCTGGAACCTGATCTGATGCCGGCGTCGACATCGACGAGGTTGAGCGTGCGGGAGGCCGCCGGCTGGGCCGACCGGTGGGAGGTGCCCGAGGAGCAGGTCCGGGCGGTGGCCGAGCTCCCCTTGGTCGACCTGCCGCGCGTTGCCCGGTTGGTCGACAAACTGCACCTGCCGAAGGAGCAGATCGCGCGACTGCTCGACGTGATCGCGGACACCGGCCACGTGCCGGACCGCCTGGACTGGTTCGCCTATCGGGCCGGGATCGAGCCGGAGGTCGCGCTGGAGCTGTCCTGGCGGTTGAACGCGAACATCCTGGATCTCCTGCCGATGCGGTCAGTCCTGAACCGGCTGGCGGTACACACGCCCGAGCGGTCGGACGACCGACTGACCGTCGAACACCTGGTTCGCCTGCTCACGCAGGGGCCGGACGGTGAGCCGGTGCCATTTCCGTCGTGGACCTTCTGGGTAGGGGCGCGCCTACCCAACGGGTCCGGGGCCGACGGGCTGACCCCGAACGAGCTACACGACCTTTTGTTCAGCACGTTCCGGGTGGGCCACGCCAGCGTCGCGGAGTATCACCGGCGGCTCGCGGGCCTGGACTGGATCGGGCTGTTGGAGCAGGCGATGGACGACTCGGCACGCCGGTTCGACGAGGACGAGCCTCCGCCGATCCGCCCGCAGTTGCCGGCAGCACGCGACGCCGACCTGTGGCTGGCCGAGTGGCTCGCTCAGAAGATGGGCATGTCGCGTCACGAGGTCGAGCGCGACCTGATCGACCGTCCGTGGCTGGACCATGTCGCCGTACTCGACGCCGCCCGTGATCTGGCGGTGCCGGTGCCGACGGCCCTGGCCTACGCCCGTCGGTGGGGTGGACTGCGCGCCTCCGACATCCCGCCGCTGCCACCGGACGCACATCCCGACACCGTGACACAGCTGTTCGGCATGGCCGCACGGTGGGATGTGCCGCTGGTCCAACTCGGGCCGGTCGTGGCCACGTTGCCGCGTCGACAGGGCCCGCCGAAGGAGATCCCGGCGATCGCCGACGACGTGCTGCGACAGTTGTGGCCCAGAAACGCCGGCTTCGATGTGACGGACACGTTCTGGCTCGCGCAGGTGCCGCTGGCGTTCCTCACCGACTGGGGCCTGACTCTGGCCGACTGGTCGGGTGACGAGATCGATCTCGGCTGGTGGCTGACCAGTGTGCTGGGTCTGCCGGACGCCACCTACACCGACGGCCCAGGTTCCGCGATGGACACCGACTCCGATGTCGAGATGACCAGCGGGTCGGACACCGACACGAGCAGCGAGTCGGCCGCCGGCCCGAACAGGGTCTTCGCCGACCAGATGTGGGCGGACCTGAACGACCACCAGCGCGAGCGGTACCTGACGACCCTGTCGGAGGTGGCCGAACAGCTCGGCCTCGACCTCCACCGGCGCCACGAGTTGGCGACACGACTGCGCATCAGCACCTTCTGGGTCACCGGGTTGAGCCTCCGGATCGGGCAGGTGCCCGACATCGAGGAGCATGCGTCGCGGCTGGGTGTCCCGCCGGACAGACTGTTCGCGCTCGCCTCCGTTCTCGGTGTCGACCCCGCAGTACTCGACCCGGCGGACGACCTCGCGCGCCTCAACGACGCTGACGAGGCCGGCGCGCCGAGGTTCGCCATGGTGGGCCCGGTCGCCGACTCGATCCGAAGCCGAACGGACTGGCCGACGCGGCAGTTGACCGGCACGCCCACCGACCACCTGTACGACATCGTGTTCGAGCAGGGCGACGTACCACCCAGGCTGGCCCAGCAGCTCAACCACGACGGTGGCTGGCTTGGTCTCCGCGGACTGTTGGAAGTCGCCGCGAGGTCGGATCTCCCGACACAGTCGCTGGCGGTCTACGCCAACCTGAGTCGGCCGCCGAAGGTACCTGATGCCGGTACGGCCGGGCCGCGCCGGGTGATCGGGGCGTTTCAGACTTGGCGGCGGTCCGACGAGGAGAAGTACGGACTCGACACGTCGGACTTGTGGCCGGTGTGGAACCACGACGGGTCGGCGACCCTCACCCGAGGCGACGTCGCCGAGGTCAGCGCCGCAGCCCTGCGGTACGCCGCGTCGGATCGGCGCGCTGAGCTGTTTCGCCGGATCATCGCCCGTGCCGCCCGGCAGGACGTTCCGCAGTCTGTCGCCGGTCTGATCCGGGCGATGGGCGCGGCGGCGGGACCCGGCTCCGCGCCGCACGAATGGCTGAGCCCGTTGCTCCCGGACGCACCCGTGCCGGACGGCATGTCGATCAACCTCCTGTCGTTCCTTGACCAACATTCACCGGAGGCGGAGAGAGCGTTCGCTCACCTGTCGGACATCTCGGGTGTGAGTGTCGGGCGCCCCACGGGCGGCCAGTACTCGTTGAAGTTCACGTTCGGCCACGAGCAGGCTGGATGGACCGACCTTGCGCAGGTGCTCGACACACTGAGGGATCTGAACTTCACTCTCAAGAAGGCAACGGCCGAAATCAGGACAGGGTACGGCGCGGACGCCGCCGCATACCTCCGCCTGGCCCACCTTTACTACTCGCACCTCAACGCGTTGCACCAGATCGGCCTCGCGAGCGTGAGCAGCCCGCCGCCACCGTACGGCTTCGCGAGCGTCACCGGGTTCCTCCGCGCCCACCGCAAGGACAGTGGCCTGTCTTTCGACGTGGCTTGGAGTTCCGCCGATGTCGTCAGGCTCCGCATGAGCTCCAGGAAGGAACTCCTATGGCCCGGCGTACGACAGGCCGGGTTGCGGATATTCGCGGAGTTGGTGGAGTTGGCCCGTCAACCGTTCCCCGAGCCGCAGTGGTGGGACTGGCCGTTCCGGCCGCCCGGCGATCACGCGGACGACGCCTTCGATCTGGGCCTCGACGGGTGGCGGCTGGTGAAGTTACTCGTGGACGGGTCGACCCGCGCGCAGGCCGCAGCGTTGTTGACCATCTTCCCGGCGCGGCGAGTGGCCTCGAAGTTCCCGATGGCACGGGGACTGGGCCCGGTCCGGGCCGCTCCGACGATCCCGGAAGCCCTGCCACGGACGCACGAGGTACCGCAGGGTCGCCTCCTGACCGAGACCCTACCGGCGAGTGTCGAGGCGTACGCCTCGGACTGGTCCGAGAGGTGGCCGGAACCGTCGGAGACCGTGGACTGGCTCCGGCACCGGATCAACGCCGGCACACCACCCGTGCCGTACATCCTGACTCAGGCGTTGGGGGGCCTGGGCGATCCCGCGTCCGGGCGGACGTTCGCTCTCACCATCGACGGCGCGTGGAGTGACGACCTGCCACACGAGCCGTGGACGTGGGTGGCCCCCGAGGATCGTCGGGAGATACTCGTCGATGCGCTGGCCGCCGCAGAGTCTGCGCTGTCGGTGTATGGCGGTAGGTCACGGCTGCGGACCGAGTTCGACCTGGACGAAGCCGGCAGGTTCGTCATCCGCGCCGCGGATCTCGTGGACAGCCCACCGGTGTGGCGAGCGCTCGGATCCGTGGTCGAGGCCATGCGGCGGTACGGCGTGTCCGTCTCCAAGATGGTGATCGAAGTCGATCACGCCCCGTTGTCGGCAGCGGGGATCGGGGAGCCGGTCGATGTTGCGGCGGCGCTGGGCCGCCTCGTCCGCGCCCACGAGGACGCGCTGACCCGGCTGTTCGGTTCACCGGAACTGCCCTGGCTCAACCATGCGAATCCGCCGAAGGTGACCGCAGCCGAATCGCGACCTCACGCCGTCGAGGTCGGCTTCACCTATCCCGGCATCCCGACGTCCGGGCTGGGCGGGCTACAGGGCGGGGTCCGCGTGGTCTGGGCGCTCCTGGCTGCCACGACGCGCGACCCGTTGGCGGCCTCGGCCCTGCCCGACTCCGCTGCGGACGTGGTCGGCACGAACTTCGCCACCACCAGGTCAGAGCCGCAGCAGGTACACGGTTGGTTCCTCGACCCGTCGGGGGGACCGCAGCTCAGGTCATTGCTGGCAGCCCTGGATCTGGACCCGGCCGGACGCGCACAGGTAGCCGCGCTGTTTCACCTGAACTCGTGGTATCCGCCGCCGGACCACGGTCACGGAGCGGTGCGGGGCATGGCCGACCACCCCGTATGGCCGGTCTCCACCAGATCGGAGCATCCCGCCGCGTTCGTCACCGCAGTCGCCGGCTTGGACCCGGAGATGGCAGCTCGGGACGCCGTCACCGACAGCGAGGCACTCCGCCTTCCGCTGGACCACCTGATGGGCATCCAGCGGCGGGCCGACCTCTACCTGCGTACGGCACCACCGGTCACCGATGCCGCCACTGAGTTGGAGCTGCGGCAGGCCAGCGTGGCGGGGCTCTGGGACGAGTTGGAGCGTAGCGGCGCGACGGTCGGCGCCTGGCGCGAGCGATTCCGGAACGAGCAGGTCAGGCTGGGTGACCTGGGCGTAGACGTGTCGCAGCATGGTCCGATACCGGCCCTGGTGGACGAGGCACAGGGCGTCCTGGACACCGTTCCCGCCGTCGGCGGTGCCACCGTCGAGGACGTGATCGCGCTGAGGGCCGTGGACTCCTGGCTGACGTCGAAGACAAGGCCCTGGTTGGACGCTGCCGGCGAGAGCCGGATCGATCTGCTGCGTCGTGAGGTCGCGGACCGGCTGGACGCGGCGGCTCCCGGACCACTCCGCCCGGCCCCGACGTCGATGGAGGCCCGGCACGGGCAGTGGGCACACCGGGGGTTGCTGGGGGCGATCCTCGATGCCGCCGTGTGGCAGGGTGTTCCGCTACCACCCGAGATCCGCACGCCGAGTCATCTGCGTGACGTCGTCACGGGGGTGGTGGCGACCGAGCCGGCGCGGTTCGCCGACGTGGCGGGGGGTCGGGGCGCTCTGCTGGCCGAGGAGCTGCCGTTCAGCACGTCGACCGCGCTCCTGGCCGATTTCCGGCCGGCGGAGCCGACGCCCGAGCAGCTCGGTCGGTGGCGGGCCGAAGCGTCGGCCGTGGTGCGGCGTCGACTGCCCGACGCGGACGACCACACGATCCGGGAGGCGGTGCTGGCGGCGAGCAGCGCGCGGACGCGCGAGCACCGGCGCAGCCAGTGGCGGGCGGAGTTCGCCCGGCGTGTGGAGCAGCCGACTCCCACTTTCCACGCCCGGCTCCTACGGGCCGTCATGGATTTCGACCATGCCCGCGTACAACTGACGCACCTGGCGTCAGGGGGTGCGACATCCGGTGCCCGTCACCTGCAGGCGGGGATCGAACGGGTCGACCTCCAGCTGACGGCCCTGGGGCGACACCTTCCCGCAGTCGTCGCCAGGGCACTCGACATCAACATCATCGTGCACGGCGACCAGCGTCCGGTCGAGCAGACGCATCCCGGGCCCCGCCCGGCACTGCACCTGTTCCGCACCGACACGGACCGGTTCCGCCCCGACACGTACCAGGCGTACGGGCCGCTCATCAGCGCGGACCCGTCCTCCTCGGTGCCGGCACGGCACGCTGACACACTGGATACGCACCTCTGGGACTTCGCCCGGAGCTGGGTACGCGAGCGCTACTCGATTCTCGACGGCGGTCGGGGCTGGAACGAGCGGCGGATGGCGTGGGCCAAGCTGGTGGATCTGCTCGTCAAATGGGTCGACGTGCCGCCGATGCCCACTTTCGTCGATTTTATCGATTTCGGCGACATAGCAATATTCGACCCAAGACGCTGGAGATTGGACCTCGCAGTCACCTCTGTCGACGGCGCACTCATCGCGCTGATGAAACAACTGCTCGTCGCAGAAGTGATCACGATGCAGGCCCGGGCAGTGTCCTCACCACCGGACATGAGCAAACACACGACGGCCCACGATGTCGCGCGCCACCTGTGGGACACGCGTGTCGGGGAAGACACCCGACTGGAAGCCTGGCCGTCCGACTACGCCCACGTACGGGCGCGTGCTGCCACCGCCCGCGACAGCGCGCAACGCGAAATCCTGATGACAGCCCATCGACTCTCGACCATCGGGCCTCTGGAGAGGTCACCCCGGCTGCGTCACCGACTGACGCAGGGCGTGCTCGCCACACAACGACAGTACGCCGATGTGATGGCCTCCACCATCGATTCGGTGGCCGAGGCGCAGCTACTTCTCGAGCAGAAGTTCACGGAGGCTGGTTCGCTGCGGGACTGGCGGACGGCGCCGACCATCCGAGTGTCGGAGGTCCCGGGGTTCGAGATGGTCGACCTGGGCCCGGCGGGGAGCTTCGTACGCCCGGCGGGGTCCCGGACGGATCCGCCGACACGGATGACGCATCCGACCCGACGCCTCGACATCGTGGAGGTGGGCGATCCGGCCACGGCTCCCCACGTGTTGACGCAGGTACGCGACGGTCTCCCGGAATCCTCGACCGTGGAGCTGGTGATGTCCGCTCCAGTGAGCGCGTCCCGGGCCGTGGAGCTTGCCGGACTGGTGGGTGGTGACCGGACACTGGCACTGGCCGCGAACCTGGTCGATCCCGCCGACCTGACCGATCATTTCGTGGCCCACACCCGTGTGCACACGCCGACTCTCCACCCGTTCGCGGCGTACTACACCGTCCATCCCGAACCTCAACGTCACGGACTGCTGATCGCCGACCTTGCTCTGGTACACGTCGGTGACGGCAGACACGGGCTGCTGCCGGGCTGGCACATCGTGCCGATGGGCGACCGTCTCTGGATCCGCCCGGCCGACCACCCGGAGCAGGATCTGCCCTACTCCGGGTCCGCCCGGATCGTCATCGGCGTACCGGAGGAGGAAACACCATGGACAGTGTGGGTCCTGGGCCAGCGGCTCGGCACGGCGGTCACTGTCGGCACCGACCTCACGTCCGAGGAGATCGTCCACCGGCTCGGACGCCTCGGCCCGAAGCCGTCGGTGCCACCCCTGGACCCGGCGGTTGCCCACCAGGTCGGTGATCGGGACGTGCGGCTGTTCCAGCGCGCCTTCGAGAACGAGAGCCCGCTTGTCGAGGCTGATGTGTTGGTGTCGAACGAGGGTGTCGCCGTCGTGGAGAGGCTGACTCTCAGCCACGTGGCCGACGTACTGCTGGACCTCGCCGGCGCCGATCCGACGGAGAGCGACGTCGAGGTCCTGGTCGGCCGGTTGGACCGGCTGGCTGAGCGGCAGGGCTTCCACACCGGCGACCCGACGCAGGAGCGCGCAGCGAACGCCCGAGACAGATTGCTGAGCTGGGCAGGGACCAGACTCACCGACGCGGGCCTCGCCGGGCTGCTGACCGATGTCACCGCCACAGACGAGGCTGAACCGATGACCGGCAAACCGGCAGAACCTGCCGAGGCACCGGTGGCTGTGCAACGGCAGCCGGTGCTGGTGCCGGTCCGGGCCGGGGTGTACCTGCCGCATGGAGACGACCCTGCTCCCCCGCCGGTAATCGAATGGATGCCGCGATACCAGAGCTACGTCTCGGCCTTCGCGACCCTGGACCCCGGCACGGCAGAACTGGTCGCCGGCGCCCGCCGCTACGGACCGGTAAGGTTCAACGACCAACTCACCGCCGCAGGTGTACCGGCGGACGCGAGACTGTCGTTGACCCTCTCCCCGCTTACCGGGGAAAACGTCTCCGAGCTGAGCCGACGTACGGCACAGCGGTTCGCGGACGAGTTGTGGTCCCTTCGCGGCGCACCGGGCATCTTCAGCACACCCGAGACGTCGGGTCCGGCCGCCCCACCGCGCATCTTGCCGGAGGTCCTGACCGGATGGCTCGAGCAGGCGGACTGGCCGGCCGCCCAGCAGTACCTCCGGCAGCACGTCGCCGAGCTGAAGCAGCGGGAGAGCATCGAGGCGATGCGCGCCCTCAGTCACCACGATCCGGAGAATCGCGTGGCGGCCCCCTACCGCGCGATTCTCGAACTGGTGGATCTCGCCGGCGGCGTGGCGGGGCCGACCGACGCGCGACACCGCCCTGAAACAGCGATGGACCCCGACGGTACGCAGCCGTGGCTGGTGCCGACCGGCCCCGTGCCGACGGCGTTCGCCTTCGACTACTTGCGGGTGAGACCCGATCGACAGGCCCGCCGACCGTGGAACGACCAACTTCTCCGCATGATGTACGAACGAGAGGCGTTCCGAGAGCTGGCAGTGATGCTGGCATGGGGTGTCGTCGAGCGCGGCGAGCACCCGACGCAGGGCCGGCATGCCGGTTTCGACTACGGACAGGGCAACGCGATGGTCTTCGCCGCCGTGCACCGCGTGCTGAGAATGTCGGTGACGAGAGCAGGGACCCCCGGGCCGACCGGAGGCTGGCTGGAAATCGACGCGGTGGACGCCTGCGAACTCGATCCGCTCGACAAAGCGTTCTGGGTGGACCGGATGGACGAGCTACGCGGTCGGGTGCTCATATTCGGCATTCCCGGCCACCCCGACCGCAACGGTGTGCCGGCACCCGAGCACGAGAAGCTGCTGAACCTGCTGATCGAGAGGTTGGCGAGCTGTTAGCCCCGCAGCGGACACTTCGACGGATCGACGGTGAAGCGTGTCTGCAGGCCAGAAGGCGTTTGGGCTGATCTTCGAGGTGCCCCCGGCAGGATTCGAACCTGCGACACACGGTTTAGGAAACCGATGCTCTATCCCCTGAGCTACGAGGGCCGGACGATCAACGCCGCTCGGCGGCGGCTGTCAGCGTACCGCAGGAAGCTCCCGGGGTGATCAGCGCTGGCATCGCCACCAGCGGATCACACACCGACCGCACGTCGCCGGGCCGACCGGGCCGTCCGTCATCGGCGGCCACGGTCGCGCGACGCCGTTCACCTACGGTCACCGGCTGCGGAGCACACACCGCGCACATCACCAAAGATCATCTACCGGTTGGTGGTCTGCCGCTCGCGGCTGATCTTCGCGGGCAGTCGTGCAATCGGGCTCGCCGCTGGAGGCATGCCCCACATCTCGGTTGCGAGCTGATCGTGGCCGGCTGGGAGTCGCCGAACATCCGTTCGTCAGCCATCCGCATGTCGGCCTCATCGCGGGCGCACCGCTCGTGCCGCCGCCTCTGAAGCGCAGCCCCAGGACAGCGTGAGTCCTGCCCCGCCGTGGCCGTAGTTGTGGATCACACGGATGCCGTCGAGTCGTTCCTGCTCGACACGGACGCACGGCCGTGTGGGGCGCAGACCGACCCGGTGGGCGATGACCCGGGCGTCCCGAAAACGTGGCTCGATCTCGGCGCAGCGGGTGATGATCGCCGCAGCGGTGTCCGGATCGGGTTCTCTGCTCCAGTCGCCGGGCAGCGCGGTCCCGCCGACGACGACTGTCTCGCCGTGGGGGTAGAGGTGCGTCAGGTCCGGTGAGAGCCCCGTGTCCTCGGAGAAGAACTCGGTGATGCCGGGGTTCTTAACCACGACGAGCTGTCCGCGTATCGGAACCAGCTCAGGATCGGGTACGAGGTGCCGAGCGCCTAGGCCGGCGCAGTTGACGACAACAGGAGCGACACCAGCGACCTGGTCGAACGCGTCGATCCGCCGAATCTCGACCACGCCGCCAGCCGCCTCGAATCGCCGTCGCAGGTAGCCGAGATAGACCGGCATGTCGACCAGCGGCGCGATGTATCGCCACCCGGAGACGAAGCCGTCCGGAAGCTCGCCCGCCCCACAAATCCGGAACCCGTCAAGCTGGTCGCCCCACTCCGGCGGATCGACCCACTCGCGAGACGCCTCGACACCGTCGACGAGCCGCACCCCCGTCGACGGGTCGACGGCGAGATCCCGCAGGACATCAAGGGTCTCAGCGCTCCACGCACGCACCCGGTCGACCGGTTCCACGAGGTACGGACCCCACATCGCCCCGGCCGCGTACGAGGTGGTCCGCTCGGGCGGGTCCGCCGCCCACACCTCGACCCGTATACCGGCCTCGACAAGGCAGACCGCAGTCGTCAGCCCGGACACGCCAGCACCGACTACAAGAGCATCAAGATCGTCGCGGCTCACGACCCTGACCATAGGACTCATCCTTGCTTAACGCCCTGCCAAGGGCTTCGACAGTCGCCCGACAGTTCTGGTCGACTGGAGCGGACGGGCTCAATCGGTGTGCTGGTAGGTCTGGCCAGTCTGACTCGGCATCCATCTCCTCAGAGAAAGCGTGTAGGTAACGCAGATACCGTGGCGTCACAGACTGAGCCAACTCGATGCGCGGTAGGGCGACATCCAGTGCCGCGCCGGTACTGAGTTCGACCGCTACGCATGGCTGGGAGTCCTGGAGTGCTCTGACAGCCTCGGCGACAAGCGCTCGGACGGGTGCGAGTTTGCCCCGCTGCTGCTCGGCGTGCGCGCGGGCGGAGGCGTAGACGGTCTTCGGCCCTCGATCAACAAGAAGTACGTCAGGTCGCTGTGGGTCACGTCCCCGGAGGTCGTCGACCCGGCGGGCCATAGCGGTCATGAGTGCCTCGGCAACGTCCAGTCCACCGCTGCTCGTTACCCACCCGCCGAACTGTTCGGGTGCGGTGATGGCATCGAGGTACCGCCAGAGCGGCTCAGCGGTGTACGCCGACGTGCCTCCGCGAGTAATTGCGTCGCGGAGGCGCCGGATGAGCGTCGTCTTACCACTGCCGTCGATCCCGTCAACGAAGAGGATCATGGCAGCATGGAGCCGTCTTCAACGAGCCGTAGTGCAGCCGTGAGAGCGCTCGGTACACGCCCGGCGAGTCGTTCTGCCTGCTCAATTCCGCCGACGCCAACACGGCGGTAGGCGTCGTAGTCGTACAGCAGCATGCTGAGTTGATCGTCCGGCCAGTCACGTAGGGCTTCCGCCACGTCGGGAAGCCGTAGGGACGCGTTCGGAACCCGGTGCGTGACGATCAGTCGGGCAGCGCTGGACAGCGCGGACAGAACTCGGCGCGCGGTGTCTCTGCGTCCCCAGCGACAGCATCACGCCGGGCCTGTTCTCCTACGTCCTCATCCTGGCCCGAGGCCACACCACCGACGCCGACACACCACCCGCCGACCGGTGACCGGGTGACGACCTGACCAGCCGCCCCACCTGGACCCGAGCAGCAGGAGACGGCTGGTCTCCGGCCGGCGGCAGCGCGCCGCCCCCCGGTGTTCCTGCCGCCGGCCACCCCCACCACCCGACAAACCTTCCCCGCCGTCCCGGCCACCCGGACATGATCTCCACCGTGGCCCCGGTGCTGGCGAGCCGCACCGAGGACGCCCCATTGGTGCAGGACGGCAGCTGGCTGGTTTGACGCGCGTCGTAGGACGCCTACAGAAGCACAACGTGGTCCTGTGGTACGAGGAGGCGTTCGACAGCATTTTCCCCGCGAGTGATGCCCCAGCGTCAGCGCGGACTGTCTGCCCCTACCGCCGAGCAGCGGTATCGGACAGGCGTTCCGGGCACTCCACGGTGATCACTGTTCGCATTGCTGGCCGCCGCATGGGCGAAACTCAAGCTCACCCGAGGGTGAGGTGTAGTTCGGGTCGGTGTTCGGTGGCGGCGTTGATCACTGTGTGGACGAGTGTTGGGGGGAGGCCGGCTGTCGCGGCCAGGCTGTCGGCGGTGGTGTGTTCACGGTCGAGGAGTTCGGTGGCTTTGCCGAGTAGCGAGGGTTGTTCGCGGGGGCCGAGGTCGCCGGGTTCGGGGTAGCCCCACTGGGCGAGCAGGCTCATGCCGCGCCGGTAGGTGTGGTCGCGGTAGATGCCGAGGTCGTGGCCCCGGTAGACGAGGGCTTTGAGGCTGATACCCCACCGCCGTTTGAGCTCGTGGAGCCGTTCGAAGTCGAGGCGGGGTGGTAGCTCGTCGGCCAGGAGCGTTCCGGGGGCGAGGAACTCGGAGGCGAACGCGGTGGCCTCGCGTTCCAGGATCTGGCTGCCGGGCTCGGCGTCGTGGTGCAGGAGCAGGTGTCCGAGTTCGTGTGCGGCGTCCATCCGGGAGCGGGCCTTGTCGTTCTTGGCGGGGTTGAGGAAGACGAACGGTCGTTGGCCGTACCAGTGGGAGAAGGCGTCGACCCGTTCGGAGACCTCAGGTAGGGCGAGCACGATCACCCCGTACGCCTCCAGGAGCCGCACGACATGTGGCACCGGGTCGGCGGCGAGGCCGAACGCCTCCCGTGCCGCGGCTGCGGCGGCGCGTACGTCCTCGGGTGTGGTCGGGTCGGGCAGGTCGAGGTGTGGCAGCCGCAGCGCGGGCAGCCGTAGCCGGCGGCCGATCACCTCGACCACCCGCCAGGCGACCTCCCCGAACGCTTCCGCCTGGTCACGCTCGGCCTGGCTGGTCGTCCGGAGGCTACGGAAGTGCGCGTGGCCCGGGGTCGTAGGCGCCGGGAAGCCGGAGGCGAAGAACTCGACCGGCATCGACAGCGCCAACGCCAGCCGGGCCAGCACCGACGCCGACGGGCGGGCCTGTCCCAGCTCGTACTGGCTGACCGCCGCCGCAGTGACACCGACCTGCCGGGCCAGTTCGTTCTTGCGCATCCGCCGCCACCGCCGAGCCAGGCCGAGCGCGTGCGGCTCGAACGCCGCCACCGCGGCGGCAGCGGGCACCGGCGGCCTCGCTGCGCCGGTCACGCCCATCGACCAACAGACCCACCAGCGGTACGGCCACCGGCCGGGGAGAGCGGCAACGACTCGATCGACAGCTCGGGGATCACCAGTTCGTCGTGCCGCTGCACCGGCACACCCGCCGGGTCACCGACCGCCGGCAGCGGTGTACCGACGGTGGTGGCGTCGCCGAACCAGAGCATCACCTCGAACCACGGCGAGCCGCCGTCGCGGTTGTCGCGGGGCAGCCCGAGGTACGCGGTGGCCTCGCCGGTCGTGATGTCCCCGGTGTGCGCGACCCGCACATGGCGCTTCGGCGGCACGACACCGGAGAAGACGCCGGGGAACTGTTCCTCGTCGTCGAACGCCAACTGCCGGTCGCGGCTGTTCTCCACCGCGCCGCCGAGCCGGGCCTCGCTGCCCTCCCACCGGATCGACTCGATCCCACCCTGCAGGGAGTACAGCCGCACCACATAGCCGGCGCACAGGATCTCCAGCGAGTTGTCCTCCACCCGGACCCGCACACCGTCGATCCCGGCGAAGGTGGCCTTGCCCAGGTTCGTCAGGTTGCGCCACACGGTCGTGCCAAAACTCATCGCGTCGTCACCGAGTTCGGGCTCGTGCCGGTCGGCGGCACGCCGGTACACCTGCCGGACCAACCCGCCCAGCGGCTCCAGCACGCCTCGCTCGTCCAGCACCACCACCGCGTCGCCCAGCAACCCCATGCCGGAAAACCTAGCCCATCCCCCTGATGATGTTGCCGAAATCAAGCGGCCGACACGCCACCGGCCCGAGCCGGACCCGCCAACACGGTCGACGACACCCGACCGATCACCGCCGCCGCCGAGCCTCCGATCACCCGTCCCGGGTTGATCGCGGCCCGGACAGCGGTGTGCCAGTCGGCGAACCGCCGGCGTGGCGGGCGGCCATTCGACCAACCGACGACCGCCGCCACCCCACGAGGTGCCAGCGCCGCACGTGCTCCGGACGCCGCCGGTACGCGTCGGCGGCTGAGCTGCTGGGCGCGGTGGGCGGCGCGTACCGGCGGGCACGGGTAGTGCTGCCCGGCGCAGAGCAGGCTCACACAGCGGGTCGGCCGGTCCGGCTGGGGCCGGTGGGCGGCGATGACCCTGGCGGCTGTCCGCCACAGCAGCACGTCGGTGACGTCCTCCGGGAGGTCACGATGCGGATGGCGGGTGCTGTTCACGGCGGTCATGGTCGGTCTCCTCGCGTCGACGGCGCAGCGTGGCCGCCGCCGATGGCCGCATCGATGCGGCTGCGGCCGGGTCCGGCGTCGACCGGAACCATCGACGCTCACCTCTCGCAGGAGGTCAAGTCGCCCGGAACGCCCCGGCCGACGCCGTCGCCCCCACTCTCCAATCGAGGTCTGTCAGACCTGGCGAACACGCGGACGACCTTGCCACCCTGACAAACAAAGGGCGTGCGGGACGGAGGGACGCAGGCTGCGTGCCAGCGCCGGTGATTGGCCAGTTGGTGGGCTCGGCATAACGGCGACGACTGCGCTCAACGGAACGACGGAACCCGACCCCACGGCTGCTAACCCTGCTTGCCCCCCGGGGCAAGCGAGCGCCGATCGTCCGCACGCTGGCTGCGATGCTGCTCACGTCACCCTGAGACGACCCACCAGTGCCCGGAGGTTAGCGTGGACGCCGCAAGTTTCTGTCGCTGCGCCGGAGGGCGTGGGCAGCATCGCCCATGCCGGGCTGATGACGCCCGTTACCCAACGGACGACGCCCTCACCCGACGCCCACATGAAGGGCAGAAGGTCGGGCTGCGGCCGGGCAGCGGGTCGATGCCACGTAATGACACTGCTGCGGAGGCACGGCGGGGCTCCATCGTGGTTCCAGACTGCTTCCACCCGGCGACAGTTCGTCGGATCCGCAGGTTCGCACAGAGGTACTATAGTGATCCGCCGGGCGGCGTCGAGTTTCCCGAAGAGTTCGGCGCTTCGTCGTACACGAAAGTGCGCCACTCTGGCAAGCCAAGTGCCGCAGTTATCGAGTGATGTCTCACTACGTAACTAGCGGGAGCCATCATTCGAGATGCCCGGTTGCGCTGCGTAGCCGACACGTACTGCCCTGTCGGCATAGGGCAAATACCGCCTACGGCGCGTTCCACCGTCGCCGATAGTTCGGTAGGCTGACTGCCGAAACTGCGGCCGAGCTTCGATACAGGACCGTGCAGTTTCTTGGATCCGAGTGGAGAGGCAGAGGCCGGCATATGTCTACGGCTAAGCGCAGGGCTGTGGTGCTACTCAGCGGGGGGCTCGACTCCGCCACGGTGCTCGCTATGGCGATGCACGAGGGGTACGAAGCGTACGCACTCAGCTTCCGCTACGGCCAGCGGCACACGATAGAACTCGAAGCCGCAAGCCGCGTAGCCACGAACCTCGGAGCCGTGAAGCACGTCGTCGCTGACATCGACCTGCGGGTCTTCGGCGGCTCGGCTCTGACCGACGACGCTCTTGCCGTGCCGCACCACGACAGCGCCGACGACCTCGGCAGCGACATTCCGATCACCTACGTGCCTGCCCGGAACACGATTTTCTTGTCCTTCGCGCTGGCGTGGGCAGAGACCCTGGATGCCTCGGATGTGTTTATCGGGGTCAGCGCACTCGACTACAGCGGCTACCCCGACTGCCGCCCGGAGTACATCGCCGCCTACGAGCAGATGGCCAACCTTGCCACCAAGGCCGGCGTGGAGGGGCGCCAACGACTGCGTATCCACACGCCGCTGATCCAGCTGACCAAGGCCGAGACGATTCGCCGAGGTCTGGAGTTGGGCGTGGATTACGCCTGGACACACAGTTGCTATGACCCGGTCGGCGGGCGGGCATGCGGTACCTGCGACTCCTGCCTGTTGCGCGGTCGCGGCTTCGCGGAACTCGGCCGCACAGATCCCGCTCTGGCGCCGACGGCTGGGTGAGGTCGGTGTACCGCGTTAAGGAGATCTTTTACACGTTGCAGGGTGAGGGAACCCATGCGGGCCGGCCCGCGGTGTTCTGCCGGTTCACCAGTTGCAACCTGTGGACCGGGCGTGAGTCGGACCGGCATCGCGCTATCTGCCGGTTCTGCGACACCGATTTCGTTGGCACGGACGGCCCAGGTGGGGGTCGTTTCCGGTCTGCGGCTGATCTTGCCGCGGCTGTGGCCAAGACCTGGCAGGGAAAGTCCCATCCTCGTAGCCGCCCCTACGTCGTCTGCACCGGCGGTGAGCCGCTGCTGCAACTGGACGAGGCCGCTGTGCAGGCCCTCCACGCCGAGGGCTTTACGGTCGCGGTCGAGACGAACGGCACGCGGCTGGCGCCGGCCGGGCTTGACTGGATCTGCGTCAGCCCGAAGGCGGGCGCCGACCTCGTGCTCACCCAGGGCCATGACCTCAAGCTGGTCTACCCACAGGTCGGCGCTGAGCCGCAACTGTTCGAAGACCTCGCCTTCGAGCACTTCCTGCTGCAGCCCATGGATGGCCCCGACAAGGCGGCCAACACCGAGGCTGCGGTGCGGTATTGCCTCGACCATCCGCAGTGGCAGCTGAGTCTGCAGACACACAAATACCTAGGAATTGCCTGATGGAAATCTTCCGGGAGTTCACCTTCGAAGCCGCGCACCGGCTGCCGAACGTGCCAGTTGGGCACAAGTGCGCCCGCCTACACGGCCATTCCTACCGGGTTCAGGTCCATGTCCACGGCGACGTCGACCCCGAAGCGGGCTGGGTCATGGACTTCGGCGAGCTCAAGAAGGCGTTCCAACCGCTCCTCGACCAACTTGACCACTACTACCTGAACGAGGTTCCCGGCCTGGAGAATCCGACCAGCGAAGTACTGGCCCGCTGGATCTGGGACCGACTAATCGACCGACTTCCCCTGTCGACTGTCATGGTCAGGGAGACGTGCACCTCCGGCTGCATCTATCGAGGAGAGCGGTGATGCTTCCCGACGTGCAGGCGCTGCCCGACCAGCGGGGGGTTTCCCTCGATGAGGTCGGCATCGAAGGGCTGCGCTACCCGCTGCTGATCGCTGACGGCCAGGGGGCTAAACGCGAAACCGTCGCCACCATCGACATGTCGGTCAGCCTCGACGCCGAGGTCAAAGGCGCCCACCTGAGCCGCTTCGTGGAAGTGCTGCACACCTGGCGCGACGAGGTCGCGTCGGACAGTGCGCTGCGCCTGGTGGAAGACCTCCGTATGCGCATGGGCAGCAGCAACGCCCGCGTCCATCTCACCTTCGCTTACTTCTTAGAGCGGCAGGCCCCGGTCACCGGCGCGCGGTCCTTCAGCGAGTACCAGTGCGCATTGACCGCCAGCGTGAGCACAGCCAATCCGGTCCTTACATTGCAGGCCCGCGTGCCCGTAACAAGCGTGTGTCCGTGCAGCAAGGCCATCAGTGATCGAGGGGCGCACAACCAACGCGGCTACGTCACCATCGAAGTCCACCCGGTGGGCCCGGGAGACCTATGGTTCGACGACCTCATCGATGTCGCCGAGGCTTCGGCATCCTCACCGGTCTACGCGCTGCTCAAACGGCCGGACGAGCGTCACGTCACCATGGCCGGCTACGACAATCCGGTCTTCGTCGAAGACATGACCCGCCACGTTGCCCTGGCGTTGCGCGATGACCCTCGTGTGAACCGATTCCGGGTGCGCGTGGTCAACGACGAAAGCATCCACAACCATGCCGCCTACGCGCGGCTCGAGTGGACCGACTCCACGACTGGCGGCGACGCGTGAGGTCGAGATCCGGCATGGCCGACCGTCCCGTGCACCTCGTGGTCACCTGCGCCAACCGCAAGACCCGCGTTGTGCCCGATCACCTGCGGCTCGGCAGTCTGCACGAACAGCGGCCAGGGCAACGTTTCGCCACCTGGGCCTCCCGGCTGTCCACCTTCGATGCTGACCGAGTTGCCGCCTTGGACCTGTACGCCGGCGAACACTGGCAGGTTGCCCGCAGCCTTCCCGCCACGCTGCCGCGGGCTACGAAACTGTGGGTGTGCTCCGCTGGCTACGGGCTGATCGCAGCCGACACGCCGGTCGCGCCCTACGCGGCCACCTTCACCGCGGGGGAGGCCGACGCGGCCGGCTCCTCGTCGGCCGCCATGCGCGACTGGTGGAGCAGACTTAACCGATGGAGCGGCCCTGACACCCATGCCCCTCGCTCCTTCACAACGCTGGCTCGCCAGAATCCCCACGCGGTCGTCATCGCCGTGCTGTCCGAGGCGTACCTACGCGCCTGCGCCGACGACCTACGCCAAGCCGCAGACTGCCTGGCCGACCGCGAACAGTTGGCCATCATCGGCCCGCCCGGGCGGTGCCCGGACATCGACGACCTCATCGTGCCGGTTACCGCCGCACTTCGGCCAGTGGTCGGCGGCAGCCTGCAAGCGCTCAATGTTCGCGCCGCCGCCCACCTGCTCACCGCAGCAGCCGACGACCTGTCTCACGCCAACCTGCGCAAACTCGCCGAACAAGCCACCACCACCGCGCCGCCTGACCCCAGCCGGCGACCCACCGGGCAGAAGCTCAGCGACGAAGCCCTGCGCGACCTTATCCGGCGCCACCTGGCCAACGGGCCCACCACCGCGACCAGCCTGCTGCGCCAATTACGTCAGTCCGGGCAGTCCTGCGAACAGTCCCGATTCCGCACCCTGTTCGCCGACGTCGCGGCCCAGGTGAGGCGCTGATGCCCGCCGCCCCCTCCGTCAAGAACCTTGTCCGCCGGGCGCTGCGGATCGACCAGAGCAGCACCTACCCCTTCTTCATGTTCGCATTGCGCGCCGACGAGGTCCTGCAAATCGCCGACATCTCTCGAGTGAGTCGCGACGAGGCCGGCAACCTCATCGGCTACCAGCGCCCCGAGGTACGCCGGCACGTCGAGGAGATCATCGACTATCTCAACACCGACGGCGCGCTGTTCCCGAACCCGATTATCCTCGCGCTGTCCTCCCGCGCGAAGTTCGAGTCCAGCCGCGGCCCCAGCGTCGGCGACGGTCTGGCCACCTCCGGCAAGCTGACCATTCCATTACCGGCAAAGGGCAAGCCGAGGCCAGCTTGGATAGTTGACGGCCAGCAGCGGGCCCTCGCCCTGGCGCGGGCCCAACGCCGCGGCTTTCCGGTTCCCGTCACTGCCTTCGTCGCCGACAGTGTCACCCTCCAGCGCGACCAGTTTCTGCGGGTCAACAACACCCGACCCTTGCCGCGCGGGCTCGTCACCGAACTGCTGCCCGAGGTCGACAGCCCACTGCCCCCTCGTCTGGCGATCCGCAAGGCGCCCGCCGCGCTGTGTGACGTCCTCAACACCGATCCGAACTCGCCCATGTACGGGCTGATCAAACGAGCCTCCACGAGCCGGGAACAGACACCACACGCGGTGATCACCGACACCGTGGTGGTGAACATGCTCAATGAGAGCCTGACCTCATCGTCAGGCTGCCTGTTTCCGTACCGCGACGTCAGCCGCAACGAGACCGACTACGAAGCGATCCTGCAGGCCTTGTACGTCTACTGGGCTGCGGTGCGCGACACCTTCCCCGACGCCTGGGGACTGCCGGCTACCAAGAGCCGCCTCATGCACGGTGCCGGGATCCGCGCGATGGGCCGGCTGATGGACCGCATCCTAGGTGCCGTCGATCCCCGCAGCTCCAACGCACCGGAGACCATCCGCCAACACCTTGCCCTCATCGCACCGCACTGTCATTGGACCGCTGGCGTCTGGGACGACCTAGGCCTGCGCTGGAACGAGATTGAAAACATGCACCGGCATATCCAGGAACTGTCCAACTACCTCATCCGCCTCTACCACAACACCCGGGCAGAACTGTCGTGAGGTTCTTCTTCCCTGACAGCCAGGACCAGGTCGACCCGGGCTTCGACTTCGTCACCGAAGAACGCGACCCGTTCCGCGTCCGGCAACGCGACGACCTGTACGCCCACGAGGTACTCACCCAAGCCCCCTTCGACGGGCTGCTGGTCTCCAAGGCCATCGTCGACGGCAAGGCCGGCGGAGGAACCGGCAAGTACACAGCCGCGCAACGCCACCGCCTTTACCGCGAGGGCGCCCGACGCTTCTTCCGCCTCGACCGCGGCCACACACCACTGAAGATCATGGGCGACTGTGGAGCGTTTTCCTACGTCGCTGAGGAGTACCCGCCCTACAGTGTCGACGAGGTCATCGACTTCTATGACGGCTGCGGATTCCACTACGGCATCGCCGTAGACCACGTCATCTTTCAATACGAGCCCAAGACAGCCCGCGACGACGAGCGCGCCGCCGAGTGGGTACGTCGCCAGGAGATCACCCTTGCTCTGGCTGCGGACTTCTGGCAGCGCTGCAAGGCCCGCCGAGTTTGCTTCACCCCCCTCGGCGTGGCCCAAGGTTGGAGCCCGCAGTCCTACGCCGACGCCGTCGTCGCACTACAACGCATCGGGTACCAACGCATCGCGCTCGGGGGCATGGTCCCTCTCAAGACCCAGGAGATCCTCGCCTGCCTCGCCGCGATCGACCAGGTCCGTGAGCCCACCACGCAACTGCACCTGCTGGGCATCAGCCGGTGCGACGACGTCCCCACCTTCGCCACCCATGGCGTCACCAGCTTCGACAGCACCTCACCGTTTCGTCAAGCATTCAAGGACGACCGCGACAACTACTACACACCCACCGGCACCTACGTCGCCTTGCGCGTACCCCAAGTCGACGGTAACCCCAAGCTCAAGGCCCGCATCCGCTCCGGCGAGATCAGCCAAGCCCAGGCACTCGCCCTGGAACGCACCGCATTGACCCGGCTCCGCCAGTACGACGCCGACGAGGTCGACGTCGACCCGGTCGTTCAGGCACTTCTCGACTACAGCGCCGTGTGGGACGGCAAGTCCGACCGTAGCGCGCAGTACCGTGTGACCTTGGCAGACCAGCCCTGGCGAGACTGTCCCTGTGACCTGTGCAAGGCGATCGGCATCGAAGTCGTGATCTTCAGAGGCACCGAACGCAACAAGCGGCGCGGCTTCCACAACCTGTATGTGTTCGAACAGCGGCTGCGCGCACAACGAGAAAGGACTCCCGCGTGACCACGACCCGACGTGACCTCTCCGCAGGCACCACCCTCGAACTCCGGCTGCCCGCGCTGAAGATCCAGCAAGGTCGCGGACGCAGCCTCTACACCTTCGCGATGGACGGTAAACTCGTCCCGCAGATCGCCACCGTCTCGCGCATTCGACGCGACGAGACGACCGAACTGCACGGCTACCAGCGACCCGAAGTTCTCGCCCACGTGGCGGCTATTCGCCGGTACATCGAAACCGACGACAGCCCGCTGTTGCCCAACGCCATCGTCATCGCCTTCGACGAGCGCGTGCGCTTCGAACCAAACCCCGCCACCGCCGCTGGCCCCAGCTACGTGGAGACGGGAAGTCTGGTAATCCCGCTCATCGACGGACCGGAACACAACCGGCCAGGGTTCATCGTCGACGGCCAACAGCGCTGCGCCGCCATCCGCGACGCCAACATCGACGCGTTCCCAGTGAGCATTAGCGCCTTTATCGCCAACGACACCGCCGACCAGCGCTCCCAGTTCATCCTGGTCAACTCCACCAAGGCACTCCCCAAGGGCCTCATCCACGAGTTGCTGCCAGGCGCCTCCGGTGCGCTGCCCACCCCGTTGCGGGTCCGCCAACTGCCTGCCACCCTGCTCGAAAAGCTCAACTTCGATGAGCTGCGGTCCCCGCTCTACCGGATGATCCAGATGCCCACCAACCCAGGCGGCCACATCAAAGACAACTCGGTATTGCGGATGCTAGAGAACAGCCTGTCCGACGGAGCCCTTTATCGATTCCGAAACGACGAAGCGCTGCCGTACACCGGCGAGATGTTCACCCTGCTCTGCAACTTTTGGGCTGCGGTGAAGCAGGTCTTTCCTGATGCGTGGAACAAGCCTCCTCGCAGGTCACGTCTGATGCACGGTGCCGGGATCATCAGCATGGGCTACCTCATGGACGCGATCAGCCACACCCTCGACGACGGCAACGGCATCATCGAGGCGGACGAGTTCGCCGCTGATCTCAAGGTAATTGCTGACGACTGCCACTGGACCGAGGGCGAATGGGTCTTTAGCGATGGCGTCGTGCGCAAGTGGAACGACATCCAGAACACTCCCCGAGACATCCACCGTGTCGCAGACTTCCTGCAGAATCGCTATCGATCCAACCAGGTTGCGCGAGGACGATGAAGGGGGTGGCCGTGTGCGGCTCGTTGGGGCCTCCGGCCGACACCAACAAGCCGCACGCGGTCCGGCTGCCTGCCCTACTCGGAGGGCTCACCTTCCCTGAAGGGCTGGGGCGGCCGAGGGCTGAAACCGCCTGACTGTAGACGGCCATCCGTTTTCCGTGCTGGTCTGCCTGATGCGCACAGGTCAAGTCCTATTTGGCTTGTCTTGTGATCTTGTAGGCGGGTAAAGGCTGTCGGCACCGTCAGATAGCCTGCGTGGGTGCCTTCTCGCACCCCTTCGGCGACCCTGATGATCGGCCAGTTCGTGGAGCACGCCCGCATGCCCGGAATCGGCCGGGTAGCGGAACGGGCCGGTGACCAGGTCCGGATCGACGCGTTCGAATCGGTGGCCTCGCCGGTCGCCGCGTCGTGGTGGGTGCCGGCAGAGGAGTGTCAGCCGGTGCGCCTGCTAGAACAAACCCGGGTATACTGGCACGATCCCGATACTGGTCGCTGGCTGGCCGGGCGGGTGATCGGCGGTGGTCCGGACTTGTACTTCGTACGCATCCCGAACCGTGATCGCGACTTCCAGGTACCGCAAGAGGACCTACGGGTGCGGTGGGATCGCCCGATCCAGTCTTCGGTGGAGGTCCTGGCCGCAGGCGCCCACGAGTCGCCTCACTTCCGGGACGCACGGCTGCCCATGCTCGGTAGCCTCGTGGCGCAGCGGGCAGCATGTGCCAATCTGCCAGCACTTCTCTCCGCAGGCGTCGAGATCTATACCCACCAGGTTCAAGTCGCCATGACCGTGCTCAGCGACCCGGTCCAGCGCTACCTGCTGGCCGACGAGGTGGGGCTCGGAAAGACGATCGAAGCTGGCCTGGTCATCCGACAGCATCTGCTCGACCGGCCCGCGTCCCGGATTCTCATCGTCGCGCCCGACGTGCTGCGCCGGCAGTGGCAGGCCGAACTGAAGACCAAGTTCTACATCGATGACTTCCCGGCCGCCACCGTGCGGATCACCAGCCACGAAACCCCCGACCGGTGGCAGGAATACCATGGCTTCGACCTCGTCATCGTGGACGAGGCACACCGCCTATGCCGCACCGACGACCCGAACCAGAGCCCGTACCGCGACTTGACCCTACTGGCCCACTCCACGCCGCGGCTGCTGCTGCTGTCGGCCACCCCGACCACCGCCCGCCCCGAAACGCACCTGGCCCTGCTGCACCTACTCGACCCCACCCTTTACCGATGGCAGGACCGTGCCCAGTTCGCGGCCCGGTTCCAGGGCCGTAGAACGCTGGCGAGGGCCGTGCACAGTCTCGACGCGGACTTCGAACCACTGATACCCAGCGCCATCGACGAGATCGCGGCACTGATCCCGGCAGACACCGCCTTCCGACGGCTTGCCGACGACGTGACCGGCCTACTCACAGCCGACGGGGACCTGCAGGACGAGGCCCTTCGGCCAGTGCTGCGCGTACGGGTGGATGGCCTTCGCGCGCACATCAGCGAGACCTACCGGCTGCACCGCCGCGTTATCCGGCACCGCCGCCACAATGTCCTCGTCGCCAGCGCCGACTCCGAGGCGCTACCGTTCGAAGTCACCGGACGTCGCCGACCCGAACCCATCGCCATGCCAGCCGGGCGCGCCATGCGCGCCTGTGACGTCCTGTTGTCGTGGCAACAGCAGGTGAGCCACTGGCTGCTGGACCAGGGAGCAGAGCAGCAAGCCGGCGCCTATGGCCAGGTCCTGGCCGTCCTGTCCTCTCGCGTGGACGACCTGACCCAGGACCTGCTCGATGCGCTGCGCTGGCGGGTGCACCTCGACGAAGCCGCAGCCACCCGCGCGGGCCTCACCGCCGAGGAGCGGCACTTTCTGGCCTCGCCCGCAGTCCTGGCAGCGGACGAACTTGCGCTCGACAAGCTCGCCGACGACCGCGGCGAGACCGAGTTCGACCCGCGCCCATTGACGCGTGTGGCGGCCCAACACCGCCGAACAGTGATTTTCTGCGGCGCCGGTAGCCTCGCCGGTCGACTCGCGGACTGCTTCAACGACCGGGAGGGCCTCAACATCCACGAGCACTCCCACCGGCGTAGCGCACAGGACAACGCCGCTGCCGTCGACCAGTGGCGCGCAGACGGCGGCGTCCTCATGGCCGACGACAGCGCCGAGGACGGGGTGAATCTGCAGGACGCGGACGCCGTCATCCACGTCAGGCTGCCCTGGTCACCGAACCGGTGCGAGCAGCGACTCGGTCGGGTAGACCGGTTCGCCGGAGTCTTCGGTGCAGCGCGGCAGCCGGCACCGCAATTCGTCGTCCAGGTCGGAGTCGACGATCAAGACTTCACTACGGTCTGGTCCGCGCTGCTCACCCAGTCCGTCAAGATCTTCGACGACTCGGTCTCCGCCCTGCAGGAAGCCTTGGACGGGATCGTCGAATCGGTCTGGGAAGCGGCCCTACGCGATGGCCCTGCCGCCATGCTCCGCACCGCCGCCAGCGTGACCGAGACCCTAACCCGGGAGCGCCGGGACATCGACGGCATGGACATGCTCGAGGCCGTGCACGAGGCGGCGCTCGGTCGCAGTGTGGCGGAGTCCACGAACGCCCTGGAAGTCGAATGGCGGCAACACGAGCGGGCGATGCGCGGTTACGCCGGCGACAACCCCGGCGGGTTGCGGTTCCGCAGCCGGACCCGCGTGGACGTCCAGCACGCCCTCCAGTTTGAGCGTGGTCCGCTGCTGGTGTCCCCCCGGCTGCTATCACTCGCCGGGCACCCTGTGCCCGCAGCGGCGATGGAGGGCACCTTCAACCGCAACACGGCGCTTCGCTACCCTGAGCTTCGACTCCTGCGGCTGGGCAACCCGTTCGTCGACGTGCTGGCACGCGTGGTCACCGTCGACGACCGTGGGCAGGCAACCGCGTACTGGCGGCGTGGGCATGGCGATGTCGCCCCTCAGCCATACTTCGGCCTGGACTTCCTGGTCGAGGCCGACATCGATCCGGCCTTGGAGATCGTCGCGGACCGGACCGACGCCCAGCGGGCACTGCGCCGGCAGGCCGACGTGATCTTCCCGCCGTTCCTGCAGCGCGTCTGGCTGCCGGCAGGTGGCGAGGTCGCCGTCGTGGACCGACAGTTGCTGGCATGGCTCGACGCCCGTTACAGCCCAGAGCGCGGCGACGTCAACCTCAGCGACGCCCGAGTCAACGCACTGTGGGAATGCTTCGGCGGCTCCGATGCGTTTGCCGCTGCCGCCCGGCAAGCCGAACAGCATGGCCGGATCGAACTGAGTCGCTCGGCGGACCTCCACGCGCGCGGACAGCAGGCGCGGGCGGAGGCAGAGCGCGTCCTGGCGATCCGGCAGGTACAGGCCCGGGCCCGGCAACGAGCGGGCCGCCTGCTGTCGGACACCGAGAGTTATCTCGATGACGTCAATGTGACGGCGGGGCTCGTGACCGGGCTTGGTCGGCCACGGTTACGGTTGATGGCGATCACCTGTCTTGTCGGTGGCCGGTTGCAGTTGGAGCCGAGGAGTGTCTGACGCCTGGGCCGACGCGCAGGCACTGTGGTCGCTGTGGCCCGCCCCTGAAGCCGCCCACCCCGCGGATGGCACCGTCATCCGGCTCCGCGATGCCTTGGACGGTCTGGTTAGCGGTGAGACGGGTTGGCGTGACGCGGCGGCCCTTACCCGCCAGATCTTGTTGGAGCAGCAGGCACGCCGTCACGGCAGTTGGCCCTTGGAGGTGCCTATCGGCCCGGCGTTGCCCAGCCGAGAACAGTGGGAGCAGGCTGGCTGCCAGGCGTTGACCACACCGGCCGGGCTATCGCTGACCACCCAGCCATGGCATCCGCCCACCCCATCGGGGGAGGCGAACCAGGCCGCCGAGCAGGAGATGGCCGAGGTCTACGCCGGACAAGCAGTAACGCCGCCGCCGTATCCTGCCGATCCGTTCTGGACGCGAACCCTCGGGCCGCGCTACCTGCACTACACCTGTGCCGGACAGCGGGAAGCAGCGCGTTCCATCGTGACGGCGCCACCAGGCAGCTGCCTCATCGTGTGCCTCCCCACCGGCCAGGGCAAAACCGAACTGGCCTGGGCGGCAGCCATACCCGCGACACGCCAGCATGGTGTGGCCGTCGTCGTCGTGCCCACTGTCGTGCTGGCCATGGACATGGAGCGCCGATTCCGCGGACTGCTCGCCGAACGCGGTGAGCACGGCAGCCCCAGCGGTCACTACGCCTACACCGGCGGCCTCGCCGCCGACATCAAGCTGGCCATCCGCCGGGACATCCGACAGGGCCGCCAGCGGGTGGTCATCGCCGCGCCCGAGGCTCTGTTGGGTGGCCTCAACTCCGCGCTTGAAACCGCAGCGCGCCAAGGCCATCTCACTCACCTCATCATTGACGAGGCGCACCTGGTCGAACAGTGGGGCAACGAGTTCCGCCCCGAGTTCCAGGCCATCGCCGGACAACGCCGCACCTGGATCACGCTCGCGCCGCTGGGGCGCGCGCCGGTCACCCTGGCCATGAGCGCCACCCTGACCCGCCAGCAGATCCACACCCTTCAGCACCTGTTCGGTACAGCAGGGCAGACCGAACTGGTATGGGCTGCCCAGACCCGGCGCGAGCCTAGCTACTTCATCGACGAGTACGAGACGGAAGCCGCTCGCGACGCTGCCGTCCTGCACGCTGTCAGCGGCCTGCCTCGGCCGATGATCCTCTACACCACGCGTAAGCGCGATGCGCAGGCGTGGGCCCAGCGGTTACGCGATGCCGGTTTCCGGCGCCTGGTCGTGGTCACCGGTGACCTCGACGACACCGCGCGCCGCGCCGCCGTGATGGGTTGGCGCGGTGAGGACGCTGACGGCCGCCCAGCCCGCACTCGCTACGACATCGTCGTGGGCACGTCCGCCTTCGGACTCGGGCTCGACATGGCCAACGTCCGCACCGTTATCCACGCCTGCGTACCGGAGACGCTCGACCGCTACTACCAGGAAGTCGGCCGTGGGGGCCGAGACCGCCGCCCCGCGATCGCCTACCTGGCCAGCGCACCTTCCGACTACCCGCTCGCCACCCGAATCAACCGAGAAGTCGTGATCAGCTCCGACAAGGGCTGGGACCGGTGGGGCAGTATGCGCCGATCGGCGACCAACCTCGGCCACGGCACCTACGACATCGGCCTCCACACCCTGCCGACTTATATCCCCGAGGAGTCCGGCCACAACCGCCAGTGGAATGTGCGCACGCTCAACCTGATGGTGCAGGCCGAGCTGATCGCCCTGGAAACGCCGCAACCCCCGACACGGCAACCCGAAGAACCCGAGGAACAGTGGCAGTGCCGGCTCGACGAGTACCACGAGCGCTCAGACGCCCGTGTCATCGCGCATATACGGGACGGACGGACCAACGACCACGCCTTCTGGCACCACCGCTTTGAGGCGCAACGGCGGCTCGTGACGACTGAACAGACGGCGGCTCTGGCACACCTACGTCAGGTAATCAAGGGCGACCAATGCGTCGGGGAGATTCTCTCCGGCTACTACCGCGTGCCGTGGCGTGGCGGCATCCTCTCCACCACCATCAACTGTCGGGGCTGCCCGGCGTGTCGACGGCGCACGCCGTCGCGGGCCGGTGGCGGTTACTACCGCAGTGCCGGCGAGCCGCTGCCTGGGATGGCGTGCTGGCCGAATCAGCCTGACCCTCTCGAACACCTGCGGGGCTCGACCAGTTGGATGAGCCTATGGTGGCGCGATACCGCCATTCGCGACGACCTTCTGCCGCAATTGCTGACACAACTCACCCGCCGCGGCCTGTCAGTGGTCGTCGGACCCGTCGCCAGCACGGAACTGATCGACCAGGTCCAGCGCGGTGCTTGGCCGAAGCCCGTCATCGTCGACAGTGACGCCAGTCTGGTCGACGGCTACGGCGGACCCCTGATCTGGGTCAGCGACGAGCGGCCCAGCCTACCGCTTCATGTCCAGGACCGACTGGCGGCCGGAGCGCCGACCTACCTCGTGCACCCGCGCGACTTGCCGGATCCCGAACGTCCCCACTTGCGGCTTTGTCAAACCTGCGACGTGTCCCTGCCGATAACGACCGCACTCGGAGCGCTGTAGATGCCGTTACTCAACGACCCCGCTTCCGTCCCCATCGCAATGTGGATCGTCACCCGGCACCTTATAGGCTGCCCAGGACGACGGCAGCACCGTCACAGCCTGAAGGCCACCATAAGCCCGGCCAGCCTGCTCCCCCCAGGCAAGCACGACAGCGACACGACCTTCGAATACGCTGTGAAGACTCTCCTTGACCTCGGTATCGTCGCCGAAGACGGCGAGCAGGTGGCACTCGCTGAAGTGGCGAAGCGTCTCACGCCCGACGGCGTAGCGGCCTTCGATGACCTTCTACGCCGACAAGCGCTCGACACCGGCCGAAACGAGAATATCGCCGATAGCGGAAACCAAACAGGCCCTAAGGATCTCGTCCGAGCCCTGTCTTGGTTTCTCACCCTGGACCCGTACGCGCCGATGAGCCACGACGAGGTCGTCCAAAAGCAACGCGGGGCTATTGCCGAGAGCCTCGGCAACCCTTTCGTCAACGACTTCCGGTGGAATCGGTTCACGTATTGGGCCCCCGCACTGGGATTTGCCGCTCCACCACTCATCCCACGGCTCGGAACGAAGAGCCAGACGCTGGTCCCCGACTGCACGACTGCCGTGCGGCGAACGACGCAGGCCAAATGGCCGCCCGGCACGCGACTTCCTGCTCGTGACGCGGTCGCCGTCATCATCGACGAGTTGCCCGTCCTGCCGGGCGGGCGCTACAGCGCAACGCTCGGCCTGGCCGCCGACGCTCCCGACGTGTCCGCGGCGCTGTCCTTTGCGCTGCTCTGTGGCGATGAGTACGGATGGCTGCAGCTGCATCGTCGCTCCGACGCTGACGATGAAGTCCTGCTCGTCGACCCCGACCAATCCAACGGGACCCGGAGGGTGACGCACCTCGAGATGATGGAGTCCATCGATGAGTGACTTCCGGCAGCATCTGTGCTGGTCCCCCCTCACCGCCGGGCACATAATCAACACAGAGGCGGTTTCCCCTTCTCGGGCAGTCTTCTTCGCTACCCACGCACCGCTGCGTATTCGCCGGCGTCACCCTGAGGGCCGCGCCGACGCCCGGACCACCGAGGTCACGGAAGAACAGGTCTGCCAGGACTTTCTGGAGCGGCCAACCGCGAATGGAGTCATGCTCATGCCGGTCGTGGGCGAGTCGGGCGCCGGCAAGTCTCACCTGGTGCGATGGGTCCACGAAAAGACCCCCGACACCCCCACCCGGTCCGTCATCTACTTGCCGAAGACCAGCACCAGCCTCCGCGCCGTCGTCCGGACCTTGCTCGACAAGCCCGACATCGACAGCCCCGAACTTGCGCAGCTGCGCGCCGACGTTGATCGGATGAGCACGGAACTGGACCAAGCCGCCCTCGAACGCCGGCTGATCAACGAACTTTCTGAAGCAGTGAGCACTGCCGACCCCAAACAAGGCATCGCCAGGATGCTCGCTGGACCTCATCGGCTAGCCGCAGTGCTGCTCGATCCCTACATTCGTGACTATCTGCTACAACCAGGCAAGCTGATCCCACGCTTGGCCGCCGCCCTCCTGTCAGACCAGCACGACGGCCTGAACGACAGGCCGACCCACTTCACCGTCGATGATCTCCCCCTTGATGTGGCCGACATCAAACTGGCCTCCGGCAAAGCTCGCCAGGTGCTAGGGCATTTGGGAAAGCCTGAGCTGCAAGTCGCCGCGGCAGAGATCCTCACCGAACAGTTGCCGGCGGCTGTCACCGCGGCATGGAACATCGGCGGCGGGCGCCTTCAGGAGGCGATGCTCGAAGTCAGGCGGCAGTACGCCCGCCAAGGCAAGGAATTGCTACTCCTCATCGAAGACTTCGTGGTCCTACAAGGAGTTCAACGGGACCTTCTCGACGCCCTCATCGAGGTTGGTGTACGCGACGGACGAACCGTGCTCGCCCCCGTGCGCACGCTGATGGCCATCACCCCGGGCTACTTCGACCGACTTGCCGAAACCGTCCTGACCAGAGCAAAAGCGGCGACGCCCTACATCTACGATCTCGATATCGTCTTCGATGTGTCGGAATGGGGACAGGCGGAGGTCGCCGCGTTCGTCGGGCGCTACCTCAACGCGGCACGGGTGGGCCGGGAACGGCTCGAGGAGGCCGGCGTCGGGGCGGGTGCCGAAACCCCGAACCAATGTGAGGATTGCCCGTATAAGCAGCCATGTCACTCAACGTTCGGCGTCTCGACCGAAGGACACGGGCTTTACCCATTCAACCGGCATGCGCTGCGGCGGGCCATACGCGCCCGCCCGGCACACAACAGCCCAGACTCCTTCAACCCTCGCGCCGTCATCGGTGAAGTCATTCGACCGGTACTTGTGGAACACGCCGAGGCGCTCACGGCGGGAACCTTTCCAGATTCGAGATTCCGCGAAGACTACCCCACTGCTACCTGGTCCGGAGAAACATTCCTCTACGGTGCCATCAAGACACAGATCGACGAACTCGATCCGACCGGCAGTGAACGCCGCCAGACCTTCTTGGAGTTTTGGGGCGACGCTCCCGAGGAATTGGTAAATCTGTCACCCGACCTTCACCACGCCTTCGGCATCAGCTTGCTTGACCTTACCGAGCGGTCGGATCGGATCATCCGCGGGCCGCAGCGCCCGCCCGCCGACAAATCGATCGCCGGGCGCACGGCCCCGCACCCCTCCGGAGTGGATGTCCTGCCGGCGCGGGTGCGGAAGATGTACGACGACCTGGAGAACTGGCAAGGCGGCGGAGGAAGGTTGCTGCAAGGCACGGCGCTGGAGTTGCGGACGATCATCAAGCAGGCGGTGGTGAGCCAGTGTGCGTGGAACGAGCCGGTGATGGCTGAGCCGCTGGCGGCGCAAGTGGAGAAGGCATGGCCGCCACGCTCTATCGTGGTGTCGATCGAGGACGCCGAGGGGGAGGGCATGGTCGGCACCAGCGACGCGCCGATCAAGTTCAAGCGAAGCCCGCGCAACGCCACCTTCTTTCAGCAACTGCTGCTGGCTGCCAATGGCGTGACCGCCGGGAATGCGGGTGCCATAAGGCGTCTGCACCGCATCGCGAGTCGGCATCAGCGAGACCTGCAGCGAGCCGTCCTTCGCGCCCGGTCGTTCTCCGACGAGGACCTCGTCACCGCCATGCGCGCCTCCCTGCTCGGCGCTGTTCTCGCCGGCCGCGCGTGGCCCGAAATGGCCAGCCCTGCGTTGCTGGACGCCGTCCTCGACGACGGCGCCTCGTGGAATCGCAGCGACGTAGACGGCTGCGTCGCGCCGTGGGTGTCGCTCTGGGAGGCCCACCGGGCCGCGCGCCTGGAACTCGTTGCGAGGTTGCGCGAGAGCGTTGGCTACCGCCGCGGCACCCGAGGCGACGTACGCATGGTGGACGCGGCCCGGGCCATGCCGTTGCTCGCTCGTGCGGCCAAGGAGTGGACCTGGCGACCCGAACGGCTGCCGGAATGGGTAGCCAAGGAGGCCGTGGCCGGATTCGCCAAGTTCGACGACCTCGTCGAGGCGCAGGCCGTGCGGCTGCGCGAGGACCTCGCCGACATTCGGCGCGGCCTTCCCGCTGGCGTCAGCGGCAGCGACACCGTGACCGCGGTCGAACAGGCGCTTGACGACGCGCTGCGCGAAGGGCTCGGCCCCGACGATCTCACAGCCTTCCGTACCCTCGTCGAGGCCGCCCGCCACTGCGACTGGCGCCGGGTCGATCGACTTCAACGTCATTTGAACCAGATCGAGTCGCAGGCCGATGCGGACGTTCGCTACCGGGCCACACTGAGGCTGGTGACCGCCTACCGGGGGGAGGATCTGGGAGTTATCCGTCGGTTCCTGACAGCAAGCGACGCCTGGCTGACGCAACAACTTGCCACGGCCCAACGGCGGGCTGGCGGATCTGGTGCGATCACCGCCGTGCGGGTGCAGGAGTTCCTCCGTCGTTGGGGCGCCCTCGGTGGAGGTGCGCAATGATCCTCGACTCGGTGTTGGACAAGGCCCGGGCGTTGAGCGCCCAAGCGGACAGACTCCGGATGGGCGCAGCAGGGGAGGAGAACGCCAAACGGATCCTGACCAGGCTGGAGGAACTCAACGCCGTCCTTGACGATGTCGAAGCGGCGTTGGGCGCAGCGGATCGGCTTCGTGAGCGGGGCGTGGACCTGCCCGCGGTTCGCCTTGACCTCGGACGTGAGGCGCTTGCACGGTCGGCCGGGGACGCCGGCCTGCCCCCCATGCGGGCCTTCACCTCTGCCAAGGAGAAGATCGAGGGCGTCCGTCGCGACGTTCGCCTCAGCCTGTCGCAGGCGTGGTCGCAGTGGAACACCGCGCGGATGGCGGAATTGGCCCTGCACCGCATGGTCATGCTTCCTCCCGTGGAGCGGCGCACGGAAGAAGCGCGGTTGAGTAAACTGAACAAGCTCAGAAAGGTCGATGTTCCGTCTCGCTCCGACGTGGTCGAGTTCGCCGCCGTCCACGCTGGTCTGAAGGAAGATCTCGATGCGCTCAAGGATCCGGCTCCCGAACTGCAAACGCTGCTGACCCGCCTGGGGCAGCGGACAACGCTGGCCCACCTGTCGGACGACGACATCGCGCTGCTGCGCCGGTACGAGGTCGCCGACCAGATCGAAGTGCAAAGGAGAAGTGGGTGACACTGCGGCGTGACGGTGGCTTCCTGTCGACGATCCTCGACGACTTGGAAGACCTCGAACTGCCGCTACTGACGTGGGGCGTCACCACAGGCAGCCTGGCCCACGACGAGGTCATGACCGTCATCGCCGAACGGCTCGGCGACCCGGACGCACCCACCGACGCCAACGCCGACCAGATTCGCGAGGCTTTGCTCGACGCCGCGCTGCTGTTCTCGGTGCCCAACACGTCTCCGAAGCGCTACCGCACCCGCATGGGTGAAACGGTCCGGCTCACCAGCCGACTCCGACAACTGTTTCCCCTACGTCAGCCCGCCGCGCCACCGCCCCGATGGTGGCAGCACGGCAAGACACTCGTCGCCGACTTCCGGCTGCAGGTCAACCGGCGCCGCTACCCGAGTCGGAACATCTCCGCCGACGCTGCGCTGGCCACACTCGCTGAATTGCCGGGTTGGTCTGATCACGACACGGCCATCGCCCGAGCGCAACTAGGCGACTTCGACTTGGCTGGTTTCCAGATCGAAGGCACGACAGCTGTCCTGAGCGACGTCAGGTCTCGCCGCAACGCCGGAATCATCGTCGGCGCAGGTACTGGTAGTGGAAAGACGCTGAGCTTTTACCTGCCGGCTTTCCTGGCCATGGCCGGCCACGCCCGGGCAGGTGGCACCGGCGTGCACACCCTCGCTTTGTATCCCCGCATCGAGTTGCTCCGTGACCAACTGCGCGAGGCAGTCAAGGCCGCGCTACGCGTCAACGCTGCCCAGGAGCAGCGCGCTGCTCGCCGCCTGCGGATCGGCGTTCTGTACGGTGATACCCCCCAAAGTCTGCAGCAGTTGGAGTCCGGTACCGCGGCACATCTCAAGCGCGGCTGGGCTGAGCGCGGTACCGATTTACTCTGCCCCTACCTGAGATGCCCCACATGCGGCGGAGAACTGGTGTGGAGCAGACAGGATCGCGCGGACCACCGGGAGCGGGTCCGGTGCACCAGCGCGCCGTGCGGCACCACGATCTCCGATCTGGCGCTCACCCGTGACACGCTTCGGCAGTCGCCGCCCGACCTGCTGTTCACCACCACGGAGATGCTCAACCGCAACTCCACCGACCCCGGCCTCGGGACCCTCCTCGGCTGGTTCGGGCCACGGCGGCCCAGCCTCGTCCTGCTCGACGAGGCCCACACCTACACCGGAATGCACGGCGCCCAGGTCGGCCTGCTGCTACGCCGGTGGCGCCACGCACTGCGTGCCCCGGTGACGATCGTCGGGCTCAGCGCCACCCTTCGCGACGCCGCCGCGTTCTTCGGCCAGCTCACCGGGCTGCCCGACGCGTCGGTGGACTACATCACCCCCGGGGACAACGATTTCGAGGAGGAAGGACGGGAGTACGCCATCGCACTGCGATCCGACCCGGTGTCCGGCGCCAGTCAGCTGTCCACGTCGATCCAGACCGCGATGCTCTACGGCCGAGTCCTCGACCTGCCCGGCCGAGAGTTCCTGCACGGATCGAGGGGGTTCCTCTTCACCGACGATCTTGACGTGACGAACCGCTTTTACGACGACCTTCGTGACGCCGAAGGGCAGCAGGGCATCCAGCGCGCACGTCGAGCCGGCAACGTGCTGGCAGGCCTGCGGTCGCCCGACGCGCAGCACTGGAGCGAGCGCTACACCGATGGCCAGTCGTGGGATCTTGTCAAGCAGATCGGCCGAGACCTCGACCCGATGGCCACCGTCGGTGAGCTCCAGATCGGACGAACCTCCTCGCAGGATGCCGGCGTCGACCAACACGCCGATCTCATCGTCGCCACCGCGTCGCTCGAGGTGGGCTACGACGACGACCGCGTTGGACTCGTCCTTCAGCACAAGGCGCCACATGACGCCGCCGCGTTCATTCAACGCCGTGGCCGGGCAGGCCGCCGCCGTGGTACCCGCCCCTGGACCGTGGTGACTTTATCCGACTACGGCCGCGACCGGCTGGCCTACCAGGCCTACGACACGCTGTTCTCGCCAGAGTTGGCCGCCACCCGCCTGCCCATCGGCAACCGCTTCGTCCTGAAGATCCAGGGCACGCAGGCCATGCTTGACTGGCTCGCCGCTATGCTGCGTCGCAACCACGTCGACGTGCGCCGCGTACTGACCGCGCCTGTGCCCGGCACCCGGCCGATACCAGACCACTACGTCACCCCCCTGGCCGACCTGCTGGAGCAACTGCTCACCGACGCGGCGCTGCAAGACAGTCTGATCAACCACCTTCGTCGCGCTCTCGACATCAGCCAAGACGAAGCCCAGGCCCTGCTGTGGGAGCAGCCCCGCGCACTTCTACTCGGAGTCGTGCCAACTGCGCTGCGGCGGCTGCGTTCGGCCTGGAAGCCCGCAGCAGCCGTCGATCCCGGCGCGCATCCGCGAAGCCTGCTGCCCGAGTTCACCACCGGAACCCTGTACGAGCCACTCAACGTTCCCGAGGTCGCCTTCGAGTTGCCGTTCACCGATGAGGAGGAAACCCTCTCGATCGAACGAGCACTTCGCGAGGCGGTGCCCGGCAAGGTCAGCCGCCGTTACGGACACCGCCGCAGCGACGACAGAACCTGGGTGGCACTACCCGACACATCAGCGAACGGGATCCTCGACGTCGGCAGGTTTGTCAGCGCGTTCACCCCGCAAGGTGTCTGGAGCCCGGACGGGCACCCACCGGTCCAGGTCGTACGACCCCACGTGATCGCGCTGCGCCGCCCGCCCACCGACATCGACACCCGATCCCAGGGCATCCCGATCTGGGCCTCCCAGGTGCTCGCACCTACCAGCGGCCTGTTCTCGGCCGATGTTCCGCAGCCCTCCGCCTGGGGCACGCGCATCAGTGCCGTCGGGTTCGCTACCAGCGCGGCCGGAAACCCGGCAGAAGTCCGACGAATGACGATCGGTGCCGAGTGTGAGACCACGTACACGCGCCCGAACCGTACCGAGTCCAGCAGCGTCCGCTACACCCTGGATGGGCAACCAGCCGCCCTCGGGTTCCGCCTTACCGTCGACGCGGTCAGCTTTCGTCTCGCATGCCTTGACCTGCAGCGCGAAACGGTCGACACCTACCTGCGCTCACCGCAGTGGCGCCTACTCGCGTTCACCACAGCTATCGCCGAGGATGCTGAGCTCGATCAAATAGCGAACACCTTCCAGCGCACTTGGCTGAGCCTGGTCTACACCACCGCGTACGCGCTTGCCGCTACCCAGCCTCACCGCACCATACAGAGCAGCGAAGCAATCTACGCCGTGCTGCGCGGCGGGGCTTGGGGCGCTGACATCGACGAGATCCTGCGGGTGCTGTACCGGGACGCCAACCCCGGCAGCGCCGCGCCCGAGCGGCTCGTCACCACGCTGACCGAATTGAGCCGGCACCCCAAGGTCATCGAGCGGTTGGATCATCATGGGCGGTTGCTGTGGGCCGACGAGGTCGCCACTAGCAGCGGCGACCTCGCCCGCCGAGTCTACCGGGACACCATCGCCGCGGCCATCCTCGCCGCAGTGCAACGCGCCTGTCCTGATGCCCAGGACCGCGATCTCATCGTCGACATCCAGGAACCGGCTCAACCCGACGCTCCCGCCACGATCTGGCTCAGCGAGACCTCCCTCGGCGGCATGGGTATCGTCGAGCAGTTCGCCACCTACTACGCGCAAGATCCACGCCGCTTCTGGGCCCTGGTCGACAGCGCGCTCGGCCCCAGCGACCACGAACATGTGCACGAGTCACTCGTGCACCTGCTCGACCACGTCGTTACCCACCCCACCAGTGCGGCGGCGCAGGCCATGGACGGGCTCCGGCAGGCGCGGTCAGCGCACGACGCGGACCATGCCCTGCGCCAGTTGCGTGAGGCATGGACCGCGCTCGACGGTTACCCGCGCCATCAAGCAGTCGCCGCCCTCTCCGCGCGACTACTGCGCCCCGGCAGCACCCGCGCCATAGACGCCACCACCTTGGCCCTGGTACGGGAGTGGGATGCGCTGCAGGAGCGACTCGGCCTTGAGATCGACGCCACCGCATTGGCGTATCTGGTCGGTGCGGGCCGGGTGACGCTGCCCGGCGTGAGCGGGCCAACCCTTACCGCCGACCAGATCTTTAGCCTGCTGTGGCCCCGCGGTAACCGTGCCCGCACCCAGCACCTGCAGCACTACCAGCCCTACGCCGGGCCGCCACTGCTCGACCGGCTTTTGGTCCAGGCAGCCCACGACGGTCGGCTGCCCACCGTCGATGTCACAGGCCCGGACTGGTTGGAGCAGTACACCACCGAGATTGGCAAACGTGGTGCCCTAGCTCTCGTCGCACCCGCCAGTAGCGCGCAAGCGTTCAGGGCCGCCCTGCAGGCAGTGCCCGCGGTCGCGGTCGACCGAGACGTGCTGCGGGTATATGGGGAGGTCACCACTGTGGTCCGCGATGCCGGCCTGCTGCGGGCAAACGTCGAGATCCGCGAGGCACTGCAGTGATTCTGGAACGGATCGTTCGTACCGGCCGGACCACAGGGCTGCGCATTGACAATGTCCTGTCCGCCGTCCTTGTCGCCGAGCTCGTGTCGCCCAGCCGACTGCTATGGCTGGTGTCGCCGTGGATCAGCGATGTCAACGCCATCGACAACACCACCGGCGGCTACGACAGCGTCTTTGTCGAGGCATCCAACCGCACGTATCAACTGTCGGAGGTCCTCGCACTGCTGACCCATAGCGGTGCAAGCCTTAATGTTGTCACCCGCTCCGATTCCCACAATGACACCTTCCTGGGGCGCCTGCGGCGCCTCGCCAAGGCTGAGAACCTTTCCGTCGTCCAGGACGACGACGTGCACGAAAAGACCTTCTGTGGCGACGAGTGGCTGCTCACCGGATCCATGAACCTTACGGTCCGCGGAATGCGAATCAATGACGAGGCTGTCACCTACAAGATCAGCGAGCAGGTCGCCGCTACTACCCGGCTCGACCTGCGTCGGCGCTTCGGGACGGCGTATGCACACTGACCTTACTGTCGATGACCACTCCCTCGCCGTCGACGTCTTCATCGAGGCCTTCTTCGGCCCCGCCAATCCGGTGTGGTCGGACCGCGATCCGAACTCGGTCATCGGCCGCCGCCTGGCGCCGTACCTTCAGGTCCTTCGGCACGGCAGCGGCGTCCCTATCGTCCTGCCGCGACAAAACCCGCAAACGCGCCAATGGGTCGCCTACGTCATCCCGCGGGATGCGCGTCACGCCGGCGCAGTGTCCGAACTGCTTCAAGCATTTGTCGGTCCTACCTACGCACGGTTCGACGGCCTACCCACGCAACTGGCTGACGAGGACCCGATCAACCAGGCCGTAGTGCGTTTCGCTGGCCACCGCCTAATATTCGTCATCGAAAGCCCGCGAGCCGTCGAAAAGAGGATGTGGGATGCCCTGCGCCTGCTGCAACAGACCCTCGCTGTACGGCCGCACCGATCGTGGCATGCACCAGTTCCGGTAGGGCGACTCCTGGCACAGTTTGAGATCGCACTGGCCTCAGGTGCCAACGCCGCCTCGGCCGCGATCCTCGACCAACTCACCGCGACCGGTGGGCTGAACGCCACCAACCTCAGCCATCTGCGGATCAAACGGCTCGCAAAGCTCGGACGAAGCAGCGAGATGCTGCGGTTGCCCGATCTCGTCGACGTGGCCACCACGAGGCCACCCGCCCCCGTGCGGGACGCGATCCTCGGCGCGGTCTACGCGACGGCACTCGCTGAGCCTCTATCCACCGGCGACTTGGAAACGGCCAGATCGCGCCTCATCCACGCAGGAACCATGGTGCCAGCCCTGATGGAAGGGCCCCTTACTGACCTCAGACCACAAGCGCTAACGGTGCTCGCCATGGCCGCCTGGGTCGCCGACAGCACACCCGTTGGCGAACTCCTCCGCCATAGCCCAGAAATGCTCGCCGCGGTGGAGCAGTTGGCTCCCGACCTCGCTGCTCATTACCGGGAACCCGCGCCCACGGCAAAGAGCGACGGCCTGCCCGATGGCGACCAGCCTGAGTCGGCCGATACCCCAGCCGGCCCCAAGTCCTGGCTGGAATGCATCACCAGACTTCCCGAGCATGACGCAAATCGCGAGATCCTCGACCAGGAGTTGTGGCGTTCCTGGGCCCCGGCGGCCGACGCCGACAACGACATCGCCGCAGCCCTCCAGCAACTCGACGACGAAGCGGCCGGACGCGTCTGGCACTTGGTCGGCGCCTTCGTCGATTCGGATCAGTACCGACGACCAGCCGCCAAAACAGCCCGTGAGCTTCTCAACAACGCCCTCACACACAACCGCTTCAGCCCAGGTGATCTCGCGGGCATCGTTGCGCTGGCCGAGATATTCCTCCGGGCGAGCCCAGACGCTGAGACATACGCGCGGCTGCTCGACGACCTGGCCGCCGAAGCGACCCGGTGGGTCGGGCCCGACCGCGCCACCGTCGTGCTCGACCTGGCCGACCTCCTAGCCAGCGCCTCCTGCCCCGACGAGGAAGCCAGGCTTCGGCTTGCTTATCAACTTCTACGGCCGCTTTCCGACCATCCCAAGCGGCTCGACGCCGATCAGTTGACCTTCGCGGCGCGGCTGAGTACAGAACTAGGCGCAAGACTGACCTGGCCTCAACAGGATGACCTAGGCACGGCCAGCATTTTGCCTGACATACCGGCACAAGATCTGCTGTTGTACTCCCTCGACGAAAAGGTCCTCGACCGCGTGCGCGCGGAACTCCAACTGCAAGCCCCCCAAGTCAGCGTCACCGTAAGTCACGACCACGTCGGCAGTCGGCAGCTCAAACAGTGGACCCGGAGGGCCGACGCCATCGTCCTTGCCACCCGATGCGCAACTCACGCTGCGACCGGGTTCATTCGCGCCCATTGCAGGCCAGACGCCATAGTGCGAGAAGCAGACGGGAGCGGATCAGCTTCGCTGCTACGCGCCGCCACGATAGCTATGACCCGCCGGTGAGAAGGTCCGTGATAATCGAGTACGTCGTAACTGACCAGCGCCCCACAAACGTGAACTGGAGCTGCGAGGAACGGCGCTCCTCCTGACCCAATGCCTTCATCTGTGCAGAGTCGGCTAGGGCATCGCATTCAGTGTGATTCACCACTCCCCGTCGGTCTGCTCGGCCAGGACAGCGCCGACGAGACGGATGATCGCTGGTCGGTTCGGGAAGATCCCGACCACGTCGGTGCGGCGGCGGATCTCCTTGTTCAGTCGTTCCTGCGGATTGTTCGACCAGATCTGACGCCAGATCTGGCGGGGGAACCCGGTGGAGGCGAGGAGGCCGTCGCGGGCGTCGGCGAAGTGTTCGGCGGCGGCGGGGAACTTCGCCTCGATCGTGGTCACGACGCGGTCGAACTGGGCTCGGACGGCATCGGCGTCTGGCTGGTCGAAGATCGTCCGGACAAGGGTGGCAATCCATGGCTACGCGGATTTCGGGACTTTCGTAAGCAGGTTGCGCAGGTAGTGGGTGCGGCAGCGTTGCCAGGCGGCTCCGGGCAGGGCGGCGCCGATCGCGCCCACAGTGGGCGTCGGAGATGACGAGCGCAACGCCGGACAGGCCGCGGGCGGTCAACGACCGTAGGAACGCCAGCCAGCCGGCGCCGTCCTCGTCGGAGGCGACGTCCACGCCGAGGACCTCGCGTTGACCGTCGGCGTTGACACCGACCGCGACCAGTGCGTGGACGTTGATCGTCCGCCCGCGCTCGCGGACCTTCATCGTCAACGCGTCCATCCGCACGAACGCGTAATGGGCGGCGTCGATAGGCCGATTGCGGAACGCCTCCACCTGGGCGTCCAGGTGCGCGGCCATCTCCGACACCTGTGACTTGGACAGTTGCTTGACACCAAGCTGCTCGACCAACTTCTCCACCCGCCGGGTCGACACCCCGAGCAGATACGACGTCGCCACCACCGAGACGAGGGCTTGCTCGGCTCGTCGGCGGTGTGTCAGCAACCAGTCCGGAAAGTACGAACCGGTGCGCAGCTTCGGCACCGCCAAGTCGATCGTCCCGGCCCGGGTGTCCCACTCCCGCACCCGATATCCGTAGCGGGAATTGACCCGCTCAGCGCTGCGCTGCCCGTACCCGGCGCCGCAGATCGCGTCCGCCTCGGCGGACATCAACACCTGCGCGAACGTCTTCACCATCGCCTGCAACACATCCGGCGACGCGCCCTCGATCTGCTCGCGCAGCAGGTCAACAGGGTTCGCACTCTCTGAAGCGGCCATCGCGTCCTATCCTCCTTCTCTGACTTGGTCGTCTTGAAGGATCGACGCGATGACCGTCTCTCATCTATGCAACACGCCCATCACGGGCAAGTCGTACACCACACCCGTGGACGCAACCTTGGAAGACCTGTGGTTCAGCACAACATGTGAGATCAACAGGTCGGACCAGTGGGAGGCGATGCCTGCCGCCGCCGCAGCTCGTTGCTGTCGGTGGGCGGGGCCATCGGGACGGCATACCTAGCAGTGCCCAAGTGCTGGTCACCGGAGTTGGAGTGACGTGAGAGACTGGAGTGCCAAGGTATAACTCGACAGGAGGAGTGCGACCATCCCCACCTCGGAGCTGGCGTGAGCTACATAGCTCGGACACGTCCGGATTTTTTGGACAGTTGCGTTCACGTCAAGAGGAACGGGGTTAGTCGGTGGCGCAACGAGGACGGCGACAGGTTGTACGAGTACGACCGGCTGCACGGGCACGTGGAGGTGTACGACAAGCGAGGACGCCATCTAGGCGTTCTCGATGCTCAGACCGGTAGGAGGATCGGTGACGCGGAACCTGGACGGAAGATCGATGTCTGACGTCCCGAGTCAGCCGTTCGTAGCAGCCTGCCTTGCAGGCGAGGCGTTCGAGACCGATATCGATGACTGGGTCGAGGCTTGGCATGAGCATGCTGGCGCCCCTCTCGGCCAGAGAGTGTCCCTCCATCACTACCTAGGGATGTCAGACGCCGAATACTCCCTCTGGGTGGAGCAGTCCCGCTCGTTGCGGCTGATCATTTCGGCGAGGCGATACGGCATAGACGTCAAAGATCTACTGAAAGGAAAGACTCAGTACGCTTTGGCCGCACGTAGCGCAAGCAATCCGGCTGAGATTTCCAAGGTCGTTGAATGGCTAATCACCTCTGGCCAACTGCCGTTGCAGAGTTCCGGGGATCTATCCAATTGATCGGCGAAAAGTTCACCGCTCCCGACGTAGCTGCGCGGAGACTGGCGGCACTCTTTGTAGATCGGATAAACCTGCGTCCGCCGGTTGATGTTCGCGGCCTGCTCGAGCTACACGCTGAGGTGACTGACCTAGATTGGCCTTTTCCGGCAGTCGACGCATTAGTGGTCGGACTCGGTGAGCGGCGCCCCAAGGTCTTCTTGAGAAGCCAAGCGCCCCGTCGCCGCCTTCGGTTCACGATGGCCCACGAACTCGCTCACGTCCTCATCCCGTGGCACGCAGGTTCGGCCAGTTGCCACCCCGATTACAACACATATGAGCACGTGATGTACGGCCGCGAGCAGCAGGCAGACATCTTCGCCAGCTGCCTGATGGCACCGGATCGGTGGATCGGTCACCTTATAGCAACTCACGGACAAGACATGGACGCGCTTTTGGGCGAGGCACAGCAGGCAGACCTGAGTGCCCTGGCCACAGTCATGGCCCTACGTCGCAATCTTTTCGCCGGATGGGCATTCGTTGTCCATGGCTCCATCGAAGAAAGTATAGTCGGAACCACTGGCACGTCCATACCCTACCGCAGTGATACCGGGACGTTCGATCGGGCGACGCTAGAAGCAGTAGCTCATGCACGAGGGGCGGTCTCTTTAAATGGTCGTACAGTGTCTTGGTACCGGCTTTATGAGGTTGCGGATATGCCGGCCTTGGCTGCCGACACGCGGACGAACACGGAGCTACTTAGGGAAGCGCTCGGGCAGATCACCGACGATCCCAAGAGAGCGAGGAGCCTCGAGCAAAGTGTAAACGGCAAGATCGGGGGGATTTTGAGGGAGGCTGTGGGTAGATCGCCGCATGAGCTATTCCACGCCCTCGTGTACCGCTTCGCCAATGACGGCTACGAAGATCTCCTAGCCCTCCAGGACTTTCGTTCGTGGCTCGCGCGCAAAGCCCGCGACGTCGCTTCGGGGAATACGAAGCGTCGGCGTCTTTAACTCGATCCTTGCCAAGGCGCGACGAACACGACCCGCTCCGCGCCATCCTCCACAACGCCGCAAGCACCGGCCTCGCCGCGCAGAACCGGACCGGGCGCCCCGACTTCGCCCAGTACCTCATCGGACGGAGTCTCTACGCGAGTTCGCACAGCGCCACCTCTGCTGATCTTGGTTGTTTGGGCTGGTAGGTGGTCTTGTCGCGGATGCAGGCCCAGAGGACGTTGAGGCGTTGTCTGGACAGGGCTGTGGTGGCTTGGCGGTGGGTTTTCCCTTCGGCTCGTTTCTTGTCGTAGTAGGCGCGTGATCGTGGGCAGTGGGTCAGGGCGGTGAAGCTGGACATGCTGAACACCCGGCGTAGACCCCGGTGGTATCGGTGCGGCCGGATCTGATGACCTTGCCGGCGTCCGGAGTCGCGCGAGATCGGGGCGAGCCCGGCGTGGGCGGCGAGCGCTGCGGCGCTGGGGTAGGTGGTGAGGGTGCCGGCGTGGGCGAGGAACTCGGCGGCGAGGGTGGTGCCGATGCCGGGCAGGCTGGTGACGATCTCTCCCAGTTCGTGCTCGGCGACCACCGCGGTGATGGTTTTCTCGATGGCGACGATGCGGTCGTTGACCGCTTCCAGATCGGTCGCCATCTGCGCCACGATCCCGGCCGCAGTGGCCTCCCCCGCGACGGCGACGGTCTGCGTCCGCGCGGCAGTGAGGACTTTGACGGTCAGCGCCTTGGCGGCCCGCACGCCGTGCTGGCGCAGGTAGGCCAGGATGCAAGCTTCGCCGGCACGGCGCAGCCCGCCGGGGGTCTGCCACTGGACGAGGAGCCGAAGCGCGCCCTTGCTGCGCAGGTAGAGCGCCTTCTCCAGGACGGGGCTGATCTCGGTCAGTAGGTCCTGTATGCGGGCGGTGATGCGGACCCGGTCGGCGACCAGGTCCAGGCGGCGGGAGACGAGCAGCTTCAACTGCTGCTGCACCCCGTCCGCGAGGGTGAGGGTCGGTAGATCGGCGCGCATGCGCAGGGTCTGGGTGATGACGTACGCGTCGTGAGCGTCGGTCTTGCGTTCGCCGTGGAACGCCTCCGCCATCCGCGAGGTGACGGTGCCGCTGACGTAGCGCACGTCCGCGCCCCGGTCGAACAGGACCGCCAACAGCAGCGAGGCAGGTCCACCCCGCAGGTCGACGGCCCAGCGGATCGGCTTACGGCGCTTACCGAGCCGTCCGGCGATGCCGGAAATGGCCTGCTGGTCGTTGGGGATCTTCTCGGACAGAACGACGGTGCCGTCGTCGTCGACGACGCACACGTGGTGGTGGGTCTTGCCGACGTCGACGCCGGCCCACAGGCTGCTCACCGGGCATCACCCTCTTCGGTCGTGCTGGTCAAGGGGCGTGGACCCGCCGCGGTTCAGTAGTCACAACTTCGGAAAGGGCGATAGGTCGCAAGTCTCCATTCAGTGCTGATACAGCGGTCATCAGCGAGGGCCGGGGCGTCCTACTCGAAGTTGGCCATGACGTCGGCAGCAGACACCCAGACAGTCACCCGACCCTCCGGGTCCACCCCGCCAAACGGCGCGGTTCGATGCCCGGTTGCGGGTCCCGACGGACGCCTGAGCGCACCTCCGCCAGCGTCGACTGTCTGGGGCGTCACGCTGGCACGCCGCACCGGCCCTCCACGATCCTCGTCGCACCTTGGCGACGGTCAGCGGGGAGCCATGCGTCAGGTTTCGAGACCTGCGCGGTTGAGGCGTTCGAGCAGGCTGGGCTTGCGGGCGTGCACCGTCCGTAGCTCGGCCAGGCGACTTCGGAACAATGTGCTGTCTCCGTCTCGTTCAGCGAGATCGCGCAGGTCGACGAGGAGTTGAACGGCGGCATCGTACTCGCGGGGTTTCTTCGTGGCGATGAGTTCGGCGACCCGCTGCCAGGCGGCGGGTTGGTCGACTGCGAGGGTGTCAAGGTGTCGTTGCCGTGCTGCCGCAGCGGACCGTTCGCGGCGAATCCGGTCGCGTTCGCGTTGCTCGGCGTCCCGTCGTTCCCGTTCGGCGCGCAACTCCGCGGCGGTGGCGAGCAGTTGCCCGACGGTGCGGGTGGCTGCCGGGGCGGGGGCATCGGTGCGGTGCGCGGCGCGGTAGCGGCGTAGCAGTCGGCTGCGTAGGTGGCTGTCGCCGCTGGTGATCAGGTCGGTCAGGATGGTGTCTTTGTCCCGGGCGGGCAGCCCGACGACCCAGGTGCGTAGTTGCGCGGCGGTCGGTTCACCGGAGGCGGCCGGAGGCGACCCGGCCGCCGCAGCCGCGATCAGGTCGGGGTCGATGCGCAGGAACTCGGCGACGGCGGTGAGGGCCGCGTCGAGGGTGCCCAGTCCGGCGGGGACGGGCGGTTCGGGCTCGTCGTCGGCGATCTCGGTGGACTGTACGCAGCGGAGCCAGGCCAGGTGGAGCAGGCGCAGGTCGCCGGCGGCGAGGCCGGCCCGGACCGGGATGATGGAGGCGAGCAGGCCGTGGCCGTCGAGGTCCCACTCGTCGGCGCCGTCCTCGTCCTCGTCGTGCAGGTCGATGATGACGTGCTTGCCGGCGGTCCAGACAGATGCGCTGTCACCCTGGCAGTACTGGGCGACGGTGGCGGGGTCGAGCAGGTGTTTCGGTAGTCGCAGCATGAGCTGGCGGGTGCCCCAGTTGGCCAGGTACAGGTGCGCGTCGAAGTACCGTTCCATCAGCGTGCGCGGGTCGCCCTTGAAGTCGCCCCACTCGTAGGTGTTGACGAAGCTGGAGGCGGTGATGTCGGCCCGGGTCGACAGCGACCGCAGCGCGGCCCGCTCCCGGTCGCTGAGAGGCCGGTCGACGGTGGTGAACTCGTAGTACTGGTACTCGCTCATCGCCGGCCTACCTCCCGGCCCAGTGCCGGTAGGCGTCGATCCACCCGGCACCGTCCGGCGCGGGAGTGGGTAGCGGCAGGGTCGAGGAGATCGATTCTCTGCTGGTGGCGGCCTCGGGCGCAGACCGCGACGATACTGTCCGCGGTCAGGTCGACCTTGCGCACGGTGACCTCGACGCCGAGGACGGTGGTGGTGAACGGCACCGCCAGATGCTCCTCGATCATGGTGAACAGGCCGGTGAGCTGTTGGTCGTCGCCGTACGCATCGACGGTGGCTTCCTCGATCATCGCCTCCAGCGCGGCGGTTCCCTTCGATGCCATCCGCGGAGGCTAGCGGACCGGTGTCGGGGAGTTCGGAGCCTGGTGCGCGAGGATGGTCGGCATGGGTTCGGTGGCCGAGTTCGTCGATCTTCGGCGGGAGGTGGAGCGGTTACGGGCGGAGAACGCCCGGATGGCGCGTCTGCTGGAGCTGCGCGGCCAGGACACGACTGCGGCACCGGAGCAGTTGTCCGCGCCGGTGGAGCCGCCAGGGCTGGTCACCATGGCGTCGCCCACGCAGGACAAGCTGACCTTGTTCGCCGACCGGTTCCGAGCCCGGGCCGACGTGTACGCCGTGCGGTGGGACAACGCCCGTACCGGCGCTGCCGGGTGGATGCCCGCAGTCGCCGGTGGCTGGCGGAAGGGTATGGACCGGCGCGGTGCCGCCTACCTGCCCCGCACGACGGAGGTCGTCGCGGCGCATCTGGTCGGCGACGTGTTCATGGGCCTGTACCCGCTGATGCCCGGCAACACCTGCCACTTCGTCGTGGCCGACTTCGACGGTTCGACGGCGATGCTCGACGCCCTCGCGTACGTGAAGGCGGCGCGAGCCAGCGCGGTGCCTGCTGCGTTGGAGATCTCCCAGTCAGGCCGCGGCGCCCACGTGTGGGTCTTCTTCACCGGCGCGGTCCCGGCCGCCACGGGGCGGGCCGTCGGCACGGTCCTGCTGCGGGAGGCGATGGTGCTGCGCGGGTCGATGGACCTGCGCTCGTACGATCGGCTCTTCCCGAACCAGGACGTATTGCCAGAGGGTGGCTTCGGCAACCTCATCGCCGCACCCCTGCAGGGCCGCCGCCGCAAGGACGGACTGACCACGTTTCTCAACCTCGGCACGCTCGAGCCGTACGCCGACCAGTGGGCGTTCCTGTCGACGCTGGACCGGCTCAGCCCCGGCGACGCCGAACACATCGCCCGGCAAGCGAAGCAAGCCGTCACCGGTGCTGACCTCGCCACGATGAGCCGGTCCGCCGCGACCCAGGTCCATCCACCGCTTCCTCCGGTGGTCCACGCGGAGGCAGGTGCCGGGCTGAGTATCGACGCCAGGCAGCTCACCCCCGCCGCGCTGGCGACGTTCAAGCACGCCGCTGCCATGGCGAACCCGAGGTTCTACGAGCTGCAACGACTCCGCAAGTCCACCTGGGACACACCCCGCTTCATCCAGGGCTACGACCTCACCCTCGATGACCGCCTGGTACTCCCGCGGGGACTGCGGCACACCACCGCCACCATCGTCGAACGCGCCGCATCGCGGCTGGCAGTCACGGACGCACGAAACTCCGGCACCGAGATCGACATCGCGTTCACCGCCGAACTCACCAGCAGACAGGCCACCGCGGTCGGCGCACTTCTCGCCCACGACGACGGAATCCTGGTCGCCCCACCCGGCTCCGGCAAGACCGTCATGGCCTGCGCCGTGATCGCCGAACGCAACACCTCCACCCTCGTCCTCGTCGACCGCAAGGCCCTCGCCGACCAGTGGCGCACCCGCATCCAACAGTTTCTCGGCATCAAGCCCGGTCAACTCGGCGGCGGCCGACGCAAGCTCACCGACACGGTGGACATCGCACTGCTGCCCTCCCTCGCGCGGCGCGACGACGTCGCCACCCTGACCAACGGGTACGGGCACGTCATCGTCGACGAATGCCACCACCTCGGCGCCGCCGCATACGAGCACTCGGTCAAACGGATCGCCGCGCAGTTCTGGCTCGGCCTCACCGCCACCCCCACCCGACGCGACGGCCTCGGCCAACTCGTCACCTGGCAACTCGGACCCGTCCGCCACACCCTGACCGACGAAGAACAAGGCACCCTCGCGGCAGCGATGCACGCCGACTCCGGACCACATCGAGCGCTATTCATCCACGAGACCACATTCCAACCCGGCGACATCGACCTGGACGCACCCGGCGCGCTCGCCGAGGTGCACCGGCGACTGGCCCTCGACGAGCCACGCAACACCCAGATCGCCGATGATGTCGCCGCAGCCCTGACGCGCGGGCGCAACTGTCTCGTCCTGACCCGACGGGTCGCCCAGGTCGAGGCCCTCACCGCTCTGCTCGCCGCACGCGGACACCAGCCACTCGTGCTCCAAGGCGCGATGAGCACCCGCGAACGGCGGACCATCGTCGACCGGCTCGACGGCGCCAAGATCGGCGACGGCCTGCTCGTCATCGGCACCACACCGTTCATCGGTGAAGGCTTCGACGCCCCCGCCCTCGACACCCTCTTCCTCGCCGGCCCGATCTCCTACGACGGCCTGCTCGTCCAATGCGCCGGCCGCGTCATCCGCGCCGCACCCGGCAAGGAACTCGCCGAGGTCCACGACTACCACGACCCGGCCGCCCCCATCCTCGCCGCCTCACTCCCACGCCGCATGCCCGGATACCGGGCCCTCGGGTTCACCAGAACATGAGTGCATCCGATCTGGCTCGTCCCGCCGGCTACGGGGATACCACAAGAGGCCAAGCGCGCTTGGCCTAGCGTAGTAGGCTACCGGCATGGGCCGGTTCTCCGAGGATGAGCTGCACGCGGTGGTCTCCCGGTACGAAGCGACGCGCGTGGCCGCGTTGACCGAGCGGGACGAGCGACTACGGGCGTTTCACGCGGCCGGCTGGCGGCCGGTGGATCTGCAGCGGGTCACCGGGTACAGCCGGGAGACGATACGCCAGGCGCTACGACCGGAAGTCCGACGGGCGACCAACATCAGCCGACGCAGGACATCGCCCCAGCCGCCAGCGGACTACCAGCCCTACGGCGACCGGAAGCCCTACGTGGTGGCCGAGGCTCTCGACGCGATGCACGGCCCCACCGAAGGCACGGTCACGCTTCCGCGTCATCTCGACTGGTCCGGGCACCCCGAGTACGACCTGAATCGGGCCGCACGCCTGGCCAGCATGTACAAGGTGGTGCTCACCGAAGCCGCCACGGTCGAGGATCTCAACACCTGGCTCGACGCCGACCTCCTCCGGCGGCTCTGGCCCACCCTCTGGCTGCCACCCCAGCTCCGCCAGCGCTGGGAGGACGCCTTCCCCGAACTCGCCGCCACCCGCAGCAACGCGGCATAGCGGTGGACCCCTTCCACGAACGCCTCGCCCGTACCGGACTCGCGGCAGCCGATCGATACGGCTTCGCGCTGGCCGGCGGCTACGCGGTCCAGGCCGCCGGTCTCGTCGAGCGACCAAGCGAGGACGTCGACCTGTTCACCGCCTGGGACCGCCGCGACGAGTTCACCGCCGCGGTCGTTGCCGTCGTGCACGCCTACCGAGACGACGGCCTCACCGTCGAGACCGAGCGGCAGTACGACACCTTCGCCCGGCTGGCCGTCACCGACGGTACGCGGGTTTCCAAGGTCGAACTCGGCGTGGACTGGCGCGCCAACGAACCGATCCTCATGGCGATCGGACCGGTCCTCCACCCCGACGACGCGGTCGCGAACAAGATGAGCGCCCTCTACGGACGAGCGTTCGCCCGGGACTTCATCGACATCGACGCCACGCTCCGGTCCGGCCGCTACACCCGCGACGCCCTTCTCGCTCTCGCGCAGCGCGCCGACCGTGGCTTCGATCCGCGCATCTTCGCCGACGCTCTCGGACAAGCCACCCAGCTCGATCCCGACGACTTCGCCCAATACGGCGTCACCGGCCACGCGCTGGACAATCTCCATAACCGATTCGCCGAATGGCGTCGCGAACTGCTCGGCGAGTAGAAATCCGCTCGACTTACCACTGCTCGGTCCGCTGATCCTGCGACACTCCGTTGACGTTGGAAGGCACCCTGCACTCTTGATCCAATCAAGAATGACCAGGACAAACGCCGCTTCAGCAATAGATCACAGCAGCGCCGCTAAGCGACAGGCCAACGTGGGGAAAATGCGGAAAACAACCGGTCATCGGCCTGCATAAACGGGCAGCGACCGGTGTTAGGAAACCGATGCTCTATCCCCTGAGCTACGAGGGCCGGACGATCAACGCCGCTCGGCGGCGGCTGTCAGCGTACCGCAGGAAGCTCCCGGGGTGATCAGCGCTGGCACCGCCACCAGCGGATCACCCACGCCCGCACGTCGCCGGACGGGTTGGTGTCCGGGGCGAGACGGGCCGGAGGGGACCACGACCGCAGGGATGCCTCCTCAGTCGGTGCTGCCTCGATGGTGATAGTCCGCCGGGGGCGGCTGCTGCCGGCTGCGGCGCAGGTCCTGGACGAGCCGTGGTGATCGCCCACGGAAGACCTGCGACAACCAGGTGCGCAGCGGGTAGCTCAGCCTCACCACGAAGTAGTTCACATACTCGAGCACACCGAACAGCCAGATTCCGACCACCAGGGCACGTATGGCGAGGGAGTCCGGGAACCATACGAGCACCCCGACCAGACCGACGGCGAGGATGGCCACATCGACCACGCGAAACACGCGATACACCGTTGCGAGCCCGCGCGGCATGTGGCCCGTCCCGATCCAGCGACGCGCGAGCAACCAGTACGCCCCGCCCTGAATCAGGATCAGCAGGAGCGGAACGAGCGCCGACCACAGAGCGCGTACATCCGTCGGGTCTGCGAATCGTGGTGTGACCCGCCATGCCACCACGGCGAATACCACGACGGAAACGAGCTCCCCGCTGCCGATACTCACATACCGCTGCCGCATCTTCTTGTGCTGCTGGGAGGACACCGGTCGAGTATGCGCTGCGCCGCGGATCTCCCAGCGAACAGCCCATCGACCGGCGACCCGCCGGACCACGGGCGCCGAGCGACGGACCACGGGCGGAACGGGGTCAGCTGACCGGGCTGATCAGGCGGGGACCACGGATCACGTAGGCGCTCACACCGATCACCGCGAGGACCCCTGCGGTCACCATGGCCGCGACACTGTCCGACGGCTGGCCCGCCCAGGTGAGCAGGTACAGCGCGAACGGCTCCGGGACGGCCGGGATGGCGGCCGACACGCAACCCACGACGACCGGCAGCGTCCAGGCCAGTCGCCGACCGAACACCACCACCGCCAGTGCGGCCAGCCCGGTGAAGCCCGCCGCGTCCCGCAGGACGATGCCGACCGGCGCCGTCGTCACGGCCGTCACCACGGCGGACGCGACCACGAAGATGGCGGCCAGGTGTGCCGCTCGGCGCGGGGCCCAGCGGATCGCGGCGGTCGCGTCCAGGGTGCCGTCCGGCCCGCCGAGGCCGTACCCGAGGACGGCCACACCCAGCGCCAGGGCGAGGGCGGCGGTGGTCACGGCGTGGCTGGGGTGGGTCTGGATGGCGCCGAACCAGGCGAGAAGGGCCATGGCCGGCACCGCGAACAGCAGCCCGCCCGGCACCTCACGGGAGCGCAGGAACAGCAGCGCGGGCGTCATCGGTCGGCGCCGATGCCGAGGGCGGCTGCCTGGTCACCGCAGGTCAGGCCGGCAGCGCGGACGGCGGCGACCCGGCGTAGCTGCTCGTCGGCGGGGAGCGCGGTGAAGGTCTGCCACATCTGCTCCCGCACGGCCTGTTCGTCCCCGAAGAGGCTCTGGCCGGGCACCGGGTGAGTGCCGTGCAGCCAGGCCGCCGCCACGGAGCGGGCGCGCAGCACGTCGAGGTACGCGTCGTCGTCGGCGCGGACGCAGAGCGGCGTACCGGCACCGGCCAGGATGCGGGCGGTCAGCTCGGCGGGATCGTCGGTGGCACCGAGGTTGTCGGTGTCCACCCACGCCTCGGAAGCTGGCTGTGGGCGGTCGCGGCCGGGTGCCGCCTCGTGGACCGACGTCGGCGCGTCCGGCAGCGTGGCCATCATGCGCAGTGCGTCCCGGGCCGGTGCGACGAGAGCGGGCAGCTCCCGGCTGTGGGCGGCGGTGACGCAGACCCGTGGCCCGTCGTCGGTGGTGCAGACCTCGGCGACTGCGGCCGGGTCGACCGGGAACGCCTCCTCCAGCGGGACGGTCAGCATCGGCGCGGCGAGCGCCAGGCCAAGTGCCGGCGGGACGACGGCGAGCAGCCGTACCAGCGGGTTCCTCACGAGGAACAGCACCAGTCCCCCGGCGGCCAACCCACCGAACCACCAGGCCTGGCCCGCGCTCACCGCGCCGGCGACCATTTCGAACTCGGAGATCGTGCTGGTGAAGAAGGGCAGCAGGAGGGCCGCGCCGGGGTCCGTGGCCTCGCTGGGCCGGGTCAGCTCGATCGCCGCGAGAAGTCCGGCGAGACCACCCACACCCAGGACCGCAGGGGTGTACGCGAACGGCAGCAACCGGCCCACGCCGAGGCCGAGCCACCCGGCGGCGACCAGGGCCAGTACGCCGACCAGCGTCACCGCCGGCCAACCGGTGCCCGGGTACCCGGCGGTGGCGGCGACCTTCGGTGCCCCGCCGAGCAGCACGAGCAGGAAACCGGCAGCGAGGCAGGCCGCCGTGACCACGGCGAACGGGCCGGTGCGCCGCCAGCGGGGAGCCGGTGTGGTGCCGAGCAGTTCCTCGATCCGGTGGCGTCGGTCCCGGCCGGCCTGCCAGGCGCCGGCTGCCAGCGCCAGCGGCCAGAGAATCACCAGCATGATGCGCTGGAAGACGGCGAGGAGGTTCCACTGCTGGTCCCAGAGGGCGGTCTGCCCGGTGAACGCGAGCACATAGAGTCCCGCCACGCCGAGCGCGGCGGTCACGGCACCCGCGAGAAGCGCGTCGGAACGGCGTAGCTCGATCCGGAGGATGCGGTTCACGGCGCCACCACCAGTCCGGCGCGGTGCCGCCCGATCAGCGCCGAGTAGCCGCGTTCGATCGGGCTGTCCCCGGCGTCGCCGGGACCACCGGCCGCCGCGATGTCGTCCGGCGTGCCGTGGAACACGATCCGGCCGGCGTCGGCGAGTACGACGCTGGTGCAGGCGGCGGCCACATCCTCGACGAGGTGGGTCGAGACGACGACGCAGGAGCGTTCGCCGAGGTCACGCAGCAGGGCCCGGAAGTCGAGCCGCTGCTGCGGGTCGAGGCCCACGGTCGGCTCGTCGAGCAGCAGCAGGTCCGGCTCGTTCACGATCGCCTGGGCGATGCCGGCGCGTCGCAGCATGCCACCGGAGAGCGCCTTCATCCGGGAGTCGGCCCGGTCGGTCAGACCGACCCGCTCGATCGCGTGGCGTACGGCACGGCGACGTCGGCCGCCGGGCACGTCCTTGGTCCACGCCATGTACTCGACGAACTCGGACACGGTGAAGCGCGGGTAGTAGCCGAACTCCTGGGGCAGGTAGCCCAGGCCACGCCGCACCGCCCGCAGGTCGGGCCGCGAATCCATCGACTGTCCCCGCAACCGGAGCCGACCCGCGTACGGGGGCAGCACGGTGGCCAGCGCCCGGATCAGGGTGGTCTTGCCGGCGCCGTTCGGGCCGAGCAGCCCGTGGACGCCGGGACCCAGGTCCAGGTCGACGCCGTCGACGGCCACGTACCGGCCGGTTCTCACTCGCAGGCCCTCGGCCTGCACTGTCGTTGCCACGATCTTCTCCGCTCGTCTGTTCGGTGCGGTGTCGATCGTGCGTTGCCGGGGCGGGCGCACACCTCGGCCGTGTTGCCGAGCGATCCGGCGGGGAGTCGGCCGAAAGAACTACGCCGCCTGCACGCCGGTGTCGTACCGTGGCCTTCCGTGTTGGTTATCTTTCCGGGCCCTCGCAGGTCACAGCGGGTGACGGCGGGTCTGCTCGCCGCCGTGGCGGCGGTCCTCGTCGTCCTCGAAGGGCTGGACGGTCCCACCCTGCCCGCCACGCTCGGCCTGATCGTCAGCGGGCTGCTCGCGGTCGCCGTGGTGCTGCTCGCCGAGGCCCGCCCGATCGCCCTCGCCGTGGCGGCGGCGGTCTCTATCGCGGTCTCGGCCGCCTTCGGGCTCGTGCCGACGCTCCGCCCGGAGCACACCTTCGGCATCGTGGAACTCGCCGTGCTCTCGGTGGCGGTGATCCGCCTGGTCATGCAGCATCCGCTCCGGCGCGCGGCGGGTCCGGCCGCCCTGGCGATCCTCGCGGTCGCCGTGCTGCCGACCCGGGTCCTGCTCCATCCGGTCAACGCGGGAACGATGTCGCAGTACGGCGACGTGCTCGTCGTCGCGCTGACCGCCTGGGTGCTGTTCCTGGCGCTGCTCGGCCTCTATCTGCGCCTGCTGGAGCGCCGCCGGGCCGACCTCGACCGGCTGGCCCGGCAGGCGGAGCGCATGGACCACGCCCGCGACCTGCACGACTACGTCGCCCATCACGTGACCGCGATCGTCGCGCAGACGCGTGCCATCCGATTCGTCACGAGTTCCGGTGCCGCGCCGTCCGCCGAGGATCTGGACGAGTTGCTGGCCGGCGTCGAACAAGCCGGCGGGCAGGCCCTCACCTCGATGCGCAAGCTCGTCGGCATCCTGCGCGACGAGACACCCGCCACCGCGACCGCGCATGCCGGTCTGGACGAGATGCTCACCGAGGTCGTCGGCACCCTGACGCCTGGACATCCCCCGCCGACGGTCTCGGTCGACGAGGCGCTGTCCGACCGGCCGTGGCCCCCGGCCAGCCTCGACGCGGCGCACCATACCGTCCTGGAGGCCCTGACGAACGTGTTGCGCCACACCAGCGGAACGACCCGGATCGACATCCGGGTCCGGGTCCACCCCGATCGACCCGATCACGCCGAGGTGATGGTCGAGAACGACGGCCGTCCGACCGTGTCGCCGCTACCGGCTGGCGGCTTCGGCCTGACCGGCCTCGGCGAACGGGTACGCGCCGCAGGCGGTGACCTCTCGGCCGGGTCGGTCGAGTCAGGCTGGCGGGTCACCGCCGTCCTGCCGATCACCGACCGCCCTGCGACGGGTCGATGGCGATCGGAGCTGCGCCGGGCAGCATCCGGAACAGCCGTGAAGGAGCTCAGATGACGATCCGACTTCTGCTCGCCGACGACCAGGACATGATCCGTACGGCGTTCCGCATGATCCTCACCACCCAGCCGGACATCGAGGTGGTGGCCGAGGCGGCGGACGGCGAGGCCGCCGTGGACCAGGCGCGGCGGCTCCGCCCCGACGTGTGCCTGCTCGACATCCGGATGCCGAGGCTCGACGGCCTCGAAGCGACCCGGCTGCTGGCCGGTCCGGGTGTCCGGGACCCGCTGAACGTCCTCATCGTCACCACCTTCGACCTCGACGAGTACGTGTACCGGGCGCTCCGCAACGGCGCCTGCGGGTTCCTGCTCAAGGACACGTCACCCAACCTGCTGGTGGAGGCGGTACGCGCCGCCGCCGCCGGGACCTCGCTGATCTCCCCGGCGGTGACCGTACGTCTGCTGTCGCACCTGGCACCGCGCCGGGGGGACGAACCCGAGACGCCGGAGGCGCCCCCCACCGAGCCGCTCACCGAACGCGAACTCGCCGTGGTCCGGCTCGTGGCGCACGGGAACACCAACGACGAGATCGCCGGACGGCTCTTCGTGACGTTGTCGACGGTCAAGACGCACCTGGCCAACGTGCAGCGCAAACTCGCCGTTCGCAACCGCGTCGAGATCGCCGCCTGGGCATGGCGCAACGACGTCTGCTCCCCGCTCTGACGAAGGCCCTTTCCCCGTGGTCTCAGCGCTGCACGTCACCGGACCGTAGGCCGTTGACCAGGAGCGCGACCATGCGACGCGCGTAGTCGGGCTCCTCGTCCGGCATAGGCGCGCACAGCTTCGCGACCGCATAGATCAGGTCCTGCGGGCTGACCTCGGCCCGGATCTCGCCGGCCGCCGTCGCGTTGTCGAGCAGGGATTCGAGGGGCGGGCCCAGCTTCTCCATCAGATAGCCGGAGAGGCCGTCGTACGCCGGATTGCCGGAGTGCAACGCCGCGGCGAAGCCTCGTTTGGTCGCGACGAGCGCGGCGAGCCGGTCGAGCCACCTGGCGAGGGCGGCCAGCGGCTCGTGTGCGGCGGCCAGGGCCGGACCCGCCTCGGCGCAGGCGTCGATCTCCCGCTCGATCACCGCTTTGATCAGGTCGGAGCGCTGGGGAAAGTGCCGGTAGAGCGTGCCGACCCCGACGCCGGCCAGATCGGTGATCTCCTTCGCGGGCGCGTCCACCCCGGCGGTGCCGAAGACCGTCTTTGCCGCGTCGAGCAGCGCGTCGACGTTGCGCTGCGCGTCGGTGCGCTTCCGCCGAGGCGCCCGCGCACCGGTCGTGTCCTCCGACACTCGCACCCCCTTGTTAATCCGGAGTAGCTTTCCGTATAGTTCCGGAAAGTCATTCCACTTCATCGCACGATACCGCGAGGAGACGATCATGCACTACCGCTCCCTGGGCCGGACCGGCATCAAGGCCAGTCCGTACGCGCTCGGCGCGCTGATGTTCGCCACCCAGGTCGGCAACCCCGACCCGCAGGACTCGGTCCGGGTGATCCACAAGGCACTCGACGCCGGCGTCAACCTCATCGACACCTCCGACGCGTACGGCGACTCGGAGGAGGTCGTCGGCCGGGCGCTCGTGGGGCGGCGGGACACCGTCGTCCTGGCCACCAAGTTCAGTCGGCCGACGGGCACCGACCCCAACCAGCAGGGCACGTCCCGACGCTGGATCATGACCGCGATCGAGGACTCCCTGCGCCGCCTGCGCACCGACCACATCGACCTGTACCAGGTGCACCGGCTGGACCCGGACACCGACATCGAGGAGACGCTCTCCGCGCTCACCGACCTGATCCGCGCCGGAAAGGTGCGGGCGATCGGATCGTCCAACACCCCGGCCGGTGACATCGTCGAGGCGCAGACGATCGCCGAGCGGCGCGGGTTGGCCCGTTTTCGCACCGAGCAGTCGCCGTACTCGATCCTCAACCGTGGCATCGAGAACGAGGTGCTGCCGACCGCCCAGCGCTACGGGATGGGCACGTTGGTCTGGGGCCCGCTCGGCCAGGGCATGCTCACCGGCCGGGTACGCAAGGGCGAGCAGAACGACCTGCGGCGGGCCCACCTCTTCCGCCACCTCACCGACGTACGCCGGATCGACGTCGTCGAACGGCTCGTCCCGCTCGCCGAGGAGATCGGCGTGCCGCTGACCCACCTCGCCATGGCCTTCGCCATCGCGCACCCGGGCGTGACCAGCGCGCTGCTGGGTGCCCGCACCCTGGACCAGCTCGACGGCCTGCTCGACGGCGTCGACGTCGCGCTCTCCGACGACGTCCTCGACCGGATCGACGAGATCGTCCCGCCCGGCACCGACGTCACCCGACTCGACCAGGCATACGTGCCGCCGGCCCTGACCGAACCCGCCCTACGCCGCCGCCCGGTCGACGAGCGCCGCGTCGCGTGAGCCGGGCAGGGCGCGCGTCGCGCAAGCCGGGCAGGGCGGACGGAGATCAACGCGCGCCGTAGGCGCGGATGAAGGCGCGTACGCCGTCGATCATGGTCTTTCTGACCCGGTCGGGATCGACGCGGGCCGGGTCGGGCTGCTGGTTGTAGGCCAACAGGACGGTCAGCGCGAAGAGGTGCTCGGTGGCCAGACGCGGGTCGTCGGTCTCCAGCAGGCCGGCCTCGGCGAAGCCGGCGACGTACTCCGCCATCAACTCCTCGGCCATGTCGGTCGACACGTCGTCGCTGGCGGTGGGAGTACGCAGGCGCTCCTGAGCGGCGAGGGCGAAGGCGGCGGCGTAGTCGGCGGACCCGACCATCGTCGTGCCGAAGTCGACGAGCAGTGCGGTCAGGGCCTCTTCGAGTCGGGCGACCGAAGTGATCGGCACCTCGGCGGAGAGGTGCTCGTCGAAGGCGTGATGGGCGGAGGCCAGCAGCGAGTCGGAGGCGTCCGCGAGGATGGCCAGGAAGAGACGCCGCTTGTCGCCGAAGTAGTCATAGACGGTGGCCTTGGAGACCTTTGCCTCGGCCGCGACGGCGTCCATGCTCACCCGGTCGACGCCCTGCCGGACGAACAGCTCGCGCGCCGCCGCGAGGACCGCCTTCCGTTTGGCCGCCGCCCTCTCCCGCACCGGCTTCTCGGCCTGACCTGCGTCCACTGACCTCGCTCCTCGTCATCGGTGTGTCCGCCCAAGTGAACTATACCGTTCAGTCTTGCCCTACTGAACTGAACCGTTTAGTTTTTATCGAGCGTCGGTCCGACGCCACCACTCGACAGAGAGCACGAGAGAGCCATGCCCACAGCACCAGCCGTCCTGGGAGCCATCGCCGAAGCGCTGCTCGGGCGTACCGGCCGCGTCGAAGGCGTCACCGAGCCCTTTCCCGGCTTTCTCGACGTGCGCCTGCGTGCCGACCCACCACCTGGTGGCTGGCACCCCACCCAGGAACTCCAGTTCCGCGTCACCCCCACGCGCAGCCGCCGGTACAACATCCGCACCGTCGACCCGGACCATGCCGACCGCATCGGTCTCCTCGTCGCCACCCGCGCCAACGGACCGGGCACCACCTGGGCGAAGAATCTCCGCGCAGGCGCCGAGACCACGATCCTGGCGGGCCGGCACATACCCTTGCGGCTGCCCGGCACCCGGCGGCTCCACCTCGGTGACAGCTCCGCCCTCGGCACGATCGACGCCCACACCCACGACCGCACCGGCCACCTCGTGGCCGTCGAGGTCCCGCCGGCCGCCGTCGCGGCACTCGCACAGCGATGGCCCCACCACCACTTCGTCCCCGCCGGCCCGCTGCCGGGCGACGCGATGGAGCACTGGCTGGAGAGGGCGATCGACGCCGGCACTCTCGACGGCATCGACGGCGCCCTGCTGCTCGGCCATGCGCAGTCCCTGCAACGGCACCGCACACACCTGCTTCGGCGCCAGGTACTGACGCGGAGGGCCATCGTCACGAAGCCGTACTGGGCGACCGGCAAAGAAGGTCTGTGACCCGATCACCCTGGCCGAAGATCGCGCGGCCCGCGCCGAAAGCGGCCAGGGCCGCCGCGAGACGGACCCCGGCCGCATCGAATCCTGCGGCCGGTCGCGGCCCTGCCGGGCCCGCATACCGCGTGTGGTGTCCGCAGGTACGGGTAGACGGGTCGCACGGCACGCGGCACCGCGTGCGGTCACCCGCTGGGGACGGGAGGGGCGATGAAGGTCAGGAGTTCGTTGCGGTCGTTGACGCGGAAGATGAACTCGATCGTGGTCCGCCGTCGGGGCAAGGTCGTCGTGGTCAACAAGAAGGACCCGCGCCAGAAGGCCCGACAGGGCTGACATTCCCCGCCACCGGAAAAGCGACGTCGCGGTGCAGTCACCGCACGACAGGAGGCGACCGTGAGCTTCAGAGCGCGGGACGGCGAGCAGCCGGTCGATCCGGACCACGCCGAGGACGAAGCCGGTCAGGTGCCACTGGTCCAGGTCGAGGCGGATACCGAGGTGCCCGCGCCGGCCGACACCGACGTACGGCCGGACCTGGTCACCGAGGACAACGGGTCGGGGATGACGGGCGGTTCCTCGGGCAGCAGTGGCGGCGGTTCCAGCATGCCGGGGCACCCCGACGCCTCCCACTGACGCGAGCCGTCGGATGCCTCAGCACGGCCGTCACCACGACGGCGGGCACGACACGCACGCCGGGCACGATCCGGAGGCGTTCCGCCGGAAGTTCTGGCTGAGCCTCGCGCTGACCGTGCCCGTCGTGTTCACCAGCCCCATGGTGATGGACTGGTTCGGCTACCGGCTGGACTTCCCCGGCGTCGACCTGGTGGGACCGGTCCTCGGCACGGTGGTCTTCGGCTACGGCGGCTGGCCCTTCCTCCAGGGCGCGGTCCGCGAGGTCCGTGACCGCGCCCCCGGAATGATGCTGCTGATCGCCATGGCGATCACGGTCGCGTACGTGGCGTCGCTGGCCACCGCGTTCGGCGCGTTCGACCTGGACTTCTGGTGGGAACTGGCCGCGCTGGTCACCATCATGCTGCTCGGGCACTGGCAGGAGATGAAGGCGATCGGCCAGGCCCGTGGCGCCCTGTCGGCGCTTGCCGCGTTGCTGCCCGACGACGCGGAACGCCTCGACCCGCACGGCCGACCGCAGGCGGTCTCCGTGGCCGACCTGCGCGTCGGTGATCTGGTCCTGGTCCGGCCGGGCGGTCGGGTGCCGGCGGACGGGCAGGTCGTCGACGGCGCGGCCGAGATGGACGAGTCCATGATCACCGGGGAGTCCCGGCCGGTGTCCCGCTCGTCCGGCGACCGGGTGGTGGCGGGCACGGTTGCCACCGACGCGGCCCTGCGGGTACGGGTCGACGCGGTCGGCGACGACACCGCACTGGCCGGCATCCAACGACTGGTGGCGCAGGCCCAGCAGTCCGGCGGACGGGCGCAGGTGCTGGCGGACCGCTTCGCCGCCTGGCTGTTCTTCGTCGCCACCGCCACCGCCCTGGTCACCCTGCTGGTGTGGACGGTGCTCGGCAACCTGGACCAGGCGGTCGTGCGTACGGTGACGGTGCTGGTCATCGCCTGCCCGCACGCGCTCGGCCTGGCCATCCCGCTGGTGGTCGCCCTCTCCACGGCGGTCGCCGCGAAGGGTGGCATCCTGGTCAAGGACCGGTTGGCGCTGGAGCGGATGCGCACGGTGGACACCGTGCTGTTCGACAAGACCGGCACGCTGACCCGGGGCGAACACGTGGTCACCGACGTCGCCGTCACGAGCGGGTACCCCGCAGCGGACGGGGCCGGTGACGGCGCGCGGGACGTACTCGCCATCGCGGCGGCGGTGGAGGCGGACAGCGAGCATCCCCTGGCCCGGGCCATCGTGGCCGCCGCCGACCGGCAGGCGGACCGGCGGACGGCGACCGGATTCCGGTCGCTGCCCGGCCGGGGCGTCCGCGCCGAGGTGGACGGCGTCGCCTACGCGGTCGGCGGACCGGCGCTGCTGCGGGAGTTCGGCGTGAGCGTGCCCGAGAACCTCGCCCGACGGCAGCGGGAGTGGTCCAAGCGCGGCGCGGCGGTGCTGCACCTCCTGCGGGTGCAGGACGACGGGGAACGGGTGGTGGGTGCGCTCGCCCTGGAGGACGAGGTACGCCCGGAGGCTCGGCAGGCTGTCGCCGACCTGCGCGCTGAGGGCATCCGCAAGATCGTGATGATCACCGGTGATGCCCGTCCGGTGGCCGAGGCGGTCGCCGCCGATCTCGGGTTCCGCCCCGGAGAGGACGAGGTCTTCGCCGAGGTGCTGCCGGCGGAGAAGGACGACACGGTGGCGGACCTGCACCGGCGCGGGCTGCGGGTGGCGATGGTCGGTGACGGGGTGAACGACGCTCCGGCGCTGGCCCGCGCCACCGTGGGCATCGCGATCGGCGCGGGTACCGACGTGGCGATCGAGTCCGCCGGGGTGGTGCTCGCCTCCTCCGACCCGCGCGGCGTGACCGGGGTGATCCGGCTGTCCCGTGCCGCGTACCGGAAGATGGTCCAGAACCTGGTCTGGGCCGCCGGTTACAACGTGGTCGCGCTGCCGCTGGCCGCCGGGGTGCTGGCCGGGGTCGGAGTGGCGCTGAGCCCGGCGGTCGCGGCGGTGCTGATGTCCGCCTCGACCATCGTGGTCGCCCTCAACGCCCAACTGCTGCGCCGGGTCCGGCTCCGGCCGCAGGACCAGACCGGTGCGCGGCTCCGGCCGCAGGATCAGACCGGCCCGGCCGGGTAGGCGCGGGCCTCGGCGGCCTTGACCGCAGCCCAGACCGGTTGGCCCGGGGTGAGCGCGAGTTGCGCGGCGGCGGCCGGCGTGACGTCGGCCGCGACCTCGATCGGGCCGCTGAGCTGGATACGCAGGTTGTCGCCGTGCCGCTGGACGCCGGTGATGGTGGCCGGCCAGGTGTTGCGCGGGCTGCCGTCGGGCTGCCGGGGGTGCAGCGCCACCGCGGACGGCGGGAACGCCACGAACACGTCGCCGTCCTGCCGGTCCCCGGCGGTCAGCCGGAACCCGTCGGCGAGCCGGACCTGATGCCCGTTGGCCTGCCCCCGATACAGGTTGAGGCCGACCAGGCGGGCCACGTAGTCGGTGCGCGGCTGCGCGGTGATGGTGGCCGCGCTGCCCTCCTGTACGACCTCGCCCTGCTCGACGATGACCAGCCGGTCGGCGAGCACCAGCGCGTCGAGCGGGTCGTGCGTCACCAGCAGGGTGGCACCGGTGTGCGCGGCGAGGTGCCGCTGCAACTGGGCCCGGGTGTCGAGCCGGGTCCCGGCGTCGAGCGCGGCCAGCGGCTCGTCGAGCAGCAGCAGCGCCGGTGCCACCGCCAGCGCCCGGGCGAGGGCGACCCGCTGGGCCTGCCCGCCGGAGAGCTGCCGGGGCTTGTGCCCGGCGTGTGCGGTCAACCCCATCCGGGCCAGCCAGTCGGCGGCCCGGCTGCGGGCCTCCCGACGGTTGAGGCCTTGCCGACGCGGGCCGAACGCGACGTTGTCGACGGCGCTGAGGTGCGGAAAGAGCAGGTAGTCCTGGAAGACCACGCCGATGGAGCGGCGCTCGGGCGGGGTCCAGATCCGCCGCTCGGGATGGTCGAGGTCGCGGCCGTCCAGGGTGAGATGCCCGGCCGAGAGCGGAAGCAGCCCGGCGAGCGTACGCAGGGCCGTGGTCTTGCCGGCCCCGTTGGGCCCGAGCAGCGCGACCACCTCGCCGGGGCCGATGGTCAGCGGCAGGTCCAGCCGGAAGTCGCCGCGCGCCACCGTCAGGTGGGCGTCGAGCAGCGGCGAGGCGGTCATGGCGAGCTGATCCACCGGTCGCGGAGACAGGCCAGGATCACCACGGAGACGGTGAGCAGGATGAGACTGAGCACGATCGCGGCCTCCAGGTCGGTCTCCAGCGCCAGATAGACGGCCAACGGCATGGTCTGCGTCCGGCCGGGATAGTTGCCGGCGAACGTGATGGTGGCCCCGAACTCGCCGAGCGCGCGGGCCCAGCAGAGCACCGCCCCCGCCGCGATACCGGGTGCCACCAGCGGCAGTGTGACGTGGGTGAAGGTGGTCCACCGGCCCGCGCCGAGGGTCGCGGCGGCCTCCTCGTACCGGGTGTCCGCGCCCCGCAACGCCCCCTCCACCGCGATGATCAGGAAGGGCATGGCCACGAACGCCTCGGCGAGCACCACCGCCGTGGTGGTGAACGGCACCGTGATGCCGAACGTGCTGTCCAACCAGGAACCGACCAGCCCTCGCCGGCCGAACACCAGCAGCAGCGCCACGCCGCCGACCACCGGAGGCAGCACCAGCGGCACCGTGATGAGGGCGCGCACCACCCGGCGGCCGGGGAACGACACCCGGGCCAGCAACCAGGCCAGCGGGATGCCGAGGACCAGGCAGAGCAGGGTGGCCAGCGAGGCGGTCTGCACCGACAGCCGCAACGCGGTCAGCACGCCCGGTTCGGTGAGCCGCTGCGGCAGCGTGCTCCACGGTGTCCGGACCAGCAGCCCGACCAACGGCAGCACCAGGAAGCCCATCCCGAGCGTCGCGGGCACCAGCAGGGCGATCGGTATCCGCCCGGTGCGGCGGGTACGTGTGGGCACGGCGCGGGTCACGGGCTACGGCGCCTGGAATCCGGCCTCGGTGAGCACGGCCTGCCCGGTGTCGGAGCGGACGTACTCCACGAAGGCCCGCGCGGTCGTCGTGTTCCGCGCCTCCTTGAGCACCAGGATCGGATAGCCGTTGATCGCCTCCGCCGACTCGGGGAACTCCACGCCGTCCACGTCTGCGGCAGCGGCCCGCGCGTCGGTCCGATAGACCAGCGCGGCGTCCACCTCGCCCAGGCGCACCTTGGAGAGCGCGGCCTTCACGTCCTGCTCCAGGGTGACCGGGGTGAGCGCCACCCCGGCCGCGTCCAGCACCATCCGTGCCGCCGCCCCGCACGGCACCTGCTCGGCGCAGAGGGCCACCTTCGCGCCGGGCCTGGTCAGGTCACTCAGCCCGGTCACCCGGTCGGGGTTGCCCTCGGGTACGGCGATGACGAGCTGATTGCGTACGAAGGTGACCGGCTCGCCGTCGCCGTTGCCCGCCTCGGTGACGGTGGCCATCGGGGCGGGGGCGGCGGAGGCGAACACGTCGGCGGGTGCGCCCTGGTTGATCTGCGTGGCCAGCGCGGAGCTGCCGGCGAAACTGAACGTCACCTTCACGCCCTGGTGGGCCGCTTCGAAGTCCCGCCCGATCCGGGTGAACGACTCGGTCAGTGACGCGGCGGCGAAGACGGTCAGCTCACCGCCGATCCCGGTGCCGCCGGTCGTCGGGTCGGCGGGGTCCTCGGCGCATCCGCCGAGCAGTGCGAGTGCGGTGACGGCGGCCAGCAGACGTACTGCTCTCACGCGTGGGCCCTTCCTCTGCTGCCGGTCACGGCAGGCTTCTCCACCACGACGGTGGTCGACTTGATCACTGCTTCCGCCACCGAGCCGACCTCCAGGCCGAGGTGGTCGACCGCTTCCCGGCTCATCAGCGAGACCAGCCGGAACGGCCCGGCCTGGATGTCGACCTGGGCCATCACCGCGTCCTTGACCACAGCGGTGACGATGCCGCGCAGCCGGTTCCGCGCCGAGGACTCGTCGGTCCGCCCGCCGGGCTCGGCGGCCTGGGCGCGGACGAACGCGGCCAGGCCGACGCCGTCGATCACCCGGTGGCCGTGCTCGTCACGGTCGGCGGTGAGCCGACCGGCGTCCACCCACCGACGCATGGTGTCGACGCTGACCCCGAGCAACTCGGCCGCCTCACCCATCCGGAACATCGTCACGGACGGATCGTAACGGCCGCAGGTGCGGCTCGACAGGCCCGATCACGGTCGCATTCACGATGACCTTTGCCCGATACCGGCCGAACCTGCCGCGCCCGGGGAACGACCGTGATCCGGGTTACCTGGCGGCCCGGAACTTCCGAGGCGTCGGGGCCGACCAAGCTCACGAGATCGCTCATCGAGGGGAAGCCCATGCCCAGCACCGCGTCCCGCCGGCTCGTCCGCCCGGCACTCCTGCTCACCGGCGTCGTCCTGGCCGCCGCCGTCGTGGGCTGCGGCTCGTCCGACGACACCTCCACCGCCGCCCCCGGCCCGTCGGCCACCCCGGCCGCCGCCGCGTCGAGCGAGGCCGCCGGCGTGCTGGGCGTACGCGACCCGTGGGTCAAGGCCGCCGACGACGGCATGACCGCCGCCTTCGCCACACTGGTCAACGACGGCACCACCGACGTCACCCTGACCGGCGCCAGCACCGAGGTCTCCCCGATGGAGGTGCACGAGATGGCCATGCGGGACGGCAAGATGGTCATGCAGGCCAAGGAGGGAGGCGTGGTGATCAAGGCCGGTGGCGAGCACAAACTGGAGCCCGGCGGCGACCACCTGATGCTGATGAACCTCGCCACGCCGGTCAAGGCCGGTGACGAGCTGACCATCACGCTCACCTTCGCCGACGGCCGGACCCAGTCGTTCACCGCCGTCGCCAAGCCGTTCACCGGCGCGCAGGAGAGCTACGCCCCGGGCCACGGCGAACCGATGCCGCACACCAGCCCCAGCCCCGCGTCGTGACCCCGACCCGTCGGCCGGTGAGCCGACGCGGCCTGCTCACCGGCGGCGCCCTGGCCGCCGGGGGCACGCTGGCCGGCGCCGCTGCGGTCGCCGCCGGCCGCAACGACCCGCCACCGGTACGCCCCGAGCCGGTCGCGGTCACCGTCGGCGCGGCGGTCGAGCCGTTCCACGGCGCACACCAGTCCGGGATCACCACCGAGCCCCAGGCGCACGCGGCGTTCGTCGCCTTCACCCTGCGTCCCGGCACCGACCGGGCCGCCCTCGGCCGGATGCTACGGCTGCTCTCCGACGACGCCGCCCGGCTCACCCAGGGCCGGCCGGCGCTGGCCGACACCGAGCCCGAACTCGGGATGCTTCCCGCCCGGCTCACCGTGACCTTCGGCTTCGGCCCGGGTCTCTTCACCGCCGCAGGCCTCGACGACCGCCGCCCGCCCTCGGTCGCCGACCTGCCCGCGTTCCGCATCGACCGGCTGCAACCGCGCTGGTCCGGCGGGGACCTGCTGGTGCAGGTCTGCGCCGACGACCCGATCACCGTCGCGCACGCCCAGCGGGTGCTGGTCAAGGACAGCCGCCCGTTCGCCACCGTCCGCTGGGTCCAGCAGGGTTTCCGGCGGGCCGCCGGTGCCGAGCCGGGCCGGACCCAACGCAACCTGTTCGGTCAGCTCGACGGCACCGCCAACCCGAAGCCGGGCGCGCCGGTGGAGACTGCGGTCTGGGTGCCGGACGGCCCGGACTGGCTGCGGCACGGCACCACGCTCGTGGTGCGGCGCATCAGGATGGACCTGGAGACCTGGGACCTGCTCGGCCGCGTCGACCGGGAAATGGCCGTCGGCCGGCGACTGAACGACGGTGCCCCGCTGACCGGCGCGGACGAGCACGACGAGCCGGACTTCGCCGCCCTCGGCCCGGACGGGCTGACCGTGATGCCGGACTTCTCCCACGTCACCCGCGCACACGTCACCGACGACCGGTTCCGGATCCTCCGCCGCCCCTACAACTACGATGGAACACCGGCCGCCGACGGCACCGCCGACAGCGGACTGATCTTCGCCTCCTACCAGGCCGACATCGACCGCCAGTTCCTGCCCATCCAGCGGCGGCTCGCCGAGCGGGACCTGCTCAACGAGTGGGTCACCCCGATCGGTTCCGCCGTCTTCGCCGTCCCGCCGGGGTGCCCGGAGGACGGCTGGATCGGCCGGCAACTGCTCGACTGACGAGGAGAATCACCCGCATGTCCACCCGCCTCCGCCACCGGGTCACCGCCGCGCTGGCCGCCTCGCTGCTGGCCGCCACGGCGCTGCTGGCCACGCCCGCCTCCCCCGCGTACGCGCACAACGTGCTGACCAAGGCCACCCCGGCGCAGGACGCCGAGGTCAAGAAGGCGCCGTCCAAGGTCACCCTGCAGTTCCTCCAGCGGCTGAACCCGGACTACACCACGATCACGCTCAGTGACGCGGACAAGGAGAAGGTGGCCACCAGCGAGCCGGAGGTGGACGGCACCAAGGGCACGGTCACCATCGACGAGCCGCTGGTCAACGGCGTCTACACGGTGGCGTACCGGATCGTCTCCGCCGACGGGCACCCGGTGCAGGGGTCGTACACGTTCACCGTGGCCGACCCGACCGCCACCGCCGAGCCGACCCCCAGCCCGACCCCGAGCCCCACGCCCAGCCCGGAGCCGACCGAGACCACCCCGTCGGCCGAGCCGACCGTCTCCACCAGTCCCGCCGCGAGCGGTGCCGACGACGACTCGACCCCGGTGGGGCTGTTGGTCGGCGCCGGGGTGCTGGTCATCCTGGCGGTCGGAGCGGCGGTGTTCCTGCTGCGCCGCCGTCGCACCGCCGGGCAGTGAGCCCGGCTCAGCGCAAGAGCACCGGCCCGGCGTCGATCCGGGTCCGGAACAACGCGTACGGCTTGCGGCGCAGGTCCTCGCCCCGGTGGTACACGGCCTGCCGGTGGAGTTGGTTGGCGGTCACGTAGAGATACCCGTCGACGGCCACCGACATGCTGTCCGGCCAGAGCAGGCGGGGATCGTGCACCACCGTCTCGTAGTCGCCGTCCCTGCGGCGGCGGAGCACCGCGTTGTGCTCGTACGACGTCAGGTAGATCCGCCCGGCGTCGTCGCTCTCCAGGCCGTCCGACCCGGTGCCCTTGTCGCCCTCGTGCCGGACGGTGGCGGCCACCTCGTCCTCGCCGAGCGAGACGTCCACGAGGGCATCGGTGGACACGCTGTACCACTGGCGTGAGGCGAGCGCGCAGTAGTGGAGCCGGGTCCCGTCGGCGGAGATGGCGATGCCGTCCGAGCCGACGGTGACCGGTTTCGGTGGCCCCTGCGCCGGCCGCTCCAGGAACGGGCGGCCCTCCACCACCGGCCGGAAGCGGGACAGCGGCTCCGGTTTCGTGGACGGGTGCTCGTGCAGCCGCCGCCACGAGGCGCCGGTGTCGAGGTCCACGATGATGATCCCGTTCGCCCCGGCGACCGCCGAGTCGGTGACGTACGCGATCCCGGCGGCCCCGCGCCGCAGGTCGAACCGTACGTCGTTGAGGTAGGTGGTGGGCAGCGCCACGTCCGGCGGGAAAGTGATCACCTGGGCGACGGTGTCGGTGGTCAGGTCGACGCGGACGAGTTTGGGGCCGCCGGGCCGGGTGGGCTGGAACATCGGGCTGCCGGTGTCGAGCACCCAGAGCCGGTCGGCCGGGTCGACCACGATGCTCTGCACCGAGACGAACGCCCCCACGTCGTCGTCGCCGCCCGGCTGGTTCCACTCCGGATCCGGGTACGGCACCTCGGCACCGTCGCGCAGCTCGACCACCGTGGCGGGGACCTCGTCGCCCCACCGGGGGAAGGTGACGAAGATCCGGCCGGTGTGCGAGACGCTCACCCCGGTCGGCATCGGCCCGGTGAAGGTGTGGACGAGTTCCAGTTCGCCGACGGGCTCGCCCGGCACCGGTTGACTCATGCCCCGCTCCTGACTGTCGGTGCCGCTTCCCGTTCCCACCGCCGTCCGCGACAAACGCCGCGTCAGGCAAACGGACTTATAACCCATTAGGGTTTTTAGTCCTTAGATCGGCAGCCGAGCCGGGCACCGGCAGGTTTCCGGTGGTGACCGCCCGGGTGACCAACACCGACGGTCGGGCGCTGGCCATGACCGGCAGCCTGCGCCCTTCCGCGTTCACGGAGGGACGAAAATGACTGAACCAGACATTCGGAAAGATCAGGACTCGGTGCTGCCCGGGGCCGACGTGGCCGGCGGTCGCGGGCCCGGCAGCCGGTCGACCGGACCGTACCCGGCCGCCTGAAGGGTGAACAGGTCGGCGTAACGGCCGGCGGCGGCCATCAGTTCGTCGTGGGTGCCGGCCTCGACCAGGCGACCGTGGTGCAGCACGAAGATCCGGTCGGCGTGCCGGACGTTGGCCAGCCGGTGCGTGATGAGGATCGTGGTCGCCCGCCCCTGCCGGTCGCGGATCGCCTGGAACAGTGCGTCCTCCGCCCTCGGGTCGAGCGCCGAGGAGGGCTCGTCCATCACCAGCAACTCCGCATCGCGCAGGAAACCACGGGCGGCGGTGATCCGCTGCCACTGACCGCCGGAGAGGTCCTGCCCGTTGGCGAAGGTCCGGTCGAGCAGCGTCTCGTACCCGTACGGCAACTCGCGGATCATCTCGTCCGCGACCGCACGAGCCGCCGCCGCCTCGATCCGGTCCTGCCGGACCTCGCCCTCGATGTCGCCGATGGCGATGTTCGTGGCGGCGGTGAACGGCCACTTGTGATACTCCTGCGTGACCACGGCGATCCGACCGCGCAGGCCGTCCCGGTCCCACTCGGTCAGCGCCCGCCCGTTCCACCGGATCGTCCCCTCGGTGGGGGTACGCAGGGAGGCGATCAACGCGGCGAGAGTGCTCTTGCCGGAACCGTTCTCCCCGACGAACGCCACGGTCTGCCCCGCCCGGACGGTCAGCGTCACCCCGTCGACGGCCAGGTCGTCCCGCTCCGGGTAGCGCAGGCTCACCCCGTCGACGGTCAACTCCCGCAACCGCTCCGGCGGCACGGCGTCCACCGCCTCCGGCAGGTACCCGGCGGCCCGCGTCATGAAGCCGGTGTAGTCGCGGAAGTGCTGACCCTCGGTGTAGACCCGGTCCATCTGGAAGGTCACCACGGAGAGCGAACGCTGCGCCGCCTGCACCGCGATCACACACGTCGCCGCGGCGGCGAGCGGGATCTGCCCGTCGATGAGCAAGAGGCCGAGCAGGACGTAGACCAGACCGGTGGCGACACCGCCGACGAGCGACCCCACCGTGGTGGTCGTGGTGACCCGGCGGGCCAACGCGAGCTGGATGTCGGTCTCCACCCCCATCACCCGGTCGTGCTGGTCGAGCAGGAACCGGCGCAGCCCGTACGAGCGCAGCTCCGGTGCCGAGTCCCGTTCGGCCATCAGCCGGTGCAGCAACCACATCCGCCGCCGCCGCACCGAGCCGGCGATGTAGGTCCGGTAGTGCAGGTGTCCGGCGCGCAGCGACGCCCAGGCGTTCGGCACCGTCGCGACCAGCAACGCCAGCAGCAACAACGGGTGGACCACCACCACGGCCACGGCCACCGCCACCACGCCGACGAACCCGGCGAGCAGGTTCATCGAGGCCGGCACCAGACTGACCGCCGAGTCGGTGCCCCTCGACGCCCGTTCCATGTCGTCGGCGAACGCGTCCGCGTCGAACGCCTCCAACCGGACCGCCGTGGTCACCTCGAACAGGCCCCGCTCCACCTCCCGGCTCACCCGGGGCGTCAGCCCGTTCAACGCGTACCCGGTGGCGATCGCCATGCCGGACCGCACTGCGGTCGCCGCCGCCAGCACCGCGAGCGCCGGCAGCGCCGCCACCACCTTGTCCCCGGTCGGCCCACCGGCGAACAGCTCCACCAGCACCCGCTGCGTCGCCAGCAGCCCGAACGCCGACATCACCCCCGCGCCGACCGTCGCCACGGCCACCACCGAGGTACGCAGCCGGTCCGCCCGCCAACTGATCCGCAGCGCCGCCCAGACCAGCTTGGGAAGTTCGGCGAAGACGGCGAACAGGCCGGCCTCCGTCCGGGCCCGCATCCCGGTCTCCCACCACATCGTCCGCAGCTCGGGCAGCACCGACTCGGTGGGCACCGGCGTGGAGCGCGGAGGGCGGACACGACGTCGGGTCGGGGTGACGGCCATGGGCGTACCTCCTGGGCGGTGACGGCGCGGCGCCCCGTCGCGCGCCGGACGAGGACCACCGACTTCGTCGCTGAAGGCGTTCGGACCGCTACCTATGGTCACTGCGACGGTGTCGCCGGTCCAGCCCCTGTCGGCGTGCCGACCCACCCGCGATGTCGGCTACGCGGCCTCCGGCCGGGGTCGACGACGCGGCACCGTCCGGCCGGATCACCGACGCGCGCTCGGGTCAGGCGTACTCAGGGAGTCGCCGCGCCACCTCGGTCGGCCCCGGCATCGCGGCGATCTCCCGGGCCAGCGCGGCGGCGGCCTCACGATGCGCCGACCGGCGCGGCAGCAGGCGCGCGGCCTGCTCGGCGACCGCCTCGGCGGACACCTCGTCGGGCCGCAACCGCAGCCCCGCACCGGCGGCCACCACGGCGTCGGCGTTGGCGAACTGGTCGGCGCCCTGCGGGAGGATCAGTTGCGGCAGACCGGCGGTGAGGGCACCGAGCGTGGTGCCGCTGCCGCCGTGGTGCACCACCAGGTCCGCCCGGGGCAGCACCTCCGCCTGCGGCACCCACTCCCGCACGACCACGTCGGCCGGTACGACGCCGATCTCCTCCACCGGCACCCGCCCGGCGGCCACCACCACCCGGGCCCCCAGCCGAGCCAGCCCGGCGACGGCGGTCGTCACCAGGTCAGCGGTCCCGAAGGCGGTCCCGAAGGTCAGATAGACCAGCGGCCCTGACCTGTCGTCGTCCCAGGTCGGCGTCGGTCCCGGTGCCGAGAACGGGACGGGCCGCAGGACGATCCGCTCGGCCGTCGCGGCGAACGTGGCGTCCTGCAACGACGGTGGGCAGATGTCCAGGTGCGGCCGCCCGGGTGCGTCGGCGATCGCGGTCGGCGACTCCAGGCCGATGTGCGGCGGGAACATCCGGCCGAAGCCGTGCCAGAGCCCGGGAATCCCGGCCCGCGCGGCGGCGACGGCCGCCCCGGGTACGCCCCAGCCGTGCACCACCAGATCCGGTGCCAACCGCTCCAGGTCCGGTGCCAGGTCTTCGGCGTACATCTCGTAGAACGTGTCGGCGGGACGGAACGGTCGTAGTCCGTTCGCGGCCAGCGGGGCGTGCACCGCCTCCCCGGCGGCGAAGTGCACCTCGTGCCCGGCCTCGCGGGCGGCGACGGCCAGCGGGATCATCGGGTAGGCGTGACCGATCGAGGCCAGGCTGGCGAAGATCAGACGCATCGAGGTCTCCTACTCGTCAGGCGCCGCGCGGGGCGTACATGATCACGGCCACGCCGAGCAGGCAGATCGCCGCGCCGGTGACGTCCCATCGATCCGGCCGGAACCCGTCGAAGATCATGCCCCACGCCAGCGAACCGGCGACGAAGACGCCACCGTAGGCGGCCAGGATGCGCCCGAAGTTCGGGTCCGGCTGGAAGGTGGCGACGAAGCCGTACGCCCCGAGGGCGAGCACCCCGGCGGCGACGAACCACAGCCCGCGATGCTCCCGCCAGCCCTGCCACACCAGCCAGGCCCCGCCGATCTCGGCGATGGCGGCGAGCACGAACAGCAGCACGGAACGCAGCACGGTCACGGGCCGCACCCTACCCGGATGTAAGCAGGGGACCCCTGCTATGCACCAGGCGTTAGTACGGGTCCCTTCCTTACATCCCGGCCTACCCGGCCGGATGGGCCATGGTGCCGGTGAGCGTGACGGTGCCCGGGAGACGGGAGTCCTGCCGCAGGAACTGCACCACCACCGGCTCCGAGGCGTGCACCACGCAGCCGTACGGGCGGTCCAGGCGGACGGCCTCCGGATCGATCAGGTCGTTGACGCGGACGTGCCGGATCCGTCGGGCACCGACGACGAAGCGGTACGGGCCGACCGGCTCGGCGTCCTCGTAGTAGAAGGTGAGCGTGAGCCGGGCGTCGGCGTCGGTGGTGTTGAGGACGCAGATCTTGTCGAAGCTGGTGAACTCCGGTTCGGGTCCGTTGCTGTCGAGCGGGATGTGTCCGCCCGGCACCACCCAGACGAGTCCACCGAGCTGTCCCATCACGCCTCCTCAAGCAGTCGGGCCAGGTCGGGGGTGAGGAACACCCCGTCCGGGTCGAGTCGACGCCGTGCCTCCCGGAAGTCGTCCCAGTGCGGGAAGAGGGGGCGCAGTTCCCGTGCGGTCAGCCAGTGCTTCTTGCCCCAGTGCGGTCGGCCACCGTACTGCCGGAAGATCGCCTCCATGTCGCGGAAGTACTCCTCGTACGGCAGCGAGGTGTTCTGCAGGCAGGCGATGGTGGTGGTGGGGCGGTCGTACGCGTTGCTGAGCCAGATGTCGTCGGCGGCGATGGTCCGCACCAGCACCCGCCACCCCACGATGCGCCGGTGCCGGTTCAGGATCCGCTTGCGGACCTCGGCGAAGCAGGACGTGAACGCCTCGGCCGGCAGCATGTACTCGATCTCCTCGAACCGCAGGTCCCGGTCCTGTGGGATGGTCCGGTGGGTCGGGCCGATCTCCAGTTCGAGGGGTTCGGTCCACGGGGTCGACTCCAGCGCCTGGCGGGCCACCCACATCTGCCCCTCCGGCAGGTCGTCGGCGCGGTTCATGGTGCGGATCTGGGTCAAATCGCTGCGCGGGTACCAGTAGAAGTCCATGTTGCGGTTGGTGTGCTGCAACTCGGCCAGGTGGTCCAGGGTCCAGTCGACCGGCGCGCACCAGGCCCGTCGGCGCAGTTCGTAGCGGGGCTGCGCGTCAATGGTGATCTTGGTGACCACGCCCAGGGCACCGAGCGACAGCCGCGCGGCGGGCAGCAACTCGGCGTTGCTGGTCGGCGAGATGTCCAGCGTTTCGCCGGTGCCGGTCACCAACCGCACCCCGGTGACCTGAGTGGAGAGGTTGCCGAAGCGGACGCCGGTGCCGTGCGTACCGGTGGCGGTGGCGCCCGCGATCGACTGGTAGTCGACGTCGCCGAGGTTCTCCATCGCCAGACCGGCGTCGTAGAGGCTCTCACCGAGCGCCTTCAACCGGGTGCCGCCCCAGACCGTGAACTGGTCATCGTCCTGGTGGACGACCCCGGCGAGCCGGTCCAGGCTGACCAGCGTCCCGTTGGTGCGGACCAGTGGACTCGACGAGTGCCCCGAGCCGACCGGCCTCAGGTGGGTGCCGGACTCGCGGGCCCGCAACACCAGGTCGCGTACCTCGTCCTCGTCGGCCGGCTCGGCGTTGCCACCGGGGGTGAAGGAGAGGCTGCCGGACCAGTTCACGAACGGCTGGGGCATCACGACCTCTTCTCCGTGGCGAGCGGGGCGCTTACCCGGCCGCGAGCTGGGTATTCATGAACCAAACCCGTGTCGAACGAGCAATTCGGCAACCACGTCCTACCGGAGCTGCGATGACCTATCCCCCGATCGACTCGTACGCCTTTCTCTCCGACACCCACACCGCCGCGCTGGTCGCCGCCGACGGCGCGGTCGAGTGGTTCTGCGTGCCGCACTTCGCCGGTGACGCCGTCTTCGCCCGCCTGCTGGATCGTGAGGTCGGCGGCGCGCTCAACCTCACCGTGGCCGGATGCGCCGCCCCGACCCGGCGGTATCTGCCCGACACGCTGGTGCTGGAGAGCCGGTGGTCGACGCCCGACGGGGTGGCGGTCGTCAAGGACTTCCTCGCGGTGGCGCCGGGCGACGACGCCCAGCCGCTACGCGCGGACAAGGTGCTGGTGCGCCGGGTGACGGTGGAGGAGGGCACGGTCCGGCTGGACGTGCGGATCCGGCCCCGGCCCGACCACGGCGCCCGCGACACCACGTGGGAACAGGTCGACGGACGCTGGCGGGCCGCCGACACCCCGCTCTGGGTCGACACCGACCTGCCGGCCGAGAGCGCCGACGGGGTGCTGCGGATCGAAGCGGAACTCTCCGCCGGCCAGGAGGCGGCCGTGCTGGTCGGCTACGACGAGGACGCCACCCGGGACGTCGACGCCGACGAGATGCTGGCGCGTACCTGCCGGACCTGGCAGGAGTGGTCCACCCGCAGCGACTACGCCGGCTTCGGCGCGGACGAGGTCCGGCACAGCGCGCTGGTGCTGCGCGGGCTCGCGTTCGACGAGACCGGCGCGTTGATCGCCGCGCCGACCACCAGCCTCCCCGAGCACATCGGCGGGGTGCGCAACTGGGACTACCGGTACGCCTGGCACCGGGACTCGGCGCTGCTGCTGCTCGCGTTGTTCCGCCTCGGGCACGCCGAGGAAGGTCGACGCTACCTGCACTTCCTGATCTCCGTCTGCTCCGGTGACCTGCTCACGCCGCTGATCGGCATCCACGGCCACATCGACGAGGAACGCGAGCTGGAACACCTGGAGGGGTACGCCGGCTCCCGGCCGGTCCGGGTCGGCAACGAGGCCGTCGAGCAGGTGCAGTTCGACACGTACGGGCACATCCTGGATGCCGCGCTGGTGTACCACGAGCTGACCGGCGAGCTGACCCAGGACCAGTGGGAGTTGCTCCGCAAGCACGTCGAGGTGATGGCCGACCGGTGGAGCGAGCCGGACCACGGCATCTGGGAGATCCGTGGACCGCGCCAGCACTACGTCAACGCCAAGGTGATGACCTGGGTCTGCCTGGACCGGGGCATCCGGCTGGCCGAGCTGCTCGACGACCGGACGGCGGACGTCGCACACTGGCGTACGGCTCGCGACGCGGTCCACGCCGAGGTGCTGGAACGCGGCTACGACCCGGAGGTCGGCAGCTTCGTGATGGCGTACGGCTCCACCGAGCTGGACGCCTCCCTCCTGCGCATCCCGCTGGTCGGTTTCCTGCCCGGCGACGATCCCCGGATGCAGTCCACCATCGACCGGATCCGGCAGGAGTTGGAGATCGGCCCCGCCCTGGTGCGCCGCTACCGGGCCGACGACGGGCTGCCCGGCGAGGAGGGCGCGTTCCTGCTCTGCTCGTTCGAGCTGGTCTCGGCGCTGGTGCTGGCCGGTCGACGGGACGAGGCCCGCAAGGCGTTCGACCAGCTCCTCAGCTACGCGGGCCCGCTCGGTCTGTACGCCGAACAACTCGACCCCGACGGCACCGCGCTGGGCAACTATCCGCAGGCGTTCACGCACCTGGCCCTGATCGAGGCGGCGATCAACCTCGACGAGGCTGGCGACCGGGACGCCCTGCACGCCTGGGCCGCCCGGGGCGGCTCCTGACCCCGACCCCGGTGCAAGGAAGGGTCCCCTGCTAACGCCTCGTGCATAGCAGGGGACCCTTCCTAACCGCCAAAGCCGAAACCAAACCCAAGCCGGAAGCGAGCCGGAACCGGAACCGGAGCCGCGCCGGAACCGACGGCCTCCTGACCCCCCGCCGCGTGTCGGAGTCCTGACCTCGGCTCTTTCGGGTTCGGCGGGAACCATGCCGGGCCCGGGAGCGACTACGGATACATGGGGTGTGAGCAGTGGCGGGAGATTCTCTCGGCGCAGTTGGACGGCGAGGCGACGGCAGATGAGCAGCGCGGTGTCGATCTGCACCTGAGCAGGTGTGCCGGCTGCCGCCGGTGGTTGAACACGGCGGCGACGGTGACCCGGCGGGCGCGTACCCAGGTGGTGTCCGCGCTGCCGGACCTGACCGCGACGATCCTCGCCGCCGCACCGCCGCCGCGCCCGGGTTGGCGCGTCCGGCTCGCCGCCGTCACGTCCCATGGCGACCTTTTCACGTCGCTGGCCGGACGTGCCCGGACGATCACCGCGCTGCGGGTGTCGCTGGGTCTGCTGGGCGCGGTGCAACTGGTGCTCGGGCTGGCGCAGATCGGCCGGGCCGAGGTGGCCGAGCACGTGCACTCCACCGGCCAGCACCTGTGGCACGAGTCCGCCGCCTGGAACGTGGCGGTCGGCGCCGGTTTCCTCTTCGTCGCGTTGCGTCGGACCGCCCCGTCCGGGCTGCTGCCGATGCTCAGCGCCTTCGTGGCCACCCTGGTCCTGCTCTCGGTCAACGACCTGGTCGCCTCGCAGGTCGCCGTGGAACGGCTGGTCAGCCACGGGTTCCTGGTGGTCGGCTACCTGATCACCGTATTGCTGGCCCGCAGCCTGCGCCGCCCCGGTGACCCGAGTGACCGGCAACGACCCGAGCGCTCCCGCTGGCGACTGCGTCTCGACGAGATCGACGAGCCCGCTCCGCTGCGGCTGCTGCCGCCGCACTCGGCCCAGGCCCGGCACGGCCGCGACGACCGCCGCGCCGCCTGACGACGCGCCCCCACAGGGGCCGGGACGACCGCCGCACACAGCCCCCACAAGACCCGCACCGCCTCAAAACGCAGCCCTCACACGGGCCGCGACAAGCGCCGCGCCGCCCGACAAGGCAGCCCCCACACGGGCCGCGACAGGCGCCGCCTGACAAGCAGCACCAACAAGAGCTGCGCCGACCGCCGCGTCAGCCGGCGGTGCCGTCCCGGCCCCGACGGAGGCGCGGGGTCGCCGTCTCCAGAGCTGCGACGAGGTCCTCGCGGGCGCGGGCCACCCGGGACCGGATCGTGCCGATCGGTACGTCACACACCTGGGCCGCCTCGGCATAGGAGAGCCCGAGTAGTTGGGTGGCGACGAACGCCTCCCGCCGTTCGTGCACGAGCCCGTCCAGCAGCCCGCGCAGCACCACCTGCTCGTCCATGGCGGCCTCGACGCCGGCCGGAGTCGCCTCGGCGGCGGACTGCCAGTCGGCGAGGTTGGCGGTGCGGGGCCGGGACACGGCTGCCCGCACCTGGTCGACGGCGACCCGTCGGGCGATGGAGAGCAGCCAGGTCCGGGCGCTGGAGCGGCCGGCGAACGAGGGCAACGCGCGCCAGGCCCGCAGGTACGTCTCCTGGACCAGGTCGTCGACGTCCCGCACGCCGGGCAGATGGGCCAGGAACCGCCGTACGTCGTGCTGCGTCGCGCGCACGAATGCGGCGGCGGCAGCCTGGTCGCCCCGCCCTGCGGCGAACGCGTACCCGCTGATGTCGTCGGTCACGGCAGTCATCGCCGTATTGGTCGCTCCGGCTCCCGGGTTGGTTCCCGACGACTTCCGAAAAATCATCGACGCATACGACACCGCCGGGCCTGAAGTGCGGCCCGGCGGTGTCGGAGGTGCGATCCGGTCAGCTCCGGAAGGCGTCCTTGATCTTCTCGCCCGCCTGCTTGATGTTGGCCTTCACCTGGTCGCCGCGACCCTCGGCCTCCAACTGCTCGTTGTCGGTTGCCCGGCCGACACCTTCCTTCACCTTGCCGGTGGTGTTCTCGGTGGTGTTGTTCAACTTGTCATCGAAGCCCATGTCAGCCTCCCGGGGTATCGGCTCATGCTCTTGCTACGCGAATCAGGTACCCAGCCGAACCGCATCGGAACCATCCTGTTTCCAAGAAATCGGTCGGAAGCGGCGCAGCCGGAGGCTGTTGGCGACCACGAAGACCGAGGAGAAGGCCATCGCCGCACCGGCGATCATCGGATTGAGCAACCCGGCGGCGGCCAGCGGCAGGGCCGCCACGTTGTAGGCGAACGCCCAGAACAGGTTCCCCTTGATCGTGCCGAGGGTGCTGCGGGCGAGCCGAATGGCGTCCACGGCGGCCAGCAGATCGTCACGGACCAGGGTCAGGTCGGAGGCTTCGATCGCCACGTCCGTGCCGGTGCCCATGGCCAACCCCAGGTCGGCCTGGGCGAGCGCGGCGGCGTCGTTGACCCCGTCGCCGACCATCGCCACCGCCCGGCCCTCGGCCTGCAACCCCGCGACCACCTCGACCTTCTCGGTCGGCAGCACCTCGGCGATCACCTCGTCGATGCCGACCTCGGCGGCGACCGCGCGGGCGACGGTGGTGTTGTCGCCGGTGAGCAGCACCGGGGTCAGACCGAGGGCGCGCAGCCGGCGGACCGCTTCCCGGCTGGTCGGCTTGACCTGGTCGGCCACCGCGAGCATGCCCCGGGCCCGCCCGGCCCATCCGACCAGCACGGCGGTACGTCCGGCCGCCTCCGCTCCGTTCGCCGCCCGCACCAGATCGTCGGGTACGTCCAGTCCCCGCTCCCGCAGCAGCCGGGATCGGCCGAGCAGCACCTCGCGGTCGTCCACGGTGCCGGTCACGCCCAGCCCCTCGACGTTGGCGAACCCGGTGACCGGCGGCAGTTCGCCCAGTTCGTCCGCGCCGGACACCACCGCCCGGGCGACCGGGTGCTCGGAGCCGGACTCCAGCGCGGCGGCCAGCCGCAGCACCTCGGCCCGCTGCTCACCCTCGCCCGCGTGGACGTCGAGGAGCGTCATCCGGCCGGTGGTGACGGTGCCGGTCTTGTCCAGCACCACGGTCTCCACCCGTCGGGTGGACTCCAGCGCCTCCGGCCCCTTGATCAGTACGCCGAACTGCGCGCCCCGCCCGGTGCCGACCAGCAGCGCGGTCGGCGTGGCCAGGCCGAGGGCGCACGGGCAGGCGATGATCAGCACCGCCACGGCGGCGGTGAAGGCGGCGGTCGACCCGGCACCGGAGCCCAGCCACCAACCCAGCGTGCCGACGGCCAGGGCGATCACGATCGGGACGAAGATCCCCGAGATGCGGTCGGCGAGCCGCTGCGCGGCGGCCTTGCCGGTCTGCGCCTGCTCGACCAGCCGGGCCATCTGGGCCAGTTGGGTGTCGGCACCGACCCGGGTGGCGGTGACCACCAGCCGGCCACCGGCGTTGACGCAGCCACCGACCACGGTGTCGCCGACGCCCACCTCGACCGGCACCGACTCGCCGGTGACCATGCTGACGTCGACCGCCGAGGAACCCTCGTGCACCGTGCCGTCGGTGGCGATCTTCTCGCCGGGCCGCACCACGAACCGGTCCCCCACGGCGAGTTCGTCGACCGGGATCCGGGTCTCCACGCCGCCGCGCAGCACGGCGACGTCCTTGGCACCCAGTTCCAGCAGCGCTCGCAGGGCCGTACCCGCCGTGCGCTTCGCGCGGGCCTCGAAGTACCGCCCGGCGAGGATGAACGCGGTGACCCCGGCCGCCGCCTCCAGATAGATGTGGCCGGTGCCGTCGGTCCGGCTGATCGCGAAGCTGAACGGATGGGTCATGCCGGGCGTGCCGGCGGTGCCGAGGAACAGCGCCCAGATCGACCAGCCGAAGGCGGCGAGCGTGCCGACCGAGACCAGGGTGTCCATGGTCGCCGCGCCGTGCCGCAGGTTGACCAGGGCGGCCCGGTGGAACGGCAGTCCGCCGTAGACCACCACCGGGGCGGCCAGCGTCAGCGACAGCCACTGCCAGTAGGTGAACTGCCAGGCCGGCACCATCGCCAGCGCGATCACCGGCACGCTGAGCACCACCGACACCCAGAGGCGGGTACGCAGCACCCGCAGCTCGTCCACCGGCTCGACGGCTTCCGGCGTGTCCTGCCGGGGCGGCGGCACCGCCGCCGTGTAGCCGGTCTTCTCGACCGTGGCGATCAGATCCTGCGGGGTGACCGGGTCGGCGTAGGTGACGGTGGCCTTCTCGGTGGCGTAGTTGACGCTGGCCTGCACGCCGTCCAGGCGGTTCAGCTTCTTCTCGATACGGGCGGCGCAGGAGGCGCAGGTCATGCCGCCGATGGACAACTCGATCAGGTTCGCTGCCGTGGGCAGGGGTCGACTCGTGGTCATGGTTGGTCCCTCAGTCGTGCCCGTGTCCGGGCGTACCGTGCCCGTCGTCCGGTGCGGCGGTCGGACCGACCGGGTCCCCGACGCGCACCGGGTCCCCGACGTGCACGGTGAACTCGGCGGTGCGCACCACCCCGCCGTGGCGGAAGTCGAGATAGAGCCGGTACGCACCGGCGGACGGGAACTCGGTGGCGAAGCTCACCCGTGGTCCGGGCTCGGTGCGCCCGTCGCCCGGCACTCCCTCCGGGTGGACGTGCAGGTACGCCAGGTCACCCTGCCGTAGTGCGACCAGGTGCCCGTACGCCCCGAGGTACGGCTCCAGGTCCGTGACGGGTACGCCGTCGCGCGCGACGGTCAGCGTCAGCGTGGACGGGTGGCCCGGTTGTGGCGTGCCGTCCAGGGTGACCGTGTAGCCGTCGACCGTGGCGGTGCGGGCCGGTGCGGGCAGCGGACGCTCGGTCAGGGCACCGGGGACCGTCACGTCGACACCGAGTGTCAACGGCTCGCCTCCGGTCGGGGTGAAGTCGGCGAACGCCCGCCACACCCCGGGCGCGGTCAGCGGCGTGGCGACCCGCCAGGTGCCGTCGGGCGTCAGCTCGGGGTGTACGTGGCGGAAGCCGGAGAGGTCACGCCGGGCGACGATCAGGTGCATCGGCTTGTCGTGCACCAGGTCGTACCCGGTCACCGGCCGGCTGTCCGGGCCGGTGATCCGGAAGGCGAACTCTCCGGCCGGGGCGCCGACCGGCACCAGCGTGTAGCCGCGTTCGGAGACGAGCAGCCCGCCGGGCAGGTGCCCGGCGGCGCCCGCGTCGTGTCCGGCGTCACCGTCGTGGCCGTTCCGGGCCGGGTCGTCGCCGTGGTCCGCCGTGCCGTCGTGGCCGGTCGCGGTGACCGGGGCCGGCGGCCCGGTCACCTGGCCGACCCCGTACGCGGCGGCGAACACCGCCGCGAGGCTGAGCGCGAAGCCACTCACCTTCGTCGCCGTGTTCATCGGGACACCTCGGTCTCCGGTCGCCTCAGGCGGCGACCAACTCGAAGCCGGCCTCGTCGACTGCGGCCCGGACGGCGGCCGGGTCCAGTGGCTGCTCGCTGGTGACGGTGACCTCGCCGCTGGCCAGGTCGACCCGGACGTCGTCGACGCCGGGGAGCGCGCCGACCTCGGTGCTGACCGCGTTGACGCAGTGGCCGCAGGTCATGCCCTGCACCTGGTACGTGGTGGTGACCATGGCAACTCTCCTCTCCAGGCCCGTCAACCCGGGCCGGGCACCCCGTCGAATACCCTCGGGGGGTATCTACAACCGTGACCGTACCATACCCCCCAGGGGTACGTTATCCTCGTGTTCATGAGCACACCCGCGCCGATCCGCGGCTACACCGCCAGCAAGGACCAACTGCTCGCCCGACTACGCCGGGTCGAGGGGCAGGTACGCGGCGTCGAGAAGATGGTCGACGAGGATCGCTACTGCATCGACGTGCTCACCCAGATCTCCGCGATCCAGGCCGCCCTGGACAAGGTCGCCCTCGGCCTGCTCGACGGGCATGCCCGGCACTGCATGCACGAGGGCGCCGCCGAGGGCCGCGCCGACGAGATGGCCTCCGAGATGATGGCCGCCGTCGGCCGTCTGATGAAGCGCGGCTGACCCGCCCCACCAGCACGCCCGCCTCGGGTGTCGGCTCCGACGCCCGGCATCCGACACACGCTCGCGACCTGCGTTCCGATGCCGACCTGGCTACCATTCGCCACGATGGCCAGCCGATCCGGAGACCTCCCGGCACCCGCCCGCCGTCGGGCACGCACCACCGCCGCAGCAGCCCTCCGGCGGCCCGCCGCCATACCCCCACGGGGTGCCGCAGTCCCGCCACAGCCCTGCTGCGGCCCGGCAGTCCCGCCGCAGCCCTGCTGCGGCTGCCGAGAGCCGGCCCCGCCCTCACGGTACGCAGCCATCCTGCCACGCTCGGGCCATTCCGGATGCCCGCCGCCGTGGCCGACCGGCGGCGCTGAACCATCTCGCCCGCCGGTACGTAGTTCGCCTTGGAATCGTTGGGAGACAATGAATGGGCGCCGACCACACCCGTTCCGCTCCGCCCACCCCACCCCGGGTGCGGCGGATCCTCATCGTGACGGTGGTCCCCCTCTTCCTCGCCACCCTGGTCGCCGCGCTCGTGCTCTGGCCCTCGGACCCGCCCCGGCCCGAGGCCGCCGACGACCTGCCCCGATACCACGGCACGGTCACGCGGGTGGTGAACGAGCCCTGTCCACCGAACCCGGTCGTGCCCGAGGGCACCCCGACCACGGCCGGGCAGCAGTGCGGCACGGTCACCGTGCGGGTCGACAGCGGCCCGGACGAAGGTCAGGACGTGCAGACGCCGTTGCCGGACGGGCCGGGGGCACCCCGGGTCAGCGTCGGCGACGCGATCATCCTGGTCTCCCTGATCGATCCCGAGGATCCCTCGATCAGCAGCTACAACATCGCCGAGCACCAGCGGGGCAAGCCGCTGATCTGGCTCGCGGTGCTGTTCGCCGCCGCCATCGTGGCCTTCGGACGGCTGCGCGGCCTGGCCGCGCTGGGCGGTCTGGCGGCCAGTTTCGCCATCCTGCTCACCTTCGTGCTGCCCGGCATCAGCGCCGGCCAGCCGCCGCTGGTGGTGGCCATCGTCGGCGCGGCACTGATCATGTTCGTGGTGCTGTACCTGACGCACGGCATCTCGGCACAGACCTCCGTGGCCGTCCTCGGCACGCTCGGCAGCCTGGTGCTCACCGGCCTGCTCGGGCTGGCCGCCACCCGGGCCACCCACCTGACCGGTTTCGGCAGCGAGGACGCCACCACGCTCTCCATGTTCCGGGGCGACGTCGACCTGCACGGCCTGCTGCTCGCCGGCATCATCATCGGCTCGCTCGGCGTGCTCGACGACGTCACGGTGACCCAGGCCGCCGCGGTGACCGAACTGCGGCACGCCAACCCGAGCTTCACCCGCCGGGAGCTGTACCGCTCGGCGACCCGGGTCGGCCGGGCCCACATCGCCTCGGTGGTGAACACCATCGTGCTGGCGTACGCGGGCGCGTCGCTGCCGCTGCTGCTCCTGCTCACCGCCGACACCCGCGCGCTCGGCCAGATCGTGACCAGCGAGTTCCTCACCCAGGAGATCGTCCGCAGCGTGGTGGCCACGCTCGGGCTGGTCGCCGCCGTACCGCTGACGACCGCCCTGGCCGCGCTGGTGGTCACCGCCGGGCGGCGGGACACGCCGGAGCCCGGCGGACCCGGCGGCCACGACGACGGGCCGGACGGCGACGGCCCCACCCCACCGACTCCCCGGCCCGGCTCGGACCGGTCCGAGGCACTGCACGCACTCAGCACCGCGCGTGCGCGTGACACATCCCCCGCCACCGGTTCGCGGTGGCCCGATCCGGACAGGAGCACGGACACCACATGGTGACACCCCGCAGCGTGACCGCCCCTGCCGACACGGTTCGTGCCCGTGTCGTTGGTCACCCATCGCGATTACGAAATGACGCATCTAGTCAGGTTCGGGGCGTAGAGACCGACATGGACTCTCGGGTAACCTCACTGCCGGTCACCGCCGAAGGCGCGCAGCGGCGCCTGCGGTGCCACCGCCCAATCGCCGCGAGGCGAGCCGGGGACCCAGGTAGGTGGGGTGAATCCGCGTCAGCGGTAGGGGCCACTTCCGTTCCGAACCCGTCAGCTAACTCGGTCGGCGGTCGATGGAAGGGAAAGAAGTGACGGCACCCCTACGCCGCTGGATGACCCCCGTGGTGGCCGTGTTCGCCGCGTTCGCCGTGTTCGCCGGACCTCTGCCGGCCATGGCCGCGCCGAACCCACCCAGCCCCGCCGAGCACGACGACGACCCGCCGATGCTCAACGACCTGATCGAGTCGGCCAACCGCGACTTCTCCAAGGCCAAGAACCAGCTGGAGAAGTCCAAGAAGCGGCAGCTCAAGCTCGACGTCGAGTTGCGTCGCGCACAGGCCGACCTCGAAGCGCTCAGGCCGCAGGTCGCCGAGATCGCGACGCAGTCGTACCGGACCGGCCGGGTCGGTGCGATAGCGATGTTGTTGCAGAGCAACGCCCCGGACTCGTTCATGGACCGCGCCTCCGCCCTCGACGAGTTGAACCTGTTCAACGACAAGAAGTTGGGCGAGGTCAACGCGATCCGGGAGCGCGCGGACCGGGCCAAGCTCGCGTCCGACGCCGAGGTCCGCGAGCAGCAGAAGCTGACCAACGACATGGCGCGTAAGAAGACCGAGGCGGAGAAGTCGCTCCGCCTGGTCGGTGGCGAGAGCCTGACCGGTGGCCTGGTGGCCGCCACCTCACCGGTCGCCCGGGTGGCACCGAACCGCGCGTCCGACGGGAGTTGGAAGGCGGAGTCGTGCAACCAGAACGACCCGACCACGTCGGGCTGCATCACGCCGCGCACGCTGCACATGTACAAGGAGGTCAAGCGGGCCGGCTTCAACCGCTTCGTCGGCTGCTGGCGGCCCGGTGACAAGTTCGAGCACCCGAAGGGCCGGGCCTGTGACTGGTCGTTGCAGAACAGCGGGTTCAGCCCCTGGCACAACGACGACACCCGGATCTACGGCAACAACCTGGCGGCCTTCCTGGTCCGCAACGCCGACCGGCTCGGCATCTACTACGTGATCTGGAACCGGCAGATCTGGTTCCCGACCGAGAACCGGTGGCGGTCCTACAGCGGCCCGTCCAACCACACGGACCACGTACACGTGTCGCTGCTCTGAGCAGCGTCCCGGCGACCTGAGAGGGCCGCTCCGCCGTCTGGCGGAGCGGCCCTCGTCGTCCGTGTCGGTGGGCGGCCCGAGGGTCAGCCCACCGGAGTGACCACGCCCGCCATCTCGGCGGGTTCCGCCGCGACGGTCCGCACCTCACCGGCGGCCAGTCGGTAGGACATGCCCACCACCGCGCACCCGCCGGCGGCCACCTCGGCGGCCAACGCCTCGGAGGACTCCAGCATCGCCTCGACGGTCTGCGCGATGTGGATGTCGACGATCGCGTCCAGGTCGTCGATCCCCGCCCGCTCGGCCCGGCGCAGGCTGGGCACCACCGCGTCCACCACGGCACGCAGGTGGCCCGTCGGCGCGGTCCCGGTGGCCGCCGCGGCACGGGCCGCCTGGACGGCACCGCACGAGTCGTGCCCGAGCACCACCACCAGCGGGGTACGCAGCACGCTCACCGCGTACTCGACGCTGCCCAGCACCTCGGGGCCGATGGTGTGGCCGGCGGTGCGGACCACGAAGAGATCACCCAACCCACGGTCGAAGATGATCTCCGCAGCCAACCGTGAGTCGGAGCAGCCCACGATCACCGCGAAGGGGTGCTGCTCGGCGGCGACGGCGGCCCGGTGGCTGGCGTTCTGGTTGGGGTGCCGGAGCGTGTCGCTGACGAAGCGGCGGTTTCCGGCGACCAGTTCGGCGAGGGCGCGCTCCCGCGAGCCGGGAAGGTCAGCGGTCAGGTACTCGCGTTCGGGACCGGGCTGCGCTCCGATCGTTCCGGGTCGACTCATCCGGCGTCACCTCGCCTCTCGGTGGAATGCCTGGTCATCCCGGCCGGCGCTGGCCACGGGCTGCCACCAACCGTCACACGCAGCGCAAGGCGCGTCAAGCTATGCGTGATCTGCATTTCATGTATTCCAGAACGCTTGCCAACCGGCGCGGGCGGGTGCGGGCGCAGCCCGAGTACGTCAGGGGCAGGCCATACGATGGCGGGCATGGCGACCTCAGACGAGCGAGAAAGCACCCGGAACTGGACTTTCTTGACAAACCACGCGCACGTGCTGCTCGCCATCGCCCGCAACCCCACCGCCCGGCTGCGCGACGTCGCCGGTGAGGTCGGGGTCACCGAACGCGCCGCCCAGGCGATCGTCGCCGACCTGGAGGCGGGCGGCTATCTGCACCGCACCCGGGTCGGCCGCCGCAACGAGTACACCCTCAACCCGGCCGGGCGGTTCCGTCACCCGGCGGAGGCCGACCGCCACATCGGCGACCTGCTCGCCCTCTTCACCGACGCGCCCTCGACCGCGAGCGGCGATCGCTGACCGTCCACAGTCGACGACGTGGCGTGGTTCACCGACCCGACGGGGGCTGCGCCAATGCGTTCTCCGCACCGAAACGATAGGTTGAACACGTGTCGTCCGCCGTGCTCGCCCGTCCCCTGTGGCCGGCGACGCTGCGTACGCTGCGGGAGCTGACCCGGCTGGCACTGGCCGCCCTCGTGGTGGCGGTCGGCCTCGGCACGGCCGTCGCCGACCTGCCACTGCGCCCGACCGACGACCAGCCGACCCATGCCGTCGCCGACCATCGCGCCTGGTCCGTCACCGCCGACGTGCCGACCTGGCCGGGCACGGTCGCACCGGTCACCGAGCACGTGCGGGCGTCCGCCGCGCTGTCGACGTCGCCGACGCAGCCCACGGCGCCGACCGCGCCGCCGGCCCACCCCGAGCCCGCCGCCGAGTCCGGCTCGGCCGGCACCACCACGGTCCACCGGCCCGCCGCGCTGCGGCTCGCCGTCGGCCACGGCGAGCCGCTCCGTCGCGGTCCACCGACGGCCTGACCGACGGCCCGCCCCCAGGACGCCCTCCGGCCCGCGCCCGTCCGCCGACCCGGCCCCGACCTCGATCCCGACCGACCGTCGCCGAGCGTCCCGGGCACACCGCCGTCGCGGACCCGTCCGGCCCCGCCGCCGTCCTGTCGCCGCCCTCGGCGACCACAGACCTTGCCCAGTCGACGACCCTCATCCGACCGCGAGAGGTGTTGATGATGCGAACCGCTCTCTCCTACGTCCTGCCCGACGTCCCCCGGGCCGCCGTGATCTGGCTGACCCTGCTGGGCGTGGTGATCCTGGCCCTCGCCGCCCTGCTGCTGCGCCCCCGACGACTCCTGCGCTTCGACGCGGGCGCCCGGATCCGCGAGGCGGCACTGCCGAGTCGCACCGAGCACACCGAGGAACAGCGCGACCAGGACCGCTGGGCGGAGGAGGTCGCCGTCGCCGCCGACCGCGCCGACGCCACGGCCCGCCGCCGCCGCGAGGAGTGGCTCGCCGCGCAGGACGAGGCCGAACAGGCGTGGCAGGCGTACGAGACGGCGGAGGCGGACGTCCGCCGACTCACCGCCGCCACCGGCATGCCGCTGCCGCAGACCCCGCGCACCCCCGCCGAGTACGCCGACCGGGAGCGCTGGCTGCACCGGGCGGCGATGGAGGCGTACTGGCGGCGGGAGCTGTCGGTGGAACAGCTCAGCGACGTCTTCGCCCACCGGGGCTGGGACCCGCGGCGGCACCCGGTCGAGCAGGAGCTGGCGCTCCGTCGGGCGGTACGCGACCACCTGTTCGCACGCCAGCAGACGGCCCACGCCCAGGAGCAGGAGCGCTGGCGGGCCGCCGAGCTGGCCGTCGCCGCAGCCCGCAGCCTGCGCGACGAGGCGCTCTCGGCACTGCTGCCACAGGTCGAGGAACGCGAGTCGGTGCTGCCGTTGACCGCGCTGGGTGGGGTCGAGCAGACCCGCGAGATGCCGACCGTGGTGCGCGGCCGGGCGGCTGCCGCGTACTGACCGGGTCTGCCGCGACAGGCAGATAGCGCGAACCTCCCCCGGCCCGTCGGGCGGGAACCTAGCGTGGGACCGGTGTCGGACGGACACCGGCCGGGTACGACCTCGCCGGGAAGAGGAGGCCGACGTGGTCGCACGGGGTGACGGGCGTAAGCCCGAGGAGTCGACGCGGCGGAGTGCCGGGCCGAGACAGACCTGGGCGGCTCTGCCCTGGCTGGTGCGCACGGCGGTGGTCTGGAGCGCCTGCCTGGTGGTGATCGCCGCCGGTCTCTACCTGCTGGCCCGGATCACGATGCTGGTCACGCCGCTGGCCATCGCGCTGGCCGTCACCTTCTTTCTGGCCGCACTGCTCGACCCGGTCCAGCTCGCGTTGCGCCGGCTTCGCCTGCCCGCCGCACTGGCCGCGCTGCTCACCGTCCTGCTCCTGCTCGGCGTCCTGTCCGGCGTGGGCGTGCTGGTCTGGAACATGACCGCGGGCCAGTTCAGCGAGTTGGGCGACGAGTTGCGGCAGGGCCTGGAACGCAGCCGCGACTTCGTCACCTCCACGCTGCCGGTCACCGACGCGCAGCTCGACGGCCTCGTCGACCAGCTCCGCCAGGCAGTCAGCCAGCAGGAGGTCGACCCGGTCGCCAGCGCGCAGACGGTGGCCGAGGTGTTCGGCTCCGTCCTGCTCGCCCTGGTGCTGCTCTTCTTCCTGCTGAAGGACGGCCGGTCGATGTGGCACTGGACGTTGCGCCGGGCGGGCGGGCCGAACCGGGAGATCGCCGCCAAGGCGGGTCGGGTCGGCTGGCGCACGCTCGGCTCGTACAGTCGGGGCACCATGCTGATCGCGGCGATCGACGCCATCGGCATCGGTCTGGCGCTGGTGCTGCTCGGTGTGCCGCTGGCCTTCCCGTTGGCATTGATCACGTTCATCGGCGGGTTCGTGCCGATCATCGGCGCCACCGTGGCCGGCGCGGTCGCGGTGCTGGTGGCGCTGGCGGCCAACGGCCCCACCACCGCCCTGCTCACTCTGGGCGCGGTGATCGCCGTCCAGCAGATCGAGGGCAACCTGCTCGAACCGCTGATCATGAAGCGGCAGGTCCGGCTGCACCCGGTGGTGATCCTGCTCGCGGTCACCGCCGGCACGCTCATCGCCGGCATCGCGGGCGCCTTCGTCGCGGTCCCGATCGCCGCCGTCGTCTGGCGGGTCGTCGACAGCGTGCAGCAGCAGCGTCAGGCCGCTGCGGCGGAGCGACGCTGGACCAGGATCATCCGGGGGCGGACGGCGCAGTCCCGTGCCCGCAGGACGGTCCGCAAGGTCTGACCTCAGCCCGACGCCGGGACCGGCTGGGGACGCAGGTGGTCGCGGAACCAGCCGGCCGCCGCCTCGGCCACCTGTTCCAGCGTCCCGGGCTCCTCGAACAGGTGCGTCGCGCCGGGCACCACCCGTAGGTCGGTCGGCGCGGCCATCCGGTCCCGGGCCTGCTCGTTGAGCGTGATGACCTGCTCGTCGAGGCCACCAACGAGCAGCAGGGTGGCGGCGCGCACCTCACCCAGGGCGGCTCCAGCCAGGTCGGGTCGGCCGCCCCGGGACACCACGGCGTGGACCATGTCGGGCCGCCGCGCCGCCGCGATCAGGGCGGCGGCGGCACCCGTACTGGCGCCGAAGAGACCGATCGGCACCGCGCCGAAGGGCCGCGCGGCGGCCAGCCAGTCCAGGGTCGCGACCAGCCGGTCGGCCAGCAGCCCGATGTCGAAACGCAGCTCGGCGGTGACCGCGTCCACCTCGTCCTCGGCCCGGGTGAGCAGGTCGACCAGGACGGTGCCGAGCCCGTCGGAGGTGAGCCGGTGGGCGACCGAGACGTTGCGGGGGCTGTGCCGGGAACTGCCGCTGCCGTGCGCGAACAGCACCGCACCGGACGTGCCGGTCGGCACCAGCAGGTCGGCCGAGAGCTCCACCTGACCCGCCGGGATCGTCACCTCGCCACCGCGTACGTCCATCTCGCCTCCCGGTCCCTCGCATACCCCGGCGGGCGGACCGCACGCGCGTTTGTGTCCGGAGGCGGCGGGTAGCCGACGGAGGACCGCAGACGGACCGGCGCCCGTGGCGTCGGCGAGCAGATCGCGAGGACCGTCATGCCGCATCACCACCGTGAGCCCGTGCAGAAGGCCGCCGATCGCGAGCGGAACGAACAGGACACCCGGCGCGGACGGGACTGGGCGGACGAGGCGGCCCAGGCACGTGACGCCGACGATCCCCGGGCGAGGGCACCGCACGACGCCACCGGCCGCCCGTCCCAGGGCGAACCGATCTGAACGGTCCGCGTCGACCGGCGGTCCGCCGGTCGACGCGGTGCGTCTCAGGTGGGAGTTTCCGGGAGCCGGAGCAGTGGTGCCCGGCCCGGAGCCTGCTCCGGCGGCGGCAGGTCGTCGGCGGCCGGCGGGATCGGTACGGTGACCGCCTCGTCGCAGGTGACCCGGATCGACGTGCCGTAGTGCCGGACCTCCATCGACGCGTCGTTCGCGGCGTGGTGCAGCGAGTACGTCGTCTCGTGCGGACGCACGTCGACCCGTAGCCGCATCCCGCACCACTGGAGCGAGAAGGCCAACCGGCTCAACCCGCTCGACAGGCGCGGCGCGAACGACGGCACCCCGTCATGGTCCCGAAGGCCCCCGAAACCACCGACCAGCGCGATCCACGCCCCGGCGAGGGAGGCCATGTGCACCCCGTCGCGGGTGTTCTCGTTCAGGTCGTGCAGGTCCATCAGCGCGGCCTCGCGCAGATAGCTGTGCGCCAGCTCGGTGTAGCCGACCTCGGCCGCCAGCACCGCCTGCGTGCAGGCGGAGAGCGAGGAGTCCCGGACGGTACGCCGCTCGTAGTAGAGGAAGTTGCGCAGCTTCTCCTCGGGCGTGAACGCGTCCCCGCGCCAGTGCATCGCCAGCACCAGGTCGGCCTGCTTGACCACCTGCTTGCGATACAGGTCGAAGTACGGGTAGTGCAGCAGCAGCGGGTACTTGTCCGACGGGGTGTCGGCGAAGTCCCACTCCTGGAGCCGGGTGAAGCCCTCCACCTGCTGATGCACGTCGATCTCGTCGTCGTACGGGATGTGCATGGCCGAGGCGGCGTCGCGCCAGGCGGCGGCCTCCTCGTCGGTGACACCGAGATGGAACGCCTCGTCGCGGTAGCGCATCGCCACCTCGGCGGCGGTCTGGAGGTTCCGCTGCGCCATCAGGTTCGTGTAGATGTTGTCGTTCTTCACGGCGGTGTACTCGTCCGGGCCGGTCACCCCGTCGATGTGGAACTGGCCGTTACGGTCGTGGTGCCCGAGCGACCGCCACAACCGGGCGGTCTCCACCAGCAGGGTCAGCCCGATCTCCCGCTCCAGTTCGCGGTCACCGCTGACCAGCACGTACCGGCGCATCGCGTCGGCGATGCCGGCGGCGATGTGGAACGCGGCCGTGCCCGCCGGCCAGTAGCCGGACGACTCCGGCCCCTCGATGGTGCGCCAGGGGAAGGCCGCACCCTGGAGGTTGAGTGTCCGGGCCCGCTCGTGTGCCTGCTCCAACGTGGAGAACCGCCAGTACAGCGCGTCCCGCACCGCCGCCGGATGGGTGTACGTGAGCACTGGCAGCACGAACATCTCGGTGTCCCAGAACGCGTGGCCGTCGTACCCGGGACCGGTGAGCCCCTTGGCGCTGATCGGCCGACGTTCCGCGCGGGCACCGGCCTGGAGCACGTGGAACAGCCCGAACCGGACCGCCTGCTGCACCTCCGGATCGCCCTCGACCTCCACGTCGGCGGCGTCCCAGAACTCGTCGAGATACTCCCGCTGCTCGCGGACCAGCCCGTCCCAGCCGTCGAGTCGCGCGGCGGCGAGCGCGGCACCGACCTGGTCCCGCAGGGCCGGCAACGACCGGCGGCTGGACCAGCCGTAGGTCAGGTACTTCACCACTCGGAGCGTCTGACCCGGCTCCAGCACGCAACCGATGGTGGTCCGCACCCAGTCCTCGTACCCCTCGGACTCCACGGTGGTCCGCGCGGGCGAGTCGACCTCGTGTTCCATCGCGGCGGCGACCCGCAGGCCGGACACCTTGGTCCGGTGGATCAACAGCCCACCGTCCTCCGTGGTCAGCTCCTCCTCGGCCTCCAACGGAGACTCCAGCACGGCGGCGACCCGGGGGTCGCGGCTCTGCGGCGGCAGCGTCTCGTTGGCCACCAGCTCCGACTGGACGATCAGCCGCAGCGGCTTGCCGTCGGCCACCTCCACCTCGTAGCGGATGGCGGCCACCGAACGCTGCCGGAAGGAGACCAGCCGGGTGGTGTTCACCCGCACCTCGCGCCCGGCCGGCGAGCGCCAGTGCAGGGAGCGGTGCAGCGTCCCGGCCCGCATGTCGAGCACCCGCTCGTGGGCGAGCACCTCGCCGTACCGGACGTCGAGCGGCTCGTCGTCGACCAGCAGCCGGATCAGCTTGCCGTTGGTGACGTTGACGATGGTCTGGCCGGACTCCGGAAAACCGAAACCCGCCTCCGCGTACGGCAGCGGGCGCAACTCGTAGAACGAGTTGAGGTAGGTGCCGGGCAACCCGTGCGGCTCGCCCTCGTCCAGGTTGCCACGCAACCCGACGTGCCCGTTGGAGAGGGCGAAGACCGACTCGGACTGGGCGAGCACGTCCATGTCGAGGCGGGTCTCCCGCACGTGCCACGGCTCGACCGGGTACGCCCGCTCCCGGATCATTCGTGCCGCCCGGTGAGCAGGTCGGCGAGGTCGGCGACGACCACGTCGGCGCCGTGCGCGCGCAACTCGTCGGCCTGACCCGCCCGGTCCACCCCCACCACGTATCCGAACCCGCCGGCCTTCCCGGCGGCGACACCGGCCAGCGCGTCCTCGAACACCACAGCGTTCGCGGGATCGACGCCGAGCAGCTTCGCCCCGGCGAGGAAGGTGTCCGGCGCGGGCTTGCCGCGCAGCCCTTCGGCCCGTGCGGTCAGCCCGTCCACCCGGGCCTCCAGCAGTGGCTCCAGCCCGGCCACGGCCAGCACGTCCCGGCCGTTGGCGCTGGCGGTGACCACCGCCCGACGCAGCCCCGCGTCGCGTACCGCCTTGAGGTACGCCACCGAGCCCGGATAGACGTCCACACCGGCGGTCCGCATCCGTTCCAGCACCAGCGTGTTCTTGCGGTTCCCCAGGCCGTACACGGTCTGCGCGCCCGGCGGGTCCTCCGGCGTTCCCTCCGGCAGCGTGATGTCCCGTGAGGCGAGGAAGGTGCGTACGCCGTCCAGGCGGGGCCGCCCGTCGACGTAGCGGTGGTAGTCCGGACCCGGATCGAACGGGCGGAAGGGCTCACCGGTGGTGGCCGCGTGCCGCCGCAGGAAGTCGTCGAAGGTCTCGGTCCAGGCGGCGTTGTGCAGCCGGGCGGTCTGCGTCAGCACACCGTCCAGGTCGAAGAGACAAGCGGTCACATGGTCAGGCAGGCCGAGCACCGTACCAATCTATCCACGGCCACCAGCCCGCAAACGCACTTCGACCGACCCGGGCGTGCCGTGCAGTGGGTCCTCTGCTCGGCACGTCGCGCCTCAAGTTGCCGGAAGTGAGGCTCACTCATACGTTGATCGCAGCAAGCATCGTGAAGCGAGTCATCACGGGGAGTCTCGTTGTCCGGTACGCAGCCCACCAAGGACCCGGGACTCCTGGTCCTCGCCCTGCTGATGTCGTCGATGGCCAGCCTGACCGGCCTCTTCGTGGTGGTCTTCTGGCCGGTGGCGGCCTGGCTCGGCGCTCTGTTCGGCGTCGCGCTGAAGCTCATCATGTTGGTCTCCTGGCGGCTGACACGCGGCGGCTGGCGTCGCAACATCGCGCCGAAGGAGGCACACAGACTCGCGAGCACCGGCATCGCGTTGCTGGCTCTCGTTGCCCTGGGGGCGGCGATCAACGTGGTCCTGCCCATGCTCGCGGATGACGGCGCCGTCGTCCGGACGGTTCCCTGGATCACGCTGGCACTCATAGCGGTCTGCTCCGTCCTGATGGCCGTCACCGGTCGAGTCGCCCTGAGGCGGTCGCAATGAGACGGCGAACCGTGTCCTTTCCGGTCGCGCTCCTTCTCAGGGTCGCCTGACCGACGAGGTTCGCCGCAACAGTTGACGCAACCATTTAGTTGCCATACCTTCTTTAGCAACCCACTGGTTGCTACAGAAGGGGTGCGACGATGGGATTTCCCGACCGGATCGAACGCACCGTGCGGATAGCCCGCCCGGTCGACGACGTGTGGGCGGCGATCACCAGCGCGGAAGGGCTCGGCACCTGGTTCGGTCAGCGCGCCGAGGTGGACCTGCGCGTCGGTGGCATCGCCACGGTTTCCTGGGACAGCGGCGAGCGGTCGCAGTTGCGGATCGAGCGACTCGAACCGAAAACGATCTTCGGCTACACGTGGCCCGTGCACGGGCTGCCCGCCGACGACCCGCGCCGCACGTACGTCGAGTTCACCCTGACCGCCGACGGCGACGGCACCAGCCTCACCGTGGTCGAGACCGGGTTCGCCCAGCTCGGCCCCGACGAACACGACGTGGCGTTCGCGGGCAACACCCGAGGCTGGGCGAGCGAGCTGGACGAGCTGGTCACCTATCTCCATGACTGACCCCGCGTCCGAGGCCGTCGCGGAGGCGGTGTTCGTCGCCCTGGCCGACCCGAACCGGCGCGCCATCCTCGCCGCCCTGGCCGAGGGCGGCCCGGCCACCGCCACCGACCTCGCCGCCCGGTTGCCGATCACCCGCCAGGGGATCGCCAAGCACCTCGCCCTGCTCGCCGAGGCGGGCCTGGTGAGCGCCGAGCCGGGCGAGCGCCGCCGCGTGCGCTACCGCCTGCGATCAGCGCCGATGCAGGTCGCCCAGCAGTTCCTGGCCGCCCTGGCCCGGGACTGGGACGGCCCGCTCGCCGCCCTCCGCACCCATCTCGAATGACATCGATCGAAGGACAGGAACCATGACCGAGCAGAGTTTCACCACCACGTTCGTGGTCGACCAGACCCCGATGCGGGTGTTCGACGCCGTCAACGACGTACGCGGCTGGTGGTCGACGGAGATCGACGGGCCGACCGACGTCGCCGGTGCCGAGTTCTCCTACCACTACAAGGACATCCACCGGTGCCGCTTCCGGATCGTGGAGTTCGTGCCCGGCGAGACGGTCGAGTGGCTCTGCGTGGAGGGTTACTTCAACTTCACCGCCGACCCGCAGGAGTGGACCGACACCCGGATCCGATTCGACATCGCGCCGGAGGGCGAGGGCACCCGGCTGCGCTTCACCCACGTCGGCCTGACCCGGCACCACGAGTGCTACGACGTCTGCGCGAACGCCTGGGGTGGCTACGTGGGCAGCAGCCTCCGGACCCTGATCGCCACCGGCAGCGGCGACCGCGACAACGAGGTCCGCAACGCCGAGGCGTTGCAGCAGCGCCGCTGACCCTCGTCAGCTCGACCAGGCCCTTGCGTCAGTTCGGGCGCAGCGTCCAGATGACGGTCATCTCCGAGGTCGGCTTGCCCTCGTCGGTGGCGATCTCCACGCGTACCGGGAACTCCGGTCGCTCGCCGGCGTCCAGCTCCGCGATCACCTCGGCCGGCGGGCGACCGAGCCGCGCCGTCGCCAGCACCGGGCCCAGGGCGAGCTTGCGGTACGCGATCTCGGCGCGTACCGCCAATGGCGTGGCCCGGTCGAGCAGGTGGCCGAACGCGGCCATCACCACCGCGCCGGAGGCGGTCTCGCCGAGGGTGAACACGGCCCCGGCGTGCGGGCCGCCGACGTGGTTGTGGGTGGCCGGCGAGTCGGGCAGGCGCACCACGGCCCGGACCGAGCCCTCCGCCTCCGGTGCCACCTCGACGAATTCGAAGCCGAGCGTACGGGCGAAGGGCACCGCCTGGAGCATGGCGGCTGCCACCTGCCGCGAGTCGATGGTCATGCCCGCACGCTACCGGTAAGTAACTTAACCGACAAGGCCACGCGACGGAGCGGGGTCAGCGGCTCTTGGTGGACTCCACGAAGGCTCGCCAGGTCTCGGGCGTGAAGGTGAGCACCGGCCCCTGCCGGTCTTTGCTGTCGCGCACGCCGACGACCTGCGCCAGGTTGTCGGCCACCTCGACGCAGTCGCCCTGGTTGCCACTGCTGCGGGTGCTCTTGCGCCAGATCGCACCGGTCAGGTCCATGCTTCCGCCGCCTCCGAGATCATCTTGAGGGTGGCTCCCTGGGGCAACGCCTCGGCCCGGACAGCCTCCCAGTTCTGCCGCAGGGAGTTTACGTCCACAGTGCGCTCCACGATGCTGCCGCGCATCTGGTTGTCGAGGTAGGCGATGTCGTCGCCCTCCGGCGGGGTGGCGATCACGAAGGCACCGTTGAGCCCCGGATAGGCGCCCACCCCCTTCGGCACGATGTGCAGGTGCACCTTGATCCGACGCCCCACCTCCACCAGGTGCAGCAACTGCTCCCGCATCACCTTCGGCCCGCCGACCGGGCGCTCCAGCACCGTGTGGTCGAGGACCGCCACCAGCAGCGGCGGATTGGGCCGGGCGAGCACCTGCTGCCGGGCGAGCCGGGCGGCCAGCGGCGCCTCGACCTGGTCGCCGAAGAGTTGGCTCGCGCCCTCGTAGAGCGCGCGGGCGTACCCCTCGGTCTGGAGCAGGCCCGGCACCACCAACGGCTGGAAGCTGCACAGGGAGGTCGCCTCCTGCTCGATCGTGACCCACTCGCGGAACCACGGCATCAGGCTCTCCTTGAGGATCGCCTCCCGGACCCGCACCAACAGCCCCTCGCCGTGCAGGACGTCGTCGCAGCGCACGGTGAACTCCTCCCGGGGCGCCCGGCGACACTGCTCGACCGCCGCCACCAGCGAGGCCGAGTAGCTGATCTGCGTGCCGAGCGCCTCCTGGGAGAGGCCCGCCTTGGTCCGCAGCCGGCGTAACTCACCGGCGAACAGCTCCAACATGGGTAACCGATCCATCTGCACACCTCTGCACTTCGGTGACGACCGGCTCGTACGGCCGGGCTGGTGGGGGGTGATTCCCTTCCGAAAGTAGTGGTGTCCTCACCAGACTGTCACGTAGAAAGTTCCCCGATTGCGGCAGATCGTGGGGATTTCTGTCGGGGCCCGTCCGCTCGTCCCCCGCTTGGACGGGCCCCGGCCCAGGTCAGCCGCTCCGCCGGGAGCGCAGCAACCGCGCAGAGGAGTTTTCGATGATCACTCACCAGTTGCCGCAACCGGGTGACGGGCCGACGCCGGACCGGCCTCGGGCGTACCCCCTGCACGAGAAGCCGCACACCCCGCTGCGCCCGATGTGGTGTTGCCGGGCCTGCGGGCACCCGTGGCCGTGCGCGACCGCGCGCATCCTGCTGAAGACCGAGTACGGCCCCAACGAGGTCGGACTGTCGATCTATCTGTCGGGTCTCTTCTACGAGGCCACCCGCGACCTCTACCGCCTCAACCCCGACGACGGCCCCACTCCACGGGACCTGTTCACCCGCTTCGTCGCCTGGTCCCCCTACCGCCGCCCACTCGTCGAGCCGTGCTAGCGGCCGGTCATCCGCGAGCCGCTCGTGGCGGCGCGTTAGCAGGGGACCCGTGCTATACCGCAGGCGTTAATAAGGTGCCCTTCCTTACATCGGCGCCAGCCGGCGCGGCGCGTTCCTTGCGTCAGCGCCAGCCGACGTCGATGCGGTCGCCCCGGTCGTCGAAGAAGTGCAGGGCGTCCATGCGGACCTTGACGCTCAGCGAGTGTCCGGCGGAGACCGCCGGGTACGGCGCCAACCGGACGGCCAGTTCGGCCGGGCGGCGGTGGTGGCGGCCCGGATCGTTCAGGATGCTGGTGCCGGTGCTGCCGTTCGCGCCCTGCCCGCCCTGGTCGACCGCGACCCGGCCGGTGAACCGCTGCATCATCTGGCCGAACCGGCGCAGACCGCGCTGACCGAGGGGGGCGTCGCCGTCAGCCGGGGCACCGACCTCGTCGACCACGATCGCCGAGGCCCCGATGTCGAGGAAGGCAAGGGACTCGTGACCGTGGTGTTCGAGGTAGCGGATCCGACCCTGGAGCACGTCTCCGGAGGTGTCCGGCGCGACCGGGGTGAGCGCCTCCGCCCGCATGCCGACCACGATCCGCTCGCCGTGGTAATGCGCCACGGCCCGACTGCGGATGTCGTTCCAGGGCAGATAGAGGGCCTGATCGCCGAGAGTCAGGGTGATGTACCGGTCGAGGTGGACGTAGACCGACGCCTCCAGCAGGTTCATCCGGGGGCTGCCGAGGAACGCGGCGACATAGAGGGTGGCCGGGCGGCCGTACACCTGGGTGGGGGTGCCGACGTCCTGGAGGACGCCCTTGCGCATGATGGCGACCCGGTCGGCCATGGTCAGTGCCTCGGCCTGGTCGTGGGTCACGTACACGGTGGTGACGCCCAGCTCGCGGGTGAGACCGGAGATCTCCGCGCGCAGCTCGGCGCGCAGCCCGCTGTCCAGGTTCGACAGTGGCTCGTCCATCAGGAACAGACCGGGTCGACGGACGATCGCCCGACCCATCGCGACCCGCTGCCGCTGCCCGCCGGAGAGCTGGCCGGGACGTCGGGCCAACACGTCGCCGATGCCGAGGGCGCTGGCCACGTCGGTGACCCGCTCGCCGCGCGGGGCCGGTTCGACGCCGGCCAGTTTGAGGGGGAAGGCGATGTTGTCGTTGACGCTCATGTGCGGATAGAGGGCGAAGTCCTGGAAGACCATCGCGATCCGCCGCTCCCGTGGCGGCAGCTCGTTCGCCACCTCGCCGTCGAGCATGACCGCGCCCGTGGTCGGTTCCTCCAGCCCGGCGATCATCCGGAGTACCGTGGACTTGCCACAGCCGGACGGCCCGAGCAACACCAGGAACTCGCCGTCGTTGACGTCGAGATTGATGGTGTCGACAGCGACGGTGCCGTCCCGGAAGACCTTTGTCACATCCTTGAGCGCGACGGTTGTCACCGTCTCCTCCCCCAGCTCGTCGGCGAACCCGGAATGACTGTCGCCAGGATCATGCGGCGAGCACATCGGGTAAACGTGCCATGTTCGAATCGTGACAGACCTATTACGGTCCATCGAATGACGGCGATTGCCCGGAAAGAGGGACTCAGAGGGCCGTCTCGCCCAGGAAGACCCGTCTGGCGACCCGCTCGGCGGCGTGCCCGTCCTCCAGTGAGCAGAAGCGTTCCCGGAACGCGGCCCGCGCCCGGTCGGCCTCCGGCGTCTCCAGCGCGCCGGAGCGGAACACGTCGAGCAGTCCGGGGAAGGTCCGCGCCACCGCACCGGGCGCCTCGGCGGTGACGTCGAGGTAGACCCCCCGGGTCAACCGGTACGCGTCCCAGTCCGGCGCGTAGACGACGATCGGCCGGTCCAGGACGGCGTAGTCGAACATCGCCGACGAGTAGTCGGTGACCAGCACGTCCGCCGCGAGATAGAGATCCTCGACCCGGGGATGGTCGCTGACGTCGAGGATCCTGGCGCGGCTGCGCGGGCCGGACGTCCGGCGGTCCCGGTCGTGGAAGTAGTGGCTGCGCATCAGCAGCACTCCGGACGGGCCGAGCGCCTCCAGGAACCGCTCCGGGTCGAACGGCGGACGGTATCCGGGCAGGTGCTCCCGGTGCGTCGGGGCGTACAGCACCACCCGCTCGCCGAGGCCGACGCCCAGCTCCGCGCGCAGCCGCAGGACCTCCTCGGCGCTCGCGGTGACCAACCGGTCGTTGCGCGGATAACCCACTTCCAGAGTCGTGTACGCGGCCGGATAGGCCCGCTCCCACATCTGCGTGGAGAAGCTGTTCGCGCTGACCGAGAAGTCCCACCGGTCCACCCGCCGCAGCAGCCCGGCGAAGTCCATGCCGGTCGCGCCCAGCGGGTACCGCTGCTGGTCCAGCCCCATCACCTTGACCGGGGTGCCGTGGTGGGTCTGCACGTGCACCGTGCCCGGCCGCTTGCGGACCGAGTCGGGGAAGTTGACGTTGTTGATCAGCCACCGGGCGCGGGCCAGCACCCGGTGGTACGCGGGCGTACCCGCCACCACGTACTCGACCCCGTCGGGCAGCGTATGCACCCGGTCCCGCCGCACGATCCAGACACCCCGCACGTGCGGTGCTAGCCGCCGCGCCGCCTCGTACACGGCGGCCGGGTTGCAGGCGTACCCGCGGTACCAGTACGCCGCGTACACGGCCAGGTTCTCGTCCACCGGTCGACGGCGCTCGACCCGCTGGAACTCACGGAGCGCGACGTCCCGCGCAATGCGTACGCCCCGACGTGCCGGTGGGCCCACCCGGCGTCGGGCCCGGCGGGCGACCCGACGCGCCGTCTCGCCCGCGCGTCCGGTGGCCCGCAGCGCGCTGAACGTCCGCCAGCGACCGGCCGCGACCAGCCGGTGCTTGAGCCCGTCGATGCCGTCCGGGACCGGGTGGCCGCCGGGCGGGCGGAAGCGGGCGTGCTCGATGGTGATCCGGGCGAAGAAGGTGGGCCGCAGGTCGGCCGGGATCCGCTCGTCGGTGCCGAGCACGGTCAGGTAGTGCCACATCATCCGCGCGAAGACCGCCGGCCGCAGGTCCTCGGCACCGAGCCGGTCCAGCTCCTGGAACACCCGGCGCCACTGGTGGAACACCTCGAAGTGCCGCTCGCCCTGGGTCTTCGTGATCGCCCCGGCCCGTCGTTGCCGGTAGTTGACGCAGACCACGTCGAGCACGCCGATCCGGTCGGCGGCCAGCAGCGCCGGGTAGCTGAACGACACGTCCTCGTACCAGCCGGGGGCGAAGCGCAGCCCGACGTCGGCGAGGAACTGCCGGCGCAGCAGCCGGTTCCAGGCGGTGTGCAGCAGGTCCAGCGTCTCCGGCCGCTCGGCCAGCCGGAACGTCTCCGGCCCGGGTGGCTCCGGGAAGACCTCCGCCATCGCGCTGGCGCTGACCCGCTCGTCCCAGTACGTGCGGACGTGGTCGACGAGCAGCACGTCGGGGCGGGTCTCGCGCAGGCGGGCGGCCACCTCGACCAGGCAACCCGGCGCGAGCCAGTCGTCACCGTCGACGAACCAGACGTACTCGCCGACGGCCAGGTCCAGCCCGACGTTGCGGGCCGGACCGAGCCCGACGTTGTGATCGAGCCGGATCGCCCGGACCCGGTCGTCGCGGGCGGCGTACTCGTCGAGGATGTCCCCGACCGCGTCCGGCGAGCAGTCGTCGACGCCGATCACCTCGATGTCGGCGATCGGCTGGCCGAGGATCGAGTCCAGGCACTCCCGCAGGTAGCCCTGCACGCGGAAGGCCGGGACGACGAAGCTGATCAGCGTCATCGTCCCGGCCTCCCGTCAGAGCGTCGCGCCTTGTCGTGTACCCGCCGGAGCCCGGGTGGGACGGCTCGGCCGGACGAACCAGGCCAGCACCACACTTGCCACGAAGAGCACCAGAAGGTAGATACCGAGTGTAGCCAGACCAATACTCACGATTCCGGCGATCGCCGTCAGCGCCAGCACCACCGAGCGCCCCTCCCAGCCCAGCGTGGCCGAGTGCAGCGGCGGCGCGGGTTGCCGCTTCTCCAGCCGGGCGACCAGGTCGTAGTGGTGCAGGGTGAGCACGAAGACGTACCCGAAGATCAGCCACGCGGGCGCGCCGCCGATCACCCCGACCGCGACGGCGAACAGGAACTCGGCGGCCCGCAGCGCCGCCGGTACCAGCCAGTCCAGCGGCCCGTTGTGCGCCGCCCCGGTCCCCGCCGCAGCGGCCAGCAGGACCAGCAGCACCACCGGCACCGCCGCCCACCGCAGCCAGGGCGCCGGATCACTGCCGTCACCCACGCCGCCCACCAGCGTCACCAGCACCAACCCCGCCGCAGCCAGCGCCGCGACCACCGCGAGGACCAGCGGCCCGGGTCGACGCAGCACCGGCAGCCGGGTGGCCAGCGGGCCGTCGTCGCGGTGCAGGGTCGCGTCGACCGTGTCCAGCACCGGCACCCACATCCAGCGGGCCCGCAGGGTACGCAGCGCACCCGTGTACCCGAACGCCAGCACCCCCCAGATCAGCACCGCGAACAGGGCGATCCGCTGGTCGAACAGCGCGGCGGCCAGCGCGATCAGCGCCCACCGCTCCCCGATCGGGAAGACCACCGTGCGCTTGAGCCAGTACGACAGCGACCCCGAGTCGGCCTGCACCCGGTTGGACGCGGCGTTCAGCCGGTCACCGATACCGCCGCCCCCGGTGCCCACCGTCTTCGGTCGACGGGCCGCCTCGTCGTGCAGCACGCCGTACCACGCGTCGGTCATGTGCCGCACCGTCTGGAGGGTCATCGCGGCGATGGCCAACGCCCAGCCGTACCGGAACCCGGCCGCCGTGGCACCCCACCCGAGACCCGCGTAGACCAGGTACTCCTTGGCCCGGTCGGCCATGGTGTCCAGCCAACCGCCCCACGCGCTGAAGTTGCGGGTGTACCGGGCGAGCTGACCGTCCACACAGTCGAGCACGAAGCCGAGATAGAGCAGGACCGCACCGCCGACCAGCGCCGGTCGGCCGCCGGTGGCGAACAACGCGGCGGCGGCGACCGCGAAGACCACCGAGATCATGGTGACCGCCGTCGGGCTCAGCCCCAACCGGGCACAGACCTTGGTGACCTGCGGCGACCAGGTGCTGACGAAGTACGTGGTGAAGAAGTCGTCCTTCTCCTTCACCGAGAGCCGCAACTCGGCCCGGTCCTCGTCGACGGCGGCCACCGCCGCCTCGGCGACGGCCAGCCCGGTCCGGTCGTCGACCCGGTGCGCGACCAGCAGGCGTACCCGGTGGGCGAAGACCAGCGCCCCCTGCCCGGCGAGGCCCGCGAAGACCCGGTCCACCGCCGGGCCCGCGGCCTGCCGGTCGCCGTCGGCCGCACGGGCTGCGGAGACCAGCGCCGGTACGTCGTCCCGACCGACCCGTACCGCACCCCCGAAGATGCCGGTGGCCTCGCCGTCGAGCCGCTCGACCGGACCGGCGTCGACCACCTGGCCGCGCTCCTCGCGGACGGCCGTCCGACCGCCGGTGGGCGGATCGGTGAGCACCAGCGCCACGGTCGGCCCGACCGGGCTGGTCACCAGATGCCGCAGTACGGCGGTGTGCGCCACCAGGTCCACACCGCTGAGCACCACCGGGCCACCCGCCGTGGCAGCCAGGTCCGCCACCTCGTCCAGGGACGCGGCGAACCGCACGTCGGCCACCCCGGCCCGGCGCCACTGCTCGGCCAGCCGGTCCGTCAGGGAGCCGCCCGGCACCGTCTCCGTCGGCAGGCTCGCGGCCGACGAACCGGCGGCGAGCACGATCGCGAGGGTCACCGGGGAACCGCGTCGTGGTACGCGGCCAGCGCCTCGGCGATGGTGCCGTCGACGCTCAACCGGCCGCCGTCGAGGAAGAGCCCCCGACGACAGAACCGGGTCAGGTCCTTTTCGTTGTGTGAGACCAGCACCAGAGTGCGCCCCTCCCCGAGCAGACGATCGATGGTCGTGTAGCACTTCTTGCGGAACTCGGCGTCGCCCACCGCCGTCACCTCGTCCATCAGCAGGACGGGATGCGGCAGATGAGAGATGATCGCGAACCCGAGCCGGACCTTCATCCCGGACGAGTAGTGCCGCACCGAGGTGTCGATGGCCCGTTCCACCTGGTCACCGGCGAACGAGACGATCTCGTCGAAGTGCCGCTTCAGGTAACCCGACGACAGCCCGTGCAGCCCGCCCACCAGGTACAGGTTCTCCCGGCCGGTCAGGTCGTTGGAGAAGCCGGCGGAGAGCTCCAGCAGCGGCGCGACGTCGCCCCGGACCCGGATCCGCCCCTCGTCGGGGATCAGCACCCCGGCGATCAGGCGCAGCAGGGTGCTCTTGCCGGTGCCGTTGCGGCCGATCACCCCGAGCGTCTCGCCGGGCGCGACCGAGAAGGAGACGTCCCGCAGCGGCCAGAACCGGCCGTCGGAGGCGCCACGCGTACCCCGGTGGATGAACAGCTCGCGGAGCCGCAACTGCCGGCGGCGGTTGCGGACGAACCGGATGCCGAGACCCTCCGCCTCGATGATCGCGTCAGCCATCAGAGTTCCTTGAGCACGGCGGGTTCGAGCCGACGGAACGTCCACCAGCCGACCACCAGGACCAGCAGGCTGATGCCGACGGTGGTGGCGAGCATCCGGGCCTCCGGGAACTCGTCCGGATACCACACCGAGTGGTGGAGCTGGAAGATCCCGACCAGCGGGTTGAGCTCGTAACCCAGCTTGAGCCAACCGGGCAGGCCGGAATCGCGGACCAGGCTCAGTGGATAGATGATCGGCGTGGCGTAGAACAGCACCCGGATGACCAGACGCATGAACCGCTCCACGTCCCGCATCAGCACGTTCGCCGCCGACAGCAGCAGCGCCAACCCGACCAGCAGGGTGGCCTGCACCAGCACCGCCAACGGCAGGGCGAGCAGCGACCACCCCGGGTCGATCTTGCCGTCGGCCGCGTACCAGATCGCGATGGCGCCGAGGATCGGCAGGCCGGCGGCGTACTCGGCGAAACGCCCGGTGACCCGACCGATCGGGAAGACCTGCCGGGGCACGTTCATCGTGGTGATCAACCGGGACTGCCCGGTCAGCGCGTTGGTCGCCTCGCTCAACGCCGAGCTGGTCCACATCCAGGCGAAGATCCCGGTGATCAGGAACAGCGGGTACGACCCGGCTGCCTCGCCGAGATGCCGGTTCGTGTCCCGGGAGTAGAGGACGCCGAAGACGAACCAATAGATCGCCCCCATGCCCAGCGGCTCGATCAACGACCAGAGATACCCCAGCACGGACTGCTGGTACTTGACCGCGAGATCACGCCGGACCAGGATGCGCAGCGAATTGCGGTGCGACCACAACGCCCCCACGCCAGAGGTCACCGCCGTCTCCCGCCTGCTGAACGGACGACAGGTTAGCAGCCGGTGAAGGTCGTGCGCTCAGCACTCGATCACGTTGACCGCGAGGCCGCCGCGCGCCGTCTCCTTGTACTTGACCTTCATGTCGGCACCGGTCTCGCGCATGGTCTTGATGACCTTGTCGAGCGACACGGCGTGCACCCCGTCACCGCGCAACGCCAGCCGAGCGGCGGTGATCGCCTTGATGCTAGCCACCGCATTGCGCTCGATGCACGGTATCTGCACCAGGCCCCCGACCGGGTCACAGGTCAACCCGAGGTTGTGCTCCATGCCGATCTCGGCGGCGTTCTCCACCTGGGCCGGCGTACCGCCCAGCGCCTCAGCCAACCCGGCCGCCGCCATCGAACACGCCGAACCGACCTCGCCCTGGCAGCCCACCTCGGCCCCGGAGATCGACGCGTTCTCCTTGAACAGCACGCCGATCGCCCCGGCCGTCAGCAGGAACCGCACCACCCCCTCGTCGGAGGCTCCCGGCACGAACCGCGTGTAGTAGTGCAGCACCGCCGGGATGATCCCGGCCGCACCGTTGGTCGGCGCCGTCACCACCCGGCCGCCGGCCGCGTTCTCCTCGTTGACCGCCAGCGCGAACAGCGTCACCCAGTCCATCACGTGCAGCGGATCCCCGTCCGGCACCACCGTGTCGGTCTCCAGGCTGCGGCGCAGCTCGGCCGCGCGGCGGCGCACCTTCAACCCGCCCGGCAGCGTGCCGTCCCGGGAACAGCCGCGCTCCACGCACTCGCGCATCACCCGCCAGATGTCCAGCAGCCCGGCTCGTACGTCCGCCTCGGCCCGCCAGGACACCTCGTTCGCGAGCATCACCTCGCTGATCGACAGCCCCGTCGAGGCGGTCACGTCGAGCAGTTGCACGCCGGTCAGGAAGGGATACCGCACCGGCGTACCGTCCGGCTTGATCCGATCCGCCCCGGCCGCCGCCTCGTCCACCACGAACCCGCCGCCGACCGAGTAGTAGGTCCGCGTCCGGACCTCGGCCCCACCGGCGTCGAAGGCCGCGAAGACCATCCCGTTCGGGTGGTACGGCAACGACCGCCGCCGGTGCAACGTGAGATCCCGGTCCCACTCGAAGTCGATCTCGTGCGTGTCGAGCAGCGCCAGCCGACCCTGCTCCCGGATCCACGCCACCCGCGCGTCGACCCCGTCGGTGTCCACCGTCTCCGGCGACTCACCGGTCAACCCGAGCAGCACCGCCCGATCACTGCCGTGCCCGTGCCCGGTGGCACCGAGTGACCCGAACAACTCCGCCCGTACCCGGGCCACGTCCGCGAGCAGACCATCGGCCTTGAGCCCCGCGACGAACGTACGCGCCGCCCGCATCGGTCCCACCGTGTGCGAGCTGGACGGCCCGATGCCCACGCTGAAAAGGTCGAACACACTGATCATGACTGCACTTCCTCGCCCTGCCCCGGGATCACCGGTCAGCGGCCCGCCGAAAGAGGTGGCCGCCCCCATCCGGACGCGGCCCGCCAAACGCCCTGGTAGAGCGCCCAACCCACCGACCGTACCCCCACCGCCTTCCCCCCACCCCACCCCGCACCCCACCGCCCGACCCTCCCCGGCCCGGCCCTGCCTAGCCCGGCCCTGCCTAGCCCGGCCCTGCCTAGCCCGGCCCGGCCCGGCCCGGCCCGGCGATCATGGACTTGTGGTCGAGGTTCCGGGCTGGTTTGCACCTTTCGCGCCTACCGCAACTCCTTGATCGACGAACCCTCGCCACGGGTCCTTGATCGACAGGCCGCACCACGACGGGACGCACCACGACGGCAGCCTCGCCACGGGTCCTTGATCGACGCGGGGGTCGGGGTTTGCTCGGGGAGGGGTGGCCGGTGCGGTCGCGGGTAAGTACCTACGGGTGGGCGCGGTGAGGTTCGTTCTCGCGGGCGAGGGCGCGGGGGTCATCCGCTCCTAGCGTTGATGACATGGAGCGGCGGATCGCCGCAGAGGGGAAGTACCACCATGAGTCGCAAACTGGTCCGGCCCCGGCAGGGGCGCATGTTCGCCGGAGTCTGCGCGGGCCTGGCCCAGCGCTTCGGCACCTCCGCCGGAATGATCCGGCTGTTGTTCCTGCTGTCGCTGCTGCTGCCCGGCACTCAGGTCGTCATCTACCTGGCACTCTGGATCATCATGCCCAACGAGGACCGCTACCTCGTCGCAGGCCACTGAACCGCCGGCCACGCTGAACCGCAGACCACGCTGAACCGCAGGCCACCGAGTCCCCGGCCGCCGAGGACCGGGCCACTGGGCCGCAGGCCACTGATCGGTCCCGCCCCGTCCGCGACGCCCCGTCCCCGGTCACCGGCGGGGCGCCCCGGGCCCTGTCCACGCAACTTCATGGATAGTGCTGCCTCACACCACCCGCGAGGCAGCAACAACCATGAAGTTGCTGCCTCGCCCCCTCCCGTCGGAGGGGTTGGAGGGGACGACCGACCGCCCCGCCAGCAGGTCTAGGCGACAGCCGGCGGGGCGGGGGCAAGTGCGGTGGGTCAGGGAGCGGTGTAGGTGATGGTGACCTGCTCGAAGCCGAGCGAACCGAGCAGGCCGGTCAACATCTTGCGGGTGTTCTCCTCGGCACGGGCGTTCAGGCCGCTGTCCCGGGCGGCGGCGGTGATCCGGTCCTCGGCGAGCTGATAGACCTGCTGCTGCCGGTTCGGGTCGCCGCCGATCAGGTCGCCGACGCGGTTGAGCAGCCCGCGCTCCTCCGCGAAGACGTAACTCTTGTCGAGGTCGAGGTTGGTCTTGGCGAGCTGCGGGGCGGGCAGTTTGACCTCGACGGACTTGCCGTCGGCGGACTGCACGATCGCGCCTTCGCCGAGGGTGCCGAAGTCGACGTACGCCTCGACGCTGCCCGACCCGACGAACAGCGTGCGCTGGTTGAGCAGCCAGTCCGGCACGTTGCGCCGGTCGTTCTCCAAGTCGACCACCACCTGGAAGTTGCCCTCGGCGGCCACGTAGCGGCTGAGGTCCTGCATCGACTCCAGCAGCGCCGGTTGGGTGCGGTCGGTCTGCTCCTTGCTGAACGGGTTGCGGAACTCCGGCAGGAGCCCGGTGGTCTGGACGCCGAGCAGCACCACCACTGCCATCGCCGCGGCACCGAGCACCCAGAGCAGGGCCCGCGCGGCACCACCCCCGCCGCCCGGCGGCACGGGCGGGGCATCCGGCCGGCCCGTGCTCTCCTCGTCGGGCTGGTGGTCGGCAAACGTGCTGGTGGGCTCGTTGATGTCGCTGTCGCGTGCCATCGCCCTCACCGTCCTTGTCAGACGCGTTGTCTGTGATGACGGTAAGCCCCCGGTACGACAGCCGCTCGTCGAGTCACCCGAACGCGTGTTTCCGCAGGTCAGAAGCGTGAGCGATCAGGTGAACGCGGAGACGCCGGTGAGCCGCTGCCCGATCACCAGTTGGTGGATCTCGGAGGTGCCCTCGTACGTCAGGACGCTCTCCAGGTTGTTGGCGTGCCGCATGACGGGATAGTCGCCGGAGACGCCGTTGGCACCGAGGATGGTCCGGCACTGGCGGGCGATGGCCAGCGCCTCGCGGACGTTGTTGAGTTTGCCCACGCTGACCTGCTCGGGACGCAACCGACCGGCGTCGGCGAGCCGGCCGAGGTGCAGCGCCAGCAGGTAGCCCTTGTGCCACTCGACCGCCATGTCGGCGAGCTTGGCCTGGGTGAGCTGGAAACCGGCCAGCGGGCGACCGAACTGGGTGCGGGTGGTCGCGTACGTGAGGGCGGTCTCCAGGCAGTCCCGGGCCGCGCCGAGCGCACCCCAGACGATGCCGTGCCGGGCCTCGGTCAGACAGCCCAGCGGCGCCTTCAACCCGATGGCCTCGGGCAGCCGGGCGTCCGCCGGCAGCCGGACGTCGTCGAGCGCGATCTCCCCGGTCACCGAGGCGCGCAGGGACATCTTCCGGCCGATCTCGCGCGCCGTGACCCCTGGCGTGTCCATGGGTACGGCGAAACCGCGCACGCCGTCGTCGGTGCGCGCCCAGATCACCGCGACGTCGGCGATCGGGGCGTTGGTGATCCACATCTTGGTGCCGTGGAGGATCCAGTCGTCGCCGTCGCGGCGGGCCCGGGTGGCCATCGACCCCGGATCGGAGCCATGGTCCGGCTCGGTCAGCCCGAAACAGCCGATCGCCTCGCCGGACGCCATCGCGGGCAGCCAACGCTGCTTCTGCTCCTCGCTGCCGTAGCGCCAGATGGCGTACATGGCCAGCGATCCCTGCACCGAGACCAGGGAGCGGACGCCGGAGTCGCCGGCCTCCAACTCCAGGCAGGCCAGCCCGTACGCGACGGCCGTGGAGCCGGCGCAGCCGTACCCGGTCAGGTGCATGCCGAGCAGACCGAGGGCGCCGAACTCGCGGGCCAGGTCGCGGGCGGGCACCTCACCGGCCTCGTACCAGCCGGCTACGTGCGGGCGTACCCGCTCGTCCACCACCCGCCGCACGACGGCGCGGATCTGCCGCTCCTCCTCGGTCAGCGACGAGTCCAGGTCCAGCAGGTCCACGCCCACACCCTAACGAAGGCTCAGCAGGAGGTGCCGGGTCACTCGATCGCTTCGGCGAGGACGAACACCCGGGCGTGGATCTGGTTGCGCTGTTGCAGGGCGGCGCGCAACGCGCGGTGCAGGCCGTCCTCCAGGTAGAGGCCGCCGTTCCACTGCACCACGTGCGGGAACAGGTCACCGTAGAAGGTGGAGTCCTCGGCGAGCAGCTTGTCCAGCGCCAACTCCCGTTTGGTGGTGATGAGCTGATCCAGCCGCAGCGGCCGGGGCGGGATCTCCGCCCACTGCTTGAGGGTCAGATTGTGTTGCGGGTAGGGACACCCGTCCCGGACCGCTCTGAAGATCACGACGGCACGCTCCTCCCCCTGGTCGGGCCGAACCACGACGCCCTCGCGGGCCGGGTCGCGGCGGGGCGCCGCGTGCCGCGGCGCCCGTGACCGTGCCAGCGTAGCCGCAGCACGCACCCCACGTTCTGCTCCTTGATGCCAGTTTCGCCACCGGTCGTCCAGTTCCGCACCGGACGAACCGGCGTTTTCGGTCAGCTCCACCGGCCCCGACGGACGACCTCGTCGACCGGACGGCGTCCCCGACGCAAAGATGGTGACCGGTGGTCGGGGGCACGGTAACCGATCGTGAGCGCGCCGATCGGGTGGTACGCCTCAGGCACGCCGAACGCCTCCCGGTAGGACGACAACCGCTGCGGCGGGATGCCGAAAAAGCACGACCCGAGCCCCTCGTCCACGGCGGTCAGCATCATCAGCAACGCGGCGAATCCGGTGTCGACGAACCAGTACGGCACCGGCCAGCGGTCCGTCGACCGGTCCTCCCAGCCCTTGTCCGGCTCGGCGTACCGTTCGAGGTAGACGGAGCGGTTCGCGTGCGGCACCACGATCAGCGGAGCCCGCCGCATCCCGGTCAGCCAGCGTCCCGTACCGCCGTCCTCCGGGGTGCTGACCGCCCAGAACCGCTTCCGGTCCGCCGGCTCCTCCAGCACCAGGAAACCCCAGCCCTGCGAGAAGCCGGCCGACGGGGCGCGGACCGCGTGGTCCATCAGCCGCTCCACGACCTCCGGCGGGACCGGACGGTCCGGGTCGTAGTTGCGCACCATGCGGCGCCGCCGGACGACCTCTGCGAACTCCACGTCGTACCTCCTCGCCGGCTCAGTTGCCCGGCCGGACGCCCCAGTCTCCGCGCCAGGTGTCGCCAGGCGCCAGAGTGATCAGATCCCGACCCGAACGGTAGGCGTCCGGCGGGCAGGTCATCGGCTCCACCGCCACCGACCGGCGGAAACGCTCCCCGGTCAGGGTGTCACCGGTGTAGACCTGCCACCAGCCGAACTGGGCGTCGGCCCAGATCTCGAGGCCGTGCGAACGGTCCGGTGCGCTCAGCGTCACCGCCGAGCCGCCGTCGGCGTTCCGGATCACCTGCCCGAATGCCAGGTCCAGCACCGCGTCGCCGATCCGGCGCGGCTCGGTGTAGTCGTACTCGGTGCCGGCGACCTTGGCCACGCCCACCGGCAGCAGCCGCCCGTCCAGCAGCAGCCGGGTCTCTCCCGGCACCCGCATCACCACGTCCTCCACCGCCACCCCGGGCAGTCGCAGGTAGGGGTGCACGGAGAAGCCGAACGGCACCGACTCCACGCCGACGTTGGTCACCTCGTGCGCGGCCCGCAGCCCGTCGGCCCCCACGCTCCAGCGGGTACGCAGCCGCAGCGGCCACGGGTAGCCCGGCTGCGCCGGCATGTCGAGCCCGACGACGACCTCGTCCGGCCGCTGCTCGACCAACTCCCAGCGGGCCCAGTTGACCAGGCCGTGGATGGCGTTGTGCCGCTCCGGCTCGGTGAGGTGGAGCTGGTACGACTGCCCGTCGAAGGGGTACACGCCGTCGCGGATCCGGTTCGGCCAGGGAGCCAGCACCTGCCCGGCCGAGCCGGGGCACAACTCGTCGGCGGCGTACCCGTCGAGGTGCTCCACCCCGTCCTGCCGGTAGGTGCGGACCCCGCCGCCCACCTCGACGATGACCGCCTCGTGACCGGCGGCGGAAATGGTCCACTGTGCCCCGGACAGGGGACGCGGCTCGCTGCTGCTCATGTCGCCAGACCCTAGCCCCCGGAACCGCTCTCCGCTCGCCGTGCCGGGTGGTCCTCGGAAGCGCCCTCGGCGGTCGCCGTCACCGGCGGCCGGTACCGCCGCAACGCCGGGAACGCCACCGCGAGAACGACCGCCAGCCCCGCCGCCACGAGACCGCCGCCGACCCACGCGACGCCGCTGCCGAAGCCGGTCGCCATGGCACCCGCCCGCAGGTCGCCCAGGCGCGGCCCACCCGCCACCACCACGGTGTTGACGCCCTGGAGCCGGCCGCGCATCCGGTCCGGCGCATAGATCAGCAGGATGGACTGCCGTACCACCGAGCTGATCAGGTCGGCCGCCCCGGCCAGCACCAGCAGGACGATGACCAGCCAGAGCTGCCGGGCCAACCCGGCCAGCGCGACCGCCAGGCCCCAGCCCACCACGGCGAGCACCAGCACCAGCCCCTGGCGGCGTACCCGGCCGATCCAGCCGGAGACGAGCCCGGCGAGCAGCGAGCCGATCGCGATCGAGCTGTAGAGCCAGCCCACCGCCGCACCCCCGCCGAACCGCTCGGTGGCGACCTCGGGGAAGAGCGCCCGGGGGAAGGCGAACACCATCGCGATCAGGTCGATGGCGAAGGAGAGCAGCAGCACCGGGCTGGCGGCCAGATACCGGAACCCGTCGACGACACTGCGCAGCCCGGCCTGCCGGGGCGTACCGTCCGGGTCCGGCTCGGGCGGCATCGCGGGCAGCCGCAGGGCCGCCCAGACCAGGGCGACGAGCAACACCGCGTCCACCGCGTACGCGATCGGCAGCGCCACGTCGAGGTGCCAGGTGGCCAGGATCAGGCCGGCGGCCAACGGCCCGAGGACCGAGGTGGCCATCGCGGTGGTGAAGTTCAGCGTGGTCGCGGCGGGCACCAGCTCGGCCGGGACCAGCCGGGCCACCAGCGCGCTGCGGGCCGGCCCGCTGATCGCGTACGCGACCGAGCTGAGCGCCACCAGCCCGAGCAGCAGCAGCGGGCTGCCCACCCCCAGCAGCGCCTGCGCCAGCAGTCCCGCCACCGCGACCCAGAGCAGCACCGAGCCGGCGGTCAACACCAGTCGACGGTCGATGGCGTCGGCCACCGCCCCGCCCCAGAGCCCGAACACCAGCAGCGGCACGAAGGCGGCGATACCCAGTAGCCCGACCCAGAGCGAGTCCTGGGTGAGGGCGTACATCTCCACCGGTACGGCGACCGCGGTGAACTGGAAGCCGAACATGGCGATGCCGTTGCCGAGCCAGAGCCGCCGGTACGCGGTCACCCGCAGCGGACGCAGGTCGATGGCCCAGCGCCGCCGTTCGCGGGGCCGGTCTGTCTCGGTCGAGGTCACGGGGCCAGCCGCTCCACGACCCAGTCGTCGGCGTCGCGGCGGAACCGCAGCCGGTCGTGCAGCCGACTGGCCCGGCCCTGCCAGAACTCCACCGAATCGGGCCGGACCCGCAGCCCGCCCCAGTGCGGCGGGGCGGGGATCGGGTCCACGTCGGCGAACCGCTCCGCCACCGCCCGGTACGCCTCGTCCAGCGCCGCCCGGTCCGGCAGGACCGACGACTGCGCACTGGCCCAGGCACCCAGTCGGGAGCCACGCGGCCGGCTGGCGAAGTACGCCTCGGTCTCCGCCCGGTCGATCCGTTCCACCCGGCCGGCGACGATCACCTGCCGCTGCATCGGGAACCACGGGAAGACCAGGCTGGCGTACGGGTTGACGGCCGCCTCGACACCCTTGCGTGAGCGGTGGTTGGTAAAGAAGACGAAGCCCGCCGGGTCGTAGCCCTTGAGCAGCACAGTCCGCGCGCTCGGCCGCCCCTGCGCGTCGGCGGTGCCGACCACCATGGCGTTGGGCTCGGGCAGCCCGGCGGCGACCGCGTCGGCGAACCACCTGTCGAACTGCGTGTGCCACTGCGCCGCCAGGTCGGCCTCGACCAGGCCGGTGTCCGCGGCGTACTCGTGACGCATCCCCGCGGGTGGCGGTGTGTCGCCCGTCACGTTTCCTCCCTCTGGATCAGGCTGCCCGCCCCCGCGACCAGCCCGTCGGGGCCAGTCTTACCGAGAGCCCCACGGCACCTGCCGTCGGGGATGTCGTCAGCAGCACATCCGAGACGGGTCGCATACCCGATCACCAGCAGGCAAGATGTCACGAACACACATCCGGAGAGGGTCGCCTGAGGCGCTCACCCGGCCGGGGCCGGGGCACCGAGCCGGGCGGGCGCACCGACACACACCAGGAGAAGTGAATGGCCGACTTCAAACCCGGACTCGAGGGCGTCGTAGCGTTCGAGACCAAGATCGCCGAACCGGACCGCGAGGGTGGCGCGCTGCGCTACCGCGGGGTCGACATCGAGGATCTGATCGGCCAGGTCTCCTTCGGCAACGTCTGGGCGCTGCTGGTCGACGGCCGGTTCGGCCCCGGCCTGCCGCCGGCCGAGCCGTTCCCGGTGCCGGTGCACTCCGGCGACATCCGGGTCGACGTGCAGTCCGCGGTGGCGATGCTCGCACCGTACTGGGGCCTGGACCAGATGCTGGACATCTCCGACGAGCAGGCCCGGGAGGACCTCGCCCGGGTGTCGGTGACCGCGCTCTCCTTCGTCGCCCAGTCCGCCCGTGGCCTCGGGCTGCCGGCGGTGCCGCAGAAGGAGATCGACAAGGCGGAGACGATCGTCGAGCGCTTCATGAAGCGGTGGCGCGGCGAGCCCGACCCCCGGCACGTCAAGGCCGTCGACGCGTACTTCATCTCGGCCGCCGAGCACGGCCTGAACGCCTCCACCTTCACCGCCCGGATCGTCGCCTCCACCGGCGCGGACGCCGCCGCCTGCATCTCCTCGGGCATCGGTGCGCTCTCCGGCCCGCTGCACGGCGGCGCACCGTCCCGGGTGCTCAGCATGCTGGAGGCGGTCGAGCGCAGCGGCGACGCGGAGAGCTACGTCAAGGGTGTGCTCGACCGGGGCGAGCGGCTGATGGGCTTCGGCCACCGCGTCTACCGGGCCGAGGACCCGCGTGCCCGGGTGCTGCGTCGCACCGCCAAGGAGTTGGGCGCGCCGCGCTTCGAGGTCGCCGAGGCGCTGGAGCGGGCCGCGCTGGCCGAGTTGCAGGCCCGCCGCCCGGACCGGGTGCTCGCCACCAACGTCGAGTTCTGGTCCGCCGTGGTGCTCGACTTCGCCGAGGTGCCCGCGCACATGTTCACCTCGATGTTCACCTGCGCCCGGATGGGCGGGTGGAGCGCGCACATCCTGGAGCAGAAGCGGCTCCAGCGACTGGTCCGCCCCTCCGCCCGGTACGTGGGCCACGGCCCGCGCAAGCCGAACGAGGTCGAGGGCTGGGACGCCGTCCCCCACGACGTCTGAGGTCTAGGCACCGCCCGACGTCTGCGGTGTAAGGAAGGGACCCTTTCTACCGTCTCCGGTAGTACAGGGGTCCCTTCCTAACATCCAGGCCCGGCACCCGGCACGGACGCGCGGCGCTGGACGACGGCACGGCGCGGAGGGCGGGTACGCGCCGGTGGCGGGTGGTGGTGTGGGCGACGCCACGGCCTGTGGCGGACGCCTCACGGTTGGGGTTGGGACCAGCACCCGGCGGGGCGTCGACGGGTGCAAGGATGAATTCCGGCAGCGCCGCCCGATGGGCTGGACCCCGGCTTCGACCGTGCACCCGCACGCGCCCGCCGCCGGTCAGCCCCACCTGCTCACCCGGGCACCGACCCATGCGGAAGGATCTTTACGACCGTGGCTGACGCACCGACCATCCGGATTCCCGACGAGATCAAGCCCGCCGACGGCCGGTTCGGCTGCGGGCCGTCCAAGGTCCGTCCGGCGGCGGTCTCCGCGCTCGCCGAGGTGGCCACCAGCTACCTGGGCACCTCGCACCGGCAGAAGACCGTCCGCGACCAGGTGTCCCGACTGCGCTCCGGCATCGCCGAGTTCTTCTCGCTGCCCGAGGGGTACGAGGTGGTGATCGGCAACGGCGGCACCACCGCGTTCTGGGAGGTCGCCACGTTCGGCCTGGTCCGTGACCGGGCCCAGTTCGCCAGCTTCGGCGAGTTCGGCGCCAAGTTCGCCAAGTCCGTCAAGGACGCGCCGTTCCTGGGCGAGCCGACGATCCGCAAGTCGGACGCGGGCAGCGCGCCGACCCTGACCGCCGAGGCCGGCGTGGACGTCTACGCCACCCCGCACAACGAGACCTCGACCGGCGTGGCGGTGCCGATCAGCCGCGTGGCCGGCGCCGACCCGGGCTCGCTGCTGCTGGTCGACGCCACCTCCGGTGCCGGTGGCCTGGAGGTCAACGTCGGCGAGACCGACGTCTACTACTTCGCCCCGCAGAAGTGCTTCGGCTCCGACGGCGGGCTCTGGCTGGCCCTGATGTCGCCGGCCGCGTTGGAGCGGGCCGCCGAGATCAAGGCCTCCGGCCGGTACATCCCGGCCTTCCTCGACCTGGTCACCGCGATCGACAACTCGCGGCTGGAGCAGACCTACAACACCCCGGCGCTGGCCACCATCTTCCTCGCCGCCGAGCAGACCGACTGGATGAACTCCCAGGGCGGGCTGGCCTGGGCGGCCAAGCGGACGGCCGAGAGCGCCGCGACCGTGTACGGCTGGGCCGAGCGCTCGACCGTCGCCACCCCGTTCGTCACCGATCCGGCGCTGCGCTCCAACGTGGTCGCCACCATCGACTTCGCCGACGGGGTGGACGCCACCGCGATCGCCAAGGCACTGCGCGCCAACGGCATCGTGGACACCGAGCCGTACCGGAAGCTCGGCCGTAACCAGCTCCGGGTGGCGCTCTTCCCGGCCGTCGAGCCGGCCGACGTGGAGGCGCTGACCGCCTCGATCGACTACGTGGTCGAGCGACTCTGAGTGAACTCGCGGTGACCCTGCGGGCCCGGCCGACCCACTGTGGTCGCCGGGCCCGCGCCGTACGCCGACCATCGCCACTGTCGTACTCGTAACACTGACCCGCCGCACAGCGCTCAGCAGCGGGGAATTAGGCTGCTCAGCTCGACTTGCCCGGGCGTGGCGTCTCCCACCAGGCTGCGGATGGGCGTACCGTGGAGCGCAACGCCCCGGGTGGCCGGCTCGTGGCGTAACGGCCAGCGAGGCGGGACGGAGGCAACGCGATGCGCCCAGTACGCTTCGTCGCCCTCTCCGAGGACGGCCAGGCCCTGGTGCTCGCCGACGAGGTCGGGCGACTGCTCGCCCTCCCCATCGACGAGCGTATCGCCGGGGCGATGCACGCCGAGCCGGGTGCGCCCACGCTCGCGGTGGCACCGTCCACCGCAGACCCGGTGCCGTCGCTGTCCCCTCGGGACATTCAGGCCCGGATCCGCTCCGGCGAGTCCGCCGAGGACGTCGCCCGGATCGCCGGAGTACCGGTCGACCGGGTGCTCCGCTACGCCGGGCCGGTGCTCCAGGAGCGGGCGATGCTCGCCCAGCACGCCCGTCGTACCCGACTCAAGGGCGCCGAGAAGCCCACGCCCCTCGCCGAGGTGGTCAACGGCCGGCTCGCCCAGCACGGGATCGACACCGAGAAGATCTCCTGGGACGCGTGGCGCCGCGACGACGGCACCTGGCGGATCGTCGCCACCTGGCCGTCCGGTAAGGCCACCGCCCAGGCGGTCTGGGATCTGGACAAGACCCGGCAGTCGGTGGCCCCGCACGACGACATGGCGCAGTATCTCTGCGCCGAGCGTCCCGCGCCGCTCCTCGGCCAGGAGCCGGCACCGGAGCGTGGCGGGCACGCGCTGCCCGGCCCGTCGCGCGGTGAGCCGAGCCGGGGTGGGCACGGGCTGCCCTCGCCGGCCGACCCGAGTCGCTCCGGTCGGGACCCGATCCGGGCCGGCCGCGACGCGCTGCTCGCCTCTCTCGACCGTCCGCTCGGCTCCACCTCGGGCCGTGGTCTCGAGCCCCGCTCGCCCGCCGCGCTCGCCGGTGGCCAGGACACGCCGCGCCGGGCCGTCGGTGGCGGCGCAGCCGCGCTGCTCGGCGGTGGTCAGGGTTCCGCCTTCGACGACGACGCCGACGCGCCCAAGGAGGTCCCGGCCGTGCCGTCGCTGGCCGTGCTGCGACCGCGCCGTACGGGTGCCCCGGCCGCCTCGACCAACGAGTCGACCGAGGCCGGCGCCAAGCCGCGTAAGCGGCTGCCGAGCTGGGACGACGTCCTCTTCGGCAGCGGTCCTGCGGCCCGCGAGTCCTCCTGACCGGGCACCGGCCACGCGCCGGTGCCCGCCGAGGGCGCTGAGCTAGCAGTCGGACGTTGGTCCCGGCGTCAGCGGCGGCACCGCGCCGGAGCCGGGCCACCCGGTCGGTCAGGTGCGCGACCGCCTCGGTCGGCGGATGGATCGCGGTGAAGAGTCGCACCGGGTGAAGGGTCGCAGCTACCGGTGCCGTTCGCGCTGTCCGGGGCGGGTCGCCGGCAGTCGCAGCCCGGCGGCGTCCAGCTCGCTCTCCACCCGGACCCGTTCGATCTGCCGGTCGACGCCGGTCAACTCGGCCAGGTGCTCGGTGACGCCGAGTGCCCGGCAGGCCAGCCGGAGGCGGTCGTCGTACGCGTCGAGCACGCTGCTGTGCCACACCACGGCCGCCCCGGCACCGCCGACCCGTTCCCGCCGCAGGCACCGCAGGTCGGCCGCGATCTGCTCCAGCGGACGCCGGTCGTGCCGGTCCAGGGCGTCGAGGTCGGCCCGTACGGCGTTCCCGTCGGCCGCCAGCGACCGGCGCAACGCGACGATCAGCCGCTGTTCCCGACGCCGTACGCGCCACTGCGAACACCCGTAGGTGGCCCGGCCGATCATGTCGTCGGCACCGACCACCAGCACGATCAGCACTGGCAGGAGGACAACGCCGGTCAGCGACAGGGCGAGCAGCAGCGAGCGCAGGACCTCCACGGAAAGAAGCTATGCCGATGCGGAGCGTGATGTAACCGATTTTCCGGTATCCGCGCCGGGCACCCCACCACGCGGGCACCCGGCACCGTGGGCTCAGACCTGGGTGACGTAGAAGCGCGGCATCGGCAGGATCCGGAACCGCAGCCGGGCGCCGTCGTGGCGAAGCTGCCAGGCCAGCGCGATCAGGGCGGCGGCCAGGGAGATCAACCCACCGGCCCAGATGCTGACCCCGGCTCCGAAGGTCTCCGCGACCCAGCCGATCAGTGGCGCGCCGACCGGGTTGGTGCCCAGGAACACCAGCACCCACAGAGCCATCACCCGGCCCCGGAAGGCCGCGTCGGTGCCGAGCTGGACCCGCTGGTTGGCCGCCTGGGCGAAGAAGACCATGAAGAAGCCGGTCGGCACCAGCAACACCACGACCATCCAGTACGTGGGCGCGAGGCCGACGAGCGTCCCGAACACGGCACAGGCGACGGCGGCACCCAGCACCAGCCACACCGAGGGACGGCTGCGCCGCCCGGTGCCGGCCAGCGCACCCACCAGCGCGCCCACCGCGAGCGTGGTGCTGAACAGGCCGAACGAGGCCGCCCCGGTCTCGAACACGGTCTTGGCCAGTGCCGCGAGGGTGAGCTGGAAGTTGAACAGTGCCATACCGATCACGGACATCACGGCCATCGGCAGCACCAGGTCGGGGCGTCGGCTGACGTACCGCAACCCGTCCAGGACGGTCGCCGAGGCCCGCTCGTCGCGCGGCGGCAGCGGCTCCCGGTGCAGCTCGGCGGTACGCATCTGGATCACCGTGATGAGCGGGCCGATCGAGCTGAGCGCGGTGAACAGGAAGACCGGTCCGACGCCGAAGAGGGCGATGGCGACACCGGCGACGGCGGGACCGACGATCCGGGCCGAGTTGAACACGGCCGCGTTGAGCGAGAGCGCGTTCGGCAGCAGCGGAGTGCCGACCAGCTCGGAGACGAACGCCTGGCGAACCGGGGTCTCCACCGCGTTGGCCACGCCCAGCAGGGCGGCGAAGACGAAGACGTGCCAGAGCTGGACCAGACCGGTGAGCACCAGCAGCGCCATCGCCAACGACAACACCGTCCAGAAGGCGTTGGCGACGAAGAGGAGCATCCGCTTGTCGTACCGGTCGGCCAACCGCCCGGAGATCAGCGTGAGCAGGAGCACCGGGGTGAACTGAAGGGCGACGACCACGCCGAGCGCGGTGGCCGAATCGCCGGACAGCTCAAGAACCAGCCAGTCCTGAGCGATGAACATCATCCAGACACCGATCAGTTTGACCAGTTGCCCGGAGGCGAAGAGCCGGTAGTTGCGGACTTGTAGGGACTGGAACATCGTGCTGAGCCTCGCCTGCACTCTTGGTGCGCCTCCTCGCGTCGTACACGTCATCAACGACGGACGTCACGGCACGGCGCACACCCGGTGTGCGGTGTCAGGCTCGGGAGACTCGCTGCAGAATCTCCGCTGCGTGGTGCAGCGTCTCCCGGTCGGCATCGCTCAGCTCGGCCAGCCGGTGGGCCAGCCATTCGTCCCGTACCCGCTCGAACTGGTCGAGCACGGCCCGGCCCCCCTCGGTCGCCGCGAGGATGACCTGCCGGCCGTCGGTCGGGTGGGGCGTGCGCTGCACGAGGCCGCGCTCCTCCAGCTTCGCGACGATCTTGGTCATCGTCGGTGGCTGCACCCGTTCGACGTCGGCGAGCTCCCGCGGCGTGAGCGCGCCCGCCAGCTTGAGGCTGGTGAGCGCGGACAACTGGGTGACCGTCAGGTCACCGACCGGCCGGGCCTGGCGGACCCGCCGGTTGAGCCGGGTGATCGCATCTCGCAGCTGATGGGCCAGCTGCGCCGGTGGCATGCTCTGAGCCGTCACCGTCCGCTCCGTCACGTTAGTTAGCCTAGCTAATGAGACCCGAAGTCGGCAGCGAATATGACCACGCTCACCCGGGTGATCATCGATCCCGGGCCGGGCTGCGCCCGCGTTGTGCGCGGTACGCACGCCCGACCCGGGGCCGGCGTCAGAACAGCGACTCGATCGGGCCGCGCAGGAAGTACACCACGAACAGCACCGCCACCCCGTACAGCAGGGGGTGGATCTCCCGGGCCCTGCCCTTGGCCAGCTTCATCACCACGTACGCGATGAGCCCGGCACCGATGCCGTTGGAGATGGAGTACGTGAACGGCATCAGCACGATGGTGAGGAACGCCGGAATGGCGATCTCGTGGTCTGACCAGTCGATGGTGCGTACCGCGGTCATCATCAGGAAGCCGACCACCACCAGCGCGACCGACGCCGCCTCGAACGGCACCACCACGACCAGCGGCGCGAGGAACATCGCCAGCAGGAACAACACGCCCGTCACCAGGTTGGCCACGCCGGTCCGGGCGCCCTCCGCGACACCGGCGGCACTCTCGACGAACGACGTGTTGCTGGAGACGCTGGCCGCACCACCGCTCGCCGCGGCGATCGAGTCGACCAGCAGGATCTCCTTGGTCCGGGGTGGGGTGCCCTGGTCGTCGAGCATGCCGCCCTCCTGACCGACGGCCACCATCGTGCCCATCGTGTCGAAGAAGTCGGTGATCAACAGCGTGAAGATGAACATCAGCACGACCAGCCAACCGGCTCGCTCCCACGACCCGAGCACGTTGAACTTGCCGAGCAGCGACAGGTCCGGCACGTCGAACGGGTTGCTGGGCAGCGTCGGGACGTTCAGCGACCACCCCTTCGGGTTCGGTACGCCGTTGACCATCGACGGGCCGATGTTGCCGAGCGCCTCGACCACCATCGCCAGCAGCGTCGAGGCGAAGATGCCGATCAGGATGGCCCCGCGTACCCGGCGCACCACCAGCACCAGGGTCAGCAGCAGACCCACCACGAACACCAGCATCGGCCAGCTCACCAGCTTGCCGCCGATGCCCAGCCCCACCGGGACGGTGGTGTTCGCCTCGTCGGGGAGTCGCCGGACGAAACCGGAGTCGACCAGCCCGATGATGGTCAGGAACAGTCCGATGCCGACGCCGATCGCCGTCTTCATCTGGGTCGGCACCGCGCGGAACACCGCGGTACGCAACCCGGTCAGCACCAGCACCGCGATGATCACACCCTCGATCACCACCAGACCCATCGCGTCGGCCCAGGTCATCTCCGGAGCGATCTCGTACGCCACCAGCGCGTTGACCCCGAGACCGGCGGCCACCGCCAGCGGGAAGCGGCCGACCACCCCCATCAGGATGGTCAACAGACCCGCGAGCAGGGCGGTGGCCGCCGCGATCGCCGGGATCGGCAGCGTGTTGCCGTCGCCGTCGGCGGCACTGCCGAGGATGAGCGGGTTGAGCACCACGATGTACGCCATCGTGAAGAAGGTCGCCAGGCCACCGCGCACCTCACGGCTCATCGTCGAGCCGCGGGCCGAGATCTCGAAGTACCGATCGAAGCCGTTGCGGGGACGGCCGGGATCGAGTGGGGTGCCCTCGTCGGGCGGCGCTACTGCCATCAGGAACCTCACAGCAGATCATCGGGTTGTCGCGCGCATCGTTGCAGAACCCGAGGCGGTGGAAAAGCGTCACGTACCCTGGCCGGGTGCCGAAGCAGCAGCCCCGCCCCGAGCCGCTCGACCCGCCGATGGTGCCGTTCGTGCTGGCCGGGATCGTGGCCTGGGCGGTCGCCGGCCTGGTGCTGCTGCTGTTCCGGGACCGGCTGATCGACAGCGGTCACGAGAACTGGCTCTGGATCTGCCTGGCCGGTTTTCTGTGGGGCTTCCCCGGTCTCGCGGTGATGATGCGCCACGACGCCCACCGACGGCGACGACGCGCCGCCGGCTGAGCGAACCGCCCGGGCGTCGCCGGGGCGGTCCGCCTCCTGCCGATCAGGAGTGGCCGTACGGCTCCGCCGGCTCGCCGGACTCCACGGACCCGGGCGCACGGCTGACCGTCATCGGCTCCATCGCGCTGTCGTCGTACACCGTGGGCATCTCGTCCACCGGCGTCTCGGCGTCGACCAGGGTCTCCGAGTGGGCACCACATCCGTGGTCGGCGCTGACCACCCGGCCGTCGTCCGGGGCGTAGAAGTTGCCGCACACGCCGAAGCAGAGCCGCAGGTTGCCGGCGAGCGGCAGATAGAAGCCGCAGGTGCCGCACCGGGCGGCGGCGGGCGCGGCGGTCGAGATGGGCGCCGTCGGACCGTGGTCGCCGTCGTACCAGCGCTGTGCCGCCTCGGCCCGACCCTCCCTCGACAACACCCGGGGCCGACCGAGCCCCAGCTCCCACGAGGTCTCCTCGACCGCCGAGTCGTCCGAGAGCAGGTAACCGGGCTGGAGCCGCTCGTCGTCCGGCGGCGTCGGCAGCAGGTCACCGGGGCCCAGGTCACCCGGCTTGAGCCGCTCCTGCCAGGGCAGCCAGCCGGGCGCGAGCAGCGCGTCCGGTCCGGGCAGCAGCACCGTCTCGCAGATCGTCACGGTCCGGCTGCGCGGCACCCGGGTGACGGTGACCGCCCACCGCCAACCGCGATATCCGGCCTGACGGCACTCGAAGTAGTGGGTGACGAGTCGGTCACCCTCGGCCACAGCTTGCAGGTGGTCGCCGACATCGTCGGGATCCACCTCGGTGATGCCGGCGCGGGCCACCTCGACGGCGGCGGCGCAGACCTGGTCGAGACGAGCGGCGCGGGCGGAGGCGGGCCTGGTCACCCAACCATTGTCACCCATGCGCGGCTCCGACTGTGAGGCACTCCCCAGAGGTGTTCTCCGGCGGTGACGCGCCAAGTGTCGGCCGGATGGTTCAGGATGGGTGCCATGCCGCTGTCCTCCCGCTCCGAGAGGTCCCTCCTCGGGCGGACCGTCGGCACCGGAATCCGGGCCGTCCGGCTGCTGCTGCGCGGCTCGGTGAGCAGCGGACGCTGGGTGACGCGCAGTGCCGCCCGGGCCCGGACCCGGGGTGCCGGCGGCGAGACCGGCATGGTCCGCATGTTCGACCTGCACGCCGTCTCCTGTGCCGGGGACACGCTGATCGCCATCGGCCTGGCCGGGACGATCTTCTTCAACGTGCCGCTCGGCGAGGCGCGCAGCAAGGTCGCGCTCTATCTGCTGGTGACCATGGTGCCGTTCGCCATGCTCGCCCCGGTGGTCGGCCCGCTGCTCGACCACTTCCGGCACGGTCGGCGGTACGCGTTGGCCACGACCATGCTGGGTCGGGCCTTCCTGGCCTGGTTGATCTCCGACTACATCCACGGTTTCGGGCTCTACCCGGCGGCGTTCGGCGTACTCGCGCTCTCCCGGGCGTACGGCGTGGCCAGATCCGCCGCCGTGCCCAGACTCCTGCCCGAAGGGCTCGGGCTCTCCCAGGTCGGCGCCCGTGCCAGCGTCTACGGCACGGTGGCCGGTGCCCTGGTCGCCCCGATCGGACTGGCCGCGTTCTGGTTCGGGCCGCAGTGGCCGCTCCGGGTCGCCTCGGTGATCTTCCTGGTCGGCATGGTGGTGGCGCTCCGGCTGCCGCCGAAGGCCGACTCCGAGCCACCGGAACGGGTTCCCCGCCCGCTGCGCGCGCTGCTGCGCCGTACCGGTGACCGACCACTCGGCCGGGGTCGACCCGCCGGGCGGCTGGTGATCTCCAACCTCGTCGGCGCGGCCACGTTACGCGCGATCTACGGCTTCCTGCTGCTCTTCCTCGCCTTCAGCATCAAGGCGGGCGACCTGACCACCGTGGTGTTCGGGCGTGACCTGGGTGACGAGGGAGCACTCGGCGTGGTCGGCGGCGCCCTTGCCGTCGGCACCTTCCTGGCCACCGCCATCGGCACCCGACTGCGCATCCACCGGCCGGCCGCACTCCAGTCCAGCGGCATGATCATCGTGGCCGGGGTGGGCATACTCGCCGTCCTGAACTTCTCCCTGCCGATGGTCGCCCTGCTCTGCGTGGTCGCGGCCATGATGAGCGGCATCGCCAAGCTGGCTGTGGACGCCTCGATCCAGGAACGCATCCCGGAACGGCTGCGGGCGAGTTCCTTCGCGCACTCCGAGACGGCCCTGATGCTCGCCTTCGTCGCCGGTGGCGGGCTGGGACTCGTACCCTTCGAGGGCCGGATCGGCATCGCGGTCGCCGCCGGTGTCGGCACGCTCGCCGCCATGCGCGGCATGGTGATGGCCCGCCGGCTGCGGACCGAACGGCTGCGCGGCCGGCCGCTGACCGACGACGAGCTGGCCAGCGAGGAACGGGCCGCCGACGAAGAGGCCGCCACGGAGCAGGCCGCCCGGGACAAGAAGGCAGCCGAGCAGGCCGAAGCCGCCGAGCAGGCGAAGGCCACCGAGGCCGCCGCCGCGCCCACCTCACCCGCGCCCTACCAGGGGGGTACGACCGACGAGCGCGACCTGGCACCGCCCGGCTTCCACATCTACCGTCCGTCGTCGGCGGTCACCGGCTCCGGCGGCAGCGACGACGAGACCCGACGCAGCTCGCCGGGGCCGATCCCGTGACCGGCCTGCTCGTGGTCACCGCCGTCCCCGCCGAGGCGGAGGCGATCCAGGCCGGTCTCGCCGACCCCACCGTGGCGGTGGTGCCGGTGGGCGTGGGCCCGGCCGTCGCCGGAGCCGCGACCGCACGTCTCCTCGCCCTCGCCGAGGGCGCCGGTCGGCCGTACCGAGGGGTGATCAGCGCGGGCGTGGCCGGCGGTTTCCCGGGCCGAGTGCCGGTCGGCGGCACCGTGCTCGGCACCCGGGCCGTCGCCGCCGACCTGGGCGCCGAGTCACCCGACGGCTTCATCCCCCTCGACGACCTCGGCATGCCGGCGGAACTACTCGGTGGTGGCACCTCCGTCGCCGTCGACCCTGCCCTGCTGGCCGGCCTGCGCGACGCGCTACCGGACGCCACCGTCGGGCCGGTACTGACCGTCAGCACCGTCACCGGCACCGCCGCCAGCACCGAGGCGTTGAGCCGGCGTCACCCGGACGCCGTGGCCGAGGCCATGGAGGGGTACGGCGTGGCCGTCGCCGCCACCCACGCCGGCGTACCCTTCGCGGAGCTGCGCACCGTCTCCAACCCGATCGGCCCCCGTGACCGCGGTGCCTGGCGGATGCGCGAGGCGCTCGTCGCCCTCACCGCCGCCGCCACCGCCCTGCGCTAGCCACCCCGCCGCACGCCAACCTCGCCGTTCCGCCGTTCCCGCCGTTCTCGCCGTTCTCGCGCTGATGCGGCCGTCATCGGTGTTCGAGGCGGAGCGCCATGGGCCTGCTCCCCTCGATCCGGAAGCCGCAGGCCATCAGGAACTGCACGCCAGCCGACTCGGCGATGGCGCACACCGCGCGCGGGCCCACCAGACGCGTCTCCTCGACGAGCCGGCCCACCAGACGCCGTCCGATGCCCAGCCGCTGCAACTGGGGAGCAACCAGCACACCGTCCAGCACCACCTCACGCCGGTCGCCCAGGTCCACGCCGTACCGCAGGTCGAGGCTGCGCTCATGCGCGCGCAACTCGCCGACCAGATCACCGTCCGGCAACTCGGCGACCAGGCGCCAGCACGTCTCCGGCACGCCGTCGGTGACGCGGCGGACCCGCACCCCGGCGAACGACCGTTCACGCAGCCGCCGCTCGTCCCGGTACCGCCGGTTCAGGTCGAAGGTCACCTCGGGTACCCGTAACGGCCACCGCTCGGGCGGCAACGTGTACCAGTCCGCCCACCAGGCCCCCGGCCAGTCCCTGAGCGTGCGGACCCGGCGAGCGTCGAGATGAGCCGGATAGCGACGCCCCGCCGCGTCCCGCCAGCCGTCGTCCGAAGCCACCTCGCCCGCCCCCGCAGCAAGGGCGTCCCCCGCAGTAAGGGCACCGCCCGCGACGAGGCCCACCGTGCCACCCGCCGCACGGACGAGCCGCTGCACGGTCCGGAAGCGCGGGTCAGCACCCCGCCCCGACTCGATCCGCGCCACCGTCGACTGCGGCACCCCGGACAGCGCAGCCAGTTCCCGCTGACTCAGGTCGGCCCGTCGCCGCAACGCCCGCAGCATCGCCCCCACATCCGTCAGCCGCTCGCCAGAACTGCCGGCTCGGGTCCGTCCGACCCGATCCACCGCACCGTCACCGCCCGCCACTCCGCCACCGCCGGCCACGCCCTCACCGCCGGCCACTCCGCCATCGCCGGCCATGCCCTCACCACTACCGTCCCCCACCATCGCTGTCCCCCGTGCCGTCGTTGGCCCATGCCGTCGCTGAACGCATGCCGTCGCTGAACCGCACCATCGATGCTGACCGAACCGGGCGGCCCGCTCAACCCGCCCGGCGAACCTGTGGACAACGCCTGTGGATAACTCTGTGAGTAGGCTCTTGCGCCTGCTGGTGGCCCGTGCAATGACTCCGGCGGGTCGCGCCTCCTGTACTCCCCTCGGCCGCCTTTCGAGCTGAACCGTTGGTGCTATCGCCTCCGTGGCTGCCGAACAGGTGCACTTTGTGGCGAGGTCCGTTGGGGCGAGGTCCGATCCGTCGCTGCAGTCAGCTCGAAAGGGGCCGCAGTGGATAAGGCGTCAGCGTCGGGGAAGCCCGGCGACTACGTCGCCAGGCGCGTTGTCCCTGGTGTTCGCTGGGGTGAATACCTGCCCGCGCCGGAGCACCAGGGCCCGCGCCCGAACGCCGCGGTCCGCGCCGGAATCAGCCAGGTCCGCGCCGGAGCCGCTGGGGTCTGTGCCGGGTACCGGCGGCCCAGCGTGAGATCGAACGGTGGAACGGCGGCGAGAGCCGTGGGGTGGTCCGGGTGGTGAGGACGGTCAGTGGGCGTGGTGGCGGGTGTGGGCTGGCCGACGGTCGGCGTACCGGCGGGTGGCGGGCGGTGGGGGCGGGGTTACGGTGGAGTCGTGGCGCTCTCGCTGGCGATCTCGCCCTGCCCCAACGACACGTTCGTCTTCCATGCGCTGGTGCACGGTCAGGTGCCCGGTGCCCCGCCGGTCGAGGTGACGTACGCCGACGTCGACGTCACCAACACGGCCGCCGAGCGCGGCGCGTTCGACCTGGTGAAGGTGAGTTACGCCGCCTTGCCCTGGCTGCTGGCGGACTACCACCTGCTGCCCTGCGGGGGTGCGCTGGGGCGCGGCTGCGGGCCGCTGGTGCTCACCCGGGCCGACCAGGACGGTGGGCCGGACCGGACCGACCTGAGTGACGCGACGGTGGCGGTGCCGGGCGACCGGACCACCGCGTACCTGCTGTTCCGGCTCTGGGCCGCCGGCCGGACGCCGCGCCGCATCGAGGTGGTGCCGTTCCACGAGATCATGCCCGGCGTGGCCGCCGGACGTTACGACGCCGGGCTGGTGATCCACGAGGCGCGGTTCACCTACCCCCGCCACGGGCTGACCGCCCTGGTCGACCTCGGCGAGTGGTGGGAGACCGACACCGGGCTGCCGATCCCGCTCGGTGCCATCCTGGCGCGGCGCGGCGCGGTCGACCCGGAGCAGGCCGCCGGATGGATCCGGGACTCCGTCGCGCGGGCCTGGGCCGACCCGGCGGCCAGTCGGGCGTACGTCGTGGCGCACGCGCAGGAGATGGAGCCCGACGTGGTGGACCGGCACATCGGCCTCTACGTCAACGAGTTCACCGCCGACCTGGGGGACGCGGGGTTCGCTGCCGTGGAGGCGCTGCTCGGCCGGGCCGCCGACGCCGGGCTCGTGCCTCAGACCTCCAGCTCGCGGGCGACCGCGTGGACCAACTGAGCGACCTTCTGGGCGGTCTTGCGATCCGGGAAGCGGCCCCGGCGCAGGTCCGGCTGCACCTTCGCCTCCAGCACCTTGATCATGTCTTCGACCAGACCGTGCAGCTCCTCGGCGGGTCGGCGCCGCAACTCCGCCACGGAGGGCGGGGCGTCGAGCAGCTTCACTCCCATCGCCTGCGCGCCGCGTCGGCTGTCCACCACGCTGAAGTCGACCCGCTGGCCGCCCTTGAGGTCGGTGACACCCGCCGGTAGCGCGCCCTTCGGCAGGAACACGTCGCCACCCTCGTCACTGGTGACGAACCCGTATCCCTTGGCCGCGTCGTACCACTTCACTCGACCCGTAGGCACCTGAGAACCCCTGCTTCGCTTGAACCGTCTACTGCCTCAAGGCTAGCCGGATCATGTCGTCGAGCGCCGCCGGGAATCCGGTGAGATCCGCCAGCACGGCCGCCGCCCCGGCGGCCCTCAGCTCGTCGACCGAACAGGGGCCCGTCGCCACCGCGATCCCCGGCACCTCGGCCGCCTGCGCCGCCACCATGTCCGCCACGTGATCGCCGACGTAGTGGGTCGCACCGTGCTCCCGCAACGCCGTCGCCTTCCTCTCGGCGAAGAGGTCGCCGGCCACCTCGTCGACCGTCAGACCCAGGTGTTCCAGGTGCAGCCGGGCCAGCCGGCCCAGCTTCGAGGTGACCACCAGCACCCGGCCGCCCCGCTGCCGAACCGCGTCGAGGGCGGCCACGGCGCCGGGCAGTGGCACGGTCGGGGTGATCGCGTACGCGGGGTAGAGCTCGCGGAAGGCGTGCACCGCCTCGTCGACCCGCTCCGGCGGGAACCAGTGGGCGATCTCGGTCCGCAGCGGCGGGCCCAGCCGCGACACGGCGACCTCGGCGTCGACGGGTACGCCGGTCCGCTCGGTCAACGCGCGGTAGGTGGCGGCGATGCCGGGGCGCGAGTCGACCAGGGTCATGTCGAGGTCGAAACCGACCGTCAGTTGGCGCATGCTGCGAAGCTACCCGGCCAGCCAGACCAGCCGGGACGTCCGATGGGCGCGAGCGGCCCCGGCCGGGCTAGCGTGGAACGACGATGAGCACCTCACTCGCCGACCACCTGCGGGCGCTGCCCGACGAGTCGCTCGCCGCGCTGCTCCAGGCGCGGCCCGACCTCGTCGTGCCGGTGCCCGCCGACGTCGCCGCCCTCGCCATCCGGGCCCAGTCCCGGGTCTCGGTGTCGCGCGCGCTGGACGCGCTGGACCAGTTCACCCTGCTGATCATGGATGCCGCCCGGTTGACCCGTGACCCGGTCGACGGCACCACCTCGGTCGACGGGGTCCTCACGATGGCCACCACCGGCCCGCACCCGCCCGCACCGGCCGCCGTCCGTGCCGCCGTCGACCGGTTGCGTACCCTCTTCCTGCTGTACGGCCCCGACCACGAGCTGCGCCTGGTCGGTGGCGTCGACGAGATCTCCCCGTACCCGGCGGGACTCGGCCGGCCCGCCACCGAGCTGGACCCGCGCACGGCCACACTCTGCGCGGACCCGGCGAAGCTGCGCCGCACGCTGCTCGCCGCACCGCCGTCCGCGCGGGCGATCCTGGACCGGCTGGCGGCCGGGCCGCCGGTCGGCAGCGTGCCGGTCGGCGCGCTGCGGGCCCCAGCGGTCGGCACCGACGACGACCTGCCGCCGGACGACACCAACGGCGGGGCGGCGACCGGTTCGCCGGTCCGCTGGCTGGTCGACCACCGGCTGTTGGTGCGGGTCGCCGGTGGCAAGGGCGGCACCGCCGGCATGGTGGAACTGCCCCGGGAGGTCGGGCTGCTGCTGCGCCGCGACACCGGGCCGCTCGGTCCACTGCGCACCAGCCCTCCGGCGGTCGCCAGCACCCCACGCGAGCCGAAGGCCGCCGACTCCGCCGGGGCCGGGCAGACCATGGAGGTGGTACGCCACACCGAGGCGCTGCTGGAACAGTTGGCCGCCGAACCCGCGCCGGTGCTGCGCTCGGGCGGCCTGGGCGTGCGCGACCTGCGCCGGTTGGCGCGTACCGCGGGCCTGGACGAGCCGACGGCGGCGCTGCTGCTGGAGGTGGCGTACGCGGCCGGGCTGACCGGTGAGGTGGAGCTGCCCGGCGCAGCCGGCCGGTACGGGGCCGACCAGCAGGTGATGCCCACGGCCGGATACGAGATGTGGCGGGCCGGTTCGCTGGCCCAGCGCTGGGAGCAGGTGGCCCGCGCCTGGCTGACCATGACCCGGCAGGTCGGGCTCGTCGGGCAGCGAGACGACCGGGACCGCCCGATCACGGTGCTCTCCGCCGAGGCGGAACGCGCCGGGGCGCCCGCCGCCCGCCGGGCCGTCCTCGGCGTACTCGCCGACCTGGAACCGGGCAGCGCGCCCACCGCCGACGAGGTGTTGACGCTGCTCGACTGGCGCGCACCGCGTCGCAGCCGGGGGCGTGAGGCGGCGCACCGGGAGGTGCTGACCGAGGCGGCCTCGCTGGGCGTGACGGGGCTGGGGGCGCTCACCTCGTACGGGCGGCTGCTGCTGGCCGAGGCGACCGCGAGCGAGGATCGCGACGCGGACGACCCGCTCGGGCTCCGGGCCGACGCCGACGAGGGTACGGGCACCGCCGTGCGGGCACTGGACGCGCTGCTGCCCGCCCCGGTGGACCACTTCCTGGTGCAGGCCGACCTGACGGTGGTGGTGCCGGGCCCGCCCGAGCCGGCGCTCGCCGCCGAACTGGAGGTGGTCGCCGAGCCGGAGTCCGCCGGTGGGGCGAGCGTGCACCGGATCACCACCGCCAGCGTCCGTCGGGCACTCGACGCCGGCTACTCCGCCGACGACCTGCACGACCTGTTCCGGCGCCGGTCCCGCACCCCGGTGCCGCAGGGCCTGACGTACCTGGTCGACGACGTGGCCCGCAAACACGGCGGGCTGCGGGTCGGTTCCGCCGGGGCGTACCTGCGCAGCGACGACGAGGCGCTGCTCGCCGAGGTGCTGGCGGACCGCCGGGTGGAGGCGCTGGCGCTGCGTCGACTCGCGCCCACCGTGCTGGTGACCCCCTACCAGGCCGGGCGGATGCTGGCCGTCCTGCGGGAGGCGGGGTTCGCCCCGGTGGCCGAGGACGCCACCGGCTCGGCGGTGCTCTCCCGGCCGAAGGCCCGGCGGGCACCCGCCCGGGTCTCGGTCGCCACCCGCGCCCTCGACCCGTTGGCCACCCCGCGTCTGCCCCTGCCGCGCCTGCTCGGTGTGGTGGAGCAGATCCGCCGGGGTGACGCGGCGGCACGGGCGGCACGGCGGGCACCGGCGGCGGTACGCGGCGGTACGCCGGACGGCCCCACCCCGGCGACCGGCCACAGCGAGGCCCTGGCCGTGCTGCAACAGGCGGTACGCGACAAGGCGCTGGTCTGGGTGGGCTACGTCGACGCGCACGGGGCGACGGCGTCCCGACTGGTCCGACCCGTCTCGCTGGGTGCCGGCTACCTGCGCGCCGAGGACGAGCGCACCGAGATGCTGCACACGTTCGCGCTGCACCGGATCACCGCCGCCGTGCTGGAGAGGTGACCCGGCACGGCCTCGGTGCTCGGGCGGTGACCGGTCAGCGCAGGCTGCGCCGGACCGATCCGACGATCGCCACGACCAGCAGCAACGCGAATCCGGTGCCGAGCGCCTCGCCGACCGAGTCCACGAAGCCCTGCTGGAGGACGAGCCAGCCGAACAGGAACCAGCCGAACAGCGCCACCCCGAGGACCGAGTACGCGATCACCGTGGCGGTGGAGACGGGTTCTGCGGACTGCGCCTGCTCGCGGTCGAGGATCATTTCCTGGTCAACGGTCATGCGCCCTCCCCCGTACGGTCCGGCTCTGCCGTCCAGGGTGACACCCCGGAGCGCAACCGACCAGCACCATCACGTGACGATCCGGCGGGTTCATACCCCGGAGCAGGCGACGAGGAAACGGTGGACGGGGTCGCCGGTGCGGCTCGGACACGCGCTCGCCCCCGCTGGCCGTCCGCGACGACGGGACCCGGCCCCCGCTAGCTGGCCCCACTCGTCGCGGCGCGGACGCGCGCCGACGCCGACCGGCGTGACGGTCGACGTGGGCCAGTGGCGGCCCTCGACAACTCGTCTCCCCAGTGCAAGACGCACCGAGGTACCCGCCGGGTTGCAGCTCGTCGACGGTTTTCTTGTCACCCGGCCGCACGTGCAACACTGGATGGTCGCCCGTCCGCAGGTCAGCCACCTGCCGGAGCGGGCCGATCAGCCGTACCGAGGAGGGGGTTCCGCGTGAGCGGTGGACCACTGATCGTGCAGTCCGACAAGACACTGCTGCTGGAGATCGACCACCCCGACGCCCAGTCCTGCCGAATGGCCATCGCGCCGTTCGCGGAGCTGGAGCGCTCCCCCGAGCACGTGCACACCTACCGGCTGACCCCGCTCGGGCTCTGGAACGCCCGCGCCGCCGGCCACGACGCCGAGGGCGTGGTGGACGCCCTGATCACGTACTCCCGCTACCCGGTGCCGCACGCCCTGCTGGTGGACGTGGCCGAGACCATGGACCGGTACGGCCGGCTCCAGCTCGCCAACGACCCGGGACACGGCCTCGTCCTGCGCGCCCTCGACCGGATGGTGCTGGTCGAGGTGGCCAAGAGCAAGAAGCTCGCCGGAATGCTCGGTAACAAGATCGACGACGACACCATCGCGGTGCACCCGTCCGAGCGCGGCCGGCTCAAGCAGGCCCTGCTCAAGCTCGGCTGGCCGGCGGAGGACCTCGCCGGGTACGTCGACGGCGAGGCCCACCCGATCGAGCTGGCCCAGGGCGGCGAGGACGGCGGTAGGCCGTGGACGCTGCGGTCGTACCAGCGGGAGGCCGTCGAGGCGTTCTGGGCGGGCGGCTCGGGCGTGGTGGTGCTGCCCTGCGGTGCCGGCAAGACGCTGGTCGGCGCGGCGGCGATGGCCGAGGCGAAGGCGACCACGCTGATCCTGGTCACCAACACCGTCGCCGGTCGGCAGTGGAAGCGGGAGCTGATCGCCCGCACCTCGTTGACCGAGGAGGAGATCGGCGAGTACTCCGGCGAGCGCAAGGAGATCCGGCCGGTCACCATCGCCACGTACCAGGTGCTCACCTCGCGGCGCGGCGGCGCCTTCACCCACCTGGACCTGTTCGGCGCCCGCGACTGGGGTCTGGTCGTCTACGACGAGGTGCACCTGCTGCCCGCGCCGATCTTCCGGTTCACCGCCGACCTCCAGGCCCGCCGCCGCCTCGGGCTGACCGCCACCCTGGTCCGCGAGGACGGCCGGGAGGGTGACGTGTTCAGCCTGATCGGCCCGAAGCGGTACGACGCGCCGTGGAAGGACATCGAGTCCCAGGGCTGGATCGCCCCGGCGCACTGCACCGAGGTCAGGGTCACCCTGACCGACGCCGAGCGGATGTCGTACGCGACGGCCGAGGCCGAGGAGCGCTACCGGATGGCGGCCACCGCCCGCACCAAGCTGCCGGTGGTACGCGCCCTGGTCGAGCGGCACCCGGAGGAGCAGACGCTGGTGATCGGCGCGTACATCGACCAGTTGCACCAGCTCGGCGAATACCTGGACGCCCCGATCGTGCAGGGCTCGACCACCAACAAGGAACGCGAGCGGCTGTTCGACGCGTTCCGCTCCGGCGAGATCCGCACGCTGGTGATCTCCAAGGTCGGCAACTTCTCGATCGACCTGCCCGAGGCGGCGGTGGCGATCCAGGTCTCCGGCACCTTCGGCTCGCGTCAGGAGGAGGCGCAACGGTTGGGCCGGGTGCTGCGCCCGAAGGCCGACGGTCGGCAGGCGCACTTCTACACCGTCGTGTCCCGGGACACCATCGACACCGAGTACGCCGCCCACCGGCAGCGCTTCCTCGCCGAGCAGGGGTACGCGTACACCATCGTCGACGCCGACGACGTCCTCGGCCCACCCCTACCAACCGTCGACTGAGGTGCAAGGAAGGGCCCCCTACTACCGTCTCCGGTATAGCAGGGGTCCCTTCCTAACATCTCGGCGGCGACTGTCAGGCGGCTCTGAGTCTCCGAAGGATGTACTGATTGAGGCTCAGGCCGTCCTCGGCGGCCTGGATGGCGAGTTCGCGGTGCAGGCTCTCTCCGACCCGGAGGTTGAACTTGCCCGAGTAGCTGCGCTCCGCGAACGGCTGGGGCACCTCTTCGCCCTGCTCCTCCATGTCCGTGATCACGTCGAGCAGCAGGTTCTGCAGCCCCTGTAGCGCCTCGATCTGCGAGGACGCCAGCCAGGAGAGGGACGGGAACTCGGCACAGGTGGCAACGAACTCGTCGTCCTGGGCCGACCAGGTGACGCGGTAGGTGTAGTGAGAGACCTCAGGACGGGGATCACTCGTCATCACATGGCCTCCTTCTTGTCGATCGCCTTGAGCACCTGCCGCACCTGGTAAGCCTTGGCCTTGCCCTTGTCGTTCTGGATGTTGACGCGCGGGTCGCCGGCCCACGGCATCTTGAACACCGCGTGGGAAGTCCCGGCCTGCCGTGGTTTCCCGAAGTAGTGCTCGCACACGCCGTAGAGATCGTTGTAGGCGATGTTCTGCGGGTTCTTCCGCATCGCTTCAACGATCTTCGTTATCGACGGCACCCCAGAATAGTACCACCCACGGTACTAGAGAAAGTTAGCGCTGCAGCAGGTCCGGACGATGCCCGCTTGTCCGGATGTAAGGAGGGGACCCCTGTACTACCGGAGACGATAGGAGGGGTCCCTTCCTAACATCTCGGCGGCGACTGTTCACAGGACACGGGTGATCTGCTCGGCAGCGACGACCGCGTCCCTGTGCTCCGGGTCGAGGTTGGTGCAGAGCACCACGGAGGCACCGGCGGAGAGCGGCGCGAGCAGCCACTTCAACGGTTGGTCGTGCTCGGTGACGTCGACCAGCAGTCGGTCACCGACCCGCAGGTCGAGCTGCTCGGCGACCACCTTCGCGACCGAGCCCCACTCGGCGTAGCTGGTGCCGTCCGGGCTGGCCGCGTCCCCGGCGTGCAGCACGGGACGGTCGGTCGGGGCCGCACCGTGCCGCAGCACCTCCACGGACCAGTCGAGCCATCCGGCGGGCACCTCGGCCAGCGGCTCCGGCCCGGTGCCGACGAGGTAGCGGTGCAGCCCCTCCGGCACGTCCTCCAGCCAGTCGTCGAGGCGTTCCGGGGTGACCAGCACGCCGTCGTACGGCCGGTCGCCGCCGGGCTCCAGCACCGGCAACCCGGCGGTGGCCCACGGCCGGAACGACACCGTCATCCCCACCGACCAGGCCCCGAGCAACACCGCAGCGGTACGCCAGTGCGGCGGCAGCAGCACCGCCACCCGACTGCCCGGCCTCAGCCCGCACCCGTCCCGCAGCAGGCCGGCGACGCGCGCCGACCACTCGCCCAACTCTGCGGCGGTCAGGTCCTGGCGGGCACCCGTCCGGTGGTCGAGGCAGGTGATCAACGGCCGGTCCCGCGCGGCGAGGCCGGTGACGGAACGTACGGGCAAAGCAGTTTCCATCCGTCGATAATCCCTTGCCGACGCAGGGTGACGGAATGAGGATCGCGGGATGCCTTCGACCGCTCCCGACGGCCGTGCCGGAATCGACGCCGGACTGGTCCGACGCCTGATCGCCACGCAGTTCCCGCACTGGGCCGACCTACCGGTGACGCCGGTGGAACGCGACGGCCACGACAACCGGACATACCGGCTGGGCGAGACGATGACCGTACGGCTGCCGACTGCGGCCGGGTACGTCCCGGCGGTGGCGAAGGAGAACGAGTGGCTACCCCGGCTCGCGCCGGAGTTGCCGGTCGCCGTACCGCCGGTCCTGGGTGTCGGGGTCCCCGGCGAGGGGTACCCCTTCCCCTGGTCGGTGCGGGGCTGGCTGCCGGGCGAGACGGCGGACCTGGCCCGCGTCGACGACCCGGTGCGGCTCGCCGTCGCGGTGGGCGAGTTCGTGCTGGCCCTACAGTCCTGCGACGCGACCGGCGGCCCGGCTGCCGGGGAACACAGCTTCTTCCGGGGTGCCTCGCCGGGGCACTACGACGAGGAGACCCGGCATCTGCTGAGCCTCCTGGCCGGACAGGTCGACGTGGCGCGGGCCGCTGCGGTGTGGGAGGCCGCCCTGGCTGCCGAGTGGCGGGGCAGTCCGGTGTGGTTCCACGGGGACATCGCGGTGGGCAACCTGCTGGTGCTGGACGGGAAGCTGGCTGCGGTGATCGACTTCGGCACGTCCGGTGTCGGTGACCCGGCCTGCGACCTGGTGATCGCCTGGACGTTGTTCTCCGGCAGCAGCCGGCACGCCTTCCGGGAGACGGTCGGGCAGGACGAGGGCACCTGGGCACGGGCGCGGGGCTGGGCGTTGTGGAAGGCGATGCTGCTGTTGGCGCAGCATCTCGACTCCGATCCTGCCCTGACCGCTGACGACCACCGCGTGATCACCGAGGTCCTCGACGACCACGACCGCCTCTCGGTCGGCGGCTGCTAGTCCTCGCTCGGGGCGAAGACTCGACCAACGGCACTGGCGGCGTTCCCCACGTAGCCGCGACAGTAGAGGCCATGACGCCACACGGGAGGCGCGGACATGAGCGACACCACGTGGGAACCGATGTGGCGACGACTCGTTCCGGTGACAGCGCTCCTGCTGCTCGCCCCCTGGGTGGCCGAATGCTCCTGGGGTGGCTTCGCCGGCAGCGACATGCTGATGGTCGTGGTCGTTCTCGCCCCCATGTACGGCGGGGCGGCGATCCTGATTCGTGAAGCGGCCCGGCGTACGGGCGGGGGCTGGCCCATGATCGTCCTGCTGGCGGCGGGGTTCGGGGTGGTGCAGGCGGGACTGGTCGATCAGTCTCTGTTCAACCCCGGCTTCTTGGCGGACACCGAGTTCGCCGACATCAGCGCGGCGGACAACACCCGCATTCCGGTGCTGGGCGTGAGCGCGCAGGAGGCGATCAGCTTCCTTGGCAACCATGTGGCGCTGACCATCTGCGCCCCGATCGCCCTCGTCGAGTCGTACCTCTCTCCGGCCCGCCGCCTGCGCCCATGGCTGCGAGCGCCCGGACTGATCGCGGTGACGCTTCTCTATCTGCTGGGCAGCCTGCTCATCTTCGTCGACGACAGCGGACGCAAGGGGTTCCTGGCCAGCCCGGGGCAGCTCATCGGGGCGGCGGTCCTGGTTCTCTGCCTGGTCGTGGTGGCGGCCCTGCCCCGGTGGCGGCGCCGACCGGCCCCGAGAACGGCCAGCACGCCTCGCCCGATCCTTGCCGGGCTACTGGTCCTCGTCGTCTACCTGGGATCGAGTGTGCTCTCCGGCTGGATTCGTGTCGCGGTATCGGTCGTTGCCGCCGCTGCACTGGTGGCGGTTCTCGTCCGCTGGTCCGAGCGCCACGGATGGGGGCAGAGCCACGTGCTGGCCTGCGCATCAGGGCCGCTCGTGGGAGCGGCTGTCCTGGCGTACCTGGTGCCTCCGTACTCGCCGGCGTCGCCCGCCCAGGCACTGGCCAGCGACGTGCTCGTCAGCCTCATCGTGGTCGTCCTGCTCACCGGGGCGTCCGCGCGGCTACGCCGGCACGGCGAGTGAGCGCCGGCACGGGCGTGCGTCGACGCCCTGCGGTATAGCAGGGGTCCCCTGCTATACCGCAGGCGTTAATAAGGTGCCCTTCCTTACGCCGAAGGCAGCGCGCGGCCGGGTGTGAGCAACGGCGCAAGGAGGTCGCCGTACTCCTCGACCCGCTCCAGCACCTCCGAGGCCGTGTACGGCTTCGTCGACGGTCGCCTGCCCGCCGCGCCCGCCTCCACCTCGTCCCAGGTCAACGGCGTCGACACCGCCGGCACCGGCTGTGCCCGCAGCGAGTACGGGGCCACCGTCGTCTTCGCCGCGCTGTTCTGACTCCAGTCGATGAACACCTTGCCGGGCCGGAGGTTCCTCGCCATCTTCGACACGATCAGCTTCGGGTGCTCGCGTTCCAACTCCTGGGCGATCCGTCGGGCGTACCCGGACACGTCGTCGGCGGACTGGGTGCCGGCGATCGGGCAGCAGAGCTGCATGCCCTTCTTGCCGGAGGTCTTCGGATAGCAGTCCACCCCGTCAGCGGCCAGCCGTTCGCGCAGCAGCAGCGCCACCCGGCAGCACTGCCGCAGGGTGGCCGGTGGCCCGGGGTCCAGGTCGACCACCATCAGGTCCGGATGCTCGCCGACCTTCCACTGCGGGGTGTGCAGTTCCAGGGCGGCGAGGTTGGCCAGCCAGACCAGGGTGGGCAGGTCGTCGGCGACCACGTAGTCGATGGTCTCCCGGCCCTTCGTCGAGCCAGGCACGGGCAACGTCTCGACGTGCACCCAGGAGGGCGTGGCGGCGGGGGCGTTCTTCTCGAAGAAGGAGTTGCCCTCCACCCCGTTCGGGTAGCGGATCCGGGTCAGCGCGCGGTCGTGCAGGTGCGGCAGCAGCACCGGCGCGATCCGGGTGTAGTAGTCGATCACCTCGCCCTTGGTGAAGCCGGCCTTCGGGTAGAGGACCTTGTCCAGGTTCGACAGCTCCAGGGTGCGTCCGGCGACGTCGACCCGGAGCCGCTCACTCGGCATCCGCCACCTCCTCGGCCGCCTTGTCCGGCCGCAGCCGCAGGACCCGGGGGAACCGCAGTCGCCCGTCCGGCGTGCGCTGGCCGTACTTGACCTCCACCACCACCTGGGGGGTTACCCAGATCGCGCCCCGCGCATCCTCCCGGGGCACGTCGCCGCCGAACGGGGAGGTGGTGGTGCGCAGCGGCTCCAACTCCCGCAACAGTTCGCGTTCCAGGGCCGCCCCGATCCCACCGCCGACCCGCCCCCGATAGATCAGCTGCCCACCGGCCCCGGGCACCCCGACCAGCAGGCCGCCGATCCGGCGGGCACCGGGTCGCCAGCCGCCGATCACGAAGTCGCCGGTCACCTCCAGCTTGACCTTCACCCAGTCCGGCGACCGCACGCCGGGCCGGTAGGTGGAGTCCGCCCGCTTGGCCATCACCCCTTCCAGGCCGTGCTCACCGGCGGCGTCGTAGGTGGCCGGGCCGTCCGGGAAAACGGGTGGGACCGTCCACCGCGCCGCGCCCAGTCCGAGTTCGTCGAGGGCTTCCCGACGCCGGGCGTACGGCCAGCCGGTGAGGTCCGTGCCACGCAGCCGCAGCAGGTCGAAGATCATGTACGTGACCGGGGCACTCGCCGAAAGCCGGGCCGCCTTGGCCGGATCCCGTACGTGCATCCGCTCGGCCAGGGCGGTGAACGACGGTCGACCGGCCCGGTCGAAGAGGACCACCTCACCGTCGAGCAGTGCGTCGTCGACCTGTTCGCCGAGCGGGATCAGCTCCGGGTAGGCGGTGGTGATCTCCACCCCGGAGCGGGCGTACAGGCGCTGCCGTCCGGCGGCGATGTCGGCCAGTGCGCGTACGCCGTCCCACTTGAACTCGTACGCCCACCCGGCGCCGGCAGGCAGTTGCCCGGTCACCGCGAGCATCGGCCTCAGTGGCGCGCCGGGCACGAAACCGACTGTAGTAGCAGGCCGAACACGTCGCGCCCGGTTCCGTCTGATGCGAGCATGGTCGATATCGGGGAAGGAAGGTGCAGGATGCGGGCCATCTGGAAAGGGGCCGTGTCGTTCGGCCTTGTCTCGATCGCGGTGAAGCTGTACTCCGCGACCGAGGAGAAGGACATCCGGTTCCACCAGGTGCACCGGTCCGACGGCGGGCGGATCCGCTACAAGCGCACCTGTCAGGTCTGCGGCGAGGAGGTCACCTACGACGACATCGCCAAGGGGTACGACATCGGCGGTGGGGAGATGGTGATCCTCACCGACGAGGACTTCGCCGAACTGCCGTTGAGCACCTCCCACGCGATCGACGTGCTGGAGTTCGTCCCGGCCGAACAGGTCGACCCGATCCTCTACAACAAGGCGTACTTCCTGGAGCCGGAGGGCACGGCGACCAAGCCGTACCTCCTGTTGCGGGACGCCCTGACCGACTCCGAGCGGGTGGCGATCGTCAAGGTGGCGCTGCGCCAGCGGGAGCAGTTGGCCACCCTGCGGGTACGCGAGGGCGTGCTGCTGCTGAACACCATGCTCTGGCCTGACGAGATCCGTAAGCCGGCTTTCGGCTTCCTCGACGAGGATCTCAAGGTCCGGCCGCCGGAGCTGGCGATGGCCACCTCGCTCGTCGACTCGATGGCCGGTGACTTCCACCCGGACGAGTTCACCGACGACTACCGGGCGGCCCTCCAGGAGGTCATCGACGCGAAGGTGGAGGGCCGTGAGGTCGTACAGCCGGAGGAGGTCGAGGAGGCACCGCCCGCCGCCGTCGACCTGATGGCGGCGCTGAAGGCCTCGGTGGAGCGGGCCCGCGCGGCCCGAGGCGAGGGCGGCGGCGCCTCCGGCGGTGGCGCCGGAGAGCCCACCCCGATCACCTCCGCCCGCTCGGCGCAGAAGAAGACCGCCGAGAAGAAGGCGCCGGCCAAGAAGACCGCCGAGAAGAAGGCCACCGGTACGAAGGCCGGCGACACTGCGGCCGGCGGCACGAAGAAGGCCCCGGCGAAAAAGGCCGAGCCGGCCAAGAAGACCGCGGAGAAGAAGGCGACCAAGGCCGCGAAGGCTCCGGCGAAGAAGACGACTCCCCGCAAGTCGGCCTGACCGGCGATTTCCTCGAACCGGTCGAGGCGATCTTCTCGTACCGGTCGCAGCCGTGGCTCGATGTCCCAGTTGTCGCACAATTCCCACGGGTCACGATCGATGGTCGGAACTGCGTCAGCCACCAGGTACCGTGTGTCGGCGACGGCGTCTGTAGCCGGACGCACCCACACCTCTCAGCAGGGGAGTCGAGGACGTGAGCGAGCAGGAGACCAAGGCGCGACGGCGACTGGCCGAACAGTTGGCGGCCCAGAAGGCGGCCGAGGCCAAGCGGCGGCGGCAGGCCTGGGCCGGCGGGTTCGCCGGAATCGCCGTGGTCGCGGTGCTGATCACCGTCTTCGTGATCGTCGGCCAGCGCGGCGGCGACGACGCTCCCGACCAGGTCGCCAGTGCGCCGTCGGCGCCGGCGGAGGCGACGACCGAGCCGGGCGCACCGGGGGCCCCACCCGCCCCGCAGCTGCCCGAGGGCGCGGACCCGGCGCTCGGCACCAAGCCGACCGTGGCCGCAGGCCAGGGTGAACTGACCAAGCTCACCGTGACCCCGCTGATCGAGGGCACCGGGCCGGCCGTCACCGCCGGGCAGTCGATCACCACGAACTACGTGGGCGTGCTATTCGCCAACGGCGAGCAGTTCGACTCCTCCTGGGAGCGGGGCCAGCCGGCCACCTTCCCGATCGGGGTCGGACAGGTCATCGAGGGCTGGGACAAGGGCCTGGTCGGCGTGAAGGTCGGCAGCCGGGTGCAGCTCGACATCCCGGCCGAGCAGGCGTACGGCAACGACGGCGCGGGTGGGCGGCCAGCCGGCCCGCTGCGCTTCGTGGTGGACGTCCTCGCCGCCCAGTAGGAGATGACGGTGTCGACGGCGGACGAGCCCGGGCGGACGGCCCGGTTGATGTGGACGCACTACGAGCCGGTACACGCCGTCACCTACTTCCACCCGCGCGCCCGCGCCGCCTACGAGGCGGTCGGGCTGCGCGGGTACTGGCGGGGGTACTTCGCCGGTCGGGCCGCCCCGCTCGGGCCCACCGGTCCCGCCCCGGTGGTCGCGGCCTTCTTCACCTTCGCCCCGCACATGGTGGCGCGTGCCCTGCCCGCCGTCTGGCAGTTGGCCGGGCCCGAGGAGGCACTGCGCTCCCGCCTGACCGGGGCGGTGCAGGCCCTCGCCGAACTGGTCTACGAGCTGCCCGAGCAGCACCTGGCCGAGGCCGCCGAGTTGTTGTCCGCCGCCGCCGACGAGGCGGGGACCGCCGGTCGGGTGCTCGGCTCGGCCAACGCCGCGCTGCCGCGCGGTGAGTACCCGCTGGCCCGGCTCTGGCAGGCCGCCACCACCCTGCGCGAGCATCGCGGTGACGGGCATGTGGCGGCCCTCGTCGCCGCCGACCTCGATCCGGTGGAGGCGCTGGCCTGGCGGGTCGCGGTCGACATGCCGCCCGCCAACCTGCTCGGCCGGGGCTGGTCGGAGCAGGAGTGGGCGCAGGCGCGGAAGCGGCTGGCCGACCGGGGTTGGCTGACGTCCGACGGCAAGCCCACCGACCGTGGTCGCGCCGGTTTCCGGGCCGTCGAGGAGGCCACCGACCACGCTGCCGCCCGCCCCTGGCAGGCGCTGGGCCCGACGCTCACGGAACGACTGCGCGAACTGCTCGACCCGATCGCCGTGGCCGCCCACCGGGTCATCCCGCCGGACAGCCCGATCGGCCTGCCCGCCCGGTAGGCGGCAGCGCACCGCCCGGCCTGCGCCGCCGGGTGCGTCGCGGCTCGGATGTTAGGAGGGGTCCCTTGCTATACACGAGGCGTTAGCAGGGGGCCCTTCCTTTCATGCATCCCCGTGTGCGGCAGGATGGTTCGTGTGGTGGATGCGGTGGTCTTCGACCTGGACGGCGTGATCGTGGACTCCGAGCCGGTCTGGGAGGAGGTCCGCCGCGCGTACGTGGCGACGCAGGGCGGGACCTGGCAGCCGGACACCCAACGTCGGCTGATGGGGATGAGCACCGGCGAGTGGGCCGAGTACCTCAGCGGTGAACTGGGCGTACGGCGCACCGCCGCGCAGGTCGCCACCGAGGTGGTCGAGGAGATGAGCCGGCGGTACGCCGAACGCGTACCGCTGATCGACGGGGCGGACGACGTGGTGCGCCGGGTGGCCGCGCGATGGCCGCTGGGGCTGGCGAGTTCGTCGCCGACCCGGCTGATCGCGGCGGCGCTGACCGCCACCGGCCTGACCGACGAGTTCGGCAGCACGTTGTCTACCGAGGAGACGGCCCGCGGTAAACCGGCGCCGGACGTGTACCTCACTGTGGCGGAACGCCTCGGTGTGGATCCGAGCCGGTGCGTCGCGGTGGAGGACTCCTCCAACGGCATCCGGTCGGCCGCCACCGCCGGGATGATCGTGGTGGCGGTGCCGCACGGGTCGTACCCGCTGGATCCGGACGCGCAGCGGATGGCGGCGGCGGTGCTCGACTCCGTCGGCGAGCTGACCCCGGAGTTCGTCGACCGGCTCGGCTGAACCGGCACCGACCGCTCTCCGGCCTACGCGAAGGTCGTGCTCGGAAGGGCTGCTTGACCTCCGTCGGCATGGGTGCCGCCGGGTCGGGTAACGCCAACGGCGCCCACGCCGAGTCGAGGAGGGCGCGATGAGGACGGTCGTGTACGAGCGCACCGGCGACCCGACGGTGCTCCAGGTGGTGGATCGGCCGGTGCCGGAACCCGGGCGGGGCGAGGTGCTGGTCCGGATCGCCTGCGCCGGGGTGAACCCGACCGACTGGAAGGCCCGCCGCCAGGGCCCGTTGCCGGCGGGCTGGCAGACGCCCGGGCAGGACGGCGCCGGGGTGGTCGAGGCGGTCGGCGAGGGCGTCGACCGGGAGCTGGTGGGCGAGCGGGTGTGGGTCTGGGAGGCCGCCTGGCAGCGGCCCTGGGGCACCGCCGCCGAGTACACGGTGGTGCCGGTGCGGCAGGCGGTACGGATCGGCGACGCCTCGTTCGAGCTGGGTGCCTGCCTGGGTATCCCGTTCCTGACCGCGCACCGCTGCCTGACCTCCGGCGAGTACCTGCCGGACAGCCTGGGTCCGGGCGCGTTGAGCGATCACACGGTGCTGGTGCAGGGCGGGGCGGGTGCGGTCGGCAACGCGGCGATCCAACTCGCTTCCTGGGCCGACGCCTGCGTGATCGCCACGGTCAGCAGCGCGGAGAAGGCCCAGCTCGCCGCAGCGGCCGGAGCCTCGGTAGTGATCAACTATCGGGAGCAGGACGTGGTGGAGGAGGTCCGCAAGGTCGCGCCCGACGGGGTCCACGGCATCGTCGAGGTGGCCCCGGCCCGCAACGCCGCCACCGACGTACGTCTGCTGCGGCCCGGCGGGGTGGTCTGTGTGTACGCGGACGACGGTGGTGGCGAGGTGACCCTGCCGATCGGGCCGCTGCTGGTGCCGAACGCCCGGTGGCAGTTCGTGCTGGTCTACACCGTGCCGAAGGCGGCGAAGGCGCAGGCGGTGGTGGACGTGGCGGCGGCTGCCGCCCAGGGCGGGATCCGGGTGGGCGAGGAGGCCGGCCTGCCGCTGCATCGTTTTCCGCTGTCGGCGACCGCCGACGCGCATCGCGCCGTGGAGGACTCGGTCGTCGGGAAGGTCCTGGTCGACACCAGCGAATAGCGCCTGAGCTGGGATTATTTCCCCATCACGGGGACAGACGCGAACAAGTTTCGCAATACTGACTGTGCGGGTCGCCCCGCAAAGGAACGGGTGGCCCCGGCGCGGTGCGAACGCCGGGGCCACCCACCGGGAGTGAGGTCTTCGAGAGCCGCCCACTCCTCACGGCGATGATGCGCCCGGAAACGTTACGGCGTGGCCAGTTCCGACACATCCATCGCGAGAACCCCCGTACTTTGTCCGGGTGAGCATCTCCTGGGCTGATTCGTACGTCGGGCAGCTACGCGCCCTGGCCGGTGACCGGACACTGATGTTCGTCGGCGCGCGGGCCGTGGTCCGCGACAGCGACGCACGGATCCTGCTGATCCGCCGCTCCGACAACGGCCAGTGGGCGATGCCCGCCGGCGCGATGGAGCTGGGCGAGTCGATCGCCGACTGCGCCGTGCGGGAGGTACGCGAGGAGACCGGACTGCGGGCGCTTCGGGTCAGCGCGTTCGCCCTCTACACCGGACCCGACCGCACCAACACCAACATGTACGGCCACACGTACCAGATCTTCACCACCGCGTTCCGGGTCGAGGAGTGGGACGGGCGGCTGGCCCGGGTCACCGAGGAGACCACCGACGCCGCCTTCTTCCACCGCGAGGCGCTGCCGCAGCCGCTCTCCGCGAGCGTCCTGGAGACCCTCGCCGACCTGGACGTCTTCGAGCAGACCAACCGCCTGATCCTCAAGTGACCGGCCGGGAGACCCCTCATCGTGGCGGTGTGGCTGTTCGACACGCCGACGCACGAACAGCCACGCCGCCACGATCCTGATACACGTCAGAGCATCGTCTGGGACTTCGCCTCCATCTCGGCGGCGGCCTCCGGCTTCGAGGAGCGGTCCAGCGGCTTGCCGCCGGGGGCCGGGCCCTCGCCGCCGAGACCGTCGGTGCCGCCGGTGGCCCCCTCCGGGCCGGCGCCGCGCAGCCGCTCGTTCGGCAGGGCGAGGGTGAGCAGCACCGCCACGATCGCGATCAGCCCGGTGGTCAGGAAGACCAGGTGCAGAGACTCGACGAACGCCACCTGGACCGCCGCGCGGACCGGGGCGGGCAGGGCCAGGATCGTCGCCGGGTCGTCCACCGACACTCCCGCACCACCGGTCGGACCCACTGCCGCCCGCTGCTCCGGGGAGAGTCGGGCGACCGCCGCGGGCAGCCGGTCGGACATCTCGGCGGCCAGCCGGGCGGAGAGGACCGCGCCGAGGATGGCCACCCCGAAGGAGCCGCCGAGCGACCGGAAGAACGTCGCCGACGAGGTGCCGGCACCCAGGTCCCGCAGTGAGACGGAGTTCTGCACGGCGAGGACCAGCGACTGCATGCAGAGTCCCAGCCCCACGCCGATCACCGTCATGAACCCGAACGCCACCCACAGCGAGGTGTCCACCTGCAACCGGGTGAACAGCAGCATGCCGACCAGCAGCACCACCGAGCCGCTCACCGGAAACCACTTGTACCGGCCGATCCGGCTCATGGCCCGGCCGGTCAGCACCGAGGTGACGATGATGCCGGCCATCATCGGCAGCATCAGCAGACCGCTGCGGGTCGGTGAGGCGCCCTTGACGATCTGAAGGTAGAGCGGGATGAAGATGATCGACCCGAACATCACCAGACCGAGCACGAACCCGGCGCCGTTGGCCAGGGCGAAGGTGGCGCTGCGGAACAGTCGCAGCGGCAGGATCGGCTCGGCCACCCGGCGTTCCTGGAGCACGAAGGCGACGGCCAGCACCGCACCGGCGACGAAGAGGCCGATGATCGCCGCCGAGCCCCACGGGTAGGTGTTGCCGCCCCAGCTCAGCGCCAACAGCAGGCTGCTCACCCCGGCGACCAGCAGCAGAGCGCCCAGCCAGTCGATCGAGTGCTTGCGGCGGGTGAAGGGCACCAGCCGGATCACCCGCGAGCAGACCACGATGGCGAGGATCGCCAGCGGCACGTTCAGATAGAAGATCCAGCGCCAGTTGGTCTCCGCGAAGTACCCGCCGACCAGCGGCCCGGCCACCGATGCGATCCCGAACACCGCACCGAAGACGCCCTGGTAGCGGCCACGGTCCCGAGGCGAGACCACGTCCGAGATGATGGTGAAGGCGAGCGTGATCAGGCCGCCCGCACCGAGACCCTGCACACCCCGGGTGACGATCAGTTGGGTCATGTCCTGGGAGAGCCCGGCCAGCAACGAGCCGAGCAGGAACGTCCCGATCGAGAACAGGAACACCGGACGGCGTCCGTACAGGTCCGCCATCTTGCCGTACAGCGGGGTCGAGGCCGTGGAGGCGAGCAGGTACGCGGTCACCACCCAGGAGTAGTGACTGATCCCGCCCAGCTCGCCGACGATGGTGGGCAGGGCGGTCCCGACGATGGTCTGGTCGAGGGCGGCCAGCAGCATGCCGGTCATCAGGCCGAACATCAGCAGCCGGAGCTGCCCCTTGCTCAGCACCGGCTCCGGATGGTTCTCCGTGGTCATTGCGCCCGTTTTCCCGTACCACCGGAAACATGCCCGGGACGGACGAAGCCGGTCCGTCCGGAGCCCTGGCGGGCGTGTCGGCCGGACCGGCCACGGGTGGTGCCGGTGGTCGGGTCAGTGCCGGCCCTCGGCGAACTCCTCGACGATCGTGGCGCAGAAGGCCGGCAGATCGTCCGGGTTGCGGCTGCTGACCAGGCCGTTGTCGGTCACCACCTGCTCGTCCACCCAGGTCGCGCCGGCATTGGTCAGGTCGGTACGCAGACTCGGCCAGCTCGTCAGCCTCCGGCCCCGCACCACGTCCGCCTCGACCAGGGTCCACGGGCCGTGGCAGATCACGCCGACCGGCTTACCGGCGTCGAAGAACGACCGCACGAAGGCCACCGCCGCCGGGTCGGCCCGCAGGAAGTCCGGGTTGGCCACCCCACCGGGCAGCACCAACGCGTCGTACCGGTCGGGGTCCGCCTCGGAGACACTGACGTCGACGTCGTACGTCTGGGACGGGTCCAGGTGGTCGAAGGCACGGATCTGGCCCGGCTTGATCGACACCAGCTCGGCGGTGGCACCGGCCTGCTCGACCGCCTCGCGCGGCTGGACGTACTCGACCTCCTCCACACCGTCGGTGGCCAGGAAGGCGACTCGCTTGCCCTGCAACGTGGCTGCCATGCTGCATCTCCTCTCCATGGGTCAGTGGGAAACCTGCCCGGCCCCGAACGCCCGAAACGCCCCGAGGTGCGTGACCCAGCCCGCACCGGCCGCCGGTCGGACAGGTTTGACCCGGAGCGGCAAGGGGATCCGCCGGCATGGCACGAGCAGCAGCGGAACCGCTCCGGCTCGCCGACGTCGTGCAGAGCTGGCTCGGGCGCCCGGTCCTGGTGATCGGCGACGCCATGCTCGACGAATGGCGGTTCGCCGACTCCGACCGGCTGTGTCGGGAAGCCCCGGCCCCGGTCCTCACCCTGCGGCGACGCATCTCGGCGGCGGGCGGCGCGGCCAACACCGCGGTCAACGTCGCCGCCCTGGGCGGCCGGTCGGTGCTGGTGGCACCGGTCGGCGCCGACGTCGCCGGCGACGAGCTGCACGACTGTCTGGACCGGGCGGGCGTCTGGGACCGGACCGTCAACCAGCCCGGCCGCCCCACCCCGGTCAAGCGGCGGATGCTGGCCGGCGACCAGATCCTGCTCCGCGAGGACTCCGGCGACCCGGACGACCCACTCACCGACGTGGGCGTGGACTGCCTGCTCACCGCCCTCGACTGCGCGACCGAGGAGCTGCGGGCCGCCGCCGGGGGCGCGGCTCCCACGCTGGTGATCTGCGACTACGGCCTGGGTGCCCTACCTGCGCCGGTACGCGCCTGGCTGGTCGCCCATCGCAGCCGGTACGCCACCGTCGCGCTGGACGCGCACGACCTCGCCGACTGGCGTGGCCTCGCCCCGACCGTGGTGACGCCGAGCTTCGCCGAGGCGAGCCGGCTGCTCGCCCGTGCCGGTACCGCCGGGCTGGCCGCCGCCGACACCCCGACCGACCTGCACCTGGAACACCCCGAGATGCACCCGGGCGACGGACCCTCGGAGCTGACCGTGGGCACCGCCCCGGGCGGGTTGCGGCGCACCGACGGACCGACCGGTGAGCCCACCCCGGGCGAGAGCCGGGTCGCGATGACCCGCGACGGGCTCAGCGTGACCGGCACCGGGGTGACCGTGAACGCCGACGCCGGAGCCGGCGTCGACCGGGCCGTCCTGGCCCGGTCCCGGCTGGCGGAGTTGCGCGCACACACCGGCGCCGACGTGGTCGCGGTGACCCTGGACACCGACGGTGCGGTGGTGGGCGGTGCCGAGGGAGAGCCCGCCCGCAGCCACAGCACACCCGTACCGGCCAGCCACGCGGTCGGTGCCGGTGACGCGTACCTGGCGACCATGACGCTCGCACTCGCCGCCGGCGCGCCGCTGCCGACCGCCGCGCAGCTCGCCCAACTCGCCGCGACCAGCACCGTCGCCGGCACCGGCACCTGCGTGTGCCGCCGCGACGACCTGCTGGCCGCGCTCGGCCACCCGACGCCGGGCGACTCGGCGCTGGTCGGTGCCGAGGGACTGACCGGGATCATCGCGGAGCATCGGCGGAACGGGCGCTCGATCGTGTTCACCAACGGTTGCTTCGACGTGCTGCACCGGGGCCACGTGCGGTACCTGGAGCAGGCGCGCGCCCTCGGCGACCTGCTGGTGGTGGCCGTCAACTCGGACGACAGCGTCCGCCGGCTCAAGGGCGCCGACCGGCCGGTCAACCCGGTGGAGGACCGCACCACCCTGCTCGCCGCGCTCTCCTGTGTCGACCACGTGGTCGTCTTCGAGGAGGACTCACCGGCCGGTCTGATCGAGGCCATCCGCCCGGACGTCTACGTCAAGGGCGGCGACTACCCGCCCGACCTGGTACCCGAGGCACCGCTGGTGCAGCGACTGGGCGGGCAGGTCCGCACACTCGGATACGTGCCGGACCGCTCCACCTCGGCGATCATCGAGCGGATCCGGGCCCACGGCCAGGGCACCGCAGTCGACACGGCCGGCTCGGTCGACACGGCCGGCTCGGTCGACACCGCCGGCTCGGTCGACACCGCCGGCTCGGTCGACACCGCCGGCTCGGTCGACACCGCCGGCTCGGTCGACACGGCCGTTTCGGTCGACGCGGGTCAGGCGGGCGACTCGGTCGACTCGGTCGATGCGGGCCGGGCGGTCGGCTCGGGCCAGGCGGTCGACGTGGGTCAGGCGGTCGGCTCGGGTCAGGCGGTCGGCTCGGGTCAGGCGGTCGAGGTGGGCCAGCCGGTCACCGCGCCCGGGGTGGGTGTCCCGCCGACCACCGGCAAGGCGCCGTGAACCGACCGCTCGACACCGGCGACCACGCGGCCTTCCGCGCCGACCGGCTGCTCGACGTCCTGGTCCCGACCCGGGACCGGCCCGCCGAACTCGCCGTCACCCTCTCCGGGCTCGCCGCCCAGGAGGGGGTGCCGGGGTTCGGGGTGGTGGTCAGCGACCAGTCCGACGGCGACCCCGGGTACGCCCACCCGGCCGCGGCCACCATGGTCCGTGCCCTGCGGTATCGCGGACATCCGGTGCTGCTGACCCGTCGGCTGCCCCGACGCGGGCTGGCCGAACACCGGGCCGCCCTGCTCGCCGCGTCCACCGCCCGGTACGTGCTCTTCCTCGACGACGACGTCTGGCTGGAACCCGGCACACTGGCCCGGCTGGTCACCGCGATCGAGGAGTTGGGCTGCGGTTTCGTCGGCAACGCGGTGCACGGACTGTCATACCTGGACGACGTACGCCCGCAGACGCACCGGCACTACCGGGAGTGGACCGGCCGACCGGTGCCCGAACACGTCCGCCCGGGCACTCCCGAGTGGGACCGGGCGCAGATCCACTCGGCGGCGAACCTGCTGCACGTCACCGAGGCGCTGGAGTTGCCGCCGGGGAGCTGGCGGGCGTACCAGGTCTCCTGGATCGGCGGCTGTGTCCTGTACGACCGCGCCAAGCTGGTCGAGTGCGGCGGTTTCGAGTTCTGGCGGCGGGTGCACGAGCGCCATCAGGGCGAGGACGTCGCCGCCCAGATCACCGTGATGGCGCGGCACGGCGGCGCCGGTGTCCTGCCCAGCGGGGCCTACCACCTGGAGTCACCGACCACCGTCACCGAACGCGACGTCGAGGCGTGGGAAGTGGTCCTCGCCGACCCCCGGATGTAAGGAGGGGACCCTTCCTATACACCAGGCGTTAGTAGGGGTCCCCTCCTTACATTCGTCTCTAGCGGAACAACAGCTCGCGGGCGGCTTCCAGCACCTCGACGACCGGTACGTCCGTGACGAAGGAGTCCCGGTGCGGGCAGTCGCCGTCGCCGGGGCGGTGCGGATAGATCCCGGGCGTGCAGTCCACCCCGCAGACCGGGCAGTGCACCGTCCACGAGGTGATCGGTCGGTGCCGTCCGCGCAGTCCGGTGGCGGTGGTGATCAGGTTGCCGACCCAGAAGACGCCGACCGTGGGCGTGCCGACCGCACCGGCGAGATGCAGTGGGCCGGTGTCGTTGGAGATCACCAACTCGCAGTCGGCGTAGCAGCCGGCGAGCCCGCCCAGGCTGAGCGTGCCCACCTGGGGCCGGACCGGCACCCCGGCCGCCGCCACCACCTGGTCCACCACCTCCTGCTCGGCCGGGGTACCGGTGACCAGCACCTCGTACCCGTCGGCGTGCAGCATCCGGGCCACCCGGGCGAACCGGTCGGTGGGCCAGCGACGCCGGGTGTCGGTGGCACCCGGATGCAGTGCCACCCGGGGGCGAGCTGGCTCGCCGAGCACCCTGCGGGCCTCGGCCCGGTCCGCCTCGGTCACCGCCAACGTCGGGGTGATCGTGGTCGCCGAGGCACCCACCAGCGCCACCGCTTCCAGGTAGCGGATCACCTCCGGCTGGTAGTAGACGTACCGCAGCCACCGGTCCAGCGGTGGGGCGTCCTCGGCGCGCAGTCCGGCGGTGACCCGGGCACCGAGCGCGGCGACCAGCGGATTCGAGTTCGCCCCGCCGCCGTGTAGTTGCAGCGCCAGGTCGAAGTGCTGTTCGCGGGCGGCGGCCAGGAATTCGACCATGCTCGCCTCGGGTTCGCCGGAGCCCGCCGCCCGGATGCCCGGGGCCGGCGGCACCACCTCCACCCGGTCGACCGGACCCGGCCGGTCGGTCCAGAGCTCCGCGTGCCACGGCGCGCCGAGCAGCACGATCTCCGCCCCCGGGTACGCGGTCCGCAACGCGTCCAGCGCGGGCAGCACGAAGATGAAGTCACCGAGTGCGTTGGCCCGCAGTACGGCGATCCGGGCCACGTCGGGCACCAGCCCGGTGGCCGGGGCGAGCAGGTCCGGAGCGGCCACGGCAGGGGATTACCGCTCGTACTCGCCGGGGGCGACGTCCGGCTGGTGGAGTTCCCGGTCCGCCGCCGGGTCGGCACCACGGGGCGTACCCGCAGCGGTCGGGTACGGCCCGGTGCGGCCGACCGTGATGGTGCGGGGCGCGGGCCGGGTGGCCCGGGGCAGCCGTACCCGCAGCAGGCCGTGGTCCATCACCGCGTCGATGCCCTCCGGGTCGACCCGCGACGGCAGCGGTATGCGGTACTCGAAGCCGCGCGTCTCGAAACCTCCGGGAATGCCGTGATCGGCGTTGACCTCGGCCTCCGTCCGAGCCCGTACGCACAGTTCGCGGTCGTCCAACTCGACCGCCACCTCTTCGGGCGCGACTCCGGGCAGCCTGACCACCACCTCCCAGCCGTCGGGGATCTCGCCCAACTCGACCTCGGGCGGCCCGGGACGGCCACCGAGCAGCCGACTCAGCTCGGCACGTAGCGACTGCAACTCGCCCATCGGGTCCCAACCCTGCTGACCGCCGCGCCAGTTCCGGGTCATCGCACGCCTCCCGTCGGCTGTCCGGCCGACGCCGGCCGCAGCGAACTCGGCGCGTCGAGGTGGGCGTCCCTGTCGACCCCGACGCCGAGCCGGTCGACGAGTTCCCCGCCCAGCCAGGCGCTGACGCCGAGGATGCCCAGCGCCACCACCTCGATGGCGATCAGCGCGCCACCGGCGGCCCGGGACTCGGCGTTGAGGCGTACCACCCAGACGGCGGCGAAGAGCAGGATCACCGCGAGGTTGGCCACGGCGTGGGTGATGCCCACCCGCTTCGCGCGGGTTCCGGCGGGGATGGCCAGCAGGTCGAAGGCCCCGGCGACCGCGGCCAGCAGGCCGCCGACCAACCCGACGGTGAGATTCCAGTACGCCACCTCGCCGAGGAACCGTGGCCCGCCGAGCGTGTCGATCAGGTCGAACAGCACGGTGGTGACCAGCAGGGCCACCGGGAACATGACCAGCATCGGATGCACCGGATGACCCAGTACCTTGAGTCGGCTCTCCATGCTCCGGGCCTCCACTGCTCGGGTCGTTTCGCCGTCGACGGCTCGTGCTGCGGTCACACCCTCCCCCATCAGGGGAGACAGCTCATCACAGTAGGCGCGCCTACACTGGCCGTGGCGGTTTCCCGCCTGGATGCCGCCACCGGGTTCAACTTCACGGGGAGGCACACAGTGACGGCAGAGATCACTTCGGTGGTGGAGTTACGCGAGTTGCTCGGCACCCCGACACCCCGCGCCGCCGAGAAGGAACGCACCACGCTGCACGAGCGCGACCGGCAGTGGCTGGCCGCGTCGCCGTTCTGTCTGGTGGCCACGGCCGGGGCGGACGGCGCCTGCGACGTCTCGCCCAAGGGTGATCCGGCCGGCTTCACCCTCGTGCTGGACGACCGGACCATCGCCATCCCGGAGCGCCCCGGCAACAAGCGCGCCGACGGCTACCGCAACATCCTGGAGAACCCGCACGTCGGGCTGATCTTCCTGATCCCGGGGCGTGGCGACACGCTGCGGATCAACGGGCGGGCCCGGCTGCTGCGCGACGCGCCCTGGTTCGACCAGATGGTGGTCAAGGGCCACCGCCCGGTGCTCGCCGTGGTGGTGGAGATCGAGCAGATCTTCTTCCACTGCGCGAAGGCGTTCCTCCGCTCCGCGCTGTGGAAGCCGGAGAGCTGGCCGGCGGACCCCCTGCCCAGCACCGCCCGCCTGATCAAGGAGGTGCAGAACCCGGTGGAGACCCTGGCCGACCTGGAGCGCCACTACGGACCGGAGTACGCCCGCAGGCTCTACTCCTCCTGACCGGCCGCACCGGCGGCGGTGACCATCCACAGGTGGCCGTCCGGGTCCGCGAACGTGCCCGCGTATCCCCAGGGCTGCGGCCCCGCCTCGGTGACCACCTCCGCACCGGCGTCACGCGCACGGGAGACCAGGCTGCCGACCTCGGCCGGGCCGTCCACGGTCAACCCGAGTACGCACTCGCTGTGCCGGCGGTCGGCCACCTCCCGGCCGCCGAGCACCCAGCCGAAGCCACCGGTCGGCACCAGCATCAGGCGCAACCCGGCGTTGACCTCGAACTGCAACGGCTCGGGCAGGCCGTCCCCGGCCGGCTCACCGATCGTGGCCAGACCGAGAACGGCCCGGTAGAAGTCGTGCGAGACCTGCCGGTCGGCGATCGGCAGGCTGACGACGACTGGTGTGTACGGCACGGCGGGACCTCCGGCTGGCATCGCGATCGTGGTGTCGCCGTCGAGTATGGGCGCCACCTGTGACACGGGGTGGGAGCCGGCGGCTCAGTTCAGGGCAAGTTGGCCGCGCCGAAATCTGATCACGCGTCCGAGCTTGGTGAGTCTGCCCTCGTCGAACGGCAGAGAGAGCAGTTCATCCAGCCAGGCGTCGGCCCGTTCGGTGATGCCGGTCAGGACCCGCCGAACCGCACGTTCCGGCACGCCAAGTGTCTTTCCCAGGCCGACGAAGTCGGCAGCCCTGAAGTCGCCCCCGCTGCGGCCTCCGATCGACAGAGCCATGGTCTTGTCGCCGTAGAGGTATGAGCTTGGCAGGTCGTAGGCGGGAGAGATCCGCCACTCACCGTCGGGGCCCTGAAGCACGGAGAAGTTCTTTGCATGTGCGTCGCCGTTGCCGGTGAGGTAGGCGAAGGCCAACTGTCGAATCAGATCCTGACCGGCGACGGCACGGGCATCGCAGAGATCGGCCAGGCCCGCGAAAGTGCGGTCGGCACCGACTCGATACTTGTCGGCAGGCGGGCGGTCCAACACTTGACAGCCGTCTTCGACAGCCAGCGACAGCGGCAGGCCGTCCACAGTGACGCGATCGAAGCGGGCGACCAGCAAACCCGGTATCCCCCGAGCGTCGAAGACCAGTCGACTAGACGGCACCTTCAGACCTGACCTGCGTGCAGCGTCGAGAAAGAACTTCTCGTTCTCCACAAGATGTGGATATTCAGCGGGGTTCAGCTTGAGGATGTGACGTTCGCCGGCACGGGCGACCGGCAGGCTGATCATCGCGGCACTCGTCTTGTCCTGGACGCCGGGAAGGGCCTCTCGCTGCGCACGAATGCCCAGTTCGATCAGCAAGTCGGCGAAGCTCATGGAGGAGACCTCGTCGATCACCACCCGCGGCGGCACCATCGCCGGCCGCGTACCTGCCGGCACGATCTGCACGTCGCCCACCGCGTCGGACCCGACCGCGAGCAAGAGGGACAACTCGTCGTCGGCCGACGTCTTCACCGCGCGGCGAAGGGCACCGAGTCGACGCCCCTCTGGCAGCAATCCAGTGAAGTAGGCGGGAAGTGCGCCCCCGGCACGGACGAGCGGCTCAGTCGTCACCGGCATGGTGGTGGCGACGGGCGCCCCTCCGGCTTCGATCCACGCATCCAGGTAACGGAATTCAATGCCGTCCTGGGTACGGGCAAGCGTGCCCGCATGCCGGCCCGCCTTGAATACGTCCGCCTCGTCGACCGAGCGGAGCCCTTCGAGGGCATCCTCCGACGGTGCGCTCATCGGGGGATTCCTTCACTGAGCGTGACGGCGGGCCCGCCACCGCGACGAAGCTCCAGGTGGAGCCCCAGCGCCGACAGCACGGCTATGACCTTGTCCAACTGGACGGAGGGCTTTCCTCGCTCCAGCGCATACACGAAGCGCTCCGACACTCCGGCAAGGTCGGCTAGTTCGCCCTGCCCCAGACCGAGCTGCCGCCGGCGTTTTCTCACCGCACCGGCGAAAGCGGCGCCAGGATCGAGTTCGAGCATGATGCAGGCCCCCATCCTCGCCGCACGAACGTGCGGTTCTGCGCAAGATTAGCGCGACGAGAGCCCACAGGTCCACCAAAGCAGCGCGACCGTGCGGTTTTGGGCCCCGCCAACCTTCCACCGCCACCCTCAGTGCCGCATCCCGCACGCTCGTGCGGGTTCTTGACTCCCCTCTTCGGTGGTCCGGGATATACCGATCGGGTGGTACCGCGCGAGTCCGTGCGTGGTGACGATGGCCGGATGCATCCACACGACCCGTACCAGCAGCAGCCGTACTATCCCCCGCACCAGTACCCGCCTCAGCCGCCGCCGGGGATGTACGCCCAGCAGCCGCCGAACAAAGCCGGGCTGGGTGGGTGGGCGATCGTCCTGTGGATCGCGGTGCCGGCGCTTCTGATCGCGCTGTGCTGTGCGGGGTGCCTGCTGACCGGGTCCTTCTCGGCGTTCATGGAGGGTTTCAACGAGGGCTTCAACGAGGGCGTGTCGAATTCGTAGTGCGTGGTGACGTCGCTTCGGGTGCGGACAGGCCGGAGCGTCACTTCCGGCCTGCACGCTCGGGGTGACGACGATGGGGCACTACACCTCGACCTACACTGTTGATCGTGAAGGCATAGAAACGGCCTCTGGCTAACGGGATTACTCCCGAGGCCAGAGGCCCTTCCCCACCGAGCCGCCTGACGGAATCGAACCGTCGACCTACGCATTACGAGTGCGTCGCTCTAGCCGACTGAGCTAAGGCGGCAACGATCGCCAAGTGTACGGCACGCACCACGCCGGGGCGGAGCGGGATTCCCCGGACTCGACGGACCGGACATCGGGCGCGTTCGGGCTCGGCACGGCACACCGCGCGGCACTACGCTCCGGCGGGTGACCGACGACCACATCCCCCGCGACGAACCGTTCGACCCTCCGCCCGGTGACGGTACGCGTCCCGAGGCCGACAGCCACCACGCGCCCGAGCCGGTGACGGCCGGCGGCCGGGCGGCGCCACTCGGGACGTACGCCGAGGAGGCTTCCGGAGGGCGGGCGGCGCGACGGCCGCGCAGCACCGATCCGCTGGAGCTGGGCTTCACGCCGCGCAAGCCGGTGCCGTGGCTCGCACCGTTCCTGCTGATCAGCACCGGTCTGCGGACCTTGTTGGCGATGCTGTTCGGGGCGTACCTGGACAAGCGCGAACTCCAGAAGGCGCTGGATGCGGAGGTCGCCCGTCAGGTCGGGCCGGACGGCGGGCTCTGGCTCGACTACGTGGCCGACCTGGGCGACGGCTTCAACGCCACGTACTCGGTGGCGTACCTGCTCGCGCAGCGCGAGCTGGAGGTGGACGGGCACCGGCTGCCCCGGGCGCAGACCCTGGTGATGGGCGGCGACCAGGTCTACCCGTCGGCGGCGTACGAGGCGTACGAGGACCGGTGCAAGGGGCCGTACCAGGCGGCGCTGCCGACCACGCCGCCGGAGCAGCCGACGATCTTCGCGGTGCCGGGCAACCACGACTGGTACGACGGGCTGACCGCGTTCCTGCGGTTGTTCGTCCGGACCCGGGACCGTCACTTCGGCGGCTGGCGGACCGGCCAGTCCCGCTCGTACTTCGCCGCCGAACTGCCCGCCGACTGGTGGCTGCTCGGGCTCGACGACCAGTCCGGCTCGTACGTCGACGACCCGCAGCTCACCTACTTCGACGCGGTGGCGGAGAAACTGGGCCCGCAGAGCAGGGTGATCCTGGCGGTGCCGGCTCCGGCCTGGGTGAAGGCCGTCGACCAGCCCACCGCGTACGACTCGATCGACTATTTCATCCGGACCATCGTCGCGCCCACCGGCGCCCAGGTACGCCTGTTGATCTCCGGCGACCTGCACCACTACGCCCGCTACACCGGGCCGGACGGCCGGCAACTGGTCACCTCGGGCAGCGGCGGGGCGTACCTCTACCCGACGCACAAGCTGCCCGAGCAGATCGAGGTGCCGCCCCGGGACACCCTGGCCCGCCGCTCCAGCCCCTCTCGCGCGTACGAGTTGGCCGCCCGCTACCCCGACGCGGCCCGCTCCCGCCGGTACGGCTGGGGGATCTTCGGCCGGTTGCCGCTGCGCAATCCCGGCTTCTCGACGCTGCTGGGCATCCTGCACACCCTGCTGATGCTCTCCATGGCCGGCGTGACCGACTTCCGTGCGGAAGCCTCGGAGCAGCGACTGTTCAGCGTGCCGTTGGTGATGATGGTGCTGGTGACCGTGCTCGCGGCGGCCCTGTTCGCGAAGCCGCCCAGTTCCAGCGGCAAACGGCACGTCCGGCACTGGCTGCTGGGTGTCGGGCACGGGCTGGCCCACGTCGGGTTGGCCGCCGCCGGCACCTGGGCGTGGGTGTCGTTGCCGTTCCACGACTGGCCGTGGCCGCTGCCCGCAGTGGCCGCCGCCACGGTCTATCTGCCGGTGATCGGCCTGGTGGCCAGCCAACTGGTGGCCGCGTACCTGCTGGTGGCGAGCGCCTTCGGGGTGAACGTCAACGAACTCTTCGCCGGTCAGGGCATCGAGGACGCCAAGGGCTTCGTGCGGATGCGCATCGACCCGGACGGCACGCTCACCCTCTATCCGATCGCGGTCGACCGGGTGGGCCGCCGGTGGCGCGTCAACCCCGACGAATCGCCCGAGGCATCCTGGCTCGCCCCGGGCCGCCCGCTGCGTCCCCGGCTGGCCGAACCTCCCGTCGTCCTGCGCTGACCGGCCCCACGCAGCTCGGTGAACCGCACACCCGTCGCCGCAGGACAACCAGCGGGGCACGGCGAGCAGCGTCCCGAACGGTCAGCGCCGGGGCGTCACGCCCTCCGGGCCGGACTGGTCACGGCTGTCGTACGCCTGGCGTGAGCCGCACACGTCGGCGCGGGAGCAGAGGGAGCGCGAGCCGTCGGTGTCGAGGCGCACGGTGACGGCGTCGCGCGGAACGCTGTGGCCGACCACCCGGCCCTCCCCCTTCGGGGTGGAGACGCGACTACCGACCTCCGGCGCCGACTCCTGGAAGCGTTGATAGAGCGGGTGCTCGTACTTGAGGCAGCACATCAGCCGGCCGCAGGCACCGGAGATGCGCAGCGGGTTGAGGGGCAGGTCCTGGTCCTTGGCCATTCGGATGGTGACCGGCTCGAAGTCGTTCAGGAAGGTGGCGCAGCAGAGGTCACGCCCGCAGGAGCCGATACCGCCCTGCACCCGGGCCGAGTCGCGGGCCGACAGCTGGCGCAACTCCACCCGGCAGTGCAGGGTCGCCCCGAGATCGCGGACCAGGGAGCGGAAGTCCACCCGGTGCGGTGCGGTGAAATAGACGGTGCTGCGCTCGCCGCCGCCGTCGGCGCTGCCGAGCACGTGGTCGATCGCCACCACCTTCATCGGCAGGCCGTGCTCGCGGATCAGCCGCTTCGCCGCGACCTTCGCCTCCGCCTTGCGGCGCCGCAGCGTCTCGTCCCGGCGCAGATCCTCCTCCTGCGCCAGCCCGGCCAGCCGGGGGAAGCCCTCGGTGTCGTCGCTGACCCACTGCGCGGCCCAGACGCACTCCGCCACCTCGGGCCCGTCGTCGGTGGGCACCAGCACCTTGTCGCCGACCTGCGGTCGGAAGTCACCAGGGTCGAGGTAGTAGAGACGCCCGTACCGCTGGAAGCTGACCGCGCAGAGCATGCCCATGCTCCTCACCCTACGACGCGCCGCCGGATTTCCGTCGGGCCGGCGTGACGGGTGACCGCACCGCGTAATCATCCATGACTGTCGACTCGACCGATCCCGTGTCACCGACCGGTACGACGATGGCGACCGGACGGCTGAATACTCCGTCACGGACGGGACAAACGGGGCTCGACAGCGTTGAGTGTGGGACAGACCTGCGGGGGGTGCAGGAAAGTCACGGCGCCGCCGCGTGGGCCCGATCGGGTTCCCGTGTGCGGCGCCGTGCTGCGTGCCAGCGCGCCCCGCTCACCGGCCGAGCCCGGCCGGGACGTCCGGCCGTGCTGCTACCAGCCGACGCGGGTGGTCGTCCCGCCCGGGGCGGCGCCGGGGCGGAACCGGGTCGACGTCGTCCGCAACGGGGACTCGGCCAGGCTCGGCGCCCACTGCCGCAGGAGCGTCTCCGCCCCGTCGTACGCGACGCAGAGCACGGCCAGCACCCGGGCCGCGATCTCGGCGGCGGCAGCAGTGCCCGGCGACGAGGGCCCGGAGTGCGGCGGCTCGCGGGTGATGGAGGTGGCCGCCACCACCGAGACCGCCTCGGCCGAACCGATCACCTCGGCCAGGGTGCGGGCGACGGTGAGCCGGCTGCCCTCCACCCAGTCGGCGAGGGCGTCGGCGTAGCCGGCGGTGGCCTCCAGACGCCCGACCAGACTCTCCGGGCCGTCGTCGAGGTGGCGCAGCAGCATCGTGCGGGACTGCCCGTACGCGGCGGCGGCCGGCCCGGACCAGAGCAGCGGATCGGTCAGCGTGGCGCAGGCGTGGTCGTACCCGTGCACGTGCCGGCGCACCGTGTGCCCGGCACCGGCCAACGGTGCCGCCCGCAGGTCGAGGAAGCTGCGCAGTGCGTCGCCGGGCAGCACCTGCATCCGACGCAGCAACGGCCAGACCCGGTGGCCCTCCGGAGCCCCGGCGGCGAGCAGGGTGTCGACCCGGCGCAGCAGGTCGATCCCGGGCTCGGCGAGCCGGTCCAGGGCGTCCATCACCTCTCCCCGGCCAGCCGGCGGGAGGCGGCGGAGTCGGTGTCGGAATAGCGGTCGGCGGCCTGGCGCAGCGCGGCCGCCGTGGCGGTCAACTGCGCGGCGGCGGCGTGTGCCTCACGGGCCCGGTCACCGGTGGCGGTGATCCACTGCCGGTGCAGCGCCCGCCCGATCTCGCCGGGTCTCCCCGGCGCGTCCGCGCCGAACGAGACCTGCGCGGGGTCGGCGGCGGTGACCGAGCGGGACAGCGCGGTCAACGTGGCGCTCGCCTCGTCGATCCGTGCGGCCAGGGCACGAAGGGTGTCCATGTCACGCCCCCGTCAGTGGCCGGTAGGCGGTGAACGTCTCGTTGTGCAGCTTCTCCCGGGCCCACTGGGCGGCGTCCGCCGCGGCGACCACCGCGGCCCGCACCGAACCCGCGACGTCACGCGGCTGGCGGGCGTGCAGCGGGCCGAGGAAACGCACGTCGGTGATCCGGCCACCGGCGGTCACCACCACCTCGACGAGGCCGTCCGGCGACCGGACGGTGACCTCGACCGTCGCCACGGCCTGGTCGAACTCGGCCTGGAGGGACTCGATCCGACGGTAGCGTCGGACCGCCTCCTCGATCCACGCCTCGTCGATCTCGCCCCGAGGCATCAGCGGACTCCTCCCCAGTCGCCCTCACTGTGCGTACCGCCGCCGTCACCACGGCACACCGGACCGTACCGCACCAGAATCGGGCGTGTCGATGCCTGCGCGGATCCCGGAGCCGACCGCTCCGTCAGGACGCGGCATCCGGTGGGACGCGGGCCGGGGTCAGCCCTTCCAGAGGGCGAGCATCATCGACTCGACCGCGATCCGGGGCTTGACGTTGGCCTCGATCGCGGACCGGCAGGTGAGCACCGCCTCCAGCCGCCGCAACGCCCCCTCCGCCTGCCACTTGCGGGCACCGGCGTCGGCCAGGTCGACGGTGTCGGTGTGCACCGGCGCCACCGGCGCCGACCATGCCACGGCGAGTGCGTCCCGATAGAAGGCGGCCAGGTCGACCAGGGCCCGGTCCAGCGCGTCCCGCTGAGCCCGGGTCGCCCGGGACTTCTGGCGGCGCTCCAGCTCCTTCAGTTGGCCGGCGGAGCCCCGGGCGGCCCCCGCCGCGCCCCGGCCGGTGCCGCCCGCCCCGAGCGCGGTCTCCAGCGCGGCACGCTCCGCCGCGTCCAGCTCGGCCACGGACGCCTCGGCCTCCGCCTCGGCCGCCTCGATCAGCGCGGACGCCGCGTCGAACGCGGCACCCACCCCGGTCAGCCGACGCGGCACCGCGAGCACCGCGTCCCGCCGCGACCGGGCCTGCGGATCGCCGGCCAGCCGCCGGGCCCGCCCCACGTGTCCCTGGGTGGCCGCCGCCGCCCACCGGGCCACGTCGGGCGCGATGCCGTCGCGACGGACCAGCACCTCGGCGACCGCCTCGGCCGAGGGCTGCCGCAGTGGTACGACCCGGCAGCGCGACCGGATGGTCACCGAGATGTCGTCCGGGTGGGTGGACGGCGCGCAGAGCAGGAAGACGGTCCTCGGCGGCGGTTCCTCCACGGCCTTGAGCAGCGCGTTACCGGCCGCCTCGGTCAACCGGTCGGCGTCCTCGATGATCACCACCTGCCAGCGCCCGCCGGACGGGGTGCTGGCCGCGCGGAGCACCAGCGCCCGCATGTCGTTGACCCCGATGGAGAGTCCCTCGGGCACCACCAGCCGCACGTCGGCGTGGGTGCCGGCGAGCGTGGTGTGGCATCCCGGGCAGGTGCCGCAGCCGGTGCCGTGGACGCACTGCAACGCGGCGGCGAAGGCACGTGCCGCCACCGACCGTCCCGAGCCCGGCGGCCCGGTGAAGATCCAGGCATGGGTCATCCCCGCGCCCGGGTCGCCCCCCGGGGACGTACCGTCGCCCTCGTCCGGACCGTCCGGGGACGCCGTCGGCCCGGTGTCCGGGCCGTCGACGGCGCGCAGCACCGCGGCGGCGGCCGACGCCGCACGGCGCAGCGTCTCCACCGCGTCGTCCTGCCCGACCAGGTCGGCGAAGGCGTCCGGCATCAACTTCGCTCCGTCGTCACCAGCTCCGATGGGGATAACTCGGGCTGGACCGAGGTGTCCGGGCCGTTCGCCGGGTCCGGGTGCGAGATGCCGCCGGGGGCACCGAGCAGTTCCTCCACCCGGCGGGCCACCTGCTCGGCGATCTCCTCCGCCGGGCGGGAGCCGTCGAGGACGAGGTACCGCTTGGGGTCGGCGGCGGCCAGGTCGAGGAAGGCGTACCGGACCCGCTCGTGGAAGCCCACCGACTCGGCCTCCAGCCGGTCGGCGGCCTGGCTCCGTGCGGCCACCCGGGACAGCCCGGTCCGGGGGTCGACGTCGAGCAGCACCACCAGGTCGGGCTTGAGCCCACCGGTGGCCCAGGAGGAGAGCCAGGAGACCTCGTCGACCGGCAGCGTACGACCGGCACCCTGGTACGCCAGGGAGGAGTCGACGTACCGGTCACTGATCACCACCGCGCCCCGGACCAGGGCGGGACGGACCACGGTGGCCACGTGGTGAGCCCGGTCGGCGGCGTAGAGCAGGGCCTCGGCGCGCGGCGAGGGCGCCTCGTCCCCGGTGGTGTCCAGCACCATCGACCGGATCCGGGTGCCGACGGCGGTCGCACCCGGTTCCCGGGTCACCACCACGTCCCGCCCGTCGCCGCGCAACCGCTCGGCGAGCTGGGCGAGCTGGGTCGACTTGCCCGCGCCCTCGCCACCCTCGAAGACCACGAAGAGCCCGGCCGAGACGAACGGCTCGGCCGGCATCAGCGGGCGACCCCGGATCGACCCCCACAGGTCGGCCAGGACCGGTACGCCCTTCTTGTCGTCCATCTGCCCGAACGCGCTGATCCCGGCGAAGATCCCGGCGGCACCGGCGACGAGCAGCAGCAGCCGCGTCGAGGAGACCGAGATGCCCAGGTCGGCGATCTCGAACGTCCGGGAGCCGCCGACGCCGGCGAGCAGGCTGCCCAGCGCGATGGCCAGGATCAGCACCAGCCGGGTACCGATCTGCACCACGGCGAAGACCCGACCGCGTACCTCGTCGGCGACCTCGCCGCCGAGCAGCGTGGTGCCGGAGAGGAAGGCCATCCCGGCCCCGGCGCCGACCAGGATCGCGCCGAGCAGGGCCATGGACAGGTGGAAGGCGAAGGCCAGCGTCATCACCGAGGCGCTGGCCAGCACGATGCTCATGCCGAACCAGCGGCGCCGGGACATGTCCCGGACGATCATCGGGCCGAGCCCGATGCCGATCCCCAGGCCCAGGAAGATCGCGCCGAAGAGCAGATAGAACGCGGCGTCACCGGCGCCGAGCGAGGCGGCGAAGAAGCGGGCGGTGCCGATCACGATGCCGCCGCCGGCAAAGGCACCCAGGATGCCCAGGACCAGGCCGCGGACCAGCGGGGTCTGGGCGATGAACCGCCATCCCTCGGCGAACTGGCGCAGCATGCTCTGCTCGGTGCGCTCCCCCTCGGCGGTCTGCGCCTGGCTGATCTCCTTGATGCCGAACGCCACCACCAGGGCGGTGGCGAGGCGGGAGAACGCGTTGAACCAGAGCGCGAGCTGGGCCGGCTCGGCCCAGGCGGGCATCTCGCCGCCGGTCACACCCCGGACGATGCCGTCGCCCGAGGCGAGCAGGATCGCGGCGGCGATCGGGGTCAGGCCGTACGTGGTGATGAGCGTGAGCTGGTTGGCGGTCTCCAGCCGGGCACGCGGGATGAGGTTGGGGACCGCGGCCTCCTTGGCCGGGATCCAGAGCAGGGTGACCGTCTCGATCAGGAACGTGGCGATCGCCGCCCAGCTCACCACCCGGGCGCCGCTGGCGCCGGTGAGCGCGTACAGCGGGATGGAGGCGAACAGCAGGAATCGCAGCACGTCGCAGATGACCATGGTCCAGCGGCGGTCGAACCGGTCGGCGAGCACCCCGGCGAAAGGGCCGAGGACCAGTGCGGGCAGCAGCCGGATGGCGATCACGCCACCGAACGCAGCGCCCTTGGCGGTGTTCCCCTCCACCTGAGCGGCGGCGAAGACACTGGTGGCGAGCAGGCCGAGCCAGTCACCGAAGGAGGCGGCGCCGAGCACGATCCAGAGCCGGCGGAACGGGCGGATACGCAGCACCGAGCGGATCGCGCCGTAGCCGGACAGGTCGGCCTGGGCGGCGGGCCCGCTCGGTGGGCTCTTGGGATCGGCGGGCTGGCCGGCGGCACCGCCGCCGGGTAAGCCGGTCGTGTCCCGGCCGGATGTCCCGGCGGGCTGGTCCGCGGACGGCGACACGCCGGACGACTCGCCGTTGAACTGGCTTTCGATGGCCGTACCTCCACGTGCCGGCCCATCGCTGGGCACCCCCGGTGGAACACTCTAGTCCCGACGAGGACCTCCCCCCGTCGCGCATCACCTGCTCGCCGAGCCTAGGACGCGGTTGCCAACCCGACCCCGGCCGCCAGATGCGAGGGTATTTCGCATTCACCGTTTCACAGTTAGCGTGCACACGTGGCCACCGACAGCGATAACCTGCGCCACCGGCTGGACCGGGCGACCGCGCACCTCGACCCTCCGTACGCGGTGGTCGACCTCACGGCCTTCGACGACAATGCCGCCGCGTTGACCTCGCGGGCCATCGGCAAGCCGCTGCGGATCGCCAGCAAGTCGCTGCGCTGCCGGGACCTGATCGCCCGCGCGCTGGCCCGCCCGGGCTGGCGGTCGGTGATGGCGTTCACGCTGCCCGAGGCGATCTGGCTGGTCCGGACCGGGGTCACCGCCGACGTGCTGGTGGCGTACCCCACCGCCGACCGTGGGGCGCTGACCGAGCTGGCCGCCGATCCGGCGCTGGCGGCGGCGATCACGCTGATGGTCGACGACCCCGGTCAGCTCGACTTCTACGACACGGTGACCGCCCCGGGCCACCGCCCGGAGCTGCGTGTCTGCCTCGACCTGGACGCCTCGTGGCGACTGCTGGGCGGCCGGGTGCACGTCGGGGTCCGCCGCTCACCGGTGCACACCGCCCGGGCTGCCGGTCGACTCGCCGCCACCGTCGCCCGGCGGGCGGGCTACCGGCTGGTCGGCCTGATGTCGTACGAGGCGCAGATCGCCGGCCTGGGCGACGCCCCGCCGGGGCAGGCGGTGCTCGGCGCCGCGATCCGGGTGGCCCAGCGCGGGTCGTATCGCGAGTTGCTGGCCCGCCGAGGTGCGGCGGTGGCTGCGGTACGCGAACACGCCGACCTGGAGTTCGTCAACGGCGGCGGGACCGGCAGCGTGGCCGCCACCAGCGCCGATCCCGCGGTCACCGAGGTCACCGCGGGATCGGGGCTGTACGGACCGACGCTCTTCGACGCGTACCGCACCTGGCGGCCCACCCCGGCGGCGTTCTTCGCCTGCGCGGTGGTCCGCCGGCCGGCACCCGACCTGGCCACCGTGCTCGGCGGCGGCTGGATCGCCTCCGGTTCCGCCGCCGACAGCCGGCTGCCCCGCCCGTGGCTGCCGACCGGCCTGAAGCTGCTCGGCGCCGAGGGTGCCGGCGAGGTGCAGACCCCGCTGACCGGCGCACCGGCCGCCACCCTGCGTGTCGGAGACCGGGTCTGGTTCCGCCACGCCAAGTCCGGCGAGCTGTGCGAACGGGTGAACGAGCTGCACCTGGTCGACGGCGACCACGTGGTGGGCACCGTACCGACCTATCGGGGCGAGGGACACGCCTTCCTCTGAGCACTCCGCACCGACACCACGGCGTGGTTCTCCGCCGTGGTCGTGGCGTGGTGCACTCGGTGCTACCGGTCCGGCGGGCCGGGCGGGTTCCCCGCGGGCTGCGTCGCCGGGTCGGGTGAGGTCAGGCGCGCTGCGTGGCCGGCGGCTCGGCGGCCTCGGCGATCTGGTCGTCGCCCGGCTTCGCGGGCTGCCCGACCGGCCGGCGGCCGGTGTCGCCCCGCGCCTCCATCTGGCGGTGCAGGTACTCCCGGATCAGCGCCTTCGCCTCGGCCAGCACCCGGTCGTCGCCGTCCGACGTGCGCCGGAACGCGAGCTTGATCAGGGAGTCCGCCGCCTCTACTGCGATCTCCAGGTGGAAACGCAGGTCGGGAACGTCGGCGAGCCCGAACCGTTCGGTGAGCACCCGGGCCAACTGGTCGGCGATCACCCCGTTGTTGTCGCGCTGCTCATCGAGCAGATGCAGGTCGACCACGTCGCCGAAGTGCAGGGTACGGAAGCCGGGAACGGTGCGGTGCATCGTGATGTACTCGTCGATGCCCGCGTCGACCCCGTCCCACCAGTGAGTCAGGTCGTCCGAGGCGAAGCGTTCGTCGAGCCGCTGGAGGTAGGACTCCATCGTGCGCAGCGTGAGCGCCTGCACGATCGCCCGCTTGTCCGGAAAGAACTGGTAGACCGATCCGATCGCCACCTCGGCCCGCTCGGCGAGCAGGGTGGTGGTCAGTCCTTCGTACCCCACCTCGTCGACGAGTTCAGCGCAGGCGTCCAGCATCCGCTGGACGCGCGCGACACTACGACCCTGCACTGGTACGCGACGCAGTGGGCCGGTCGTGGCGGCTGAAGTTGACACTCGCCACCCCCCTTCGACGGATGAACATATCTGCACGTCACGAGTTCGTGACTACCGGTACAACGAGCGGACCTCGATTGCGGTATTTACCAGGAAGAACGTTCCTGATATGAACTCGGTTCATATTCATCTTGAGGAGCGCGCCATGACCGGCACCGGACGCACCCCCACCGCCTGGTCCAACTGGGGCGGCAACCAGCACAGCGTGGCGACCGGCGTCCTGCGCCCGACGTCCGTCGGAGAGGTCGCCGAGCACGTACGCTCCGCCACCGCCGCCGGTGAACGGATCCGGCCGGTCGGCAGTGGACACTCCTTCACCGCCGTCGCGGTCGCCCACGACCGGCGGATGGACCTGAGCCGACTCGCCGTCGACGTACGCGTGGACACCGATCGACGTCTCGTCACCGTACCGGCCGGGATGACGCTGCGGGAACTGAACTCGCTCCTCGCCACGCACCGCCTGGCGCTGCCGAACCTCGGCGACGTCGACGCGCAGACCGTGGCCGGCGCGATCTCCACCGGCACCCATGGCACCGGCGCCGGACACGGCGGACTGGCCACCTTCGTCGAGGCGCTGACCCTGGTCACCGGAACCGGCGAGGTCCTGCACTGCTCCGCCGACCAGCACCCCGACGTGTTCGACGCGGCCCGGATCTCGCTCGGCGCCCTCGGCGTCCTGGTCGAGGTCACCCTGCGCTGCGTGGACGCCTTCGTGCTGCGGGCCCACGAACGCCCCGCCCACCTCGACGCCGTACTCGCCGGACTGCCCGACCTGATCGACCGGCACGACCACGTCGAGTTCTTCTGGTTCCCGTACACCACCAGGGTGCAGCTCAAGACCAACGACCGGACGGCCGCCGACGACCGACCGCTACCCGGCTGGCGCCGGTGGCTGGACGACGACTTCATGGCCAACAACGTCTTCGCCGCCGCCTGCCGGCTCGGTCGCGCCGCACCGGCCCTGGCCCCACCGATCAGCGCTGTCAGCGCGCGGGTGCTCAGCGAACGCGCCTACACCGGACGCTCCGACACGGTCTTCTGCACCCCGCGCCGGGTCCGCTTCACCGAGATGGAGTACGCACTGCCGCGCGACGCCGTCGGCGAGGCGCTCGACGCGCTGCGCCGGATCATCGACGGGATGCCGTTCAAGGTGCTGTTCCCGGTCGAGGTCCGCTTCACCGCCGCCGACGACATCTGGCTGTCGCACTCGTACGGTCGCGAGTCGGCGTACATCGCGGTGCACCAGTACGTCGGGATGCCGTACGAGCCGTACTTCCGGGCCTTCGAACAGGTGGCGACCGGCCTGACCGGACGCCCGCACTGGGGCAAACTGCACTGGCGCGACGCCGCGACGCTGGCCGACGCCTACCCGCGCTGGCAGGAGTTCCAGCAGATGCGCGCCCGTTTGGACCCGCACCGCACCTTCACCACCCCCTACCTCGACACCCTCCTGGGCCCCCACCCCACCCCCACCCCCTGACCCCCGTGTCGATCAAGGAGTTTGGTCACGCAGGGGGCAGGTCCGAGGGTGCAAACCCCTTGGTCAACTCCGGTGGGGCCCGGCGGTGGGACGAGTCCGTCGGCGGACGAGGTCAGTCGGCGGCAGGGGCCTTCTTGGCGGCGGTGGCCTTCTTCGGCGCCGCCTTCCTCGGTGCGGCCTTCGAGGCTGCCGCCTTCGACGCCGTCTTCGAGGCGGTGGCCTTGGTGGCGGACTTCGAGGCGGCGGTCTTGGCGGCACCGGCCTTGGCGGGGGCCTTCTTGGCAGGTGCCTTCTTGGCAGCGGCCTTCTTCTTCGGCGCCGGACCCTTCGCCCGCTTCTCGGCGAGCATCTCGGAGGCTTCCTCCAGGGTCAGCGCCTCCGGGGTCTGGCCACGCCGCAGTGACGCGTTCGTCTCCCCGTCGGTGACGTACGGGCCGAACCGACCGTCCTTGATGACCAGTGGCTTCTCGGTCAACGGGTCGGCACCCATCTCCCGCAGCGGCGGCGCGGCGGCCCGTCGTTGCCGGTTCTTCGGTGCGGCCAGCAGGGCCAGCGCCTCGTCCAGCGTGACGGTGAACATCTTGTCTTCGGAGTCCAGCGAACGGAACTCGTCGCCCTGCTTGACGTACGGGCCGTAGCGGCCGTTGTTGGCCACCACCTCCGCGCCGTCCGGGGCCACCCCGATCACCCGGGGCAGGCTGAGCAGCTTGAGCGCCTCGTCGAAGGTGAGCGAGTCCGGGGACTGCGAGCGCAGCAGCGAGGACTTGCGTTCGCCACTGGCCACGTACGGGCCGAACCGGCCGGACTTGAGCACGATCGGCTCGCCGGTCGCCGGGTCGTCGCCGAGCTTGCGCTCGCCCCCGCCGCCGAGGAACAGCTCGTGGACCTTCTCCGGGGTCAGTTCGTCCGGCGCGAGGCCCTCGGGGATCGGCGCCCGGTCGCCCGGGGCCGCGCCCTCCTCGCCCTCGGCGGCCGGTGCCTGCTCCTCGCCGGGCACCCGACGCTGGAGGTACGGCCCGTACCGGCCGACCCGCACCACGACCTCGCGTCCCTCGTCGTCGCTGAAGAGCGGGATCGAGTTGACGCTGCGCGCGTCGATGTCGCTGAGGTTCTCGGTGACCAGCTTCTTGAGCCCACCGGAACGGGCGATGTCCTGGTCACCGGCACCGTTGGTGGTGCCGAAGTAGAACGCGGTGAGGAAGTCGACGGCCGCGTGGTCACCACCGGCGATCTCGTCCAGCTCGTTCTCCATGCTGGCCGTGAAGTCGTAGTCGATCAGGCGCGGGTAGTGCCGCTCCATCAGCCCGATCACGGCGAACGCGAGGAACGAGGGGATCATCGCCTGGCCGCGCTTGACCACGTACCCACGGTCCTGGATGGTCTGCATGATCGACGCGTACGTGGAGGGGCGACCGATGCCCAGCTCCTCCAGCGCCTTGACCAGCGACGCCTCGGTGTAGCGGGCGGGCGGCTGGGTGTGGTGGCCCTGCGCCGCCAACTGGTCGGCGGTCAGCGGCTGGTCCTTGACCAGGTTGGGCAGCCGGCGCTCGGCGTCCTCGGCCTCGGCGTTCTCGTCGTCGCTGGACTCGACGTACGCGCGCAGGAAGCCCGGGTCGGTGATGGTCTTGCCGGTGGCGCCGAAGTCGGCCTCCTCGCCGCCGACGGTGGTGGCCCGGATCCGGACCGAGACGCTGGAGCCGACCGCGTCGGTCATCTGCGAGGCGATGGTGCGCCGCCAGATCAGCTCGTAGAGCTTGAACTCCTCGGCCGACAACTCCTTGGCCACCTCGCCCGGGGTGCGGAAGTTGTCCCCGGCCGGGCGGATCGCCTCGTGCGCCTCCTGCGCGTTCTTCACCTTGCCGGTGTAACGGCGCGGCTCCGGCGGCACGCTGCGCTCGCCGTACAGCTCGACGATCTGCCGGCGGGCCGCCGCGATGGCGGTCTCCGACAGGCTCACCGAGTCGGTACGCATGTAGGTGATGTAGCCGTTCTCGTAGAGCCGCTGCGCGGTACGCATCGTCTGCTGCGACGAGAACCGCAGCTTGCGGGCCGCCTCCTGCTGGAGCGTGGAGGTGATGAAGGGCGCGTACGGGCGACGGCGGTACGGCTTCTCCTCGACGCGGGTGACGGTGAACGGCCGCCCGTCGAGGCGGGCGGCGAGCCCCCGCGCTCCGCTCTCGTCGAGGTGCACCACGCCGGCGCCGGGCTTGACCCGGCCGGTGGTGGGCTCGAAGTCCTTGCCGGTGGCGATCCGGTCGCCGTTCAGCGCGACCAGGGTGGCGTTGAAGGTGCGCGGGCCCTCACCGGCGTTCGTCACGGCGAGCGTGGCCAGGATGTCCCAGTACTCGGCGGTGCGGAAGGCCATCCGCTGCCGCTCCCGCTCGACCACGATCCGGGTCGCCACGGACTGCACCCGGCCCGCCGAGAGCCTCGGCATGACCTTCTTCCACAGCACCGGGGAGACCTCGTAGCCGTAGAGGCGGTCGAGGATGCGCCGGGCCTCCTGGGCGTCGACCAGGTCGCGGTCGATCTCCCGGGGGTTGGCCACCGCCGCCTGGATCGCCGGCTTGGTGATCTCGTGGAAGACCATCCGCCGGACCGGCACCTTCGGCTTGAGCGTCTCGACCAGGTGCCAGGCGATCGCCTCGCCCTCGCGGTCCTCATCCGTCGCCAGGAAGATCTCGTCGACCTCCTTGGCGAGCTTGGTCAGCTTGCTGATCTGCTGCTTGCGGTCGGCGGAGACGACGTAGAGGGCGTGGAAGCCGTTGTCGACGTCGACGCCGAGCCGGGCCCAGGACTCGCCCTTGTACCGGGCGGGCACGTCGGCAGCGTTACGCGGCAGGTCGCGGACATGCCCGAAGCTGGCCTCCACGACGTACCCCGGGCCGAGGTAGCCCGAGATCGTCTTGGCCTTCGCCGGAGACTCGACGATGACCAGACGGGTGGTTCCAGCGTTGCTCGGCACGTCTGCTTCGACCTCTTTCCTGCTCATGGCCGCGCCATCGCCCGGTTCCGGGCGCACTCGCCCCACCGATACCCAGCGGTCCGGATGTCCAACGTAACGCGCCGTCCGTGTTTCGGGTTTCGCGGGCGGCAATTCGCCCGGGACGATCTGTGGTCGCGCCGGACGGCGTCACCGTACACCCTGAGTAGGGCATGGAACGGGTCACTGTGATCAGGGCGGCCCCTCGGTGGAGGTGCGACCCGGCCGATTCTCCCTGTGTTTCCCGACGCCCGGCTGTCTTCGATCGGACAGCCGGCGGCGGATCAGTCGCGGGTCGGCCAGGTGCCGGGCGGAGCCGCGTCCGGACGCTCACCCACCAGCTCCGCGAGGCGTGACGACCGGCGTCGACCGGCGATCCGGTACGCCGGCCCGCCCGCATCCGGCGCGAGCAGGTCGCCGGTGAGCCCGGCCGCGTGCAGCGCCGCGCCGACCACCGCCCACCGGCGGGGATCGGTGCCGCCGAGACGAAGGACGAAGTCTGGCGTTTCGGCCACTCCGGCGGCGGCCAGCCAGAGCCGCAGCCGACGGCCGTCGAGCTGGAAACCCGAGGGCGGCGACTGGGTCGGGCCGCGCAGCCAGGCCGCCGCCAGCGGCACGATCGTCCGGGTGTACGCCGTCCGTACCGCGTACCGCCGGTCCCCGGTCGGTTCCCAGGTCGCCCGTACGCCCCGACGACCCAACTCGGTGACGAGCACGTGCACCCGCCAGGCGGCGTCCACCTCCACCGTCAGGCGGGCGGTCCCGCCCATCCGGTGCACCTCGCCCGGCCCGGCGAGCAGCCCGGCCAGGTCGGCCACGGAGGGTTCCCCGGTCTCCGCGCCGAAGAAGACCAGTTGCCGTTCGCCGGTGGCACCCCGCTCGGGCACTGTGGGGCGTTCGGCCGGCTCGCCGCGTCGGCGTGTCGCCGGGTCGGGCACCGGGAAGGTCACCGGCAGCGGGAGTGCCGCCGGTGTCTCTCCGGAACCGCTCAACGGCATTCAGGTACCTCGTCGAAGGCGCGCTTCAACTCCTCCGAGTTGAGCCGGCTGGTGTCCAGCGCACTGGCGTCGTACTCCTGCTGAAGGGTCTCCACCGTCGACCGGACGCCGTCGTAGAAGGTGCCGGCCTCGCCGATGCCGAGCCCGTCGATGGTGGTGCGGGCCCGGCCGTAGGCGTCCCGCATCGAGGCGAGCGCGGCCCGGAAGCCGGCGGAGACCTCCTCGCCCTGCTCCACCTTGGGTACGCCGGCCTGCTCCACCTTGAGCCGCGCGGTCTCGCTGGCCTCCTCGGCACCGGCGAAGAGGCGGACCAGGTTCTCCTTGGCCTGCGCGGGGGTGGTCTGTGCGGTCATCTGCTCGTTGGTGCTGCTGGTCAACTTGCTGATCTCGGCGCGCCACGGGCTCAGCGCGGTGCACACCGACGCCGCCCACGCCCGAGGGCTCGGACCGCTGGAGCCGCAGGCGGCCAGCAGAACCAGCGTAGCCAGGACCACCGTGAGCTTTCCGGCGGTCGCCGCCCGGCAGGTACGCATGCGTTGCAGGGTACGGCTTCTCCTCGCCGTCGGCACCGGTCAGGTGTACGGGCCGTACAGGCGAGCGGTCCCCGGTCGGCGACGAACCGACCGGGGACCGTGGTGCCGACGGGCGTCAGGCCTTGATCGCCTCCGGACGCGGGTCAGCGGTGCCGGTGCCACCGCTGTCGTTGCCCTCGTCCATCGCCACGCTCTTGCGCTTGCTGAACACCACCGCCGCGACGATGATCAGGGTCGCCACCAGCGCGACACCGACCCGCAGGCCGACGTTACGGTCCTCGCCGATGCTCCAGGCCACCACGGCCGGCGCGATCAGCAGCGAGACCAGGTTCATCACCTTGAGCAGCGGGTTGATGGCCGGGCCGGCGGTGTCCTTGAACGGGTCACCGACGGTGTCGCCGATGACGGTCGCCGCGTGCGCGTCGGAGCCCTTGCCGCCGTACGCGCCGTCCTCGACCATCTTCTTGCTGTTGTCCCAGGCACCGCCGGAGTTGGCCAGGAAGACCGCCATCAGCGTGCCCGCCCCGATCGCACCGGCCAGGTACGACGCCAGCGCGCCGGGCCCGAGGCCGAAACCGACCGCGATCGGTGCCAGGATCGCCAGCAGACCCGGCGTCAGCAGCTCACGCTGCGCGTCCCGGGTGCAGATGTCGACCACCTTGCCGTACTCCGGGCGCTGGGTGCCGTCCATGATCCCGGGCAGCTCGCGGAACTGTCGGCGGACCTCCATCACCACGGCGCCGGCCGAGCGGGAGACCGCGTTGATGGCCAGGCCGGAGAAGAGGAACACCACGGCCGCACCGATGATCAGACCGACCAGGTTCTGCGGGTTGGCCACGTTCAGCGCGTTGAGGATCTCGGCACCGACGTCGGTCACCCCGGCGTCGGCGTACGCGATGCGCAGCGTGTCGGTGTAGGAGCCGAACAGCGCGGTGGCGGCCAGCACGGCGGTGGCGATCGCGATGCCCTTGGTGATCGCCTTGGTGGTGTTGCCGACCGCGTCCAGCTCGGTGAGCGTCCGGGCGCCGTGCTCGTCGATGTCACCGGACATCTCGGCCACGCCCTGGGCGTTGTCGGAGATCGGGCCGAAGGTGTCCATCGCGACGATCACGCCGACGGTGGTCAGCAGACCGGTGCCGGCCAGCGCCACGGCGAACAGCGACAGGGTGATCGAGCCGCCGCCCAGCAGGAACGCGCCGAAGACACCGCCCGCGATGAGCAGCGCCGAGTAGACCGCCGACTCCAGGCCGACGCTGATGCCGGCGAGGATGACGGTGGCCGCACCGGTCTGCGAACTCTTGCCGATGTCCTGCACCGGACGCCGGTCGGTCTCGGTGAAGTAGCCGGTCAGCGCCTGGATCGCGGCGGCGAGCACGATGCCGATGACGACCGCGCCGATCACCACGCCGCGCGGGCCGAACGGCGGGTCGCCGCCGTCCACCCCGAGGCTCTCCCGCCAGTTGTCGCCGAGCTGCGCGGCCCAGGTGGGCTGGAGGTAGAAGACCGTGGCGATCGCGACCAGCACCGCCGAGATCACCGCGGAGAGGTAGAAGGCCCGGTTGATCGCGGTCAGACCGTTGCGGTCCGAGGCGCGCAGCCGGGTGATGAAGACACCGATGATGGCGACGAGCACGCCGATCGTGGAGATGATCAGCGGGAGCACCAGGCCGTCGCTGCCGAACGCGGCGCGGCCCAGGATCAGCGCGGCGACCAGGGTGACCGCGTACGACTCGAACAGGTCGGCGGCCATGCCGGCGCAGTCACCGACGTTGTCGCCCACGTTGTCGGCGATGGTGGCGGCGTTGCGCGGGTCGTCCTCGGGGATGCCCTGCTCGACCTTGCCGACCAGGTCGGCGCCGACGTCGGCCGCCTTGGTGAAGATGCCGCCGCCGACCCGCATGAACATGGCCAGCAGGGCGGCACCGAAGCCGAAGCCCTCCAGCACGGTCGGCGCGTCACCCCGGAAGACCAGCACGACCAGCGCGGCACCGAAGAGGCCGAGGCCGACGGTGAGGAAGCCGACCACGCCACCGGTCCGGAAGGCGATCTTCATGGCCGCTTCCCGGCCGCCTTCGCGTTCCCGGGCGGCGGCGGCCACGCGCAGGTTGGCCCGGGTGGCCAGCCACATGCCGGCGCCACCGATGAAGGCGCTGAACAGCGCGCCGACCACGAAGAAGAGCGAGCGCCCGATCTTCACCGCGGTCTCGCTGCCCTCGGTGTTGTGCACCGGCAGCAGGAACAGCAGGACCACGGCGATCACCACGAAGATCGCCAGAGTCCGGAACTGCCGGATCAGGTAGGCCGAGGCGCCCTCCTGCACGGCCCCCGAGATCTCCTGCATGTTGGTGGTGCCCTTGCCGGCGGCCAACACGGTCTTCGTCAGCGCGGCGGCGAAGGCGAGCGCGACCAACGCGATCACCGCGGCGATGACGACGTACGTGACATTGGCTCCGGTTAGGGAGATCCCGCCGCCCTCGGCGGCCAAGGTGTCGGACATCTGTGTCCTCCTGTGCCGAACAACGCACCGGCCGATGGAGACGCACCGGCCGGTGCCTGTATGCGAATTCGCAAGTGCGCGCCACCCACCCGGCGAGAACCGGCGACGGACGCCCATCTGCGCTGGCTGCCCGGTGGATCACTTGCTGACAACCCGGGTACTGTAGCCCTCCGCAGTGTTCGAGGTCACACCGAGGTGGCACCATCGGCCGATGATCTTCGTCGCTGTGTTATGAAAAGAAATCTGATATAGGAACGGGTCCATGCCAACGGGGCCGCATTCCCAGCACAGGGAATACGGCCCCGATGAATCGAGACTCGGCGCCACGAATGCCGCATGACGCGGCGCTGACGTGATGCGCGGACACCGGCGGCGCCGACGGGTCAGCGACCGACCGGCCAGACCATCCGCACCTCGGTCCCGACACCGTCGTCGACCGGCCGCACCTGAAGATCCTCGACGAAGCCCGCGAGCAGGGCGAACCCGACACCGGTGGTGAGGTCGTCCTCGTCGAGGGACTCGTTGGCCAACTGGTCGGCGTCGAGCGCGGCGAGACCGATGCTCGCCTCGATCGGCGCGCGGTCCACCACCCGCACCGCGTACGACCCGGAGTCGGACATCTCGACCAGCACCGGATCGGGCACGCCGTACTGGCGGTGCAGGGCGACCGCACGGGTGCACGCCTCACCGATGGCCAGGCGCACCTCGTCGAGCAGGTCCTCGCGGACTCCGGCCCGCCGGGCCACCGCCACGCCGACCAGGCGGGCGGTGCGCACGTGCACCGGCGCCGGAGAGAAGGAGAGCCGGACCGTCGCCATCACGCGCCGGTGCCGGTCGCCGCTTCGACCGTGGGATGCAGCGGGAATACCTGGTCCAGCGCGGTGATCCGGAAGATCTTGAGCAGCGGCTCCTTGTCGCAGACCAGCGAGAAGGTCCCGTCGGCGGTCCGCAGACGCTTGAGCGCGCCGACCAGCACACCCAGGCCGGTGGAGTCGAGGAAGTCCACCCGGCCGAGGTCGACCACCACGTGCCGGGCCCCGGAGTCGATCAACTCCAGAAGCCGCTCACGCAGCCGGGGGGCGGTGTAGACATCCACCTCACCGCCGACCTCGAGCACCGTGTGCTCCCCCACGGTGCGGGTCGCCAGCGACAGCTCCATCGGTCCTCCCTCGCACAGCCGTAAGCTCTCTGGCATCTAACCATTACCCCCGAAGGCGCCTGACGACTCACGGGGCCGGTCCCGACCTGCAGACGCGACGATTTCCCATTTCCGAACACCAGTGCGAGAGTGCAGAACGTGACCCCGGCAGTTCCCGTGTCCGCCGGCGGCGGCCCGGAACGACCGCCGCCGGGCGAGCTGCTGCGCCGGCTGCGCCAGCGACACACCACCGACCCGATCACCCACATCGAGCGGGTGCCACCCCGCGCCGGGATCGCGGTGCCGTGGCCGCACTGGGCACCGGAGGAGCTGCGAGCCGCGTACGCCCGGCGGGGGGTGACGACGCCCTGGCGACACCAGGTCGAGGCGGCCGAGATCGCGTACGACCGGCGGCACGTCGTGGTGGCCACCGGCACCGCGTCCGGCAAGTCGTTGGCGTACCAACTGCCCGCGCTGGCCACCCTGCTCGCCGACCCGCGCGCCACGGTGCTCTACCTGGCCCCCACCAAGGCGCTCGCCGCCGACCAGTTACGCGCCGTCGCCACGCTGGAGATCGAGGGCGTACGCCCGTCCTGCTACGACGGTGACACCCCGCGCGCCGAACGGGAGTGGATCCGCCGGCACTCCCGGTTCGTGCTGACCAACCCGGACATGCTGCACCACGGCATCCTGCCCGGCCACGCCCAGTGGTCGGGTTTCCTGCGCCGACTGGCGTACGTGGTGGTCGACGAGTGCCACGTCTACCGGGGCGTGTTCGGCTCGCACGTGGCCCACGTACTGCGGCGGCTGCGGCGGCAGTGCGCCCGCTACCGCCCCGCCACGGGTGACCCCGGCCCGACGTTCGTGCTCGCCTCGGCCACCTCCGGTGACCCCGCCGCCGCAGCCGGGCGACTGACCGGCCTGCCGGTGACGGCGGTCACCGAGGACACCTCGCCGAGAGCCGGGGTCACCTTCGCGCTCTGGGAGCCGCCCCTGCTCCCGCCCGACCCGGCCGCGATCCCCGCCCCCCGCCCGGCACCCGCCTCACGTGCGGCACCCGCCGACTCCGCTGCCGGCGGCCCGCCTCCCGCCGGTCGGTCCCTCGCGGGCCGGTCCCTCGCCGGCTCTGGCGCGCACGGTTCGACGCCTGCCCGGTCCGCCTCGGGCGACCCGACGCCCGCCGGGTCGCCCTCCGGCGGGCCGGTCCACGAGGCGGCCGATCTGACCCAGGTCCGGCGGTCGGCGCTACGGGAGACCGCCGACCTGCTCGCCGACACCGTCGCCTCCGGCGTACGCACCCTGGCCTTCGTCCGGTCCCGCCGAGGGGCCGAGGTGGTCGCCACCAGCACCCGGCGCAGCCTCGACGAGGCGGTCCCCGGGCTGGGCGACCGGGTCGCCGCGTACCGGGGCGGCTACCTGCGCGAGGAACGCCGGGAACTGGAACGCGCGCTGCTGCACGGCGACCTGCTCGGGCTCGCCTCGACCAACGCCCTGGAGCTGGGCGTCGACCTGATCGGCCTGGACGCGGTGCTGATCTGCGGATATCCCGGCACCCGGGCGTCGCTGTGGCAGCAGGCCGGACGGGCCGGGCGATCCGGCCAGGAGGCGCTCGCCGTGCTGATCGCCCGGGACGACCCGCTCGACACCTACCTGGTGCACCATCCGGAAGCGGTGTTCGGGGCACCGGTGGAGGCCACCGTGCTCGACCCGGCGAACACGTACGTGCTCGGGCCGCAGTTGGCCTGCGCCGCGGCCGAGGCCCCGCTGACCGACGCCGACCTGGCACTCTTCGGTGACGGCGCGAAGGAGACGGTCGCGGCGCTGGTCGAGGCGGGCGCGCTGCGGCAGCGGCCGACCGGCTGGTACTGGCGGCACCGCGAGCGCCCCCAGGTGGACCTGCGCGGCGACGGCGGCGCACCGGTCTGCGTGGTGGAGGCGGCGACCGGCCGGCTGCTCGGCACCGTCGACGGCGGCTCGGCGCACTTCCTGCTGCACTCCGGGGCGGTCTACCTGCACCAGGGCGTGTCGTACGTGGTCGACTCGCTCGATCTGGACGACGGGTGCGCGCTGGTGCACCCCGAGGAGCCGGACTGGTCCACCCACGCGCGGGACGTCACCTCACTGTCGGTGGTGTCGGTGCGTTCGTACGTCGACGCCGGACCGGTCGGGCTGTTCCTCGGCGAGGTGGACGTCACCAGCCAGGTGGTGTCGTACCAGCGGCGGCGGATCGCCACCGGCGAGGTCATCGACACCCGTCCGCTGGACCTGCCTGCGCGGGAACTGCGTACCGTCGCGGTCTGGTTCACCCTCTCCCCCGAGTCGCTGGCGGCAGCCGGGGTGGACCCGGCCGACGTGCCGGGCGGGCTGCACGCCGCCGAACACGCCGCGATCGGGCTGCTGCCGCTGGTGGCCACCTGCGACCGGTGGGACATCGGCGGGTTGTCCACGGCGGTGCACCCGGACACCGAGGCCCCGACGGTCTTCGTCTACGACGGCCACCCCGGCGGCGCGGGCTTCGCCGAGCGGGCGTACGGCATGGCGTCGTCCTGGCTGCGCGCCACCCGGGACGCGATCGCCGAATGTGGCTGCGAACACGGCTGCCCCTCCTGCGTGCAGTCGCCGAAATGCGGCAACGGCAACAACCCGCTCTCCAAGCCGGACGCGGTCACGGTGCTGAACGTGGTGCTGGCGAACCTGCCGGAATGACCGGGCAGGCATGAGATCCGGCCGCTTCGGGCATTGATGGCTGGGAGCGCTTCCATCGAGCGCCGTGATCATCGTCCGTCGTCGCCGCCGCACATGGAGGAGGAGCCGTGGCCGACACCATCGCCGAGACCGTCGAGCTGCTCTACACCATCGACCAGGAGCAACTCGACATCGACCAGCAGATCGCCCTCGGTACGGCGCTCGCCACCCTGGCCCAGGCCGAACGGCTGGACCAGATCAACGAGCGACTGCGTACCATCCACCAGCTCCTCACCACCTGGACCCACCGGTCGGCTGTCGACGGCGTCCGCTGACCTGGCACTCAGCGCCGGGCCGCTTGCCGAGCTGTGCGACACTCCGGCGCACCACGAACGAGGAGATTCTGATGCAGCTCGACAGCCTGCAGGCGCAGCACCAGTTCCACATCCGCCAGCGGTTGCGTTTCATGGTCAACCAGTACGAGGTGCACAGCGTCGCGCCGGACGGCTCCGAGGGCGGTCTGCTGGCCTTCGCGCAGCAGAAGCGGCTCGCCTTCAAGGAACAGGTGACCATCTACACCGACGACTCCAAGCAGCAGCCGCTGCTCGGGTTCAAGGCCCGTCAGCGTCTCGACCTCGGTGCCACGTACGACGTCACCGACCACGCCGGCACCCCGATCGGGCTGTTCCGCAAGGATTTCGCGCAGTCCCTGCTCCGCTCGACGTGGCACGTCGAGCAGGCCGGCCTGCCGAACATCGTCGGCCAGGAGCGCAGCATGCCGGTGGCGGTGCTGCGCAGGTTCGCCGAGTCGCTGTCCTGGCTGCCCTACCACTTCGACTTCGTCGCCGGCGGCCAGCCGGTCTTCTCGGTGGTGAAGAAGTGGGGCCTGCGTGACCGCTACGTCGTCGAGATCCACCACCCGCAGATCGACCGCCGTCTGGTGATCGCCATGGCCGTCGCACTCGACGCGCTCCAGGGCCGCTGACCTCGACGTAGTGGCCCTACGGCGGCACGGGCGCTCGCGCCACGGGCCTCGGCGGCACGGGTCCGCGCGTCCCTGACCTCGTCGTCGTGCGGAGCCTCGTCGTCGGAGCCTCGTCGTCGTGGCCTCGTCGTCGTGCGGGCCTCGTCGTCGTGCGGGCCTAGCTGGCACGTGGAGCCTCGGCGTCGGCGCGGCCTCGTCGTCATCGCGCTCGGCGTCGGGGAGCCGGCTCGCCGTCCGCCGGTGGCCGAGCCGGCTCCCCGGCCGACGTGCTCCCGACGTGTTCCCGCGCCGGTGGTAACCGCTCACCCCCGCATCGGGCCGGCCCGGGAGGTGGCCGTGGCGATCCCGGAGATCCCGGGCAGCGGCCGCACCGCCACCTCGGCGGTGACCAGCACGTCGATCCCGTCGACCCGGCACCGGACCAGCCTGGCACCGTTGGCGACGACGAGGTCGGCAGCTCGGGCACACGCCTGCGACTCGTCGTGCAGCGCCCGGCCCGCTCCGGCGAGCGCACCGAAGTCGGCCGCGACCCGTGCCTGGTGACGCGCCACCCGCGCAGCGCCGATACCCGCGCCGAAAATCCCACTGAACACGAAGATCAGCCCGACCGCGAGCAGGTAGACGGTCGCCCCGCCTCGGTCCCGCCCGCCGACGCGCCGCCCACACCGAGACGATGCCCCGGCGAAAGGGTTCGGGCGCCGGGCGACCGTCACGGCCTCGGCTCCGGGATTCCGGGCTCGACGGCCGCCACCGCCGTGGCCACGACGACGATCGCGGGCAGGTCGGTGCCGAGGGCACGCACCGGGGCGCGCACGGTCACCCGGACCACCTCGTCGTCCACGACGACGGCCACCTCCGCGCCGGGAGGCGCGTACCGGTGAGCGGCGCTCTCGCCCGGTTCGCCCCGGGAGGCGGCGAGTGCCGCCTCCCGGGCCGCGTCCAGGCAGGCCGCCCTGGTGCTGACCGCGTTGACCGCGGTCAGCCCGACCAGCAGGAGTAGCACCAGCGCCGGCAGACCGGCCGCCATCTCGGCGGTGAAGGACCCCCGGTCACGACCGGCCGGCCGGCGCCCGGTCACTTCAGGGCCCGGTCGATGACGGCGGTCAACGCGGACTGCACGCTGTCGGAGGTCAGCACCTTCAGCAGGACACCTCCGAAGGCCACTGCGGCGAGCGTGCCGACGGCGTACTCGGCGGTGTTCATCCCGGCGTCCCCGCGAAGGCGGGCGAGGATTCTGCGCACGTGTTCGTCCCTTCTCGATGTGTTCACAGCACGTCGCCGAGCACGGCGACGATCACCGGCACCAGACCGGCGAGAATGAAGGCGGGCAGGAAGCAGAGGCCGAGGGGCAGCACGATCAGGACGCCCGCGCGGCGAGCCGCCGACTCGATCGCGATGGCCCGGTCGGCGCGCAGGTCGTCGGCGAGCCGGGTGAGGGCACCGGCCAGCGCGGCCCCGCTGCTGGCCGAGCGGATCGCGGCGGCACCGACCCGCTCGGCACCCGGCACCGTCGCCAGGTGTGCCCAGGCTTCCTGCGGCCCACCGCCGAGTTGCAGCGTGCGGCCGACCCGGCCGAGCCGGTCCGCGAGCGGACCACCCAGCGCGTCCGCCACCGCGAGCACCGAGCGTTCCACCGGTGCGCCCGCCCGGAGCGCGGCGGCGAGCAGGTCGGCGGCGAGCGGAAGATCGGCGACGGCCCGCAGTCGCCGGTTCCGGTCCGCCAGCGGCTCGATCCGCCGGAGCAAGCGATCCAGCAGGAGCGCGGTGGGTAGCGCCGCCACCAGGCCCGGCCATCCCCCGACCACGACGGCCACGGCCACACCCGCCAGTCCGGCCATGAGTCGCACCCGGTCCACCCGACGGCCGGATGCGGCACCGGCGGCTGCTGGCCCCGTCATCACCTGCACATCGGACCTCGACGAGCCCACAGCGCCCACAGGTCCGCCCGAAAGGTCGGCGCCACGACGACGGTGGACGGCAGTGGACGGGCTCGCGCCGGCCAACCGGCGCAACCGCCGCCGAGGTCGATGCCGGCCGACCAGGACCACGGCGACCAGGACGACACCGACCAGCACCGCCGCCACCAGCGTGCTGTCGGCAAGGTCCAACGCGCTACCGGTCAGGGCGACCGTGCCGGCATCGCGGTCGTGCGTGCGGTGGGCCGTGTCGAGCGTGCTGTGGGCGAGGTCCAACGTCCTGCCGGTCAGGGCGGCAGCGATCGGGCGGGGCATCAGCCTGCTCCGGCCGGCGTGGCGCCGAGACGGTCCGCCCAGAGCAGTCCGACCGCCTGGAGCACGACGGCCGCAACCGCACAGGCACCACCTATCGGGGTGTGCAGCAGCACCTGGAGCGGGTCGACCCCGATGCCGTAGCCGAGAGCGATGCCACCGACCGGCAGGGCGGCAAGCAGCCAGGCGGTGGCGCGGGCCCCGGCTGCCTGGGCCGCCGCCGCAGCCAGTCCCCGGTTCGTCGACCGGGCGTCGGCCTCGATCCGCTCGACCAGCTCGGCCAGCGGCGCGCCGGTCCGGTCGGCCAACCGCACCGCTGCCTGGGCCAGCCGTCCCGGTCGATCGTCGAGGAGCTCCACTCCCCCGGTGGCCCGGCCCCCGGCGCCGCTCGTGCCGTCGCTTGTCGCCCGTCCTGTGGTGATGCCGACCCGAACCGGGCCGGTGGGGCGCAGCGCCGCCACGGCCACCGGGACCGGCAGCCCGGCCCGAAGGTCGGCGGCAAGGGCGCAGAGCTGGTCCAACCGCTCCCGCTGCGCCTGTGCCTGCTGGGCCGTGGCGCGGTGCCGCAGCAGGGCCCGTACGCCCACGGCGCCGTAACCGGCCACCGCGACCGCCGCCACGGGACCGCCGAGCAGACCACCCACCGTCGCGCCGAGCAGCACGGTCAGTAGGAGGACCCGTGGGTACGACATCCCGGCCAGGCGAGCGCGCGGCGTGTGCCGCCTGCGGCCCTGCTGCCCCTCGCCGGTCGGGCCCATCCGGTGCGTGGCGGGTGTCGCCTCCGCCGCCGGTGCGGATCCGTCGTCCCGGTCCGCCGTCGCGTCGACCGGCCACCGGGTCACTCCGGCCCCGATCAGGAGCGATGCATCGCCCGGTCGCGTTGCCGGTGGTGGTGACGGCGTGCTGTCGGGGCGGATCGGTCGGCGCCCGTCACTGCGGCCAGGCGGGCGGGACGCCACGACCGAGTTCGGTGGGTTGGGACGCGTCGTCGCAGGTCGCAGGGAAGCCGGCGGCGGGACCACACAGGACGTGTCGCTCAGCGGGGCCGGCTCGCCCACCGACCGTAGTGTGGCCACCCAGTCGATCAGCGGGTCGTCGGCCCACCTGTCGCGCGATCGGCCAGGGAACATCCGGGTGCGCACCGGCCGGATCGCGACCACGCCGAGCCCGAGCAGTATCCCGGCCACCCACAGGTATCCGCCGCTCATGCCGGACCCGCAGACCCGGGCCATGGCTCGGACAGGATCGGCGGCACCGCGACGTCCCGATTCTTGATCATGGTGCCGAGCGCCCGCCCCGCGAACCCGAGCCCGCGACCCCGGATCCAGGCGGGCACCGCAGTCACCAGCCGATCCGGCCCTTCCGGCAGAAGCAGGCAGACCGACTCCAACAGCCGCCCCTGCGGCGTACGGCGAATCTGGAACACCACCTGGAGGGCCGCCGCCACCTGGGCGTGCAACGCCGGACGGGGCAGTCCGCCGAGCAGCCCCAACGCCTCCAACCGGGCGGGTACGTCCGACGGGGCGTTGGCGTGCAGTGTTCCCGCGCCACCGTCGTGACCCGTGTTGAGTGCGGCGAGCAGGTCCACCACCTCGCCGCCCCGGCACTCGCCGACGACCAGCCGATCGGGCCGCATCCGCAGTGCCTGCCGGACCAGCTCACTCAGACCGACCGCGCCGGAGCCCTCCACGTTGGCCGTACGGGCCTGCAACCCCACCACGTGCGGGTGCACCGGCCGAAGCTCGGCGGCGTCCTCGACCAGCACGATCCGCTCGGTGCCCGGCACCAGCGAGAGCAGCGTGTTCAACAGGGTCGTCTTGCCGGAGCCGGTGCCGCCGATCACCAGGTACGCGAGGCGGGCCGCCACCACGGCGGCGAGTATCGGCGCGACCGGCCGGGCCACCGCACCCTGCTCGACCAGCTCGTCCAGGGTGAACGGCCGCTGCCGGAAGGTCCGCAACGACAGGTAGGGCCCGTCGGTCGCCACCGGTGGCAGCACGGCGTGCATCCGGGTGCCGTCGGACAGCCGGGCGTCGACGCACGGCGCACCGTCGTCGAGCCGGCGTCCGGCTCCGGCGGCGAGCCGCTGCGCCAGCCGGCGTACGTCGTCCACGGTGCCCACCGGCACCGGGACCTGGTGCAGCCCCTGACCTCGGTCGACCCACACGCGTACGCCGTTCACCAGCACGTCTGTCACCTCCGGGTCGGCGAGCAGCGGGGCGAGTGGCCCGGCGCCCACCAGGTCGTCGCGTACTCGGTCGGCCATCCGCAGCAGGGCGGTGTCCCCGAGCACGGCGGCGTCGGGTTCGGCGCGTACCGCGGAGACGATCGCGGCCGGCGTGACCGGCGTGGTGGCGGCGGCGATCCGTTGGCGTACCCGGGCGGCGAGGCTCTCCCCGCTCACGCCGCACCCGCCGGGGCGCTCCGGCCGGTCAAGTCGGTGACGATCCGCTGGCAGAGGTCGGCCAGCGGGCCGCGCCCGGTGGCCGCCGGCGCCTCGCCCCGCTCCAGGCCACGGCACAGGCCCGGCTCCGGCCGCAGGCTGCCGGCGAGCGGCAGCCCGAGTGCCTTGGCCAGCTCCGCCGCCCGCAACCGGCCGGGGGCCGGACCGCGCACGACGACTGACAGGTCGTGGCAGTGCGGACCCGCCATCGCCACCACCCGCGCCGCCGCAGCGGTCGCCCGCAGCTCCGCAGGCACGACCACGAAGACCCGGTCGGCGGCCTGGAGCGCGGTGACCGCCGCGTCGTCGAGATACCGGGGCAGGTCGACCACGACGAAGTCCCGGCCGCGTCGGGCCGCGTCCAGCGTGGCCGCCATCGCCTCGGCCGGCACCGCGACCAGGTCACCGCGATCCCAGGAGAGGACCACCAGATCGCCCCGGCTGGGCAGCGCCCGCACCAGAGCGGGGGCGTCCACCCGGCCGTCCGCCCCGGTCAGCGCCGGCCACCGGAGGCCCTCCAACTGCTCCCAGCCCAGCACCAGGTCGAGGCCGCCACCGAGCGGATCGGCGTCGAGCAGCAGGGTTCGCAGCCGGGTACGGGCGGCGGTGACCGCGAGCCCACCGGCCAGGATGCTGGCCCCGGCCCCACCCCGGCCGCCCAGGACGGCGACCACCCGGCCGCCCGGCACATCCCCGACACCACTCTCGGCGAAGCGGTCGACCAGCCACGGCTCGGCGGCCGGCAACACCGCGACGTGCTCCACGCCGAGCAGGTCCGCGACCTGCCAGCTCGACTCGACGTCACCGTCGCGGCCCACCAGGACCAACCGTGCACGCCGGGGCAACCGGGCCCGCAGGCAGGGCTGCGCCTGATCGCTGCCGATGATCACCAGCGGGGCGGACCGCCAGCGGGTCCGGGCAGCCGCCGGGTCGGCGGCGACCTCCACCTCGACACCTCCGGCGGCGGCGAGCCGCAGCAGGTCGTCGAGCAGGTCACCGTCCCCGGTCACGACCAGGGGCGGAGGCGGGTGCGGCGGGACGGAGGTACGGGCGGGCATCGTGGCCTCCAACGGTCGGCAGGGGTTCGCTGTGCCGAACCCTTCCGCCGCACCACCTCCGGCGCCGCCCCGCGCGACCCGCCTGTGGATAACCAGGTCCCCTGTGGACAACGCCCGCGATCGAAGTTGATCTGCTACATGGGCGATCGAACATCGCGTTCAAATCGCCTTCGATCGGCCATAGCGGGACGACATGGAGAGCGCGCATAATCGACGGTCTGCGCCGTCGGCGGAACGGCATCCCTCGCTGGATCGAGGTCATGAAGCAGTCGCCAGATCACGAGCATCCCCGTGTCGAGCCGAGACTCCGGGTCGGCCCCTGGCTGTTCGACCCGCGTTCCCACCCCGCGCCACCCAGCCGACCGGAGTTGCCCGCGCACCCGACACGGCTCGCCCTGCCGGCCGCACCGGTCACCCGCGACGGCGATCCGTGGACACCGCCGACCGTCGCGTCCGCACCCGTCGTCGGCCCCGCCGAGCCGGCACACCACGGCACTGGCCGGGTGAGCCACCGGCTCCTGCTGGCCGGGGTCGCCACCGGCGTACTGGGCCTGATGCTCACCCTGTTCTGGCCCACGCCGGACGCTCCGCCGACCGCCGCTCCGGAGAGACCCACCGGCTGGGTAGCACCGCCGCCCGCGCCGGCCAGCACCTCGCAGCGCCCCGCCTCGGACGGCACGGCCACCCCGTCGGCCTCGTCCTCCGTCGGCGGAGTCTCCTCCACCCGCCCGCTGCCGCCCACCACGGCGTCCGCGCCGACCCGGTCGCCGTCGACATCGGCCCCACGGACCGACCCACCCCGCACCCCGGGTACGCCGAGCAGCCGGCCGACGTCCGCACCCAGCCGCCCGGCGAGCCCAGCACCGACCACCCGGCCGCCCGAGCCGCAACCGCAGCGCCTCGCCCCGCTGCCCGGCGGGCACGAACGGTGGTTGCGTTCGGTCAACGGCGGCCCCGAGACCAGCATCGAGTTCGTCAACTCCACCAACCGCACGGTGACCGTGCACTGGCTGGACCACCACGGCAACCGCAGGCAGTACCGAGTCCTGCAACCGAACACGTCGTACCGGCAGCACACGTACGTCGGGCACCCCTGGGTGGTCACCGACCGACGCGGCTGGGCCCTGGCCTGTTTCGAGCCGGTCCGTACGCCCGGCCGCGCGGTGATCGGCTAGCCCGGACGGTCCTCCCGCAACCGGTCGGTGGCCCGACGGACCTCCGCGATCAGGGCCTCCGCCCTGGACACCGTGCCGGCGATCTCCTGCGGGGACCGGCCCGGCGAGGCCAGCAACGCGTGAGCGCGATCGGCGGCATCCGGCGGTGCCGCAGGGCTCGCCGATTCGGGAGAGAGGCTCTACCTGGGCCTGCGACGGAAGGGGAAAGGGACGACCCCCGTCGGGGGGAGACGGGGGTCGTCGAGGTTCGGCTCCGGGGGGGTCGAGCCGAACCCGCTCAGCGGTTACGGGGGGTGCAACCGCCGAGAGTCTGCCGGTTGTACGAGATGTGAATACTCGTCCTGCCAACAAGTCTGCCTGAGCGGACCTGTGTACGTCGAGTGGTGTAGCCTCCACTCCCCGCAGATTCCTTTTCGCAGAGTGTGAGTGCAGTCACTCTTCGCAGGCAGCGGGGAGGCCGACCCGCAGGTCCGCACGGTCCTTGGCCCCCGGGCATCCGCCGACGATAGACCATCGGGCTAGACTTTCGCGCCGTGGGCCGAAGTGCCGCTTTCTTCGATCTGGACAAGACCGTCATCGCCAAGTCGAGCGCCCTGGCGTTCGGTCGGCCGTTCTACCGGGACGGGCTGATCACCCGGCGTGACGTGGTCAAGTCGGCGTACGCGCAGCTGATGTTCCGGCTGGGCGGCACCGACGAGCAGACCATGGCCAGAACCAGGGACTATCTCGCCACCCTGTGCAAGGGATGGCAGGTGGAGCAGGTCCGCCAGATCGTCGCGGAGACACTGCACGAGCTGATCAACCCCTACGTGTACGCCGAGGCCGCCGCCCTCATCGAGGAGCACCAGGCGGCCGGGCGGGACGTCGTGCTGGTCTCCGCCTCCGGCGAGGAGATGGTCCGCCCGATCGGCGCGCTGCTCGGGGTCACCGACGTGATCGCCACCCGGATGGGTGTGGTGGACGGGCGGTACAGCGGCGAGGTCGAGTTCTACGCGGCCGGTCCGAGCAAGGTCGAGGCGGTCGGCGAGCTGGCCGAGGTGCGCGGGTACGACCTGGCCGATTCGTACGCCTACTCCGACTCGTACACGGATCGGCCGTTGTTGGAGTGCGTGGGTCATCCGAGCGTGGTCAACCCGGACCGTCAGCTACGCAAGCTCGCGGTGGAGAACGCCTGGCCGGTGCTGGAGTTCCGGCACCCGATCCCGCTGGGTCGGCGGCTGCGGGAGCGGCCGGGCGTCCCGGTCGCCGCAGCCGCGCTCGGCGTGGGCGTCGGGGTGGCGATCGGCATCGCCTGGTACGGGCGGCACCGCCGGACCCGCGCCGGCAGCTCGGCCTGATCCCCGCCCGCCATCCTCGTCAAGCAGCCGCCAGGACCTCGTCGCCGATGGCGGTGAGCTGGTCGGCGCCCACCTCGACGGCGGACATGTAGTGGCGCAGCCACGATCGGAGCCCGTCGGGTGTCCCGGTGGCGAAGGCTCCCGCCGCTCCGACGTACTCCGGCTCGCGTTCCCGGTGCCCGACGTCGACGGGCAGCAGGCCACGCGGGTCGGCGCCGCTGGCGAGCAGCACCAGGCGGGCCGCGCCCCGGGCCACGACGCCGGAGGGGCCGGCGAACGGGCGCAGGTTCAGCAGTTCCCCGTGCACCACGGCGGCGAGCACCAGCGGGGTGACCTGGGTGCCGCCGGCCACCAGCCCGGCCAGGGCGTCGAGGCGGGCGGCCACCACCGGGTCGTCGACCGGGCGGCCCAGGTCGGGCTGGTCGACGATGTCGCGGGCGGCGAGTACGTGCAGCTTCGCGAGGACCTGCCGGGGCGCTCGGGGCCAGAGGTCGATCAGCCCGGGCAGTGCACCGGCGACGCGCAGGGCGCCCTGGAGGACCGGTTCGGTGACGGTGCCGGCGCGTACCACCTCACGGTCGTGCGGCCGGCCTTCCAGGCCGGCGCTGGCCACCGCGGACCGCAGGCCGACCTCGGCCACGACCTGGCCGCCGTGCCGGCGTAACGCGCGGTGGCCGAGCGCCTGGTCGAAGCGGGCGCGGGCGCGGGCGACGGCGTCGGCGACGTCGGCGAGGTCGAGCAGCGGCGCGAGCGGGTCGGCAGTCACCCTGTCACGCTATCGACCCGGCGATCCGCGTCGAGCACGAGTCGGCGGCGGCGGGGTTGCCGCAGGTGCGTCGATGCTGTGCCGCAGGTGTTAGGAAGGGACCCTTCCTATGCACGAGGCGTTAATAAGGTGCCCTTCCTTACATCTCGGCGCGTGGGGAAGGCCGTTGGGCGACGAGGGCGGACGAGATCGGTCGCCTGGCGCGTCCACCCCGGCTAACCTGCCCGGGAGAGAGGCAGGTCACCCCGAGCGACGAGGAGTCACCGCATGAGCGAGGCATTGGCCAATCTGTTGAACGAGACGCGCCAGTTCCCGCCGCCGGCCGAACTCGCCGCCGCCGCCAACGTCACCGCGGACGCGTACGTCGAGGCCGAGAACGACCGGCTGGCCTTCTGGGAGCGCCAGGCCGGGCGGCTGACCTGGGCGAAGCAGTGGGACCAGGTGCTGGACTGGTCGAATCCGCCGTTCGCCAAGTGGTTCGTCGGCGGGCAGCTCAACGTGGCCTACAACTGTCTGGACCGGCACGTCGAGGCGGGCCGGGGCGACAAGGTGGCGATCCACTGGGAGGGCGAGCCGGGCGACACCCGGACCATCACCTACGCCGACCTGCACCGGATGACGTGCCAGGCGGCGAACGCCCTCACCGACCTCGGGGTGGTCGCCGGTGACCGGGTGGCGATCTATCTGCCGATGATCCCGGAGGCGGCGGTCGCGATGCTGGCCTGCGCCCGGATCGGCGCGACGCACAGCGTGGTCTTCGGTGGCTTCTCCGCCGAGTCGCTGACCAACCGGATCCAGGACGCCACCGCCAAGGTGGTGATCACCGCGGACGGCGGGTACCGCCGGGGCAAGCCGTCGGCGCTCAAGCCGACCGTGGACGACGCGGTGGCGAACTGCCCGTCGGTGGAGCACGTGCTGGTGGTACGCCGGACCGGCGAGCAGGTCGGCTGGTCGGAGCGGGACCACTGGTGGCACGAGACGGTGGAGCAGGCGTCGACCGAGCACGCCGCGCAGCCGTTCGACGCCGAGCACCCGCTGTTCATCCTCTACACCAGCGGCACCACGGCCCGCCCGAAGGGCATCCTGCACACCACCGGCGGATACCTGACCCAGACCTCGTACACCTCGCACGCGGTCTTCGACCTGAAGCCGGAGAGCGACGTCTACTGGTGCACGGCGGACATCGGCTGGGTGACCGGCCACTCCTACATCGTGTACGGTCCGCTCTCCAACGGCGTCAGCCAGGTCATGTACGAGGGCACCCCGGACACCCCGCACAAGGGCCGCTTCTGGGAGATCGTCGACAGGTACGGCGTGACGATCCTCTACACGGCACCCACGCTGATCCGCACCATGATGAAGTGGGGCGACGAGATCCCCGCCGAGTACAGCCTCTCCACGCTCCGGCTGCTCGGCAGCGTCGGTGAGCCGATCAACCCCGAGGCCTGGATGTGGTACAGGCAGCATGTCGGACGGGGTGAACTGCCCATCGTGGACACCTGGTGGCAGACCGAGACCGGCGCCATGATGATCTCGCCGCTGCCCGGGGTGACCGCCGCGAAGCCGGGTTCGGCGATGACGCCGCTGCCGGGCGTCATCGCCGACGTGGTGGACGACCAGGGCCAGTCGGTGCCGAACGGCGGCGGCGGGTACCTGGTGCTGCGCGAGCCGTGGCCGTCGATGCTGCGCACCATCTGGGGCGACGACAACCGGTTCATCGAGACGTACTGGTCCCGCTTCGGCGCCGGGGTGAGCGGCAACGCCGACGACCCGTGGGTCTACTTCGCCGGTGACGGGGCGAAGCGGGACGACGACGGGCACCTCTGGCTGCTCGGCCGGGTGGACGACGTCATGCTGGTCTCCGGGCACAACATCTCCACCACCGAGGTCGAGTCGGCGCTGGTGTCGCACCCGTCGGTGGCGGAGGCGGCGGTGGTCGGCGCCACCGACCCGACGACCGGGCAGGCGATCGTGGCGTTCGCGATCCCGCGCGGCAGCATCGACACCGCCGGTGACGCCGGTGAGAAGCTCATCGCCGACCTGCGCAACCACGTGGCGAAGACGCTCGGCCCGATCGCCAAGCCGCGACAGATCATGTTGGTGCCGGAGTTGCCGAAGACCCGCTCCGGCAAGATCATGCGTCGGTTGCTGCGGGACGTGGCGGAGAACCGGTCGCTGGGCGACGTCACCACGTTGCAGGATTCGTCGGTGATGGACCTGATCGCCTCCGGCATGGGCGGGGGTAAGTCCGACGAGGACTGACGGATAGGCGTACCACTCGACGGGTGGCGGTCCGCGTCGGACCGCCACCCGTCGATGTCTGTCCGGACCTGCGCGGACGTCGGGTGGTCGCCGCCGAGGGCTGTGACAGTGAAAACGCCTGCCAACAACTCGGTGCCACAAAATCGACGCACACCCCTTCCCCTTTGGCCCCACGAGTGCCTATGTTCACCAGTGGCCCCATCCGTAGGGGCCTATTTCACCGGTCCACAACCCCCGACGGGCCGGTTCCCTCAATCCGGAGGTACCACGTGCGGAAAGTCGCAGTGGGTCTGCTCGGGCTCTCGCTGACCGCGACAGGATTGACGGTCGGCGCTTCCGCCGCCGCCGCGCCTGCCACGGCGCCGGCGTCCGCCCAGTCGATCGCGGAGCCCGCCCACGCCGAACACGACCTGCCGAACCCGCTGGAGGACAAGCGTCGCGCCCTGCGTGAGCAGGGTCTGAGCGAGGTTCTCTCGGGCCGGGCCGAGGCGGAGCGGATCAACGGCAGCACGGTGGTCAAGGTCGGCGAGCGGGCCACCAAGGGTGGCAAGGCCGGCCGTAACGCCAAGACCACCAAGGGCGGCAAGGGCCCGACCGAGAAGCAGTACGTCGAACTGTCGCGGGAGAAGACCGACCGGATCTTCGTGATCCTCGCCGAGTTCGGCAACGAGCGGCACCCGGACTACCCCGACCAGGACACCGACCCCGACACCCCCGGCCCGGCGCGGTTCGACGGACCAGGGCACAACGAGATCCCGGAGCCGGACCGCCGGGTGGACAACTCCACCGTCTGGCAGCCGGACTACGACGCCGACCACTTCCGGAAGCTCTACTTCGGCACCGGCCCCGGCGACGAGTCGGTGAAGCAGTACTACGAGGCCCAGTCCTCCGGGCGCTACAGCGTCGACGGTGTGGTCACCGACTGGGTGAAGGTCAACTACAACCAGGCCCGGTACGGACGTTCCAGCGGCTACCCGTGCGACGGGATCGTCTGCAACAACGTCTGGGCGCTGGTGCGCGACGCCGCCAACAAGTGGGTCGCCGACCAGAAGGCGGCCGGACGGACCGACGAGGAGATCGCCGCCGACGTGCGGGCGATGGACCAGTGGGACCGGTACGACTACGACGGCGACGGCGACTTCAACGAGCCGGACGGCTACATCGACCACTTCCAGATCGTGCACGCCGGTGGCGACATGGCCGACGGTGACCCGATCTACGGCGAGGACGCGATCTGGAGCCACCGCTGGTACGCGTACGCCTCCGACCAGGGACGCACCGGCCCGCCGAACTTCCCGGCCGGCGGCACCCAGATCGGCGACACCGGGATCTGGATCGGTGACTACACGATCCAGCCGGAGAACGGCGGTCGCAGCGTCTTCTACCACGAGTACGCCCACGACCTCGGCCTGCCGGACGACTACAACGTCATCAGCGGCGGCGACAACAACAACGAGCACTGGACCCTGATGGCCCAGAGCCGCCTCGGCGCCAAGAACGACGGCGGCATCGGCGAGCGCGGCGGTGACCTCGGTGCGTGGAACAAGCTCCAGCTCGGCTGGCTCGACTACGAGGTGATCGTGGCCGGGCAGAAGCGCACGCTGGTGCTCGGTCCACAGGAGTACAACACCAAGGAGGCCCAGGCCGCCGTGGTGGTGCTGCCCGAGCGGGAGTACACGTTCGAGAACGGGGCGCCGTTCGAGGGCGACAAGCAGTTCTTCTCCGGCAACGCAGACGACCTGAACAGCACCCTGACCAGGACGTTCGACCTGAGTGGGGCGTCGTCGGCAAGCGTCTCGCTGAAGGGCCGCTACAGCATCGAGGCGGACTACGACTACCTGTTCTTCGAGACCTCGACCGACGGCGGGCAGACCTGGACGCCGCAGCCCGGCACCGCGGACGGTCGGCCGTTCAAGGAGATCTCCCCCGGCCGGTACGCGCTGGACGGCAGCACCGACGGCGAGTGGGTGGACGTGCAGGTCCCGCTGGACTCGGTGGCCGGCAACACCGTCGGGTTCCGGCTGCGCTACCAGACGGACGGGGCGGTCGCCGAGGGCGGGTTCTTCGGTGACGCGATCACCCTGACCGCCGACGGGCAGACGGTCCTCGTCGACGGTGCCGAGGACGGTGCCACCGGCTGGACGCTGGCCGGCGGGTTCGAGGTGGTCGAGGAGACGTACACCCGCAGCTTCCCGAACTACTACATCGCCGGGACCCGGCAGTACATCTCGTACGACAAGTACCTCAAGACCGGTCCGTACTTCTTCGGGTACGCCAACACCAAGCCGGACTTCGTGGACCACTACGCGTACCAGGAGGGTCTGCTGATCTCGTACTGGAACACCCGGTGGTCGGACAACGACACGTTCGCACACCCGGGCGAGGGCCGGAACCTGATCATCGACTCCCGGCCCCGGCCGATCTACAACCTGACGGGTCAGCCCTGGCGGGCCCGGATCCAGGTCTACGACGCGCCGTTCAGCCTCAAGAAGGCCGACTCGTTCACGCTGCACCTCAACAGCCAGCCCCAGTACATCCGGGGTCAGGCCGCGCAGCCGCTGTTCGACGACACCAAGCAGTACTGGTTCCCGGAGCTGCCCAACCACGGCGTCAAGCTCCCGGCCACCGGCACCAAGATCAAGGTGATGGAGCAGGACGGCATCTACACCAAGGTCCGGTTCTCCTGAGCCGCCGACCTGACACGACGACGCCCCGGGCAGGCCATCTGCCCGGGGCGTCGCCCCTGCCGGGCCGGTGGTCCGGTCGGCCCACCGGGGCCGACGGCGGCGAGGTCATAGGCTGTCGGTCATGACCGAGCAGCGTGGCGATGCCATCGACGAATCCTGCGTCCTCACCGAGGGACCGTGGACGCACCGGTTCGTCGGCGCCAACGGCAGCCGGTTCCACGTCGTGGAGGCGGGCACCGGTCCGATGGTGCTCTTCCTGCACGGCTTCCCCGAGCACTGGTGGGCCTGGCAGCAGATGCTGCCGGCGGTCGCCGACGCCGGTTTCCGCGCCGTCGCCGTCGACCTGCGCGGCTACGGCGCCAGCGACAAACCACCCCGGGGGTACGACGGCTACACCCTCGCCGCCGACGTGGCCGGCCTGATCCGCGCGCTGGGTGAACGGTCGGCGACCGTGGTCGGTGCCGGTGCCGGCGGGATGATCGCCTGGACGGTGGCCTCGTTCCATCCCAACCTGGTCCGCCGGCTGGTGGTGCTCGGCGCACCGCACCCGCTGCGGCTGCGCGCCGGGATCTTCGCCGACCCACGGGGCCAGTTCGCCGCCTCCACACCCGCGCTGAGGTTCCAGATGCCCCGCTACGAGCACGTCCTCACCCGGGACGACGCGCGGGCGGTGGAGGAGATCCTGCGCCGCTGGGGCGGACCCCGCTGGGTGAGCGGCCCGGAGTTCGCCGGGTACGCCCACCGTTACCGGGAGGCGATGCGGATTCCGCAGGCCGCGTTCTGCGCGCTGGAGGGCTACCGCTGGGCGTTCCGGTCGGTGCTGCGGCTGCACGGATACCGGTTCGTCAAGCTGATGCAGCGCCCCCTGGTCACCCCCACCCTGCAACTGCACGGCGCGCTGGACGTGGCCTCGTTGCCGCGTACCGCCCAGGGGTCGGGACGTTACGTCAGCGCGGCGTACGAGTGGCGGCTGCTGGACGACGTCGGGCACTTCCCGCACCTGGAGACGCCGGAGCTGGTGCTCGGCGAGGTCCTGCGCTGGACGAAGTCCTGACCGGTGCTCAGATCCGCTGTTCGCGGACGTCGGTGACCTCACCGACCGGCGCCCAGCCCTGGTAGACACCGAAGTCGAAGGCTTCCAGCCGCATCGCCTGGGCGACCGGCCACCGACCACCGGTGTACTCGACCCGCAGCCACCCGTCGTGCACGGCGAGCACGATGAACGGCTGCCCCTGCCAGGTGCAGGTCGTCCGGACGTACGCCAGTTCCTCGACCTCCGAGGCCGGGACGACCCGGACGTGGCGGCCGACGCGGACCTCCTCGAAGCCGTCGGCCGCCTCCGGCCGGTAGAGCCGGATCTCGCCGCCGTCCGGGCTGGCCTGGTACTCCCGGCCACGCCAGCGGGCCACGTAGCCGTCGCGCATCACCGCTCACCGACCTGTCGCCAGGCGAGCGTGTCGGTGTCGAGCACGGCGACCAGACGTTCGGTGCCGTCCGCGCCGATCCGCAGCAGCTGGGCGCCGTGCGGCAGCCGGACGCTGTCCACCTTGAACTCGGCCACCACGTCGGAACTCTCGCCGGGGGCGAAACCGTTGCCCCGGAACGGCGGACGCTCGATGACCCAGCCCTCCATCGCCCGCATGGCGGCCTCGTTCTGCCCGCCGTACGGGATCCGGTAGAGGCTCGGCCGGTACGCCGGCCACCGCAGCACGTAGATCTGCTCGGCGTCGGCGGCGAAGGGCGACTCGGGATGGTCGAGGCCGAGCGCGCCGTGCAACTTCGCCGGGGTGTCGAGATGGGCCAGCTCGCCGGCCCGGTGGACGAAGCCGGAGACCCGGTCGTAGCCACGCTCCAGGTAGTAGCCGAGCTGGCTGGGTGCGATCGCCTTCTGCATCACGATCGGCCGCACCGGGTCGACGACCGGTGCGGCCTCCCGTGGGCCTTTGGACGAGACGGTCGGCTCGGCCGACGACTCGGTCTCCCGCTCCGGGTCGTCACCGAGCCCCAGCTCGGCGGCCCAGTTGGCCAGCCCGACGATCTGCTCGCCGGGCAGCTTGGCGCCGACCGGCGTACCGGGATTCACCGCGAACGACCACGACGTGTCCGGCCAGCAGCGGATCAGCTGGACGAAGCGGACCTGGAGCGTCTCGGCGGCGGCCGGATCGGTGTGGTCGCTCAGCCGCTGCGGCGAGGTGTACGCCACCACGAAGGTCTGGCCGTCCAGTTGCACGGTGGGCCAGACGAAGCCCGGGTCGCCCGGTCGGGTACCCGTGACGGAGTCGGCCGCCACCGGCATCAGGACCCGGGCCAGCAGCAGCGTGGAGAGGAACGTGTCGGTGCTGCCCGCCTCCGCCGCCTCCAGCAGGTTCACCTCGACGTCGTTGGCCGGCGTGAACTCGGCACCGGCCGCCGGCGGCGTGGCGACGGATGCCGCGTCCGGGGTGGTCGCGGCGGGACTCTGCACCGTCGGCTCGGACCCGTCGCCCGACTCGGAGACCTCGGCCCGAGCGACCGTCGGCGAGGCCGGAGGCGTGATCAGCTCGGTCTCGATGGCCGACTCCGGGATCGTCCCCCGGAGCGGCACGGTCTGTTGCTCGGACCCGACCAGCGGAACGTCGGCAGTCGCCTCGACCGGCGGCACCTCGGCGGTCGGTTCGGAACCCGCCGGCACCAGATCGGCGGTCGGCTCGGACCCGGCGGACGGGACCTCGACCGTCGGCTCGGCGTCGGTCAACGGGACTTCGGCGGTCGGCTCGGCCTCGACCGACGGCACGTCGGCGGTCGGCTCGGATCCGATCGTCGGGATCCATCCGGTCGGATCCGCCACCGTCGGCACCCATGTGGTCGGATCGGCCTCCACCAGCGGAACCGAGGCGGTCGGCCCCGCCTGCGGGACCGGGACACGCACCGTCGGCTCCGCCTCGGCAGACGGCACCTCGACGGTCGGTTCGGCCCCTACCGTCGGCACCCAGGCCGTCGTCTCCGGCGCGGTGGACGGGACCCGGGCGGTGGGCTCGTCAGACGGCACCTGAACGGTCGGCTCGGCCTCGACCGTCGGCACCCAAGCCGTCGTCTCCGGCTCCACCGTCGGGACCCAGGCCGTCGTCTCGGGCTCGACGGTCCGGACCGGCGCGGTCGGCTCGGCCCCGACCGTGGGCACCCATGTCGTCGGTTCGGCCTCCACCAGCGGGACCTGCGCAGTCGGTTCCGCCTGCACCGACGGAACCTGCACTGTCGGCTCAGCCTCGGAGACCGGGACCCGCACTGTCGGTTCGGCCTCCGACACGGGGACCCGCATGGTGGGGTCGGCCTCGACCGGCGGGACACGCACTGTCGGTTCGGCGCTGGCGAAGGTGGCGAACCCCTGCGGCCGGGATGGGGCGTCGTCGACCGAGCTGAGGTCGCGCGCCTCGATGATGGTGCCCTCGATGACGATCGGGGTGAAGCCACGGCGGGTCGCGGGCGGGCCGGAGACCGGTTCCGCGGCCGACAACTCCTCCGTGGGCTCCGCCGGCCCGCGAGGGGGCAACGCCTCGGTGGGGTCGCCGCTGTCGGCGAGACCACCCGGTGCCGTCCAACCGTTCGGCGGGGAGACCCGCAGTGGCCGGGTCGGCTCCTGCGTCGCACCGCCGGGTGACGGCAATTGCTGGGTCGGCTCGCCACCGGACTCGGGGCGGGCACCCGACTCGGTGCCGGTGAAGTCGAAGGCGCGGGTCTTCCCCTCGGCGGACGGATCAGCGGCCGTCCCGCGCCGGGGGAACGGCTGCCCGCCACGGGCAGCCAGCCGGGACGGCGGGGTCGCACGGTCGGTCAGCCGGTCGGCGCGCTGGCCGGTACGGGAGTTCGACGGCTCGAAGAAGGACCGCCTGGGCGTCTGGCCGCTGCCGGTGTCGGCGGGCGGGCCGTTGGTGGGCGGGCCGCTGCTGGGCGGGCCGCTGCTGGCTGGGCCGTTGCCGGCCGGGCCTGCGCGTTCCGGGGTACCCGGCCAGCCGGGACCGGCGACCGTCGGTTCCTCGCCGGGTGTCGGCATCGGCCGACTCGGCGGCGCGCCGACCGGACCCTCCACCCGGCCACCGCCGACGGCGCTGAGCCGGCTCCCGAGAGTCTCCTGACGGGGCACGGAATCCTGGACGGGTGCGCCCCGACCGAGGTCAGGTCGACCCGGCGATCCACCGCCGGGCTGCTGCTGGTGCGGACCGGCCACCGTGCCGGGCGCCGCCACCGGTGACTCGGGCAACTGGAAGGCCGCCGGGGCCACCGGCTGCGGCGAGGAGGGTGCCGGACGATCGGGACCGACGCCGGGTGACCGTGCGGTGCCGGTCGCAGGGGGCGGGGTGCCGTGCGACGCTCGCCCCTCGCGCGAGCGGTTCAGCGCCTCCACCCGTTCCAACCGGGCCCGGGCGCCGACCGTGCGCCCGGGCAGCCGGACGTCGCCACGGGACAACTGGGAGACGAACCAGGCGGGCAGGTAGCCCTCGATCGGCAGGCCGGGATTGACCGCCAGCCACCACTCGTGGTTCGGCCAGCCGGCGGCCAGTTCGGCGTACCCGGAGCGTCGACTCGGCCCGGCGTGGTCACCGAGACAGGACCGCATCGCCTCGGCGGAGGTGAACGCCAACACGTGCGTGCGGCCACCGGTCGTCCAGGTGCCCCAGCCCGCCGGCACCTGGCCCGGGACGGGCTGGGCGGAGATCGGCAACAGCAGCTCGACCCGGGACAGGATGCGGAAGTACAACTGCTGGTCGTTGCCGCGTAGCGCGTCCCGCATCGCCGCCTCGGCCTCGGTGGCCGGCGCCCAGTCGGTCACGGCCACCCCTCCTCCCGGGCACAGCCATAGGTATCGCCTACAACCTACAAGGTGTCCACAAGATCACAATGCCAGGCCGTCGCCGGTCCGCCCGGTTCACCGAGGGGCGATAACATCCCGTTCCGGAGTCGACACGATACGGAGGCGGTCGATGTCCCGGTACGTCCCGCTCCCGATCCTGGCGGGTGTGGCTGCCGCCACCCTGCTGGCCGCGCCGGTCACCCCGGCACCCGCTGCGTCGGCACGGCCCGCGACGGCCGGGTTGCCGGCGACTCCGGATGGGCCGGACTGCGCCGCACCGCCGGCACCGGCCCGACCAGTGGCCACCGCGCCCTGGCCGCAGGAGCGGTACGCCCCGGCGCGGCTGTCGCCGCTGGCGAACGGGTCCGGGGTGACCGTCGCGGTGGTCGACTCGGGCGTGGATCGGCGCCACCCGCAGCTCGCCGACCGGGTGCTCGACGGCCTCGACCTGCTCGACCCCGGCGGTGACGGCACCCGGGACTGCGTCGGCCACGGCACCGGCGTGGCCAGCATCATCGCCGCCGCCCCGCACGACGGAGTGGCCTTCCACGGTCTGGCGCCGAACGCCCGGATCCTGCCGGTGCGGGTCAGCGAACAGCAGGTCGTGGACGGCCGGGGAGCGGGGCGTACGGTCGCGCCGGAGGAGTTCGCCACGGCGATCCGTTGGGCGGTCGACAACGACGCCGACGTGATCAACCTGTCGGTGGTGCTGTACGCCGACCGACCGACGGTCCGTGCCGCGATCGCCTACGCGGCGGCCCGGGACGTGATCGTGGTGGCCGCCGCCGGCAACCTGCACGGGGAGGGCGACCCGCGCCCCTACCCCGCCGCGTACGGGTCGGTGATCGGGGTCGGCGCGATCGGTGCCGACGGGACACGGGCCGGGTTCTCCCAGACCGGCTCCTACGTCGACCTGGTAGCGCCCGGCACCGACGTGCTGATCGCCGCGACCGGACGCGGCCACCACCGGGCCGAGGGGACCAGTTACGCCGCGCCCTTCGTGGCCGCGACCGCCGCCCTGGTGCGCCAGTACCGCCCGGAGCTGAGCGCTGCGGAGGTGGCCCGGCGGATCATCGCGACCGCCGACCCGGCTCCCGACGCGGGGTACGGCGCGGGTGTGCTCAATCCGTACCGGGCGGTCACCGAGGCGGACGGTACGACGCCCGGCGCGAGACCGGCGGGCGGGCTGGACGCGGAGCGCCCGGACCCGGCGCTGGTGGCGCAGCAGGACCGACGGACCGCCGCCCGGGAGCGGGTGGCCGTGCTCACCGTCGCCGGCCTGCTGACGGTGACCGTCATCGTGCTGGCCGCCGTCCTCGTCCCCCAGGGGGTCCGGCGGCGGTGGCGGCCCGCCGATCCGCGCTGAGTCGACCGCCCGTCCGTCGGCCACCGGTGGCTGACGCCGACCGCCGCGTTCGAGGCGGCCGGCGTCAGCCGTCCGTCACTGGAACAGACCGGCGTTGCGCTTCTCGGTGTCGAGATAGTCGGTCGCGGACTCGTCCACCGCCACCTTGATGTCACGCAGCATCGTCTGGAGGTCCTGTGAGGCGTTGCGCCACCGGGCCTGCCGCTGCTCGTACGCCTGCTGCGCCTCGCCGGACCAGCTCGCCACCAGCGGAGCGGCGTCCTGCTCCAGCTGACCGAGTTGCGATTCGAGCGTGTTCAGGGCCCGCTGGATGTCCGCGCTGGCCTGGTGCAGCGCGGCGAAGTTGACGACCAGCACACCGTTCTCCATCGGTAGTCTTCCCCCTCGGTCGTGACCCGGGACCTGGTCATCGGAACTGACCAGCCCGGTGGAACGCGTTAGAGCGGCAGCTCGATGCCGCCGCGGTTGGTGGCGGACACCCGGCCGGCCGCCTCGGTGTCCGACGCGTCGTACTTCGTGCCGGCGGTGCGGATCGCCCCTGCGGTCTCCCGAAGGGCCCGCTGCAGGTTCGCCTGATCCTGCGCCCACTGCTGTTTGACCTGCTCGAACGACCGGCCGCCCGCCCCGCGCCAGGCCTGCTGGAGAATCGCCAGCTGGGCCAGCAGTCCACTGAGCATCGACTGCAACGACTGGTCCGTCTGCTCGAACTTCGCCGCGGTCTGTTGCATCACCGCGGCCTCTGCCTGGGTCTGGGAGGACACCCCGACGTCACCTCGTCTCTCGATCGTGGCTGGCCCATGGACGACACCACCCGCGCCGCCGGAGGGCGTGCGCGACGCGGGACGGGCCAACGAGAACTCGTCGCTGACAGTAGCGACACCATCGCGTTTCTGCTACCCCCGCTAGCTCCCCTGTGGACAACGCGGCAGCAGGCGGGCTACTACGATGGGCGTCGATGACGTCGCGGGGTGTGATCGACCGACGGGCCACAGCGCCGACCACCGGCACCCTCGCCCGCCGTGCCGCCGATGCCCGGTCCGGCACCGACGACGGTCACGACAGGCCACAGTGGAGTCCGCGCGTGCGGCGGCGGGCGTACCGACCGACGGTCGGACAGATCGTCACCACACAGGTCGCGGCGGCGATGCTCGTCGCCGCACCGGGTCTGGGCGCGCTGCCGACGACGACCGCCGTCCTGCTGGCCGGCGCCCTCCTGGTCGGCGCCTGGGGTCGGGCACGGCGACGGTGGCTGCACGAGTGGCTCCGGCTCGGGACGGGCTACCTGGTCCGCCGTCGCCGGGTGCGCCACCCGACGACCCTGCTCGACCTGGTCGACCCGGACGCCGTCGTCCGTCCCGTCGAGGTGGCCGGATTCCCGGCCGCCGCCGTCGACGACCCGGACGGCCTGGTGGCCCTGCTCGACGTCGGCGACGCCGCCGATCTGCTCGGTGCGGGTGCCCGCCCGTTGCCGCCACCCGCCGCGCTGCTGCCGACCCGCGCCGCCGACGTGCCGCCGGTCCGCGTGCAACTGCTGCTGACCGTCACGGCGGCACCGGCGGTCGCGGCCGGTGGTGGACCGGTGTCCACCTCGTACCGGCAGTTGACCGGTGGGCGGCTGGCCGGCGGGGAGCGCGCCGTACTGGCCGTCCGGGTGATGCGGGTGGCGGGCTGGCCCGAGGAGGCGCTCCGGCGGGCGCTCGCCGGCACCGTACGCCGGATGGTGCGGCGGCTACGGCCACTGTCCGTGCGTCCGCTCGGCACGCAGGCGACCCTGCGGATGCTCGCCGAACTCGCGCACCACGACGGCAGCACGCCCCGGGAGACCTGGCACGGCGTCCGGTGCGGCGGGCTGCTCCAGAGCACCTTCGCGCTGCGACACTGGCCGACGGAACCGGTGGGCCGGCTGGTGTCCCGGCTGTCCGCGCTGCCGGTGACCGCCACCACGGTGTCGCTGCACGCCGACACGGAGGCACCGGGCCGGACCGAGCTGACCGTACGCCTGAGCACGGCGACGCCGGCCGAACTCTCCGCCGCCTGCCGCGCACTGGAGCAGGTCGTGGCGACCGCCGGTGGGGTACTCCTCCGCAACGACGGCGCCCACCTGCACGGTTTCGTCAACACGCTCCCGCTCGCGCGGCCGGGTCGACCGGTCACGCGTCGCCGCACCCCGTCCACACCGCCCGGCGCGGACGGCCCGGAGGCGACGCTGCCGTACGGCTCGGCGGGGTTGATGCTGGGCACCAACCGGCACGGCGCACCCGTCACCGTCCGGCTGTTCCGGCCGGAGAGCACCCGGGTGATGCTCGTCGGCGGGCTGCCCACCGCCCAACTGCTCGCCGTGCGGGCGATGGCGCTCGGTGCCCGGGTGGTGGTCCAGACGACCCGGCCACACGCCTGGGAACCCTTCGCGCGCGGTGTCGGCGTACCCGGCCGGACGATCGCGCTGCTGCCCCCGGACCGTCCGGCGGAGGGTCCCGCCGCGACCCCGCTCGCCCCGGTGCTCGTGGTGCGGGACGCGCCGCCACCGCCGCCGGGCCCGCGTCCGGGTGCCGCCTGGCAGGCCACCCTGCTGGTACGCGAGGAGCTGACCCCGGCCGACGCGGACGGACTGGCCCGCGCCGACCTGGTGGTGCTGTCGCCGTTGAGTCGGGCCGAGTCGGCGGTCGCGGGCGGCGCGCTGGGCCTCGGCGACGCCGCGCGGTGGTTGGCGCGCAGCCGGCCCGACATGGTGGCGGTGGTCAACCGGCGGGCCCTGCGCTGGGCGTTGCTGGCCATCACGCCGATCGAGGCGCAACTCATCGGAGCGCCCCTCCGACACGGCCGGAGTTGATCTCGCGGGTTTCGCCGGTACGCCGGCCATGACACCATGCCGGCCATGGATTTTCTGAAAGGTCTCCTGATCCGGGTCGGCGCCACGGCGGTGGCCTTCTGGCTGGCCACTGTGATCATCCCCGGCATCTCCCTGAACACCGAGTCGCTCGGTGAGACGGTGTTGACGCTGGTCCTCGTCGCGGTCATCTTCGGCGTGGTGAACGGGGTGCTCCAGCCGATCATCAAGACCGTCGGGTGCGGCTTCTACCTGCTCACCCTCGGCCTGATCGCACTGGTGGTCAACGGTCTGCTGTTCCTGCTCACCGGCTGGATCGCCGACCAGGTGGGGCTGCCCTTCGACGTGGACGGCTTCTGGCCCGCCGCCGTGCTGGGTGCGCTCTTCGTCGGCATCGTCACCTGGATCCTCGGCGCCATCCTCGACCGCGACTGACCGCGACCGGGCGGCTCGACCTCGTCGGGCACCCGACCGACCGCTCGTCGGGCGGTCACCGTCGCCACCGACGGTGACCGCCTGACGAACGAAGGGTAAGTGGGCCGCGCCGCAGCGCCGGGCCAACTAGGGTCCCGGGAGTGTTCACCCGGACCCGTCCCGACGGCTACACGCTCAGCACCTCGCCCGATCTCCTCGACCTGGACCTGGTGCACACCTGGCTCTCCACCGACGCGTACTGGGCGCTCGGGCGGGACCGCGCGACGGTGGCTGCGGCCTTCGCCGGCTCGCTCGGGTTCGGCGTGTACCGCCCGCCGGACGGCCGACAGGTCGCCGTCGCCCGGGTGATCACGGACCGGGCCACCTTCGCCTATCTCTGCGACGTCTACGTGGACCGGGCCGAACGCGGGCACGGGTTGGGCACCTGGCTGGCCGGCGGCGTCCGCGACCACCTCGGCGAGCTTGGCGTACGCCGGATCCTGCTGGCGACCAACGACGCGCACGGGGTGTACGCCAAGCTCGGCTTCACCGGGGTACGCGCCGACCGGTGGATGGAGTTCGACCGCCGTGAGTCGACCGTGACGCCGCTCACCAGCAAGGATCAACAGAGCGATCCGCCCCTTACGGTGAACCCGTGACACCGCTCCGCCTCGGATACCTCTACGGCCTGGTCGCGTACCTGCTGTGGGGGTTCTTCCCGCTGTACTTCAAGCTGCTGCGCCCGACCGGCCCGCTGGAGATCCTGGCCCACCGGGTCATCTGGTCGGTGGTGTTCGTCGCCCTGCTGCTCGCCGTGATGCGCAACATCGGGTTCCTGCGTGCCCTGCTGCGTCGGCCGCGCGCCCTGGCCGGGGTCGGTGCCGCCGCCGCCCTGATCGCGGTGAACTGGTTCACCTACATCTACGGCGTGAACTCCGACCGGGTGGTGGAGACCGCCCTCGGGTACTTCATCAACCCGCTGGTGGTGGTGCTGCTCGGCGTCCTGGTGCTGCGGGAACGGCTGCGCCCGGCGCAGTGGGCCGCGCTCGGCGTCGGTGCGCTGGCGGTGGCCGTCCTCACCGTCGACTACGGCCGGTTGCCGTACCTCGCGCTGACGCTGGCCTTCACGTTCGGCGGGTACAGCCTGGTGAAGAAGCGGCTGGGGCTGCCCCCGGCAGAGGGCCTCTTCGTCGAGTCCGCCGTGCTGGCCGTGCCGGCGCTGGTGTTCCTCGGCTGGCTCGCGACCACCGGTGACGCCACGTTCGGCCGGGTCTCGGTCGGGCACGCGCTGCTGCTGGTGCTGGCCGGCGCGTTGACCGCCATCCCGCTGCTGCTCTTCGCGGGCGCCGCGAACCGGTTGCCGCTGACCGCACTGGGCATGCTCCAGTACGTCGCGCCGATCATCCAACTGGCCTGCGGTGTGCTGATCTTCCACGAGCCGATGCCGCCGGCCCGTCTGGTCGGCTTCGGACTGGTCTGGCTCGCGCTGATCGTCTTCACCGCCGACGCGCTCCGCAACGCCCGGCGCAACCGTCGCTCGCGCCCGGACAGCGAGGTCGGCGCAGCGGCAGCGGTACCCGCCCCGCGCTGACCGGCGTGACCTCCTGCCTCAGCGGACGTCGTAGGCCAGGACGGGGGTGCCGTCGGCGCGGATCAGCTCCAGCCGGACCAGTTCGGCGTTGGTGAACCGGGTCGCACCGGTGATCCGCAGGTCGTCGCCGGGCGCGGCACGCCACGAGCCGATCTGTTCCTGCGCACCGTCCGGGCCGTACGCCACCAGCCGGAAGGCATGTGCCTTGCCGTAGCCGGTGTGCTCGTCGTACCCGCAGTGCATGGTCACCTCGGTACCCCAGTCGGTGTGCCGCAGGCCGATCTCGGCGTGCACCGGCGCCGAGCCGGTCACCGGCTCCATCGCGACCAGACGCACCTGCGCCAGCGGTGGCCGGCCCGGCTGCTCGCTCGGCAGCATCGTCGCCACGCCGAAGCCGACCAGCAGGGCGAACGCCGCCGCCGCGAGGCCGGTGACCGCGTACCGCAGCCGGTTGGCCTGCCGCTCCCGACGCCGGCGGTCCCGCGCGGCGTTGAGTAGCTCGGGCACCCGGGGGTTCTCCGGCGGCGGCAGGAACTGCTCCAGGCTCGACGGGTCCAGCCGACCGAGCAGGCCGGGGAGCACTGCGATCTCGGAAACCGACTGTTGGCAGTCGGGGCAGCCGACGAGGTGACGTTCGTACGCGGCCCGGTCGGCGGGTGAGAGGGCACCCAGCACGTACGCGCCGTCGTCGAAGGCGTAGTCGCAACGGCTCATCCGGTCACCCCCATCTCCGCCAGCACCAACCGTAGTGAGCGCAGCGCGTAGTGGGTGCGGGACTTCACGGTGCCCGGTGGCACGCCGAGCCGGGAGGCGGCCTCGGACACCGAGCGGCCCTGGTAGAAACACTCGACGAGGACGTCCCGGTGGGACGGGCTGAGCCGGTTGAGCGCCTCCGCCACGGTCCACGCCTCCACGGCGCGTTCCGTCTCGTCGACGACCTCGCTGGGTTCGGGCAGTTCGTCGGTGTAGACCTCGCCGACCCGGGTCGACCGTCGCCGCCAGGCGTCGATGGCGAGGTTGCGCGCGGTGGTGAACAGCCAGGCGCGGACCGAGCCGCGCCGGGGGTCCAGTGACTCCGGGTGCCGCCAGGCCCGCAGGAGCGTCTCCTGCACCAGGTCCTCGGCGCGCTGCCGGTCGCCGTTGACCAGCCGCAACGCGTGCGCGTACAGCGCCTCGGCATGCTCGTCGTGCAGGGCGCGCAGCAGGTGGGCGTCGTGGTCGCTGATGGTCCTCTCCTCGCTCTCGACCGAGCGGGCGCGGCGTTACGACCAGGGATACGTGCGGTCACGCTGATCGGTTCACCACCTGCGCGACCTGGGATTCCCGACGGGGAGTTCATCGCTGGTTCATATCGACGCCGACCACCGCTCACCACGCCCTCCTAGCGTCCGGCGGGTACCCGTCGGTGAGCGGCACCGGCGTGCGTGACCCTCAGGAGGCTCCTCCCATGAGCGACCGTCCCCGGCTGCTCCCGCTGCTGGGCACTCCCCGCCACGGCAGCCGCGACGCCATGACCTGTCTCTACCGCTGCGGCAACGCCTGCGACCACCCGGTGCCCAACACCTCCGACAACGCCTACTTCGGCGACCTGGTCGACGCCGAGGTCTCCCGCCGTGGACTGGTCCGCGCCGGGGCCGTCGGCGCGCTGGTGCTCGGCTTCGGCGGCGGCGCCGGTGCGCTGGCCGGTGGTGGCACCGCCGCCGCGACGCCGGGTTCCCCGGTGGTACCCGAGGCCACCACCTTCAGCGCTGGCGGCCGGGGTGTCGGCAGCGGGGAGCTGAGCTTCTCGCCGATCCCGCCGAACACGCTGGACACCTTCGTGGTGCCGAACGGCTACGACCACGCCGTCGTCATCCGCTGGGGCGACCCGGTGCTGCCCGGCGCGCCCGCCTTCGACCTGCGTCGGCAGACCGCCGCCGCACAGGCCCGCCAGTTCGGGTACAACAACGACTACGTCGGTGTGCTGCCGCTGGACAAGGGCGGTCGGCGGGCACTGCTCGTGGTCAACCACGAGTACACCAACGAGGACCTGATGTTCCCCGGCTTCACCAGCCTCGACGCGCTCACCGTCGAGCAGGTGAAGGTGTCGATGGCGGCACACGGCATGTCGGTGGTGGAGATCGAGCGGGTCGCCGGCACCGGCCAGTGGCGCGCGGTCACCTCGGGCCGCCGCCCGTACAACCGGCGCGTCGACGCGTTGAGCAGCACCTTCGAGCTGACCGGTCCGGCCGCCGGCTCCGCGTTCGTGAAGACCGCCGCCGACCCCAGGGGGCGTACGGTCGTCGGCACGCTGAACAACTGCGCGGGCGGGGTGACCCCGTGGGGCACGGTGCTCTCCGGTGAGGAGAACTTCAACCAGTACTTCGTCGGCGGTGATGCCGCCCCGGCAGCGGACAAGCCCCGGCTGGCCCGGTACGGCATCAACACCACCACCCGCCACCCCAGCGGCAACCGCAAGTGGGACCGTGCCGCCGACCGCTTCGACCTGGCCAGACACCCGAACGAGGCGAACCGGCACGGCTGGATCGTGGAGATCGACCCGTACGACCCGACCAGTCGCCCCCGCAAGCACACCGCGCTGGGGCGCTTCAAGCACGAGGGCGCGAACGTCATCGTGGCCCGCAACGGACGCGTGGTCGCGTACATGGGCGACGACGAGCGCTTCGACTACCTGTACAAGTTCGTCTCGGACCGTACGTTCATGAAGGGCAACTCCTGGGTCGCCCGCAAGCACAACCTGACGCTGCTGGAGTCCGGCACGCTCTACGTCGCCCGGCTCGACCAGACCAGCGCCGACGAGATCGACGGATCCGGACGGCTGCCCTCGGACGGCGCGTTCGACGGCAAGGGCCGCTGGATCAAGCTGGTCAGCGGCAACCGCTCCTTCGTGGACGGGATGACCGCCGCCGAGGTGCTCACCTTCACCCGCTTCGCCGGTGACAAGGTCGGCGCGACCAAGATGGACCGGCCCGAGGACGTCGAGCCGAGCCTGCTCACCGGCAAGGTCTACGTGGCGTTGACCAACAACACCAACCGGGGTGTCGGCAGCAACCCCGGGCCGGACGAGGCCAACCCGCGCAGCACCAACCGGCACGGCCAGATCCTGGAACTGGTCGAGCACCGGGGCGACAACACCGCCGAGACGTTCACCTGGTCACTGCCGATCGTCTGCGGTGACCCGGCGGACCCGTCGACCTACTTCTCCGGGTACGACAAGACGAAGGTGTCGCCGATCTCCTGCCCGGACAACGTGGCCTTCGACGCCACCGGCAACCTCTGGATCTCCACCGACGGCAACGCTCTGGGCAGCAACGACGGCCTCTTCGCCACACCGACCGAAGGGCCGGAGCGGGGCCACCTCAAGCAGTTCCTCACTGTGCCGCGCGGTGCGGAGACCTGCGGGCCGTTCATCACCGGCGACAACCGCTCGCTCTTCGTCGCCGTGCAGCACCCCGGCGAGGTCACCGGTGCCTCGGTCGACAACCCGGCCTCCACCTGGCCGGACGGCGACTACGCCAAACCGGGCGTGGTGGTGACCTGGCGGCTGGACGGCGGGCCGGTCGGTAGCTGACCCCGCCCCGGCTCCGCGCCGGCCGCTTCCCGACGGCCCTCTTCCCACCAGGAAGGGGGCCGTCTCGCCGGGTCGGCTCCGGCAGCCCACCCCGTTCCGGTCCGGGCGGACCGGTCGGCGCCGGTCAGGTCTCGGTGGCGAGGCACTCGGCGATCGCGCGGGCGGTGGTGATCAGCTTCGTCCGGACCACCCGGGCGGAGGTCATCATCTCGCTGGCCGGCAGCGCACACGCCAGCACCGTACGCCGTTCCATGTCCTTGTCCGGGGTGACCAGGACGGCCGCGCAGGCCACCCCCTGCCGGAACTGACCCAGTTCGAGCTGCATCCCGCGCCGCTCGCCCGCCGCCAGGTCGGCCTCGAACGCCTCCGGGGTGGTCAGGGTGGCGCTGGTGAACGGCCGCATGCCGTACTCCCGCAGGTAGCGGTGCCGCTGCTCGGCGGTGAGCGTGGCGAGCAGGGCCTTGCCGAGCGCGGTCGCGTGCGCGCCCTCGTCGAACCCGGGCACGAGGTCCTCCAGGTACGGCGAGCGGTTCCCCTCCGCGACGGCGGTGACGGCGACCTGACCGCCCACGAAGCGGCCGAGGTAGTGGCTCCATCCGGTCTCGATGGCCGCGCGCCGCAGGTTCTCCCCCACCGCGGGCGAGCCCCGGAACGCGGCGACCAGTTCGCGGTAGCGGTCGGCCACCTCCAGCCCCACGATGTACGTGCCGTCCTCGCGGCGGATCACGTAACCCTCGTACGCGAGTGTGCGGACCAGGTGGTAGGTCGTGGCAACGGTCAGCTCGCACCGCCGGGCGATCTGTTTCACCGTCAGCCCGCGCGGGGCACGACCGACCGACTCGAGCACTCGAAGTGCGCGGGAGACACTTCGGATCAGGTCCGAAGGTTCCGCCAGGGGGTCACGCACAACCACCTCCGCCACCGGGGACTTACACCATATGAAAAAGGAGCCCCGCGCGAAACGCCTGATCGGGTGGAGGATCACCGTTCGTCGGATACCCGATGTGACGCTGACCGCACTTTCCGTTGCCGGAATGCGGCAGGCGTAGGTTGGCCCCACCATGACCCACACCGCCCCGTCCCGTGCTGCGGAGACGACCACCCGGCCCGTCCGGGCCGCCTCCACCGCCGTGGCCGTCACCATCGCCTGCGTCCTACCCGTCTTCCTGGTCGGCGGGCTCGCCGTGCAGATGCGCGAGGAGTTGGGCTTCAACCCGGCCGGTCTGGGCATCGCCGTGGCGATCTACTTCGGCGTCGGTGCGCTCGCCTCGGTCCCCTCCGGTGCGCTGGTGGAACGCTGGGGCGGTGGCGTCGTCGCCCGCACGGGCATCCTGATCTCCGCCGGCTCGCTGCTCGCCGTGGCCGTGCTGGCCCGCTCGTACCCGATGCTGCTCGTCCTGCTCGCCGTGGCCGGCACCGCGAACGCGCTGGGCCAACTCTCCAGCAACCTGCTGCTGGCCCGGCACGTACCGGCGCGACGACAGGGCCTGTCGTTCGGCGTCAAACAGGCGGCCATCCCGGTCTCCACCCTGCTGGCCGGCGCGGCCGTACCCACACTCGCGCTCACCGTCGGCTGGCGGTGGGCGTTCGTGGCCGCCGCCGGTGCCGCATTGGCCACGCTGCCGCTCGTCCCGTCACACGGACCGCAACCCGTCCATCGGTCGAACCGCCCCGCCGGGAACGCGACCGTGGGTCTGGTCGTGGTCGGCGTGGCCGCGACGCTCGCGGCAAGCGCGGCGGGCGCGCTGGGCACCTTCCTGGTCGACGCCTCCGTGGACCGGGGTCACGGACCCGCCCTCGCCGGACTCGTGCTGACCCTCGGCAGCGCGGTCTGCGTCGTCGCGCGGATCGGGATCGGTTGGCTCGCCGACCGCCGCGACGGCGGGCACGTCACCGTGATCGCCGGCCTGCTGGCGGTCGGGGCGGCGGGGCTCGGCCTGCTCGCGGTGGCCGGCTCCGGGGCGCTCGTCGCCGGTGTCCTGCTCGGTTTCGGCCTGGGCTGGTCCTGGCCCGGACTGATGAACTTCGCCGTGGTCCGGCTGCACCCGCAGGCACCGGCCGCCGCCACCTCCATCACCCAGACCGGGGTATACGCGGGCGGCTGCCTCGGCCCGCTGGCCCTCGGGTCGCTCGCCACCGCCGCCGGTTACCCGGTGATGTGGCTCACCGCAGCCGCCGCCATGCTCACCGCGGCCGCGCTCATGCTCACCGCCACCCGGCTGCTGTCCCGGCCCGCGTCAGCCTGACCGCACACCCGGTCGAGGGCGTCGGTCCTCGGCGGGACACTGCGAAGAGGTGATCAGCCGGTGCGGTCGGCGATGTGGTCGCAGAGCGATTCGAGGGCGCGACGCGCCGGCACGTCCGGCAGCGGCGCGAGCCGGGCCCGCGCGTCCTCGGCGTAGCTGCGGACCGTCTCCCGGGCCCGCTTGAGCGCGGGGCTCTCCCGCAGCAGGCCGAGCGCCTCGGCGTGCAGGGCGTCGTCGGTCAGCGGGCCGGTGGCCAGGATCTCCCGCAGCCGCACCGAGGCGGCGTCCGCGTCGTCGGAGGCGAGGGCGTAGAGCACCGGCAGCGTCGGCACACCCTCCCGCAGGTCGGTGCCGGGCGTCTTGCCGGACTCCTCCGACTCGCTGGCGATGTCCAGCAGGTCGTCGGAGAGCTGGAAGGCGACACCGATGGTCTCGCCGTACCCGGCCAGCGCCGACACGTGCTCCGGGGTGGTGCCGCTGAACAGCGCGCCGAAGTGGGCACTGGTGGCGATCAGCGAACCGGTCTTCTCGGCGATCACGTCCAGGTAGTGCCGCACCGGGTCGGCGTCCGCCCGGGGGCCGACCGTCTCGGCGATCTGGCCGTGGACCAGGCGGGCGAAGGTGCGCGCCTGGAGGCGTACCGCCTCGGGGCCCAGATCGGCGGCGACGTCCGCGGCCCGCGCGAAGAGGTAGTCACCCACCAGGATGGCGACCGAGTTGGTCCAACGGGAGTTGGCGCTCGGCGCTCCCCGACGCACCGCGGCCTCGTCCATCACGTCGTCGTGGTAGAGCGTCGCCAGGTGGGTCAACTCCACCACCACGGCGGCCGAGACGACCTCCGGCCGAGCCGGGTCGCCGAACTGTGCGCCCAGGGCCACCAGAAGCGGCCGGAAGCGCTTCCCGCCCGCCTCCACCAGGTGTCGGGCGGCCTCGGTCACGAACGGGTCGGCGCTGGCCACGCTGGCCCGCAGCTCCACCTCGATGGCGTCGAGCAGCCCCAGCACGGATGCCTCGGTGTGCGGGTCGGCGAGATGCAGACCGAGCGGGCCGAACTGGCCCGCGTGCCGGCTGCGGCGGCCACCGGAGCCGGTGCCACCTGAACGCTCGCCACCCCTAATCACCACTCCTCCACCATGCCACACGGGCTCTACCTGCAGCGGACCGGGGAGGCGCGGCGAGGGCCGGTCCACAAGAGTGGACCGGCCCCCGAAACGGAAGGTGACGCCGCTACCGGATGAAGTCCGCAGCGCCGGTGGCCAGGTCGAGCAGCGGCGCCGGAGCGACGCCGAGAACCAGGGTCGCGAGTACGCCGATCACCAGCGCCGCCGAGGTCATCGCGCCCGGCACCGTGACGGTCGGGGTCGAGTCGCCCGGCTCGGAGAGCCACATCATCACCACGACCCGCAGGTACGGGAAGGCCAGCACCATGCTGGTCAGCACACCGGCGATCACCAGCCACACCTGACCGCCGTCGAGAGCCGGAGCGAAGACGGCGAACTTGCTGGTGAAGCCGCTGGTCAGCGGGATACCCGCGAAGGCCAGCAGGATGAAGGTGAACACCGACGCGTACCCCGGCGAGCGGCGGCCCAGCCCGGCCCAGCGGGACAGGTGGGTGGCCTCCCCGTCGGCGTCCCGGACCAGGGTCACCACGGCGAACGCGGCCAGCACGGTGAAGCCGTACGCGACCAGGTAGAACATCGTGCCGGAGAGCCCGTCACGTCCTGGGGAGAGCACGCCGACCAGCAGATAGCCGGCGTTGGCGATGGAGGAGTACGCCAGCAGCCGCTTGATGTCGGTCTGGGTGACCGCGAGCACGGCGCCGACCAGCATGGTGAGCACCGCCACCGTGCCGAGCACCGGCGTGAAGTCCCACCGTGCGCCCTCGAACGCGACGTGGAACACCCGCAGCAGGGCGCCGAACGCGGCGACCTTCGTGCAGGCCGCCATGAAGCCGGTCACCGGAGTGGGCGCCCCCTGGTAGACGTCGGGCGTCCAGACGTGGAACGGCGCGGCGGCGGCCTTGAACAGCAGGCCGATGGCGACCAGGGCCATACCGGCGAAGAGCAGCACCGGGCTGGCCGTCGAGTTGGCCACGGCGGCGTTGAGGGTGGCGAAGTCCACGCCCGCCTGACGGTCGCCCAGACCGGCGCTGAAGCCGTAGAGCAGCGCCAGACCGAACAGGAAGAACGCCGAGGCGTACGCGCCGAGCAGGAAGTACTTCATCGCCGCTTCCTGGCTCAGGATCCGCCGACGACGAGCCAGCGCGCAGAGCAGGTAGAGCGGCAGCGAGAAGACCTCGAGCGCGATGAACATGGTCAGCAGGTCGTTCGCCGCCACGAAGATCAGCATGCCGCCGATGGCGAACGTGGTCAGCGGGTAGACCTCACCGGCACCACCGGCCTTGGCCGCCTGCCGCCGGTCGTCCGGCGAGTCGGCGGTGATCGCGGCCTGGGCCACGAACGCCCCGCCCCGCTCCACCGCCCGGTCGCCCATCAGCAGCAGCGCCACACCGGCCAGGGCCAGGATCGCGCCCTGGAGGAACAGCGTGGGGCCGTCGATCGCGATCACCCCGATGGTGATCACCCGCTTGTCGGAGTTGAACACCACCATGGTCAGCGCGGCGAGCACCGCCACCAGGGCCAGCGGAAGCTGCACGGGGTGCCGCAGCCGACGCGGCACGAAGGCCTCGACCAACACCCCCAGCACCGCCGCGCCCAGCATGATCAGGATCGGCGCGAGTGCCGCGTAGTCGATCGGCGGCAGTACGAACTCGTTCACCGAGTCAACCTTTCGTTCGCGACTGCGGGGCTCGCGAGCTCACTCCTCGCGCTCACCGGCTGGCCTCCTGGACGTTGCCTGCCGTCGGGGCCGGGTCGGTCCGGCCGACGTCCTCCATGGTCGCCTGAACCGCAGGGTTGATCACGTCGGTGACCGGCTTCGGGTAGAAGCCGAGCAGCACGATCAGCGCGATCAGCGGGGCGACCACGACCTTCTCGCGCAGATTGAGGTCGCGCTTCATCGCGTCGATCTGGGTCAGCGCCGGATTGAGCGTGCCCTGCGTGGTCCGCTGCACCATCCACAGCACGTACGCCGCCGCCAGGATGATGCCCAGCGTGGCGATCACCGCGACCGGCTTGTTCACCGTGAAGGTGCCGATCAGCACCAGGAACTCGGAGACGAACGGCGCGGTGCCGGGCAGCGCCAGCGAGGCGAGACCGGCGAAGAACAGCACCCCGGCCAGCACCGGCACCAGCTTGCCGGCACCACCGAAGTCGCTGATGAGCGCCGAACCCCGGCGCGCGACCAGCATGCCGACCACCAGGAAGAGCAGGCCGGTGGCGAGGCCGTGGTTCACCATGTAGAGCACCGCACCGGTACCGGCCTGGGTGGTGAAGGCGAACAGACCCACGCCGATGAAGCCGAAGTGCGCGATCGACGTGTACGACACCAGTCGCTTGAGGTCATTCTGCCCCACCGCCAGCAGAGCGGCGTAGATGATGCCGATCACCGCGAGGCCCAGCGCCCACGGCGCGAACCACTGGGCGGCGTCCGGGAACAGCGGCAGGCAGTACCGGATGATGCCGAAGGTGCCGACCTTGTCCAGCACGCCGACCAGCAGCGCGGCGGCACCGGCCGGGGCCGCGCCACCGGCGTCCGGCAGCCAGGTGTGGAACGGGAAGAACGGCGCCTTGATCGCGAACGCGACGAAGAACCCGAGGAACAGCCAGCGTTCCGCACCGGTGGAGATGTCCACCTGCGACAGCGCCACCCAGTCGAAGGTCTTGGCGCCGACCACCCAGAGGCCGATCACGGCGGCCAGCATGAACAGACCGCCGACCAGGGAGTAGAGGAAGAACTTGACCGCCGCGTACTGCCTCTGGTGGCCGCCGTAGCTGCCGATCAGGAAGTACATCGGCACCAGCATGACCTCGAAGAACACATAGAACAGGAAGACGTCGGCGGCGGCGAAGACACCGAGCATCGTGCATTCGAGGACGAGCAGCAGCGCGAAGTAGACCGGCACCGAGCGCTTCGAGGACTCGGCGTCGTGCCAGGAGGCCAGGATCACCAGCGGCACCAGCACCGCGATCAGCATCAGCATGACCAGCGCGATGCCGTCGGCGGCGAACGTGAAGTTCACGCCCCAGTTCGGGATCCACGGGTACGACTCACGGAACTGGAACCGGTCGCCGTCGACCTGCCAGGTCACCCACATGACCACGGACAGCGCCAGCACCAGCAGCGACCAGCCGAGAGCGACCTGCTTGGCCAGCGTCGGCCGGCTGCGCGGCAGGAGGGCGACCACCACTGCGCCGACCAGCGGCGCCACGGTGAGCACCGAGAGGAACGGGAAGTCGGACATTATGCGGCCTTACCTCCGTCGTCGATGCGCGGTCCGCCGGCGACGGCCGCCTGCGAGACCGTCGGCCTCTTGAGGTCGATCACGCGAACCACCCCGCCTGCACGGCGAGGAACGCGCCCACGATCAGCAGCGCCCCGGCGAGGATCGAGGTGGCGTACGACCGGACGAAGCCGGTCTGCAGCCGCCGCAGTCGACCCGAGCCACCGCCGACACCGGCTGCCAGCCCGTTGACCAGCCCGTCGATGCCCCGGTTGTCCAGGTAGACGAGCGCCCGGGTGAGGAAGATGCCGGGCTTCTCGAAGACCGCCTCGTTCACCGCGTCGGTGTAGAGGTTCTTGCGGGCGGCGGTGACCAGCACCCCGGCCGGCTGCGGCTCGTTGGCCGTGCCGTTGCGGAACAGGAACCAGGCCAGCGCGGCACCGAGCACGGTGACGCCCAGCGACAGCACCACGATCGCCCAGTGCGGCAGCACCGCGTCGTGGTGCGCCTCGGCCGCGCCGAGACCGGCGGTGGCGGTCAGCCAGTCCGGTACGGAGGTGGCCAGCAGCCAACCCGCGCCGATCGAGCCGATGCCGAGCAGGATCAGCGGGATGGTCATCAGCGGCGGGGACTCGTGCGGGTGCTCGATGTCCGTGGTCCAGCGCTTGGGCCCGTGGAAGGTCAGCACGAACAGCCGCGTCATGTAGAACGCGGTCAGCGCGGCACCGAGCACCGCGGCCCCGCCGAACAGCCAGGCCGTCCAGCCGTCCCGCTCGAAGGCGGCGGCGATGATCGGCTCCTTCGAGAAGTAGCCGGAGAACGGGATCATGCCGATGATGGCCAGCCAGCCCGCGCCGAAGGTGAGCCAGGTGATCTTCATGTACTTCGACAGGCCGCCGAAGCGGCGGATGTCCACCTGGTCCTTCATGCCGTGCATGACCGAGCCGGCACCGAGGAACATGTTGGCCTTGAAGAAGCCGTGCGCCAGCAGGTGCACGATGGCCAGCGCGTACGCGGCGCCGCCCAGGCCGACACCGAGGAACATGTAGCCGATCTGGCTCACCGTCGACCAGGCCAGCACCCGCTTGATGTCGTCCTTGGCGCAGCCGATGATCGCGCCGATCAGCAGCGTCAGCGCACCGACGCTGACCACCACCAACTGCAGCGTCGCGTTGGCCGAGAAGATGATGTTGGACCGGGCGATCAGGTAGACACCGGCGGTGACCATCGTCGCGGCGTGGATGAGCGCCGACACCGGGGTCGGACCCTCCATGGCGTCCGGCAACCACGCCTGGAGCGGGAACTGACCGGACTTGCCGGCCGCGCCGAGCAGCAGGAGGATGCCGAGCACCAGCACGGTGCTGCCGGCCAGTGCGCCGACCCCGTTGAACACCTCGTCGTACTGGGTGGTGCCCAGGGTGGCGAACATGATGAAGATGGCGATGGCCAGACCGGCGTCGCCGACCCGGTTCATCAGGAACGCCTTCTTGCCGGCGGTGGCCGCGGCCGGCTTGGTGTTCCAGAAGGAGATCAGCAGGTACGACGCCAGACCGACGCCCTCCCAGCCGAAGTAGAGCATCACGTAGTTGTTGCCGAGGACCAGCAGCAGCATGGCCGCGACGAACAGGTTGAAGTAGGCGAAGAACCGCCGACGACCCGGGTCGTGCGCCATGTACTCGACCGCGTACAGGTGGATCAGGAAGCCCACGCCGGTGATCAGCAGGACGAAGACCCCGGCCAGCGGATCGAAGAGCAGTCCGAAGTCGACGTTGAGGTTGCCGACCGCGATGAAGTCCCAGAGGCTGAGTTCGACGGACTTGTTCTCCAACCCGCGCAGGTTGAAGAAGTAGGTCAGGCCGAGCAGGAAGGCGGCACCGACGGCGGCCACGCCGAGCCAGTGCCCCCACCGGTCGGCGCGCCGGCCGAGCAGCAGCAGGACCATCGCGCTGACCAGCGGGATCGCCACCAGCAGCCAGACGCTGCTCAGCAGCCCGTCGGCCGTCGCGTACGAGACGGTCTCGGCCGGAGCAGCCTGGGCGTACGTCACAATTTCGTCCACCGGTGGGCCCCTCTAGTACTTCAACAGGTTGGCGTCGTCGACGCTGGCGGAGCGCCGGGTGCGGAAGATCGCCATGATGATGGCCAACCCGACCACGACCTCGGCCGCCGCCACCACCATCACGAAGAACGCCATGATCTGGCCGTTCAGGTCACCGTTCATCCGGCTGAAGGTGACCAGCGCCAGGTTGGCCGCGTTGAGCATCAGCTCGACGCACATGAACAGCACGATCGCGTTGCGCCGGACCAGCACCCCGGCCGCGCCGATGGTGAACAGCACCGCGGCGAGGACGAGGTAGTAGTTCGGTTCGACGGAGAAGAAGTCACTCACTTCTCAGTGCCCTTCAGGGTGGTCTCCTCGGCGGCCAGCTCACGCACCGGAAGGATGTCGGGCGTGCTCCGGTCGCTCAGTCGGCCGTCCGGCAGGCGCGCCGGAGTGGCCACCGACGAGGAGGTGGCGAAGACACCCGGGCCGGGCTTCGGACCGGGGTAGTTGCCGGGCGCGAAGCGGGCCTTCATGGTGGCCACCTGGTCGCGCTTGTCCTCCTTGCGCCGCTCGATGTGCGCCAGGATCATGCCGCCGATGGTGGCGGTGATCAGCAGCGCTGCGGTCAGCTCGAAGGCGAAGATGTAGTCGGTGAAGAGCAACCGGGCGATGCCCTGCACGTTGCCGCCAGCGTTGGCCTCCTCCAGACCCACCGCCACGGTGTCCTGGGTGGCCCGGTAGACCCCGCTGCCGAGCAGCGCGGCGAAGCCGACGCCCAGCCCGATCGCCGCGATCCGCTGACCCCGCAGCACCTCGATCAGTGAGTCCGAGGCGTCCCGCCCGACCAGCATCAGCACGAACAGGAAGAGCATCATGATCGCGCCGGTGTAGACGATGATCTGCACCATGCCGATGAACGGCCCGGCCTGGAGCACATAGAACACGCCCAGGCTGAGCATGGTCAGCACCAGCCAGAGCGCCGAGTGCACCGCGTTGCGGGCCGCGACCATGCCGATCGCGCCAGCCAGCGCCAGCGGGGCGAGGATCCAGAAGGCCACCGACTCACCGCCGGAGACCGCACCCGCGGCGAGCACCGTCGAGGTGGTCATGCCGTCTCTCCCTTGTCCGCCGCAGCCCGCTGGGCGGCCTGCTCGGCACCGGGGAAGGTGACGCCCGGGTGCTCGTCGACCTGGTAGTGCCCCGGCCCCATCGGCGAGCGCTCGGCGCCGGCCGAGGTGCCCGGGTTGGTCAGGCTGCCGATGTAGTAGTCCTTCTCGCTGTCGCCCAGACGCATCGGGTGCGGCGGCTGCTCCATCCCCGGCAGCAGCGGCGCGAGCAGCTGCTCCTTGGTGAAGATCAGGTCCTGCCGGTTGTCCCGGGCCAGCTCGTACTCGTTGCTCATGGTCAACGAGCGGGTCGGGCACGCCTCGATGCAGAGCCCGCAGAAGATGCAGCGGGCGTAGTTGATCTGGTAGTTGCTGGCGTACCGCTCACCCGGCGAGAAACGCTGTTCGTCGGTGTTGTCGCCACCCTCGACGAAGATCGCGTCCGCCGGGCAGGCCCAGGCGCACAGCTCACAGCCGATGCACTTCTCCAGGCCGTCCGGGTGCCGGTTGAGGATGTGCCGGCCGTGGTAGCGCGGCGCCGGCTTCGGCGGGGTGAAGGGGTAGTCGGTGGTGACGACCTTCTTGAACATGTGCGAGAAGGTGACCCCGAAGCCCTTGAACGTTCCGGTGATCGCGCCCACGTCACACCTCCTCAGAGTCCTGGCCGGCGGGAACGTTGGCCGGCTCCCGCTCGGCGACCATGCGCCGGGTACGCGGGCTCGGGGGTACCTGCAGATCCATTGGCGGCAGCGGGAAGCTGCCCTGCGGCCGGTTCTCGACCTGCTCGGCGACGGTCGGCTTCGACTGCGGTTTACGGCTCGGCCAGAACATCGCGGCGAGCAGCACGATCCCGGCCGGGATACCGATGGCCCACAGGCGACCCGTGGTGTCCCAGTCGCCGATGGTGCGGTACCAGCCCAGGACCACGATCCAGACCAGGCTGACCGGGATCAGCACCTTCCAGCCGAGGCGCATGAGCTGGTCGTAGCGGAGCCGGGGCAGCGTGCCCCGCAGCCAGACGAAGACGAACACCAGCAGGATGACCTTGCCGAAGAACCAGAGCAGCGGCCACCAACCGGAGTTGGCACCCGACCAGAGGCTGATCGGCCACGGCGCGTACCAGCCGCCCAGGAAGAGGGTGACGGTGAAGGCCGACATGGTCACCATCGCCACGTACTCGCTGAGCATGATCAGCGCGAACTTCAGCGAGCTGTACTCGGTCATGAAGCCCGCCACCAGCTCCGACTCCGCCTCCGGCAGGTCGAACGGCGGCCGGTTCGTCTCACCGACGATGGAGATGAAGAAGACGATGAAGCTCGGGAACAGCAGCAGCGCGTACCAGCCGGGCGCCCAGACGTCGACGCCGAAGAGGTTCACCTGCGTGCCGGTGCCCTGTGCGGCCACGATCTCCGAGGTGGACATCGTGCCGGCGAGCATGAACACCGCCACGATGGACAGCCCCAGCGACACCTCGTACGAGATGAGCTGGGCGGTGGACCGCAGACCACCGAGCAGCGGGTAGGTCGAGCCGGAGGCCCAGCCCGCCAGCACGATGCCGTAGACCGCCAACGACGAGAAGGCGAGCACCACCAGCACCGCCACCGGCACGTCGGTGACCTGCAACGGCGTCTGGTGGCCGAAGATGCTGACCATCGGGCCGAAGGGGATCACCGACAGCGCGGTCACCGCGCAGATCACCGAGATGGCCGGCGCGAAGAAGTAGATGACCTTGTCTGCCGACTTGGGGAGGATGTCCTCCTTGAAGGCCATCTTCAGGCCGTCGGCGAGCGTCTGCAGCAGACCGAAGGGGCCGAGCTGGTTCGGGCCCGGCCGGACCGCCATCCGCCCCACCACTCGCCGCTCGAACCAGACGCCCAGCAGCGTGCCGAGCAGGGCGACGACGAAGGCAAAGACGATCTTGCCAAGCACCAGCCACCACGGGTCGTGACCGAAGTCGGTCAGCGACGGCGCCTGGGCGAGGAGCGAGTGACTCACTGGGCCCACCTTTCGTTCCCGACTGCGGGGCTCACTCGCTCCGCTCGTTCACTCCTCGCACTCACTGGTGACCCCCGGAGGAGTTGAGCAGCGGGCCCGAACGACCCGCCGCGTCGGCGGCGACCGGCTCGGCCGTACCGGGTGCGGAGACCCGGACCACCGAACCGGAGGTCGCGCCCAGGCTGCGCCGTACCGTCGCGCCGGGCGAGTTGGTGGGCAGCCAGACCACGCCGTCCGGCATCTCGGTGATGGCCGCCGGCAGGGTCAGCGCCCCACGGTCGGTACCCACCGTCACCGGGTCACCGTCGGCGATGCCGAGCGCCTCCGCGCTGCCCTTGCCCAGCCGGACCACCGGCGGGCGGGCGGTGCCGCCCAGGTGCTCGTCACCGTCGATGAGGCTGCCCAGGTCGAGCAGTTGGTGCCAGGTCGCCAGGACCGCCTCGCCGGGCGCGAGGTCCCGGACGGTGCCCGGCGCGACACTCGGGGCGGCCGGACGACCCACCCGGGTCGTCGGCAGGCTGCCCAGCTCGCGGCGCACGGAGAGCACGTCTCCAGTGCCCAGCCGCACGTCCAGCTGGGCGGCGAGCGCGTCGAGCACCCGGCCGTCGGTCATCGCGGCGGTGGTCAGGACCGCGTCGAACGGACGCAGCCGGCCCTCCCAGTCCAGGAAGCTGCCGGCCTTCTCGACCACCGGGGCGACCGGCAGGACGACGTTCGCCCGTCGGGTCACCGCGCTGGCCCGCAGCTCCAGGCTGACCAGGAACGACACCGCGTCGAGGGCCTGCTCGGCCAGGCGCGGGTCGGCCAGGTCGGCCGGGTCGACGCCGGCCACCACCAGTGCGCCGAGGCGGCCCTCGGCGGCGGCGGCGAGGATGCCGTCGGTGTCCCGGCCGGCCTGGCTCGGGATCACTCCGGCCGGGATGTCCCACGCCTCGCCCAGCTCAGCGCGCGCGGTCGGCTCGGTGACGATCCGCCCACCGGGCAGCAGGTTGGGCAGGCAGCCGGTGTCGACGGCGCCCCGGTCCCCGGCGCGTCGCGGCACCCAGGCAAGCTTCGCACCGGTACGCGCGGCCACCTCGGCGGCGGCGGAGAGCCCGCCGGGCACCGAGGCCAGTCGCTCACCGACGATCAGGATCGCACCCGGGGCGCTCAGCGCCTCGGCGACCGTGGCGTGCTCGGCGAGCACCCCGGCCTCCTCACCCGGCACCACCCGGGCCAGCTTGGCACCGAGCTTCTCCAGGCCGCGGGTGGCGAACGGCGCGATCGCGTACACCTTGAGCTTGTTCTTGAGGTACGCCTTGCGCATCCGCAGGAAGAGGATCGGGCACTCCTCCTCCGGCTCCAGGCCGACCAGCACCACGGCGGGAGCGTTCTCGACGTCGGTGTAGGTGACGTCGGTGCTGCCCGCGACGTTGCTGGCCAGGAAGTCGGCCTCCTCGCGGGAGGCCGGGCGGGCCCGGAAGTCGATGTCGTTGGTGTGCAGCGCGATCCGGGCGAACTTCGCGTACGCGTAGGCGTCCTCGACGGTCAGCCGACCGCCGGTGAGCACCGCCGAGCCCTGACCGCCGTCCCGGGCCGCACGCAGCCCCTCGGCGGCGACGCTGAGCGCCTCGCTCCAGGACGCCTCACGCAGCTCACCGGTGCGCTCGTCGCGGACCAGTGGAGTGGTCAACCGGTCGGTGGCACGGGCGTACTGGAAGCCCCACCGGCCCTTGTCGCAGTTCCACTCCTCGTTGACCTGCGGGTCGTCGCCGGCCAGCCGCCGCATCACCTTGCCCCGACGCCAGTCGGTGCGCTGGGCGCAACCGGCCGAGCAGTGCTCGCAGACGCTCGGGCTGGAGACCAGGTCGAACGGGCGGGCGCGGAAACGGTACTGGGTGCCGGTCAGCGCGCCGACCGGGCAGATCTGCACGGTGTTGCCGGAGAAGTACGAGTTGAACGGCACGTCACCCGCGTCGCCCTCCTCGCCGTACTCCTCGTCCCGGTAGATGTTGATCTCCTCGGCGGACGAACGGTTCATCAGGTCGATGAACTTGTCGCCGGCGATCTCCTCGGAGAACCGGGTGCAGCGCTGGCAGAGCACGCAGCGCTCGCGGTCGAGCAGCACCTGGGTGCTGATCGGCAGCGGCTTCGGGTACTCCCGCTTGTGCTCGTGGAACCGCGAGTCGGTGCGGCCGGTCGACATCGCCTGGTTCTGCAGCGGGCACTCGCCGCCCTTGTCACACATCGGGCAGTCGAGGGGGTGGTTGACCAGGAGCAGCTCCATGATCCCCTCCTGCGCCTTCTTGGCGACCGGGGAGCTGAGCTGGGTACGGACGACCATGCCCTCGGCCACCGTCTGCGTGCAGGAGGCGACCGGCTTGCGCTGCCCCTCCACCTCGACGAGGCACTGGCGGCAGGCACCGGCCGGTGCCAGCAGCGGGTGGTCGCAGAAGCGGGGGATCTCCGTGCCGATCTGCTCGGCGACGCGGATCAGCAGCGCCCCCTTCGGGGCGGTGACCTCGACGCCGTCGATGGTCAGCGTGACCGTCTCGGTCGACTTGGCAACGTCCGTCATTAGTGGGCTCCCACCAACTGCTTGTCGGACAACTTCGGAGCGGTCCGTCCCTCGATGTAGTCGAGGTAGTCCTGCTTGAAGTACTTCAGGGACGACGTCACCGAGCTGGTGGCACCGTCACCCAGGCCGCAGAACGAGCGGCCCAGGATGTTGTCGCAGGTGTCGAGCAGGGTGTCCAGGTCGTCGTGGGTGCCCTGACCGGCCAGGATGCGCCGGTAGACCCGGACCATCCAGTAGTTGCCCTCCCGGCACGGGGTGCACTTGCCGCACGACTCGTGGTGATAGAACTCCAGCCAGCGGTAGGTCGCATAGACCGGGCAGTCCTGGTCCGAGAAGATCTGCGTGGCCGTGGTGCCGAGGATCGATCCGGCGCCGGCCACCCCCTCGAAGTCCAGCGGCACGTCCAGGTGCTCGGCGGTGAGCAGCGGCGTGGACGAACCACCCGGGGTCCAGAACTTGAGGTGGTGCCCGGGCTGCATGCCACCGGCCAGCTCCAGCAGCTCGCGCAGGGTGATGCCCATCGAGCACTCGTACTGACCCGGGTTGGCGATCCGGCCGGAGAGCGAATAGATCATCGGTCCGGAGGACTTCTCCGTGCCCATGGTCTTCCACCACTCGGCGCCGCCCAGCACGATGTACGGCACACTGGAGATGGTGCCGACGTTGTTGACCACCGTGGGGCTGGCGTACAGGCCGTGGGTCGCCGGGAACGGCGGGCGCAGCCGGGGCTGGCCCCGGAAGCCCTCTAGCGAGTCCAGCAGCGCCGTCTCCTCGCCGCAGATGTACGCACCGGCGCCCGAGTGCACCACCAGGTCCAGGTCGAAACCGGACCCGAGGATGTCGCGCCCGAGGTAGCCCTTGGCGTACGCCTCGTTCACCGCGTTGCGCAGCCGGCGTGCCGCGTGCACGGCCTCGCCCCGGATGTAGATGTAGGCCCGGCTGGCCCGGATCGCGTACGACGCGATGATCACGCCCTCGACCAGCGAGTGCGGGTCGTGCGTCATCAGCGGCAGGTCCTTGCAGGTGCCCGGCTCGCCCTCGTCGGCGTTGACCACGAGGTAGTGCGGCTTGCCGTCGCCCTGCGGGATGAAGCCCCACTTGAGGCCGGTCGGGAAGCCCGCGCCGCCACGACCGCGCAGCCCGGAGTCCTTGATGAGCTGGATCAGGTCGTCCGGGTGCGCCTTGAGCGACTTGCGCAGCGCGGCGTACCCGTCGAGCTTCTCGTAGGTGCCGATCCGCCAGGCGTCCGGCGACAGCCAGCGCTTGGTGAGGACCGGCGTCAGCTTGGCCAGGATCTCCGGCCGAGGCGTGGTCACTTCTGAGCCCCCTTGTCGTTCGCGGAGCCCTGGCCACCGCCGGACGACTCCGCCTCGCTGAGGTTGCGCTCCTGAGCCTCGGCGTCGTCGCCGGCAGGCTTGCCGTCACCGGCGGGTGGGTTGGCCGCCGCACCGGCGGCCTCCGCCGCGCGGGCGTCGCTCGACGCCGGAGGCGACCCGTCGACCGGCACCTTCGTGCCGGGGGCGTCCGGCACCGCCGTCTGGGCGTCCGGCTGCCGGGTCTCGGCGGTACGCACCTGCGGCGACTTGCGGTCCGGTGCGGGTACGTCGGGCGCCGTGGTGCCGGTCGGCGCGGCCTTGGCCGGGGTGGCCGGGGCCGCCTTGTCACCGGCCTTGCCGCTGCGGATCGGGGTGTTCGGGTCGAAGCCCGGCACCGAGATGCCGTGCTGCTCGGCCAGGCGCAGGCCACGCAGGCTCGGCTCGCCCGGTACGCCGTCGGCGACCGCGCCCTCACGCTCGTCGGCGAAGCCGGCGAGCTGCACCGCCATCTCCTTGAGCGTGCAGAGGCGGGCGCCCCGGCTCGGCGTGGGCCGCCCTCCGGCGCGCAGCTCGTCGACCAGACCGACCGCGCTCTGCGGGTCGACGCCGTCGAAGAAGTCGTAGTTGACCGTCATCACCGGGCCGTAGTCGCAGGCGGCCAGGCACTCGGCGTGTTCGAGGGTGATCGTGCCGTCCTCGGTGGTCTCGTCGTGCCCGACACCCAGGTGCTCGGTGAGGGCGTCGTAGACCTCCTGCCCGCCGAGGACGTTGCACATGGTGTTGGTGCAGACGCTGACCAGCCAGTCACCGGTGGGGCGGCGCTTGTACATGGTGTAGAAGCTCGCCACGGCGCCGACCTGGGCCTTGTTCAGGCCGAGCACCTCGGCGCAGAACGCCACTCCGGCCGGGGAGACGTAACCCTCCTCGGACTGCACCAGGTGCAGCAGGGGTAGCAGGGCCGAACGGGACCGGTCGGCCGGGTAACGGGCGATGATCTCCCGCGCCCGAGCCCGCGTCGCATCAGTGAAAACAGTCGTGGTCATCAGCGCCGCCTTCCGTTCGCGACTGCGGGGCTTGCAAGCCCACTCCTCGCGCTCACCGGTCACAACCTCCCATGACGGGGTCCAGCGAGGCACCGCCGGCGATCACGTCGGCGATCAGGCCACCCTCGGCCATCGCCGGCAGTGCCTGGAGGTTGACGAAGCTCGGCTCGCGGTAGTGCACCCGGTACGGCCGGGTGCCACCGTCGGAGACCGCGTGTACACCCAGCTCGCCTCGCGGCGACTCGATGCCGACGTACACCTGGCCCGGCGGCACCCGGAAGCCCTCCGTCACCAGCTTGAAGTGGTGGATCAGGGACTCCATCGACTGCCCCATGATCTTGGCGACGTGCTCCAGGGAGTTGCCCATGCCGTCGACACCGATGGCCAGTTGCGCCGGCCACGCGATCTTCTTGTCGGCGACCATCACCGGACCCGGCTCGAGCCGGTCCAGCGCCTGCTCGACGATCTTGAGCGACTCCCGCATCTCGGCCATCCGGACCAGGTACCGGCCCCAGACGTCGCCGTCGGGATGCGTCGGCACGTCGAACTCGTAGTCCTCGTAACCGCAGTACGGCATGGTCTTGCGCAGGTCCCAGGCCAGCCCGGCGGAGCGCAGCACCGGCCCGGTGACGCCGAGCGCGACACAACCGGTCACGTCCAGCACCGCGATGTTCTTCGTCCGCTCCAGCCAGATCGGCTGGCCGGAGAGCAGGTCCTCGTACTCCTTGAGCCGCTTCGGCAGGAGCTTGAGGAAGTCGCGGATCTTGACGATCGCCTCGTCCGGCACGTCCTGGGCGACACCGCCCGGCCGGACGTACGCGTGGTTCATCCGCAGGCCGGTGATGAGCTCGAAGATCTCCAGGATGTACTCGCGCTCCCGGAAGCCGTAGAGCATCATGTTGATCGCGCCCAGCTCCATCGCCGTGGTGGCGACCCAGACCAGGTGCGAGGAGATCCGGTTCAGCTCCATCATGAGCACCCGGATGGTGTTGGCCCGCTCGGTGATGTCGTCGGTGATACCGAGCAGCTTCTCCACGGCGAGCGAGTACGCCGTCTCGTTGAAGATCGGCGAGAGGTAGTCCATCCGGGTCACGAACGTCGAGCCCTGGACCCAGTTGCGGTATTCCAGGTTCTTCTCGATACCGGTGTGCAGATAGCCGACGACCGAGCGGGCCTCCCGGACCGTCTCGCCCTCCAGCTCCAGGACCAGCCGCAGCACCCCGTGCGTGGACGGGTGCTGCGGACCCATGTTGACGACGATCCGACCCTCGTTGATCGGGTCGACTCCCGAGACGAGGTCGTCCCAGTCCCCACCGGTGACGGTGAAGACCCGACCTTCGGTGGTCTCGCGCTCGGTGGCGTAGTTGGACGCGCTCACAGTGCCGACCTTTCGTTCGCGACTGCGGGGCTCCGCTTCGCTGCACTCCTCGCGTTCACTGGTACGACCTCCGCTTGTCGGGCGGCGGGATCTCGGCGCCCTTGTACTCCACGGGCACGCCGCCGAGGGGGTAGTCCTTCCGCTGCGGGTGACCCTCCCAGTCGTCCGGCATGAGGATCCGGGTCAGCGCCGGGTGGCCGTCGAAGACGACGCCGAACATGTCGTACGCCTCCCGCTCCTGCCAGTCCGCGGTCGGGTAGACCGAGGTGACGCTGGGCAGATGCGGCTCCTCGGCGGAGACGGCCACCTCCAGCCGCACCAGTCGCCGGTAGGTCATCGAGGTGAGCTGGTAGACCACGTGCAGCCGGCGCTCGTCGGCACCGAGGTAGTCCACGCCGGAGAGCGACGAGAGCAGCTCGAAGCGCAGCCCCGCGTCGTCCCGCATCACCTGGCAGACCTCGGCGATCCGCTCCGGGCGGATGTGCAGGGTCAGCTCACCCCGGTCGACGACCACGTTCTCGATCGCGTCGCCGAAGGCCGGGTACGCCTCCTCCAGCGCGTCGTACACCTCGTCGAAGTAGCCACCGAACGGCCGGGGCGAGTCCACGAGCTGCGGGCGCGGGCGGACCAGCCCGCCGAAGCCGGAGACGTCACCGGTGCCCTGGTTGCCGAACATGCCCCGACCGGCGGGCGAGGCCGGCGGGAACTCGGCGGGTGCGCCGCTGGTCGACCCGGCCGGCGTCACCGGAACCGGTACGACACCGTCGGTCCGCTTGTCGTCAGTCACTTGATCCCCCCGTACGGGTGGAGGTGGTTCTGGGCCTTCATCCAGTTCTCGATCCGCAACTGCTCCTCGCGGCCCTCGCGGACGGCCTTCGTCCACTCGGCCCGCCGGGCCTTGTCGTTGCGGTACGACGACGGCATCGAGCCGTACGGCACCACCGGCACGTCACCGCGCGCCTCGCGGGCCGCCAGCATCTTGCGGCCGTTCGGACCGAGCGGCTCGTGGCCGATCTTCTCGCGCAGCTTGAGGATCGCGTCGATGAGCATCTCCGGCCGGGGCGGGCAGCCCGGGAGGTACATGTCGACCGGCACGACGTGGTCCACGCCCTGCACGATGGCGTAGTTGTTGAACATGCCGCCGCTGCTGGCGCAGACGCCCATGGAGAGCACCCAGCGGGGCTCGGCCATCTGGTCGTAGATCTGGCGCAGCACCGGGGCCATCTTCTGGCTGACCCGGCCGGCGACGATCATCAGGTCGGCCTGACGGGGCGAGGCCCGGAAGACCTCCATGCCCCACCGGCCCATGTCGTAGTGCGGACCACCGGCGGCCATCATCTCGATCGCGCAGCAGGCCAGGCCGAAGGTGGCACCCCAGACCGACGACTTGCGCGACCAGTTGACGAGCTTCTCCACCGAGGTGAGCAGGACGCCGGCGGGAAGTTTCTCCTCGATACCCATTGCCGTTCCTCCCTCAGTCCCAGTCCAGGCCGCCGCGCCGCCACTCGTAGGCGTACGCGACGAAGACCGCACCGATGAAAATCAACATGGCGACGAATCCGAATACCGGAAGCATGTCGAAGGAGACCGCCCACGGGTAAAGGAAGATCATTTCCACGTCGAAGACGATGAAGAGCATCGCCGTCAGATAGAACTTGACCGGGAACCGGCTGCCGCCGATCGGCTGCGGGCTGGGCTCGATGCCACATTCGTAGGCTTCGAGCTTGGCCTTGTTGTAGCGCCGGGGTCCGGCGAACCGGGCAGCCCCTATGGAGAACAGCGCGAAGGCCGCGGCGAGGGCGAACAGCCCAATGATGGGTACGTAAGGCGAGAGCGACATCTTCTTCTCCTGCTCGTCCTTCCCTGCCCGCGTTCGTTGGCGAAATTCACACTATTCACATCCCACCCGGCGACCGTCGGCGGGGGGTCGATCTGCCTGGTCCGCGCCCCTACACTGCGGGCGCGACCCGGGTCATCGCATTGATCACCCGGTCCATCGCGTCACCGCCACGAGGGTCGGTGAGGTTGGCCAGCAGCTTGAGCACGAATCTCATGAGGGTCGGGTGGGGCATGCCGTGCTTGGTCGCCACCCGCATGATCTCGGGCCGGCCGATCAGCTTCACGAAGACCCCACCCAGCCGGTAGTAGCCGCCGAACCGGGTCTTCAACTCCTGCGGGTACGCCATCAGTGCCCGCTCGCGCTCGGCACCGACCGGACGGGCCAGCGCCTGCACCGCGACCTCCGCGGCCAGTTCACCGGACTCCATGGCGTACGCGATGCCCTCGCCGTTGAACGGGTTGACCATGCCACCGGAGTCACCGACAAGCATGACCCCCCGGGTGTAGTGCGGCACCCGGTTGAAGCCCATGGGCAACGCCGCGCCGAGGATCGAGCCCTCGGCGTTGGCCTCGTCGGTCATCCCCCACTCCGGTGGCGTGTTGGCCAGCCAGTCGGTGAGCAGCCGCCGGTAGTTGGTCTTGCCGAAGGCCGACGAGGAGTTGAGGATGCCGAGGCCGACGTTGACCCGGCCGTCGCCGAGGCCGAAGATCCAGCCGTACCCGGGCAGCAGGGCACCGGTGCCCTTGGCCCGCAGCTCCAGCCAGGACTCCAGGTAGTTGTCGTCGTGCCGGGCCTCGGAGCGGTAGTAGCGGCGTACCGCCACGCCGATCGGACGGTCCTCGCGCTTGGCCAGCCCGAGGGCGAGCGGGAAGCGGCCGGAGACGCCGTCCGCGGCGACGACCAGCGGCGCGTGGAAGGTGGCCGGGGCCTTGTCCGGGCCGTCCTCGGCCTCCACGCCGATCACCCGGCCGTTGCCGTCGAGCACCGGGCCGGTCACGTTCACGTTGGTCCGCAGCGTCGCCCCGGCGGACGTCGCCCGCTGGACGAGCAGGTCGTCGAAGTCGAGTCGGGTGCGGACCAGCCCGTAGTTCGGGAAGCTGGCCAGGTCGGGCCAGTCCAGTTCGAGCCGGACCCCGCCGCCGATCACCCGCAGACCTCGGTTGTGCAGCCAACCGGCCTCGGGCGAGGTGTCCACGCCCATCCGGATCAGTTGCCGCACCGCGCGCGGGGTCAGCCCGTCACCACAGACCTTCTCCCGGGGGAACTCGGTCTTCTCCAGCAGCAGCACGCGTACGCCGTGCCGGGCCAGGTGGTATGCGGTCGCCGCCCCACCGGGGCCGGCGCCCACGACGATCACGTCGGCGTCGTTCTCCACCGCGGTCATTCGCGCCTCCTCCCCGGGTGCTCGTGAAATGCTTCACAAGCCAGTCGGGACGAGTCTATGACCGCCGCCGTACGCTCGGTTTGTTAGGGCGACCTAACATCACGGAAACAGGACACTGACGGAACTCCCGGACGCTGGGCTCATGCCGTCCGAGGCATCGGAGCAGCCCTATGCGCGGGGGCCGGTCGCGTCCAGACCTGCGCGGATCGTCTCCGGCAGGTGCTCCCGCAGCGCGCCGCCGGCAGCCCGGTCCAGCGCGGCGAGCACCTCGGACACCACCTGACGCACGTCCGCCGGATCCGCGCCGGCCAGATCCCTGAGCTGGTCGACCAGCTCGGCGGCATCATCGATGGCCACGTGGCGCGAATCCGTCATGCGGGCCAGCCTAAGCGGCAGACAATATCAAACAGACTTATTCGCCCAAATAGCGGTGAAAATGGTGCAAGTCGGGTCAGTCGCGGATCGCGCGGTGCAGCGCCACGATGCCGCCGCTCAGGTTCCGCCACGCCACCCGACCCCACCCGGCCGCGCCCACCCGGGCGGCCAGCGCGGGCTGGTCCGGCCAGGCCCGGATCGACTCGGCGAGATAGACGTAGGCGTCCGGGTTGCTGGACACCGTCCGCGCCACCGCAGGCAACGACCGCATCAGGTACGACAGGTAGACGGTGCGGAAGGCCGGGTTGACCGGGGTGCTGAACTCGCACACCACCAGCCGGCCGCCGGGCCGGGTGACCCGCGCCAGCTCGCGCAGCGCCGCATCGGTGTCGCTGACGTTGCGCAGCGCGAAGGAGATGGTCACCGCGTCGAAACTCGCATCGGCGAAGGGCAGCCGGAGGGCGTCACCGGCCAGCAGCGGCACCTGTGGACGGACCCGCTTGCCCGCATAGAGCATGCCCAACGACAGGTCGGCGCCGACCGCGTACGCCCCGGAACGGGACAGCTCTTCGGTCGAGACCCCGGTGCCCGCGCCCACGTCCAGCACCCGGTCCCCGGGGCGCAGATCCAGCGCGGCCCGGGTGGCCCGCCGCCAGAACCGGTCCTGCCCGAAGGAGAGGACGGTGTTGGTCAGGTCGTAGCGGGCCGCGACCCCGTCGAACATCGCGGCGACCTCGTGCGGCTGCTTGTCCAGGCTGGCGCGCTGGCCCTGCGGGGTGCTCACCCCTCCACTCTGCCAGCCGGGCCTCGCACCCTTCACGCCCAGGGTCACCGGCGCCCACCGCAGAGACAGTAGGGGCGGGATGGTCGCCCATCCCGCCCCTACTGCCGTGCGTTATGTGAACGGCCCGCGCGGGCCGATTGAGGACTACCTCAGGAATTGGTCTTCTCGTCGCCCGGAGCCACCAGGACCACCCGGCGACGACGGGACACCAGGAACATGGCCGCACCGGCGAGCACGACACCCGCGCCGACGGCGCCGATCACGCCCGCCTGCACACCGGTGACCGGCAGGCCACCGCCGCCGCCACCGTTGCCGGTGGCCGCCACGATCACGGCGAAGTCGTCGCTGTTGTCGGACGGGTCGATGTCGACGAACTCGGACTCCTCGATCTTCCGGACCTCGGCCCGGTCGAAGTCGGGCTTGGTCGCCTGCTTGCTGATCCGGGCTTCCGGCTTCAACGCGCCGTGCGCCACGGCCTCCAGCGAGCCGCCCTTGAGGGCCACCGGCGCCTTCACGTCCTCGTCCACCACGACCGGCAGCGGGAGGATCAGTACGCTGTCCTGCTCGAGCACGAAGTCCTTGTCCTCGCAGACCACGGTGCGGTCGGCGCCGGTCTTGCAGCCGTCGATCGGGAAGGCCAGGCTGACGTGCTCGGGCAGCTTGTAGGTCAGCTTGAGTCCCCGTGCGGCCATGTCGCCCTGGTTGGCGATCTCGCTGTAGACCAGGGCGGTGTCACCGGGGTGCAGCTTCTTGCCCTCTTTGACGGTCTCGAAGTCAAAGCTGGTCTTCACGTCCGGGACGATCACGCCCAGGTCGACGCCGCTCTCCGGGGTCACCTCGACGTCGAAGGTGACGCTGTTGTTGCTGTCGTCGGTGTCGTCCGGCGACTCGACGGTGATGGTGACCGGGGCCTTGTACGGCCCGGTGGCCGTTCCACCGGGCTTGATCAGGAGGAGCGGCAGCTCGGTGGTCTCGCCGGGACCGGGGATCTCGGTCTTGTCCAGCTCGCAGACGAACAGGTTCGGGTCCGGGTCGTTGTCGAAGGTGCACCCACCCTCGGTGAACGTCACGAACCAGAGCTTGCTCTCGTCCACCTTGGAGGCGTCGACCCTGAGGGAGACCTTGCTCGGGGTGTTCTTGCCCTGGTTGGCGATCTTGGCCCAGGCGACCTTGCCCCAGACACCGTCGGTGACCTTGGTGCCGGCCGAGGTGATCGCCAGGTCGGTCTCGGTGCCGGCCGCGTGGGCCGGCGCGCCGAACGCGGCGACCGCGCCCGAGGCGAGCAGTGCGGCCGTGGCCAGGCTCGCGGCACGGCGAGTGCGGAAGATCATTGAAGGGTCTCCCCCGTGGAGTGGTGTGAAGCGTACGGCCGGGGACGTTAGCGCTCAGGGATCACCCGCGCCACCCCGGTTCACACCCGCCACAGGCTGCTCAGCTAATCGCCATTTAAGGTTTGTCCGGATTGATGGCTCTTGTTGCCCAGGGGAGCGCGACCCCGCACCGCTCCGGCGTCGCGCTTCGAACCGGATGGATGGGCGGGGTGAGCCGTTCGGATGATCAGCTGAGAAGCGACACCGTTGGCGAACCGTGACCTTCCCGGAAACCGCCCGTGACCTCGGGGAGAGTCAGTTCGCCTCGACCAGCGGCAGGGAGCGGCCGGCACCGCCGCCGGGCAGCGCGATCGACGAGAAGTGCGACACCACCCGTTCGTCGGTGGGGTCGTCGGCGGGGGTGTGGTGCACGGCCAGCCGCTGGTAGAGCGTGTCCCGTTGCGCCGGGATCCGGTCGGCGGAGCGGATCATCCCGATCAGCTCGTGCAGGTTGGACCGGTGCCGGGCACCCGCCGAGGAGATGACGTTCTCCTCCAGCATGATCGAACCCAGGTCGTCCACGCCCATGTGCAGCGCGAGCTGCCCCACGTCCTTGCCCGTGGTCAACCAGGACGCCTGCAGGTGCGGCACGGTCTCGAAGAAGAGCCGGGCCACCGCCACCAGGCGCAGGTACTCCAGCGTGGTCGCCTGGGTCCGGCCCTTGAGGTGGTTGTTCTCCGGCTGGTACGTCCACGGGATGAACGACCGGAAGCCCTGGGTACGGTCCTGCACGTCGCGGATCATCCGCAGGTGCTCGATCCGCTCGGCGGCCGTCTCACCGGTGCCCATCATCATCGTCGCGGTCGACTCGACGCCCTGCCGGTGCGCCAGCTCCATGACCTCCAGCCAGCGCTCACCCGACTCCTTGAGCGGCGCGATCGCCCGGCGCGGGCGCTCCGGAAGCATCTCGGCACCGGCACCGGCGATCGAGTCCAGCCCGGCGGCCTTGATCCGGGCGATGGCGTCGTCCAGGCTCACGCCGGAGACCTTCGCCATGTGCAGGATCTCGCTCGGCCCGATCGAGTGGATGGCGAGCTGCGGGTACGCCTTCTTGACCGAGGAGAACAACTCCTCGTAGTACTCCACCCCGTAGTCCGGGTGGTGGCCGCCCTGGAGCATGACCTGGGTCGCGCCCAACTCGACCGCCTCGCCGCAGCGGCGCAGGATCTCCTCGGTGGGGTGGGTCCACCCCTCCTTGTGCTTCGGAGCCCGATAGAAGGCGCAGAACTTGCACGCCGTCACGCAGACGTTGGTGTAGTTGATGTTGCGGTCGATCAGGTAGGTGACGACGTTGTCCGGGTACCGCCGACGGCGCACCGCGTCCGCGGCCTCGCCCAGCGCGTGGAAGGGCGCCTCGGTGTAGAGCAGCAGCGCCTCCTCGGGCGTGATCCGCCCACCGTCCGCGCCACGCTGCAGGATGTCGTCGATCTCCCGGCTCGTCGTCACATCCCGAGCGTACGTCGAGGACCTGTGCTGCGCGGAGGCGACTGACGAGCCGTTACTGCCGTCACACAGCACCGAGCTGTGTTACTCCTCAGGCCACACAGGCGCCACACAACGGCATGTCACCGCACCACATCTCCATCACAGTGTCACACTGAGCCACACCAGGAACTCGCCGCCGGAGGTGACCAGTGGAGGCATCGGAACTCCGAGAACTACTCGAACGCCTTCGCCAGCTCCGCAACGACTACTCGACCTGCGAAGTCAAGAAGGCCCAGGGCGGACTCCCGGCCAGTATCTGGGAAACGATCAGCGCCTTCGCCAACGCGAGCGGCGGGTACCTGCTTCTCGGGGTCGACGAGCGCGACGCATTCGCGGTGACGGGCGTCGCCGAACCGGGTGCCACGGAGGCAAACCTCGGGGCGGTCTGCGCTGATCTGGAGCCGGCGGTTCGCGCGGACATCAGCACCGTCGAACTCGACGGTCGCCACGTCGTGGTCTGCGAGGTCCCACAGCTGGCCCGCGACCAACGTCCGTGCCACAAGAGGAGCCTCGGCCCGTGGGCGGGTTCCCGGATCCGGGTCGGCGACGGAGACCGCCGCCTCACCGACTACGAGGTGGCGGTGCTGTTGGCCAACCGCACCGAACAACGGCACGACGTGGCGCCGGTCCCACGTGCCACGCCGGACGATCTGGACGCGGACCTTCTCGCGGCATTCCTGGTCCGGATCCGACAGTCCCGGGCGGACATCTTCCGGCGGCTGGACGACGAACAGGTGCTGATCATGCTGAACGTCCTGACCCGTCACCAGGACGTCGTGGTTCCCACCCTGGCCGGGCTCCTCGTGTTCGGCACCTATCCACAGACCTTCGAGCCTCAGTTGGGGTTGACCTTCGTGGCGTACCCCACGGCACAGCCGGGAGTTCTCGGTCCCCGCGGCGAACGTTTCAGCGAGAACCGGTCCGTGGACGGTTCGATACCCGTGATGGTCGCGGAATGCATCCGGGTGCTGAAGCGCAACATGAAACGGCGCAACGTGATCACGGGTCTCTATCGGACCGAGGAGTGGGAGTACCCGGAGGAGGTACTGCGCGAGGCGCTGGTCAACGCGCTCGTACACCGCGACTACGCCGAGTTCGCGCGGGGCATGCAGGTCCAGGTCGAGATGTATCCGGACCGTTTGGTGATCAGGAACCCGGGCGGACTCTACGGTCCGGTGGAGGTGAGCTCGCTCGGCACGACGCCGGTCACCTCGTCCCGCAACCGAGCCCTGCTCAAGATTCTCGAAGACACACCCTTCGGCGACGGCCACATGGTCTGCGAGAACCGAGGCAGTGGGATCACCCGTATCAGGGTCGCCCTCGCCGAAGCCGGCATGGAGCAACCCCGATTCGTGGACGACATCGCCACCTTCACCGTGGAGTTCCCCAACCACACACTGCTGGACGAGGAGGCCATCAGGTGGTTGGGGTCGCTCGGTCGAGGTCCGTTGAGCCGGTCCCAGATGACCGCTCTCGTGCTGATGCGCAGCGGGCGGGAACTGTCCAACAGTTCCTACCGCGACGTGACCGGCGTGTCCGACAGTCGCGCGGCCAGCCGGGAACTCCGCGAGCTCGTGGAACGTGGGCTGGTCGCGCAGCAAGGCTCACGGGGGGGCACGACCTATCGACTGCTGACCGACGTCATCGCCGAAGCACCCGACCTTTTCGCACCCATGGCCGCACCGGCTTCCGGTTCCCGACCTCCGTTGAACGCGAACGAGGGCATCGTCCTGGCGGCACTGGGCGTCGGCAGCCGCTCTCGGGCGGAACTCGAGACGGCCACCGGGCTACGGCCGCACCAGATACACCGCGCGCTGCGCTCACTGCGGAGGCAGAACCTCGTGCAGATGAGCGGCCAGGAACGGTCCCGCAACGCCCGGTACACCGCCGTCCGTTGACTCCGCCGACCACCCGAAGTTCCGACCGAGCGGGTGACGCGGGTGGCCTCAGGCGTCGTAGTCGACGGTGACGGTGTCGGTTACCGGGCTGGACTGGCAGGTCAGCACGTAACCGGCGGCCACCTCGTCAGGCTCAAGCGCGTAGTTGCGGGCCATCTCGACCCGACCGGAGACCACCTTCGCGCGGCAGGTCGAGCAGACGCCGCCCTTGCAGGCGTACGGCAACTCGCTGCGGACCTTCAACGCCGCGTCCAGGACCCGCTCGTCGCGGCGCATGGTGAAGCGCGACGAGCGGCCGTCGAGCAGGATGGTGACCTCGGTGCCGGTGCCCGGCTCGTCGCCCGGACGGCGGACCGGCTCCGGTGGCGCGTCGACGTGGAACAGCTCCGTGTGCACCGCCGACTCGGCGACGCCCCGCCCGACGAGCACCGTCCTGGCGTCCACCACGAGCCCGTACGGGCCGCAGAGGAACCACTCCTCGATCGCGCCACCGGGCACCACGGTGTCCAGCAACCGCCCCAGACGCGTGGCGTCGATCCGCCCGGAGAGCAGCGGCGACTCGGTCTGCTCCCGGGACAGCACGTGCACCAGGTGCAGCCGGGTCGGGTAGCGGTCCTTCAGGTCGGCCAACTCCTCGGCGAACATCACCGAGTTGGCCGTGCGGTTGCCGTACACCAGGGTGAAGGTGCTGGCCGGCTCGACGGCCAGGGCGGTGGCGATCAGCGACAGCACCGGGGTGATCCCGGAGCCGGCGACCACCGCGCCATAGCGACGGACCCGGTCCGGGTCGAACGCGGTGCCGAAGTGTCCCAGCGGCGGCAGCACCTCGACGGTGTCGCCGCGCCGCAGCACCCCGCAGGCGTACGCCGAGAACGCCCCGCCGGGGATCTCCCGCACGCCGATCCGCAGCCGCCCGTGCCGGGCCAGGTCCTGCGGGATCGAGCAGATCGAGTACGACCGGCGCACGTCCTGGCCGGCACCCCCACCCTCGGTGGGCAGCCGTACGGTGAGGTGCTGGCCGGCCTGGAAGGCGAAGGTCTCGCGCAGGTCCTCGGGTACGTCGAAGGTGATCGCGACGGCGTCGGCGGTGAGCCGGTCCACCGCGACCACGGGCAACGGGTGGAACACCGGGCGGCGGCGGACCGGACGGGTGATGGTGACAGTCACAGCGCCTTCACATGGTCGAAGGGTTCGGAACAGGCGCGACAGCGCCACAGCGCCTTGCACGCGGTGGAGCCGAAGCGACTGAGCTGCGCGGTCTCCGGTGAACCGCAGCGTGGGCACCGCACGGCGAGGGTCAACGGGACCACGCCGTCGCGGGGTGCCGCCCCCGGTGGGGCGATGCCGGCGGCGGCCAGCTTGGCCCGGCCGGCATCGCTGATCCAGTCGGTGCTCCAAGCGGGACTGTGCACCGTACGCACCTCGGCGTCCGGATGTCCGGCGGCGGCCAACGCCCGCCGGATGTCGGCCCGGATGACGTCCATCGCCGGGCAGCCGGTGTACGTCGGGGTGATGGTCACCACGACGTGGCCCGTGGCCGCATCCTCCTCGACCGCCCGCAGGATGCCGAGGTCGTCGATGGTGACCACCCGGATCTCGGGGTCCACCACCGACGCGACGGCCGTGCGCGGGTCGGTCATCGCGGCGGTCCGTCCGCGCTCACCAGCGCGCCCCGGGGTGCGCGCGGTGCAGCACCTGCATCTCGGCGAGCAGGTACGACAGGTGTTCGGTGTGCACGCCGTCCCGCCCGCCGGCCGGCGCCCAGGCCGACTCGGGCGCGGTGAGGGTCGCCTCGGCGAGCACCCCGGTGACCGTGCGGTCGAATCCGGCCCGCAGGGTGGCCGGGTCGACCGGCGCATCCGGCCCGGGGGTGAACAGCTCGTCGGCGTACGGCCAGACCTGGTCGACGGCGGCCTGCATCCGCCGGTGCGACTCGGCGGTGCCGTCGCCGAGCCGCTTCACCCAGAGCGCGGCGTGGTCCAGGTGGTAGGCGGACTCCTTGCGGGCCTTGCCGCCGATCGCGGCCAGCCGCTCGTCCGCGCAGCCGGCCAGCGCGGTGTAGAGCGGAAGCTGGTACGCCGACAGCACGAGCAGCTTCGCCATGGTCACCGCGAAGTCGCCGTTCGGCAGCTCAACCAGCAGGCAGTTGCGGAACTCCCGGTCGTCGCGCAGGTACGCCAGCGCGTCCTCGTCGCGGCCCGCGCCCTCCAGCTCACCCGCGTACGTCAGCAGCAGCCGCGCCGCACCGAGCTGGTCGAGGGCGATGTTGGCCAGCGCGATGTCCTCCTCCATCTCCGGGGCGCGGGTGGTCCACTCGGCGAGCCGCTGCGCCGCGATCAACGCGTCGTCGCCGAGCGCCAGAGTGAAGGCGAAGGGACCGTTCACAGGTGCGCCACCCCGTCCGGCACCTCGTAGAAGGTGGGATGGCGGTAGACCTTGTCGGCGGCCGGGTCGAAGAAGGCGTCCTTCTCGTCGGGGCTGGAGGCGGTGATCGCGCCGGCCGGCACCACCCAGATCGACACCCCCTCCTGACGGCGGGTGTAGAGGTCCCGGGCGTTGCGCAGCGCCAACTCGGCGTCGGGCGCGTGCAGGCTGCCCACGTGCGTGTGCGACAGGCCCCGTCGGGCCCGGACGAAGACCTCCCAGAGCGGCGAGGTTTCCCTGCCAGCACTCGTCGCGCTCACTGTGTTGCCTCGGTTCGCGACTGCGGGGCTCGCAACACCGGCTCACTCCTCGCGCTCACGCTGCCACCTTCTCGTTGGTCCGCCGCTTCGCCGCGTACGCCTCGGCGGCCTCGCGTACCCATGCGCCGTCGGTGTGCGCCTGGCGGCGGTGCGCCATCCGCTGCCGGTTGCACGGCCCGTTGCCCTTGATCACCCGCATCAGCTCGGCGTAGTCGGGCTGGGTGTAGTCGTACGCCTGGCGCTCCTCGTTCCAGCGCAGGTCCGAGTCGGGAATGGTGAGCCCGAGCGCCTCCGCCTGGCCGACGCACATGTCCACGAAGCGCTGCCGCAACTCGTCGTTGGAGAAGCGCTTGATCTTCCAGGCCATCGACTGGGCGGAGTGGGTGGAGTCACCGTCCGGCGGGCCGAACATGGCCAGCGACGGATACCACCAGCGGTCGACCGCGTCCTGCGCCATCGCCCGCTGGGCCGGGGTGCCGTGTGCCAGCACGTGCAGGATCTCGTAGCCCTGGCGCTGGTGGAACGACTCCTCCTTGCAGACCCGGATCATGGCGCGGGCGTACGGGCCGTAGGAGCAGCGGCACAACGGCACCTGGTTGACGATCGCCGCGCCGTCCACCAGCCAGCCGATGGCACCGACGTCGGCCCAGGTCAGAGTCGGGTAGTTGAAGATCGAGCTGTACTTCTGCCGGCCGTCGAGCAGGAGTTGGACCAGTTCGTCCCGGCTCACCCCGAGGGTCTCGGCGGCGGCGTAGAGGTAGAGCCCGTGACCGGCCTCGTCCTGCACCTTGGCGAGCAGGATCGCCTTGCGCTTGAGCGACGGCGCCCGGCTGATCCAGTTGCCCTCCGGCTGCATGCCGATGATCTCGGAGTGCGCGTGCTGGGCGATCTGCCGGATCAGCGTCCGCCGGTACGCCTCCGGCATCCAGTCGCGCGGCTCGATCTTCTGGTCGGCCTCGACCACGGCCGTGAAGTACGTCGCCAGGTCGGTGCCGGGTTCGGCGACCGTCCGTCCCTGTTCCGCCGCGGCGCGCAGCGCGGCCTCCGCCGCCTCGACCTCGCCGAGCAGGCCGCCGGGCGGGTCCTCGCCCGGGAAGTCATTGCCATACATGGACTCAGTGTTACAGCTTGCGACCAGCGGCACCAGGGGGGTGTCATAGAAATACGAGATGCCCGAGCGTTACCGTCCGCACGCCACGAGTAGCGTCCATCGCTGTGAGACGGGTCACAAACGAGCCACAAATCCTCGCAACAGCCGCGTAGCGGGTTCTTATCCCGCCTTCCCCGCGAGTTGGCCAGTGTCGGATCCTGGCGTCACGCAGATCCGGACGTAGACTTCGCAGGTCACACCGATCGGTGCCGAACGATCGCCTGCCTTCAGGGGCACATCCCCCGCCTCCGCAAGCGATCCATACCGGTCAGTCCTGGCAACAAGCCGGTCCCCCCGGCCCTGACATCTGGAGCTCACCCGCTCATGCGATCTCGCGTGATCATGGTGTTCGCCGTCACGGCGGTGCTACTCGGCGGCGTCATGCTGGTGCCGGCCGCGTACGCCCGGCTCTCCGGCGACGAGGCGAACGCCGCCCAGGAGAGCGTCGCGGCGCCGCCGCCCGCGCCACCGCCGCCACCGACCCTCGCCGCAGGCAAGGTCTCGGTGAACTTCGAGGGCGAGTTCTTCTCGTGGGCGCTGATGGACCGCGAGTCGGGCAAGATCTCCGGCTCGAAGAACATGGCCGCGACAAGCTCCACCGAGTCGATGATCAAGGCCTGGATCGTCGCCGACTACCTGCGCCAACTCGGCGACGAGGAGCCGACGGCCGCGCAGAAGAAGGCGGCCAGCAAGGCCATCCGGGACAGCGACGACTCGTCGACCAACTACATCTACCGCATGGCCGGCGGCTCGTACGCGGTGCCGGCCGGCGGCCAACCCGGCCCGGTGATCAAGCGCGCGATCAGCATCTGCGACCTCACCGACACCAAGCGGGGCAACGTCAAGGGGTACGAGGGCTGGTGGAGCTTCACCAGGATGTCCCCGCGCGACGCGGTCCGACTCGGCGACTGCATCGCCGACGGCCGGGCAGCCGGCCCGAAGTGGACCGAATGGGTGCTCTCCGAGATGAGCAAGGTGCGCGGCAGCACCGCCGCGAAGGACCAGCACGAGGAGGAGGGTTGGGGCGGCGGCCGATGGGGCATCATCGACGGCCTACCTGAGTCGATCACCAGTCAGGGCCCGGTCGGCATAAAGAACGGCTGGACCCGCCTCTATTACGACCGCAACTGGCACGTCAACTGCCTCGCCGTCACCGAGAAGTGGAGTCTGGCCGTCATGCTTCGCTATTCGATCGCCGAGAAGCTCGACTACGGGGCCGACGTCTGCGCCAGCGTCGCCGCCCAACTGGTGACCCCGCAGCCCGGCGGTGCGCTCAAGGTGCCGCAGCAGCCGGTCGGGAAGCTCTGATGGCCGCCCGCAAGCGCGACCGGGAGGGCGGAACATCCCCGCTACGGCTGATCGCGATCGCCTGCGTACTGCTCGGGCTGGTCCTGGTCTCCCTGCGCCTGCTCCCCGGCTCGCCCTTCGAGTCCCGCGCCGCCGCCGAGTGGGGCCGGTCCGATCCGCCGGTGTCCCGCGACGGCTCGCTCACCGACCGCCACACGCGTCCGTCGCCCTCGCCCAGCCCGTCACCGGAGCCCGAGCCGCTGCCGTTCGCGGCGAAGCAGCTCGACCTGGACATCGACGGCTGGTACGGCTGGAGCGTGCTGGACCGCCGTTCCGGCGAGATCATCGGCTCGGACAACATGGACGAGACCAACACCACCGCCTCGCTCATCAAGTCCTGGGTCGTCGCCGACTACCTGCGCCGCACCGCGAACGCGGGACAGACGCCGAGCGACGCGAAGCTCGACGACCTGACCAGGATCATCCGGGACAGCGACAACACCCGCACCGAGCAGCTCTACACCCAGATCGGGCGGGCCGCGTCGATCAAGCGGTTGCTGTCCGTCTGCGACCTGACCGACAGCAAGGTCTCCAGTGACCTGGGGTGGAGCCGTACCGAGCTGTCTCCCCGCGACACCGCCCGGCTGGGCAACTGCATCGCCGACGGACGGGCCGCCGGCCCCGAGTGGACCAAGTGGCTGCTCAAGGAGATGCGCCTGGTACGCGGTGCCGGCGACTTCGGCATCCGCAAGGCGTTCCCGGCCGACGAGGCGAAGCGGATCGCCATCAAGAACGGCTGGGTGGACCGCACCCAGGAGCAGGAGATCCACGTCAACTGCCTGGCGGTCGGCGACACCTGGACGATGGGCGTGATGCTCCGCTACCCCATCGCCAAGGGCTACGAGTACGGCATGGACAACTGCCAGGAGATCACCGAGGCCCTGCTGACGCGTACCTGAGGGTGCGCGGGTGGTCAGCAGCCGACCGCAGCGCCGGCGGCGGCGCACGGCGGGGGCTCGACGGCCGCGCTGCCGCCGGTTCGGGGTGCGGTCAGCGGGTGAAGAAGGCCGGTCCGCCGGCCGGCAACGCGGGCGTCTCGCCGATCTCGGCGGCCCGACGGGCGAACTCCCGGAGCCCGGCGACCTGACGCTCGCCGAGCGAGAAGTCCAGGGCCCGGAAGTACTCGGCGAGGGTGGCCGCGTCGAAGGGTTCCCAACGGGCCGCCGACTCGGCGACCTGGTCCAGCTCGGCCAGGCACAGGTCACGCGAGCGCAGGAACGCCTCGTGGACCTCCTTGACCAGGCCGGGATGGGCGGCGGCGAAGTCGCGGCGGACCGCCCAGACGGCGAAGACCATCGGCAGGCCGGTCCACTCCCGCCAGGCGAGCCCCAGGTCGGTCACGGTCAGCCCCTGCCGGGGGGCTTCGTACATCGCCCGCAGGGCCACGTCACCGATCAGCACCGCGGCGTCGGCCTCCAGCAGCATCTGGGTCAGGTCCGGCGGGCAGCGGAAGTACTCCGGGTCGACGCCGTACCGCTCGCGCAACAGCAGCCGGGCGAGCAGCACCCCGGTCCGCGAGGTGGACCCGAGCGCGATCCGCGCCCCGTCGAGGTCGGCCAGCGGGCGGGTGCTGACCAAGTTGACCGAGAGCACCGGGCCGTCACTGCCGACCGCCAGGTCCGGCAGGAGCAGCAGTTCGTCGGCGTGCCGCAGGTACTCGACCAGGGTGATCGGCCCGATGTCCAGGTCACCGGCGACCAGCGCGGCGCTGAGCCGGTCCGGCGAGTCCTTGTGCAGGTCGACGTCGAGCAGCGCACCCGAGCGCATCAGCCCCCAGTAGATGGGCAGGCAGTTGAGGAACTGGATGTGCCCGACCCGGGGGCGGGCGACGCGCTCGACCATGCCCCGACCGTATCCCCGCCCGGCCCGATCGGCTCAGCGAGCCGCCCCGGAAGTGGCCAACCCCGCACCTGATGTAAGCAGGGGTCCCCTGTACGACACCAGGCGTTAGCAGGGGGCCCTTCCTTGCACGGCCCCGGCTCGGGGTGGTGGTAAATCGGTTGCTGGCCGCCCGGCGGGGAGTAGGCTGTTCGTTTCCGCCTGACGGCCGAGGTGAGTAGCACCGGAGCGGACGTCCCGCGCCGACCCGTGGTCGGACACGCGAGCGGCAGCCTTCCTCCCCGTCAAGGAGCACGTGGATGAGCCTGCACGCCCCACACACCCCGTACCCACCGCCGTCCGGCCTCGACGACGAGCTGACCGCCGAGCGGACGCACCTGACCCGGTCCCGCGCGGCACTACACCGGATGCGTGAACGCGCCGAGGCCCTCTTCGCCACCGGCGACACGGTGGCCGGTGACTCGTACACCGCCGAACAGCTCGGGCGGCACCTCGCCCGGCGGGTGGCCGAACTCGCCGACGACCCGCGGACGCCGTTGTTCTTCGGCCGCCTCGACTTCGGCGACGCCGATGCCGAGCACGCCGGACGGCGCTACCACGTCGGCCGCCGGCACGTCACCGACGAGCAGGGCGAACCGCTGGTGCTGGACTGGCGGGCCCCGGTGTCGCGGTCGTTCTACCGGGCCAGCGCGCGCGACCCGCAGGGGCTCGCGGTCCGCCGCCGGTTCGGTTTCGGCGACGGCGTACTGACCAGCTTCGAGGACGAGCACCTCGACCGGGGCGAGGAACTCGGCACCGCCAGCCGGATCCTGACCGCCGAGATCGAACGCCCCCGGATCGGGCCGATGCGCGACATCGTCGCCACCATCCAGCCGGAGCAGGACGAGCTGGTCCGCGCCGACCTGGCCGACTCGATCTGCGTACAGGGCGCGCCGGGCACCGGGAAGACGGCGGTGGGGTTGCACCGCGCCGCGTACCTGCTCTATCTGCACCGGGAGCGGCTGCGCCGGTCGAAGGTGCTGGTCGTCGGCCCGAACCGGGCGTTCCTCGGGTACATCGCGGCGGTGCTGCCCGCCCTCGGTGAGGTGGAGGTCGCGCAGGCCACCGTCGAGGACCTGGTCGACCGGGTGGCGGTGCGCGCGATGGAAGCGCCGGAGGTGGCGAGGATCAAGCACGACGCCCGGATGGCCGAGGTGCTGCGCCGGGCCGTCGACGCGTACGTGGGCGAGCCGACCGAGGCGATGACCGTCTCCGACGGCTCGTACCGCTGGCGGATCGGATTGGAGCCACTGCACCGGCTGGTCCACGAGACGCGCGCGGAAGGACTGCCGTACGCCGTCGGGCGGGAACGGATCCGCGCCCGGGTCGTCGGGCTGCTGCAACGGCAGGCCGAGGCCCGGCGGGCGGAGTCGCCCAGCGACGCCTGGCTGCGCCGGACGGGCCGCTCGACGCCGGTCACCACCTTCCTGGACGCGGTCTGGCCCGCGCTCACCCCGGAAGGGCTGGTGCACGCCCTGCTCGGTGATCCCGCCCGGCTCGCGGCGGCAGCCGAGGGACTGCTCACCCCTGACGAGCAGGCCCTGCTCACCGCCGGGAAGCGGGCCCGTACGCCGAAGGCCACCCGGTGGACCGCCGCCGACGCCGTCCTGATCGACGAGGCGGCCGGGCTGATCGAGCGGCCGACCGGCTTCGGCCATGTCGTCATCGACGAAGCCCAGGACCTCTCCGCGATGCAGTGCCGGGTGATCGCCCGGCGCAGCGAGCACGGCTCGCTCACCCTCCTCGGCGACCTGGCGCAGGCGACCGCGCCGTGGGCCGCCACCGACTGGCGGGAGACCCTGCGCCACCTGGGCAAGCCGGACGCGGTCGTGGTGCCGTTGACGGTCGGTTTCCGGGTGCCGGCGGAGGTGCTCGCCTTCGCCAACCGGCTGCTGCCGGCGCTCGCCGTCGACGTACCGCCGGCCGAGTCGCTGCGCCACGACGGCATGCTCGCGGTGCGTACCGTGACCGAGCTGTCCGAGGCGACGGTCGCCGAGGTGCGCGCGGCGCTCGCGCACGAGGGGTCGATCGCGGTGATCGCCGCCGACGACGCGGTGGCCGGGCTACGCGCGGCGCTGGCCGCGGCGGGGATCGAGACGGCGACCGTCGACGAACCGACGGCGGGTACGCGGGTCTCCGTCATGCCCGCCACGACGATCAAGGGCCTGGAGTACGACCATGTGGTCGTCGCCGAACCGGCGGCCATCGTGGCGGCCGAACCGCGCGGCCTGCACCGCCTGTACGTGGTGCTCACCCGGGCGGTGTCCCGGCTCTCGGTGGTGCACGTCGCGCCGCTGCCCGCACCACTCGGCTGATTGCGCGGTGGCACCGACCCGATAGACCGTTGTACACGGAGCACCATGGAAGGAGCCCCCCGTGATTCTCGCCCGCGCCGATCAGGTCAGTCGCCGCTACGGCGACGTCCTCGCACTGGACCGGGTCGACCTGGAGGTCCGTGCGGGCGAACTGGTCGGCCTGCTCGGGCCGAACGGCGCCGGCAAAAGCACCCTGCTCAACCTGCTGGTGGGGCTGCGCCGGCCGACCTCGGGCCGGGTGGAGCTGTTCGGCGGCGACCCCCGGGACGCGGCGAACCGGCAACGGATCGGCGTGACGCCGCAGGAGACCGGGCTCCCCGCCACCCTGCGCGTCGGCGAGGTGGTCGACTTCGTCTCCGCCCACTACCCGGACCCGGTGCCCCGGGATGAACTGCTCGACCGGTTCGGCCTCACCGACCAGCTCAAGCGGCAGACCGGCGGGTTGTCCGGCGGACAGAAGCGCCGGCTGGCCGTGGCGCTGGCGTTCGTCGGCCGCCCCCGGCTGGTGTTGCTCGACGAGCCGACCACCGGGCTCGACGTGGAGGCCCGGCACACCCTCTGGAACGCCATCCGGTCCTTCCACGCCGACGGCGGCACGGTGCTGCTGAGCAGCCACTACCTCGAAGAGGTGGAGACGCTGGCACGCCGGATCGTGGTGATCGGGCACGGCCGGGTACTCGCCGACGACAGCGTCGACGCGGTCCGGGCCGTGGTCGGCGTACGCCGGGTCAGTCTGACCACCGACGCGCTGCCGACGCTGCCCGGAGTGGTCCGCACCGAACACGTCGACGGCCGGACGCACCTGCTCACCGCCGACGCCGACCAGCTCGTCCGCGACCTGGTCACCAGCGGTGTCGACTTCCGCGATCTGGAGGTACGGCCCACCTCGCTGGAGGAGGCGTTCCTCGCCATCACCACCGCCGAGACCGAGCCGACCCCCGTCTGAGGAAGTGCCTGCCGTGCCACTCGCCCTGACCCACGCGCGTTACCAGCTGCTGGAGACGGTCCGCATCCCGATCGCGCTCTTCGGCAGCGCGTTCTTCCCTGCCGTCGCGATGCTCTTCTTCGTGGTGCCGTGGGCCGGCGACGACCCGGTCGGCGCCACCTTCGCCACCGCCTCGATGGTCACCTTCTCGGTGATGAGCGCCAACATCTTCCAGTACGGCATGGGTGTCGCCGAGGACCGCCAACAGCCCTGGGACCCGTACACCCGGACCCTGCCCGTCGGGCCGGGACCACGCTTCGCCGGCCGGGTGCTGGCCGGTCTGCTGGTCACCTACCTGTCGTTGATCCCGCTGCTGGTCATCGCCGCGACGTTGACCGCAGCCGAGATCACCCCGATCCGGTTCCTGCTGGCGCTGGCCACCGTGGCGGTGGTCGCGGTGCCGTTCACCCTGCTGGGGCTCGCCATCGGGTACTCACTGCCGAGCAAGGCGGCGATCGTGGTGGCCCAGGTCGTCTTCTTCCCGATGGCCTTCGGCGGTGGGCTGCTCTCCGCCCCCGGTGACGCGCCCGGCTTCATCGAGGCGATCGCGCCGTTCCTGCCCACCCGGGGGGCGGTGGAGCTGATGTGGGCGGTCGTCGGCGACTTCCCGGTCAGCACGTTGTCGCTGGTCATGCTCGGCGTCTGGGTGGTGGCGCTGGCCGCGATCGGTGGATGGGCATACCGACGGGACGAGGGTCGCCGGTTCAGTTGACGATCCGGCCGTTTCGCACGGGCGGCGGCCGGGCGGTGCCACGATGCCGGTGAGGGTGGTCGAGCCGCGAGCGCCCCGAGCCGAGAGGGGTGGCCCGTGGTCGGCGTCCCACCGGGTACCCCCTGCTGGGCCGATCTGGCCACCCCGGGGCTGGACGCGGCCCGACGGTTCTATCCCGAGTTGTTCGGCTGGACCGGTCGGGTCGACCCCGAACCGGAGGCGGGCGGCTACACGGTCTTCCTGCTCGGCGGGCGACCGGTGGCCGGCGTGGGGCCGCCGGCCGTACCCGACCAGGTGCCGATCTGGTCGACGTACGTCGCCACCGACGACGCCGACCTGGTCGTCGGCCGGGTGGAGCGGGCCGGTGGGCAGGTCGTGGTGCCGCCGTTCGAGGTGTTCGACCGGGGCCGGATGGCCGTGTTCAGCGATCCCGCCGGTGCCGCGTTCAGCGTCTGGCAGCCGATGAGCTTCGCCGGGGCCGACGTCTTCGACGTACCGGGCGCGATGTGCTGGACCGAGCTGGTCACCCCCGACCCGGACGGGGCACGGGTCTTCTACGAACTGGTCTTCGGGTGGCAGCCCGAGGAGGAGCCGATGGGGCAGGTCGCCTACACCGGCTGGCGGCTGGGTGACCGCCTGGTGGCCGGGATGATGCCGCCGTTGGGCGCCGAGTTCCCGGCCGACTCACCGGCGTACTGGACGCTCTACTTCTCGGTCGCCGACGCCGACGCCACCGCCGCCCGCGCCGCCGAACTCGGCGGCACCATCCTCGTCCCGCCCCGGGACATCCCCGCCGGCCGCGTCACCGCCCTGCGCGACCCACACGGCGCCCTCTTCTCCCTCATCGCCCTGACCTCCTGACCACCCCATCGCCACCCATCAGCGGGGGCGGGTGGGGAGGACCAGGGGGCCGTGGGGGCCGGGGACGACCGTGACGTGGGCCCGGTAGTAGCGGGCGAGCATCTCCTCGGTGAGTACCTCGGTCGGGGTGCCCTCGGCGACGATCCGGCCGTCGGCCAGCAGCACCATGCGGTCGGCGTACTCGCCCGCGATGGAGAGGTCGTGCATGGTGGCCAGCACGGTCAGGCCGTGCGTCCGGCGTAACTGGTCGACGAGTTCGAGCACCTCCTGCTGGTGACCGATGTCCAGCGCGCTGGTCGGCTCGTCGAGCAGCAGCAGGGTGGCGCCCTGTGCCAGTGCGCGGGCCAGGAAGACCCGCTGCCGCTCCCCGCCGGAGAGGGTGGCCAGTTCCCGACCCTGGAAGCCGGCGAGGTCCAGCCGACCGAGCACCTCGTGCACCACGGCCATGTCGGCGGCGGACTCCCGGCCCAGCGGCGGGATGTACGGGGTACGTCCGAGCAGCACGTAGTCGAGCACCGCCATTCCGGGCGGTACGACCGGGGACTGGGCCACGGTCGCCACCACCCGGGCCCGTTCGCGGCGGCGCAGGGCGCTCAGCGGCGTACCGAAGAGGTCGACGGCGCCCGGCGCGGCGAGCAGGCCGCCGACGGCCCGCAACAGGGTCGACTTGCCGGCGCCGTTGGGTCCGATCACGGTGACCCACTCGCCGGGCCGGACGGTCAGGTCGACGCCGCTCAGGATCGGCGTGCCGTCCAGGCTGATCCGCAGGTCACGCACCCGCACTGCGGCGGAATCGGACGTGTCGGGCGCGGTCACGTCAGCACCCGTCGGGCGGTCCGCAGGATCAGCACGAAGAAGGGACCACCGAGCAGCGCGGTGACCACCCCGATCGGGATCTCCTGCGGGGCGGCGGCAGTCCGGGCCGCCACGTCGGTCAGGGCCAGGAAGGCGCCGCCGAACAGCAACGACAGCGGCAGGATGACCCGGTAGCTCGATCCGGCGAGCAGCCGTACGGTGTGCGGCACGATGATCCCGACGAAGCCGATCAGGCCGGAGGCGGACACCGCGGCGGCGGTGCCCAGCGAGGCGGCGGCGATCAGCAGGTACCGGGAGCGTTGCGGGTGCAGGCCGAGCCCGGCCGCCTCGTCGTCACCCACCGAGAGCACGTCCAACTCCCGGCGGTGCAGAAGGATGACCAGGCTGGTGAGCAGGAAGTACGGCAGCACCAGCCGGACGTCGTGCCAACCGGCGGTGGCCAGCCGCCCGAGCAGCCAGGAGTACACCTCCTGGATGCTGTCCGCGTTGCGTTGCAGCAGGTACGTCTGACCGGCGGAGAGGAACGCGGAGACGGCCACCCCGGCCAGGATCAGGGTGGCCGGCGAACGGCTGCGTCCACCGGCCACCCCGAGCAGGTACGTCATGGCGACCGCACCGAGCGAGCCGACGAAGGCGGCCAGCGGGATGGTGAGCGGCAACCCGCTGAGCGCACCGCCGGTCGCGGTGCCGAGGGTCAGGACGACGGTGACCGCGAGCCCCGCTCCGGCGGCCACCCCGAGCAGGTACGGGTCGGCCAGCGGGTTGCGGAACACGCCCTGGTAGGCGCCGCCGGCCAGGGCCAGCAGTCCACCGACCAGCAGGCCCAGCACCACCCGGGGCAGCCGCAACTCGGTGACGATGGCGATCTCGCGCTCGGTCAGCCCGCTGTCCAGGCGTACCCCGGGCAGCAGATTGAGCAGTTCGATCGCGACGCTGCCGGGCGGCAGGCTGACCGGGCCGAGCGAGACGCCCGCCACCAGGGCGACGAAGACGGCGAGCACGCCGACGGCGAGCCAGCGTTTCCGCAGGCCCGCCGGGCGGGCGACGACCGGTAAGGAAGGGTCCCTTGCTAACGCCTGGTGCATAGGAAGGGTCCCCTGCTAACGCCTGACGACGTCGGTCACTCGGTGACCTTGGCGGTGGCGTCCACGATGGTCCGGAGCAGGTCCACCACGCGCGGGCCCCAGCGCGAGGCGACGTCGTCGTCCAGCTCGACGATCTGGTCGCTCTTGACCGCCTCGATGCCGGACCAACCGCTGCGCGCCTTGACCGTGGCGGCGCTCTGCTGGCAGCACTTCACGTCGGAGAGGAAGACGAAGTCCGGGTTGGCCTGGACGATCACTTCCTGGGAGAGCTGCGGGTAGCCGCCGTTCGTGCCGTCGGCGTCCGCCGCGTCGGCGATGTTCTCCAGGCCGGCGAGGGCATAGATCGAGCCGATGAAGGTCTTGCTGGTGGCGGTGTACAGCTCCGGCCCCAGCTCGTGGAAGTAGGTGGGCGCCTGGACCCGCTGCGGCACCTCGGCGACGATCTTGGTGATGTCGTCCTTCATCCGCTGCACCACGTCGGTCGCCGTGTCGGCGTTGCCGGTGAGCGTGCCCAGCTCGGTGATCTGCCGGTACGAGTCGTCCAGGGTCTGCGCCGCCGGGGTCAGGTAGACCGGGATCTTGAGGGTGGTGAGCTGGTCGACGATCTTGTTGCGGTCGTCGCTGAGCACCACCAGGTCGGGGTTCTTCGCGGCGACCGCCTCGGCGTTCGGCTGGTAGCCGGAGAGGTCCGTCTTCGGCGCGTCGGCCGGGTGGTTCGACTGGTCGTCAACGGCGGTGACCTGCGGCCCGGCACCGATGGCGAAGAGCATCTCGGTAGCCGTCGCGGAGAGCGAGACGATCTTCTCGGGACGCTGATCCAGGGTCAACGACCCGACGGTGACGGGGAAGGTGGCGCCACTGCGGCTGTCGCCGGTGCGGGGTGTCTCGCTGTTCGTCTCGGCGCAGGCACCGAGGGCGAGCGCGGCCACCGCGAGAGTGGCGGCGAAGACCCGGGGGGTACGGCTGAACATCGGTCCTCCTGTCGGTCGAGGAGTGCTGCTTCGCCGACAGGAGCCGGAGCGGCCCGTCCGCGAGGCGCCCTTCCTCGAGAGCGCGAATCGCGACGCGCCCCAGGCGACCTGACTCGTCCCCGTCTTCGGGGCATCACAGTTGCGGGACAGCGCCGGTTTCGCACCGGCTTCGCTGCGGCGGGTCGGTACGACGGTAGCGCACGGCGGGACCGCGACCCGCTGAGCAGGTCACGGTCCCGGCCACGTGCAGCCCGTCTAGTTCACTGTTGTCCGTTTGGCCCCTGGACGGGGCCCCGCGCGAGGGGGTGTGGCGGGGCCCCGCCGCTTTCAGGAGGCGGTGATGGTGACGTTGTCCACAGCCGCCTCGACCAGGCTGGCCGTCGACGCGTCGGCGGCCTCCACCAGGATCCGGACCGACTGCCCGGCGTACGGGGTGAGGTTGAGGTTGGCCTGGGTCCAGGCGCCGTTGCGGTTGCTGGCCGCGCCGGCCTGGGTGAGCAGTGCCGTGGTGCCGCCGTTGTGCACCACGCTGACCCGCAGGTAGTCGGCCGACGACGAGTTCGAGCCGTGCGCCAGGTACCAGGCCAGCGACAGCGTCAACGTGCCGCTGGACGGCAACGTGACCGCCGGGGACCGGGCGCTGGTCACGCCGCCGTCCACGTCGTAGTCCCCGGCGGCGCTGCCGGCCAGCCGACCGGTGACCAGGTCGTTGCTGCCGGCGAACGGGGTGAGCTGCTTGGCGCCGCTGGAGTTGGTGGCCTGCGCGGCCCCCCGCTCCCACTGCCCCGAGGTGGCCGTGTCGGTGCCGTTGGGGTTGATCGTCCAGCCGGTCGCGGTCTCGAAGGTGTCCGACCAGACCGTGGTCCCGCTGCCACCGCCGCAGTACTGGGCCTGCTTGCCGATGGCCCGGTACGGGCAGTCGGCGTACTCGGAGAGGATCAGCACCGCCTCCCGGTTGCGCGAGGTCTGCGCCGGGATGACCTCGTCGGGCGGGTAGAAGCCGCCGCCGGAGGCCGAGCCCGGATACAGCTCGAAGGTGTACGCCCAGATGCCGTGCGTCGCCCACATCCAGTCGATGCTGCTGCCGTCGGTGATGTACAGGTCGCTGGACTGCTGCGGGGTGAAGCCGTTGGTCGCCGCCATCTGCTGGCCGATGGTGGCGAAGGTGTTGTACTGGTCGGCGTTCATCCCGGTGGCGGTGTTGCTGGTCGTGTAGCCGTACGGCCAGAGCACCAGCTCGGAGTAGGTGTGGAAGTCGATGTTGGCCTTGATCTGCTGCACCCCGCCGACCACCCGGCTGTTGACGAAGTTGCGCAGCGCCTGCGTCTCGGGAGCGGAGAACGCCGACGGGCCCCGGTAGGTGTCCGAGGAGGTGGAGCCGGACGAGCCGCCGCAGCACCCGAAGTTGAAGCTCCAGTTGCGGTTCAGGTCGGTGCCGACGTACGACGAACCGCTGTTGGGTTGGCGGTTCTTCCGCCAGGACCGGTAGGAGCCGGTGGCGATGTCGTACTCGCTGCCGTCGGGGTTGACGGTCGGCACGATCCAGATCTCCCGGTTGTTGACCAGGCCGGTGATCCGGGAGTCGGAGCCGTAGTTGTCGGTGAAGAGGTTGAGCAGGTAGATCGCCATCTCGACGGTCAGGTGCTCGCGGGCGTGCTGCTGGGCGTTGAAGAGGATCTCCGGCTCGTTCTCGTCGGTGGCGACGTTGTCGGAGATCTTCACCGCCACCAGCTCCCGGCCCTCGTACGAGCTGCCGATGCTGACCTTGCGGGCGATCGACGGGTGGTCCGCGACGACCTGGTTGACCACGGCGGTCATCTCCGCGTAGTCGTGGTAGTTCGCGTCGGCCGGCGGGAAGGCCAACGCGCCGACCTGCCCGTCCGTGGCGCCCCGATCGGTGGGCAGGGCGGCGATCGCCTCCAGCCGGAACCCGAGGCGGGTGATCGCGGCGGCCTCGGCGCGGGTGGCCGAGACGTGCAGCACCCCGTGTTCGGAGTAGTCGATCGCGGCACCGGTGCCGGCGATCGCGTTGCGGTCGGCGAGCGTCTTCGGACCCAGTACCCGGTAGGGCACGGCGGCCGGCTGCTCGTCCCGGTTCGGGGCCGGTTCGGCGGAGACCGGTGGTGCGGAGATGGTGAGCAGGCCGAGCCCGGCGGCGACGATGAGCGCCAGGGCACGGCGGACGGGGATCGAACGGAAGGCCATGGACAACCTCCTGGAGGCGCGGGGGTTCCCCGCCCGGCAGCGGACAGCCCACCACCGGTCACATGGTCATATCAACATCGATCGTTGTACGGCCCATCCCAGTCGGATCCTCATGCCGACGACATGGTCCCGTCGCCGCAGGTCAGGAGGACGAGCCGCGTCCCGGCTCGGTGGACGAGCCGGGCTGGTCGGCCGATCCGCCGTCGGTCTGGCCGCCGGAGACCGGGTCGGCCTCGGCCTGGTCCTCGCCGGCCAGGGCGGACCGCAGCCGCTCCTTCTCCGAGCGGCGACGCTCGGCGGCGGCGGCCATCTCCTCGGCCATCTGGTCGCGTACGCCCTTGAGCAGGAAGAAGGAGACCGCGGCGGAGAACAGCAGCGCCAGGATCAGCTTGAGGAAGATGTCCATGTCGACCGGCCAGAGGGCCAGCATCACGACCACGAACAGGCCGATCCGGCCGAGGGTGTACTTGGCCGCCGCGCTCACGTCGTACTCCATTCTCCGCCGGGCGGCGGCGTCTCTCAGCTCCTGTGTGCGGCCGCGCCGCACGGCGACCTCAGATCGTCCGGTCGACCAGCCAACGGACGCCGGGGAACCAGACCAGCGCGTACACGACGGTGAACGTCACCGCCGCCAGGCCGCCGGAGAGCAGCGGCGGCAGCCCGGTCACCACGCCTGCCACCAGCAGACCGGAGACCACCGCCATCGCCAGCGCCACCAACCCGGCCACCAACCGGGGCGCGCCGAACTCCCAGGCCCGGAAGTCCTCCCAGAACAACCAGACGGCCAGGATCACCGCCAGCCACCCGTTGGCCTGGCCGAAGTCACCGGCACCGAACCAGGCGAAGGCGGTGTCGAAGAGCACCAGCACCAGCATCCCGATGACCACTCCGCCCAGGCTGACGCCGAGCAGGTCACCCAGGAACCGGATGCGCCCGTCGTCGTCCCGGCGGGGGAACGCGCTCTGTTGCTCGCTCATCGTCGTGCCAGGGTACGCGTCGACTCAGGCCCAGACCTGCTGCGGCTCGGACCGGCGCTCCGCCATGCTCGGCGCGGCGTCGTACTCGCGGACCACCTCGTAGCGGGTGTTCCGCTCGACCGGACGGAAGCCGGCGTCCCAGATCAGGTGCAGCAGGTCGTCCCGGTGCATCGTGTTCGGCGTCCCGTACGAGTCCGCGTCGTGCGTGATCTTGTATTCGACGACCGAGCCGTCCAGGTCGTCGACGCCGAAGTTGAGCGAGAGCTGGGCCACCGAGAGCCCGTGCATCACCCAGAAGCACTTCACGTGCGGCACGTTGTCGAAGAGCAGCCGGGAGACCGCGAAGGTCTTCAACGACTCGGCCGGCGAGGCCATCGTGGTGCGGGCCTGGATCCGGTTACGGACCTTGCCGTCCGCCGAGTCGACGAAGTCGTGCTGGTAGCGCAGCGGGATGAAGACCACGAAGCCATTGGTCTCGTCCTGCAGCTCCCGCAGCCTCAGCACGTGGTCGACCCGGTGCCTCGGCTCCTCGATGTGGCCGTAGAGCATGGTCGACGGCGTCTTCATGCCCTTGCTGTGCGCCAGGCGGTGGATCCGTGACCAGTCCTCCCAGTGGCAGGCGTGGTCGACGATGTGCTGGCGGACCTCCCAGTCGAAGATCTCCGCACCGCCACCGGTCAACGACTCCAGACCGGCTTCCATCAGCTCGTCCAGGATCGCGTCGGCGGTCAGCCCGCTGATCTTCTCGAACCACTGCACCTCGGTGGCGGTGAACGCCTTGAGCTTGACCTTCGGCAGCGCGGCCTTCAGCTCGCGCAGCACCTTAGGGTAGTAGCGCCAGGGCAGGGTCGGGTGCAGGCCGTTGACGATGTGCAGCTCGGTGAGCTGCTCGTCCTCCATCTCCTTGGCCTTGCGGACCGCCTCGTCGATGCGCATCGTGTACGCGTCCTTCTCGCCCGGCTTGCGCTGGAAGGAGCAGTACGCGCAGGAGGCGGAGCAGACGTTGGTCAGGTTGAGGTGCCGGTTGACGTTGAACATCACCCGCTCGCCGTTGCGCTCGGTACGCGCGTGGTGGGCCAGTCGCCCCAACCAGGTCAGGTCGTCGCTGGAGTAGAGCGCGATGCCGTCCTCACGGGTCAGCCGCTCCCCGGCGTACACCTTCGCTTCGAGCTCGCGCTTGAGTCCGGCGTCCATCGAAAGCCCGTCCCTTTCCCCTGCGTCCGCGACCGTTACCGGCCGCAGTCAGAGCCTACGTCGCAGACCCGGGCTGCTCACACCGTGGTCCTTCGGTGACCAGCGTCTCCCGAACTCACAGCTTCCTTTAACCCGTCCAAACATCGACACCGCGCAGCAGGTGAGGTAAGACAGGATGGGGCACGCCACACCTCGCACCGGTGACACCAGGCGATCTGGCGACACCTGGCAGTAGCGTCCCCACATCCGCGTCCGACCCCCGGCGCGGCGGAGCAGGTCCGGACGGGAGCCCGATGGTCGACAGCACGGACGGACGGCGGCGACGGCGACGGAGTCCGCTGGTCTCGCCGGTGCTGCGGCCGATGCTCTGGTCCGCGCTGCTCAGCGCCGTCGCCAGCGCCGTCCTCGCCGCTCCCGCGTACGCCGAGCCGAGCGTCCCGGCCACGGTGCCCGACAGCGGTTCCCGCCCGGCCGTCGCCGGTCAGCTCCAACTGCCCGGCGCACCGCCCGGCGGCACCCCCGGCGTGATCGCCCCGACCGTCACCCCCGCCGGCAACGCGCTCGAAGCCCAGATCACCGCCGTCGAGGCACGGATCGGGGAACTCGGCACCCAACTACTCGACCTGCAACAACAGCGCACCGAGGCCGAGACCCAGCACACCGCGGCCGGACGCACCCTGGAGTTCGCCCGGGCCGCGGTCCAGCAGGCCGAGCAGCGTGCCGACCAGGTCGCCGCCGAGGCGATCAAGGTCGACGCCGCCCAGCCGCCCGGCGACTGGGCCGCCACCCTGCGGGACCTGGAACTACTGCACCGGGCCAACCGGGGCGAGCGCAGCGAGGGCGCCACCGGGCCGGCCGCCGGCCAGGTCAGCCGTGCCCGGGCCGACGAGCAGGTGGCCACGCAGGCGTACGCCGCCGCCGATCAGCGGCTGCGCGGGGTGCAGCAGCAGTACGCCGCCACGCAGCAGTCGCTGCGTGAGGAAGAGGCCAAGCTGGTCAAACTGCGCGAGGAGAACTCCGCGCAGTTGATCACGCTGGCCCGCCAGCAGGAGGCCGCCGAGCAGCAACTCGGTGCCGACTACCTCGACCAGTCGGCCGACGGACTGGTCGCGCACCCCACCGCGCTGGCCGCCCTCGCGTACGCCCGGCGTCAGCTCGGCGACCCGTACGTCTGGGGTGCCACCGGACCGAACTCGTTCGACTGCTCCGGCCTGGTCTGGTCGGCGTACCGGTCGGCCGGGTACTACAAACTGCCGCGGGTCGCCCGCGACCAGTACTACGCGACCCGGTCCCGCACCGTGCCGCGCACCGCGCTGCTCCCCGGCGATCTGATCTTCTTCGCCTCCGGCAGCAGTTGGCGGACCGTCCACCACATGGGCATGTACGTCGGCGGCGGCAAGATGATCCACGCACCGACCACCGGCGACGTGGTGAAGATCTCGACGGTGCGCTGGTCCCGGTTCTACGCCGCGACCCGGGTGGTCGGTGCGGTGCCCGCCCCCGCCACTCCGCCCACCCCGTCGCAGCCGCCGGCACCCAAGCCCACGCCGAAGCCGACCCCGAAGCCCACCACCAGCCCGAAGCCGACGCCGACTCCGCGACCGACGTCGCCGTCCCCCTCGCCGACGGGCTCGCCCACGCCGAAGCCGACCGACTCTCCCTCCCCGTCGGTGACGCCGTCGCCGACGGGCTCGCCGTCGGAGAGCCCGTCGGCCACGGCCACCCCGAGCACGGAGAACAGCAGCCTCGACCCGACGCGCAGCAGCCTCGCCCCGACCACGGCGGCGAGCAGCAGCGATCCCGAGGAGAGCACCTCGGCCACCCCGTCCGCCACCGGCGGTCGCTGACCGGACGGGGCCCACCGAGGCGATCTCCGACCCGTCCCACGCGTACACGCGGGACACTGTGTGGGCTACGGGTGTGCCTTCCGGTCGGGATGTGGCACGGTGTCACACAGGCACTGCCGGTCCGGTGGGACGGATCCGGGTGCGAGCGTGGCACGGAGGACGAGGATGACCGAGCACGAGGTTCCGGCGACGCCGGCCGACCCTGCGTCCGCCGCGCCGACCGCGACCGCCGAACCTGCTCCGGCCGCCGCCGAGCCGATGCCTTCCCCGCCGCGACCCGCACCGGCCACACCCGAGCCGACGTCGTCCGCTCCGGAGCCGACGTCGTCCGCCTCCGGTTCGGCGGCCGTCGCCGCCCCGGACCCGGTCGGCACGGCCGGCCACGTCCCCGCTCCGTCAGCGGCGGCACCGGGCGGCACTGATCGGCCACCGGCGCGCGGAAGGGCGGGAGTGGCCCGCGTACCCGGCCCCGGAGGTCCAGCGGCGGTCGGCACCGGAGCAGCCGCACCGGCCACCGGCGGACCCGGCTCCGGCGCTGCCACCACGAGCGGCGGGACCACGTACCGTGCCGGGTCCCCGGTGACACCCGAGGCTGACCGGCCGTCGGCCGGCACGGGCATGAACAGGGCCGTCGGCAGCGCGGGTGTGAGCGGGGCCGGGATGACCAGTGTGCCGGGGCAGCGGGAGCCGGTGCCGCCCACGTCGGCACGGGCCAGCGTGCGGGTCGCCGGCATGGGCCAGGTGAGCGTGGACGAGGCCGCAGCCGCCGGTGGTGGCGGTCGGGCCGCCGGGGTCTACCGGTCCGCGCCGGTCACCCCGGAGTCGTCCGAGCCCAGCCGACCGACCCAGCCCGACCGACCGGCGGAGCCACCGCAGCCGACGACGCCGGAGCCCCACCCGGTGCCGGATCCGGCCCCGGCGGAGCCCGCACCGACGCCACCCGCACCGGTGCCGGGACCCAATCCGCCGTCACCGACGCCACCCGTCCCGGTGCCGGCACCGCCGACGCCCGGGCCGTACCCGCCGGGGCCGGTGCCCGCGCCGCCGCCTGCGCCCCGGCCGGCACCGCCGGTGCCGGGTCCGCCGTCCCCGCCGCCCGGCCCACCGGTGCCGCCGCCACCGCCGCCGCCCGGCCCGATGCCCGCGCCGCCGTTCCCGCCGCCCCCGGCCACCTTCGCCTCGGTCACGGCAGCCTCGACCACCACCGCACCCACCGCCGCGCCGACCACGGCAGCCTCGACCACGGCAGCACCCACCAGCGCCGCACCGGCAGCGCCGGTGTCGGCGCCACCGGTGGTGCCCGCTCCGGCGCTGCCGATCTGGCCGCCACCCACCACCCCGGGCGGGCGCCGGGACGAGCCGAGCGCCGGCTCTCCGGCAGGCGCGCCCCGACCCTCGGTACGGCCAGGGCTGCTTCCGACCGAGCCGCCGACGGCTCCTACCGGCACCGACCAGGACCGGACCCGGCCGGTGCCACTGGACGACCCCGACGCCACCAGGCCGGTGGTCCGCCCGGGCCCGCCGTCGGCGGCGGTTCCAGGGACAGCGGCGGCGGCCGACCCACGGGCAACGGCGGGTCCCGGTCCCCGGTCGGACGGCTCCCGCACGGCCGGATCGGCGACGCACCATCCCGGCGGGTCCGATCTCAGCGCCTACTACGCGGGCGGGTCGGGAGCCAACACCGTGGCCTTCCCGGTCGGCGAGGAGAACTCCGGGTCACTCACCGGTCACATTCTGGCGCAGGGTTGGACGGACACTCCGGCCGAGCGTTCCGGGAACACCCTGCGGGTGGCGATCGTGCTGGCGGTCGCGCTGGGCCTGCTGGTGGCGTTCAGCGTGCTGATCGTGCTGCTGACGAACGACGCCCTGAGCGGTCTGACCGGCGCTCTGCCGGGGTGAACGGCGGGTGAGTCCGCCCACTACCCCCATCCGGTCCCCGCGCGGGGTCGACACTCGCCGTACACTGGTGGGTGATCACTGACCTGGCGCGCTCCTGCGCGCCCATGGGCGTTCTTGCGGACGGATCCGGCGGCGCAGTGCCGTGGCGGGACATCGCGAAGGTGCGCCCCGCTCGAAAGGCATTTCTTGACCACCTCCGCTGCCTCTGGCATGCCCCTGTCCGCCTCTGACGTTCCCACCGATCTGCCGGCCGACGCCGCCGGCCCCGACCAGTCGATCGACTTCGGCGCACTCGGGCTGCCCCACCCGCTCGTGCGCGCCCTCGCCCGGCAGGGCATCACCACACCCTTCGAGATCCAGCGCGCGACCGTGCCGGACGCCCTCGCCGGACGCGACGTGCTGGGCCGGGGACAGACCGGCTCGGGCAAGACGCTCGCCTTCGGGCTGCCGCTGCTGGCCCGGGTCGCCGAGAGTGGCCAGGCCCGCCCGATGCGGCCGCGTGCCCTCGTCCTGGTGCCCACCCGGGAACTCGCCATGCAGGTCAACGACGCGCTGCTGCCGCTGGGCAAGGCCGTCGGCGTCTTCCTGAAGACCGCCGTCGGCGGAGTGCCCTACGACCGTCAGATCGACGCCCTGCGCCGGGGTGTCGAGGTGGTGGTGGCCACCCCGGGCCGGCTCGCCGACCTGATCGACCGTGGCGTCTGCCGCCTGGACGACGTCCAGGTCACCGTGCTCGACGAAGCGGACCAGATGGCCGACATGGGCTTCCTGCCCGAGGTCACGGAGCTGCTGGCGAAGACGCCTGCGAACGCCCAGCGTCTGCTCTTCTCGGCCACCCTGGACACCGACGTGGACGCGTTGGTCAAGCGGTTCATGACCGACCCGGTGACCCACTCCACCGCGCCCGCGACCGCTGCGGTCTCCACCATGGACCATCACATGCTGCTGATCCCGCCGCAGGAGAAGTTCCCGGTGACCGCGTCGATCGCGGCACGGTCCGGCCGGACCATCGTCTTCGCCCGTACGCAGCTCGGCGTGGACCGGTTGGTCACGCAGCTCGCGGCGGTCGGCGTGCGCGCGGGTGGGCTGCACGGCGGCAAGACCCAGCGGATGCGTACCCGCACCCTGGCCGAGTTCCGCGAGGGCCGGACCAACGTGTTGGTGGCGACCGACGTGGCGGCCCGGGGCATCCACGTGGACGGTGTCTCGCTGGTGTTGCACGTCGACCCGCCGAAGGACCCGAAGGACTACCTGCACCGGGCCGGGCGCACCGCGCGGGCCGGCGAGGCGGGCGCGGTGGCGACCCTGGTGCTGCCGAAGCAGCGCCGCACCACCCTGGCGATGATGGAGAAGGCCGGTGTGGAGCCGGAGCAGACCCGGGTACGCGTCGGTGACGCCGCCCTGGCCGAGCTGACCGGAGCCCGCGAGCCGAGCGGGGTGCCGGTACGCGAGGAGCGGGAGGAGCCGCGTCGGCCCGGTCGGCCGACCGGGGGCCCGCGTCGCTTCGGTGACCGTCCCGGCGGCGACCGTCGCTTCGGTGACCGTCCGGGCGGGGACCGTCGCTTCGGCGACCAGCCGCGTGGCGAGCGCCGCTTCGGCGACCGCAGCTACAGCGACCAGCCACGCGGGGAGCGCCGCTTCGGTGACCGTTCCTACGGCGACCAGCCGAGCGGGGAGCGCCGCTTCGGTGACCGCTCCTACGGCGACCAGCCACGCGGGGAGCGCCGGTTCGGCGCCGACCGGGGCGGGCGCTCGGAGGTGCGGGGCGAGGACCGGCGCGGGTCGGCCGGTCGTCCCCGGGCACACACCTACTGATCGTCGTTCGGCGCATGGCCTGCCGGGCCGGGCGCGGTGGCGTAACGTCCGAAACATGTCGACCATGCGGAAGTCGTTGCTGTGGACCCGGTCCGACACGGCCGGTGCCGAACACGCCGTGGTCGACGACGGGTCCGGACTGACCGCGTACGGCACCCAGATCGCGGTCGACCCGGTGCCCTACACCTGCCGCTACCAGGTGGCCACCGACTCCGAGTGGGTCAGTGTCCGCCTGGAGGTCGAGGTCGAGGGCGCCGGGTGGCGGCGGAGCGTACGCCTGGAACGGGCGACCGAACGGTGGCGGGTGACCGCCGCCGAGCAGGGTGACCTGGACGCGGTCCTCTCCGCCGCCGGGCGGGCTCCGGCCGGGCTGCCCGGCCTGGAGGATCCCGACCGCCTGGCCGACGCCCTCGACGTCGACCTGGGCGGCTCGCCGCTGTTCAACACGCTGCCGCTGCGGCGGCTCGGCCTGACCACCGCGCCGGCCGACACCACCCACCGGATCGACGTGGCCTGGGTGCTGCTGCCGAGCCTGACGGTGCTTCCCACCGAGCAGGTCTACACCGGGCTGGGCCCACACCGGTTCCGGTACGCCAGCGACGGTTTCAGCGCCGACGTCGACGTGGACCCCGACGGCTACGTGCGGCACTACCCCGGACTGGCGGAGCGCGCGACGCCCCGCTGACGCGTCGGCCGGTTCAGCCCGGCCAGGAAGCGTCGGCCAGAAAGCGTTGCACGGTCGCCAGGTGCGGGGCCAGGTCGAGGCCCTGTGCGGACACCCACTCGTCGGCGTAGTACGTGTCGGCGTACCGGTCGCCGGCGTCGCAGATCAGCGTGACCACCGAGCCGGTCTGCCCGGCGGCGCGCATCTCCGCGATCAGCCCGAAGGCGCCCCACAGGTTGGTGCCGGTCGACCCGCCCACCCGTCGGCCGAGGACGGCCGACCCGGCCCGCATGGCGGCCAGGGAGGCGGCGTCCGGCACCTGCACCATCCGGTCCACCACGGCGGGCAGGAACGACGCCTCCACGGTCGGCCGACCGATCCCCTCGATGCGGGAGCCCCGGCCGGTGCGGACCGACCAGTCGGCCGCCTGCCAGGCCGGATAGAACGCGGAGTTCTCCGGGTCCACGACGCAGAGCTTGGTGGGCAGTCGCCGGTAGCGGGCGTACCGGCCGATGGTGGCGCTGGTGCCGCCGGTGCCGGCGCCGACCACCACCCAGGCGGGTACGGGATGGCGTTCCAGCGCGAGCTGCGCGTAGATCGACTCGGCGATGTTGTTGTTGCCCCGCCAGTCGGTGGCCCGTTCGGCGTAGGTGAACTGGTCCATGTAATGCCCGCCGGAGTCCTCGGCGAGCCAGCGTGCCTCGATGACCACCTTGGCCGGGTCCTGCACCAGGTGGCACCGGCCGCCCTGGAACTCGATCTGGGCGATCTTCTCCGGCGACGTCGAGGCGGGCATCACCGCGATGAACGGCAACCCCAGCATCCGCGCGAAGTACGCCTCGGAGACCGCCGTGGAGCCCGACGACGCCTCGACGATCGTGGTCTCCGGCCCGATCCGGCCGTTGCAGAGCCCGTACAGGAAGAGCGAGCGGGCCAGCCGGTGCTTGAGCGAGCCGGTCGGATGCACCGACTCGTCCTTGAGATATAGGTCGATCCCCCACGACCGGGGCAGCGGGAAGGGCAGCAGGTGGGTGTCGGCGGACCGGTTGGCGTCCGCCTCGACGGCGGCGATCGCCTCGGTCACCCACTGCCGGCAGGCCTCGTCGCACCGGTCGAGATGAGTCACGCTCGGAAAGGTAGCAAGCCGCTCAGGACGAGGTCTGCGCCACCGGCTGGGGCCGGTTCTCCCACTTGGTCGACAGGGCGATGCCGGTCCGGGTGGAGGCCACCCCGGGTGTCCGGTTCAGCCGTACGATCAGGCGCTCCAGCTCGACGATGGTGCTCACCCGCGCCTTGAGCAGGAAGGACTCGACTCCGGCCATGAAGTAGCAGGACTCGATCTCCGGTATCGCCCGGAACGCCTCCAGCACGTCGTCGGTGTCCGCGCCGGAGTCCTCGACGATGCCGATCAGGGCGGTGACGCCCAGCCCCACGGCCTCCGGCTCGACGTCGGCCCGGTAGGCCCGGATGACCCCGCCGGACTCCAACTTGCCGACCCGTTCGTGCACTGCCGGCGCGGATAGGCCGACCTGGCGGGCCAGTTCGGCGTACGACAGGCGGGCGTTGCCCCGGAGCAGGTCCACGAGGCTGCGGTCGATGGCGTCCACGGACTGTGACCCTAGTCGGCGGCGTGTGACACCGGGACTCCGGTGTCGGTTGGGCATGGCAGTGGGTGACAGTTCGCATACCCAGGGTCGGAAGGGCGTGCCGCCGCTACCATTTACTAACTTCTCACTCAGTGCGTTTTTCGCGTTTGGCGGACAGGCCAGTTCGCTGGTGCTGTAATTGCCATACGTCCCTCATGACGGCTCTGGGCTCGCACCGGCCGGGGGCAGTGTGTTCAGCCGGGGGCTTCGTCGACGCGAGGAGGGGGCTGTGGACACTGGAGATCGCCTGCTGACACCGGGTGAGGTCGCCGCGCTGTTTCGGGTTGACCCGAAGACTGTCACGCGATGGGCGGCAGCGGGCCGGATCGGCAGTATCCGGACTCCAGGAGGGCACCGCCGGTTTCGGGAATCCGAGGTGCGGGCCCTGCTTGAAGGGGAGGGCATGCTGGACGAGGCGGACGAGATGGGCAGACCACGCAACAACGGCCCAGCCGCCTCGACCGGCCCAGGTCCGGCCAACGCCGGCATGTACTGAGTGGTGCGGGTCAGGACGCGGACCGGTCGTCAGGTCCGGTCCGCGTTCAACTTCCCCGCCCACCTGCGGAACAGGGTGTGCGGTACGCCGAGGGCGTCGAGCACCTTGCCGGCCACGAAGTCCACGAGTTGGGCCGCCGTGGCCGCGGCTCCCGCGCCGTAGAAGCCGGGACTGGCCGGCAGCACCACCGCACCGGCGTCGTGCAACGCGATCAGGTGTTCCAGGTGGCTACGGGTCACCGGGGTCTCCCGGGGCACCACCACGACCCGTCGGCGCTCCTTGAGGTTGACCTCGGCGGCGCGCTGCAACAGGTCCTTGGACAGGCCGATGGCGATGCCGGCGCAGGCGGCCGTGCTCGCGGGCACCACCGCCATGCCACGCACCGGGTACGAGCCGCTGCTCGGCCCGGCCGCCAGGTCACCGGCGGGCCAGTGCCGCACGTCCGCTCCGTCCAGGTCACGACCGAGCCAGGCACTTAGGTCGTCGGCCCAGTGGGCGTCCCGGAACGGTCTGCCGGTCTCGTCCAGCACGGTCAGCCGGGCGGCCCGGGAGACGATCAGGTCCACCGACTCCCCGGCGTCGAGCAGCCCGCGGACGACTGCGGCCGCGTACGGCGTGCCGGAGGCCCCGGAGACCCCGACCACCCATGGTTCACGCATCCCCCAAGCCTGCCTGGTCACCGTCGACGCCGGTGCAGTACCCCCGGGACCTGCCCTGATCCGGCGGTCTGCGGGCGTTACGACACCGATGTCCGATCGGCGTGCGGGGCCCTTCGCGACCTGGCATGCTCCTGGTGCCGCATGCGGTACGGACCTCAGGGGAGGGATCGGGATGAGTCGGGACGTCCTGCCCTCGCTGCGGGACGCGTGTCCGATCCCGTCCAGCCTGTCACCGTACGCGGACGACGTGCAGGAGTGGTTGATCCACTGGCTGCCCCGGACCGGGCTGACCGTGGACCCGGCGACCGCCAGGCTCCTGGCCGGGGCCCGCTTCGCCCGCTACGCCGGCCGGCTCTACCCGGACGCCGACGAGCCCGACCTGCGGGTGCTCACCGCGCTGTTCACCTGGTTCTTCCTGGTCGACGACGCCTGTGACAAGCCCGGCCAGTTCACCCTCACCGAGATCCGTGGACTGCGCGACGGCGTACTGGCGTTGTTGGGCGGGCAGACCCGGTCACCGCAGACCGGGCTGGTCGGGCCGTTGCGGCGGCTGCTGGTGACCGCGTGGCGGGAGCCGCGCCGCCGGATGCCGGCCCCCTGGCGGGCACGATTCGCCGACGCGGTCGCCCACCATCTCGACGGGACCTGGCAGGAGGCGGCCAACAAGGCCGACGGCCACCGGCCCGGCGTCACCGAGTACGTCGAACTGCGCCGCGCCACCTCGGCCGCGTACGTGTCGTATCCGCTGGGCGAGTTCGTCACGGGTCGGCCCCTGCCCGACGCGGTCTACCACCATCCGGCGCTGAGCCGGTTCCGGGACCTCGGCAACGACCTGCTCTCCTGGTACAACGACCTCGCCTCGCTGGAGCGCGACGAGGCCACCGCCGGAGGGCACAACCTGGTGCTGGCGACTGCCGCCGAACACCGGCTGTCCCGGGAGGCCGCGATCGAGTCGGTGACCCGGCGCTGGCACGAGACGATGCGGGAGTTCGTCGACCAGCGGTCCCGGGTGCCGTCGTTCGGCCCGGCGCTGGACGAGGCCGTCACCACCCATCTCGACGGGGTGTCCCGGGCCCTGCGCGGCACCATCGACTGGACGCTGGAGAGCACCCGCTACGCGGGTAAGGAAGGGCCCCTTACTAACGCCTCCGGTAGATGAAGGGTCCCTTCCTAACACGTGAGTTCAGGGGCGCAGGCCGAGCCGGACGACCAGGTCGAGCACGGCGAAGGCGAACAGGGCGATGCCGACGAAACCGTTGGCGGTGAAGAACGCCCGGTTGACCCGACTCAGGTCGGTCGGCGTGACCACCAGGTGCTGGTAGCCGAAGGCGACGGCGGTGAGCAGCAGACCGATCCACCAGAGCCAGCCGAAGCCGACCAGCACGCCGAACCATCCGAACAGGGCGAACGTCACCACGTGCGAGACCGTGGAGGCGTGCAGGGCGAAGCGCAGGCCGTACCGCGACGGCACGCTGTGCACCCCGATCTCGCGGTCCACCTCGGCGTCCTGGCAGGCGTAGATCAGGTCGAAGCCGCCGATCCACAGGCCGACGGCCGCGCCGAGCAGCCAGGCCGGTCCGGAGCCGGCGAAGGTGCCGGTGACCGCCAGCCAGGCGCCGATCGGGCCGACCGCCTGGGCGAGCGCCAGGATGGCGTGCGGCCAGTTGGTGAACCTCTTGCCGTACGGGTAGACCACCAACGGCACCACGGCCAGCGGCGCGAGCACCAGACAGAGCGGGTTGAGCAGGGCGGCGGCGGCCAGGAAGACCACCAGGGCGACGCCCGCGCCGGTCCAGGCCGTGCGCAGGCTCACCGCGCCGGTGACCAGCTCCCGGTTGGCGGTACGCGGGTTCCGCGCGTCGATCCGGCGATCCAGGATGCGGTTCGCGGCCATCGCGAACGTCCGTGCCCCGACCATCGCCACGGTGATCAGCAGCAGGTCGAGCCAGCGCACCCGGCCACCGTTGACCTGCATCGCGGTCAACGCCGACAGGTACGCGAACGGCAACGCGAACACCGAGTGCTCGATCGCCACGAGCTTGAGGAAGGACTTCACGCGCCCGGGACGTTCGGCCGGCTCCACGGCGGCGGTCGCCATCAGATGCCGTACTCCTTCCAGCGCTTGTCGACCAGCGAGACGACCTCGGGCGACATGGTCATCTCCTCCGGCCAGCCCCGGGTGTAGCCCTCGGTGGGCAGCTTGCGGGTGGCGTCGATGCCCGCCTTGCCGCCCCAGAACTGCTGGTAGGAGGCGTGGTCGAGGTGGTCCACCGGCCCCTCGGTGAGCAGCAGGTCACGGGCGTAGTCGACGTTGCCGAAGGCGCGGAACGCCACCTCGCGGTAGTCGTGCACGTCGCAGTCCTCGTCCACGATCACGATCAGCTTGGTCAGCGACATCATGTGCGCGCCCCAGATCGCGTTCATCACCTTCTGCGCGTGCTTCGGGTACCGCTTGCGGATCGACACGATCGCGCAGTTGTGGAAGACCCCGGCGGCCGGCAGGTCGTAGTCGACGATGTCCGGGATGAGGAAGCGCAGCAGCGGCGCGAAGATCCGCTCGGTGGCCTTGCCGAGACCGTGGTCCTCCTGCGGCGGCTTCGAGGTGACGATCGTGTGGTAGACCGGGTCACGCTGCATGGTCATCGCCTCGACGTGCAGCACCGGGAACGGCTCGACCGGGGTGTAGAAGCCGGTGTGGTCGCCGAACGGTCCCTCGGGCAGGCGCTCCCCCGGCTCCAGGTAGCCCTCCAGCACCACCTGGGCGTGCGCGGGCACCTGCAACGGGACGGTCAGGCAGTCGACCATCTCCACCCGCTCGCCGCGCAGGAACCCGGCGAACAGGTACTCGTCGATGTCGGCGGGGAGCGGCGCGCTGGACGCGTAGCTGACCACCGGGTCGCAGCCGATGGCGATGGCGACCGGCAGCCGTTGGCCCAGCCGCTCGGCCACGGCGTGGTGCGCCGTGGAGTTCTTGTGGATCTGCCAGTGCATACCGAGCGTGTTGTGGCTGTGCTGCTGGAGCCGGTACAGGCCGAGGTTGCGCTTGCCGGACTCCGGGTGCTTGGTGTGGGTCAGCCCGAAGTTGTGGAAGATGCCGCCGTCGCCCGGCCACACCTGGAGCCCCGGCAGCCGGTTCAGGTCGACGTCGTCGCCCCGGTAGACCACCTGCTGGCACGGGGCGGTCTTGACCTTCTTGGGCGGCATCGACTTGAGCTGCATCACCTTGCCCAGCCCGCCCATCATGCCGGAGAAGCCCATCGGCAGTTCCGGCTTGAGCATCTCGCCGATCCGGTTGCCGATCTCGTCCAGCGACTCGACGCCGAGCGCCATCGCGGTGCGCTTCTCGGTGCCGAAGAGGTTGATCGCCACCGGCATCTCGCCCCGGGTGGGCCGCTCGAAGAGCAGCGCCGGCCCGTCCGCCCGCACGGTCCGCGTGACGACCTCGCTGATCTCCAGCGCAGGATCGACCGGTACGCCGACGCGCCGTAGCTCGCCCGCGCGCTCCAACGCCGCCAGGAAGTCCTTCAGATCGGTGTACGGGAACCCACGAGCCGCCATGCAGCAAGTCTCCCGCACCGCCGGACCCGTCTGCCAAGCCGGGCCGACTTTCGGGCGGAGATCACGTCGCACGGGGCGTCGGGTGTCGTACCGCGCATCTAAGCTCATGGTTCCCGAACGGCCCCGCCGCCGGTGGCGTCGGCGTGCCGTCGGGTCCCTCCACCCAAGGAGTCACATGCGATCTGCGCGACGCCCGCACGCCCGTGCGGGACGAGCCGCCGTGGTGTTGGCGGTCACCGCCTCACTCGTGGCGCTCGGTGCTCCGGCCCAGGCCGAGACCGGATCCGGTTGGTTCCAGGCCCAGCTCGACGATGTCGTGATCGGCGCAGCCGGCGCACCCGGCAAGGCCAAGCCGCTCTACGTGTACGCCGAGAACGCGGTGAATCCACGGGTCGTCGTCGACCTCACCGGCCTGCTCGGCGTGGCTTCCGCCGAGTTTCCCGCCTGGTGCGCCACGACGGGCACCCAGGTCACCTGCCCGCTCCCACCGGACGTCGACCCGGACTCGAGCCTCCAGATCGGCAGCATCCCGGTGCTGTTCCGGCCACTGGCCGGTGCCTCCGGGGGCGACAGCGCCACCGTGTCGTACCGAGCGGTGGCCGACAACGCCGACCCCTTCGTCGCCACGGCGACGGTGTCCGTCGGTGACGGCGCGGACCTGGTCAACCTGGGCGACGGTCGGGTCGACACGGCTGCGGTCGGTGATCTGTTATCCGCGCCGATCCGGCTCACGAACGTCGGCAACCGGACCAGCAGAGGAGTCCGGATCACCTTCACCCTCTCCTCGGGGTTGACGCCGTCAACCTGGTCCAACTGCTGGTACGCCCCGCTGACCGGTCACCGCACCTCGGTCGTCTGCGACCTCACCGGACGGGTCCGCCCGGGAGCGACGATGGAGGTGTCCGGCGGCTTCGGATTCGAGATCGGCAGCTCCGCGTACGCCGGGGAGAGCCTCGACCAGTTCGTCGAGCCACTTGCCGGCGCTGCGGCCCTGCCGACGCACCTCGGCTACCAGCGCCGGGAGGGCGGCACCAAGCTGAGGCTGCGTCCCAGCCGGACCACGTCCGCAGCGGCCCGCGTCCCGACGCCCGAGATCGACCCGGGCGACAACTGGGCTTCCTTCTACGTCGACAACGTGCCGAACAGCCTGGACCTGGCCGCCCTGGCGGAGCCGGTCGTCGGCCCGGTCGGCGGTTCGACCATCCTGCGGGCCGGGGTCCGGAACAACGGCGCGGGAGACCTCGACGACTTCCGCAGCGGCGCGGGCGAGGTGGCACCGTTCTACGTCCGGGTGCCGGCCGGGGTGACCGTGGAGTCGGTGCCCGACCACTGTTTCGCGCTCTACGAGTCGGAGGACGGTTGGAACGGCGGCGAGCCGCAACTCGGCGCCTCCTGGTACCGCTGCGCGGTGCCCGGCTCGGTGTTCGCCGCCGGTGAGACCTATCAGGTCGACTTCGGGGTCCGGATCACCTCCGTGGGTGGTGCGGCCGGCGCGGTGAGCCTCAACATGCCCGGGCCGTACCCCTCCTGGTGGGACGACGACCGGGACAACGACGAGGTCACGGTCGTCGTCCAGATTCAGTCCTGATCGTGGCCGGTTCGGGATGGTGACCGGGGCTGGCCCCGCCCATCCCGGACCGGTCACCTCTGCCTGGTCGAGCCCTTTCGAGCTGATCGCAGAAATGGATCGGATGCACCACGAATCGACGACTCTCTCCCGGTACGCGCGGCCGGGGCGGATGACCTCCGCCGGGGCGTACGCCGGACTCCTCGACGCGGTGCCGGCGGACCCGGCGGGGATCGCCCGGACCCTTCAGGGACTGGTGATCCACGAGCACATCGCCGGGGCGTACGGAGTCACCCTGTCCGACGCCGACCGGAGCAGCGTGCACGTGCGGCCCGCCGAGGAACTGCTCGCCGGCATCGTCGGCCGGGACGACCGGCCGCCGGACGTCCCACGGCAGCCCGAGCAGCGGTTGGCGGGTAACTGCCGGCACTACACCGTCCTGTTGGTCACCGTCCTGCGGGCCCGTGGTGTGCCGGCCCGCGCCCGCTGCGGCTTCGGCGACTACCTGAACGCCGGGCGGCACGAGGACCACTGGGTCGGTGAGTACTGGGACGCGGAGCAACACCGATGGATCATGGTCGACGCCCAGCTCGACGACCTCCAGCGGGAGATGTTCGGCATCGACTTCGACACCACCGACGTTCCTCGTGACCGGTTCCTGGTCGCCGGTGATGCCTGGACGCGGTGCCGTGCCGGCCGAGCCGACCCGGACACCTTCGGTCTCAGCGTGACCGACGAGGCCGGCTGGTGGTGGATCGCCGGCAACCTGATGCGGGACGCCGCTGCGCTGGGCACGGTGGAACTGCTGCCCTGGGACAGCTGGGGTGCGATGCCCGAGCCGGACGAGACGATCGACGAGGAGCGGATGACGCTCTTCGACGAGCTGGCCCGACTGACCCTCGATCCCGACAGGCACGCGGACGAGTTGCGGCGACTCTGCGCGGATGAGCGGCTACGCGTCCCGCCCACCGTCCGCAACGACCTGCTCCACCGCGACGAACCGGTCTGACCCCTCCCGCACGGCCAGGGCCGGCCGGTGGCCGATTCGGCCCACGGGGCGATGGACGGCAGGTCAGCGATTGCGGGCCAGCGCCACGAACGCGCGCCAGGCGGCCGGGCCGAAGATCAGCACCTCGCCGTCCCGGTCCTTGCTGTCGCGTACGGCGACCACGCCGGGCAGGTTGTCGGCCACCTCGACGCAGTTGCCGCCGTTGGTGCTGCTCCGGGTGCTGGTGCGCCACCGGGCACCGGTCAGCTCCGCCACCTCCGTCAACAACTCGATCGACTGCCGGGGCGGCAGCGCCTCGCCCTGGATCGCCTCCCAGGACGCCCGGATCGCCAGCACGTCCTCGGTGTCGTCGATGACCTGACCCTTGAGTTGGTCATCCAGGTAGGCGACGTACTCCCCACCGGGAAGGGTAGCCAGCACGAAAGCCCCGGCGACACCTGGATACGCGCCGACCGAGGCGGGCACCACGTGCAGCCGCACCCGGGGCTGTTCGGTGGCCAGCTTGACCAAGCGGCCCAACTGCTCCCGCATCACCAGCGGGCCGCCGACCGGGCGACGCAGCACGTGTTCGTCCAGCACCGCGACGAGCTGCGGCGGACGCTCGCCGGTCAGCACCGCCTGCCGCTCCAGCCGGGCCGACGCCCGCTGCTCCACCTCCGCCTCGTCGTAGAGCCCGACGCTGCGGAACAACGCGCGGGCGTACGCCGAGGTCTGCAACAGTCCCGGCACCGACGCGTCGACGTTTGAGATCTTGGACAGTTGCCGTTCATAGATAACGGAAACTGTCCAAGATCTCCTCGGCGGAGGCAGAGCACGGACGGGAAATCTCACAGGTGCTGGGGCGGCGGGCGTCGGGGACGGCAGGATTGGCGCATGTCGGACGCGTACGTCGTCGGTGACCCGGACGGGTTGTCGCCGCTGCTCACCAGTCTCCGCGACGCGATCGCCCGGGAACTGCACGCGCAGCTGGAGATGCGTGCCGAGCGCATCGACCTGGCCGACGTGCCGGAGATCGCCTACCAGATCACGCTGCGCGTCGACGAGACCCTGAGCCGCCTCGGCAGGGACTGGTGACTACGGCGCCGACCAGGGCCGGCAGCCGGTTCACTCGCCGGAGTAGAGCCGGGCGGCATCAACCAGGACCACGTCCGGTCGGCTGACGGCTAGCTGCCGCAGCTCGTCGGTGAACCCCGCAGCGCTGGCGAGCAACAACCGCGTGTGATCCAGATCGAGACCGGGCCGCCCCCGCAGCAGCTCACGTGCCCGGACCAGCCGTTCGAAATCTGAGCGGCCCAGCGTACGACCCCACTTGGCCTCCCCCAGGGCCAGCAATGGTCGTGGGCCGTCACCTGCCGGCAGTTCCCCGAGCGCCACCAGGTCGAGTTCCTGACTCGTCCGGCTCGCCGGGTCCGTCAGCACCGCCGCCTGCACTTCGGCGGCGATGCCACCCAGCGTTTCGGGGGCGACGAAACGCAGCGTCCACTGCCGGACCATCTCCTCGAAGCCGGGGCCCAGCACCGCGCTCGCGTATCGCTGCTGGGATCGGCGCCAGACGTCCGCGCCACGGCGCTGCTCCAGAGCGGTCCATGCCGGACGCATCAGAGCCTGGTAGAAGGTGATCAACGGCTCGGCGATCCGGTACCGGCTACGCCCGCTACGCAGCGGGTCAGGCTCCCGCACGAGCAGCCCGGCGTCTTCCAGGACCGTCAACGGATGCTGCAAGTCGGTGGCTTTGCGCCCGATGAAACCGGCGATGCCGCCCCGGGTGGCGCTGCCCTCGGCGACCGCAGCCAACACTGAATGGTAGAGCGCGGTGTCGCGCAGATCCGGTTCCTCGGCGAGCAGGTAGCGCGCCTCGCGGAAGAGTGGCCGGGCCGGATTCAGCACGGCGCGCACCACCCAGTCGTCGAAGTCGTCAGGCCCCTCCGGCGCGTCGTCCTGGACGTACTCCCGCCGGTAGGCCGGCGTGCCGCCCACGATGGCGAACACCTGGACGGCGAGTCGCGGGTCACCGATACCCCAGAACTCCGCTGCGGCGCGGTAGTCCAGCGGCGCGATCGGCAGTTCGAGCCCGGCCCGGCCCCGCAGCGGTGCGGAGCCGGCCAACAGACCGCCCATGAAGGAGAGCGCCGATCCGCACAGGAGAAGGCGGGTACGTGAGCCGGTGCGCTCAGGTCGGCCAGGGGTGAGTGCGTGCTGGATGATCGACGGAAGATCCCGGCTGGCCCTGGCCAGGTAGGGGAACTCATCGATCACCACGGTGACGGCACGCTCCTCGCCCAAGGCGAGCAGGGCGTCAACGGCATGCTGCCAGTCCGACAGTTGCACCGGGCCCGGGCTGCCGGCGTACCGGCCGAGAGCGTCACCGAGTCGCCGAAGGGACTCGGCCTGCGTCGCCTCGGTCGCCCCGAAGTAGAACCCGCGGGTGGCCTTTGCCAACTCGTACAGAAGCAGGGTCTTGCCCTGGCGGCGGCGCCCGCTGACGACTCCGAGCGTTGCACCTGGGCGAACGTCGGTCGCGAAACGGGTCAGCTCGGCCCATTCCGCGTCGCGGTCGAAGATCTCGACAGGCTTCGACAGCCTCATGCCGGACCACCAAAATGTAGAACTACAGTTATAGAAAGTGTAGTTCTACATCCTGGGTTCTGTCCTCACAGACCGCCGTAGGAGTGCAGGCCCTCGAAGAAGATGTTCACGCCGAAGAGGTTCATCAGCACCGTCAGGAAGCCCAGGATGGCCAGCCAGGCGGCCACGTTGCGCTTCACGCTCGGCGTCGCGCGGGCGTGCAGGTAACCGGCGTAGATCACCCAGGAGATGAACGACCAGGTCTCCTTCGGGTCCCAGCCCCACGGCCGACCCCAGGCCGCCTCGGCCCAGATCGCACCGGCGATCACCGCGAAGGTGAAGAGCGGGAACGCGAAGGCGTGCAGGACGAAGGTGAGGCGTTCCAGGCTGGCCGCCGCCGGCAGCTTCTTCGCCAGCGTGTACGGGAAGCTGCGCTTGCCGCGTTCGTAGCCGGCCCGCATCAGATACGTGGCGGCCGGCACCGAGCCCAGCAGGAACAGTCCCGAGGCGAAGACGACGGTCGACACGTGCACGACGAACCAGTACGAGTTGAGCGCCGGCACCAGCGGCACGATCGGGGTGTAGAGCACCAGCTCGGCGGTGGCCACCAGCAGCACCATGACCAGAGTCAGGAACAGCCCGAGGCGGCGCAGCGACGGCACCTTCCAGAGCACCACCAGCCAGGCGGCCACCCCGATGAACGAGACCGTGAGCACGAACTCGTACATGTTGCCCCAGGGCATCCGCTCGGCGGCGATACCCCGCGTGACCAGCCCGACCAGGTGCAGGGCCGCGCCCACGCCGGTCAGGGCCACCGCGATCCAGCCGGCGAGTGCGGCCCGCTTCGCAGTGCGTTCGGCGGGCGTCAGTGCCGTACCGCCGCCGGTCCCGGCCACGCCGTCGGCGCCGACCGTACCCGTCAGGCTGCCGGCCCCCGCCGCGTTCGCCGACCCGGCACCGCCGCCGACCGCCGCGCCGACCAGTTCGCGGGCCGGGGGCGCCGTCACCTTGACCCGCGAGTTGCCGAGGGCGTACTCGACCGCGTGGCTGATCATCGCCAGCAGGTACACCAGGGTGGCGATCGACACCACCTGGTCGGAGAGTGCGGACATCACTCGGCTCCTTCTCGCGCCCCGGCCCGCTCGTCCGGGTCGATGGCCTCGCCGGTCCGCCGGTCGTCGCCGATCGCGGCGACCAGTTGGCTGAACTCGGCGGCGAACCCCGGATGTTCGGTCCGGGGCAGGCCAGCCACCTCGACCAAGCTACTACCGCCCGTCGGAGATCCACCGTCGGGGGGTGCGGCACCAGGAAGCCCGGCCACGGAGGGCTCGGAGCCGCTGGGTCCGGAGCCGGCGGGCAGCACCCGGACGAAGATCCGGCGCCGCCGGACGAAAAGCGAGCCCATCAGCCCGAGCACCAGCCCGACGGAGCTGGCCAGCAGCAGCATGGTGCCCGGATCGTGCCGCACGGAGAGCACGATGTAGCGCTCGGTGCCCACGAACTCGACCGTGGTGCCGTCGTCCAGCGTCCAGCTCTCGCCCTTGCGCAGGTCCTTGGAGCCGACCTCGGTGAGCCGGCCGTTGCGGATCTGCCGCTGGTCGAGCTGGTAGACCGAGCCGGGGATACCGCCGTCGAGACCCAGGTTGCCCCGGTACGCGATCAGCCCGAGCAGCGGGTTCTCCTCCGTCGGGTACTCGGACCGGGTGAACGGGGGCTCCTGCGGTGCGGTCGGGAGGTACAGGCCGGAGAAGGCCATCTGGAGGTCCGCATTCCGCTCGCCGGTCGCCGGGTCGACGTTGGCGTCCGGGAAGGCCGCCAGGCCCTCGCTGGTCAGACCCATGTCGCCGGTGGTGAGGAACGGCACCGTACTGGTCTGGGTGTTGCCGAACCGGTCGGTGTAGCGGATCAGCGGCACGTAGCCGTGGCCGAGCAGATAGACGTTCGCGCCGTCGAGGCGCAGCGGCGAGTTGACCGAGAACTCGGCCGCCCGGGGCGCACCGCCGTCCTCGTCCACGGTGACCTTGGCGTTGAAGTGCGAGGGCTGGCCGCTGGGCAGGAACTCGGCCTCGAACTCGTCGAGCTGCATGCAGAACCGAGGCAGGTCGTCGCCGACGCGCGGGCCGAGCTTCGCCTCGGCGTACTGCTGGCGGGTGTTGCAGAAGACGCCGTCCGGGCCGGAGACGAGCAGCCGGTTGCCGTGCCAGCCGTACCAGGAACCGAGCGCGACACCGACCAGCAGCAGCACCATCGCGCTGTGGAAGATCAGGTTGCCGGTCTCCTTGAGGTAGCCCTTCTCGGCGGAGATCTCGTCGCCGCGTACCGCCACCCGCCACCGGCGGCGGCGCAGGGTCTCGGCGACCGCGGCCGCGCCACCGGCGGGCGCCGGCACCACCGCGTGCTGGGGCAACCGCTCCAACCGCTTCGGTACGGCCGGCGGCCTGGCCCGCATCGCCCGGACGTGATCGCGCAGCCGGGGCGTGATGCACCCGATCAGCGAGGTGAACAGCAGCAGATAGATCGCGGAGAACCAGACCGAGCTGAACGCCTCGAACGCGCCGATCCGATCCAGCACCGGCGCGAGCTGCGGGTTCGCGGTGTAGAAATCCCGGACGTCCTCCGGGTTGACGCCACGCTGCGGCAGCACCGAACCCGGGATCGCGGCGATCGCGAGCAGGAAGAGCAACACCAGCGCGGTACGCATGCTGGTGAGCTGCCGCCACGAGTTGCGCAGCAGCGCGAGCAGCGCGTGGGGGCGGCGCCGGGGTGACTGGGCTGGCGTGGCGGGCCGGTCGTCCACCGCGGTCATCAGATGCTCACCTCGAAATCGCCCACCCCGACGGTGGTCTGCAACCAGATCACGACGTTGGTCCAACCGCCGGTGAGCAGGGCCAGCCCGATCAGGATCAGCAGTACGCCACCGATCCGGGTGACCCAGCGGCTGTGCCGCCGGATCGTGCGGAAGACCCCGAGCAGGCGGTTGAAGCCCAGCCCGAAGACGATGAACGGGATGCCCAGCCCGAGGCAGTACGCCACCGCGAGGATGACCGCGCGGTCGGTCTGCCCGCTGGTGGTGGCCATGCCGAGCACCGCAGCCAGCGTCGGGCCGGTGCACGGAACCCAGCTCAGGGCGAACACGGCACCGAGGACGGGTGCGCCGAGCAGGCCGGCGTTGGGCAGACGGTTGATCCGGAACTCGCGTTGGAAGCCGGGCAGCGCCCCGAGGTAGCCCAGCCCGAGCACCACGATCAACGCGCCGACGACGATCTCCAGCGCCCGCTCGTAGTCGAAGAAGACCCGGCCGATGCTGCTGAACAGGATCGCGGTGGCGGTGAACACCACGGTGAAACCGGCGATGAAGAGCAGCGTCCCGGCGAGTACGCGCCCCTTGACCGCCGGGCTGACCCGGGTGCGCTCCCGCAGCGCCGTCCCCCCGCCGGAGGTGTTAGGAGGGGACCCCTCCTCTACACCAGGCGTTAGTAGGGGGCCCTTCCTTTCATCTCGGCCCTCGAGGTCGGCGCCGGCCAAGCCGGTCACGTACGACAGGTAGCCCGGCATCAGGGGCAGGACGCACGGGGAGAGGAAGCTGACCAGTCCCGCCAGCGCCGCCGCGCCGATCGCCAGTAGCAGTGGCCCCGAGACGGCGAGTTGACCGAAGGTCTCGCCCATCAGCGCGGGCCGGACGCCGCGGTCGACTCTGCGGCGATCCGCTCGACGATGGGTTGCAGGCCCTCCTGGCGTACCGCCGCCCGGATCACGGTCGCGATCCGGCCCTCCCGGTCCAGGACTACGGTGGCGGGAATCGTGTTCGGCGGGATGTCCAGGTCGAGGGCGAGGCGGCTGCCCGGGTCGAAGATGCTCGGGTAGCTGATCCCGAAGCCCTCCTCGAAGGCGATCGCCTTGTCCCGGCTGTCCTGCACGTTGATGCCGAGGAAGGTCACCCCGGAGTCCTTGGTCGCCTGGTAGGTGTTCTCCAGGTCGTCGGCCTCGGCCCGGCACGGCGCGCACCAGGAGCCCCAGAAGTTGACCACGACGACCTGGCCCCGCTGCTGCGTCACGTCGTAGGAACCGCCGTCGAGCAGGTCACCGGCGAGGCGCGGCGCGGCGGACCGTTGGTCCGGGGCGCATTCCACGATGCCGCCCGTGTTGTCGCAGGCCGCCTCCCGGCCACCGCCGGTGCAGCCGCTCAGCACCGTCGTCGCGGTGACAGCGGCGAGCAGACCAACGGCCCACCTGCGGGTACGCATCTCAGGCCCCCTTGGCCGTCCGCGCGGTCGGCGAGATCGCCACCAGGTGCGCGGCCGGCTCGGAGTAGCCGATCCCGACGATCTTGGCGCCGTCGAAGTGGAACGTGGTCAGCGAGGCCAGACCGCACTGCCGACGGCGCGGGTCGTGCCAGAGCCGCTTGCGCTCGACGTGCCGACGCAGCGTCCAGATCGGGAGCTGGTGCGAGACCAGGACGGCCTCCCGCCCCTCGGCGGCGACCCGGGCCGCGTGCAGCGCGGCGAACATCCGCTCGGCGATCACCCGGTACGCCTCACCCCAGGAGGGGGTCACCGGGTCCCGCAGCACCCACCAGTTACGCGGGTCACGGAAGGAGCCGTCGCCGGGCGAGACCTTCTTGCCCTCGAACCAGTTGGCGCTCTCGATGAGCCGTTCGTCGACCCCGACGGGGAGCCCGAACTGCGCGGCGATCGGTTCGGCGGTCTGTTGGGCGCGCTCCAGAGGGCTGGCGACCACGTGCACGACCTCGCGTTCGGCGAGCCCCTGCGCGGCGGCCTTGGCCATCTGGACACCGAGCTCACTGAGGCGGAACCCGGGCAGCCGGCCGTAGAGGATGCCGTCCGGGTTGTACACCTCTCCGTGCCGTAGCACGTGGACCACCGTCTTGCTCATTGCTGTGCCCCCTCTGTTCGCGACTGCGGGGCTCGCAACACCGGCTCACTCCTCGCGCTCACTGGCCTACACCCCCGTTGTCGCTGCCGCCGCGTTGGCCGCCACCGGCAGGGCGGCGGCGATCTGTTCCAGGGCGGCGTCGTCGATCGCCGCCGACACGAACCAGGATTCGAACGCGCTCGGCGGCAGGTAGACCCCGGCCGCGAGCATCGCGTGGAAGAACGCCTTGAACGCGGGCACCTGCTGGGTGCGGGCGCTGTCGTAGTCGACCACGTCGGCGTCCGTGAAGAAGATCGAGAACATGTTGCCCGCGTACGACAGCCGGTGCGGGACCCCGGCGGCGGCCAACGCGTCGCCGGCGAGCTTGCCCACCACGGCGGCGGTGTCGTCCAGCCGGCGGTACAGCGCCTCGTCGGCGAGCCGCAGCGTGGTCAGGCCGGCGGCGCAGGCCAGCGGGTTACCGGAGAGGGTGCCGGCCTGGTAGACCGGACCGGCCGGAGCCAGTCGCGACATGATCTCCGTGCGCCCGCCGAACGCCGCCGCGGGCAGCCCACCACCCATGACCTTGCCGTACGTCCACAGGTCCGCGTCGACCGGATCGAGGCCGTGCCAGCCGGAGCGGGAGACCCGGAACCCGGTCATCACCTCGTCGATGATGAGCAGCGCGCCGTGCGCGTGCGCGATCCCCGCCAACTGGCCGTTGAAGTCGTCCCGGGGCGCCACCACGCCCATGTTGCCCGGCGCCGCCTCGGTGATCACGGCGGCGATGTGCTCGCCCTCGGCGGCGAACGCCTCCTGCACCGCGGCGAGGTCGTTGTACGGCAGCACGATGGTCTCGCTGGCCGCCGCGCCGGTGACGCCGGGCGAGTCGGGCAGGCCGAGGGTGGCCACGCCGGAGCCGGCGGCGGCCAGCAGCGCGTCCACGTGCCCGTGGTAGCAGCCGGCGAACTTGATGATCTTCGAGCGCCCGGTGTAGCCCCGGGCCAGCCGGATCGCCGACATGGTCGCCTCGGTGCCCGAGTTGACCAGCCGGACCTGCTCGACCGGGGTCCGCGCGACGATCTCGGCGGCCAGGTCGACCTCGCCCGGGGTGGGCGTGCCGAAGCTGGTGCCCTGCGCGGCGGCGGCCTGCACGGCCGCCACCACCTCGGGATGGGCGTGGCCGAGGATCAGCGGGCCCCAGGAGCAGACCAGGTCGACGTAGCGTCGCCCGTCCGCGTCGTGGAGCCATGGTCCCTCGCCACGGACCATGAAGCGTGGGGTGCCGCCGACCGCTCGGAAGGCACGCACGGGGGAGTTCACCCCGCCCGGCACGATGGCGCGGGCGCGGTCGAACAGGGCCTCTGAGGCCGGCGCGTCGACCGGATAGCGGTCGGTTCCGGCGGGAAACACCTCGGTCACGATGCCGCCATTGTGTCAGCGCCCGACGGCGGATCGGCAGGCACCCCAGTTCAGGGTTATCCGGCTCACCTGCGGCACGCTGGGCGGAGGCGGTTCGCCTCGACGGGCCGGGTGCCCGAGATCGCGCTAGGCTGACCCGGTGGATCGTGCCGAACTGTCCATCACCGTACACCGGACTGGTGACGAAGCAGTGCTTCGCCTGGCCGGTGAGATCGACATGCTCACGGCCGCCCAGCTGTCGACCGTCGTCAACGAAGTGCTCACCGAACCCCCGCCCCGGATCGTGCTCGATCTCGGCGGGGTCACCTTCTGCGACTCGCAGGGGTTGGGGACGCTCGTGGTCCTCAGCCGCAAGGCCAGCCACGCGCAGAGCCTGCTCCTGCTGACCAACGTGGGCGAGTTCCTGATACGCGTACTCGACATCACGGGCCTGCGCAGTGCCCTGATGATCCGTAACGACGCCCCTACCAGCTAAGACACCGCTCACCCCGGTCCCGATCACGGGCCGCCGGGTCGATCGTGACGCTGTCGTGGACCACCGGGCGGCAGTCCACGGCGACGTCACGACCGGGCGGTGTCAGGAGGTGGTGCCCCAGCGGGCCTGCTCCAGCAGGGCCACCGCCTGCGAGACGGCGTCAGGGTCCTTGTCGGCGGTCCGCAGCAGGGTGCTCGCCTCGTCGACCGCGTCGGTCAGCAGTCGCCACTGGGCGTCGCGCTCCCGCACCATCTCGGACTGCGCGGCCAACTGCCGGGTCTTCGTCCACAGCTCCACGAAGACCGAGACCTTGGCCCGCAGCACCCAGGGGTCGAAGGGCTTGGTCAGGTAGTCCACCGCGCCGACCGCGTAGCCGCGCAGCGCCAGTTGGGCGTCGCGGTCGGCGGCGGTCAGGAAGATGATCGGTACGTGCCGGGTCCGTTCCCGCCGTTTGATGTGACTCGCCGTCTCGAAGCCGTCCATGTCCGGCATCTGGGCGTCCAGCAGGATCACCGCGAAGTCGTCCACCAACAACTGCTTCAGCGCCGCCTCGCCGCTCTCCACCGCGACCGTCTGCACCGGCAGACCCTGGAGGATCGCCTCCAGGGCCATCAGGTTCTCCCTGCGGTCATCGACCAGCAGCGCCTTCGCCACCTGCGTCACGAGCCCTCCTCGGTGCGGCTGCCACTGATGGAGCTGGTCATGAGTTCGATCAGCTCGTCCAGGTCGACCGGCTTGGTGATGTAGTCGCTGGCCCCGGCCGCGATCGCCGACTCCCGGTCACCGGGCATCGCCTTGGCGGTCAGGAAGACGATCGGCAGGTCCACGAAGCGGTGGTTCCGGCGGATCTGCCGGGTCGTCTCGTACCCGTCCTGGTCGGGCATCATCGCGTCCATCAGGACGATGTCCACCTCCGGGTGCTCCGCCAGCAGGCGTACCCCGTCGGTGCCGTTGTCGGCGTACAGGACGGTCATGCCGTGCAGTTCGAGCGCGCTGGTCAGGGCGAAGACGTTGCGGACGTCGTCGTCGACGATCAGCACGGTGGCACCGTCGAGCTGACGGGTCTTCGGTGCCTCCGGCCGCTGCGGCAGCAGCTCCACCGGCGGCATCAGCAGCGACGACGGCAGACCGGCCCGCTGTGGCGACGGCGGCGACGGCGCCACCACCGCGTCCGGCGCCAGCACGTCGGGCAGGTACAGCGTGAACGTCGAGCCCTGGCCCGGCGCCGAGGTGACGGTGATCGTGCCGCCGATCAGGCGGGCCAGGTCCCGGCTGATCGACAGCCCCAGACCGGTGCCGCCGTAGCGGCGGCTGGTGGTGCCGTCCGCCTGCTGGAACGCCTCGAAGATGAGCGACAGCTTGTCGTCGGAGATGCCGATGCCGGTGTCGATCACCGTGAACGCGAGCACCTGCCGGGCGTTGGTCAGTGCCGGAACGTCGAACACCGCGTGCTCCGGGGCACGCGCGATGCGCAGCGTCACCGCGCCATTGTCGGTGAACTTGACCGCGTTCGAGAGCAGGTTGCGCAGGATCTGCTGGAGCCGCTGGGCGTCGGTGACGACCGCTGCCGGCAGGTCCTTGCCGACGCGTACCTGGAAGTCCAGTCCCTTCTCGTCGGCCTGCGGCGCGAACGCCTGCTCCACGTAGTTGCGGATCTCCGCGAACTGGATCTCGGTCGGCTCGACGTCCATCCGGCCCGCCTCGATCTTGGACAGGTCGAGGATGTCGTCGATCAACGAGAGCAGGTCGGACCCGGCGCCGTGGATGGTCCGGGCGAACTCGATCTGCTTCGGGCTGAGGTTCTGCTCCGAGTTCTCGGCGAGCAGCCGGGCCAGCAGCAGCAGCGAGTTCAGCGGCGTCCGCAGCTCGTGGCTCATGTTCGCCAGGAACTCCGACTTGTACGCCGAGGCCCGGGTGAGCTGCTGCGCCTTCTCCTCCAGGCCGAGCCGGGCCAGTTCGATCTCCCGGTTCTTGGTCTCGATGTTGCCCTTCTGCTCGGAGAGCAGCGTCGCCTTCTCCTCCAGCTCGGCGTTGGTGCGCTGCAACTCCGCCGACTGCTCCTGCAACTCGTGGGCCAGCCGCTGCGACTGGGCCAGCAACTCCTCGGTTCGCCGGTTCGCCTGGATGGTGTTGACCGCGATGCCGATGGTGGCGACCAGCCGCTCCAGGAACGCCAGGTGCAGTTCGGAGAAGGGGGTGACGGTGGCGAACTCGATCACGCCGAGCAGTTCGCCCTCGAAGAGGACGGGCAGCACGACCAGGTCGGCCGGCGGGGTGTCGGCGAGCCCGGAGCGGAGCGTGATGCGGCCGTCCGGCACCGCGCCGACCCGGATCGTGCGTCGAGAGATCGCCGCCTGACCGACGAGTCCCTCACCGGGCCCGAAGGTGACGTCGTGTCCCCGCGAGACGTAGCCGTACGAGGCGGTCAACCGCAGCCGCATCACCCCTTCGGAGTTGTCCGCCAGGAAGAACGCGCCGAGCTGCGCGTCGACCAGCGGGGTCACCTCCTGCATGATCATCCGGCAGACCTCACCGAGGTCGCGCTGGCCCTGCAACAGACCACCGATGCGGGCCAGGTTGGAGTCGAGCCAGCCCTGCTCCGCGTTCTTGTGGGTGGTCTCCCGCAGGGTGACGATCATCTGGTTGATGTTGTCCTTGAGCTCGGCGACCTCGCCCTGCGCCTCGACGGTGATCCGCTGGGTCAGGTCACCTCGGGTCACCGAGGTGGAGACCCGGGCGATGGCACGGAGCTGGGTGGTCAGGGTCGAGGCGAGCTGGTTGACGTTCTCGGTCAGGTCCCGCCAGGTGCCCGAGACGCCCTTGACCTGCGCCTGACCACCGAGCTTGCCCTCGCTGCCGACCTCGCGGGCCACCCGCGTGACCTCGTCGGCGAAGGACGAGAGCTGGTCGACCATCGTGTTGACCGTCGACTTCAACTCCAGGATCTCGCCCTGCGCGTCGACGGTGATCTTCTGCGACAGGTCGCCCTTCGCCACCGCCGTCGTCACCGACGCGATGTTCCGCACCTGACCGGTCAGGTTCGACGCCATCGAGTTCACGTTGTCCGTCAGATCCCGCCAGGTCCCGGAGACACCCTTGACCTCGGCCTGACCACCGAGCTTGCCCTCCGTACCCACCTCCCGGGCCACCCGGGTCACCTCGTCGGCGAAGGACGAGAGCTGGTCCACCATCGTGTTCACGGTCGACTTCAACTCCAGGATCTCGCCCTGCGCGTCGACGGTGATCTTCTGCGACAGGTCACCCCGGGCCACCGCCGTGGAGACCTGGGCGATGTTCCGGACCTGGGCGGTCAGGTTCGACGCCATCGAGTTCACGTTGTCCGTCAGGTCCCGCCAGGTGCCGGCGACGCCCTTCACCTGAGCCTGACCGCCGAGCTTGCCCTCGGTGCCCACCTCTCGGGCCACCCGCGTGACCTCGTCGGCGAAGGACGAGAGCTGGTCCACCATCGTGTTCACGGTCGACTTCAACTCCAGGATCTCGCCCCGGGCGTCCACCGTGATCTTCTGCGACAGATCGCCCTTCGCCACCGCCGTCGTCACCGACGCGATGTTCCGCACCTGACCGGTCAGGTTCGACGCCATCGAGTTCACGTTGTCCGTCAGATCCCGCCAGGTGCCCGAGACACCCTTCACCTCGGCCTGACCACCGAGCTTGCCCTCCGTACCCACCTCACGGGCCACCCGCGTGACCTCGTCGGCGAAGGACGAGAGCTGGTCCACCATCGTGTTGACCGTCGACTTCAACTCCAGGATCTCGCCCCGGGCATCCACCGTGATCTTCTGCGACAGGTCACCCCGGGCCACCGCCGTGGACACCTGGGAGATGTTCCGCACCTGGCTGGTCAGGTTGCCGGCGAGCTGGTTGACGTTCTCGGTCAGGTCCCGCCAGGTGCCGGAGACACCGCGCACCTGGGCCTGGCCGCCGAGCTTGCCCTCGGTGCCCACCTCGCGGGCCACCCGGGTCACCTCGTCGGCGAACGACGACAACTGGTCCACCATCGTGTTCACGGTGTCCTTGAGTTCCAGGATCTCGCCCTGGGCGGCCACCGTGATCTTCTGCGACAGGTCACCCCGGGCCACCGCCGTAGAGACCTGGGCGATGTTGCGGACCTGGGCGGTCAGGTTCGACGCCATCGAGTTGACGCTGTCGGTCAGGTCCTTCCAGGTGCCGGCCACCCCGGGCACCTCCGCCTGACCGCCGAGCTTGCCCTCGGTGCCCACCTCGCGGGCCACCCGGGTCACCTGCTCGGCGAAGAGACGCAGCGTGTCGGTCAGCGAGTTCATGGTGTCGGCCAGCGCCGCCACCTCGCCGCGCGCGCTGACCGTGATCTTCTGCGACAGGTCACCCTTCGCCACCGCCGTCGCGACCTGGGAGATCGACCGCACCTGGCCGGTCAGGTTCGAGGCCATGGTGTTCACCGAGTCGGTGAGGTCCTTCCAGGTGCCGGCCACCCCGCGGACGTCGGCCTGACCGCCGAGCTTGCCCTCGGTGCCCACCTCCCGGGCCACCCGGGTCACCTCGTTGGAGAAGGACGAGAGCTGGTCGACCATGGTGTTGACCGTGCGGCCGATGCGCAGGTACTCGCCGCGCAGCGGGCGACCGTCGATCTCCAGCGCCATGTGCTGGGAGAGGTCGCCGTCGGCGACGGCCACGATGACCCGGGCGATCTCGGTGGTGGGCCGACCCAGGTCGTCGATCAACGAGTTGACCGCGCGCTGCCCCTCCGCCCAGGAGCCGTCCAGCCCCTCCTCGTCCAGGCGTTCGGTCAGCCGACCGTCGCGACCCACGACGCGGCTGATCCGGCGCAGGTCCAGATGCTGCCGCTCCTGGAGCGACACCACGTCGTTGAAGGCGTCGGCCACCTCACCGGCCGCCCCCGAACGCCGGGGCAGCCTGACCTTCAGATCGCCTCCGCGGACCCGCCGCAGCGCCTCGGCCAGCTCGGTGAGGACCGCCTCGTGGTCGGCGGCGGAGGTGTCCGCGATCGCCGACTGTTTCGCCGTGGTCATCATTCCTCGCACTCGCATCGGGGTACACCGGCTCGCGCCGGCCACCCCATCATTGTCCCCGTGACCTCGAAACCGCCACGGCGCACCGCCGTCCGTATTCCGGACCCGACCCGTGATCGGCTTGGCACGGGCCGGGTGCCGGGGCAGGATACGGGAGTGTCAGCGGCGGTGGGGCCAACGACGGACGGGGGCCCGGAGGAGCACGTCCGGCGGGTCCGGCTGCCCGCCGATCGGCGTACGCCGGCCGCCGCGCGAGCCGTCGTCCGGTCCGTACTTGCCGAGGCGAACCTGGACGAACTTCTCAACGAGGCGCTCCTGCTCACCACGGAGCTCTCCACCAACGCGGTCGAGCACGCCCGCACCGAACTCGACATCGAGGTCAGCGCCGACTCGACCGGGCTGACCGTGACCGTGTCGGACTTCGCCTCCGGGCCGGTCGACGAGCTGACCGTCGGCGTCCGGAACGTGGAGACCGACATCACCGAGGTCGCCGAGCGCGGGCGCGGCCTGCTGCTGGTCGACCACTTCGCGAGCCGTTGGGGCACCACCTACCTGCCCAGCGGCAAGGGCGTGTGGTTCCGGTTGGAGCGCGACGGGCCGCAGCCCGGACGCCCGGACGACTTCGCCCCGCCGATCGGCCGTTCGGACGGCGGCCACTCCTCGGTGCCGAGCGCCGGGGCGATGAGCGCCCTGATGCAGCCCACCCCCGACCCGTACGCGGACGATCCGCTGCCGGACTTCGCCACCAGCCTGCTCACCCGGGTGGCGGAGATGGTCGGCGCGGCCGGCGGGGTGGTGCGCCTGGACCGGGGCGACGGGCACGGCCCACAAGTCCTCGCCCGGTACGGCCGACAGCCCCGCCCCGGCAACGACCTGCTCCGGGTGCCGCTGGCGGTGCACCGCCCGTACGCCGGTGAGCTGGAACTCGACGCCGCCCCCACCGCGTACGCCCGGCCGTTGGCCCTGCTGACCGCCGAGCGGCTGTCGCTGCACCTGGAGAACGACCGGCTGCGCCGCGCCGACGTCCGGCGACAGGCCTGGTTGACCTTCCTCGCCGAGGCCAGCGAGCTGCTCGCCCAGTCCCTGGACGTGGAGCTCACGATGGCGCTCGTCCCGCAGCTCGTGGTGCCCCGGCTCGGTCAGTGGTGTGCCGTGCACACCACCGACGAGTGGGGTCGGCTCAAGCTGGCCGCGGCCAGTCACGCCGACGAGTCGATGCTGCCGCATCTGCACGCGACGCTGCGCGAGGCGGGACCGGACTCGGTCCAGTCCCGGCTGCGCGAGGCGAGTCGCAACGGCACCCAGACGCCGTTGGGCGCGCCGATGGAGGGCTTCGCCGTGCCGCTGATCGCCCGAGGTCAGCGCCTCGGCACGCTGGCCGTCGGCCGGCATCAGCGGCACCGGCACGATCCCGACGAGATCGCGGTGCTGGAGGACGTGGCCCGGCGTGCCGCCCTGGCGATCGAGAACGCCCGCATCCATGCCGAGCGTCGGCGGGTGGCACAGACGTTGCAGCAGTCGCTGCTGCCACCGGTGCTTCCGGTGGTGGAGGGCATCGGCTTCGCCGCCGAGTACGTGCCGACCGGCGACGACGCCGAGGTCGGCGGCGACTTCTACGACGTGGTGCCGATGCCGGACGGCCGTTGGCTGGTGGTGATCGGCGACGTCTCCGGCAAGGGGGTGCAGGCCGCTGCGGTCACCGGGCTGGTCCGGGACGTGATCCGGGTGCTGGCCGGGGACGGCAAGCCGCTGCCCGAGGTGCTGTCCCGGCTCAACGAGACGCTCGTCGAGCGGGGTGCCGGACGGTACTGCACGTTGGCGCTGGCGGCGGTCGGGCAGGGTGAGAACGGGCAACTCGACGTGGGGCTGCACCTGGCCGGCCACGACCGGCCGGTGCTGGTGCGCGCGTCCGGTGGCCCGGCCGCGTTCGTCGGCACCGGCGGCACCGCGCTCGGCCTGCTCGACACGATCACCTCGCCGACCCTGGACATCGCCCTCGATCCCGGCGACTGCCTGGTCTTCTACACCGACGGCGTGACCGAGCGACGCCGGGGCCGGGAACTGTTCGGCACCGGTCGGCTCCGGGACGCCGCCGGGCCGCTCGCCGGCTACTCGGCGGACGTGGTGGCGGCCCGGCTGCGCGCCACCGCGATCAACTTCTCGGTCGAGGCACCCCGGGACGACATCGCCATCCTGGTCCTGCGCAACGACGCGGTCTGACCGACGGAGCTGCGCTTCGTCTCCCCAGGGCTGCGCAGCGCCACGGCCGGCGTGGCTCAGAGGCCGCCGGGGAGGCGACCTGGGGCCAGCCGGTGACCCGGGTCGAGGTGCTGCTTGACGGCGCGCATCCGGGCCACGCCGGTCAGCTCGCCCCACAGGTCGACGGCTCGCCGGACGGCGGGCGGCGCGGAGAGCACCAGGCAACGCCCCTGTCGGGCGAGCAGCACGCCGCGCACCGCGACCAGGATCGACGCCACCCGGTCGGGTGCCATCGTGCCGGGCAGTGCGGCGTGCACCACGCCGAGACCGGCGGAGCCACGGACCGGCACCGGCGAGCCGGCCGCGTCCCGCAGCGCGTAGACGGCGGCGTGCAGGTCACTGATCGGCACCTCCAGCCGGAGCGCGGTGTCACCGGGGGCGAACGGGTAGCTGCGCCACCAGGACGGTGCCGATCGGGCGACGACGGCCCGGGAGCCGAGCATCGACCGGAGCCGGTCGGCGCGCTCCGCCACGTCGGACGGCCCGCCTTCGAGCAGCACCACCAGCGAGCCGGCCCCCGCCGGGCCGGTCGACGGGCGCCCCGTCATGGACGGATGGCGCGCCATCGACTCGGCCCGGCGGTCCCTCGGCCGGGGTCCCGTGCCGGCCGGCAGGTCCACCTCGATGGCAGCCGGGTCGAGCCGGGCGGCGAGCACCGCCCGGACCAGGTCGTGCACCTCCAACGGCGTCCACACCGGGCGGGTCACCCAGACCCGGCTGGCCGGCAGGGGCTGCACCCGCAGGGTGGCGCTGACCAGCACGCCGAGCGCGCCCTCCGACCCGCACAGCAGCCGGGCCTGGGCCAGCCCGGCAGCCCCGCCACCGGCCTCGGCCAGGTCACCGTCGGCGGCCAGGTAGCGCAGGCCGACGAGCTGGTCGCAGGCGGTGCCGTGCCGGTGGCGCAGTGGACCGGCCTCGTCCGCGGCGAGCACCCCGCCGACCGTGGCGCCGGGCGAGGGCGCGTCGAGCGCGAGCCGTTGACCGGTGCGTTCCAGGCTGGCCTGCACCGCGCGCAGTGGCGTGCCGGCACCGACCTCGGCGGTGCCCCGCTCGGACGGCTGGTGACCGATGCCGGCGAGCCGACCGGTGTCGAGCATGATGTCGACCCGTTCCGGAACGGCGCCCCAATCGATCTTGGTGCCGGCACCGCGCGCCACCACCGTCAGGTCGTGCCGCGCGGCGAGCCGCAGCACCTCGGCCGCCGCGTGGGCGCCACCGGGCACCGCGACCCAGCGGGCCGGTCGCCCGGCCACCTCGTCGGCTGGGCCGGCGAACCGGGCGAAGCGGGAGCCGCAGATGTCGGTAAGGCGACGGGCGATGTCGAGGGCACCGGACCCGCCGGTGGAACGCGCTGGCACCATGGCAGCGATCGTACATGTGTTCGAACGACGAAGTGGGCATTTGCGCCGCCCGAGACGCCCGGCCTGCCGGTAACGTGGCGCCGTGACCACCGAGACCCCCGTACCCGTAGCCAGGCAGGTGCCGAGCGAACGCGTCCACCACGGCGACGTCGTCGTCGACGAGTACGCCTGGCTGGCCACCAAGGACGACCCTGAGACGATCGGCTACCTCAAGGCCGAGAACGCCTGGACCGAATCACGTACGGCGCACCTCGCCGACCTGCGCACGGAACTGTTCGAGGAGATCCGTCGGCGCACCCAGGAGACCGACCTGTCGGTGCCGACCCGCAAGGGCGGGCACTGGTACTACTCCCGGACGGTCGAGGGCAAGCAGTACGGCGTGCACTGCCGTCGGGCGGTCCGTGACGGCGAGACCACGCCGCCGATCAGCCCTGCCGGTGCCCCGCTGGAGGGCGAGGAGGTGCTGCTCGACGGCAACCTGCTCGCCGAGGGCCACGACTTCTTCTCGCTGGGCGCCTTCGACGTCAGCCCGGACGGCCGCTTCCTGGCGTACTCGACCGACTTCTCCGGCAAGGAACGCTTCACCCTCCGGATCAAGGACCTCACCACCGGCGAGCTGCTGCCCGACGAGATCCCGGACACCTTCTACGGCACCGCCTGGGCCGCCGACGCCTCGGTGCTGTTCTACGTGACGGTGGACGACGCCTGGCGTCCGCACCGGGTCTGGCGGCACGTGCTCGGTACGGCCGCCGCCGACGACGTGGTGGTGCACTCCGAGGACGACGAGCGGTTCTGGGTCGGGGTCGAGCTGACCCGCTCGGAGCGCTTCATCCTGATCGACATCGCCAGCAAGCTCACCAGCGAGGTACGCGTCATCCCGGCCGGCAACCCCACCGGCGAGCCGGCCGTGATCGCCCCCCGCCGGCAGGGCGTCGAGTACTCGGTGGAACACCACGGGCACCGGTTCCTGATCCTGCACAACGACGGCGCGGAGGACTTCGCGCTGGCGTACACCTCGGCCGACGCCCCGGGCGACTGGGTGCCGCTGATCGCGCACTCCCCCGGCACCCGGCTGGAGGCCGTCGACGCCTTCGCCGACCACCTGGTCGTGACGCTGCGCGCCAACGGGCTCACCGGGTTGCGGGTGCTGCCGGTCGGCGGCGGCGACGGGCACGACATCGCGTTCCCGGAGTTGCTGCACACGGTCGGGCTGGACTCGAACCCGGAGTACCGCACCGGGCGGGTACGCCTGCGCTACACCTCGCTGGTCACCCCGGACTCGGTGTACGACTACGACCTGGTGACCCGCGAGATGACGCTGCTGCGGCGGCGACCGGTGCTGCCCGGACCGGACGGGCGGGAATACCGCCCGGAGGACTACGAGCAGCACCGGGACTGGGCGCTGGCCGACGACGGCACCAAGGTGCCGATCTCGCTGGTCTGCCGCCGGGACACCCCCCGCGACGGCTCCGCACCCTGCGTGATCTACGGGTACGGCTCGTACGAGGCCAGCATGGACCCCTGGTTCTCGGTCGGCCGGCTGTCCCTGCTGGACCGTGGAGTGATCTTCGCGGTGGCCCACATCCGGGGCGGCGGCGAGCTGGGCCGGAGCTGGTACGAACACGGCAAACTGCTGGCCAAGAAGAACACCTTCACCGATTTCGTCGCCTGCGCCCGGCACCTGGCCAAGTCGGGCTGGACGTCGTCGGACCGGCTGCTCGCCCGGGGCGGCTCGGCCGGTGGACTGCTGATGGGCGCGGTGGCCAACCTGGCGCCGGACGCGTTCACCGCGATCGTCGCGCAGGTGCCGTTCGTGGACGCGCTCAGCACGATCCTCGACCCGTCGCTGCCGTTGACCGTCACCGAGTGGGAGGAGTGGGGCAACCCGCTCGCCGACCCGGAGGTGTACGCCTACATGAAGTCGTACACCCCGTACGAGAACGTGGCCGACCGCGACTACCCCGCGATCCTGGCGATGACCAGCCTCAACGACACCCGGGTGCTCTATCACGAGCCGGCGAAGTGGATCGCCCGGCTGCGGGCCGTCGCGCCGCAGGGTGAATACCTGCTCAAGACCGAGATGGAGGCGGGCCACGGCGGGCCCAGCGGTCGCTACGACGCCTGGCGGGAGGAGGCGTTCGTCAACGCCTGGACCCTGGACCGGCTCGGCCGCGCCTGACCGTCCCGTCATCCGGCCACCGGACGCTCATGGCCCAGGGCGCGCCTGCCCTGGGCCATGGCGGACGCCGTCTCAGGTGGTTCGTAGTTCCTCCATCGCGGTGTTGGCCCGCAGGAACAGCAGCCCCAGCCCGACCGTGACCAGCACCGCGAGCAGCGCACCGCCGCCGACCAGCGCGAGCTGTTCGAGGGGTACGTCCGGCGTGCGGACCACGCTCTCGACCGGCACGAGTTCGACGTGCAGCGGGCGGGTGGCCGGGTCGTCGCACAGTTCCGCGCGCGCCCGGCACACCTCCTGGGTGTAGCCGCCGCTGACCACGTCGCCGGTGAACAGCCGCCCGACCGCGTACCCGACGCCGACCGTGAGCAGCACGGCGGGCACCACCGGCGCGAGCACCTGGACCAGGATCGAGGTGCCGATGGTGGTCCGGGGCACCCCGGTGGCCACCAGCGCGGCGTACGCCCGGCGGCGGGAGACGATGCCCTCCACCAGCGTGACCAGCAGGCCCGCCGTGGCGATGACGACCGCCACGAGGACCGCCAGGTCGATCAGGTCCATGGTGTTCAGATAGAAGGACCGGTCGTCGCCGACGTATCCGGCGGCCAGGCTCTCCTCCTGTTCGATCCGTTGCCGGAGCTGGAAGTAGGCCCGGAACGCCGCCGCACCGGCACCGATGAGGACGCTGGCCAGCAGCGCCGCGAAGGTGCGGCTGCTGGTCCACGGGTCGTCGGTCAGCCGTCGCGCGGCCAGCAGCGTCGCCGGACCTCGGGCGAGGCGGTGCAGCAGCCGCCCGGCGGCGTGCGACAGCCATCCGGTCCCGAGCACCACCCCCGTCACGACGGCGAGGAGACCGAGGGCCAACAGGATCGCGATCCAGTCCGTGTCGACGCCCTCGACTGCCTCCCGCAGCGGCTCGGCCAACGCGGTCACCACCACACCACCGCCGATGAACAGTGCCGGCCAGGGTTGGGGTGACCGGGTCCGACCGGCCCGCCGGAACACGCCCAGCGGTGTGGTGGCGACCCGGCGCAGCAGCAACGCGGTGCCCACCGCCGCGAGCAGCGGCAGCCCCAGCGTCACCGCCGCGATCGCCGGCACCGAGGGCAGGACGTCGGTGGGCAGGGCGAGCTGACCCTGGGCGTCCGGGCGGTGCAGCAGTTCCCGCCCGCCGAGGTACACCGCCAGGCCGACAAGCGTCCCGACCAGCGCGGCGAGGCCGGTCTCCAGCATCGCGACCCGGGTGACCTGACCCGGGGTCGCGCCGGCCAACCGCAGGGCGGCCAGGCGGCGGTCCCGGGCCGGGGCGCCGAGCCGGGCACTCTGCCCCGCCAGAGCCAGCACGGGTACGGCCAGCAGCAGCGCGAAGGCGGTGCCGCCGCGCAGCCCTGGCTCGCGCAGCAGCGCGTTCGCGTACTGCTGGGACTGCTCCCAGTCGTGGCCCGGTGGCTTCTCGATGGCCAGCACGGTCATCGCCGCCAGCCCGGCGAGGGCGGCCAGGGTGGCGCTCAGCGCGGTCAGGACCACCCGGGCGGCGTCGGTGCGGTTGCCGGCCAGGGCCAGCCGGGCCAGCGTCCCCGGTCTCACCGCGCGCCGCCGGTCAGCGGCGCGTCCAGCCCGAGACCGGTGTGGTCGATGACGCCGTCGCGCATCACGATCTCGCGGTCGGCGTACGCGGCGATCCTGGGCTCGTGGGTCACCAGCACCACCGCCGTGCCCTGCTCGCGGGTGAGCCGGACGAGTGTGGTGAGCACCTGCTCGCCGGTGAGCGAGTCCAGCGCCCCGGTCGGCTCGTCGGCGAAGAGCATCCGTGGCTCGGTGACGAGGGCTCGTGCGGTGGCGCAGCGCTGCTGTTGCCCGCCGGACATCTCGCCCGGCCGCACGTCGGCGCAGTCCGCCACGCCCAACCGGTCGAGCCAGGTAAGCGCCGCCGTCCGCGCTGCTCGCCGCCCCGTGCCGGCGAGCAGCAGCGGAAGCGCGACGTTCTCCGCCGCGGTCAGCTCCGGGACGAGCTGACCGAACTGGAACAACACTCCGAACTCGGTACGCCGCAGGCGCGACCGGGCCGCCTCGGACCAGGTGTCGATGCGGTGGTCCCGCCAGGTCACCTCACCGGCGTCGGGCCGCAGGATGCCCGCCAGGCAGTGCAGCAGGGTCGACTTGCCGCAGCCGCTCGGCCCGGTCACCGCGACGATCTCGCCCTCGGCGACGTCGAGGGTGAGGCCCCGCAGTGCGGGTGTCGGCCCGTACGACTTGACCAGCGCGCGTGCCTGAAGTTGCGTCACGAGTGCACCTCCCGGTGCCAGTCGGCGACCCGCTCCAGGGTGGTGCGCAGCCAGCGCAGGTCGGCGTCGAGATGGGCGATGGCGTAGTCGGCTGCCACGACGTCGTCGACGGTGGCCTCCGGTGCCGTTTTGAGCGCGGTCAGCTCGCGCAGCCGATCGGTGTGGGCCCGCCGCTGCGCGACGAGGTATGTCCGGGCCCGGTCCGCGTCGGCGTCCAGGAGCGCCACCACCACCTTGGCGAACAGCGCGCTGTTGACGTGCGGCATGGGTGGCTCGACGCTGCCCAGCCACTGGTCCAGTGCCGCCCGTCCCTCGTCGGTCAGCGCGTAGGCGGTGCGGTCCGGTCCGGCGAGGCGTTCCTGCCCCGCCGGGACCACCAGACCGTCGCGGAGCAGCCGGTTGATCGTCGCGTAGACCTGCCCGAACGCCAACGGGCGGGCCTGCGGCAACCGCTCGTCGTACGCGCGCTTCAGCTCGTATCCGTGCATGGTGCCGGTGGCGAGCAGCCCGAGCAGAACGTGCGACGTGGACACCAGCCCACTATTCACTCAGCGAATAGCTGCCGTCAAGCACTCCACGCCGAGTCCCGTCCGGTCGCTCCAAGTAGCCGGGACAGCTCCGTCAGGGCGGGGCCAGCGGTCACTTCCTCGGCGAAGACACCCATCTGGCGGCCCTGCGCGCCGAGCTGTGCGACCAACTCGCGCAACACCGGTACCGTCTGCGGGGCCGCCTCGTACGGCTGGCCGGTGGCGACCGCCAGGTCCCAACCGTGCACGGTGAGGTCGAGCAGCGCCATGCCGCCGACCACGGGCTGCGGCATCCCCATCCCCGGCGAGACACCCTCCTCGCTGGCCGGGTCCGACCAAGCCGCGACCAGTCGACGGGTCTCCGCCTCGAACCGGTCCCGCCAGCCCTCGCGCAGGTGATCGGGCTTGGCGGCGAAGGTCACCTGCTCCCGGGCGGCGAGCGCCTGGAAGGCGACCACCACGTCGTACAGATGGTTGAGCAGATCGCGGACGGCGTAGTCCCGGCAGGGCGTCGGCAGGTGCAGTTGGTCGTCCCGGACCGCCCGCACCACCGCCACCGTACGCGGCGCCGCCAGCGCCAGGAGATCGCTAGTCTGAGTCGCCATATGGGCAGCGTATGAGGGTGGTCTTGAAGAAATGCGACAGCTGCGCGGGGACAGCCGGGGCATTCTCGAACCGGCCGGGCTGATGCGACGGGTCCGCTTCCGTCGGCACCTGCCCGCCGCACCGCTACGCCCATGGGTCGAGCACTACTGGCTCGTCGACTGGGCTCTGACCGAGCCGTTCGAGCAGCGGGTAGTGGCGCACCCAGCGGTCAACGTGGTGTTCGCGCGCGTGGGTGACGGTCCGGAACACGCCGAGGTGGCCGGGCCCGGCCTGAGCCTCTTCTCGACCACACTCGCCGACACCGGGCAGGTCTGCGGTATCCAGTTCCGGCCGGGCGGCTTCCACCCGTTCTGGCGTCGCCCGATGGTGGAGTTGACGGGCCGACGCCGGTCGTTCGCGGACTTGGCCGACCACTGGCCGCCGGCCGCCGCACCGAGCCCGGCGATCTGCGCCGGTACGGATGCCGCCCGCTGCCGCGCCCTCGACGACCTTCTGACCGGCTGGGAACCCCGGCCCGCCCCGGTCACCGACGAGGCGATGCGGCTGGCCGAGGCGATCCGGACCGACCGGAACGTACGGCGGGTCGACGGGTTCGCCCGCGACAACGGTCTCTCAGTCCGCCGACTGCAACGCCTCTTCCTCAGCCAGATCGGTGTCGGCCCGAAGTGGATGATCCGCCGCTACCGGCTGCACGAGGCGATCGAGCGAGCGGCGGGCAACACACCCGACTGGGCCGCCCTCGCCGTCGAACTCGGCTACAGCGACCAGGCACACCTGATCCGCGACTTCACCGCCGTCACCGGCGTCTCCCCCGGCGCGTACGCCGACCAGGATCGCGCTCGGCCATCTTCCCGGCGACACTGACCGCGTCGCCACTCGCGCCGACGGAGGCCCGCCAGGGGGTCTTGGTCGGCGGCGTGAGCGGTCATCGGGGCGGATTGCGGACCCAGCCGAGGAACCGGACGTAGAAGTACAGCGGCTCGGGTGGCGCTCCGAGCCGGGTCAGGTCGGCGGTCGCCTCGGTGAGCAGGTCGGCCATGTCCAGCGCGAGCAGTCGACCGGGGCCGTAGTCGGCCGCCAGCTCGACTCGGGCCGGCGCACACGGCCAACCGTGCGCACAGGCGGCACAGAACCAGAGGGGTCTGACGGGGGCGTGCCGTTGCGCCATTCGGGGCTCCTCCCGGGGGTGGGACGGGCGGCAAGCCCTCGGCCGCCGGGCTCGGCCTCCAGCAGCCGAGGGGCCTACCCCGATCCCAACCCAACACCGCCACCCCTGTCAACATTGGCGCGCCCCCAAAGGTGTACCCACTCATGCGCGACCCTATTGACAGGCTACCGTGCGCCTACCTTCCTTGACATGGGCAAGGACCGTGGGCCAGGGCCTCTGGTGGCCGCTGGCGAGATCCTGGCGATGCTCGGTGTCGGCCGATCCCGCTTCCGCCAGATCGCCGCGCATCCGAACTTCCCGCAGCCGTACCAGGTCCTGTCGGTTGGCAAGATCTGGCTACGCGCTGACGTCGAGGAGTACATCCGCCAGTACCGGCAGCCACGCCAGGCGGACGACGACGAGCAGGGGTAGATCGACGCCTCAGCGGCGGCGGAGGGCGACGACGGCGACGTCGTCCTGGATCTCGTGCGGGGCGAGTTCGACGAGCAGGCGCTCGCAGAAGCGGTCCAGGTCGTCGTCCACCCGGGACGCGCTGACCGACAGGGCGGCCAGTCCGTCGTCGATGGTGGCGTCCCGCCGTTCGATCAACCCGTCGGTGTAGAAGACCATCGTCGCGCCGGCCGGCAGGACGAACTCCAGATCCGCCGGACGGGGCGCGCGTACGCCGAGCAGCGGCGCGGAGTGCTGCACGTACTCGACCTTGCCGTCCTGATTGATCAGCGGCGGCAGGTGCCCGGCACTGGCCAGCCGGACGTGTCCGGTGGACGGGTCCAGCAGCAGCACACAGATGGTCGCCAGCTCGTCGGGCAGCAACGTCCGCATCAACTCGTTGACCCGGTGCAGGATCTCGCCCGGCTGGTGTCCCTCCACCGCGTACGCCCGCACCGCGTGCCGCAGCTCGGCCATCACCGTCGCCGCGTGCAGCGAGTGGCCCGCCACGTCGCCGATGGCCAGCAGCAGGTGGCCGTCGAGCATCACCAGCTCGTAGAAGTCGCCGCCCACCTCGGTCCGGGCGCTGGCCGGCTCGTACCGGACGGCCAGGTCGAGCCCGGCGATCTCGGGGATGCGCCGTGGCAGGAGGCTGCGTTGCAGGGTCACCGCGATCCGGTGCTCCTCGTCGAAGGAGCGCTGTGCCTCCGCCGCCGACGCCACCGCCTGCGCGAGCTGGACCAGCACCGGCGTACGGGCGGTCTGGGTGCCGGTGGGGACCACGATGTAGATCGGCGCGCGGTCCTCGCGCAGCCGGGCGGCGGCCACCGTGACCGTGTCGTCGGTCGGCCAGTCGGCGAGCGCCCAGTCGGCGGGATCCTGTACGGAGACGACGGTGCCGGTCGGTACGCCGGTGTCGTCGACCACCCAGGGCACGATGCGGCCCTCGGCACCGGGACCGGTGGAGACCCCGGCCAGGCAGTCACCGTCGAAGGTCTCGGCGACCACTGCGGCCGGGCTCTTGAAGATCTCGGCGGCTCCCGCCGCCGCCGATTCCAGCAGCCGGGCGAAGTTCGGCGCGGAGTGCACCGCCAGGGTGGTGTCGGCCAACCCGGTGAGGCGTTCGGCGAGCAGTTCGGCCCGTTGTCGCGCCTGGTAGTAGCGCAGCACCGCGTGGGCGGTGGCGATCAGTTCTTCCGGCTCGATCGGCTCCGCCAGGTAGGCGTCCGCCCCCCGGGTCAGCCCCTGGGTGCGGTCGGCGGTGTCGATCGCGTGCGCGGAGACGTGGATCACCGGCAGCGCCGGGTGCGCCGCCTTGATCTGCTCGCAGACCTCGAAGCCACTCATGTCCGGCAGCCGGACGTCGAGTACCACCAGGTCGACCGGGTCGACCCCGACGCGGCGCAACGCCTCGCCGCCCGTCTCGGCTTCGAGCACGGTGAAACCGGCCCGGGTCAACCAGCTCACCAACAGGTAGCGCTTGGTCCGGCTGTCGTCGACCACGAGAACTGTCGCGGCGCCGTCCACGTCAGACTCCGTCCGCTGGCAGCGAGACCGTGAAGGTGCTGCCCCGGCCGGGTTCGCTGGCCAGGTCGAGGGTGCCGCCGAGCAGGGTCACCAGCCGTCGGGCGTACGGCAGGCCGAGGCCGGTGCCGCCGGTCCGCGTCGGGCCGGGTGCCTGGTAGAACTCCTCGAATACCCGCTCGTGCAGCTCGGCAGGGATGCCCGCCCCGGTGTCCGACACGGAGAGTCGCCAGCCACCGTCGTGCTGCTCGGCGCGCAGCCGCACCTCACCCTCGGCGGTGAACTTCAACCCGTTGTGCAGCAGGTTGCGCAGCACCTGGGCGAGCAGCACCTCGTCGGTCCGCAGCGTGGCAGGTGCCGGCGGCTCCTCCACCACCAGCGCCACGTCACCGGCGGTGGGCAGCGCCCGCAGGGTGCCCCGCAACTGTCCGAAGAGGGCCTTGAGGTCGACGTCCGCCATGGCCGGCTCGATCCGGCCGGACTCCGCCTTGGCCAGGTCGAGCAACTCGTTGACCAGGGACAGCAGATCCGAGGCGGAGCCACGGATCAGGCCGACCTGGCGCGCCTGCTCGCTGGTGAGCGGGTCGGAGGCGGAGTCGCCCAACAGCCGGGCCAGCCCGATGATCGCGGTGACCGGGGCCCGCAGCTCGTGGCTGACGTTCGCCAGGAACCGCGTCTTGGACTCGCTCGCGGCACGCAACTGCGCCGACTTCTCGTCCAGCTCGGCGTAGAGCGCCACGACGCCCGTGTTCGTCGCCTCCAGCTCGTCGGTGAGCTGGTGGTACAGCGCCATCACACCTTGGTTGGTCTGTTCCAGTTCCTCGTTGAGCCGGGCCAGCTCGTCGCGCTGGGTGCGTACCTCGTCGAGGGCGGCGATGAGCTGGGTGTTCTGGGTGGCGAGCTCCTCCTCCGCCGTGCCCGGCGCGCTCTCGGCGAGTCGGGCGCGCAACTGGGCGAGGCGCTCGGGGGTGAGCGCCGCAGCGGTGGCCGGGATCCGTCGCGACATCCTGACGACCGTAACTTGCTCCTCGGCAACCACGCCGAGTGTGTCCACCAGACGCGCCACCGCGCCGGACTCGGGCTGGTAGCGCCCGTCCGGCAGCGGCGCCACCGGAACGAGGTCGACGCGCAGGTGGTGACGGCCGTCCACGGTGTCGGCGACGGCGAAGACCACGTCCGCCCCGCCGACGGCCCGCAACAGGTCCCGGGCGACCTCGCTGATCGCGGTGGCGATCCGGACCTGGTCCTGGTGCTCCAGGCCGAGTACGCCGGCCACCTCGCGGCCACGCTGGCGGACCACGAAGATGTCCTGTTCGACCCGGAGCGCCATCTGCATCAGCGAGGCGGTGGTCATGACCAGGACCTTGCCACCAGTACTCCGGCGTCGTCGCGTCGGGTCCCGGCGTCGCGCAGCAACGTGGCGGCCGTCACCAGCGGCGACCGCCCGACGAGGCCGGGATAGTCCTCGATTCGCCAGCGGTCCACCACCCCGTCGGAGTGCATCACCAGCAGGCTGTCCGGGCCGAACGGGTAGTCGTACTGCCGGATCGTGGGCCGCTGGTGCCCGGCGATTCCGGGCAGCGAGACCAGGCCACGCCGCCGGCCATCCGCGTCGATGACCACGCCGCTGATGTTGCCCAACCCGGCGTACCGCAACACCGCCCCCGCCGGGTCCGGCTCGGCCACCGCGAGCGCGGCACCACGGGTGTGCGACAGCGAGCGGTGCAGGTGGGCGACGACCTCGGCCGGGGCGGCGGCCGGGGCACCACGGAACGCGGCGAGCGCGGCGTCGGTGGCGGCCCCGGCCAGCGGGCCGTGCCCGAGGCCGTCGGTGACCAGCACCTGACGGCGATCGCCGACGACCCGCCAGGCGTAACCGTCCCCACAGACCGTCTCGCCGGCCAGCGGCCGGGTCAGCCCGCCGGCCCAGGGCAGGTCGGTGTCCGCGCCCCCGAACACGCGTACCGCGATGACGGTGCCCCGGCCGGGCCAGGAGTACGCGTCGAACCAGCTCGCCTGGCGCACGATCGCGCCCAGACCGATGCCGAGGGTGCCGGTGGTGGAGTGCCCGTCCCGCGCGGACTGCGCCAGGTCGGCCATGCCCGGACCGGAGTCCAGGGCGATCAGCTCGACCCCGGCGTCCATCTCGCGGCGTACCGGCCGGAGCAGCAGCATACCGTCGTCGGCGTGCTTGATCAGATTGCTGGTCAGCTCGGCGGCGACGATGGCCAGGTCGGCGATCCGGCCCTCGGGCAGCGCCAGTTCATTCCCCAGGCGCTCGGCCGCCCGCCGCACCGCACTGCCGGTGCTGCCGTTCTCCACGCGGTACCAGGTGCCCCGGTCGGAGACCGGCGCGGCGGTCACCGGGACCACTTGGTGATCGTGATCCGGGTGCCCTGCCCGGGCGCGGTCTGGATGTCGAACTCGTCCACCAGCCGGCGGGCACCGCTCAGGCCGAGACCGAGGCCGCCGCCGGTGGTGTAGCCGTCGGTCAGGGCGAGGTCCAGGTCGACGATGCCCGGACCGTCGTCCGCGAAGACGATCGTGATGCCGGACCTGCGGCCGTTGTCGACTTTGGAGACCTCGACCGTGCCGCCACCGCCGTACACCAGTGTGTTCCGGGCCAGCTCGCTGGCCGCGGTGACCACCTTGGTCTGGTCGACCAGCGACAGCTTGACCGCCACCGCCACGGTACGCACCAGTTGCCGGACGCGTACCACGTCCTCGTCGCTGCCGACCGTCTGCGCCTGGGGACGCCCCAGGTCGACACCGCTGGTCATGACGACGCCGTCGGCTCGGGATCCGCCCCGTCGTGGAAGTCGTCGTCGTGGAGGTCGTCGGCGCGGTCGGCCGCGATGAGTTCCATCCCGCGCTCGACGTTCAGGGCGGTCCGGATGCCGTTGAGCGACAGGCCCAGCTCGACCAGGGTGATGGCGACCGCCGGACGCATCCCGACCACCACCGTCTCGGCATCGAGCACCCGGGAGATGGAGGCGATGGTGGAGAGCATCCGGCCGACGAAGGAGTCGACGATGTCCAACGCGGTGATGTCGATGATCACGCCGTGACAGCCGGTGGCGACGATCCGCTCGGCCAGGTCCTCCTGGAGGGCCACGGCCGTCTGGTCGGACATGTCGAGCTGGATGGAGACCAGCAGGATGTCGCCGATCTTGAGAATCGGCACCCGCTCCATCAGACCTCCCGGCGGGTCTGTCGCCGGTTCGCCTCGACGCCGGTGAGCCGCAGCACGTGCCGCAGCGCGTCGGCGAGGCTCGCCTTGGTGGCGATGTCGCCGAACTCGATGCCGAGCGCGACGATGGTCTGGGCGATCTGCGGCCGGATGCCGGAGATGATGCAGTCGGCGCCCATCAGGCGGGCCGCCACCACGGTCTTCAGGATGTGCTGGGCGACCTGGGTGTCGACCGCCGGTACGCCGGTGATGTCGATGATCGCGTACGGCGAGCCGGTGTCGACCAGGGTCTGCAACAGCCGCTCCATCACCACCTGGGCGCGGGCCGAGTCGAGCGTGCCGACCAGCGGCACCGCCACCACGCCCTCCCAGAGCTTGACCACCGGGGTGGAGAGCTCCAGCAGCTGCTCCGCCTGGTCGGCGATCAGGCTCTCGCGGGTGCGGACGTAGGTCTCGAAGGTGAAGAGGCCCATCTGGTCGACCAGCGCCGAGAAGGCGACGAAGTCGCGCAGGGTTCCGGTGCCCTGATCGGTCTCCATGACCGTCAGCAGGGCCTCCTTGAGGGCGAACACGCTGCTGGCGGTCTCGCTGGCGGTGAAGCCCTGCCGGGCCTGGCCACGGGAGACCTCGGCGAGCACGGCCCGCAGCTCGGTGGCCTCCTCGGCGGCGAGGTCGCCCACGCCCTTGCCGAGCGCGTCCACCAGCACCCGGTGCATCTCCTGCACCTGCCGGACCAGTTCGGCCTGGCTGAGTCGGCCCCGCAACTGGGCGGCGAGGACCTCGGTCCACCGCTGGACGACCTGTCCGGCCTGACCGGTGAGCAGGTCGGCCAAGCGGCCACTCTCGTCAGCGCTCAACGCCATCGCACTACCCCCTAGACCTGGACCGGCCGGACTCTATCACCGCGGACCCACAAACTACTTGTCACGAAGCAAGGGAATGACGGGGGCCACCTCATCGTGCTCCCGTTCTGCGTACCGGGCCCGGCGTGGGATACCGTTCCTCCGATAAACAGGAGGTCTGGCATATGTCCCTGACGGTGCACACGGAGCAACGCGGTGACGTGGTCGTGGTGTCGGTCGCAGGTGAACTGGACATGGCCACCGCACCGCAACTGCAGGACCAGATCACCGACCTGCTCGACAAGGGGCGCAGCCGCCTCGTGTTCGACCTGTCGGATGTCTCGTTCTGCGATTCCACCGGTCTGTCGGTGTTCGTCCGCGCGAAGAACAGCTCCGACGAGGCCGGCGGGGTGGTCCGGTTGGCCGCGCCACAACGCGGCGTGCTGCGCATCCTCGAGGTGAGTGGCCTCGTGGAGGTCCTGCACACCTATCCGACGGTCGACGAGGCGGTCGCGGGGGAACCCACCACCTCCTCCTGACCCCACCGCGCTACCCACCGGCCACGGCCGGGCCTCGCTCGTCCTCGATGTACCGAGGGCGAGCGATGACGATTCCTGCCCCGGTCTGCACGGCGAGTGCGACCAGCAGGAAGCCCAGGGGTGCCGTCCACCCACCGGTGGACTCGTGCAGGATCCCGACCAGCAGCGGCCCGAGCGCCGCGATGAGGTACCCGACGCTCTGCGTGAAGGCCGACAACGCGACCGTCCCGTCGGCCGTACGCGCCCGCAGCCCGATGGTGGCCAGGATGAGCGGGAAGGCACCCTGCCCCAACGCCAGCAGCACCACCCAGAGCACCGCCCCGCCACGCGGCGCGAACGCCAGCCCCAGATAGGCCACGCTGGAGGCGGCGGTCAACGCCAGCACCAGCAGCCGCAGGTCGCTCAGCCGACCGGCCAGCGTCGGCATCAGCAGCGCGATCGGCACCCCGAGCGCGGTCACCCCGGCCAGCAGCAGGCCGGCGTCCTGCGGCCGGAAACCGGCGTCCCGGAACAGCACGGCCAGCCAGCCCATGATCGCGTACGCGCTCAGCGACTGCGCGCCGAAATAGAGCGCCATCGCCCAGCCGAGCCGGGTGCGCGCGGGACTGATCCGCAGACGCGCCCGCCCGCCGTGCCGACCCGACCGCCGCGCGGCCCCACCGGTCCGCAGCGCCGCCGGCAACCACGGGAGTACGGCCACCGCCGCGAGCGCCGCCCAGACACCCAGTCCGGCCCGCCACGAGCCGAAGGCGTGCGCCACCGGCACCGCAGCGGCGGCAGCCGCCGTCGCCCCCACCGTCAACGTCATCATGTACACCCCGGTGACCAGGCCGGTCCGGTGCGGGAAGTGTTGCTTGACCAGCATCGGCAGCAGGATGTTCGCCACCGCGATCCCGGCCAGCGCGAGCGCGCTGGTGGCCAGGAACACCACGGCGGACCCGGTCACCACCCGCAGCACCTGCCCGACGGTGAGCGCGATCATCGCCAGCACCAGCAGTCGCGGGGCGGAGAGCCGCCGGACCAGCCACGGCGTGGTCGCACCCAACCCGGCGAACGCCACGGCCGGCAGGGTCGTGACGGCGCCCGCCATCGCGCCGGAGAGCGCCAACCCGACGCGTACCTCGTCGAGCAGTGCGCCGAGGCTGGTCATCGCGGCCCGCAGGTTCAGCGCCACCAGCAGCATCCCGACCAGCAGCAGCCACCCGGCACGCGCCCGATCCGCCCCGCCCACCGGGTTTCCGGCGTCAGCGGTCCCGGTCGCAGCGGGTGCGGCGCCGACGGTCGGTGCAGTGGTGGCGGGGGTGCCGGCGGCTGGCGGAGTCATGACCTCGAACCTACAATCATGGGATGAATTTCGGCGAGTGGCTGTAACCAGTGCCACCAGCGATTGATTCCGCCGTCCCGCCCCGGGGCCGACGGACGAACGAGACCATCACTCGACTGCGGCGACGGATCATGGCCGGCGAATGGCCGGTGGGCAGCCGCATCCCGACCGAGCCGCAACTCGTCGAGGATCTCGGCGTGGGGCGCAACACGGTCCGCGAGGCGGTCCGGGCCCTGGCCCACGCCGGAGTGCTGGAGTGCCGGCAGGGCTCCGGGACCTACGTGCTCTCCACCGACGAACTGGCACCCGTGGTGGCCCGCCGCCTCACCGACGACCGGATGACCGAGGTGATCGAGGTACGCCGTGCCTTCGAGGTGGAGGCCGCCCGGCTCGCCGCGCGCCGACGTACCGCCGAGGACCTGGCCGCCCTCGACGCCGCGCTGGCGGCCCGCGAGGCGGCCTGGCGCGGCGGCGAGGTCGCCGAGTTCGTCGAGGCCGACGTGGCGCTGCACACCGCCGTCGTCGCGGCGGCGCACAACGGCATGCTCGCCGAGCTGTACGCCTCGGTCGCCACCGCCCTGCGCAGCACCGTCACGCAGGCCATGGGCGACGCCCTGACACCGGACCGGCACGTCGACCACGCCCGCCTGGTGGCCGCCATCCGGGCCGGCGACCCGGAGCTGGCGGCCCGGGAGGCCGGTGCTTTCCTGGAGTCCGCACCCAAGGCATAGGTTGTCCTCGACGAAAAACCGGACACCTCAGGAGTACGGATGCTCAAGGGCTTCAAAGACTTCATCATGCGCGGCAACGTCGTCGACCTCGCGGTCGGCGTCGTCATCGGTGCCGCGTTCACCGGCGTGGTCACGCAGCTCACCAAGTCGTTCCTGGAACCGCTGATCCGCGTCTTCGTGGTGCTGATCACCGGAAGCGACAAGGGCCTAGAGGGCACCGCACCGACAATCGAGGGCATCCCGTTCGACTGGGTCGCCTTCGTCAACGCGCTGATCACGTTCCTGCTCACCGCGGCGGCGCTGTACTTCCTGGTCGTCTTCCCGATGAACAAGCTGGCCGAGCGCCGCAAGCGGGGCGAGGAGCCGCCGCCCTCGGCACCGAGCGAGGAGGTCAAGCTGCTCACCGAGATCCGGGACGCCCTGGTCGCCTCCGGCCGGACCACCCCGGCCCAGCAGCGCGGCGCCCTGGACGACGTGCTCGGCCGCCGGGAGGAACCGCCCACCGGGCGCTGAACCCGGCACCCGCACATCGGCCCCTGTGGGAATCCCGCAGGGGCCGCTCCATGTCGAACACATGTTCGATAGAGTCCCGCCATGGAGCAGCGAAAGCACTGGTGGAACGGGAAATGGGGGCGGCTGGCCCGACGGGACGTCTTCCTCCGGGCGGACGCCGATCGCTGGTACGTGGAACAGCGTGCCGGCGGGGCCGAGGGCGCATCCCGGTTCTACGAGTACGACACCGTCGACGACGCCGAGGAGACGGTCCGCGCGCTGCTCCAGGGCCCCGACACCTGGCGCGAACTATCCCCCCGCCCCCCATCCCCCTGGCCCTCCCCCCCACCCTCCACCCCCAGCCCGGGTTGATCAAGAAGTTTTCGTCTCGCCACCGCCGCGAACGCGACCCGAACTTCTTGATCGACAAGGCGGAGGGGTGGGGCGTACCGGATGGGGTGGGTGGTTTAGGAGCAGTGGGGGGCGGGAACCGCGCGGAGTATGGAGCAGCAGGGCATCGATCAACAGACCACCGTCTCGCGGGTCACCACCGGCATGCGGGTGGTGGACGCCGCTGGCCTCGACGTCGGCACGGTGGACCTGGTCCAGCGCGGTGACCCGAACGCCGTGACCGTGCAGGCGCCCACCGCCGACCCTGGCAGCAGCCTGGACGAGTTGATCGAGTCCGCCGCCACGGAGGAACCCGACGTTCCTGCGGACCTGGCCGCCCGCCTGCTGCGCACCGGTTACCTGAAGGTCTCCACCGAACTGGTCCCCACCGGTGCCGTCTACGTACTGGCCGACCAGATCAACACCGTCGTCGACGGAGAGGTTCGGCTCGACGTCCTCGCCGCCGACCTCCCTCCGGAGGACTGACCCCGCCTCGGCCCGCTCACGACGTCTGAGTCGGGACGGACCCGGCGGTCGGGGCGGGCGCGGCAGCAGGCCGGTCGGGTTCGGTGACCGGGGTCGACAGCGTCGGCGTGGGGCGGCGGGGACGGAAGATCAGGAACATCAGGCAGCCGGCCACCAGGCCCCAGAAGGCGCCGCCGATGCCGATCAGCGACACCCCGGAGGCGGTGACCACCAGGGTCACCACGGCGGCCTCCCGGGCCGTGGGACCGGCCAGCGCCGCGGTCAGGGCGGTGGCCAGCGCGCCGAGCAGAGCCAGTCCGGCGACCGCCTCGATCAGTACGGGTGGCGCCCAACCGACGAGCGTGGTGACCGCACCGGCACCCAATCCGAGCATCGCCAGCCCGATGCCGGCGGTCACCGAGGCGATCCAGCGGCGGTCCGGGTCGGGGTGCGCGTCCGGTCCGGCAGCCAGCGCGGCGGTGATCGCCGCCAGGTTGACCGCGTGACCACCGGCGGGCGCCACGGCCATGCTGGCCAGTCCCGTGGTCCGCAGCGCCGAGCCGAGCGGGGGCCGGTAACCGTAGCCGACCAGGACGGCGGTGCCGGGCACGTTCTGCGCGGCCATGGTCACCAGGAACAGCGGCAGTGCCACACCGATCAGCGCCGACAGGCTCCACGCCGGCATGGTCAGCGTGAACACCGGCCGCAGTCCACCGGTGCCACCGCCCGACGTGGTCAGCGCGATCGCGACGGCGGCGACCACCAGTGCCCCGGGGACCGCCCAACGCCGGGCGAAGCGGTGCAGCACCAACCAGGAGACCAGCACCGGCGCGGCGAGGTGCGGCACGTCGACGAGGGCGCGTACCGGTGCGGTGCAGAGCGGCAGCAACACCCCGGCGAGCATCGCCCCGGCGATGGGTTTGGGTATCGCGGCGACGGCGCGGCCGAGGGCCGGGAACAGGCCGGCGGCGACGATGAGCAGGCCCGAGACGAGGAACGCGCCGACGGCGACCGGCCACCCGCCGGGCACCGGGCCGGTCGCGATGAGCAGCGCCGCGCCGGGCGTGGACCAGGCGATGCTCAGCGGCATCCGGTGCCGCAGGCCGAGCCAGACGGCGCAGAGCCCGGAGGCGACGCAGAGGACGAGCAGCCCGGAGGCGGCCTGCGCCTCGCTCGCGCCGGCCGCGCGCAGCCCGGCAAGCACCACCGTGAACGAGCTGGCGAACCCGACCAGCGCGGTCACCACCCCCGCGAGGATCGGCTGTGTCCGTCCCGCCATGACCCCACCCCTTCCCGACCGTTCCGTTTACGGAACAGCGGCGTGTAGCACCATATCGGGGTGTCGCAGCCACCACCAGATTCGGACACCGCCGCGATCGGCCAGCGGGTCCGCGCCCTCCGCGAGGCGCGCGGCATCTCGCTCTCCGCGCTGTCCCGGCTGGCGGGAGTGGGCAAGGCGACGCTCTCCGGACTGGAGAACGGCGTCCGCAACCCCACCCTGGAGACGTTGTACGCGATCACCGCGCAGCTCGGCGTACCGCTGACCGCCGTGCTCTCCGGGCCGTCGGCCGGGCCGACCGTACGCGGCGCGGCGGTCAGCGCGACGCTGCTGGAGGTCTTCGACGACTCGGACGCGACGTACGAGCTGTACCGGATGCGGGTGGCGCCCGGCCCCGGCCAGCTCTCCCCCGCGCACCAACCCGGGGTGACCGAGCACGTGACCGTCTTCGCCGGGGTGCTGCGCGCCGGCCCGGTCGACGCGCCGCTGACCGTCGCCGCCGGTGGCCACCTGCGCTGGACGTCCGACGTGCCGCACCTCTACGCCGCCGTGGGCGACGAGGAGGTGGCCGCCAGCCTGCTCCTGCGCTACCCCCGGATGTAAGGAAGGGCCCCCTGCTAACGCCTCGTGTATAGGAAGGGTCCCTTCCTTACATCTCGGCGGGGGTGGGTTCGGCGAGCCGTCGGCGTACCGCCCAGAGCGCCACCTCGGTACGCGAGGCCGAGCCGGTCTTGCGCAGCAGGTTGGACACGTGCACGGTGACCGTCCGCACCGAGATGCCCAGGGCGCTCGCCACCTGCTTGTTGGACATCCCGGCGACCAGGCAGTCGAGCACCTCCACCTCCCGCCCGGTCAACTCGGCCGACAGTCCGGTGCCGCCCGCCGACGCCCCCGACGACTCCGGCGTACGCGACAGCCCCGACGCCGCCCGCCCACCGTCGGCGTCGAACGGCGGCACACCTCGACGGGCAGGCCGAGGCCGTACGTCGAACGCGGGCGGGACGTCGACCGGGGCGAGCAGCGCCTCGGGTGGCTGTCCGGCGTACGCGGCGAGCAGCTCGGTGAGCGCGTACGGGTTGCCGCCGGTGCTCCGCCAGACGCCGCGTACCAGTCGACCGGGCAGCGGGTGGCCGGCGTACACCTGGGTCAGCACCTCGGCCACCTCGACCGGGCGCAGCGGCCCGAGGTGCTGGCGCACCGCCCCGGGTACGCCGCAGAGCCGGGCCAGGGTGCGGCCGGCGAGTTCCGGGGCGACCGCGTGCGCGGCGGGTCGGGTCGCCACCACCAGCAGGGCGGGCAGTCCGGGGGCGGTGGCGAGTTCGCCGATCAGGTTGAGGCTGGCCGGGTCGAGCGCGTGCAGATCCTCGACCACGAGGACGGCCGGGCCGGTGCCGACCAGCGCCCGGACGGCACGTACGGCGAGGCGCAGCAGCGTGCCGGGGGCGTAGCGCTCGCGTGGCGCGGTGGGTTGTTGGGCGAGCCAGGCCAGCGCGTCCGGCGGCACGGTGTCGGCCGGCAGGTCGAGCCGGTCGGGGTCGCGTCCGCTGAGCACGGCGGCCAGCCAGTCGTACGGTGCCGGACTGTGCACCCGGGCGGCGCCGCTGAGCACCATCGCCGGTCGTGGGGTGAGTTCGTCCAGCGCGGCGGCGACCAACAGGCTCTTGCCGACGCCCGCGCCGCCGGTGACGACCACGACGGCCGGTGTTCGACGCCTCCGACCAGCCACGGTGGACCACACTCGGCCCAGCTCAGCCAGCTCGTCGGCGCGCCCGACCATGGACATCGGCAACATTCCTCAACCCTACGCAGTAGTGCGTAGAGACGCGGGAAGGGTGTTCTTGGCAAGCTTGACCCATGACGCTGATCCTCCGCTCGGCCATCCTCAACGACATCGGCCTGGTCCGCACCAACAACGAGGACTCCGCGCTCGCTGGTGAACGCCTCGTCGCGGTGGCCGACGGCATGGGTGGGCTGCCCGCCGGTGAGGTCGCCAGCGAGATCGTCATCCGGATCCTGGACGAGTTGATCCCGCCCACCGCACCGGACGCCGCCACCGACTCGCTACGGGCCGTGGTGAGCACCGCCAACCAACGTATTCACGCGGCGATCGCCGCCGAGCCCGCCCGGGACGGCATGGGCACGACGCTCACGGCGGCCCTGCTCGCCGGGGACACGCTGGTGCTGGCGCAGGTCGGCGACTCGCGCTGCTATCTGCTGCGGGAGGGCCGGCTGCGGCAGTTGACCCGGGACGACACGTTCGTGCAGGCGCTCGTCGACCAGGGCACGTTGACCCGTGAGCAGGCCCGGCACCATCCGCAGCGGTCGCTGGTGACGCGTGCGGTGCAGGGCGCGGACGCCCCGCCGACGATGGGCTCGGTGAGCGTGGCGGCCGGCGACCGGCTGCTGCTCTGCAGTGACGGGCTCTCCGACTACGTGACCGACGACGCGATCGCCGCCGCGCTGAGCCTGCACACCGACCGCCACCAGTGCGGTGAGCAGTTGGTGAAGCTCGCCCACCAGGCCGGCGCGCCGGACAACGTCACCGTGGTGATCTCCGACGTCGTGCCGAGCTGACCCGCCACCGCCTCGGGACCTCCGTGGTCCCGAGGCGCCGCCAGGACCGAGGCACCACCGTGGTCCCGAGGCGCCGCTGTGCGCAACTAGGTAGTTGTGCCATCTAGGTAGCGCCACTAGGGTTCGGCGGGTGGATCCCGATCGTCGTGGGCAGTGGCTGCGAGGTGTGCTCGACCTCTGCGTGCTGGCCCTGCTGCGCGAGGGCGAGTCCTACGGCTACCAGCTCGCCCAGTCGCTCGACGCCGCGGGCGTCGGACCGATCCAGGGCGGCACGCTCTATCCGGTGCTGCTGCGATTGCAGCGCACCGGTCTGGTCACCGCGCAGTGGCGGGAGGGCGGGTCGGGTCCGGCCCGCAAGTACTACCAGCTCACCGACGACGGGCGGGCGGCGCTGCACAATGGCGGTAACGCCTGGCTGACGTTCGTGGCGCCGGTGACCGACATCGTCTCGAAGGGGGTCGAGGGGTGAACGTCGACGACTGGCTGCGGGGGTTCGCGGCCGAGTTGCACAGGCGGCGGGTGGCGACCGACGCCGCCCGGCACGTGGTCGCCGAGGCCGCCACACACCTGCGCGAGGGCGGCGGTGACCCGTGGCAGGTCTTCGGCCCGCCGCAGACGTACGCCGCCGCGATCGTGGAGAGCATCGGCACCGCGCCCGGCCCGCGTCCCGGGCCGGTGCGCTTGTCCGCCAAGGGCATCACCAAGCGGTACGGGCGGCATCCGGTGCTGCGAGACGCCTCGCTGACCGTACGCGCCGGGCAGATCGCCGCCGTGGTCGGCGCGAACGGCTGCGGCAAGAGCACCTTCCTGCGGATCTGCGCCGGGTTGATCTCGCCGGACAGCGGTGAGGTGACCGTCTCCGGCCGGCTCGGCTACTGCCCCCAGCAGGGCGGCACTGCCGACTTCCTGCTCCCCGACGAGCACTTCGTGCTGGTCGGCGCCGGTCAGGGTGTGGCCCGTGGCCCGGCCCGGCAGGCCGGTCGGGCGGCGGCCCGGAACCTCGGCTGGGACGCCGAGGGCACCGTGCTCGCCCGGCACCTCTCCGGCGGTACGCGCCAGAAGCTGAACCTGACCATGTCCACCCTCGCCCAACCGGACGTGCTGCTGCTCGACGAGCCGTACCAGGGCTTCGACCAGGGCAGTTACGTCAACCTCTGGGACCAGTTGACCCGGCTGCGCGACGAGGGAAAGGCCATCGTGGTGGTGACGCACCTGCTCAACCAACTCGACCGGGTCGACATCGTGCTCGACCTGACCTCCGCCGAGCAGGGAGGTCGGGCGTGAAGCGGCTGCTCACCGTCGCCGAGATGACGTTGCGGGAACTGGCGCGTCGTCGGGGCGTACTCCTGCTCCTGTTGTTGATGCCGTTGGTCTTCTGGATGATCCGGCGGGACTCGCACGTCGGGCAGTCGATCCGGGCGCTGTTCCTCGGCATCAGTTGGGCGGTCAGCACCGCCGCGCTCTTCGCCACCAGCGCCGCCCGCGAGCTGGAACCCCGGCTCCGGCTCGCCGGCTACCGGCCGCACCATCTGTACCTCGGCCGGATGCTCGGCCTGTGGGCGCTCGGCCTGACCGTCGCGGTGCCGTTCTTCCTGCTCACCGTGCTCGACACGACCAACCTGCGGTACGCCGGGATCGCCGTGGCGATGCTCTGCTGCGTGATGGTGGCCGCGCCGTTCGGCATGTTGATCGGCGCGCTGCTGCCCCGCGAACTGGAGGGCACCCTGCTGTTGCTCACCGTGGTGGCGATGCAGATGCTGCTCGACCCGGCCAGTCAGGGCGCGAAGCTCACCCCGTTCTGGTCCAGCCGGGAGATCGCCACCTGGGCGGTGGACCACGCCGACGACGGCTACCTGGCCCGGGGCGTCCTGCACGGGCTGGCGGTGACGCTGCTGCTGACCGTGACCGTGGCAGGGGTGTTCAGTGTCCGGCTGCGCCGCCGCCGGCACCTGCACCACGTACCCATCACCTGAGAGTCACCACGGGGTCCGCGACCGGTCGCGGAACCCGGCGCAGGCTCTAGCATCACCTGGTGCGTCTCAGATCCCTCGCTCCCGTGGTCGCGCTCGGTGTCGCCGTCGGTCTGACCGGCTGCGGCGGCCCGTCCGTACCCCGCGTCGACCCGCGCAGCGTCCAGCAGCCGGCCGGCGGCGATCCCGCCGAGCCGACCTCCGAGGCACCGCCCGGACAGCACCAGAGCGCCGAGACCAGCCCGTCCGGCAACGCCGCGCTCGGCACCCCCGCCGCCGGTGCCGACCCGACCCGGTCGGCCGACAACCCGGGCGTACGCGACAGCGCGCCCCCGGCCGACGCGGCCCCCGTGCCCGCCGTGGCCCAGGCCGTCGACACCTCGAACCCGACCCGCACCATCGGTGACGGCACCCCGGCCAGTTGCACCTCGGCAGCGGTGGTGCGGGCGGTCGCGGCCGGCGGGATCATCACCTTCGACTGCGGCCCCGACCCGGTGACCATCACGATGGCGGCGACCGCGAAGGTCCGCAACGCCAACGGCCCTAAGGTGGTGCTGGATGGCGGCGGCAAGATCACGCTCAGCGGGCAGGGCAAGCGCCGCATCCTCTACATGAACACCTGCGACCCGCTCCAGGGCTGGACCACCGCGCGCTGCCAGAACCAGGACCACCCGCAGCTCACCGTGCAGAACCTGACCTTCGCCGACGGCGACTCCACCGGCCAGCGCGTCGACGGTGGCGGCGGTGGCGCGATCTTCGTACGCGGCGGGCGGCTCAAGGTGGTCGACTCGCACTTCGTCGGCAACCGCTGCGACCGCACCGGCCCCGACGTGGGCGGCGCCGCCATCCGGGTGCTCGACCAGCACGACGGCCAACCGGTGTACGTGGTCGACAGCACCTTCACCGGCGGCACCTGCGCCAACGGCGGCGCACTGAGCAGCATCGGCGTCTCCTGGGTCATCCTGAACAGCGTGCTGCGGGACAACGCGGCCGTCGGCACCGGCGCCAACCCGGCCCGCTCCGGCACTCCCGGCGGCGGCAGCGGCGGCGCGATCTACGCCGACGGCAACGAATTCTCGGTACGCGTCGCCGGCACCCTGATCGAGGGGAACGACGCCAAGGAGGGCGGCGGGGCGATCTTCTTCGTCAGCAACAACCGCACCGGCACGTTGCGCATCGAGAAGTCGACCCTGCGCCGCAACCCCAGCCACGGCTTCCAGACCCACCCCGGCATCTTCTACCAGGGCGCCGGCTCCGGCCCCACCATCACCGCCTCCACCATCCGCTGAGTCAGTAGGGGTTGCCCTGGCCGGCGGGGCGGGCCTTGAGGAGGGCGGCGGGACGGCCGGGCAGGTCGGGGGTGGCGGAGAGCGGCGGACTGGCCGTGTGGGCGCGCTCCGCCATGCCCGCCACCAACTCCTTGAGCGCGGTGACCGCGTCCACGCGTGGCCGCCAGCCCAGCTCGGTCTCGGCGCGCTCGCTGGACATCAGCGGCGCGTTCAACGCCAACTCCACCCACCCCGCGTCGACCGGTTGCAGCCGGGCCCGCCAGGTCAGCGCGGCAGCCGTCCGCAGCACCGGGGCGGCCACCGGCACCGTCCAGCCGTGGAAGTGCCGGGCCACCAGTTCCGGCGTCAACACCGGGTCCGCGGCGACGTTGAAGGCGCCGCGCGCGTCACCCAGAATCGCCCGGGCGTACGCGTCGGCCACGTCGTCGGCGTGCACCGCCTGCATCCGCAGCCGGCGGTTGGCCGGCACCAACGGCAGCCGCCCGAACCGGAGCAGCCGCACCGGCACCAGTGGCCCCAGGAAGTAACGGCTGATCTCCGTACCCGCCTCCCGCTGGAAGATCAACCCCGGCCGCAGGCGTACCACCCGAAGCTCCGGACGGGTCCGCTCGACCCCGTCGAGCATCTCCTCCACCGCCGCCTTGTCCCGGCTGTACGACGACTCGGCCACCCCGGTCGCCGGCCACCGCTCGCTGATCGGCAGGTTCTTCGGCCCCGGCGCGTACGCCCCCACCGACGACGCGTACACCAGCGCCGGTACGCCCGCCCGCAGCACCGCGTCCACGACATTCCGGCTGCCGCCCACATTGGTACGCCGCAACACCTGCTGGTCGTGGCTGGGCTGGATCTGCCAGGCCAGGTGCACCACCGCGTCCGCCCCGGCGAACACCTCGGTCAACTCGTCAACGGCACCGGCCTGCCCGATGTCGCACGAGTGCCACCGCACCCCCGCGTACGGCTCACCGGCCCCCGCGTGCGGCAGCCGCCGCGCCACCCCGACGATCTCCACACCGCGCTCACGCCACAACCGGCGCAGCAGTGCCGTACCCATGTTGCCGCTCGCGCCCACCACCACGATCCGCATGTCCGGTCCGTACCCGGTCAGTCGCTTTCCACGCGTCCACCTGGCTCCCGACCGGCGGCGCTCCCGTGCGCGGCCCCGGCGGTCGCGGCCCCACCCGGCCGACGTCCCGCGTGCGCGGCGTCCGCTACCGGGCCAGCAGCGCGCCGATCATGCTGGCGAAGGCCCCGACCGAACTGCCCGTCCGGACCAGGTTCCAGCGCACCCACGGCACCTCGAACCGACGCCGGATCGCCGCCAGGTCGGTGATCCCGTCGACCGACCCGGCGGCGTCCAACTGATCATTGAGCGGCACGTTGCACCGCGCCGTTACACCGAGCGTCACCAGATGCAGGACCAGCGCGGCAATCAACCACCACAGCACCGCCCCGCCGTCACCGAAGTACCCGACGACCGCCACCGCCACCAGCACCGGCCCACCCAGGAACACCGAGATGAACCAGCCGTTGACGATCTTCCGGTTGATCGACTGCATGGTGCCGACCAGCGTCCGATCGTCGGTCGCCGCCAACCCCGGCATCACCGAGCAGGCGTACGCGAAGAACAACCCCGCCACCAGCCCCGTGGCCGCCACGCCCCCGGCCAGCACCACGACCCGTACGCCTTCCGGCACGCTTGCCTCCCCCCTGTCGAACCGACGCCCGAGCCGATCCTGCCAGCCTCGATCCACCCGCCCGCCCCGGCGGACATCGACGGCTGCTCGACAGCCGCGAGCCCGATCCGCGCAGTGTCCGGTAGCCTGAGCGCGCGGGCCGCTAGCTCAATGGCAGAGCTGTGGACTTTTAATCCATAGGTTCAGGGTTCGAGTCCCTGGCGGCCCACCTCAGACGGATACCCAAACGGAGGGGCCAGTGCGGCGAAGCCGCAGGCCACGGCCGATATCTCGTGTGCTCGTATCGCGGCTCGACGCCGCAACCCCGGACAGCTCGCTGCCCCCGGGGGCAACGTGGCCAGAATTCTGACCAGTCGCTAGAATGGTCGCTATGGAGACCATTCCGATCACGGAAGCCAAGGCCCGGATCGCCGAGCTTGCCGACCGGGTCGCTCGGGAGCACGACCACTTCACGATCACCCGCAACGGACGTGCCGACGTGATGCTGATCTCGGTCGCCGAGTACGAGTCGATGCGGGAGACGCTCGACCTGCTCTCCGACGACGATGCCCTCGCGGATCTACGCCAGTCGCGGGAGGATTTCGCGGCCGGCGACACGTTCTCGATGGACGAGGTTCGCGCCGAGTTGGAACGGCGTCGCGGTAGGGCAGCCTGATGCCTCCGCAAAGCGGGCGACGGGACGACACGCAGGAGGCGACCAGCCCGTACACGGTGATGTTCTCCCGGCAGGCCCGCCGCAACCTGTACGAGGACCTGCCGCTGGAGGTCGCGGTCGCGGCGACGGAGACCATCCAGCACGCGATAGCGGTCAACCCCTATCGGGCGGGCAAACCACTCGACGAGCCCTTCGACGGCTTCCACTCCGCCCGCCGTGGCACCTACCGGGTCATCTACCGGATCAACGAGGCCAAGCGTGTCGTGGAGATCCACTCGATCCGCCACCGACGCGACGCCTACCGCTTCTAAGGCCTGTTTCACAAGCTGCTCAGAGCCAATCGGTGATGATCATGACGGTTGAGACGACTTGGAAGCGGAATGCGAGCCTGTCGGATCAGGTAGCGATGCCCATCCGACGTTCGGACCCCTTGAAGGCGCGAGATCCCTACTGTTTGGCCCAGTGGCGGAAGACCTCTTGGACCGAGCTGTGCCACGGGACGCCACCGTCGTCGTAACCCTTGCCCGGCGCCCCGGTCTTCTCGTTGACGACGAGGGCTGCCAGCGAGGGCTCGCCCGCAGCGATGCACAGATCCGAGAGTTCATCGAGCACCGGTGGCATCTGGTGACCGAGAGGCACGCCAACCATGCCGATTGCTATGCCCAATTCCTTGTACGTCACCAGCGAGCGACGGCGGGCTGCCATGATCAGGGCCCCTCGCGCTTGAAGGACCTGCTGCTGTCTCGTCGTCGATGCCACGGAGCACATACTGCCGTCCGTGGCACGTACAGGGAAGGCCGGTAGCCCTGGACCTGCGGAGCAGCCGATCGAGCAGCTGACCGGGCGATCGGCAGCGGACGGTTCGGTCGGCGAAGTTGGACATGGCCACGCGGTCGAACGGCAATAGATGTCGAATGGCGACCCTTGATGACCGCTGCCCCACTCTTCGGCAATGTCACGCCATCTACCGCGACCGCCTCAGCCGATTCAGGTCGATGCCGTAAGCGAGCGCGATTGCGAAGGTCAGCGCCGCGCCGGCCCAGGCGGCGAGCCAGAACAAGAAACCGCGCAGGTCAAGCCCGCGGCCACTGGCGAGGATCGGATCGTGCGGTGGGGGAAACAGCCCGTGGAAAGCGGGACCACCGAAGAGGAGGATCGTCCCAGACACGACTATGCCGCCGGCCACAAATAGCCGCAGGGAGCGTCTGCCGAATTCCCGCCGCCTGATCAGGTGGGCAGCCAGGCTCAGGCCGATGGGTCCGCCGAAGACGAGAGCACCACAACCGAGCAGGGTTGCTGCCCCGTACGTCACGGATCGATACTACTCCCATGATCCACCCGTCACCGCCCTGGTCAACTAGATCGTGGACCGTGGCGCCATGGATGCGGCCGACGGCGGGACTGAACAAACGCGACAAGTCACCTGGCGTCGGCGAAGACCTGGCTATCGGCAGAGGGCGTCGATCTGCGTGTCGAAGTCGGGGAACTCCGCCCGCGCCGCCGCGACCACCTCGTCCGCCGATCGACGGCGATCCGGCGCGAAGCGCTGTGCGATCTCGGTGAGGCGCGCGTCCGGCTGCGGCTCGTGCTCGTGCTCCGGGTACTGCGCCGCCTCCCACGGACCGAATCCGTCCGCCAGCAGCCACAGGTAGCTCCCCAGGTCCGGTGCCACGACCCCGGTCTCGCCCTCCGATCCGAGGAACACCACCGGCTGTCGTTCGATCGGCTCACCGGCGCGGACCAGCCAGAACGCGGCGTAGCCACCGGTGCCGTCCTGCCCGAAGACGCGGTACTCGGCCCCGTCCAGCTCGGGGTTGCCGGTCCAGGAGCGCCACCAGTCGGCGGTCTCGTCCGGGTCCAGGAACTGCGGGTACGGCTCGAAGTCGACGCCGGCTCCGTCGCGGTAGTCGAATTCCCCCGCGTGCGCTTCGGCCAGCGCTGCGGGCAGGCTACGACGGTTCTCTTCCACGGCAGCACCCTAACCACGACGACCGACATCCTCTCGGCCCGTCCGTGCCGTCCCGCGCCACGCGGAGAGCCGGCTAACCAGCGGCAACGGGGCACCACCAAGATCGGCTTCTTGCTATGCTGCCGCCCTCAGATGCGTGGGGACACCGGGCAGCACGTCTGCCGATCCGATGGTGTCCTTTCTCCGCACCACTTTTCTTGTGGTTTCCGAGGAGGAGACGGTGGCCCTGACCGGGCAACTGCCGGCCGTGCGTACGGCGCGGAACTCGACTGTTCTGACCTTGACGATGTGCCTCGTCGGCACGCTCGCCGCAGTGCCCGGCACGGCGATCGCCGCCTCCCCCGAGCCGACTGCGGAGTTGGTGCTGCCCGCCGAGGCGCGGGCCATCCCGCGCGCCACCCGGATCCTCAACGCCGGCGACACCGGATTCCTGTGGGCACAGGAGGGTGACGACCGTCTGTTGTGGACGGTGTACGCAAACGGCACGACCACCGCGCTCGACCAGCGGCTGCCCGCACCGGTGCAGTACGACTTCCGAGGCTGGTGGCCGTCGGCCCCCTCGTTCCACCCGGGTTGGTACGGGGCGGGTTCGGACACGGTGGCCGTCTATTCGGCCGAGCCGTCGCCACGGGTGACGCTGCTGCGGGGTGCCTCGAACGGCCGCACGGTGACGTTGCCCGAGGGACGGTCCTACCAGGGCACCTTCGGTGACACCATTCTGACCCGCACCGACGACCTGGCGTACCACCTGCTCCGGGACGGCGTCGAGAGGCCGGTCTCCGGCTTTCCCGATGGTGTGACGGAGGCTGCGGTCGAGGACGCCGACGCCCGTTCCGTCATCGTTCGCTACCGGCTCGCCGATCCGGTCGACGAGTGGCGCAAGTGGGGCCTGATCGACGTCGCCAGCGGTGTCTTCACCCGGCTTCCGGACCGGCTCGACCCGTTCGACGCTTGGGAGGTGAGCGGCTTCCGGCTCGCCACCGAGTCGATCCTGAGGCTGCGCAGCGGGCGTTCCCTACTGGACGTCCTGGACCGGGAGGACTTCTCGGCACCGACCCACACGGTCACCACGGGCCACCTCAACTACCAGGCCGCGCACGGGCTGGTCGGTGCGAGCCTGCTCTCGGTCGATCCGATCGCCACGGGCAACAACATCTATCGTGGGCAGCGGCTCTGGGCCGAGCGCGTCGACGGAACGCGACGCCCGGCCACGGTCATGAACCCGGCCGCGCACCAGATCGTCCAGGCACCGGACGGGTCCGCCCTGGTGGCGGGTGCGCGGGAGTACGTCGAGGAGGGCGACCTGGACTGGGGGATCTGGCGGATCTCGCCGACCCCGGACGGCTCGGTCACCCGGCACCGGATCACGTCGGTGCAGCCGGTGCCGGCGCAGATCCACGGGCTCGCGCTCGGCAGCGGCATCCTCAGCACGGCCGACAACAGCACCATCTACAGTCCCAGCGACTTCCTCGGCACCTACCGCAGCACCTGGTTGACCACGCCGACCGGCGGGGGCGTACCGGCCGTCGAGCGCGCCACCCGGGACGCGCTGGTCGGTGGCCGCGACGGCTCCTGCGGCACGTCCGACAACCCCCGCTGCATCACGATGTTCGCCGACGGCACCGGCCATCACGGTCGCGCCAATGCGACCTACCGCGACGTGACGATGTTGTACGCGAACGGGTCCGCCGAGACGGGCCCGAGCATCGAGACGAAGCACTTCGCCCCGAGGCTCATCGACCTCTCCGGTCGGTACGCGGTGATCGACGGTGGCACGTACAGCACCCAGTACATCGGCGAGTTCCGGCCCGGGGCGGCGGGTGTCGTGCTCCAGAACCGGTCATTCGTCGGGGCCGCCGTCTGGGGCTCGACGCTGTGGAGCGGCTCGGCCGCCTCCGGTGTGGTGACCGCCACCCAGCTTCCCACCGGCACCGTCCTGGAGAGTTTCACCACCAGCAACGGATGCTCGGCCACCCGGCTGCAGGCCGTGGGGCGCTGGGTGTACTGGGCGTGCGTGGACTACACGTACAGCGAGCGGGGCTCGGGTGTCTGGGACCGGGTGGCCAAGCGCCACCTGCCCGCCCCGGCACGTGACGTGCTGCTCGGCGACGGCTACCTGGTCGAGCAGGTGAACGGCGGGCTCCGGCTGGTCGACCTGAACGGCCAGCGCCCGGCCCGGATGCTGGTGGACGCGGACGACCTCGGTCCGGGTGCCGCGCCGCGTACCGCCTGGACCGTCGACCGGTTCGGCGGTGCGGTCGCGTACACCGACCGGTGGCAGCAGGTCCACATCGTGCCGACCGGCATCCCGGCATCGGCGTTGAGCGTGATCGACTCGACCGTGTCCGGCGAGACCGATGCCTGGTCCGGTCAGTGGTGGCTGTCGAAGCCCGCCGCCTCCTGGCAGTTCGTCGTCCGTGACGCGGCGGGCACCGCCCTGCGTACGCTGTCCGGCTCGTCGGTCCGGGGCTTGCTGCGGGTGGCCTGGGACGGCCGGGACTCCGCCGGTAGGCCGCTGGCCGACGGTGCCTTCGCGTGGACGTTGACCGCCCAGCCCGCTGACGGCGTGGGTCCCGCCCTGACCGTCGCCGGCCCACGACTCGCCCCGCCGCCGCCCCCGCCGCCTCCGGCTCCCGCACCGCCGACGGCGACGAAGAAGCCGTCGATCTCGGGCACCCTCGCGGTCGGCTCGACGGTGAAGGCGGCACCCGGCACGTGGAGCCCGGCCCCCACCTCGTACGCCTATCAGTGGTCGGCCAACGGCACCGCGATCAAGAGCGCGACCGGTGCGTCCCTGAAGGTCACGCCGTCGATGGTGGGCAAGCGGCTCACCGTCACGGTGACCGCGAGGCGTACCGGCCATCCGTCCGGTGTGGCCACCTCACCCGCATCGGCCGTGGTCGCCAAGGGTAAGGCGTCGAAGGCGACGAAGAAGCCGTCGGTCAGCGGTACCCCGAAGGTGGGCCGGACGGTGAAGGCACTGGTCGGCACCTGGTCGCCGAAGGTCGACTCCTACCGGTACGAGTGGCGGCTCAACGGCAAAAGTGATCAAGGGCGCGACGGGGAAGACGCTGAAGCTCAAGTCCTCGATGCGCAACAAGAAGCTGACCGTCGTGGTGATCGCCCGCAAGGCGGGGTACGTGGACGGCAGGTCGACCAGCAAGGCGGTGACCGTACGCCGCTGAACCAGTGGCTCCCGCGCCCTAGGTAGCGGGGTCGGCCGGGCCGACCCACCCTAACCCGGCCGGGCATACCCGATCGGGTATGCCCGGCCGGGCGCTCTTTCCGCCGCCCGGCGGTGTCTTATCGAAACTCTCTCACCTCCGCAGACTCGTCTTCGATGAGACAAGCGGGGGAGAGAGGGGCGGTACCGGTGAGCAGAGCCGTGGCCACGGAAGACATCACGCAGCTACCCGAGCTGCCCCTGAAGCGTCAGTGCCCGTACCAGCCGCCGGAGGAATACCGGGAGCTGCGGGAGCGCGGGACGGTCACCCGGGCGCGGCTGTTCGACGGCCGTCCGGTCTGGGTCGTCACCGGGTACGCGGCGACCCGGGCGATCCTGGCCAGCCCGGACACCAGTGTGGACGTCCGGCAGCCGACCATGCCGGTGCCGGTGCCCGGCATGGCGGGGCTGCGGCAGAGCGGTTCGGCGACCATCGAGGCGTTGCTGCGGACCGATCCGCCGGCGCACTCGCGGCAGCGGCGGGCGGTGCTGCCCAGCCTGACCTACAAGCGGATCAGCGCCTGGGAACCGGAGATCGTCCGGTACACCGACGCCTACCTGGACCGGATGCTGGCCGAGTCGCCGCCGGTGGACCTGCTCGACGTGTTCGCCAAGCCGCTGGTCGCGGAGGTCCTGGGTCGGCTGCTCGGGGTGCCGGAGGCGGACGTCGCGCACTTCCAGACGGTGACCTACAAGCGGTTCAATCCGGTCCGGTCGATGACCGGCTACCTGACCCACCTGCTCACCGAGGGTCGGGACACGCTGCGGGACGGCCAGTTGCGGGATCTGGTCGAGCGGATCGACGAGGGCGAGCTGACCGTCGAGGAGGCGACCGGCCTCGGCATCGCCATCGTGCTCGCCGGACAGGACATCACCGTCAACACGCTGGGCATGAGCGTGCTCACTCTGCTCACCGAGCGTACCCAGCTCGACCTGTTGCGGGCCGAGCCGGAGCGGTGGCCGGACGCGGTCGAGGAGTTGCTGCGGTACCTGTCGCTCACCGGTGCCACGGTCCGCGTCGCCACCGCCGACCTGGAGGTGGACGGCGAGCTGATCCGGGCCGGGGAGGGCATCGTGCTGCTGCTCCCCGGGGCCAACCGGGACGCGGAGCGGTTCGCGGACCCCGACGTGCTGGACGTACGGCGGGCGGCACGCGGTCACCTGACCTTCGGCTTCGGCATCCACCAGTGCGTCGGCCAGCACCTGGGACGGCTGGAGCTGCTGATCGCGCTGCGGGCGCTGTTCACCCGGATCCCGGGGCTGCACCTGGCCGTACCGGTCGAGCAGGTCCCGGTCAAGCAGGGCGTGGTGTTCGGGCTCGGCCGGCTGCCGGTGCGGTGGTGACCCGATGACGGTCCTGCTCACCGTCGCGGCGGAGCGCTGTCTCGGCGCCGGGCACTGCGTCCGGCTCGCGCCGGAGGTGTTCGACGAGGACGACCACGGGACGGTCGTGCTGCTGGTGGCCGAGCCGGAGCCGGACCGGGTCCCGGCCGTGCGGGAGGCCGCACACCTGTGCCCCAACCGAGCGATCTCGATTCAGACGACTCAGCAGGAGCGTGAACGGTGACCAGCTTCAGTGCCCGGATGGAGGTCAACGTCGCGCAGTTCGGCGAGCGGACCGCGTTCACCTACGTGGCCGACCCGATGCGTGACGACGCCCCGATCAGCTACTCGTACGCCCAGATCCACGACGCGGCCCGCCGGGTCGGCGCGCTGTTCCAGGACCGGCTGGCCGCCGGCGACCGGGCGATGCTGCTCTATCCGCCGGGCCCGCAGTTGGCCCTCGCCGTCCTCGGCTGCCTGTACTCCGGCGTGATCCCGATCGTGGTGCCGGTGCCGGACGGGCAGCAGCACCGCAGCCAGCGGCTCACCGCGATCGTCCGCAACGCGCGGGCCGCCGCCCTGCTCACCGAGGAGCGGGTTGCCGGTGACGTGGCCACCTGGGCGGAGGCGGCCGGGGTGGGCGACCTGCCGCGTCTGGTGACCGACGCGACCGCGCTGCCCGACGTCGGACAGTTCCGTGCCCTGCCCGACGACCCGGACCGGATCGCCTTCCTCCAGTACACCTCCGGGTCCACCAGCCAGCCCCGGGGCGTCGTGGTGACGCACGGCAACCTGGCCGACAACGCCGGGGTCTACCAGCGCATCCTCGGCGCGCCGTCGGACGCCCGGCACGGCGGCTGGCTGCCGATGCACCACGACTTCGGCCTGATCGGTCTCTTCCTCTCCCCGCTGTACGTCGGCAGCACCACCGTGCACATGCCCGCCTCGGTGTTCCTGCGGCACCCGCAGAGCTGGTTGTTCCTGGTGGACCGCTTCGACGTGCAGATCTCCCCGGCACCCAACTTCGCCTACGAGATGTGCCTGAACCGGATCGCCGAGGAGAGGCTCGCCGGCCTGGACCTGTCCCGTTGGCGGGTCGCGGTCAACGGCGCCGAGCCGGTCCAGGCGAGCACGCTGGCCCGTTTCCGCGACCGGTTCGCGCCCTACGGCCTGCGGCCGGAGGCGGTCGGCCCCGGCTATGGGCTGGCCGAGGCGACGCTTGCGGTCTCCTGCGTCGGGCAGTACCGGCTTCCCCGCATCACCCGGGTCGACGCCGCGCACCTGGGCCGGGGGCAGGCCCGACCGGTCGGGCCGGACACCGACGAGGCCACCCGTGACCTGGTCGGCTGCGGCGCGACGTCCGAGATGGACATCCGCATCGTCGACCCGGAGCGCCACGTGCTGCTCCCCGACGGTGAGGTGGGCGAGATCTGGCTGCGCGGACCGAGCCTCGCGCGCGGGTACTGGGAGAACCCCGAGGCCACCGCCGCCGTCTTCGACGCGGAGACCGCCTGTGGCGAGCGCGGTTTCCTGCGCACCGGCGACCTCGGGGTGCGCCTCGACGACGAGCTGTACATCTCCGGGCGGATCAAGGAGCTGCTGATCATCCGGGGCCGCAACCTGTATCCGCAGGACCTGGAGGCCGAGGCTCGCACCGTGCATCCCGCGCTGGCGCTCGGTGTCGGTGCCGCGTTCAGCGTGCCGGTGCCCGAGGAGCAGGTGGTCCTGGTGCACGAGGTACGGGCCGGCCGGGCGACGCCGGAGGAGCTGGCCCGGATCTCGGCGGCGGTGCGGCACCGGTTGTCCCGCGAGTTCGGCGTGGAGGCGAGCGTGCTGCTGGTCCGCCCGGGCGGGGTGTCCCGGACCACCAGCGGCAAGATCCAGCGGGTCGCGGTCCGTCGCGCCTTCCAGGAGGGCTCGCTCACCGGCACGTACGCCGACCTCACCCCGGAGGTCCGCGCCCACCTGGACGCCACCGACCGGGATCGTGAGCTGGCCGGGGTGGCCCGATGAGCGCCGTCACCACCATCTCGCCGGGCCTGCTGGACGCCGCCCTGGCCACGGCCGAGCCGTTCCGCCCGGACCGGGTCGCCGAGCTGGACCGGACCGAGACGTTCCCCACCGACGCCGTACGTCTGCTGGACGAGCTGGGGGTTCCCGACTGGTACGTGCCGGCGCGCTTCGGCGGCGCGTCGACCGATCACACGCAGCTCGTCGAGGTGGTCCGGACGATCGCCCGGCACGACCTGACCGCCGCGATCGCGCACGCCAAGACCTACCTGGGCGCGGTCTGCGTCTGGGTGGCCGGTGACCCGGAACGGGCCGAGCGGCTCGGGGCGCGGATCCGGGCCGGTGCGGTGGTCTCCTGGGCGCTGACCGAGCGCGGGCACGGCAGCGACCTGGTGGCCGGCGAGCTGACCGCCACCGAGTGCCCGGACGGGTACCGCCTGGACGGCGAGAAGTGGCCGATCAACAACGCCACCCGGGCCGGGACGGTCTGCGTGCTCGCCCGCACCTCGGCCGACGCCGGGGCACGCGGCCACAGCCTGTTCCTGGTCGACAAGGACCGGCTCGCCCCGGGCAGCTACCGGACGTTGCCGAAGGCGCGTACGCACGGCATCCGGGGCGCGGACATCAGCGGCATCGCCTTCGACGGTGCGGTGGTGCCGCCCGAGGCGCTGGTCGGGCGGCCCGGTGCGGGCCTGGAGATCGTGCTCAAGGCGCTCCAGTTGACCCGGGTGATGGCGGCCGGGCTCTCGCTCGGCGCCGTCGACCACGCCCGGGAGCTGACCCTGCGGTTCGTGCGGGAGCGGGAGCTCTACGGTCGTCGGCTGATCGAGTTGCCGCACGTGCGGCGCAGCTTCGGGGAGATCTCCGCCGCCGCGCTGGTGGCGGAGTCGGTGGTGCTGTTCGCCGGGCGGGCGGCCGGCGCGCTGACCGGCGAGATGAGCGTCTACTCGGCGGTGGCGAAGGCGCTGGCGCCGACCCTGGTCGACGAGGCGATCGCGCGGTGCGGCGAGCTGCTCGGCGCCCGCGCGTTCCTGACCACCGTGTACGCCGACGGCGCGTTCCAGAAGCTGGAACGGGACCACCGCATCGTGGGCATCTTCGACGGCAACACCTTCGTCAACCGGCACTCGCTGATCACCCAGTTCCCGCGTCTGGTGGCCGGCTGGCGGCAACGGGTCCGGGACGTCGCCGGGCTGCGGGGCGTCGAGGTCGGCGCAGGGCTGCACGGCGTCGAGGTCGGCGCACCCACCGACCCGGGTCGCCTGGAGCTGTTCTCCCGCACCGGATGCAGCCTGGTGCAGAGCCTGCCCTTCCTGGTGGAGCAGGTCCGCACGACGGCGCCGGAGAGCGTGGTGCGGCTCGCCGCGTACGTCCTGGACGCCGCCGAGCGGCTGCACGACGAGATGGCCGCCCTGCCGCCGCAGGGCGTGACGGCCGGCGTCGAGGCGTTCGACCTGGCCCGACGGTACGAGTGGTGCCTGGCCGCCGCCGCCGTGCTGCACCGGTGGTCCGCCGAGCCGGCCCGGCCGGAACTGGCCGCCACGCTGGCCCTGATCGTCGACCGGATCGGCGGTCACCGGCCCGACCCCGCCGCCTTCGACCGGCTCACCGACGACCTCAAGGAGCTGTCATGACGGCCCCCGCCCGGCTGGACGAGCTGGAACACCTGCTCGGCGACCCGTCCGACGACGGCAACCCGCTCGGCGGCACGGCCGCGCTGGTGGCCGACGAGAAGGACGAGGTGTTCGGCGCCGCCGAGCGCGCCCTCGACGCGTACTGCCTCAACGCCGAGTTCGTGCCGCGCCGCCACGGCGGGCGGCTGGCCGGGGCCGACGACCTGATCCAGGTGCTGCGGACGGTGTTCCGGCGGGACCCGTCGCTGGGGCTCGGCTACGGCGTCAGCTCGTTCATCTCGTCGGTCAACGTCTGGGCCGCCGGCTCACCGACGCAGACCCGATGGGTGGCCGACACGCTGCTCTCCAACCAGAAGATCGCCTCGGCCTACCACGAACTGGCGCACGGCAACGACTTCTCCCGCGCCGAGTTCGCGGCCCGGCCGGGTACGACCGGCGGGTGGCGGCTGACCGGACGCAAGGAGGTGGTCACCAACGTCACGCGGGCACGGGGGCTGGTGCTGCTGGCCCGCACCGACGAGCGGCCGGGCAGCCGCAGCCACTCGCAGATCCTGGTCGACAAGCAGACGCTGCCGGACGGCGTGATGCGTGACCTGGCCCGCTACCCGAGCGTAGGCATGCGCGGCGTGCAGTTGGGCGGCATCGAGTTCACCGACTGCCCGGTGGACGACGAGGCGGTGGTGGGTCGGCCCGGTCAGGGCATCGAGACCGCGCTGCGCTCGTTCCAGCTCACCCGCACCGCGATCCCCAGCATGCTCGCCGGTGTCCTCGACTCGGGTCTGCGGTCGACCATGGACTTCGCCGCCGACCGGCGTCTCTACGGCCACCGCGTCGCCGACCAGCCCGAGGTCCGGCGGCTGCTCGTCGACGCGTACCTGGATCTGCTGATCTGCGACAGCCTCGGCCTGGTCGCGGCCCGCGCGCTGCACCTGCTGCCCGGCCAGACCAGCATGTACGCCTCCGCCGTGAAGTACCTGGTGGGCAAGCGGCTGATGGACGCGATGCACCAGCTCTCCCTGGTGCTCGGGGCGCACTTCTACCTGCGCGAGGGCCGGTACGCGATCTTCCAGAAGCTGCTGCGCGACCTGGCCCCGGCCGGGTTCGGGCACGCCGCCCGTGTCGCCTGCCTGGGCACCATGCTTCCCCAGGTGCCGCTGCTGGCGCGGCGCGGCTGGGTGCATCCGGAGCCGGCCGACCCGGCGCTGTTCCGGATCGGCGAGGAACTGCCCGAGCTGCCGTTCGCGCGGCTAAGGGTCTCCGCCGGCGGGCTGGACGGCCTGGCCGGATCGCTGGGCGCGGCCGTGGACCGGCTCACCGGCGACGGGCCGGAGCAGCAGCGACTCCGCCGGCTGGCCGGGCAGTTCACGGCCGAACTCGGCGACCTCGCCGAGGCGGGGGCCGCGCTGCACCCCTCCGACCTGGGCGTGGACGCCCGCGTCGAGGTGCTCGACCTGCCCGCCCGGTACGCCACCGTGCTCGCCGCCTCGGCCTGCCTGAACGTCTGGCTGGCCCGGGACGACGACCCGGCCTGGGTCACCGGGGCACTGGACCGGCTGGCCCGCAGTCTCGGCCGTCCGGGCGACGACCGCGCCGGCGACCACCGCGAGCCGCTCTATCAGGAACTGGCCGCCCGGCACGCGGAGCGACGCAGCTTCGACCTGTCCCGCCGACCGCTGCCGGGATGACCCGGAGGCCAGTCCGCACCGCCAACCATCCGAGGAAGGAAACCCACATGGCATCCACCGCCGAGGGCGCGGGCGACCTGCGTTCCTGGTTGACCCGCTGCGTCGCGGAGTACCTGCGCCGGCCCGAGGACGAGATCGACCCCACCGTCCGCCTCGCCGAGTACGGCCTGGACTCGGTCTATGCGCTCGCTCTCTGCGGCGACATCGAGACGCACCTGGACATGCGGCTCAGCGAGACCCTGGTCTGGGACCACCCGACCATCGACGAGCTGACCGCGCACCTGACCGAACTGATCGCCGGACAACAACCCGCGGGTGCCCGGTGACGTCCATCGAGGCGGTCTCCGCCTATCTTCCGTCGGCGGTCGTACCGATCGAGGAGATCGGTGCCCGACTGGCGATGGACCCGAAGCAGGTGGCGACGTTCCGCCGCTTCTACGGCCTGTCCGAGGTGCGCTACGACCCGGACGGCGACCTGACCCAGATGATGATCAACGCGGCCGGCAAGCTGACCGCGCTGACCGGACGCGAGAGCCAGGTCCGGTACGTGCTCCAGGCCCGCACGTTGCAGACCGTGGCGCCGTACCCGGAGAACCCGCTGCACCAGGTCCGCACCGCGCTCGGCCTGGAGCACGCGGTCTCGTTCGCGGTCACCCAGCACGCCTGCGCGTCGGGGCTGCTCGCCGTGCACCTCGCCGGTGAGCTGCTGGCCGCCGACGGGGACCCGGACGCGTTGGCCCTGGTCTTCGCCGGGGAGAAGGCGTTCACCCCCACCGCGCAGCTCATCCCGAACACCACCTTCATGGGCGAGGGCTCGGCCGCCGTCCTGGTCGGGCTCAGCGGCGACCACGACCGGCTGCTGGGCTACGCCACCCGGACGTACGGGCAGTTCAACGCCGGTCTGCGAATGGACGCCGCGCGGGCCGCCGAGTTCGAGGCGATCTATCAGGACGGTCTGGCCGAGGTGGTCCTGGCGGCGGTGGCGCAGGCCGGTGTCGCGCTCTCCGACGTGGACCTGATCCTGCCGCACAACGTGAACCGGCTCTCCTGGGTGCGGCTGTGCAAGCAGCTCGGTTACCCGGTGGACCGGGTGCTGCTGGACAACGTCGCCTCGACCGGCCACTGCTTCTGCGCCGACTCCTTCATCAACTACCAGACGGCCCTGGAGCTGGAGCGGCTCGCGCCGGGCGACCGCTACCTGATGGTCGCCGTCGGGCTCGGCGCGACCTTCTCCGCCATGGTCTTCGAGCACTAGGAGGCATGATGACCGCACCGTTCATACCCCGGCTCAAGACCGCGGTGACCGGCGACCCGGAGGCGCGTTTCGTCTTCCTCGGCAACTTCGAGGTGGAGGACGTGTGGGGCGAGGACGAGCCGGGCCTGCCCCGGATGGCGTTCGGCTCCGGCAGCGCGGTGGTGAACCGGATGGACGAGTTCGCGCTGCTGTTGGCCGGGGCGGGTGACCGGGTGCTGCTCAAGGCCGCTCCCGACCCCGACTACCTGGCCTTCCTGACCGGCCTGGGCGTCGAGCTGCCGGAGATCCACACCGTGTCGGCGCAGAACCCGCAGCACACCGTCAGCCAGGACGTACTCGCCGACTCCGAGCTGCTGAGCCGGATGGCCCAGTGGGCGGAGCAGGGCGCGTACCTGTCGGTGCACGGCGTCTCGGTGCTGGAGGAGGAGATCGCCGCCCGCACCGGCATCCGGATCGCCGGCAGCTCCGCGCAGACCTGCAAGGCCGTCAACAGCAAGGTCTACAGCCGGCAGGTCGCCGACGAGGTGGGCCTGCGGCAGCCGGCCGGTCGGGGTTGCGTCACGATCGCCGAGTGGTCGGCGGCGGTCGCCTGGGCCAAGGAGATCCTCTCGGACGGCCGCCGGGTGGTGGTGAAGGACGCGTACGGGGTCTCCGGCAAGGGGATCGTCGTGGTCGACGACCCGCGCCGGCTGGACCAGATGGACCGGATGGTGAGCCGCAAGGCCCGCACCACCGGCTCCGACCGGGTCGCCCTGGTGGTGGAGGAGTTCGTGGCCAAGCGGGCCGACCTCAACTACCAGATGACCGTGGGGCGCGACGGCGACGTCCGGTTCGACTTCGTCAAGGAGGCGATCACCGAGTCCGGCGTGCACAAGGGACACCGCATCCCGGCCCGGCTCGACGACCGCCAGGAGGCGGAGATCCGGGACGCGGCCCGACTGCTCGGCGAGCGGCTGCACGCCGACGGATACGTCGGAGTGGTCGGCGTCGACGCGATGGTCGGCGACGACGAGCGCCTCTTCCCGGTCACCGAGATCAACGCCCGCAACAACATGTCCACCTACCAGCTCCCGTTGCAGGAGCGCTTCGTCCCCGCCGGCTGGGTGGCGCTGGCCCGGCAGTACCCGCTGCGACTGCCCGAGCCGCTGCCGTTCAAGCGGCTGCACGGGGCGCTCGGCGACGTCCTGCTCACCCGGGCCGGTGAGGAGGGCGTCCTGGTGAACAACTTCGCCACGGTCAACGCCGCCGCCGGTGGCGACGGCGACTTCGACGGCCGGCTCTACGCGCTGGTCGTCGCGCCGACCGAGGAGCGGGTGCGCCAGCTCGACGAACACGTGGCCGGCGTGGTCGCCGGCCTGACCGAAAGGACCGGATCATGACCGCCGAGCACGAGGTGCAGGGCATCGGCATCACCGAGTTGGCCGAGCGATTCGGCACGCCGATGTTCGTCTACGACGGCGAGCAGCTGCGGCGGCAGTACCAGGGCCTGCGGGAGCGCCTGCACCCCGCCGTGGACATGTTCTTCTCGCTGAAGGCCAACCCCAACCTGTCGGTCTGCGCGGTGCTGCACGGCTACGGCGCCTGCGCGGAGGTGTCGTCGCTGACCGAGCTGATCACCGCGCGGCGGGCCGGGGTGGCACCCCGGGACATCATCTTCCTCGGACCCGGCAAGAGCCGCGACGAGTTGGCCGCCTGCCTGCGCGAGCAGGTGTACGCGGTGGTCGTCGAGTCCTTCGGCGAGCTGGAACTGCTCAACGAGGTGGCCGCCGAGCACGACGTCGTCGCGCCGGTCGCGCTCCGGGTCAACCCGGAGTTCGCGGTCAAGGGCGGCGGGCTGACCATGGGCGGCAAGCCGCGCCAGTTCGGCATCGACGAGGCGCAGCTCCTCGCCGCGCCCGACCTGGGCGCGTACCCCCACATCCGGGTGATGGGCGTGCACGCCTACCTGGGCACCCGCATCCTCAGCGAAGAGGTCATCGCCGAGAACACCGCGCGGATCCTGGAGCTCGCCGAGCGGCTGGCGCTGCGGCACGGCTTCCCGCTGGAGATGGTCGACATCGGCGGCGGGCTGGGCGTGGCGTACTTCGAGGGCGAGACCGACCTCGACCCGGCCCTGGTGGCCGAGCGGGTGAACCCGGTGGTGGAGGCGTTCCGCGACCGGCACCCGGACACCCGCGTGATCATGGAGCTGGGTCGGTACCTGACCGCGCCCTCCGGTGTGTACGTGGTGGGCGTCCGCTACGTCAAGGAGTCGATGGGCCAGCGCTTCGCCGTCGCCGACGGTGGCACCAACCACCACATGGCGGCCGTCGGGACCGGCTCCTTCGTCAAGCGCAACTACCCGATGGTCCTGCTCAACCGTCCGGCCGAGCCGGCCGTGGCGGAGTGGCAGGTCACCGGCCCGCTCTGTACGCCCAACGACACCATCGGCAAGAACGTGCCGCTGCCGACGGTCCGTCCCGGCGACCTCATCGGGGTGCTGCGCTCCGGGGCGTACGGGCCGACCGCCTCCCCCGTGCACTTCCTCAGCCACGGCTACCCGGCCGAGGTGCTGGTCCACGAGGGACACGCCTACCTGGTCCGGCACCGGGACGACCCGGAGGACCTGCTCAGCCGACAGCCGACGCACGACGAGCTGGCCGCACCGGCCCGACTCGTGTCGACCGTCACCAGCAACGGACACCCCTCGAACGAAAGGATTCGCGTGTCATGACCGAGACGATTGTGCAGGGTCAGCCCCCGGCGCCGGTGGTGGACGAGGCCGTGGTGGCCAGCGTCCGCACCGCACTCGCCGCCGTCCTCAAGCGGGACGTCGCCACCATCACCCCGGACACCCGGCTCTTCGACGACCTCGGGCTCGACTCGACCAGCGTGCTGGAGTTGCTGCTCGAACTGGAGAACGAGCTCGGTGCCGAGTTCGACCCGGACGACCTGGAGCAGCGGCACTTCGAGACCGTCACCACCCTCTCCGAGTACGTCAACGAGCACGTGAGCCGCTGACCGTGTTCACCACAGTCGCACCACGGCTCGCCGCCGACCGGACCGGCCTCCTTCGGGAGCTGCCGGTCCGGCCGGCGGCGTCCGCCGCCCGCACCTTCCGCGGCAACGGGCCGATCGAGGACGACGGCCTGGACCGCTACCTCGCCGACATGGTGGGCGCCTACGGCCGCTCCTACGACCCGGAGTTCCTCGCCAAGGCCCAGGTCACCTCGTACACGACGATGGCGTCGACGGTGGTGGCCGAGCTGACCCCGGGCGTGGACACGCTGCGCCGGATCGTCCTCGCGTTCGCCACCCCGGACATCGACTCCCGGGCCTCGGCCGGGTGCTACCTGGTCGAGGCGGCACCCGGTCGCCCGACCGTGTTCTGCGTCAGCGACCAGGGCGTCACCGCGCCGTTCACCGCGCTGCGGCTGGCCGCCGACCACCTGCGCGACGCGGCAGCCGACGCGCGTACCGCCCTTGTCGTCCTCGACCAGCGCAACCTGCCGTGGGAGGTGGACGCGACCGAGCGGGTGCCGGCCGAGGACGTCGCGGTGGCGTACGCCTTCCGACCGACCGCGCCCGGCGAGACCGGCGTGCTGCTCGGTCAGCGCACCGAGGTCGACCCGGCGGCGGCAGCGGCGCTGCTGGTCGACGTCCTGGACGAGATCTCGGCCCGCGACGGTCGGCCGTTCGCGCTGGTGGCCGGCTACGACGTGCCGGTCACCGCCGAGGTCGCGCTGCGGGCCGAGCGGGTGCACCGGGTGGGGCGGGGCACGCTCTGCACCGGAATCTGGACCACCGCCCGGCAGCTCACCGGCCGGACCGTGCTGGCCGAGTACGACCCGGTGCTGCGCTACCTCACCGTGCTCGCCTGGGACCCGACGTGGTGACCGCGCAGGCGGTGGTCACGCTGGCCCACTGTCGGACGGTGGCCCGCCGGGACGGCCTGGTGGCGGGCTGGACGGCGTTGCTGACCGCGACCGGCGCACCGGAGACGGTGCACGGGCCGCGCGGACACGGGCTGCGCCCGCCCGAGCGGCAGCACCTCTCCGGTGGGACGGACGACCGGCCCGCCGGGTGGGTGCTCGGCCTGACCTGGATGCGGCTCGGCGTCTCGCAGTGGCTGCTCGACCAGGCCAGGGAGTACCTGACCGGCCGGACGACCGGTGGGGTGCCGCTGATCCAGCAGCAACTGGTCCAGGGCAGCCTCGCCGAGATCGTCACCGAGCAGCAGGGCGTCGCCGCGGTCCTCGACGCACTGGAGCACGACCCGGACCCGTCCCTCGCCGCCTACCTGCACCGCCAGCTCACCGACGCCGACCGCGCGTCGTTGCGGCTGCTCGGTGCCGGCGGCTTCCTGACCGACGGGCCGGGCGGGATCGCGCACCTGTCCGAACTGCTCGCCGACGCGTACCTCGACGGAGTTGACCATGGCGATCATCGAGCCGGATGACCGGCTGCGGGTACTGCGCGAGCACGCCCGGGAGTGGGCCGCGGAGCTGCGGCCGTACGCCTTCGACCTGGAGCGCGACCCGGACACCGTCTATCGGCACCTGGACCTGCCCGCGATCAACTACGTCGGGAAGACGATGATCCCGGCGCACCTGCAACCGGACCCGATGCGGATCGGCAGGTACACGTACTACGGCAGCACCGCCGTGGAGCGGGTGGTCGCCGCCGAGGAGATCGCCTTCGGCGACGCGGGGATGTTCCTGGCCTCACCGGGTGCCTCGCTCTCCGGCGTGCTGGTCGGGATGCTCGGCGACGAGGCCCAGCAGGAGTGGTATTTCGGGCGGGTGCGGTCGCGTCCCACCTGGACGTTCTTCGCCCTGACCGAGCCGGCACGCGGCTCCGACGCGATGTCGCTGAGCACGCAGCTCCGCAAGGCGCCGGACGGGTCGGCGACCCTGCACGGCGAGAAGCGGTACGTCGGCAACGCCACCCGTGCCGAGGTGGGCACGGTCTTCGCGCGTACCGGCTCGGGGCCGCTCGGGGTGGTCGCGGTGCTGGTGGAGACGTCGGCTCCCGGCTACCACGCCCAGGCGCTGGACACCGTCGGCCTGCGGGGCGCGCAGATCAGCGCGATCCGCCTCGACGGCGTACCGGTGGCGCCCGGCCGGATCCTCGGCGCCCATCTGCCGGCCTCGGCACGCGGCATGTGGAGTGCGTTGCGGACGTTCAACCTGCTGCGCCCCGGGGTGGCCGCCATCGCGTTGGGGATCGCGCGGGCCGCCATCGAGTATGCTCGATCGCAGTCCGGACGGGGTCGCGACGAGCTGGACCGGCTGGGTCATCGGGTACACACCACACGCCAACTGATCCTGCGCGCCGCTCACGAGGTGGACCGGGACGCCCGCAACGGCTACTACGCCTCGGCCGCGAAGGCGCAGGCCGCCCAGCTCGCCGAGGAGGCCACCCAGCAGGCGTTGCGGATCCTCGGCCCGGGGTCCCGGTTCGCGCATCCCTGGCTGGACAAGCTGGCCCGCGACGCCCGGGGGGTCGAGTTCATGGAGGGCACCCGCAACGTGCAGCGGCTCACCGTCTGTCACGCACTGACCAAGGGCAGGTTCGACGATGACTGAGTACCGCCGCCAGGTGCTGCGCCAGGCCTCGCCGATGGTTCTCGGCGACCTGGTGGGCGTCCTGGTCCCGCTCGTGGTGGTCGCCCTGATGAGCCGGATGGGCGACGACTCGCTCTACATCCGCTCGCTGTTCACCCCGATCATGTTCGTGATCATCGCCCTGCACGCCGGGCTCGCCGTACCGAACCAGGTCGCGTCGGCGCTCAGCGGCGACGACGCCGGGAGCCGCATCCGGGCGCTGGCCGGGTTCGCCCGGATCGGCGCCGTGGCGTCGGTCGTGGTGCTGCTGCTGCTCGGACTCGCCGCACCCGGGATGGGTCAGTTGTTCGGGGTCGACCCGGGGGCGCAGAGCGACTTCGTGTGGTTCGTCCGGTGGGTCTGCCTGGCCGCGCTGCTCGGGCTCGGGTCGGTGCTCTGCGGAGCCACCCTGCGGGGCGCGGGACGCCCCCGGGAGGGAGCGGCGGTACTCCTCGCCGCCGCCGCCGTGGAGATCGTCGGCGTGGCCGCGCTCGGCCTGCCCGGCGGTCTGGGCCTGGGCCTCTGGTCGGTGCCGATCGCCATCGCCGCGTCCGGCGTGGTCGGCAGCGCGCTCGGTGGCTACCTGCTGTGGCGTACCGGCGTGTGGCAGCCCGGCACGTCGCTGGCCTGGCGACCCGACCTGTTCGGCCTGCTGGCCGGCGTGGGTCTGCCGGTCTTCGCGTCGTACGTGGCGATCTTCGCCAGCAACTTCGCGCTGACCTGGGTGGTGAGCGCCTTCGGCGCGACCGTGGTGTCCGGCTTCGCGGTGGCGTACGTGGTGCAGAGCGTGGTGGTCGTCGCCGGTGTGGCGATCGGCGCGGCCACCGCGATCGTCGCCAACCAGTACCGGGGCGCCGGGGAGAGCCACCGGATGCCGGGCGTGCTGCGCGCCGGCCTCCAGGTGACCGCCGCGTTCTACGTGGTCTGCGCCCTGGTGGTGTGGACCGGCCGGGACTGGCTGGCCCGGGTGACGGCGGCCGACCCGGCGGTGGCCGCCGAGGCGTCCCGCTACCTCGGCATCGTCGCACCCACCTTCGTGCTGATGGGCCTGGTCCTCGCCGCGCTCACCGTGCTGGAGCAGGTCGGCGGCGGGCCACTCGCGATCGCCCTGAACGTCGTCTACTTCGGCGGCATCGTGGCGGTCGGCGGCTACCTGGCCCGGTCCGCCGGTGGGCCGGAGCCGCTGTACTGGACGATCGCGATCGCCAACCTGTTCGGCATCGCCGCCGTGTTCGCCACCGTCCTCTTCGTCCGCCGACGAGCGGGCACCCCGACCCCGGAGACCACCGACCACGACCAGGACGAGAAGGAGGCGGCGGCATGGCGCGAATGACCCGGCAGGCGGTACGCATCGACGGCGAGCGGGGCGTACTCGCCCCCGCCACCCTGGGCCAGCGCAGCATCTGGGTGGACATCGACCGGCAGATGCCGGACACCTCCTTCTACAACTCGACGGTCTTCACCCCGGTGCCCGAGGGGGTGGACCTGCCGGGCGTGCTCGCCGCGCTGGGCGCCCTGGTCCGCCGGCACGAGGCGCTGCGCACCCTCTTCCACCGCGATCCGGCCGGGGACCTGATGCAGCAGGTGATGGCCGCCGGGGAACTGCCGGTGGAGATCTGCGAGGCCACCGCCGAGGATCCCGATCCACGGGCGCTCGTCGACGACCTGGAGGCACAGGTCCGGGGGCACCGGTTCGACCACACGACCCAGTGGCCGATCCGGCCCGCCGTCGGTGTGCTGGACGGCGCACCCCGAGTGGTGATCACCTGTGTGTCCCACGCGGCCACCGACTACCTGGGCACCCGGGTGATCGGTGCCGAACTGGCCCGGCTGCTGGCCGGCGAGGAACTGCCGCCGCCCGCGATGCAGCCGGTCGAGTTGGCCGAGTTCGAGCAGAGCGAACCGGGGCGCCGGGTCCAGGAACGATCGTTGGCCCACTGGCGGGAGCAACTGGCGACCGCCCCACCGGCGATCTTCACCCCTCGGGAGCCGGAGTCCCCCCGGTACGCCGTCGCGACGCTCAGCACCAGCGCGGTCAAGCTGGCCCTGGACGCCATCGCCACCCGGTACGCCACGGGCAGCTCCGTCGTGCTGCTCACGGCCACCGCGAAGGTCCTCGGTCGGCGTACCGGCCACGACCGGGTGCCGATGACCCTGATCGCCGGCAACCGGCACCGGGCGGAGCTGCGGGGCTACGTCGGCAACCTGGTGCAGGACGTCCCGGCCACCGTCGACGTCTCCGCCGAGGACTTCGCCGTGCTGGTCAAGAGCTGCTGGGGTACGGCCATGAAGGCGTACCGCAGCGGCATCAGTGACCGGCAGGCGATCAGCGCGTTGCGCGGCACGCTGGCCGCCACCGCCGACCCGTCCTGCTACTTCAACGACCTGCGACAGGCCGGGCCGGACACGGGCCCGATCGAGGAGGTGACCGCCGAGCGGCTGCGTGCCGCGCAGGCGACCGGCCGACTCACCTTCGGCACCGGGTACGAGGTGGACGAGCTGACCTTCTTCCTCAAGGTGATCGAGGACGGGCCGGACCGGCTGGAGCTGACCGTACGGGCCGACACCGCCCGGCTCAGCCGCGACGACGCCGCCGGGATCCTGCGGGAGATCGAGGAGTTGCTGGTGACGGTGGCGGCGCAGGAACGGGTCCTGGCGGCCACCGGAGCAGCGTGATGCGGCTCGACGGCGTCGTCCACGTCTGGCGGATTCCGCTGGGCCGTCCACTCGCCGGTGATCCGGATCCGGCTGACCTGCTGGACCCGCACGAGCGTCGCCGGGCCGACCGGCTCGGCGACGCCCGGGTGCGCCGCCGCTACGTCCACGCCCACGCCACCAGCCGGTTGATCCTCGGCGGGTATCTCGGCGTACCGCCGGAGGGGGTGGTCTGGCACCGGGGGCGGCACGGTAAGCCGGCGCTGCTCGGACAGCCGGAGACGAAGGTCAACCTGACGCACTCGGCCGACCTGGCCCTGCTGGCGGTCACCACCGGCCGGGAGGTCGGGGTCGACGTGGAGCGTCTCGCCCGGCCGGACCCGGACGGCACGCCGTCACCGGTGGGTCGGCTGGCGACGCGGTTCTACCCGCCGGGCGAGGCGTCCCGGGTCGGCCGCGCTCGCGGTCCGGCCCAGGACTGGTGGTACCTCCGCTACTGGACCCGCAAGGAAGCCTGCGTGAAGGCCAGCGGTGGGCGGCTGGTGCAGGGACTCCGGGTACGGGTCGCCGGATCGCAACCGTACGGTCGCGGCCTGCGGTGCCGGGGTGGGACGGGTCTGCCCGGTCCGTGGGTGGTGCGGGATCTCACGCTCGGCGACGGGCACCTGGCGTCGGTCGCGTTGACCGGGACCGCCGACTACCGGGTGGTGGTGCGAACCTGGCCGGGGTTACGCCGGTTCGGCCTGGATCAGCCGTTCCCGCAGGGCGATCGCCACCGCGAGCGTGCGGTTCGGTGAGTCCAGTTTGGTCATGATGTTGCCCACCAGCCTTTTGGCGCCGTGTTCGGAGACACCGAGCCGACGGCCGATCTGCCGGTTGCTCAGCCCTTCGGCGAGCAGCGCCAGCGTCTCCCGCTCGCGAGCGGTGAGCACCGGTGCCCGGACGCGGTCCCGTCTCGTCCGGCCGGTCGCCAACCTGAGCAGGTGCCGGCTCAACTCGGTGGGCACCACCAACTGGCCGTCGGCCACCTGCGTCAACGCCAGGTGCAGGGACTCCGGGGTGAGGTCCGTGGCCAGGAGGTAGCCGTCCGGCGTCAGCCAGCGCACGATGTCCACCTGGTCCGGCTCGTCGAGCAGCACGAGGAGCTTGTGCTGCCGCCCGTCGTCGTGCCCCAGCAGCGAGTCGGCGCGACTCAGCGCCCGGGGCGAGGCGATGACCACGTCCGCCCCGTCCGGACCGGCCCGTAACCGCACCTCCGGCACCTGCTGCACGACGGCTGCCACCCCGCGCCGGGTCACCTCGTTGTCGACCACCACGGCGATCGTCAGGGCGTCGGCCGGCACTGCCGGCCGGTATTCGGCGGACATAACCGGCCAGATCATCTGCTGCACCATTTCCCCCGTTCGCTTCCGCTCGTCGAAATAGCGTCGCAGGGCCACCATAAACATTCGGGATGGGCCGCAGTAGTGGTAGCTACGGAGGTGGTGCACGCACCGCGCGAAGGGGGCAGACGACCTACGACCAAAGTAGTAGACGTAACTGCCGTCGTTGGCGGAGCCGAATTACCACCCGACTGACCGAGAATAGACGCATCGATAATTTTTCGCTATTCGAGGGGCGCCGATGTCTGTTCAGTCGATTGCGGATCCGCTGTCGGGCGGTTCACTGTCCCGCGTCGTCGGCCTCTCATTCTCGGAGAGCCGGCCGGTGGTGCAGGCCGTCTTCCAGCTCCGCTTCCTGACGGGCGCGCTGCTGGCCGCACCGCCATTTCATCCGACCGCGGTACGGGACCTGACTATCGGCGCGCTGGCCTGGCTCTGCGCCACCTGGCAGGTGTATCTGCTCAACGGCCTCTGCGACCGCACCGAGGACCGGCACAACGGCTCGGGCCGGCCGCTCGCCACCGGTGCGCTGTCCGCCGCCTCCGCCGGTGGGGCGGCGGCCGCCCTCAGCGTGCTCGCGATGACCCTCGGCCTGCTGGTCTCCCCCGGCTTCGCCGTCCTGGTGGCGGCCATGCTGGCGCTCGGCTGGCTCTACTCGGCGGCGCCCCGACCGCAGAAGTCCAACCTGCCCGGCTTCGTCGGCGTGGTGGTGGCCGGCGGCCTGGTCACCTACCTGGCCGGCTGGTACGCGGCCGGTGGCGGCGTACCGGACCCACGGGCGGTGGCGGTGGCCGTGGCCCTGTCGTTCTGGATGGGCCTGGTGGGGATGACGAAGGACCTGCCGGACGTGGCCGGCGACCGGCTGGCCGGTCGGCACACCCTGCCGATCGTGCTGCCCGAACGCATCGCACGCCGGCTGCTCGCGACCGGCGCGCTGCTCGTCGCGGCGGGACTGGCGACGGTCGCCGTCGCCGAGCCGACCCTGGTGCCGCCGGCCGGGCTGTTGCTGGCCGGTGCGGTGGTGCTGGGCGTCTGCGTGCTGACCCGGACCAGCCACGGCGACCGGAACCGCCGACGCCGCCCCTACCGGGCCTTCATGGTCACCCAGTACGCCGTGCACCTGACGGTGATCGCCCAGTGCCTCGCGAGCTGAGCGACCGCCCGCCGGTCCCGTCGCCGGTCCCGCCCGTTCAGCGGGAGAGCCGTTGCCCGTCGGAGATGATCCGGCGGGCGACCGCCTTGCGGATGGCGTCCACCCGGGACACGGCGTTGAGCTTGGCGTACGCGTTGGTCAGGTGCCGCTTCACGGTGGCCTCGGTGATACGCAGCCGGGAGGCGATCTGCTGGTTGCTCAGCGCGCTCGCGGCGAGGACCAGGACCTCCCGCTCGCGCTGGGTCAGCGCCGTGCCCGGTCCGCCCGAGCCGGGCGGGCGGCGGTCCAGTTGCTCGACCGTGCCGCGCGAGACCGCCAGCAGGACGTTCGCCGACGGGCGGCGCACCGACCGGACCGCCGCCAGCAACTCGTCGCGCAGGATCGTCTTCAACATGTACGCGCTGGCGCCCGCCTCCAGCACCTCACGGACCAACTCGGCGTCGTCGTGCATGGTGAGCACGATGATCTGCACCTCCCGGCGCTGGTGCAGCACCTGCCGGATGGTCTCCGTGACCCCCGCCCCGGGCATCTCCACGTCCAGCAGCAACACGTCCGGCTGGTGGGCGACGACCAGCTCGACCGCCTCCGGGCCACTGCCGCCCTCACCGACGATCCGGATGGTCGGGTCCGTGCCGAGCACCTCCTTGAGGCCCTCACGGAACAGGTTGTGGTCGTCCACCACCGCCACGCGGATGGTGTCCGGGGTGTTCATCCTTCCGGGCCGTAGAGCGGCACCTCGACCGCGACAACGGTGCCGCTGCCGGGTGCGGAGGTGATGGTGAACCTGCCGTTGAGCAGGTCGGCGCGCTCGGCCATGGACCGGAGCCCGAAACCGGCGGTCTGGGCGTCGATCAGGTCGAAGCCACGACCGTCGTCGATCACCTCGGCGTTGATCGCGTCCTCCGTGGCGACGATCGTGATGCGCAGCTCGGTGGCCTCGCCGTGCCGCACCGCGTTGCGGGCGGCCTCGCGCAGGATGAGGTACAGCTCCTCACCGACCTCGCGGGGCATGACCTTGACGTCGCCGGTGACGGTCAGCCCGGTCGAGATGGTGGCCGGCACGCTGGCCGAGAGGTAACCGCGCAGGGCCGGCTCGATGCCGTCCGCGCCGAACGAGCGGCGCAGTTCGGCGGTCAGCTCCTGCACGGTCTGCAGCGCCTCCCTCATCTCGTGCATCGCCGCGCCGACCTTGGCGTCGGCCCGGGGCCGGTCGTGGGTGCCGTAGTGGCGGGACAGGTCGAGGTTCTGCAGGGCGAGGCCGATCGAGTGACCGAGCCGGTCGTGCAGGTCGCGGGCGATCCGGCGGCGCTCCTCGCGGCGCGAGGCCTGCAACTTCTCGATCAGGTAGTTCACGTAGGCCAGCGAGGAGAGCGACACCCGCCGGGAGATGGCGTCGTGCAGGGCGAGGGCGATGGCCGCGACCCGGGCCGGATCGGTGACGACGTACCGGCGCAGGATGATCGGCAGCGCGACCTCGAAGAGCAGCGCGGCGGCCCGTAGCGACTCGATCGGGTGGATGTTGCGCAGCGCCCGGTCCACGCCGATCTCGGTGGGCAGCAGCGCGTGGTCGACCACTTCGTCGATCCCGTCGACGTCGGCGGACGGGTCGAACGCCGACGCCGGCAGGTCGAATTGCTCCGCCACGTCGGTGACGATCGCGTGGACGTTGCGCCGCAACTGACCGAGGACCGGAGCATTACGGGTCAGCGCGATCGAGGCCGACTCCAGACGCCGGTGATGCTCCCGAAAGATCTCGTCGGCCAGCCCGTCGTGCGTACTTTTCTGATAACCCACGTGCTTCCCTGTATTCGATTCCACTAATTAGGCCCACAAATATTCCTGTTACGTGTCCCCGCGGTGGATCCGATTACCGGCGTGTTTCGTGGGAGCGCTCCCGAGGCGATCACTCTAACAGGAGAGATGGGTCACAGCAAGCAAGATGCGGGCCCACCGTCACCGATGCCGCGCGCCCGTCGACCACCCCGCCGCGACGAACCACTGCGGACGGCTGGCCGGAAAGCGGATTCCCGAACGCCGAACTCAGCGACGATAAGACCGTTTTGGACCGACCGGTCGGCAGATATTCGGAAACCGATGCGTGCGACCCGAGAAGTGATCGATCAAATTGATGATCGGCCTTCGTCGAACGGTGAACATTGATTGGCCGAAAGGGGGAGCCGGGTGCCCGACGATCCCGGCGGCGCACCGCCTTTCGTCCCTTGTGGACGGCGAGTTCCGCCACACGGCGCGCCGAGCCGACGGACTGTCGCAGGCGTACGCCATGCTGCGGCCATGAACTCGTCGCCGCAGTGGCTCAGCCGCTACCGCAGGGGCCAACGGGAACAGGTCTGGCACGAGCTGCACCAGTGGGGCAGCGCGATCCGGCTCCACCCCGAGCTGGTCGAGGAGGCGCAGTCGGTCTGTGACGAGATGGCCCGTCGGGCCCGGCAGAACGTCGAGGTCGTGGTGGCGCGGCTGACCGCCGCCGGCTACCGGTTCCACGAGAACGACGACGAGGAGACGCCGGTGTCGTGCCCGTACGCCCCGCCGACCGCGCAGGCCGACGCGTACGCCGGCTGGCTGCGGGACCGGTTCGGCGCGGTGCCGATGACGCTCTGCTCCTGGGTGCGGCTGGTGGGCGACGTCTGGCTGGTCGGCACACATCCGGAGTGGCCCACCTCGGCGTCGGCCGACCCGCTGGTGATCGAGCTGGAGGGATCCCGCCACCCGGACGGACCGTCCCTGCGCGACTACTACGACGAGGAATGGGCCGACTGGCAGGAGGAGAAGGCGACCGACGAGGACCCGGGGGTGTTCGTGCTCCCGGTCGCGCCGGACCGGCTGCACAAGGAGAACACCAGCGGTGGCGGGCCGTACGGCTTCGTGCTGCCCGACGGGTGCGTGGACGGGTTGTTCGTCGGGGAGACGACCACCTCGTTCGTCGCCTACCTGAACCAGGTCTTCGGCAGCGGCGGCTTTCCCTGGCCCACCGGGTCGGAGGGCGAGTGGCAGGTGAAGCGGAGCCTGGCCGAGGGCCTGCTACCGCTCTGACCGCGCGAGACTGCCGAACGCGTGCATGGGCGATGCGGTACGAGAATCCGCCGTCGCGCAACGTCGCGATGATCTGGTCGTAGTAGGCGTACACCCCGGACGGCACGGTCGGGCGGGAGCCGAGCAGGCCGGGCGCCCACGGGTGGCGCAGCATCACCGCGCGGGCGGCCAGGCGACGCATCGTCCGCAGACGTCCGGCCGGCGGCGCGCCGACGCGCGGACCGGCCGGGCCGCCGTGTCGTTGATCCGGTTGTGCCCGCCGCCCGCCGGCCACCACGGTGGGGGCGCCGACCACCGGAAGGGACGCCGATGACCAGTGAACGCGAGACCGTGGAGGTCGACCCCACGTTGTTCCAGGCCGTCTACGACTCACCCGCGTCGCTGCCCGGCCGGCATCGGTGGACCACCCCGGAAGCCGACGTCCGGCGGATCGAGAAGCTGCTCGGTATGCCGCCGCGCACCATCGGCGCACCGCTCTGGGTCAGCGGCGACCACCCGGACTGTCCCACCTGCGGTCGCCGGATCACCTGGTACGACATCGTCGCCTCGGCGCTGAAGGGCGTCCACGATCCGGCGATGATCGCCACCGTGATCCTCGGCGACCGCCGGTACGTCAACACCGGCCTGCCCGCCGCCATCGCCGGCGTCCGCTGCACCGACTGCCGCTCGCCGATCGACGGACTACGCAGCTTCAAGTGCCACAACTGGGCGTACGCCTTCGACGAGCTGGCCGCCGTACGGCAGCGCATGACCGGCAGGTAAGGAGGGGTCCCCTGCTAACGCCTCGTGCATAGCAGGGGACCCCTCCTTACCTCGGTGCGCCTCAGTCGGCGGCGGCGCGGCGGGCGGGTCGGCGGCCCGGAGGTGCGGTCGGCTCGTCGCCGAAGTCAGGCACCGTCGGCATCGGCCGGCGGGCCGGGGAACCGGCGACCACCCGCACCTGCTCGCCGTGGTGCCACAGCTCGACGGCGGCGTCGGCGGGAGCGTCGGGCAACTCGTAGCGGGCCTCGTCGGCGGTGAGGGTGACCAGCAGCCGGTGCCCGTGCCAGCAGAGGCTGAACGCGAGCCGGTCGATCCGGTCCGGCAGCCGGGGATCGAACGAGAGCAGCTCGCGGTCGTCGCGCATGCCGCCGAAGCCCTGCACCAGGGCCAGCCACGAGCCGCCCAGCGACGCCAGGTGCAATCCGTCACCCGTCTTGTCGCCGATGTCCAACAGGTCCTGCAACACCGACTCGGCGAACAGGTCGTACGCCAGGTCGAGGTGACCCAGTTCGGCGGCGAGCACCGCCTGCGGCGCGGCGGACAGCGACGAGTCCCGGACCGTACGCGCCTCGTAGTAGGCGAAGTTGGCCGCCTTCTCCTCGGCGGTGAACTCCCCGGGGCAGCGCAGCATCGCCAGCACCAGGTCGGCCTGCTTGACCACCTGGCGACGGTACAGCTCCAGGTAGGGGAAGCTCAGCAGCAGCGGATAGTCGTCGTCGCCGGTGTCGTCGAAGTTCCACTCCGGTTGGGTGGTGAAGCCGGCGGCCTGCTGGTGCACCCCGCGCTTGGCGTCGTACGGCAGCACCATCGCGTCGGCCGCCGCCCGCCAAGCAGCCACCTCGGACGGGTCCACCCCCAGCCGATCGGCCGCCTCCGGATAGCGCTCGACGGCGTCCGCCGCACCGCGCAGGTTCCGCCGCGCCATCAGGTTGGTGAAGGCGTTGTCGTCGACGAGTGCGGCGTACTCGTCCGGGCCGGTGACGCCGTAGACGTGGAAGCCGCCGTCGTCGGTGAAGTGTCCGAAACCCTGCCACAGCCGGGCGCTCTCCACCAGCAGTTCCAGCCCGGCTCCGGCCCGGAACTCCTCGTCGCCGGTGGCAGCGGCGTGACGCAGCACCGCGTCGGCGATGTCGGCGTTGACGTGCAGCCCGGCGGTGCCGGCCGGCCAGTAGCCGGAGCACTCCTCGCCGCCGATGGTCCGCCACGGGAAGGTGGCGCCGGTCAGCCGCAGCTCCGCCGCGCGTTCCCGTGCCTGGGGCAGGTGCGCGTACCGCCAGAGCAGGGCCGAGCGGGCCACCCCGGGGGCGACGTACGTCAGCACCGGCAGCACGTACTGCTCGGTGTCCCAGAGCACGTGTCCGTCGTATCCGTTGCCGGTCAGCCCCTTGGCCGGGATGCTCAACGCACCGTCCGGCCGGCCCGCCTGGATCAGATGGAACATGGCGAACCGGATGGCCTGTTGCAGTTCCTCGTCGCCGTCGAGCACCACGTCGGCGGTCTGCCACGCGGTGTCGAGGGCGGCCCGCTGGTCGGCGAGCAGGCTGTCGAAGCCCGCCGCACGGGCGGCGTCCGCCTCGGCGGTCACCTGGTCGGCGAGTTCCTCGGCGTCGGTGCCGTCGACCGGCACCCACTCGTACGCCGCGTACTTGGTGAGGCGTACCCGCCCACCGGGCGCGACCGTCCCGGTGAGGGTGAGCCGGATCCGGTCCTCGGTGACGTCGGTGCTGGTGGCGATCTCGTCGGGGGCTGACAACCGGTGTGCCACGGCGACGGCGATCCGCTGGTCACTGTGCTCGGTGCGGTGCACCAGGACGCCGTCGGTGCCGTCGGCGTGGTGATGCTCGGCGACCAGCGGGTCGTGGATGGTCGCCGCGGCCCGGGGGTCGTCGTCGCGTTCCGGAACCCGCTCGTTGGCCAGCAGGTCCGCGCAGATCCGCAGTTCGACCGCCTCGTCCAGAGGTTCCACCGTCCAGTCGAGGGCGGCCACCCGGCGACGCGGCAGCGACACCAGCCGGGTGCTGCGGACCCGCACCCCGTGCCCGGCGGGCGAGGTCCACTCGGTGACCCGCTCCACCACCCCGGCCCGCAGGTCGAGCACCTGCTCGTGGGAGCGCAGCGTGCCGGTGCGGACGTCCAGCGGTTCACCGCCGACCCAGAGCCGGACGAGAGTGGCGTTCGGCACGCTGACCAGCGTGTCGCTGAGCTGCGGAAAGGCGTACCCGTCCTCGGGGTAGTCGAGCGCCCGCCGCTCGTGGAACCCGTTGAGGTAGCTGCCCGGCATCTCGCAGGGGTCGCCCTCGTCCAGGGTCCCGCGCCAGCCGACCCAGCCGTTGCTCAACGCGAAGATCGATTCGGTCTCGCCGAGCCGGTCGAGGTCGTCCTGGGTTCGGACGATCCGCCACCGGCCGTCCGGTGCCGATGACGGCCGGTCGGGGGTGCTCTGCACAGCGCCTCCTGGGGTGCGACGACGAGCCCTGCGGACCGTCATTTCCCCGCCGGCCCCCGCACCACACCAGGAGCCGGCCCACTCACCACACCAGCAGCAGCGCCCCCAGGGTGCCGAGCACCAGGTACGGCCCGAACGGCAGGTGGCTCGACCAGCGGGCCCGGCCGCTGACCAGCAGGACCAAGGCCACCAGGCCGGAGAGGACCAGCGCGAGCAGCAGTCCCGTCACGAGCAGGCTCCAGCCGTACCAGCCGAGCAACGCGCCCGCGCCGAGCGCCAGCTTGGCGTCGCCGATGCCGAATCCGCGTGCACCGAGCAGCAGCGTGGTGGCCGCGAAGAAGAGGGCCAGCCCGAGCCCGGCGGCGGTGGCGCGCCACCAGGGCGCGACCCCGGCACCGGTCAGCGCGGCGACGCCGAGCAGCAGCCAGGTGCCGGCGGCGGCCGGCAAGGTGAGCCGGTCCGGCAGCCGGTGCACCGCGAGGTCGACGAAGACCAGGGGGATCGCGAAGGCGAGCCACCACGCGGCGGCAGCCAGTTCGGCGACCGGCGGGCGGGTCAGCAGCAGCACGGCGAGGACGCCCACGGCGGCCAGCTCGACGGTGCCCGGTGGCGCGCCGACCCGCACGCGGCATCCGGCGCAGCGAGCGGTCGGCCCGAGCGCAGGCCACGGCCGGGCCAGGCTGATCGGGGCGCCGCAGGCGTCGCAGCCGGCCCGGCTACCGACCTCGGCGGGTACGGCGAAGCGCGCGATCGCGTACCGCATCAGTGGGGTGATCGCCAGCGCGGCCAGGAGGCGCGGGCCCGGCCGGCGGGTGGTGGAGGCGTCCGACGGTGGCCGGTGGTCGGCCGGTGCCCGGTCGCGGACCGGTGGGCTCGGGTCGTGCCGGCTCATGCGGCAGACTGCCCGGTCGAGCCCACCACGGACCGTAGTGTGTCCACTCGGATCGGGTGGTGGCACGAATGTCGGGCCGGGACTCCTCCGGCTCTCGCGGAGTGTCGGCCGAAACGCGCGGGAGAGACTGATGCAATTCCCATGGAATGCAATTGGCGCGAACCCGGGTCCGATATGACCGGGGACAGATCGGACCACATGCCATTTCCCGCCACATGACGAACGGCTGATCGACCGCTCCACGAACGACGGAAGGGCGTGGCCGATCGCCCGCGCCCGGCCGACGCTCCGCGCGTCGCGACCGACGCCCGCAACCTACCGGTAACCACCCGACACCACCACCATCCATGACTCAGCGTGTTCGGTTGAATTGCCTCTGTCGCATCGGCCGGCATCAGCTTATGCTCGCCCCTTGGACGCGGCGCAACCCATGTCCACGGGGGCATCACCAGCCAGGCAGTGCATTTCTAGAGATCCAAACAGGTAAATGCGGCTGCGATTCGGGCAGGACCGGGGAACGCCCCTCCGGTCGCACTACCGCACGCCTGGGAAACGCCGGCGACGGCGGTCGCCGGATCAGCACCGAGGAGGGCACGAAGGTGCGAGCACGGCAGCTCAGTCGCTGGACGGCCGGTCTGGTCGCGGTGGCGGCAGTCGGCACGACCACCGCCTGCGGTGGCGCTCAGGAAGCGACCACCGCGACAGCGTCCGAGCGACGCGGGACACCGACCGACGCGCAACGGGTGGCCGAGGAGAAGGCCGCCGAGAAGGCTGCGCTGGCGGCCTACACCGGCTATCTCACCGCCTCCCGTACGGCGAGCCGGCACAGCGACCCGCAGCACCCGGAGTTGACCCGCTTCCTCGGTGACCCGCTGCTGACCCGGGTCCGGCTGAGTCTGCGCAAGGCCCGCGACAACGATGCGGTCAGCGTCGGCACGATCCGCTCCGATCCCACGGTGATCTCGGTCAACCTGGACGCCGCACCACCCACCGTGGAGATTCAGGACTGCCTCGACGCGACCGGCTACCGGCTGGTCTACCGCTCCGACGGGAAGAAGACGGTGCCCGGGACCCGGGGCTCCCGGCACCTGGCCACCGCCACCGCGATGCGCTACCCCGACGGTCGCTGGCTGATCAGCGCCGGTGCCGCCCACCGGGACCAGCCGTGCTGACCGCGCGAGTCGGCAGGAGCCGCCGAACCCGGAAGTCCGTCGGGCTTACGCAGTCCCCTGGTCGGCTGGTCCGCCGCGCGCTGCTCGGCAGCGCCCTGGCCCTGCTGCTGACCACCGGGCCGGGGGTGCCGGCGCACGCCGACCCCGGTGCCGAGTGCCCGCCCGCCCAGCCGAACTGCAACGTCTGGGACGACGACCGCGGCACCCCCGGCAACGGTGGCAACAACGGCGGCGGCGGCAACAACGGCGGTAACAACGGGGGCGGTGGCAGTGGCGTCTGCCAGTGGAACGGACGCACCATCCCCTGCTACGACGACGATCTGGGCTGGTTCAACAGCAACGACGGTTGCTACTACAAGCTCGCGGAGCCGCAGCCGGAGGCCGACGAGGGGTACCTGTGGTACACCCGCGCCTGCAACGGCGGTGACCTCGGCTCGGTGGAGACCGTCCAACTGCCGGAGGCGCCACCCGGCTTCGGGGCCCCGCCGGACCCGGAGGAGTTGGCCCGCCGGGCGTTCGCCTCGATCAGCCTCGTCGCTCCCCGGGCCAGGGTCGCCCCCCGTAAGAGCATCGGCCCCGGCCTGGTCGGCCTGCCGGTCTGGATGTGGGCGGAACGCGGCCCCAACCAGTTCGGCCCGCTGACCGCCTCCGCCTCGGACCGGGGCCTGACGGTGAACATCCGCGCCGAGGTCGACAGGGTCGTCTGGGACATGGGCAACGGCGTCGAGGTCACCTGCGGCGGACCGGGCACCGCGTACGACCGGGGCGGCCGGCACGCCGGCAAGCAGTCCCCCGACTGCGGCTACCACAGCGGCTACCCGAAAGCCGACACGTACGAGGTGCAGGCGACGACGCACTGGAACGTCACGTGGCAAGGCGGCGACCGGAGCGGCACCATCCCCGGCGTCACCCGCACCACCGGTGTGGTCGAGATCCAGATCAACGAGCTTCAGGTGGTGACCCGATGAGCGTGGCGACCCGCAACGGCAACCCTTCGGTGGACGCGCCGGTCGCCCCACCCCGGGTGGTCCGGCAGCGCCGGGTACGCCCCGGCCTGCTCGGCCTGGCCGTCCTGCTGATCGCCCTCGGCGGGCTGGGTTCGGCCTTCGCGATCACCTCGGTCCGCGCCACCGGCAGTTACCTGGCCGTGGCGCAGACCGTCGAGGTGGGCAGCGTGATCGGCGCGGACGACCTGGTGGCCGTGCAGGTGGCCGGTGGACAGGGGCTCGACCCGGTGCCGTCCGGCCGGCTCGCCGAGGTGATCGGGATGCGGGCCGCCGTCTCGCTCGCCCCGGGGACGCTGCTGACCATGGCCCAGCTCACCGACGACCCGCTGCTCGGCCCCGGGCAGCAGCAGCTCGCCCTCGGGCTGCGCGCGGCCCAGGTCCCCGCGCCGAAGCTCCGCCCCGGCGACCAGGTCCTGCTGGTGAGCACCCCGAACAACGACGGCAACAGCAGCGGCGGCTCGTCGTCGAGCGCCACCCGGTTCACCGCCACCGTCACCGACGCGGTCAGCACCGAGGGCCGGGACGAGGTCGTGGTCTATCTGGCACTCGCCGTTCGGGACGTACCGGCGGTGGTGGCGCTGGCCGCCCAGGATCGGATCGCGGTCGTGCTGACCAAGGCGGCCTGAGCATGGCGATCATCGCTCTGGTCTCGGCCAAGGGCTCGCCGGGGGTGACCACCACCGCGTTGGCCTGCGCGTTGAGCTGGCATCGACGGCTGGTGCTGGCCGAGTGCGACCCGGCCGGCGGCTCGGTGCTCGCCGGCTACCTCGGCGGTGCGCTCGACGGCCCCCGGGGCATCGGCGAACTGGCCGTCGGCGAGCTGCGTGACGGCAGCCTGGAGTCGACGTTCTGGTCGCAACTCGTCGACCTGGACGCACCCCGACGCGAGCGGCTGCTGCTGCCCGGCGTCGTCGACCCGGCCCAGGCCGGCAGCGTCATCCCGCTCTGGCAGCGGTTCGCCGACTACTTCGGCGGGCTGGAGCACGGCGACCCGCCGTACGACGTGCTTGTCGACTGTGGACGGCTGCACGTGGTCGGCACCCCGTGGCCGCTGCTGCGTGCCGCGTCGGTGGTGCTGGTGGTGAGCCGGGCACAACTGCCCGACCTCTCCGGCACCCGCGCGATGCTCCAGACCATCGAACGGGACTTCGCCGAACACCGGGTGCAGCCCGGCACGCTCCGGCTGCTGCTGGTCGGGGGTGGCCACGGCAAGACCGAGGTCAGCAAGGCGTTGCACACACCGGTCATCGCCCGGTTGCCGCACGATCCGCGTACCGCCGAGGTGCTCAGCCTGGGCGGCACCGTACGGGCGTCCCGGCCGCTGCTGCGCGCGGCCCGGGGCCTCGAGGTGCCGGTCGGCGCGCTGCTGGAGCGGCGACGGGCCCGATTGGCGTGGCCGGTGCCCCAGGGGGTGCCGGATGCGATTTGAGCCGGTCTCGTCGGACCCCCGCCGGTTACCACCCGGCGCCACCTCGATCGCGCCCCCGCTGCCGCCGGTCAACGGGCGGCAGCATCCGCCGACGCCACCGCCCGTCGCGCCGACGGCACCCGAGCCACCGCCCCGGCCCCGGGTGGACTTCCAGGTCGTCCGCGAGTTGCGCCGGGAGCTGAGCGAGCGGCTCACCCGCTGGCAGCGCGGCCGGGAGTTCAGCGTCGACGAGGAGGACACCGAGCGGGCCCGGCTCGCGGTCGAACTGGTCGCCGAGTACGCCGACTCGGTGCGCCGGGCCGGTACGCCGATGGCCGCGGGCGAGGAGCGGCTGCTGCTCGACCAGGTCACCGCCGAACTGGCCGGGCTCGGTCGGCTCCAGACGCTGCTCGTCGACGACAGCATCGAGGAGGTCCACATCCTCGGCTGCGACCAGGTACGCGTCACCCGGCACGGCGGCGGCGTGGACTGGACTGACCCGATCGCGGACAGCGACGACGAGCTGGTGGAGATCCTCCAGGCGGCCGCCCGCCGGGCCGGTGCCACCGAGCGGTCGCTCTCCACCTCGAAGCCCACCCTGGACCTTCAACTGCCCGACGGCAGCCGGTTGGCCGCCGTGTTCCTGGTCAGCCACCGCCCGTACGCGGTCATCCGCAAGCACAACACGCTCGACGTGACCCTGGACGACCTGGCCGGGGCGCGGGGTGACCTGGACGAGATGGTCGACCCGCTGCTGCGGGACTTCCTCCGCGCGTCCATGCGCGCCGGACTGAACATCATGGTCGCCGGGCTGGCCGGTGCCGGTAAGACCACGGTCATCCGGGCGCTGATGAGCGAGATCCCGCAGGACGAGCCGTACGTGCTGCTGGAGGAGAGCCGGGAGTTGCTACCGGCCCGGCGCGGTCAGCGGCACCGTGCGGTGATGAGCTTCGAGGCGCGGGAGGGGCACGGCGAACGCGGGCCGGACGGCCGCCCGGCGGGCGAGGTGAGCATCGCCGACCTGATCCCGGTCTCGCTCCGGATGGGTGTGCTGCGGATCATCGTCGGCGAGGTGCGGTCCCGGGAGATCGTGCCGATGCTCCAGGCGATGACCACCAGCCGGGGGTCGATGTGCACGATCCACGCGCGTACCCCCGCTGGGGTGAGCGAGCGGATCATCGAGTTGGCGCTGGCGCACGGCCGCGAGATGACCGTCGACCAGGCCCGCCGGATGGCCGGCAACGCCCTCGACCTCATCGTCTATGTCAACGTGGAGGACGAGACCGGGATCGGTGGCCGCAAGCACCGGTTCGTGTCGCACGTCGAGGAGGTGCTCGGCGTCGGCGAGAGCAGCCGCATCACCACCACCCAGGTGTTCGGACCGGGCCCGGACGGCCGGGCCGTCCCCCGGCACCTGCCGGAACGGGTCCGTGGCCAACTGCTGCGGGTGGGCTACGACGCCCGGCTGCTCAGCCGCTGGATCGAGGCCGGCCAGGGCGCGTGGCGACGCCCCAAGCAGACCCGACTCGGGCGGCGGTGACCCGTGCTCGACAACATCCAACTCATCGCGGTGGTCTCCGGGGCGGCCTGTGTGGCCGGGCTGGTGCTCACGGTCGTCGCGCTGGTCGGCACGCGTCGCCCGCCCGGCCCGGCACCCGGCGCGGGCCCGGGACTCAGCCGGCTGTGGCGTGGCTCCGGCACCACGCTGCGCGAACAGCAGACCCATCAGGCGTTGCTGATCGGCGCGGTGGTCGCGGGCGCGCTGGCCTTCCTGGTGACCGGGCTACCGGTGGTCGGGCTGCTGGTCGCCGTGGCGGTGCCCGGTACGCCGTGGCTCTTCTCGGTCGGCCGGGCGGAACGGCGGGCGATCGCGCGGATCGAGGCGGTCGGCGAGTGGACCCGCCGCCTCAAGGACGTCTCCTCCACCGGGCAGGGTCTCCAGCAGGCGATCATCGGCACCGTCGGCACCGCACCGGAGGAGATCCAGGAGGAGATACGCCTGCTCGCCGCCCGGCTCCAGGCCGGGTGGCTGGCCCGCTCCGCCCTGCTGGCGTTCGCCGACGACATCGGCGACCCGGTCTGCGACCAGGTGGTGGCGGCGCTCATCCTGCACCTCACCGACCGGGGCGAACGCCTCGGCGACGTCCTCGGCTCGATCGCCGCGGCGGCGTCCGCCGAGGTCGCCACCAGACGCGAGATCGAGGCCAAGCGCACCCAACCCCGGTTCGCGGTCCGCTTCCTGACCGGGATGACCCTGGCCACCATCGGGTACGGGCTACTCAACCGCGAATACGTGCAGCCGTACGACACGCCGTTCGGCCAGGTGGTGATGGCGGTGCTCGGCGCTGCCTTCGTCGGCCTGCTGGCCTGGGTGCGCTCGATGAGTCAGCCGCCCCGACCGGCCCGCTTCCTGCCCGCCCCCGATCCCCGGGAGGTGGTGGCGTGAACCTGCACCTCACCATCGCGGTGCTCAGCGGTGCCGTGGTCGGGCTGGGCGTGTACCTGATCGTGCGCGAGCTGGTGCCGGCGACCCCGGCGCTCGGTCCGGCGCTGCGCCGACTGCACCAGCCGCCGGGCGCGACCCGGCTCGGTCCGGCCGACCGCCGGCTGGACTGGCTGACCGGGCTGGCCCGCTGGCTGCGCCCGCCGCACCGGCAACTGGCCCTGCTCGACCGCACCCCCGAGCAGTACGCCCTCTCCATGCTGCTGTCCGCGTTGATCGGGCTCGCCGCACCGGCCCTGCTCGGCTTCACGCTGTTGGCCGTGGGCGTCTCGCTGCCGCTGACCGTACCGGTGCTGGGCAGCCTCGGTCTGGCAGTGCTCTGCGCGCTGGTCGCGCACCGGTCGATGATCGCCCGCGCGGAGGCGGCCCGGGACGAGTTCCGGCAGGCGGTCTGTACCTACCTGGATCTGGTCGCGTTGCAGCTCTCCGCCGCGCACGGCCCGGTGCAGTCGTTGGAGCGGGCCGCCGCCATCTGTGAGGGCTGGGTCTTCGACCGGATCTCCGAGGCACTGCGCATGGCCCAGATGCAGATGCACTCGCCCTGGGACGAACTCCGCGGCCTCTCCGACCGGATCGGCATCCCCGAGCTGGGCGACGTCGGCGCGATCATGCGCTCGTCCGGCAGCGAGGGCGCCCAGGTGCACGAGACCCTGCGCAGCCGCGCCGACTCGCTGCGCGACCAGATCCGCACCGACAACCTGGCCCGGGCCGAGGGAGTGACCAGCCGGCTCGACATTCCCGGCGCGCTGCTGGTCTTCGTCCTGCTCGGCTTCGCCATCTATCCCTTCCTCGCCCGCCTTTAGCACTCGACCTCAACCGAAGGAGCCCCCGATGTCCGTCCTCACCGAACTGAACGCCGCGCTGGGCGTGCGGCTGACCCACGTACAGACCGCGCTGCGGGCGCGGCTTGTGTACCTGCGGGGGGACCGTGGCGACAGCCCCGTACCGACCGCCGTGATCATCTTCGGCCTGGTGACGGTGGCGTTGGCGGTCACGGCAGCGGCCCTGACCGCCGCCAACAACTGGATGGGCCGCATCCCCGGGCCGCCGGCACCGTGACGATGCGCCGCCGCCGCTACGCCGGGTGCCGGATGGTCACGGCCATCCGGCACCCTCGGCTGCCCGGTGACGGCGAACGCGGCGGCAACCCGGTGGAGCTGGCGGTGGCGCTACCGGCGATCCTGATCCTGCTGTTCGGCTCGATCCAGGTGGCCGCCGTCTTTGTCGCCAGGTCCACCGCGCTCAACGCGGCACAGAGCGGAGTCAACGCACAGCGGCTTCACCAGGCTCCGGCCGGGGCCGGCGAGGAACGCGCCGCGCGCTTCCTCACCCAGGCCGGTGGCTGGCTGGTTGACTGGGACGAACCAGGGCCGAGCTGCGTCACCTCGGCCACCGACGTGACGTGCACGGTGACCGGCCGCTCTCTGTCGGTGGTGCCGGGAGTCAGCTTCTCCATCGAAGAGACCGCACACGGGACGGCGGAACGATGGACCGCACCATGAGCCGGGGCTCGGTCTCGATCGAGGTGGCCGTCCTGGCACCCGCGTTCCTGGCCATGATGGTGCTGGCCGGAGTCGCCGGGCGTACCGCGGTGGCCAGCGAGGCACTGGAGGCGGCGGCACACGACGCCGCCCGCGCGGCCTCCATCTCCCGCGACGCCCGCACCGCCCGCACCGAGGCCCTCGACGCGGTCCGCAGCCAGCTCGACTGGAGGGGGTTGGCCTGCTCCGGCGAGCCGCAGGTGACCTTCAGCGGATCGGTCGACGGACGGTCCACCACCTTCGGTCAAGCCTTCAGCAGCTCCGTCGGGCAGGACGCCACGGTCACCGTGCAGATCGCTTGTACCGTCTCCTACCAGGACATCAGGATCTCCGTTCTGAGGATGCCGAGCGGAAACCGGGTCACCGCCTCGTTCACCTCGCCGTTGGACCGTTACCGGAGCCGGGGATGACGGCCGGGCGCGGGGACGCCGGGCGGGTGAGCATCTTCCTCGCCGTGGCGATGATCGGCGTGCTCGGCATCATCGGCATGGCGTTCGACGGCGCCGGTCAGCTCCGCACACTGCAACGCGCCGAGAACCTGGCCGCCGAGGCGGCCCGGACCGGTGGCCAGGCCATCGACCGGGCGACCGCCATCGAGGGCGGCCCGAAGCGCATCGACCAGACCGAGGCCCGCGCGGCCGTCGCGGACTACCTCGCCGCCGCCGGGGCCACCGGCCACGACGTGACCTTCCCGGTGGTCGACGGCGAGACCGTCATCCGGGTACGGGTGTCCGTCACCTACCGCCGGGCGATGCTCGGCCTCTTCGGCTTCTCCAACACCGTCACCGTCTCCGGTGAGGCGACCGCGCGGGCGCTGACCGGGGCTCCCTAGGGAAAGAAGGTAGCCATGGCCGCATCGGGTGGCACCGCCGTACGGCGGGTCGGTCGGGTGCTGACCGGATTCGGCGCACTGGTGGTGCTGATCGGTCTGCTGGTCGGCGGTCCGATCGCGTTGTTGGCGTTCGCCGGCAACCCTCTGCCGGACCACGTGCCCACACTCGCGGAGATCGGCACCACGCTGACCAGCCGGGACGACGGGCAACTCTTCCTGCGGGCGTTGGCGATCGTCGGCTGGTTCGGCTGGGCCAGCTTCGCGCTGTCGGTGCTCGTGGAGTTGGGCGCGCAGTCGCTGCGCCGCCCGGCGCCCCGGCTGCCCGGGATGGGTCGGCAGCAGCGGGCGGCGGCGGCCCTGGTCGGCTCGGTCGCGTTGATCATCGCCGCCAGCCCGGCGGCCACGGCCGCCACCACGGCCTACACCGCCCCCGCCTACTCGGCGCCGGCGGCGGCCACCGCGACGCTCGCCGGGCCGCCCACGGCGTACGAGCCGGTGTCCTCGGGGACGGAACGCGCGACCGCCGACGCGCCGGTCTACAAGGTGGCGAAGGGCGACTACCTCGGCAAGGTCGCCGACCGTTACCTGGACGACTTCGAGGACTACCGGGAGTTGGCCGCGCTCAACAAGCTGCGGGACCCGGACCGGATCCGCCCCGGCCAACTGATCACGCTGCCGGCCAATGCGGACGACCAGGGTGCCCGGCCGCACGCCACCGGCCGGCTGGTCGGTGCGCAGGCCCGTCCCGCTCCCGAGCAGTCGCGTCCGACGCCGTCGAAGCCGACGCCGTCGAAGCCGGATGTGGAGCAGCCGGAGTCCGCCGCGCCCACGCCGCCCTCTCCCGCCGCCACGCCGCAGGGACGGCCGGCACCGCACGACGAGGCACCGGAGGAGCATCCGCCGGTGGTGACGGTGGGCGCGGCACGGGCCGGTGAACCGGACCGGGTGAACCGTCCGCTCGCCATCTCGGCGGTGCTCGCCGTGGCCAGCATCGTGGGCGCCCAGATCGGTGCGGTGCTCGGCCTACGGCGTCGCCCGGTGCCGGTGGCCGCCACCCGGCAGCCGGTCCGGAGCGGTCCGCCCGCCGAACTGCCGGTCGGCCGTCACCGCAAGGACTGACCGGGGCCGTCGCCTCACGGCAGCCGGGCCTCCACCCGGCCCGCGACCACCCGGGTCGGCAGGGTCTGCTGGTCGTTGCCGGACGGGCCGTGCACCACCTCGCCGCCGTTGAGGCGGAAGGTGCTGCCGTGCCACGGACACACCACGCAGGCGTGGCCGTCGATCTCGGTGACCTCGCCCTCGCCGAGCGGGCCGCTCTGGTGCGGGCAGCGTTCGAGCATCACCGTGACGTCGTCGCCATGCCGATAGAGGATCACCGAGACGTCGTCCACCTTGCGGGTCACCAGTTGCCGCTGCGGCAGCGTGGCCATCTCGGCGACCGAGTGCCAACCGTCGCTGATCAGGTGCAGGTCGGAGACGCTCACGTTGACCTGGGCACCCTGCTTGTACGCCAGGTGTCCCCCCAGGTACGCGCCGGCACCGGCGGCACCGAGCCCGAGCCAGCCGAGGGTCCGGCCGAGTTGGTGGCGGCCGGAGAACCGCGCGGCCACCGAGCCGGAGTAGAGGACCAGCGCGACGGTGTTCGAGGCGGCGTGCACCAGGCCGACCCGACGCTGGTCACGGGAGAGCGCGGCCCAGTCGTTGAGCCCGGCGACGGCCGCCGGCAACGCGCTCACCGTGCCGATGGTGGTGAGCGTGGTGGCGGCTCGACGCTGGCCCGGCATCAGGTCCAGGATCGCCGCACTGACCCACGAGCCCACCGGCACCTGCACCATCGCCGGGTGCAGCGGATGACCCAGCCAGACACCGTGCAGCAGGTCCCGGACCCGCTGCCCGCGCAGGGTGCCCTGCACCGCTCGCTGCAACCGGTCACCGAACCGGTCCAGCCCGGACGCTTGCTCGATCTTCGTCAACAACGCTCGCACCCGTACCGACTTCCCGCCGTACGCGGTCGCAAACCGGTCGTCGGGGACGAACCGTCGGCGACCGTGGCACGCCGTCTCCGACGGACCCCCGCGATCATGGAGTTGTGGCGGACTCTTTGCCCTTCTTGTGGGCTATCGGGAGTGCCACAACTCCATGATCGACGTCAGGGCCGGCTATCGACGTGAGGGCGGAGTGTGGGTCAGTTGCGGTTGATGGTGAAGGTGGACGTGGTGTTGCGGATGTCCTGCCAGTTGTCGCTCAGCCGCAGGTTGGTGAAGGTGACCGAGCCGACTGCCGGGCCCTGACCCGCCTCGGGCATCTCGTTGACCCAGATCCCGAAGCCCGACTTGGCGTCGAAGGCGTCACCGCTGCGCCGGGCACCGCTGATCGACACGTTGGTGAAGACCGTGTCGGTGATCGGGTTCTCCGGTTGACTGCCGGTGTACTTGGTCTGGAACATGATGCCGGAGTAGGTCGGGTCGACGATGTCCACGTCGCTGACGCGGATGCCCCGGAACTCCTTGGACGCGGAGAACACCCAGATCGCCGGGAAGGTCTGCGCACCCCAGAAATGACCACCGGCCCGGACCAACGAGATGTTCTCGAAACGGGTCGGTGGGCTGGACCCGAATCCGACGAACGGATATCCGAAGTCCAGTGAACTGATGGTGATGCCCGAGTACGTCAGCATGTCCGCGATGTAGAGGTTGCGGAACACGTTGTCGTAGCCGCCGTACACGGCGATCCCGGCCGCCCGCCAGGTCAACGTGGCGGTCAGGTTCTCGAACACGTTGCCGTGGTTGCCGGTCGACGCGCCCTGGTCGGTCGCGGAGAAGAGCGCGAAGGCGTCGTCGCCGTTGGACCGGCCCTCCGAGTTGCTGACCAGGTTGTCGGTGCTGCCGTTGGTCAGGTTCACCGCGTCGGCGAAGGTGTTCCGGAAGCGGCTGTCGGTGATCTTCAGGCCGCTGACGCTCACCCCCCAGTACGCGCAGACCGTGTGCTCGACCCAGACGTTGTCCAGGGTGAGGTCGTCGACGTCCTTGAGTTCACCCCAGACCTTGCCGGGCCCGTCCTGCCGGACCGTGTAGTTGCCGAAGAACGCCAGGTGGGAGAAGGTCGACCCGCTGGCGCTCGGCTCCACCCGGAACCCGGCGTCGGTGTTCTGCTGCGACGACGGCGTCTGGAACCGGGTGAACCACATGCCGGCGCCGACCACCTTCACCGCCTTGCCGTACACCTGGAACTTCTGCGCGGTCTCGTACGTGCCGGCGGGCAGGTAGACACCGACCAGGTTGCCGGTGGTGTCCATCCGGACCGCGTCCAACGCGCTCTGCACGTCGGCGTGGCTGAACCCGTTCGGCACCCGGTACCGCGCCGGGTCCGGGTTCTCCCGGGGAGTCACCTGCTCCAGGTCGACGAAGTCGACGGCGTACGTGGTGGTGTTCGCCGGGTCCTTCTGCAACCGGATCCGGCTGCCGGCCGGGATGGTGGAGTTGAGCAGCACGTTCGCCTCGTCGTAGAGGTGCCGGGGCGGGCCCGCGCTCGGCGAGTCACTCGGGCTGGCCTCGGCGCCGTACAGCCAGATGTGCTTCGAGGTGAGGCTGATCGGCTTGTGCAGCACCCCGTTGACATAAATGTTCAACGTCGAGGTGATCCCGCCTCCGTTCGGGGCGTCCGGGATGGAGAAGCGGGTGACCAGGGCGTTGGCCGGCGCCTTGGTGGTCCACTCGACGTACGCGCCGGTGGTGTTGAGGGTCACCGCCCGCCGGCCGGACGCCTCTCCGGCCAGGTCGCCGATGGTCCGGTTCGGCCCGATCACCTGGGCTCCGCCGCCGACCGAGCCCTCCTCGGCCTCGTAGTGGTCGTACGGCAGGTTGGCGCCGCGTCCCACGAACAGCGGACGTTCGCTGGTGTTGTTGGCCCGCTTCACCGGCAGTTCGTTGGCGTCGGCGGCGATCACCACCCGGACGGTGTACCGGCCGTTGGCCGCCGTCCAGGTGCCCAGGTCGACCGGGCTCGCCGTGACACCCGCGCCGATGCCGCCGCCCGTCGATCCGGTGAGCGTCCGCACCGCCGTGCCGGCGTCGTTCAGCACGGTCAGCGTGATGCCGTGCGACCCGCTCGCCGAGGCGACGGTGCCCTGGTTGCGCAGGGTCACCGAGAAGCGGACGGTGGCACCCGCGCCGGGTGTACCCGGTGACCAGGTGACCGCCGAGGCGACCAGGTCGGAGCTGGCCACCGGGCCGACCGTCAGCCGGGTCGGGTTCGTGTACGCGTTGTTGCCCTCGTTCTGCTCGATGATCGTGTTCGCCGGGTCGACCGTGGCGCTGAGCTGGTAACTGCCCGCGTTCCGGGCCGAGACGGTGGTCGACACGCTCGTCGACGCACCGGCGGCGAGCGCGCCGACGGCCGCCTGGCCCACCTTCGTCCCGTCCAGGGCGAAGTCGACCGTGGTCGCGCCGGCGGCCAGGGTGCCCGCGTTGCGGACGGTGGCGGTGAGCGTGAGCTGATCGGTCTCCACCGGGTTGGCCGGGGCGGAGGTCACCGTGGTGACGGTGAGGTCCGGGTTCGGTGCCGGGGTGCCGATCACCTGGAGTTCGGCGACCTGCCCGTTCGACGACCCGGTGTTGGCGGTGAAGGAGAGTCGCACGTCGGCGGCGGTCGCCGAGACCGGGATGGTGACCGTGTTGCTGCCCGCCGGGCTGAACGAGTAGGTCGCCGAGCCGACCAGCGTGCTGAAGCCGGAGGCGGACTGCTCCCGGCCGAGCACCGAGAAGGTCTGGGTGCGCGGACCCCACGCCGGGTCCGGGTTCAGCTTCACCACGATCGCGCTGACGCTGGCGTTGGCGCCGAGCGCGACCGTCAACGTGCCCGGGTACGCGCCCGGCGCCCCCTCCCAGTAGGTGGTGACGTCGCCGTCGACGGCGTTGGCCGCGGCGAAGACGTGCACCATCGACGAGGCGGTGGCCGGCTTGCCGGCGGCCAGGTCGGTGCCGCCGGGCGTGCTGCCGGTACGGGTGACGGTGTTGCTGTTCGCCGAGACGTTGCCCGCCGCGTCCCTGGCCCGTACCACGTACGACACCGTGGCACTCGCCGGCTGCGTGTCCGAGAACGCCAACGTCGTACCCGACACACTCGCCCGCAACGCACCGTTGGCATACACGTCGTACCCCGTCACCCCGACGTTGTCCGTCGACGCCGACCACGTCAACCGCACCTGCCCACTGCCCGGCTCGGTGAACGCCAGACCGGTCGGCGCGGTGGGTGCCTGGGTGTCGCCGGAACTGCCGGTACGGGTCACGGTGTTGCTGTTCGCGGAGACGTTGCCCGCCGCGTCCCTGGCCCGTACCACGTACGACACCGTGGCACTCGCCGGCTGCGTGTCCGAGAACGCCAACGTCGTACCCGACACACTCGCCCGCAACGCACCGTTGGCATACACGTCGTACCCGGTCACCCCGACGTTGTCCGTCGACGCCGACCACGTCAACCGCACCTGCCCACTGCCCGGCTCGGTGAACGCCAGGCCGGTCGGCGCGGACGGCGGCTGGGTGTCACCGGTGGCCGGGCCGTACACCTCGATCTCGGCCAGTTGCCCCGCCGACCAGCCGGTGTTCGCGGTGACCAGCAACCGGACGTAGCGGGTGGCGGCCGAGCCGACGGTGATGCTCACCGTGTTGCCGCTGGCCGGGTTGAAGGCGTACCCGGTGGAGGCGACCAGGGTGGTGAAGTTCGTACCGGTGGTGCTGCCCTGCACGGTCGCCGTCTGAGTGCGCGCGCCCCACCCGGCGGGCAGTTTGAGCACCAGCCGGTCGACGGTGACCGTGGCGCCCAGGTCCACCTGGATCCACTGCGGGAGGGCGTTGTTCGGGCTCTCCCAGTAGCTGCTCTGGTTGCCGTCGTTGGCATTGCCGGCGACGTAGACGTCGGCGTGGCCGCTGGCGGACATACTCCGACCGGCCGCCAGGTTGGCCGACGAGGCCACTGCGCCGTACACCTCCAACTCGGCGAGTTGCGCGGCGGACCAGCCGGTGTTCGCGGTGATCGCGATCCGCACGTACCGGGTGGTGGTGGCCGGGAAGTCGAGGGTGACCGTGTTGCCACCGGCCGGGCTGAAGGTGCGGCCGGCCGAACCGACGATCGTGGCGAAGGCGCTGCCGGTGGTGCTGCCCTGCACCGACAGCGTCTGGGTGCGGGACTCCCAGCCGGCCGGCAGTTTCAGTTTGACCTGGTCGACGGAGTGGGCGGAGCCCAGGTCGACCTGCACCCACTGCGGGAGGGCACCACCGCTCTCCCAGTAGGTGCCGGCGTTGCCGTCGGTGACGTTGGCCGCGACGAACGAGCCGTTGACGCTGCTGGCGGTGGCCGGACGGCCGGCGGCCAGGTTGGGCCCACCGGCTGCGGCGGCCGGCGGTGCGGGGGCCGCGGTGAGGACGAGGCCGACCGCGACGAGCACGGCGGACAGCCGGGTACGGAGTCTGGACATGGGGGATCGACACCTTCTTCCGGGGATGTGGAGAGGCGTTACCGGGTGGCGCTCTTACGGCGTGGGTGGGCCCCGCCTCGGCGTGCGGGGCCCACCCACGGGTCAGGTGGCGTGGACCTCGAACTCGGCGATCTGCGCCGCCGGCCAGCCGGTGTTGCCGGTGACGCTGAGCCGGACGAACCGGCGGTCACCGGTGGTGAGGCTGATCGACACGCTGTTGCCGGTGGCCGGGTCGAAGGTGCGGCCCGCCGAGGCGGCGAGCGTGGTCCAGGTGGTGCCGTCGGTGGAACCGAGCACCGACACCGTCTGGGTACGCGTCTGCCAGGCCGGTGACGGTGGCAGCCTGAGCACCACCCGACCCACCGGACGGGCGGTGCCGAGGTCGACGGTGAGCGTCTGCGGGAACGCGTTGTTGGCGCTCTCCCAGTACGTGCCCGCGTTGCCGTCGACCGCGTTACCCGCCGCGTACACGTCGACGTGGCTGGTCGCCACTACCGGCCGTCCCCGGGCCAGGTTGCCGGTCGGTGGCGCGGTGGTGGGCGGTGGGGTGGTCGGCGGCGGGGTGCTGCCGCCGTACACCTCGAACTCGGCGATCTGCGCTGCCGGCCAGCCGGTGTTGCCGGTGACGCTGAGCCGGACGAACCGGCGGTCACCGGAAGGCAGACCGATCGACACGTTGTTGCCGGTGGCCGGGTCGAAGACCCGTCCCGCCGAGGCGGCGAGCGTGGTCCACGAGCTGCCGTCGATCGAGCCCGACACCGACAGCGTCTGCGTCCGCCGCTCCCAGCCGGCCGGCAGCCTGAGCACGACCCGGTCGACGGAACGGGCCGCGCCGAGATCGACGGTGAGCGTCTGCGGGAACGCGGTGCCGCCGCTCTCCCAGTACGTGCCCGCGTTGCCGTCGACCGCGTTGCCCGCCTGGTAGGTCTGATTGTGGCTGGACGCGACGACCGGCCGTCCCTGGGCCAGGTTCCCGCCCGGCGGCGGCGTGGTGGGAGGTGGGGTGGTCGGCGGCGGCGTGGTCGGCGGCGGGGTGGTCGGGGGCGGGGTGGTCGGGGGCGGGCTCGTCGGGCCGCCGCCCCACTGCGGTTCCGGCCACGGACCGCAGTACGGGTTGGCGGTGTACCAGCCGGAGTTGCCGGCACCCTGGCTGATCTGGAAGCCGCTGCCCACACAGTTGTGGATCGGGTTGGGCTGGGCGATGCCGGTGGCCCGTACGTTGGTGAAGGAGACCTGGCTGGGCGCCTGCACCTGGAGCGCGTACGTGCCGGTGCCGTCGATGCGGACGTTGGTGAAGCTGATGCCGCTGCTGACGCCCTCGATCCAGTGCAGCGCCGCATACGAGCTGTCCAGGATGTCGGTGTCGCTGACCTGGATCGACGCGCCCTGGAGCGGCTCGTTCAACGCGGAGAACCAGATCGCGCCGACCCCGAACCGCCAGTTGTAGTCGGAGTTGCCGTTCCGGATCAGCGTGTTGCGCGCCACGGTGATCGTGCCGGCCACCGCGGTCGCACCCTGCACTCCGGTGTACCGGTTCGCCACGTGGATGCCACCACCGTTGGTGACCGAGTCGGCGGTGACGTTGTCGGTGATCCGGATGTCCCGACCGCCGTACGTGACCAGGTGGTTGGCGAGAACGGTCACGCCGATGGTGTTGCGGGTGAAGGAGTTGCCCACGTTCGGCACGGTGTCCGCCCACATCGCCAGCGCGTCGTCACCGGTGTTGCGGACGAACGTGTTGGTGACCGTCGAGTTGGTGACTCCCCAGTGGAAGTTCACCCCGTCGGCGGTCTGGTCCAGGATCCGGCTGTTGCGGAGGGTGAAGTTGTCCATCGGCCCGTCCATCCACGCGCCGACCTTGGTGTGCTGGAGCCACAGGTTGTCCACCACCGAGTCCGACATCGCCCCACCGATGGCGTTGACCTGGTCGTCGTCGACGCGTTCCCGGATGTCACCGATGATGGCGAAGTCGCGCAGCACCACGTTGCGGCTGGGCCCGCCCGCCTCGTGCGGCCGGATCTCGCCCCGGTATCCGCCGCCGGAGACGTACTTGCCGTAGACGCCGGCGGCCCGCTTCCGGTCGGTGGGGTGTCGGCCGCCGAGCACCGAGTGCCACGGCCCCGCCCCGCGCAGGGTCACCCCGTCGACCACCACGTGGTCCCAGAGCGTGAAGGTGCCCGGCGGGATCCAGACCGTACGCCCCTGGGCCTTCCCGGCGTCGACGGCGGCCTGGAAGCGGGCAGTGGAGTCGGTCGCGCCGGTCGGGTCGGCACCGAAGTCGGTGACCACGTCGAGCACGTTCGCCGGCTTGGTGATCGGCGCGGCGACCAGCTCGAAGTCGGCCAGGTCGATGGTGAACGTCGGGGACTGCGCGGTCGACGAGACCTGGAGCCTGATCTTCGTACCGGTCGGGTAGGTGGTGCCGAAGAGCGTCCGCGCCTCGTCGTAGAAGTGGTGCGGGTTGACGTCACCGGGGTTGTTGTTGAACGGGTAACCGCCGTAGTACCAGCCGTACTTCGAGGTCACCGGCACCGGCTTGACCAGGCTGCCGTTGGCCCGCAGGTCGATCGTGGCGTCCCGGCCGGTACCGGCGGCGTTGTCGGGGAGGCTGTAGCGGAACGTCACCGCGTTCGCGGGTGCGGTGAGAGTGAACTCGACGTACTCCCCGACCGCGTCGAGGGTGACCGCCTCCCGGCCGCTGGCCTCCGACGGCAAGGTGCCGTAACGGCGGTCCGGGCCGATCCGGGTGCCGGTGTGCGCGGCGTACTCGGCCTCGTGCTCGACGAACGCGACGGTGGCGCCCCGACCGACGATGTCGAACGGGCTGAGCCCGGCGGCGCGTGCCGGGGTAGCGGTCCCGGCGAGGGTGACGACCGAGATCGAGGCGGCGGCGAGGGCGGTGCCGGTGAGGGCGGCCAGCGTGGTGCGGAGCCGGTGGCCGGGTGGATGGGGGTGGTGCGGGACGGTGTGGTCGGCCATGAGCGGCGCTCTCCCTTTCCTCAGGTGGCCAGGTCCCCCGTGGTGATGGTGCCGGTGCTGCCGTCACCTCCTCGTCGGTTCCGGACGCGCCCGGTGCCGGCGGCGGGACGGAGCCGCCGACACCGGGCGCGGAACTAGGCGGATTCGGGTGCGGTCCGCAGCCAGACGGCGGTGTCCGGCGGCAGCAGGTCGTCGTCGAGCGGCCCGCTGGCGAGCAGCCGACCGGTGTGCGGCGGTAGCGGTACCGCCACCGTGGAGAGGTTCACCGCGCAGGCGAAACCGGGATCCCGCCGGAACGCCAGCACCCCGTCCGGGGCGGGCAGCCAGGCCATCGGCCCGTCGCCGAGCGCCGGTTCGGCGCGGCGGACGGCGATGGCGGCCCGGTACAGCTCCAACATCGACCGGTCGTCACCGGCCTGCGCGTCGGCGGTGCGGTCCTTCCAGTCGGCCGGTTGCGGCAGCCACGGCGTGGCCTGCGCACCGTCCGGACCGAAGCCGAACGGCGGCGACTCCCCCGACCACGGCAGGGGTACGCGGCACCCGTCCCGACCCGGGTCGATCCGCCCGGACCGCTCCCACATCGGGTCCTGGCGCAGCTCGTACGGGATGTCCTCGACCTCCCAGAGACCCAGTTCCTCGCCCTGGTAGACGTAGGCGGCACCCGGTAGCGACAGGGACAGCAGCGCGGCGGCGCGGGCCCGCCGGGTGCCCAGTTCCAGGTCGGTCGGGATGCCCTCGCGTTTGGCGGCGAAGCTGAACGTGGTGTCCGCCCGGCCGTACCGGGTGACGTGCCGGGTGACGTCGTGGTTGGAGAGGACCCAGGTGGCCGGCGCGCCGACCGGCGCGTGGGCGTGCAGCGTGCCGTCGATGCTCTCCCGCAGCGCGGCGGCGTCCCAGGCGCAGCCGAGGAAGTCGAAGTTGAAGGCCGCGTGCAGTTCGTCGGGCCGCAGGTAGGCGGCGAACCGCTGCCGGTCGGGCAGCCACACCTCCCCGATCAACGCCCGCTCCCCCGGGTACGCGTCCGCGATCCGTCGCCAGTCCCGGTATATCTCGTGCACCCCGTCGAGGTCGTGGAAGGGGTGCGGCCGGTCTGCCGTCACCTCGGGCAACGTGGCGTCCTTGACCAGCAGTCCGGCGGAGTCGATCCGGATGCCGTCCACTCCCCGGTCGAACCAAAAGCGCAGGACGTCCTCGAACTCGGCGCGGACCCGGGGGTGGTCCCAGTTGAAGTCCGGCTGCTCCGGAGCGAACAGGTGCAGGTACCAGTCACCGGGACGACCGTCCGGGTCTGTGGTCCGGGTCCAGGTGGGGCCGCCGAACTCGCCGACCCAGTCGGTGGGGCGCTGGTCACCGTCGGGGCCTCGTCCCGGGCGGAACCAGAACAGCTCCCGCTCGGGGGCGTCCGGCCCCCCGGCCAGCGCGGCCCGGAACCAGGGATGCGCGTCGGAGCAGTGGTTCGGCACCACGTCGACGATGGTCCGGATACCGACCGCGTGCGCCTCGGCGATCAACGCCTCCACCTCGACCAGCGTGCCGAAGACCGGGTCGATGTCGCGGTAGTCGGCCACGTCGTAGCCGGCGTCGGCCATCGGCGAGGGATACCAGGGGCTGAACCAGATCGCGTCGACCCCGAGCGTGGCGAGGTAGCCCAGCCGGGAGCGGATGCCGGCCACGTCGCCGATGCCGTCACCGTTGCCGTCGGCGAAGCTCCGGGGGTACACCTGGTAGATCACCGCGCCTCGCCACCACGGACCGCTGTCTGCTGGGGACACGAGCACCTGCTTTCTGCGTTTGGGGGCTAGCCCTTGAGTCCGCCGGTGGTCAGGCCGGACATGATGTTCCGTTGGAAGATCAGGAAGATGACCACCGTCGGTATCGCGGCGATCACCGAGGCGGCGATCACCACGTTCATCGGCGTACCGCCGGCGAAGGCGTAGATGCCGACGCTGACCGTCCGGGTCTCCGGCGAGGGCATCACCAGCTTCGGCCAGAGGAAGTCCTTCCAGACCGCGGTCACCGCGAAGATCGAGACCACGCCGAGGATCGGGCGGGACATCGGCAGGACGATCGACCAGAGGGTGCGCAGCGGCGTCGCCCCGTCCATCAGGGCGGCCGACATCAGGTCCTCCGGGATCGAGTCGAAGAACCGCTTGAGCAGGAAGATGTTGAAGGCGTTGGCGACCAGCGGCAGCCAGATCGCGAACGGCGAGTCGAGCAGGCTGACGTTCAGGATCGGCAGGTCGATCACGGTCACGTACTGCGGGACGATCAGGACCATCGCCGGGATCATCAGCGTGGCCAGCATCAGGCCGAGGATCGCGGAGCCGAGCACCGGCCGCAGCTTCGACAGCGAGTACGCCGCGGCGGTGTCGAAGACGAGCTGGAACAGCACCGCGCCGGCCGCGTAGTAGAACGTGTTGAACAGCAGCTTGGCCAGGGCCAGGTGGTGCCACGCGTCGACGTAGTTGCGCCACTGCGGGTCCTGCGGGAACAGCGACGGCGGGGTCTGCGCGATCTCCTGACCGGACTTGAGCGCACCGGTGACCATCCAGTACAGCGGCCCGAGGAAGACCAGCGTGAAGCCGACGACCACGACGACGAGCAACGTCCAGTAGATCGCCCGGCCGGGGCCGCGCCGGAGCTGCGCCTGCGAGATGAGGGTACGGGTGCCGGAGTCCTGTGCCATGGCGTCGGTGTCCTAGTCCTGTTTCGCGGTCAGCCGCAGGTAGACGGCGGAGAAGCCGGCCAGCACGACGAGCATGATCACGCCGAGTGCGGCGGCACCGTTGAGGTCGTTCTGGAAGAACCCGTGCTGATAGATGAGGTACGCGACCGAGGTCGCCGAGTCCTCGGCGCCCGCGCCGTTGGCCAGGATCAGCGGCTCGATGAAGAGCTGCATGGTGGCGACGATCTGGAGCATCGCCAGCAGGGCGAGGATCAGCCGGGTCTGCGGGATGGTGACGTGCCGGATGCGTCGCCAGATCCCCGCGCCGTCGAGTTCGGCGGCCTCGTACAGCTCACCGGGGATGTTCTGCAGGGCGGCCAGATAGATCAGCACCGCGCTGCCCATGTTCATCCAGGTCGACGCGATGACCATGGCCGGCACGGTCATCTCCGGGGACTGCATCCACTGCGAGGTGGGCAGGCCCAGTCCCTTGAGGATCGCGTTGAACAGACCGGCGTCGCCGGGGTCGTACGCGTAGAACTTGAACAGGAACAGGGCCGAGGCGGGGGGCAGCATCACCGGCAGGTAGACCAGGATCCGCAGATATCCCCGGGCGTGCCGGAACTCGTTGAGCAGGATCGCCACGAAGAACGGCACCGCGTACCCGAGGACGAGCGCGAGACCGGTGAAGTAGAAGGTGTTCTGCCAGGCCGTGGCGAAGCTGGGGTCGTCGAGGATGCGCAGGTAGTTGTCCCAGCCGACCCAGGTGGTCTCGCCGCGCCGGGTGCGCTGGAAGCTCATCACCACGCCCCGGACCATCGGGTACCAGGAGAAGACCGCGAAGCAGAGCACCGCACCGATCAGGAACGCGTGCCCGGTGAGGTTGTCCCGGACCTTGCGGCCGAGGCTGGACCGAGGCGGCCCGGCCGGGGCCGGTGAGGGGGTTCGCCCCGGGGCTCGGGTGGCGGCCGGGGCAGCGGTGATCGCCAAGGCAACTCCTGGTGGGGTGGGACGACCTGGGTGGTACGGCGGTGGTGCGGGTGGGGGCCGGCGGGCCGGACCCCACCCGTGCGGGTCAGCCCTGCGCGGCGAGGAGCTGGTTGACCTTCTCCTCGGCCGTCTTGAGCAGCGCGTCGATGTCGGCGTTGCGGTTGGTGAGCACCCCGGACATCGCGGCGTCCAGGACGGCGTAGATCGCCTGTGCGTTGCGCGGCTCGCCCTTGATCGGGACCGGGTTCGCCTCGAAGAGGGCGAAGTTCGCGGTGTCCACGTTCGCGTTCGCCTTCCGCAGGTCGAGTTCCTGCTTCTGGGCGTCGCTGCCGTTGCTGAACAGCAGCGGCTGCGGCAGACCGACCGGGTAGTTCTGCGGCTTGGCCCGGGCGTAGTCGAGCTGCCCCTTGCCCGGCGTCAGCTTCTGGTAAGCGATCCACTTGAGACCGGCTTCGACCTGCTCCGGGGTGAGGTCCTTCTTGAAGAAGTAACCCTCACCGCCGCCGAGCGTGCCCGACGCCCTGCCGTCCTGGCCGGGCAGCGGTGCCATCGCCCAGTCCTCGAACTTGCCCTGGAACTGGCTGACGATCGCCTGGGTGGTGTCGGGTGCGCCGACGAACATGCCGACCTTGCCCGCACCGGCGTTGGTCAACAGGTCACCCCACTGGAGCAGCTGACGATCGCCCATGCTGTCGTCGCCGTACCGCATGTCCTTGAGGTTCTGCAGGACCTGGCGGCCCTGCGGGCTGTTGAAGGCGGCCTTGCCGCCGTCCTCGGTCAGCACCTGGCCGCCCTGGGAGTAGAGCAACGCGGTGAAGTGCCAACCGCCGGTGTTGCCGGCGCTGTACTCGGCGTAGCCGGCGATCCCGCTGCCCAGCGCGGAGATCTTCCTGGCCGCCTCCCGGACCTCGCCCCATGTCTTCGGCGGGTTGTTCACGTCGAGCCCGGCCTGCTGGAACAGCACCTTGTTGTAGACCAGGCCCATCGAGTAGTTCTTCACCGGTACGGCGTAGAGCCTCCCCCCGTCGGTGAAGACCTCCTTGAGCGCCGGGTCGACGCTGTCCCAGGTCGGGACTGTCTCGGCGGTGGCGTACTCGGTGATGTCCATCGCCTGGCCGGAGTCGAGCACCTGCTGGAGATCGGTCATGTACCCGTAGAACACGTCGGTCACCGTGCCGCCGGCCAGGCGGGCGGTGAAGTCCGGCGGGTTGTTGCACTGCTCGCCGACGCTGACGCTCTTGACCACGATGTCGGGGTTCTGCCGCTGGAACTCGGCGACGTCCTCGTTCCAGTTCTGGAGCAGCTCCTTCTGCGCGCCGACCGGCTGGCAGTCGACGGTGATGGTGACCTTGCCGCTCGCGTCGTCGCTGGTGTCGCCGCTCTTGGTGGAGCACGCCGTGAGGCTGAGCCCGGCCACGAGCGCCAACGCCGCAGCCTTCCGGTACTGCGGTACGGACATCTGTCCATCCCTTCGGGGAAACGAAGTGTCGCCGTTAAGTTCGCTGAACCGCGGTGATCGCCACCGCCGCGATGCCTGCTGCTGATCGGTGTCCTGACCCCGTGTGACTGACCGGGGGCCGGGTGTGAGTGGAGTCACTGTAGCGAGGGCGACTCTTCTCAGCAAGGTTTCGATCTGATGATGAAATTTAGCGACACTATGCCGAGAGACAAAGACATGGGCCTCGCTCGGGATCACGACGAAGGCCGCCGACCGCGAGCAGCGGTCGGCGGCCTCTCGGGTCGCACGGGATGGGGGTCAGCGAAGGGCAGGTGTCGGCCGGGACCGACGAACCGGGACGGCGGGCGGGATCAGCGGCCGGGGGCGGGCGCGGTCGACCCGCGCACCACCAGTTCCGGCTCGAAGAGCAGTTCGTCGGTGAACACGCCGCCACCCTCGATCTGGGTCACCAGCAGGTCCACGGCGGCCTGCCCCATGGTCTCGATCGGCTGGCGCACCGTGGTCAGCGGCGGGTCGGTGCAGGTCATGAACGCGGAGTCGTCGAAGCCGACCACCGAGACGTCACCCGGCACCGAGCGGCCGAGCCGGCGGACCGCGCGGATCGCGCCCAGGGCCAGCACGTCGCTGGCACAGATCACCCCGGTCACGCCACGGTCGACCAGTTTGCTCGCGGCGACCCGGGCGCCCTCCATGGAGAAGCTGGACCGCGCGACGAACTCGGTGTCGTCGGCCCAGCCGGCGACCCGCCCCAGGGCGTCCAGCTTGCGTCGCGACGGCACGTGGTCCTCCGGGCCGAGCACCAGGCCGATCCGCTCGTGCCCGAGCGAGCGCAGGTGGCCGTACGCCTGCTCCACCGCCACCGCGTCGTCGGTGGAGACGCGGGGGAAGCCCAACTCGTCGACGCCGGCGTTGACCAGCACCACCGGCAGGCCCCGATCCGTCAGCCGGCGGTAGTGCTCGTGCGAGGCGTCGGCCAACGCGTACGAGCCACCGGCGAAGATGACCCCGGAGACCTGGTGGTCGAGGAGCATCTCCACGTACGCCGACTCGGAGACCCCGCCGATCGTCCGGGCACAGAGCGCGGGGGTGAACCCGCGTTGCGCCAACGAACCGGTGACCACCTCGGCGAGCGCCGGGAAGATCGGGTTCTGCAACTCGGGCAGCACCAGGCCCACCAGCCGGGCCCGTTCGCCGCGCAGCTTGCTCGGGCGCTCGTAGCCGAGCACGTCCAGGGCGGTGAGCACCGCGGTCCGGGTCGCCTCGGCCACGCCACCGCGGCCGTTGAGCACCCGACTCACGGTGGCTTCGCTGACGCCCGCCTTGCGGGCCACCTCGGTCAACCGTTTCGTCACGGCCGCAATCCTACGTCCTGAGACTGCAAAAACAGAACAGCCACTTGTCGCGGACTGACGGGTGACGTCAGATCACGAACTCAGATCACGCAACGCCTCGGACACCGCACGGTGGAAGGTCGGGTACGCGTAGATCATGTGCCGGAGCTGCGCCACCGGCACCGCCGCGTGCACCGCCACCGCCAGACCGGAGAGGACCTCGCCGCCGGCCGGACCGGCCGAGGTGGCGCCGACCAGCACCCCCTGGTCGGCGTCGGCGACCACCTTGATGAACCCGGCCCCCTCGGTGCGGTGGATCCACCCCCGGGTGGACGAGGCGAGTGGGGTGAAACCGACCTGCACGTTGACGCCGCGTTCCCGGGCCTGCTGCTCGGTGAGGCCGACCGCGCCGATCTCCGGGTCGGTGAAGGTCACCCGGGGCAGGGCCCGGTAGTCGGCGCGGGGCACCGACCCGGCCCCGCCGCTCGACCCGGTGGCCGCCAACGAGCCGGCCACGCCGACCGCGCCACCGACCACACTGGAGGTGCCACTCGGATCCGCGCCGCCGTCCGTCCGCCGCACGTGGTCGAGCAGGTCGGCGACCACGATGGACGCCTGGTACATGGCGATGTGGGTGAAGGCGCCCTCGCCGGTCACGTCGCCGACCGCCCAGATCCCGTCGGTCACGTGCAGCCGGTCGTCCACGGCCAGGTACCGCCGGCTCGCGTCGACACCCACCGTGTCCAGCCCCAACTCGTCGAGGTGGGCGCGGCGGCCGGTCACCACCAGCAGCCGTTCGGCGGTGAACTCCGCGCCGTCCGCGCCGTGCAGGGTGAACCCGTCCGGGCCGTGCGTGACCCGGGTCGCGCGTACCCCGGTGTGGATCTCGACCCCGTCGGCGCGCAGCGCGGCGGCGGCCACCTCGGACGCCTCCGGCTCCTCCACCGCGAGCACCCGGTCGAACGCCTCGACCACGGTGACGCGTACGCCGAAGCGGGCGAACACCTGGGACAACTCCAGGCCGATCGCCCCGCCGCCCAGCACCAGCACCGACTCGGGCAGCTCCTCGACCTCGACGGCCTCCCGGTTCGTCCAGTACGGCGTACCGGCCAACCCGTCGATCGGCGGCACCGACGGCGCGGTGCCGGTGCCCAGCACGATCCCGTGCCGGGCCTGGAAGACCTGGTCGCCGACGCGCACCCGACCCGGTCCGTCGAGGCGGCCACTGCCCCGGACGAAGCGTCCGCCCTTGCCGGTGAACCGCTCCACGGCGGCCCGGTCGTCCCAGTCGTCGGTGGCCTCCTGGCGGATCCGTTGCGCCACCGGCGCCCAGTCCGGTCGGACCTCGGCGGTGCCGGCCAGCCCGTCGACCCGCCGCGCCTCGGCCAGCGCGTTCGCCGCCCGGATCATCATCTTGCTCGGGATGCAGCCCCAGTACGGGCACTCCCCACCCACCAGGTTCCGATCGATGCCGACCACGGTGAGACCGGCCTCGGCGAGTCGCCCGGCCACCTCCTCGCCGCCGACACCGAGCCCGAGCACGACCACGTCCACCACTTCCGGCTCCGCCATGCCGTCAGCATCGCGCACCGTCCGCCCGCCGACCACCCGGCCACGCGGACCGTCTCAGCGCAGCCAGACCGGATCGACCCCGCGCGCCGCCGTGGGCGGCGGGTAGTCCAGGCTCCGGCGGAGCGCCTCGGGCAGCCGCCACGGCTGGTGCACCGCCTTGCCGGACACCGCCGCCAGTTCCGGCACCCAGCGCCGCACGTACGCGCCCTCCGGGTCGTACCGTTCGGCCTGCCGGATCGGGTTGAACCCCCGGTACGGCCTGGTGTCGTTGCCGGTGCCGGCCACCCACTGCCAGTTGCCCGAGTTGTTGGCCACGTCCCCGTCGAGCAGCCACCGGAAGTAGAACGCCAGTCCGGCGCGCCAGTCCAGGCCGAGCGACTTGGTCAGGTAGCCGGCGGTGATCAGGCGGGCCCGGTTGTGCAGCCAGCCCTCCGCCCGCAACTGCCGCATCCCGGCGTCCACGATCGGTACGCCGGTGCGGCCCACCGTCCAGTCCGCGACCGCGCCGTCGTCGTACCGCCACTGCTCGGTGGCGCCACGCCGGTAGACCTTCCGGGAGATGTCCGGGAAGGCGGCGGTGACCTGGTAGTAGAAGTCCCGCCAACAGACCTGGCGGACGAAGGGCGACGCGGGGTCGCCGGCCCGGTTCGCCACGGTCAGCGGCGACACGCAGCCGAACCGCAGGTAGGGGCTGATCCGGGAGGTCGCGTCACCGGCCATGTCGTCGTGCCGGTCGCCGTACTCGGCCAGGTGCGGCATCCACCGGTCGAGGCGACTCCGCGCCTCCGTCTCGCCACCCACCGCCGCGTCCGGTGACTCGCCGTCGGGCAGCGCCGGCAGGCGGCCCACCGAAACCCCGCCCGGCAGCGACACCCGGGACGGCGCGGCCAGTTCGTCGCGCCACCGCTGCCCGCTCCAGGCCCGGTGGTACGGGCTGAACACCCGGTAGTGGTCGCCGTTGCTCGGCGTCGTGGCCCCCGGCTCCACCACCGTCAGACCCGGGAAGAAGCGCAGGTGCAACCGGTGCCGGTCGCACTCGGCGCGCAGCCGGTCGGCCCGCCGGGTGGCGTACCGGGAGACGTCGGCCGAGAGCGCCACCGCCTCGGCGCCCACCTCCCCGGCCAGCCGGACCGTCTCGGCCACCGGGTCGCCGTGCCGCAGCACCAGGTCGCCGCCGAGCCGCCGCAGCGCGTCGCGCAGGTCGGCGAGACTCTGGTGCAGGAAGCGGGTGCGGTTGGGCGACAGTCCGGTCAACGCCGGGTCCAGGACGTACAACGGCACCACCCGGTCGAAGGCGGCGCAGGTCGTCGCCAGCGCAGGGTGGTCGTGCACCCGCAGGTCGCGGGTGAACAGCACGACGGCGGTACGCGCGCTCACCGCAGCCGAGGCCCGGGCAGCTCGACCGGCGTGCCGGCCGGGGTGAGCAGGGCACGCGAGGCGACCGCCATCCGGCGTCGCCGGGGCACGGTGGCCCGCCGGACGAACACGTCGTAGTCCTGGGCGGCGACCTCGTCGAGGATCCCGCCGTACAGCGCGTACGCGGTGCGGATGCACGCCTGCGAGGCGGGGTCGAGCAGGAGCACTCCGGGTGCCGCGGCGGCGTAGTGGGTCTGGGCGCGATCCACCTCGTGCCGGATCAACTCGCGGACCGGTTCGGTGGCCCGTCCCGCCGCACGGCAGGCCAGCAGGTCCTCGTGGGTCAGGCCGAAGGCCGCCAGGTCCTCCTCCGGCAGGTACGTCCGCCCCCGGTCCAGGTCCTCGGCGACGTCCCGGACGAAGTTGGTGAGCTGGAACGCGAAGCCCAGTTGACGGGCCGGCTCCCGGGCCGCCGCCGGGGCGGAACTGCCCAGGATGGGCAGCATCATGGTGCCGATGACCGCCGCCGAGCCCTCCATGTAGTCCAGCAGGTGGGCGTAGGTGCGGTAGGAGGTCACGGTCAGGTCCATCGCCATGCTCTTGAGGAACGCGGCGAAGTCCTCCCGGTCCAGGTCGAACACGGCGATGGTGTGCAGCACCGCCGGGAGCAGCGGGTCGTCGACCTGCTCGCCGTGCAGTCCGGCGATGAACCGGCCGCCCCAGTCGTCCAGCCGGGCGGCACGCGCCGGCGGTGGCAGCTCCTCTGTCTGGTCGACGATCTCGTCCGCGTACCGAGTGAATCCATATAAGGCGTGCACATGACGCCGTTTCCATGCGGGTAGTAGCCGGGTGGCGAGATAGTAGGTACGCCCGTGGCGTTTGTGCAGCTCACGGCACCTCTCGTAGGCGGCACTGAGATCCGTCTCCACGAGCCCTCCTCGAAAATCGACGCACCAATCGACGCAACTTGAAACCTTAGGGTACGCTCAGCCGCATGGCCAGCGACCGACTTACCGGTAACCTGCTTCGCGTGGGGCCTGAGCAGCCGGTCGGGAACGACGATCCGATCCGGGCCGTTCTGGCCGCTTACACCCGGGATCTCGTCGCCGCCGTCGATGAGACCCTCACCGACTTCCTGAACGCCGAGGTCGACGCGCTGGCCGAAATCGACGCGGCGATGGGTGGTTTCGCCGCAACGGCACGTGACCACGTCCTCGTCGGCGGCAAGCGGGTCCGACCGACGTTCGCCTACTGGGGATGGCGCGGCGCGGTGGGCGGCGACGAACCGCTGGCCCCGGTGCTGCCCGCACTGGCCACCCTGGAACTGCTGCACACCTTCGCGCTGGTGCACGACGACGTGATGGACGCGTCCGCCACCCGTCGCGGCCGACCCACCGCACACATGGCGGTCGCCGCCCAGCACGCCGCCGCCGGCCGCAACGGCGACTCCGGCCGCTTCGGGGAGGCCGTCGCGGTGCTGATCGGCGACCTCTGCATGGTCTGGGCCGACCAGTTGCTCTCGCGCACCGTCCTGCCCCCGGACCGGCTGCTCGCGGTCCGCCGCGGGTACGACCGGATGCGGGTGGAGACGGTCGCCGGGCAGTACCTCGACATCCTCGGCGAGGCCGACCCGGCGAGCTGGTCGGTCGACCGGGCCCTGCGGGTGGCCCGCTACAAGACCGCCAGCTACACGGTCCAGCGTCCGCTGCTCTTCGGCGCCAGCCTGGCCGGCGTGACCGGCGACGGCCGCCTGACCGCGGCGTACACCGCCTACGGCCTCTGCGTCGGCGAGGCGTTCCAGCTCCGCGACGACCTGCTCGGCGTCTACGGCGACCCGGCCACCACCGGCAAGCCGGCCGGCGACGACCTGCGCACCGGCAAGCCGACCGCGCTGCTCGTGCTGGCGCGGGAGATGGCCACTCCGACGCAGCTGCGGGAACTGGACGGCACCGGCGACCCGGTCAGCACGCCCCAGGTCGCCCGGCTGGCTGAGGTGGTGGTGGACACCGGCGCGGTGGACCGGATCGAGCGGATGATCGACGAGCGGGTCGACCAGGCCCTGGCGGCGCTCGACACCGTCGCCGTGGACGAGACGGCACGGGTGGCGTTGGCCGGTCTCGCGACTGTGGCCACCCACCGGAGAGCATGATGGGGAGGTTCTCGGTGCGAACCGTGGACGGGCGTACGGATCAGGTCGTGGTCGTCGGAGCGGGCCTCGGCGGCCTGGCCTGCGCACTGCACCTGGCGGGCAGCGGGCGGCAGGTGACCCTGCTGGAACGTGAGCCGGTGCCGGGTGGACGGGCCGGACGGCTCAGCGTGGACGGCTACGAGTTCGACACCGGCCCCACCGTGCTCACCATGCCCGACCTGATCGCCGAGGCGCTCGGCGCGGTGGGCGAGGAGCTGTCCGACTGGGTCGACCTGATGCCGCTCGACCCGGCGTACCGCGCCTACTACCCGGACGGTTCCACGCTCGACGTGCTGACCGACACCGCCCGGATGGCGGCGGAGATCTCCCGGGTCTGCGGGCCCCGCGAGGCCGACGGCTACCTGCGGTTCGTCGACTTCGCACGGAACCTGTGGCGGTTGGAGCGGGCCGACTTCATCGAGCGCAACCTCGACGCCCCCACCGACCTGCTCACCGCCAACCTGCTCAAGCTGGTCGCCACCGGCGCCTTCCGGCGGCTCCAGACCAAGATCGACCAGTTCTTCCGCGACCCGCGTACCCGGCGCATCTTCTCCTTCCAGGCGATGTACGCCGGCCTCGCCCCGCACGACGCGCTGGCCATCTACGCGGTCATCGCGTACCTCGACTCGGTCGCCGGGGTCTTCTTCCCGCGCGGCGGCATCCACGCGGTCTCGCGCGGGCTGGCCGGCGCCGCCGAGAAGCACGGCGTCAAGATCCGGTACGGCACCACGGTGACCCGGGTGGAGACCGCCCACGGCCGGGCCACCGGCGTGCTGACCGCCGACGGCGAGTTCGTCCCCGCCGACGTGGTGGTCCTCAACCCCGACCTGCCGGTGGCCTACCGCGACCTGCTGCCGGCGACCCGGCAACGCCGCCTGACCTACTCGCCGTCCTGCATCGTGCTGCACGTCGGCTCGACCCAGGGCTACCGGCGCATCGCGCACCACAACATCCACTTCGGGCGCTCCTGGAAGGGCACGTTCGACGAGGTCATCCGACGCGGTGAGCTGATGAGCGACCCGTCCCTGCTGGTCACCAACCCGAGCCGGACGGACCCGGCGGTCGCGCCTGCCGGACGGCACACCTACTACGTGCTCGCCCCGGTGCCGAACCTGGAGCGGGCACCCTTCGAGTGGCGCGGCGACCTCACCGCCCGCTACTCCGACCAGCTCGTCGCCACCCTTGAGGAACGCGGCTACGTCGGCTTCGGCGACGGCGTCGAGGTGCTCCGGGCGGTCACCCCGGCCGAGTGGGCGGAGCAGGGCATGGCCGCCGGCACGCCGTTCGCCGCCGCGCACACCCTGTTCCAGACCGGTCCGTTCCGACCGTCGAACCTGCACCCGTCGCTGTCCAACGTGGTGTTCGTCGGCTCGGGCACGCAGCCCGGCGTCGGGGTTCCCATGGTGCTCATCTCGGGCAAGCTGGCCGCCGGTCGCATCACCGGCCGTGGCCGCTGAACGAAGGATGGCTCTGATGTCACTGTCGCGGGAAGCCCACCTGGTCGAGCTGGTCGACGATTCGGGCCGGCGGATCGGGTCGGCCACCGTGTCCGCCGCCCACCAGACCCCCGGTCAGCTGCACCGTGCCTTCTCCGTGCTGCTCGTCTCGCCGGACGGCCGGATCCTCCTCCAGCGTCGGGCTGCGGCGAAGACACGGTTCCCGCTGCGCTGGGCCAACACGTGCTGTGGTCACCCGCAGCCCGGTGAGGACGTGGCCGAGTCCGCCAACCGCCGGCTACACGAGGAACTCGGCGTCGGCCCGGTGGTGCTGACCGAGGTCGGCGTGCACGTGTACCGCGCCGAGGACCCGTCCACGGGTCGGGTCGAAGTCGAGTACGACCACGTCCTGCGTGGCGAGTTCTCGCCGGACACACCACTGAGTCCCGAGCCTGCGGAGGTCGCCGAGCTGCGCTGGGTCGACCCTGCGGCACTGACCGCCGAGCTCGACCGTAACCCCGACGCGTACGCGCCGTGGCTGGTCGGCGTGGTGGACCGTCTGCTCCACCCCTCGGCCCCGGCCGGCGACGGGCCGGAGCGGCCGGGTGGCCGATGAGGCACTGAGCGCGGGGGCGGTCGCCCGACGACTCGGCGTCGCGGTGACCACGCTGCGCACCTGGCACCAGCGCTACGGCCTCGGGCCCAGCGAGCACGTACCCGGACACCACCGCCGCTACACGACGGCCGACCTCGCCCGGCTGGAGGTCATGCGACGGCTCACCGGCGAGGGGCTCAGTCCGGCGGAGGCGGCGCGATGGGCCCGGCAGGCTCCCGCCACGGCGGCGGGTGGTGTCGCCCGGTCGAGGACCGCGCGGGACGGCGGAGGCAACACCATTCCGGTGGGCCGCGCCGGTCCGGCAGCGCGCGGCCTGGCGCGTGCCGCGATGCGGCTGGACGCGGTCGCGATCAACGAGGCGATCTCACGCAGCCTGGCCACCGAGGGTGTGATCGGCACCTGGGACAGGCTGCTGCGCCCGGTGCTCGCCGGCATCGGGCAACGGCACGCCGCGACAGACGTGTTGATCGAGGTGGAACATCTGCTGTCGCGCTGTGTCTCGGCGGCGTTCGCCTTGGCGGCGGCCACCCGTCCCGTCCTCGGGCCGCCGCGCATCCTGCTGTCCTGCGCCGACGAGGAGCAGCACAGCCTGCCCCTGGAGGCGCTGGCCGCCGCGCTGGCCGAGGCCGGTGTCGCGCACCGGATGCTCGGCGCCCGGGTCCCGGTGAGGGCGCTGCTGGACGCGATCGACCGGACCGGACCGGCCGCCGTGGTGGTCTGGTCGCACACCCGGGCCACGGCCGATGCCACCCAGCTCAGCGCCTTGCTGACCGTTCCGCGTCGACCGCTGCTGGTCCTCGCGGCGGGACCGGGGTGGCGGGCCGAGAGTCTGCCGGCCGGGGTGGTCCGGCCGATCGACCTGACCGAAGCGGTCTCGCTCATCGTCGCCGTACGCGACTCGCTCGACCGTTCGGCCGCATCCTGAGAGAAATTTCGGGGCCTTTGCAGGCTTCCATAGGGGTTCACGGCATTAGGTCGGCACGGAAAGCGGTGGCGTCCTGACCCGGCGTTTGTCTACTCAAATCGGGTGAACTAGCGTCGGGCAGTCCGTCGAACCCGAACCCCTCTCGGGAGCGAACGATGCGTACCCGTGTCCTGCTCGCGTGTGTCACGAGCCTGGTCCTCCTGGTGACCGGCTGCGGCGGTGGCGGCGAGTCGCCCCAGGCGACCACCCCGTCCAGCCCTCCTCCGTCGGCCGCCCTGCCCCCGGAGCCCTCGCCGTCACCGACGCTGGCCCCGCCCAAGCCCCCACTGCGGGCCCTGCCGGCCAAGCTGCCGGCCGGGCTGGTCCGCACCACCGGGGCCGAGGGGGTGGCTCTCACCTTCGACGACGGACCCGATCCGACCTGGACGCCCAAGGTGCTCGACCGCCTGAAGAAGGCGGGCGTCACCGCCACCTTCTGTGTGGTCGGCGCCCAGGTCCGCAAGCATCCCGACCTGCTCCGGCGGATCGTCCGGGAGGGGCACCAGCTCTGCAACCACAGCTGGAACCACGACCTCGACCTCGCCCGGCGGCCGGTCGCCGAGATCCGCGCCGACCTGGTCCGGACGAACAAGGAGATCCGGCGGGCGGTACCCGACGCGGAGATCCCGTTCTACCGCCAGCCCGGCGGCCGGTGGACCGCCGAGGTGGTGCGGGTCGCCAAGAAGCTGGACATGCGGTCGCTGCACTGGACGGTGGACCCGCAGGACTGGGCCAAGCCGACCGCCGCCACGATCGAGAAGCGGGTGAAGCGCAGCGCCAAGCCCGGCGCGGTGGTGCTGCTGCACGACGGAGGCGGCAATCGGGCCGCCACGCTCGCCGCCTGCACCAGGGTGATCGCCGCCCTGAAGCGCGACCTCGGCATCACCAAGCTCGGATAGACCCGTTCTGAGCTGCACTTTTACGAGACGTTGCGGCGGTAGCCACACCGGTTTGGCCGACCGGTGAGACATCACGTATGCTTTCCAAGCCTCCGGCGGGGCCGGATGGGAGCAAGTCCGCTCACGTTGCGAATGTGCAATGATAGCGGGGCCGCCCTCATCGTCTAGCGGCCCAGGACGCCGCCCTTTCAAGGCGGTAGCACGGGTTCGAATCCCGTTGGGGGCACGGTTCGACTTCGGTCGAATGCAACACCAGCTAGGTCCTGTGGAGCAGTTGGAGTGCTCGCCGCCCTGTCAAGGCGGAGGTCGCGGGTTCAAGTCCCGTCAGGACCGCAAGCGCTGACGCCGCGCACCTCGCGCGGCGTTCTGCGTATCGGGGCATGTGACCCTCCCGACGGGAACCCGGTGGGACGGGTAGCATGAGCCGAGCACCACGGCCAGGTAGCTCAGTTGGTACGAGCGTCCGACTGAAAATCGGAAGGTCGGCGGTTCGACCCCGCCCCTGGCCACATAGCCTTTCGCCGGGCTACAGCAACGCCGACCAGCGGAAACGCCGGTCGGTGTTTTGCTTTCCCCGGTAACGCCGCTCAGCCGTCCTGGCGACGTTGTGCCAATCCGCTCTGGATGACGTCCCACAGCTGCGCCCCGCCTGCAGGATGCTCTCCCCGGCCTGCTCGGCCAACTGCCGGGCCGCCGACGGCTCGGGTCCGTTCGACTCGGTGGTGCCCGCTCCGCAGGCCGCCATCCGCCGATGTCCGTGGCGGACCGGAATCGACCCGTAAGCGGATCTTCCGGCAGGTCTCGGCCTTGCGGGAAGCTGCGCACGCGGGCATGAGCCGGTATGGTCCGGGCCTATGGGACAGGGGATTACTGATCCGATCGACATCCGACAGGATCACGAGCGGTTCACGATCCACAGCGCCCTGGTCGTCCCGGCCGCCCCTGAGCAGGCCTACGCGGTGTTCACCAGCAGGCTCGCCGACTGGTGGGTGATGGAGTACACCTGGTCCGGCCCGGAGGCCCTGGCCGAGCTTGGCATGGAGCTGCAGGCCGGCGGCATGCTCTATGAGATCGGCCCCTACGGCTTCCGCAGCGACTGGGGCCGGGTGCTGACCTGGGATCCGCCCCGGCGGCTGGTGTTCACCTGGCAGATCGGGGCGGACCGCGCCCCGGTGCCCGATCCGGCGCAGGCCAGCGAGGTCGAGGTGCTGTTCACGCCGGAAGGCTCCGGCACCCTGGTCGAGGTCGCGCACCGGCACTTCGACCGGCACGGCCAGGCCGCGGAGGGCTACCGGCAGGCGCTGACCGCCGGCTGGCACGAGCTGCTGTCCCGGTACGCCACCACGGTGGTCCAGTCCGGCACCTGAACGGGCTGCCGTTGTCGCTCAGGCGGACCGGCGCCGCCGGGCGCTGCGGCTCAGGCGGACCGGTGCCGCAGGGTGGCCACCGTCGAACCGGCGAGGGTCAGCAGGCACTCCGGCAGCAGCCCGTCGGCCACCGCCGCACCGAACAGGGCACGGGCGGTGTCCAGGTCCGAGTTGGCGTACGCGCTGACGAAACGGGCCACCCAGCGGGCGTCGTACTCGGCCTGGTCGATTTCGGGGAAGTCGAGCGCGCAGGCGCCGGGCGGCACCGGATCACCGACCATCGTCGCGGCCAGGCACCACGCCACGTCGTACGCCCCGACGAGGCCGGCCCGGTCCACCACCGCGTCGAATGTCCCGACCACACCGTCGGAGTCGCCGTCGAGCGCCGAACTGAGGATGGCGGAGGCGTCGTCGTACGTCTGCTGTGGCGAGTCGGTCACCCACCGCACGGTAGGGGGCCCGGTCAAGCGACCACCGATGGTGACTCTCCGTAATTAGGGAGGGCGACCTGCGGATAGACACGCCTCCACGGTCCCGCCGTGCGTCACGGCACGTTAGTCTGCGCAGCGGACCTTCGCCGTAGGAAGGACGACGATGCACATGTCACGCGGCTTGCGGGCGGCCATCATGGCCACCTGCGCCACCCTCCTGCTCGCCACCAGCGCGTGCGGGAACGACCAGACCGAGGAGGCGGGCGCCGACCAGGTGCGCCTCTACGGTACGGACGGCAACATGCTCAACTCGTACCCGGAAGAGTTGCAGGATCGCGCCAACCTCGTCGACGGCATGAAGGGCACCACTCCCCTGACTCCGCTGCCGGAGGACTTCAAGAACCGGCTCCGGTCCATGGACCCGGGGCTGAACGACTTCCTCTACGCCGCCGAGGCGTACGACGCGGTGGTGATCAGCGCGCTCGCGACGGAACTCGCCGGCAGCACCAACCCGGCGGCCATCGCCCGGCAGATCGTCGGCGTCACCAACGAGGGCACCCGCTGCGAGACCCCCGCCCAGTGCCTGCGGCTGGCCCGCGACGGCGACGACATCGAGTACCGCAGCGTGTCGATCACCCGCGCCGGGTTCACCGACGCCGGTGAGCCCGCCACCGCCAGTTACGCCACCCTGCACTTCGACAACCAGCAGCTCAACGACGCCAAGACGGAGTTCGTCGGCGCCGGGGACGAGTCGGCGGCGAGCACGAAGGCACCGCCGCGTGGCAGCCAGCAGCCCAGCGGCGCGCCGCTCGTCCTCGGCGGTCTGCTGCCCAAGACCGGCGATCTGGCCCTGGCGTACCCGCCGATCGCAGCCGGTGTGGGCCTGGCGATCAAGGAGATCAACGCGGCCGGCGGTGTGCTCGACGAGGACGTGGTCTGGATCGACGGCGACGACGGCACGGACCCGACGGTCGCCAAGCGGACGGTCGCCAGCCACGTCGGTGCCGGGGTACACGTGATCATCGGGGCCGGCGCCTCCGGTATCTCAGCCGCCGTCCTGCCGGACGTGGTGGCAGCCGGCCGCATCCTCTTCTCCCCGTCGAACACCGCCGCGTCGCTGACCGACGCGGAGGACAAGGGCCTCTACTTCCGTACCGCGCCGCCGGACAGCCTCCAGGGTCGGGCGTTGGCCGACGTGATCCTCCGCGACGGGCCGCAGAAGATCGCCATCGTGGCCCGTAAGGACGCCTACGGCGAGGGCCTCCAAGAGGCCGTCCGGGCCGAACTGGAGCGGGCCGGGTTCGGCGGCGACAAGGTGACGCTGCTCGGCTACGAGCCGGGCGAGGGTGCCGACGCCGCACCGATCAACTTCAGTGACGGCGCCAAGCAGATCAAGGATTTCGGTGCCGACGCCGTACTTCTCATCGGCTTCAGCGAGTCGGCCGCGGTGATCCGGGCGCTGGCGGACGCCGACGTGCCGCTGGCCGCGCTGGGCCGCTGACCGATCCGACCACGACGGCCGCACCGGAGGGTTCCGGTGCGGCCGTCGTGGTCTCTGCGGTCGGTCTCAGCGACCGCGACGCCGGTCCAGGAAATCCGTCATCCGGCGGTACTTCTCGTCGTCCTCGAAGAGCACCGCCTGGCTGACCAGGTCCAGGTGCGGATGGGCGGCGGGCGGCGCGTCCACGGCGAGCTTGGTCAGCCGCAGCGCCAGCGCCGAGCCCTTCGCCATCTCGTCGATCAGCGCGTGGGCGGCCGGCAGCAACTCCTCCGGCCCCGCCACCACCCGGTTGACCAGTCCGATCCGGGACGCCTCCGCCGCGTCCACCCGGCGACCGGTGAACAGCAGTTCCTTGGCCCGAGCCTCACCGACCAGCGCCGGCAGCCGGTGCGTCGCGCCGGCACCGGCCAGGATGCCGAGCCGCACCTCCGGCTGGCCGAAGACCGCCCGCTCGGTGCAGACCCGCAGATCGCAGGCGTACGCGAGCTCGGCGCCACCGCCCAGAGCAGGACCGTCGACGGCCGCCACGGTCGGCATCGGCAGCGCCCGGATCCGGGCGAAGGCGGCCGAGTTGATCGCGGCCAGCGCATCCAGGCGGCCCCGCTCGCGTAGCTGACCGATGTCCGCCCCACCGGCGAAGATCCCGTCGGTGCCGCCGGTCAGCAACAGCATCCGGGGACGGGCCTCCAGGTCGGCGCAGACCTCGTGCAGCGCGGCGATCAGGTCGGCGTCGATGGCGTTGCGCTTCTCCGGCCGGTCCAGTGTGACCACCAGCCGGTCCGGGCGTTCCTCGACCCGCAGCCCGCCGCTCATCGGACCGCGCCCGTCCGGTCGGCGGAAGCCACGCCCGGCGTCCCCTCGCCCGTCTCAGGCCGCGCCGTGCCGTCCGTACGCACACCGTCGACCCAGTGATAGAAGCCCTGCCCCGACTTCTTGCCGAGCCGACCGGCCGCCACCATCTCGGTCAGCAGCGGTGGCGGCGCGAACCGGTCCCCGTACGCGGCCTGGAGGGTGCGGGCGATGTCGAGGCGTACGTCCAGACCCACCAGGTCGGTCAGCTCCAGTGGCCCGACCGGGTGCCGGTAGCCGAGCACCATCGCCTTGTCGATGTCGGCCGGGTCGGCCACCCCGTCGGCGACCATCCGGATCGCCTCCAGACCGAGGGCCACCCCGAGCCGGGAGGTGGCGAAGCCCGGCATGTCGCGTACCACCACGGGGTCCTTGCCCAGCCGGGTGGCGAGCGTGACGGCGGCGGCGGTGGTCTCCGGCGCGGTGGCCGCGCCGACCACGATCTCCAGCAGCGCCATCGCCCAGACCGGGTTGAAGAAGTGCAGCCCGCAGAAGCGCTCGGGCCGGCGCAGTCCCTGGGCCAGCTCGGCGATCGGGATGCTGGAGGTGTTGCTGCCCAGTAGGGCGGGGTGCAGCGCCTCTGCCTCGGCCAGCACGGCCCGCTTCAGGTCGAGCCGTTCCGGCACCGCCTCCACGATCACCTGTGGCTCCGCAGCCACCTCGGCCAGGCCCGCCCGCAGGGTGACGCGTTCCTGGTTCGCGGCGGCCTGCACCACGGTCAACCTGCCGCGCCGGACGCCCCGGTCCCACAGCTCGGCGAGCCGGATCATTGCCTCCGCACCGCGTTCCCGGTTCACCTCGACCAGTTCCACCGTGTGGCCGGCGCCGGCCGCCACGTACGCGATGCCGAGGCCCATGGTGCCGGCACCCACCACCACGAATCGTTCAGTCATGGTGCCACCACCGCAGGGTGACGACGACACGCTCTCCGACGCCGTCGACGCGCGGGATCGCCGCCACGCCGCAACCGGCCCGTACGCTCCGCTCAGTCATGCTGCGACCCTATGCAGCACCGACCGGGCCCGATGCGTGGGGGCGGACGGGATCGGGTACAGACCGCCGACAGCCAAAGGGAAGGACGAACAGATGAGCCAGGCACCGGAGACCACGGGCGACTCGGGCACCCAGGAGACCGTCGAGACGCGCGGCGACGAGCGCATCGAGTTGCTGCGCGCCGACACCAACAACGACGGCCGTACCGACGTCTGGGTGGTCGACACCGACGGTGACGGCAAGGCCGACCTGTTCCAGTTCGACACCGACGGCGACGGCAAGGTGGACGTCACGATGGTCGACATCGACGAGGACGGTCAGCCCGACGAGGTCGTCGACGGCGACGGCGGCCTGCCGCCGGAGCAGCTCCCGCCGACCGTCCAGGTCTAAGCCTTCGGAGCAAGGAAGGGTCCCCTGCTAACGCCTACGGCATAGCAGGGGACCCTTCCTAACATCCGGCGGCGCCCAGGCGCTCAGCTCAGGCGGCCCTCAGGCGGCCTTCGGCGCTCAGCTCAGGCGCAGGGTGGCGAGGTAGTACGGGGCGTCCCGGTCGTCCACGTCGGTCAGTCGCCATGCGGTGCCCCGGACCAGTTCGGCGAGTTCGGCCGGCGAGCAGACCAGGTAGTCGAACCAGGGCGTACCGAGTTCGCGGTAGCGCAGCCGCAGCCGGAGCTGCCCGCCGAGGCGGCCCCGTCGACGGTTGCGCTCGTGGTAGCGGCTGTGCAGCGGATCGGTGGTGCCGTACGGGTCGGTGCCGTGCGCGATCACCTGCGCCCCGGGGTTGGCCATCGCGGCCAGGGCCGCCAGGAAGGCGGGTGCGCGCTCCCGACCCTCGAACAGGCCCAGGTTGTTGCCGAGCAACAGGAACGTGTCGTAGCGCCGCCCGTCGGCGCAGTGCTCGTCGACCGTGCCGTGCACCAGATCGCGTACGCCCCGACGACGGCACACCGCGAGCGCGCCGGGCGAGACGTCCAGCCCGGTCACGGGTACGCCGCGCTCCTGCAACAGCAGGGCGATCCGGCCGCCGCCGACGCCGACGTCCAGTGTCGCGCCCCGCACCCGGTCCACGGCCCGGTGGTCGTGTGGTTGCCACTCCTGCGGCCCGGCCAGGTAGTGGGCGGCGGGCGCGCCGTTGACCAGCCCGTCGTCCCGTTCGATGATCTCGATGACCGGTCGGGGCAGCCGCCCGCCGGCCAGCGGCCGGGGACCGACCCCGGTCGCCACCGCCAGCGCGTCGCGCAGCAGTTCTCCGAAGACGTCACCGATCCGTGGTTCCCCCGTCACGTCCTTAACGCTAACGGGCTGCTCAGTCGCGCGCGACGCCCGTATCCTGGGCGGCGTGACCACGTTGGACCGCCTCTCGGCGGAGAAGTACATACTCCTCACGACCTTCCGCAAGGACGGCCGCGCGGTGCCGACCCCGGTCTGGGCGGTACGCGACGGCGACGCCCTGGCGGTGTGGTCTGCGGCGGATGCCGGCAAGGTGAAGCGGATCCGGCGCAGTGGGGATGTCACGGTGGCGCCGTGCGACGTGCGCGGTCGACCCCATGGCGAGGCGGTGCCCGCCCGGGCGAGCCTCTACGACCCCGGAGCGACCGATCGCATCCGGGGGCTGATCAAGCAGAAGTACCGAGTGATCGGGCGGCTGACGCTGCTCGGCAGCCGACTCCGCCGGGGCACCGGCGGCACGGTGGGGATCCGGGTCGAGCTGACCGGCTGAGGCCGGTACGCCGACCCGGCCGCCGGGTCGGGACATGTCGAAGGGCGACGAGTTCGAGAATCCGTCGCCCTTCGTGGTGTCTCTGCTATCTACCAGCCGGTCAGTCCCCCTGACGCTGCTGCGGGATCTGCCCCTGCAACAGCGCCCTGACCTCGGACTCGCGATACCGGCGGTGGCCGCCCAGGGTCCGGATGGCGCTCAGCTTGCCGGCCTTCGCCCAGCGGGTCACCGTCTTCGGGTCGACACGGAACATCGACGCCACCTCGGCCGGTGTGAGTAGCGGCTCTGGTTCGTGCGTTCGCGATGCCATCGGTCACTCCTCCACATGTAGAGACATCGGCCGGGGTCCCGCCGGCCGACGCGTCTCCCATGGTCCGGCTAGTCCCCGATGTCCGACATGGGCCGAACGGCCGAACGTCCCTAGACGGACGGATGAACCATGCCCGATTTATACGACTATTACACGCCAGAAAGTACCTTATTCGGACTCATAGTCACGGTTCGTGACGCAACAACTACGAGCACGCCTCATGTTGCAGCCCGAAATTTGGGCAAAAGCGGACTAGTTGCAGCGTTCTAGAAGTTGCACGGCCCGCCAGCGCGCAACGAGCTTGTCGTACGCCGCAGACGCCTCCTCGGCCTCACCACGCGACAGTCCGGCGAGTCCCGTGGCGACGAGTTCCGCCGAGTCGTCCTCGGCGAGCGTCTCGTCGGAGAGCAACTCGACCAGACCCCCGTAGTCCAGTTCCACCACCGAGCGGGGGTGGAACTCCTCCAGCCACCGGGCGGCCTCCTCGACCGCCTCGGTGATGGGCGCCTCCCCCACCGACTTGCGCAGCACCGACAGCGCACGCGACGACCGGCGACGGGCCTTCGAGATCTCCGTCCGGAAGCGCAACGCACGACGCTCCGGTGCGGTCACGTGGTGACGCTCCTGCGCCTCGAAGAGCACGAACCAGCGCAGCGGCACCCCCCAGGTGGCGATCTGCTCGTGCACCCGGGGTACGCCGTGCTCCAGCACCCGGGCCCCGCTGCGCCAGTCCTCCACCACGGCCTTGGCCTGCCCGGCCAGCACCGGCGGCACGAACGCGTCGGCGAGCACCGCCGGCACCCCGTCCCGGGCGCTCAGCGCGGCCTCGGCCACCCGGATGCGCAGGTTCCACGGGCACACCAGCAGCGTCTCGTCCGTCTCCAGCACGTACGCCTCGTCGGGCAGGTCGGGCAGCCGGGTCCAGCCGGCACCGAGCGCCTCGATCACCGAGGTCCGTTGCCGTACCGGTCCCTCCACCGGCGCCACCGCCCGCCCCTGCTCGACGTAGCGCCGCCAGTACGCCTGACGATCGCGATCGAAGGCGGTCAGCGGCTCGTACACGCGCAGGTATGAGGCGAAGAGCGACGGCACGGCGCGATCCTCCCACGAACGGCAAGCCGAGCGTTGCTCGGCGTCACCCGGCCGGTACCGCGTGGCGAGCCGAAACGGGGGTCCGGCGCCCTCGTCGCGCCCTACGGCGCGGGCGTCGGCACGCCCGGTGCGTACGCCCGCTGGGCGGGACGTGGACGCCCGGGAGGGGCCGGGGAGCGCCCGTCGATACTAGGCTCGCACCACCGGCAGCATCCCCGCCGGCTCGACCGAGGTCCGCGTCCCACAAGGACGCCCGCCGACACAGGAGCCAGTCATGGGCGTATTCGCCACTTCCGACGACCCGGAATCCACGGGCCACGAGCAGGTCGTGTTCTGCCAGGACAAGCAGACCGGCCTGAAGGCGATCATCGGGATCTACTCCACCGCGCTCGGCCCGGCGCTGGGTGGCACCCGCTTCTACCCGTACGCGAGCGAGGAGGCCGCCCTCGCCGACGTGCTCGACCTGTCCCGCGGCATGGCGTACAAGAACGCTCTCGCCGGGCTGGACCTGGGTGGCGGCAAGGCGGTCATCTGGGGTGACCCCGAGCAGATCAAGAGCGAGGCGCTGCTGCGCGCGTACGGCCGCTTCGTGGAGTCGCTGAGCGGGCGCTACTACACCGCCTGCGACGTCGGCACGTACGTGCCGGACATGGACGTCATCGCCCGCGAGACGCGGTACGTCACCGGCCGCAGTGTCGAGCACGGCGGTGCCGGCGATTCCTCGATCCTCACCGCCTGGGGCGTCTTCCAGGGCATGCGCGCGGCGGCCGAGCACGTCTGGGGGGTCCCCACGCTGCACGGCAGGCGGGTCGGTGTGGCCGGCCTGGGCAAGGTCGGCAAGTACCTGGTCGGTCACCTGCTGGAGGACGGCGCCGAGGTGGTGGCCACCGACGTGAGCCCCCGCGCGCTGGACTGGGCGCGGACCACCCACCCCGAGGTGACGCTCGTCGAGGACGCGTCCGCGCTGGCCGCCGCCGACATCGACGTGTACGCGCCCTGCGCCCTCGGCGGCGCCCTGGACGACGACACGGTCGGCGCGCTGCGGGCGAAGGTGGTCGCCGGTGCGGCGAACAACCAGCTCGCCCATTCGGGCGTGGAGAAGCTGCTCGCCGACCGGGGCATCCTCTACGCGCCGGACTACGTGGTGAACGCCGGTGGTGTGATCCAGGTCGCGGACGAGATCGAGGGCTTCGACTTCGACCGCGCCAAGCTGCGGGCGACCCGCATCTTCGACACCACGCGGGAGATCCTCCGGCTCGCCGACACCGACGGTGTCCCGCCCGCCGTGGCGGCCGACCGGCTGGCGGAGCGGCGGATGGCCGACATCGGCCGGCTGCGCGCGATCCACCTGCGGTGACCTCGCCGTACGTTGAGGGCGGGCCGCGTTGCTCCCGCCCTTAACGGGCGCATCCGGCTAAACTGAAAATACGACGCGTTCATGGAGTTTTACCCCGTGTCAGGACCGTTCCCGGCATCGCTCCTTACCGGGTACAATGGGTGACGACCGGTTGACCGCCACGCGCGGCGGCGGTCAGCGGTAACCCGAGGTGCCGAACGGTGGCATCCCCATGTACCGTAAGAGCCACGAGAGATGCCTGACGTCATCGGGGCCCGCCTTCGGGCTGCCCCGCATTCTGTGCGAGGGGGTCGAGCCATGGGGCGCGGCCGTGCTAAGGCCAAGCAGACAAAGGTGGCCCGGGAGCTGAAGTATCACTCCCCGAACACCGACCTCGCCGCCTTGCAGCGAGAACTCGGCGGCAGCGGCAAGTCGGACCACCATTTCGACGACGACAAAGAGTACGTCGACGATGATGAGGACCACGCCGAGGACGACCCGGACACCTGGGTCCGTCCCACCCGCTGACCCCCGGTCACATCCGAGCACGCGGTAACTCCCCGCGTGCTCACGTATGTGCCCGGCACGCGGCGGCGTACCACCCGACGCTCAAGGGCCTGCCACGCCCGGAGGTAATCCGGGAACGTGGCGGGCCCTCGACTCCGGCCGGTCAGCGAGGCCGGTTGTTCCAGTTGTAGAACGTCGGGATGTTCTCGAAGTGGTTCCAGGCGCAGACCGCGCTCGCCCCGTCGCCGCCCGCCACCTCCGCTCGTAGCCGTCGTGCGGCCTCCGCCTCCTGGAGCAGTGCGGTGAGCCCGGCAGCGGCCTCCCGCACCCGGTCGGTGACCCGGTCGGCCTCGTTACCCGTCACCCGCTCGGGCTCCCGGTGACCTGTGGTCTCGGGCATGATCCAACACTCCCTCCAGTAGGCGGATCTTGCTGTTGCGGCAGTGCTCGGTCTCCGTACCGTCGAAACGGCCCAGCTCGAAGTAGCGGTTGGCCGCGTGGCCTCCGCCACAGAAACCGAAGTACGGGCAGGACGAGCGGCAGGCTTCCACCCCGCTCAGGAACTCACCGACCCAGCCCGTGCCGGCCGCACCGGCGAGAATCGAGTGCAACGGTGTGGCCAGGACGTTCCCGCTGCTGAAGTCGCCGTGGCGCGGATCGGTGAATCCGGCCAGCTCCGGTGAGAGCACGACCACCGCGCCGTCGTACGCCACGGTGGGGATCGGGTCGAGACTGGCCGGCAACAGGTCGTCCGCCGTGCCGTCCAGGACCGCGGCGGCGTACCGCAGCGACCACTCGACCTCCCGCAGGTGGATCCGTGGCTCGCGTCGCCAGGCCGCGACCAGCTCGGCCCAGAAACCGGTCACCGCGGCGGCGTCGTGAGCGTTGTCACGGGTGTTGACGCCCTCGGTCTCCTCGATGTTGACCCCGAGCACCTCGCACCCGAGGTCGAGGAAGTAGGCGTACAACTCCGCCGCCCGCTCCGGCGACGGGTCGTTCACCACGGCCAGCGCCGAGAACGGCAGGTCGTGCCGGCGCAGCGTCGCCACACCCCGCACGATCCGGTCGTACGCCGGATGACCGGCCCGGGTGACCCGGTCCCCGTTACGCGCCCGGGGCCCGTCCACGCTGACGCTGACCCGGATCCGGTGCGTCACGAAGAACTCGCACCACGCGTCGTCGATCAGCGTGGCGTTGGTCTGCACGTGGTGTTCCACCTCGGCGGCGAACGGCGCCATCAGCGCCGCCAGTCGCTCCCGGCCCGCCGCGAGCGGCTCCCCGCCGTGCCAGACCACCGAGAACCGCCCGGAGGCGGCCCACGGGTTCACCGAGGCGGCCACCGCCTCCGCCACCGCCACCGGCATCCGCCGGTCCGCCGCGCGCAACGGCAGATAGCAGTACGCGCAATCCAGATTGCAGAGGGTGGTGGGCTGCATCACGACGTACGACGGGACGCCGGCCAGACCCCGCATCCCCCGCAACGACCGTCCCCGTGCAGCCATCGCCCTCCTCACCGGTTGACGGCTACCGGGCACACCACGGCACTGGCGCACCCACAGCTTCCGAAGCAGCGCCTCAAAGGCGAAGCAGCCTCTAAGGCTAGGCCGCGACGGCCACTTGGGTGAACCCCTGACCAGGTGGTTGGACGATCGGTGTCAGATGATCAGCCGCGAGTGTGCTGTCCGATCATCTGCACCTCACCGGTGCCCTCGATGATCTCGCCGGCCTGCCACGCGTCCACCCCGCGACCGGTCAGCGTGGCCAGCGCGCGGTCGGCGTCCTCGGCCGAGACGATCGCGAACATGCCGACGCCCATGTTGAAGGTCGCCTCCATCTCCGGGTCGTCGATCCGCCCCTTGGACTGGATCAGGTCGAAGATCGGCTGCGGCTTCCAGGTGGAGCGGTTGACCACCGCGTCCACGTGCTCGGGCAGGATGCGCACCAGGTTGCCGGGGATGCCACCGCCGGTGACGTGGGCCAGCGACCGCACCTCCGCCTCGGCGATCAGCTTGAGGCAGTCCTGCGCGTAGATCTTGGTCGGGGTCAGCAGCTCCTCGCCGAGGGTGCGCTGCCGGCCGAAGTCGTCGATCACCACGTCCAGCCGCATCCGGCCGGCGCCCAGCAGCACGTGCCGGACCAGGGAGTAGCCGTTGGAGTGCAGGCCGGACGAGCGCATGGCGATCACCACGTCACCCACCTCGACCCGCTCCGGGCTGAGGAGTTCGCTCTCCTCCACCACGCCCACGCCGGTGGCCGAGATGTCGTACTCGTCGGGGCGCAGCACACCCGGGTGCTCGGCGGTCTCCCCACCGAGCAGCGCGCAGCCCGCGTACCGGCAACCGTCGGCGATACCGGCGCCGATCTCGGCGACCCGGTCCGGCACGACCTCACCGGTGGCGATGTAGTCCAGCAGGAACAGCGGCTCGGCGCCGCAGGCCACCAGGTCGTCGACGACCATCGCGACCAGGTCGATGCCGACCGTGTCGTGGATGTCCAGCTGCTGCGCGATCACCAGCTTGGTGCCGACGCCGTCCGTGGAGGAGGCCAGGATCGGGTTCTTGTACTTCGTGGTGTCCAGCCGGAACAGGCCGGCGAAGCCGCCGAGGTCGCCCATCACCTCCGGCCGTCGGGTCTGCTTGACCTTGGACTTGAGCAGCTCGACCGCGCGGTCGCCCGCCTCGATCGACACGCCGGCGTCCGCGTACGAGACGGAACGTTTGCGAGCGGGGCGGCCGGTGCCGGCCGTCCAGGACTGACGGTCGCCGCCGCCGGTCGGGCTGCTTCCTGCGCCGCTGCGCTCGGACACGTGCGTCACGGTTCTCCCCTTAGTGGTTCTCGGCGGCCGCGTCGGCGGTGACCGGCGCCGCAGCCGGATGGTGCTACGGGCGGTGTGTGGTCGCCGACATCGTCACGTCGGTGCGGGGCGTCGTGCCGGCCTGCTCACCGGTGTCGACGTCGTCGTCGACGCGGTTCGCGACCCGGCGGCTGATCCCTTCGAGCACGTGCTTGCCGATCAGGTTCCCGACGGGCAACTCGATCGGGTACTCCCCGTCGAAGCAGGCCCGGCACAGCCGGGTCTTCGGCTGCTCGGTCGCGGCGATCAGACCGGGCAGCGAGACGTAGCCCAACGTGTCAGCGCCGATGGAACGCCGGATGCCCTCGTTGTCGAGGCCGTTGGCGAGCAGCTCGGCGCGGGTGGCGAAGTCGATGCCGTAGAAACAGGGCCAGGAGACCGGCGGTGAGGAGATGCGGACGTGCACCTCCACCGCGCCGGCCTCGCGGAGCATCCGGACGATCGCGCGCTGGGTGTTACCCCGCACGATCGAGTCGTCGACCACGACCAGGCGCTTGCCGCGTACGTTCTCGCGCAGCGGGTTGAGCTTGAGTCGGATGCCGAGTTGACGCAGGGTCTGCGACGGCTGGATGAAGGTACGCCCGACGTACGGGTTCTTCATCAGGCCGGCGCCGTAGGTGATGCCGGACTCCTCGGCGTAGCCGATGGCGGCCGGCGTGCCCGACTCGGGCACCGGGATGACCATGTCCGCCTCGACCGGGTGCTCCTTGGCCAACTGGCGGCCGATCTGCACCCGTGCCGAGTGCACGTTGCGCCCGGCGATGGTGGCGTCCGGGCGGGCGATGTAGACGTACTCGAAGAGACAGCCCTTGGGCTCGGGCGCGGCGAACCGGTTGGAGCGCAGCCCCTCGGCGTCGATCGCGATCAACTCACCGGGCTCGACCTCGCGGACCACGCTCGCGCCGACGATGTCCAGCGCCGCCGTCTCGCTGGCCACCACCCAGCCCCGCTCCAGGCGGCCGAGCACCAGCGGACGCACGCCGTGCGGGTCCCGGGCGGCGTACAGCGTGGTCTCGTCCATGAAGGCGAAGCTGAACGCGCCCCGCAACTGCGGCAGCACCTCCAGCGCGGCGGCCTCGACGGAGAGATCCGGGCGACTGGCCAGCAGCATGGTGACCAGCGAGGTGTCGTTGGTCGAGCCGTCGGTGCCCAGGCCACGCTCGGCGACCTCACGCTGGAGATCGGCGGTGTTGACCAGGTTGCCGTTGTGCGCCAGCGCGATCGTGGTGCCCGAGCTGGTGGCCCGGATGGTCGGCTGGGCGTTCTCCCAGGTCGAGGCACCGGTGGTCGAGTATCGGGTGTGGCCGATGGCGACGTGCCCGCGCAGGCTCGCCAACGTCGGCTCGTCGAAGACCTGGGCGACCAGGCCGAGATCCTTGTAAACCACCACGCCGGAGCCGTCGCTGACCGCTATCCCGGCCGCTTCCTGCCCACGGTGCTGCAACGCGTACAGCCCGAAGTAGGTCAGGTTGGCGACCTCTTCCCCCGGCGCCCAGACACCGAAGACGCCACACGCGTCCTGGGGGCCTGGTCGTTGGGGATCAAGGTCGTGGCTCAGCCGGCCGTCGCCTCGGGGCACCTGCCGCTCCCTCTTGCTGGTCTGGACTGGCCTGTCGGAGCCACCGGGGCCGCTCCGCGCTGCATCGGCCGGAACCACACTGTCGTCGCCTGACAGTGTACGCGAATCCATGTCGCCACATACAGTCACACTGATGCGGCGTAGTGTCATCGCGCCACACGCGTCACTCCAGTTCGAGCGGCAGGTACGCGGACAGATCCGCTCGCGCGCCACTCGCCCGTACGCGACCCTCCGTAACGGCCCGCTCCCAGTCGAGCCGTCCGGTGGCGAGAAGGACCCATGTCTGCGGATCCATCTCCACCGTGTTCGGCGGAGTACCGCGGGTGTGTCGTGGCCCCGGAACGCACTGAACTGCACCGTAAGGTGGGACACGCACCTCCACCGATCGGCCGGGGGCACGCTCCGCGAGGGTGGCCAGCAGGGCCCTGACCGCCGCACGAAGCACCGGCCGTTCGGGCGCGCGCCCCTCGTCGAGCGCCGACAGCACTGCGGCCACCGCAGCGGACTTAATGTACGGAGAGGACACGACGGGACGATACGGCGCGGTCGCCCGGCGCGTCACGATGGCCCTGGGTCGCGCCGATCCGACCCGACAAGGCATAGTTGCCGACGGCGTATTCGTACCGTGATGTTCCTTCGGCCGGCGCTCGCCGGTACGAGGAGGTCAGTCCGGAAGGCGGTGGACGTGTCAACACACCGACGAGCCTGGCAAAAGCGGGCCGGTGTGGTCGTGGCGCTGATTGTCGGTGCCCTGCTCGCCGTCCCCGCCACACCCGCACTCGCCGCGAACCCGGACGTCCAGATCACCAACCTGCCGAACGGCACTCTCCAGTCCGGACAGCAGACGTCGATGACGTTCCGCGTCAAGAACAACAACGAGCTGCCGACTCCGTTCAACATCTCCGTCAACGTCTTCAACGGGCTGAGCTGCCAGGGCGACTGCAACATCCCCGCGCGCGTGGTCGGGCCCAACGAAGAGGTCTCGATCACGGTCAACCTGGTCGCGGGCGACGTGGCGGCCGGTCAGGAGCGTTCCGGCAAGGTGCGGGTCTCCGCCCGGGCCGGCGGCGACCAGGGCGGCGACGAGCGCGACATGACGGTGCGCGGGCCCAACCCCGCGCCCACCTCCCAGGCACCGCAGACGGTGCGCTCCATCGCGGGCAAGGTCGTGGCGCGCTCCGGTGACGGGGTGCCGAACGCGTACGTGCTGCTGGTGGACAGCGCCGGCCGTCAGCGGGACACCACCAGCGACGGCAACGGCAACTTCCGCTTCACCGGCAACAGCGGCAACCCGATCGCGCCCGGCCGGGTCGACATCGGCGCGAGCAAGGACGACATCCGGGCCACGGTGAGCTTCACCGCCAACGCCGGCCAGCAGATCACCGGGCGACGGATCACCCTCGCCATCGAGACCTCGGCCAGCCCGAGCGCCACCCCCTCGGAGAGTGTTTCGGCGGAGCCGACCGAGGACCCGTTCGCGGACGACGCCACCGACGAGACGGACGCGCCTCCCGGCGACGCTCCCGCCGCCCAGGCCCCGGCCGGCAACGAGAGCTCCGGCGGCTTCGGCAACTGGCTGCTGATCCTGCTCGGCGGGCTCTTCGTGGCGATCGGTGTCGGCACGATCGTGCTGCTCTGGATGAAGCGCAAGGAGAACGAGGACCCCGATCCCGACGGTGAGCCCGTCGCCGGGGCACCGGCCGGTGCGGTTCCCGCAGCCCGTGGCTCGTTCGCCGGGGCGGACGACCAGACCCGGGTGGTGAACCGGGTCGGCTCCGCTCCGGATCCGACCATGGTGGGCGGTCCGGGCCTGGCCAACGCGCCGACGATGATGCACCAGCCGGTGGTCGACGACGTCCCGCCGGACCCGTACGGTGCGCCTCCGCAGCCGTACGGCGCGGCGGGCGGTTCGGGGCAGCAGGCATGGTCGGGCGGTTACGGCGACGAGCAGGGCGGCGGCTACGGCGGCGGTCCGGGCTACGGCAACGCCCCGTCCTCCGGTGGCGGCTACGGCAACGCACCCTCCTCGGGCGGGGGCTACGGCACCAGCCCGTCCTCGGGTGGCGGCTACGGCAGTCGTGACTACGGCGCGGGCGGCAGTGGGTCGGAGTACCCGCCGGCCGGTGCCGGTGGTGCCGCCGGCTACGGCGAGCGGTACGACGAGCCGACCGGCCGCTACCAGGGCGACGACACCCGTTACCCGGCGCCTGCCGACCCGTACGCGACCGGCGTCTACCAGCCGGAGGGCGGCCAGGGTTACGGCCAGCCCGAGCCTGGTGGCTACGGTCGCGGCGAGCCCGGTGGTGCCGGCTACGGCCAGGGCGAGCCCGGTGGCTACGGCCAGGGCGGCGACGCCACCCGAGGCTACGGCCAGGGCGACCCGACCGGCGGTTACGGCCAGGGCGGGCCCGGCGGCTACGGCCAGGGCGGCGGTGACGCCCCCCGGGGCTACGGCCAGGGCGACCCGACCGGCGGTTACGGTCAGGGCGGCGACGCCACCCGTGGCTACGGCCGGGGTGAGCCGACCGGCGGCTACGGTCACGGCGCGGAGCCGACCGGCGGCTACGGCCAGGGCGCCGGTTACGGCCAGGAACCACCGCAGCAGCGCGGCGGCTACGACAACTACAACGAGCCCACCGGTTACGCCCCGGGTGGCTACGGCCAGGGCGGCGGCTACGGCCAGGAACCACCGCAGCAGCGCGGCGGCTACGACAACGCCTACGAGCAGGGCGGCTACGGCCAGGGCGGCGGCTACGGCCAGGAACCGCCACGCCAGCGCGGTGGCTACGACAACGACTACGAGCAGCAGCAACAGGGTGGCGGCTACCACAGCGATCCGGCGCAGAGCGGTCGCGGTCGGCCGGACGGCCCGGGACAGGAGCGGGGCGGTCGCCGGCTGGACTGGATGGACGACTGACCACCCGGACCTCGTATCCCGCTGACGCGGAGGCACCATCGACGAAGGGCCGTGGACCTTCCGGTCCACGGCCCTTCGTCGATGGTGGATCGGTCACGTGTCCGCAGTGATCGGTCGGAACGGTCAGGCGGCGGAGTAGACGCCCTGCCGCAGGAGCGGGACCACATTGGAGGCGTCGACCCGTACCGCGACCTCGACATCGTCGGGGAAACCGGCCTCGATCAGCTCGCGACCGGACACGCAACCCCGGACCGCCGCAGGCACATCCGGCGTGCTGGCCAGCGAGGCGAGTGCCATTGCCGCCTCCACCGACAGACCACCCGGCACTCCGGAGATGGCGTCCAGTACGCAGGCCGCACCGAGCTGGTCCTCCACCGCCGGCCTGAGCGAGCCGTCCGGCCACTGCTCACCGGCGGCGACCACGCCGATCGGATCGGTGGTCGAGCCGTACCCCTGGCGCAGCAGCCAACTCCCGACGGCGCGGGCGTTACGCAGGTTGGCCGCCACCACCGGCAGGCCGGTGGCGCTGGCGGCGGCGCTGATGGCCGATCCGTTCGGGGAGGGCAGCACCAGTTCGGCGACGAAGGGTGCCCGGCTCAACGCGGCAGGCGACAGCGACCACGGATGTTGCGCGGTCTGCCGCCGACCGGTCGCGACCACCGCACCGATCCGCTGTGCGTAGTCGGCGGCCTGGGCGCCCCAGGGGAACGGGTGCACGCGCATCCCCCGGCCGACGGCAACCTCGACGGTGGTGGTGAACGACAACACGTCCACCACCACCAGTGCCGCGCAGACCCGGCCGAGTTCGGCCGCTCCCGCGAGGCCCCAGTCGAACCGGGCTCCCGATCCGGGTTGGGCGAAGACGGCCGAGGCCACCGCCTCAGCGCTCGTCGGATGCGGCAGGCTGCTCAGTGGCACCGGGCTGCGGAGCTTCGGCGCCAGCCTGGTCGACCGGCGCGTTCCCGGCCGTCGAGGTCTCACCGGCGGCGTTAGCCCGGACCGGCGGCGTCGCCCGCTCGGCCGGCCGCTCGTCTACCGACTCGTCCTCGTCCTCGGCACCCGCCGTCGTCGGCTCCTCGGATGCGACGACCGGGCTGTCGGTCGCCGGCACCTCGTCCGCCACCGCCGCCTCGTCCACCACGTCGGCGGTCTCCGGCGTCGCGTCGGCGCTCGGAGCCACCTCGGCGACCGGAGCCGCCTCGGCGGCGTCGGCGGTCGGGGCGACGTCGGCCTGGGCCGACGTCCCGACGGCCTCCGGCGCGGTCACCTCGAACGGCTGCACGCCCCCGAAAAGCTTGGGCAGGGTGCCGGTGTGCGCCTCGCGCAGCTCGTCCAGCTCGACCCGGAACTGGCCGTGCACCTCGAGTGCGGCGGCGGTGGAGTCGGTGACCCCGATCAGCTCCCACGGCACACCGTGCTCGGCGCAGAGCGCGGTGAACGCCTTCTCGTGCCCGCGCGGCACCGAGACCAGCACCCGACCGGCGGACTCGCTGAACAGGAAGACGAACGGCATCGAGCCGCCCTCGAACCGTTCCGGCACCGCGATCCGCGCGCCGACGTTGTGGCGCAGGCAGGACTCCACCAGGCTCTGCGCGAGACCACCATCGGAGAGGTCGTGCGCGGAGCTGAGGTGACCGACCCGGGAAGCGGCGGCCAGCAGCCCGGCGAGCTGCTTCTCGCGCGTCAGGTCGACCTGCGGGGGTACGCCGCCGAGGTGCTCGTGGGTGACCCAGGCCCACTCCGAGCCGGAGAGCTCGACGTGCGTCTCGCCGAGCAGGAAGAGCTGGTCGTGTTCGTTGGTGGGGTGCGCGACGAAGCCGGACGCCACCCGTTCGGCCACGTTCTCCAGCACACCGAGCACGCCGACGACCGGAGTCGGGTGGATTGCCGCCGCACCGGTCTGGTTGTAGAAGCTGACGTTGCCGCCGGTGACCGGGATGCCGAGTTCGGCGCAACCGTCCGCCAGACCGCGTACGGCCTCGGCGAACTGCCACATCACGCCCGGGTCCTCCGGCGAACCGAAGTTCAGGCAGTCGGTGACCGCGATCGGCGTCGCACCGGTGACCGCGACGTTGCGGAACGCCTCGGCCAGCGCCAGCTTGGCGCCGTGGTACGGGTCGAGCCGGGCGTACCGGCCGTTCCCGTCGACCGAGAGCGCCACGCCCAGGCCGGTCTGCTCGTCGATCCGGATCACGCCCGAGTCCTCCGGCTGGGCGAGCACGGTGTTGCCCAGCACGTAGCGGTCGTACTGCTCGGTGACCCAGGTCTTGTCGGCCAGATTCGGCGAGGCGATCATGCGCAGCAGGGTCTCGCGCAGCGCGTCCGGGTCGGTCGGCCGGGGCAGCGTCTCGGCCCGGTCGGCCTGGAGCAGGATCAGGTCGGCGGGCTCCCGCATCGGGCGGGCGTAGACCGGGCCGTCGTCCACCAGCGACCCCGGCGGCACGTCGACCACCAGGTGGTCCCGCCAGGTGATCAGCAGCCGGCCGGGCTGCCCGTCCTGCTGCGGCGCGGTGACCTCGCCGATGGCGGTGGCCAGGACGCCCCACTTCTCGCAGGTCTTGAGCACGGCGTCGAGCTTGTCCGGCTCGACGACCAGGAGCATCCGCTCCTGCGACTCGCTGGCGAGGATCTCGTGCGGCTCCATCGACGGCTCGCGCAGCGGCACCCGCTCCAGCCAGACCCGCATGCCGGTGCCGGCCGCCGCGGCGGTCTCGGTGAGCGCGCAGGTCAGCCCGGCGCCACCGAGGTCCTGGATGCCGGCGACGAGCTGGGCGTCGTACAGCTCCAGGCACGCCTCGATCAGCAGCTTCTCGATGAACGGGTCACCGACCTGCACCGACGGGCGGCGCTTCTCGCTGCCCTCGGTGAAGGTGGCGCTGGCCAGCACGGAGACACCGCCGATGCCGTCCCGGCCGGTCTTGGCGCCCATCAGCACCACGACGTTGCCGGGGCCGACGGCGGCCTTGTTCTGCAGGCGACTGACCGGCAGGACGCCGAGGCAGAGCGCGTTGACCAGCGGGTTGCCCTGGTAGCAGGGGTCGAAGACGACCTCGCCGCCGATGTTGGGCAGACCGAGGCAGTTGCCGTACCCGCCGACTCCGGCCACCACGCCGGGCAGCACCCGGGCGGTGTCGGGGTGGTCGGCGGCACCGAAGCGCAGCGGGTCCATCACCGCCACCGGGCGGGCACCCATGGCCAGGATGTCGCGGACGATACCGCCGACGCCGGTGGCGGCACCCTGGTACGGCTCGACGAAGCTGGGGTGGTTGTGCGACTCGACCTTGAAGGTCACCGCCAGCTCGTCGGAGATCTGCACCACACCGGCGTTCTCGCCGATGCCGGCCAACAGCCGGTCGCTGGGCGGAGCCTTCTCGCCGAACTGCCGCAGGTGGACCTTGCTCGACTTGTAGGAGCAGTGCTCGCTCCACATGATCGAGTACATCGCCAGCTCGGACTGGGTCGGCCGGCGGCCCAGGATGTGCCGGATGCGGTCGTACTCGTCGTCGCGGAGCCCGAGCTCGGCGTACGGCTGAAGCTCGTCCGGGCTGCCGTCGGCGGCCGGGACGGTGTCCACCCCGCCGGTCCAGTCGGTGGCCTCCTGCGCGGCGGCGTGCCGGGGCGGGGCGACCGGGGACGCGGCGGCAGCCGGGTTCGGCTGGACCGGCGCGGCCGGGTATGCCTCCGGGGTCTCCCGTACCGGGTCCGGATGCGTGGTCATGACATCTCCTCGTTGCGCTCGCCGCCGGGGAGGCGGGTGAGCTGACCGTTGATCCCGCAGCCGACGGTCACGCCGGCGCCCCCACCAGGTGCTTGAGCACCGAGGTGAAGAAGCCGAGGCCGTCGAGGGAGGGGCCGGTGAGGGCCTCCACCGCGTGCTCGGGATGCGGCATGATGCCGACCACATTGCCGGCGGGGTTGGTGATCGCGGCGATGTCGCGCTGCGACCCGTTCGGGTTGCCGCCGAGGTACCGGGCCACCACCCGACCCTCGGCCTCCAGCGCGTCGAGCGTCGCCGGGTCGGCGACGTAGCAACCCTCGCCGTTCTTGACCGGGATCAGCACCTCCTGGCCGGGCTGGAACGCGTTCGTCCAGGCCGTGCCGGTCGCCTCGATCCGCAGGACCTGGTCCCGGTTGCGGAAGTGCAGGTGCTGGTTGCGGGTGAGCGCGCCGGGCAGCAGGTGCGCCTCGCAGAGGATCTGGAAGCCGTTGCAGATGCCGAGCACCGGCAGACCACCGGCTGCGGCGTCGACGATCTTCTCCATCACCGGGGCGAACCGGGCGATGGCGCCGCACCGCAGGTAGTCACCGTAGGAGAAGCCGCCGGGCAGGACGACCGCGTCCACCCCGTGCAGCTCGGCGTCCCCGTGCCAGAGGCGGACCGGCTCCGCGCCGGCGATCCGGACGGCCCGGGCCGCGTCCCCGTCGTCGAGCGAGCCGGGGAACGTCACCACACCGACCCGGGCGGTCACGAGCGGGCGTCCGCGGCTTCGTCGGCCTCGACCAGGTGGACGGTGAAGTCCTCGATGACCGGGTTGGCGAGCAACTTGTCGGCGATCTCCCGGGCCCGGTCCAGGTCCGGTTCACCGGTGAAGTCGATCTCGATCCGCCTGCCGATCCGTACCGAGGCGACGTCGTTGACGCCGAGCCGGGGCAGCGCGTTTGCGACGGCCTGGCCCTGAGGATCGAGGATCTCGGGCTTGAGCATGACGTCGACGACGACGCGAGGCACTGGGCACTCCTGACTGTGTACGCAGTTGGGTGCCGACCCACAACGGGCGAGCGCAGCCAGCCTACCTGGCAGATACGGCGCCAGACGCACCGGCCGGACGCGGTCCCGGCGGTGTCCGACCGTACCCGCGTGGGGCCTTCGGGACCGATACGGGTTCGTTGCAGTCTCGATACGGGTTCGTTGCCGGACGGCCCGGTCCGGGCAGGTTTCACCCCCCTCCAGGCGGTCGACGGGCCCTGATCGGCCCGATCCGGCCCCCCTTCCCCGACGCCAGCGAATCCGACTGTTACATCCGGCTGTTTCGATGAACCTCTTGTGAAACACCTCACCGGGCCCTACGGTACATCGTCAGACGTCGATTAACTGTCGTCGCGGTGGCGGTTCACCCCCTCCCGCCAGCGCAGATCGACTCGGTCAACCCGGGTCGCCACACCCCGAAGGAGCCCTACCGATGCGCATCCGATCCCTGATCGTGGCCTTCGCCACAGCCATGGTCGGCGTCGTCGGCGCCAGTTCCGGCGCCGTCGCCTCCCCCGTCAGCCCGTACATCATCGGCGGCAGCACCGTCTCCTCCGCGCCGTGGGCGGCAGCGGTGTTCAGCAACGGCTCGTTCACCTGCTCCGGCACGATCATCGCGCCCCAGTGGGTGCTCACCGCCCAGCACTGCATCGGCAGCAACATGTCCGTCCGGGTGGGCAGCGTGTACCTCTCCTCCGGCGGCGTCACCCGCACGGTCAGCGCCACCTACGGCCGCTACGACCTGGCCCTGATGCGGCTCTCCAGCACGGTGAGCACCAGCTACGTCACGCTGGCCAGCAGCAACCCGCCGGTCAACTCCACCAACTCGATCTACGGCTGGGGCCGGACCTGCTACAGCGGCTGCGCGGCCTCCCCCCAGCTCAAGACCGCGTCGGTCCGGGTGACCAGCACCGGCGTCACCGACGCGTACGGCGGGCAGGCGATCCGGAGCACCCGGATCAACGGCAACGCCTGGCGGGGCGACTCGGGCGGTCCGCAGTTCTACAACGGCGCGCAGGTCGGCGTCGCCTCGACGGCCGACGGGGTGAACATCCAGAACTACGGCAGTGTCGCGTTCAACCGTGCCTGGATCACCTCGGTGGCCGGTGTCTGACGGTTAGCGCCCGGTCGGCGCGGATGGTGGGCTGCGCGCCCGCCGTCCGCGCCGCGTCGTTTTGCAGCATCCGTTCAGGTGAACAACCCTCGCGTTGGCGACCCGCACCGACTGCCAGCATCAGAAACGTGCTGGTCGTGACGACGGACCAACTTCCCGGCTACGAGATCCGCCAGATCCTCGGCGAAGTGGTCTCCTCCATGGCCAGGACCCGCAACCCCTACCGCGAGGGGGTGAAGAACCTGCGCGGTGGCGCGTACGACCCGTCCGCACCGGACAACCTCACCCGCTGGCGTACCGACTCGGTGGCGCGGCTCGGGGAGGAGGCCCGACGGCTCGGCGCGAACGCGGTCGTGGGGATGCGGTTCGACAGCCGCGACTGCGGCGAGATGTGGATGGAGATCTGCGCCTACGGCACCGCCGTGATCGTGGCACCGAAGATGCCCGACGTGATGCCGCCGGACCAGCCCCTCGTGGCGGCCGAGACCGCCCAGGACCCGTCCTTCGCCGAGACCCCGGGCGGCATCGCCGAGCCTGCCAGCGCTCCCAACCTCAGCTCCGCCGCCGAAACCCCCACCCGCGACTGACACCCATCCACCCCACCCACCCCACCCACCCCCACCGCCCCTGGGTCGGCCGGTGGCGTTGATCAAGAAGTTTGGGTCCTCCGGAGCACTCCTGGGCGACCCAAACTTCTTGATCAACGCCTGCGTCGGCGGGGGTGGGGGGTGGGGGGTGGGGGGGTGGGGGGGTGGGGGGAGGGGGGTTAGAGGATTGGTGGGGGGGTGTAGGTGGCGGCGTGTGGGTGGGACTGGACGATCTTGGAGATCCGGGTGGTCACCGCCTGGATCTGGGCGGGGGCGGCGCCGACGAAGGCGGCCCGGTCGGCGACCAGGGCGTCGATCTCGGCGCGGGTGAGGCCCAGCCGGGAGTCGGCGGCGAGGCGGTCGAAGAGGTCGTTGTCGGGCGCACCCTGCTCACGCATGGCGAGCGCCACGGCCACCGCGTGCTCCTTGATCGCCTCGTGGGCGGTCTCCCGGCCCACGCCCCGACGCACCGCCGCCACCAGGATCTTGGTGGTGGCCAGGAACGGAAGGAAGCGCTCCAACTCCCGGTTGATCACCGCCGGGTACGCGCCGAACTCGTCGAGCACGGTGAGGAACGTCTGGAACAGCCCGTCGGCGGCGAAGAAGGCGTCCGGCAGGGCCACCCGGCGGACCACGGAGCAGGAGACGTCCCCCTCGTTCCACTGGTCGCCGGCCAGCTCGCCGACCATCGACAGGTACCCCCGGATGATCACGGCGAAGCCGTTGACCCGCTCCGACGAACGGGTGTTCATCTTGTGCGGCATCGCGCTGGAACCCACCTGGCCCGGTTTGAAGCCCTCGGTGGCCAACTCCTGCCCGACCATCAGCCGGATCGTGGTGGCCAGCGAGGAGGGTGCGGCGGCCACCTGCGCCAGCGCGGCGATCACGGCCATGTCGATCGACCGGGGGTAGACCTGCCCGACGCTGTCCAGCACCCGCTGGAAGCCGAGGTGCTCGGCGACCCGCCGCTCCAGCTCGGCCACCTTCTCGGCGTCGCCGTCGAAGAGGTCCAACTGGTCGGCGGCGGTACCCACCGGCCCCTTGATCCCGCGCAGCGGGTACCAGGAGATCAGGTCCTCCAGCCGCTCGTACGCGATGATCAGTTCCTCGGCGGCCGACGCGAAGCGCTTGCCCAGCGTGGTGGCCTGCGCCGCGACGTTGTGCGAGCGCCCGGCCATCACCACGTCCGCGTACTCGTGGGCGTGCCAGGCGAGCCGGGCCAGCGTCGCCACCACCCGGTCCCGGATCAGCTCCAGCGAGCGACGCACCTGGAGCTGCTCGACGTTCTCGGTGAGGTCCCGCGAGGTCATCCCCTTGTGCACGTGCTCGTACCCGGCGAGCGCGCTGAACTCCTCGATGCGGGCCTTCACGTCGTGCCGGGTGACCCGCTCCCGGGCCGCGATCGAGTCGAGGTCGACGTCGTCGAGCACCCGCTCGTACGCCTCGACCACCCCGTCGGGCACCGGCACGCCGAGGTCCCGCTGGGCCTGGAGCACGGCCAGCCAGAGGCGACGTTCCAGCCGGATCTTCTCCTCCGGCGACCAGAGGGCGACCAGCTCGGGCGAGGCGTACCGGTTGGCGAGCACGTTCGGGATCGTCGTCACCCCGCCATTCTCCCGATGCCGCCGCCGCCCGCCCCGACCGGGTACGGCCGGCGACCCGGAGGTCAGCGTTCCAGGATCGCGGTCACGCCCTGGCCGCCGGCCGCGCAGATCGAGATGAGTCCCCGGCCGCTGCCCTTCTCGGCGAGGAGCTTGGCCAGGGTGGCCACGATCCGGCCGCCGGTGGCCGCGAACGGGTGCCCGGCGGCCAGCGAGGAGCCGTGCACGTTGAGCTTGTCGGTGTCGATGGTGCCGAGCGGGGCGTCCAGACCGAGCCGGTCCTTGCAGAACTCCGGCGACTCCCACGCGGCCAGGGTGGCCAGCACCTGCGAGGCGAACGCCTCGTGGATCTCGTAGTAGTCGAAGTCCTGGAGGGTGAGCCCGGCCCGGGCCAGCATCCGGGGCACCGCGTACGCGGGGGCCATCAGCAGGCCCTCGTCGCCGTGCACGAAGTCCACCGCCGCCGTCTCCGACCAGGTGAACCAGGCCAGCACCGGCAGTTGGTGTGCGGCTGCCCACTCCTCGCTGGCCAGCAGCACGGTGGAGGCGCCGTCGGTGAGCGGCGAGGAGTTGCCGGCGGTCATGGTGGCCCGCTCGGCGTCCGGGCCCTTGGCACCGAAGACCGGCCGCAGCGTGCCGAGCTTCTCCAGCGTGGTGTCGGCGCGGAGGTTTCCGTCGCGGGTGAGCCCCAGGTAGGGGGTCATCAGGTCGTCGAAGAACCCCTTGTCGTACGCGGCGGCGAGCCGCTGGTGCGAGCGCAGCGCCAGCTCGTCCTGGGCCTGCCGGTCGATGTTCCAGCGCAGCGCGGTCTGCGCGGCGTGCTCGCCCATGGAGAGCCCGGTACGCGGCTCGGCGTTGCGGGGGACCTCCGGCTGGAACGGCTGGGCCGGGCGCAGCTTGGCGGCGATCCGCAGCCGCTCGCCCAGCGTCCGGGCCGAGTTGAGCCGGAGCAGCGTGCGCCGCATGTCCTCGTTGACGGCGAGCGGGGCGTCGGAGGTGGTGTCGACACCGCCGGCGATGCCGACGTCGAGCTGACCGAGGGCGATCTTGTTGGCGACCAGGATCGCGGCCTCCAGGCCGGTGCCGCAGGCCTGCTGGATGTCGTACGCCGGGGTGCGCGGGTCGAGCTTCGAACCGAGCACCACCTCGCGGGTCAGGTTGAAGTCCTTGGCGTGTTTGAGCACGGCTCCGGCGACCACCTCGCCGACGCGCTGCCCGGCCAGGCCGAAGCGGGCGACCAGCCCGTCCAGGGCGGCGCCGAGCATGTCACTGTTCGAGGCGCTGGCGTACCGCGAGTTCGAGCGGGCGAAGGGGATCCGGTTGCCGCCGATGACCGCGACCCGTCGAACCTTCTGCACGATCCGCCTCCTCAGGAGTGTTGCCGTACCTTACCCGCCAGTAGGCTACGCCTATGACCGACAGGTACGCGAGTTTTGTCCAGTCGAGCGCCGGTCGAGCGCTGGTCAAGCGCCTCGGGCTACCCGATCCGCCACGACTTCGCCGACATGCGCCGGGTGAGCCGATCCTCCCCGGGCCGGTCCTGCTCGGCACCTCCACCGGGGGCCGGCTCGCCGAGCCGGTCGGCAGGATCCTGACCGGCGCCGGGCTCGCCCTGCGCGATCCGGCCACCGCCGCACCGGACCCCACCTCCGGCCGTACGCCGACCAGCTCCGCCCTGGTCTACGACGCCACCGGCATCACCGACTCGACCGGGCTGCGGCAACTGCACGACTTCTTCCACCCGCAGGCCCGGGCGGTGCAGCCCAGCGGCCGGGTGATCGTGTTGGGCACCCCGCCCGCCGAGTGCGACACGCCGCGTGAGGCGACCGCCCAGCGGGCCCTGGAGGGGCTGACCCGCAGCATCGGCAAGGAGTTCGGACGGGGCATCACCGCCCAACTGGTCCACGTCACGCGGCAGGCCGACGAGAGCACCTGGACCAGCCTGGACGCGACCCTGCGGTTCCTGCTCTCCGGCCGCTCGGCGTACGTGTCGGGGCAGGTGATCCGGGTCGGTGCCGGCCGGGCGAGCGCACCGGTGGACTGGGACCGCCCGCTGGACGGGCAGGTGGTGCTCGTCACCGGCGCCGCCCGGGGCATCGGCGCGGCACTGGCCCGGGTGCTGGCCCGGGACGGGGCGACGGTGGTGGCACTGGACGTGCCGGCCGCCGGGGACGCGCTGGCCGGCGTCGCCAACGAGATCGGCGGCAGCGCCGTGCAGCTCGACCTGACCGCCGCCGACGCGCCGGCCCGGCTCGCCGACCACCTGGCCGAACGACACGGCCGGGTGGACGTGGTGGTGCACAACGCCGGCATCACCCGCGACAAGACCCTGGGCCGGATGGACGCCGACCGCTGGGACCAGGTCATCGACGTCAACCTGTCCAGCCAGGAACGCATCAACGACGTGCTGCTGGACCGGGGCCTGATCCCGGACGGCGGGCGGATCGTCGGCGTCTCCTCGATCGCCGGGATCGCCGGCAACCGGGGCCAGACCAACTACGCGACCAGCAAGGCCGGCGTGATCGGGCTGGTCGACGCACTGGCCCCGGCACTGCGCGACCGGGGGATCAGCGTGAACGCCGTCGCGCCCGGCTTCATCGAGACCCGGCTCACCGCCCGTGTCCCGCTGGTGCTGCGCGAGGCGGGCCGCCGGATGAACAGCCTCTCCCAGGGTGGGCTGCCGGTGGACGTGGCGGAGACCATCGGCTGGCTGGCCTGGCCCGCCTCGGGCGCGGTCAGCGGTAACGTGGTCCGGGTCTGCGGCCAGAGCCTGCTGGGGGCGTGATGGCCACGCAACGGGAGCGGGTGGCGCTGTCCGCACTGCCGGCGGCCGGGCCGTTATACCGGCAGGCCCTGCTGAGCGCGGTGCCGGGGCGCGGCGGGCGGCGGACGGACGAGGTGCCGGCGGTGGAACTGGCCGTCGACCGGGTGGCCGTGGATCCGGACCGGTTGGCCGACTACGACCGGGTGTGCGGTTTCCGGCTCGCCGACCGGTTGCCGGCGACCTTCCCGCACGTGGTGGGCTTCCCGCTGGCGCTGCGCCTGATCAGCGCACCGGACTTCCCGATCCCGCTGACCGGGGTGGTGCACGTGGCGAACCGGATCACCGTGCACCGCCCGGTCACCGTGGCCGACCGGCTGGACTTCACCACGTGGGCGGAGCACCTGCGCCCGCACGACCGGGGGCGCCAGGTCGACGTGGTCCTCGTCGGGTCGGTCGACGGCGAGGAGGTGTGGCGCGGCGTCTCGACGTACCTGGGCCGGCAGCGCACTTCGGGTGGCGGCGAACGGCGCGACCCGGGTGACCGTCCCACGCCGCCGGCCGCGTCCGCGCGGTGGCGGGTCGAGCCCCGGGTGGGTACGGACTACGCGCGGGTCTCCGGCGACCACAACCCGATCCACACCTCGCGGCTGGGCGCGAAGCTGTTCGGCTTCCCCCGGCCGATCGCGCACGGGATGTGGAGCAAGGCCCGCTGCCTGGCGGCGGTGGAGAACCGGCTGCCCGAGGCGTACACGGTCGACGTGGCGTTCAAGCTGCCGGTGCCGTTGCCGAGCACGGTGGCGTTCAGCGCCACGGCGGCCCGGGCCGGGTGGGACGTCGCGCTGCACGACCAGCGAGGTCGACCGCATCTGGTGGGCACGATTCGCTGAGGTGAGGGTCGGGCACTTGCCCGGCCCTCCTTTTCGCGCTAGGTTGTTCTCACATAGAGATGTTCTCAGAGTGAGAGTGATCGAGCGTGAACGAGCAGGACTTCCTCGCCTCCTACGACCCACGGGCCTACCCGGCCGTGGCGGTCACCGCCGACGTGGTCGCGCTGACCATCCGGGACGACGCGCTGCACCTGCTGCTGATCCGCCGCGCCGAGCCGCCGTACGCCGGACACTGGGCACTGCCCGGCGGCTTCGTCCGCCCGGACGAGGACCCGGCCACCGCCGCCCGGCGGGAGCTGGCCGAGGAGACCGGGCTCGGCGGGGAGCGGCTGCGTCGCGTCCACATGGAGCAGCTCGCGAGCTACGGCGCGCCCGAGCGCGACCCCCGGATGCGGGTCGTCTCCATCGCCCACCTCGCCTTCGCCCCCGACCTGCCGGACGCCACCGCCGGCACCGACGCCGACGAGGCCGGCTGGGTGCCGGTCGCCGAGCTGCCCGGCCGGGAACTCGCCTTCGACCACCGCCGGATCGTCGACGACGGGCTGGAGCGGGCCCGCTCCAAGCTGGAGTACACGCCGCTGGCCACCCGGTTCCTCACGCCCGAGTTCACCATCGGCGAGCTGCGCACCGTCTACGAGACGGTCTGGGGTCACCCGCTGCACGCCGGCAACTTCCACCGCAAGGTGCTCTCCGTGCCCGGCTTCGTGGAGAGCACCGGCGCCAACACCGAACGCGGCGGCAGCCGGGGCGGCCCGCGTGCCCGCCTCTACCGGGCCGGCGACGCCCGGCTGCTGCACCCGGCGCTACTGCGGCCCGCCCGGGAGGAGACGGTGCGATGAGGACCGACGAGGCAATCCGCCTGGTCACCGCTGCCCGCGACGACCACGACCTGTTCGGCGCCGACGCACCGGAACGCCGCTACCGGGAACTGGTCACCGCCCTGCACCCCGACCGGCTGGACCGGACCGCCCCGGGCGTACGCGCCGAGGCCACCGAGGCGTTCGTCCGGGTCACCACCCGCTGGCGCGCCCGCCGGGTCACCGTCCTGCGCGGCTACCACTGCGGCGCACCGGCGTACTCGGGTGACCTCGCCGACCTCTACGACGTCGGCGGGGACCGGCTGCTCAAACTGCCCCGCGAGGTCGGCGACAACGACCTGATGATCCGTGAGCAGCGCGCGTTGCGCCGACTCGCCGACCACGGCGACCCCCGCTGGCTGCCGTACGTGCCCCGGCTGGTCGACACGTTCGCGCACCGGGACCCCTCCACCGGGGCGGAACGCCAGGTCACCGTCCTCGCCACCGCACCCGGCCTGCGCAGCCTGGTCGACGTGCGGCAGGCGTACCCGGACGGGTTGGACGCCCGCGACGTGGCCTGGATGTGGCGACGGCTGCTGGTGGCGCTCGGCCTGGCCCACCGGGCCGGCGTCGTGCACGGCGCGGTGCTGCCGCCCCACGTGCTGATCGAGCCCGACGCGCACGGTGTGGTGCTGGTCGACTGGTGCTTCGCCACCGAGCCCGGCGGCGTCGTGCCCGCGCTGGTCCCGGACCACCAGGAGTGGTACCCGGCCGAGGTCACCGGGCGTCGCCCCTGCGGGCCGGGCACCGACATCGACATGGCCACCCGGTGCATGACCTGGCTGATGGGGCACCGGGCCCCGCACGAGCTGCTCGCCTTCGCGGCGGGCTGCCGACAGCGATCGCTGTCGGGCCGCCCCGACGACGCCTGGCGACTGCTCGGCGAACTAGACGAGGTGCTGCACCGGCTCTACGGGCCGCGCACCTTCCGACCCTTCACCCTCACCCCCTAAGGAGGCTGCCATGGGCAGCGGAATGTGGTCCACCGACGTGTACACCGCCGCCGACCGGTACCGCCGGGCCACCGGCAAGAGCGCGTTCTCGTACAGCGACAGCGGAGCCAAGGTGGTGCACCCGCAACTGGACCCGCGTGGCGCGACGCGGGAGAGCCGTGACTCGGCCGAGCACCCGCGGTCGACCCCGGTCACGGTGCTGTTCGACGTGACCGGCTCGATGGGGCACGTGCCCCGCACCCTCCAGGCCAAGCTGCCGCAACTGCTGGGACTGCTGCTGCGCCAGGGGTACGCCCGCGACCCGCAGATCATGTTCGGCGCGATCGGCGACGCCACCTGCGACCGGGTGCCGTTGCAGATCGGCCAGTTCGAGTCCGACAACCGGATGGACGAGGACCTCGGACGGATCGTGCTGGAGGGCGGCGGTGGCGGCCAGATGATGGAGTCCTACGAACTGGCGCTCTACTACATGGCCCGACGGACGGTCACCGACAGCTGGGAGAAGCGGGGCCGACGCGGCTACCTCTTCATCATCGGCGACGAGCTGGCGTACCCGTCGGTCAAGGCCGCCGAGGTGGCCCGCCTGATCGGCGACAACCCGCGCGAGGACGTGCCGGTGCGGCAGATCGTCGACGAGGTGACCCGCCGCTGGGACACGTACTACCTGCTCCCGGCCGGCAGCCACTACTCGGGCAACCGCAAGGTGCTCGACTTCTGGCGCGGCCTGCTCGGCCAGAACGCCCTGGAGCTGGACGACCTCGACGCGGTCTGCGAGACGATCGCGCTCACCGTCGGCCTCGGCGAGCAGGCCATCGACCTCGACACCGGCCTGCGGGACCTGGACCGGACCGGCTCGACGGCCACCCGCACGGTGTCGAAGGCGCTGGCCCGGCTGAACGGCGCGCGCCGCGCCGAGGTGGCCGAGCTGCCGGCCACCCGCACCACCGGCGGCGGGGTCGTCCGGCTGTGAACGAGCCGATGACCGTCACGCGCCCGGGTGTCCCGGCACCCGGGCGCGGCCCGGCAGGCGGGTTGGCCAGCGGGCCGGCGGACCGGTTCACCGGGGGCTCGGCCGGCGGGGCGGGTCCGGAGCACGCGATCGTGGTCGACCTCGGGTACGGCGACGCCGGCAAGGGCACGGTCGTGGACTGGCTCTGCGCCACCCGGCCGGTGCACACCGTGGTCCGGTTCAACGGGGGTGCGCAGGCGGCGCACAACGTCGTCCGGCCCGACGGCCGACACCACACCTTCGCGCAGTTCGGTGCCGGCACCTTCCACCCCGGCGTACGCACCCACCTGTCCCGGCACGTCGTGGTGGACCCGCTGGCGCTCGCCGCCGAGGCCGACCACCTCGCCGCCGTCGGGGTGCCCGACGCGTTCGACCGGTTGACCGTGGACGGGGCGGCGCTGCTGGCCACCCCGTACCACCGGGCCGCCAACCGGGCCCGGGAGACAGCCCGGGGAGCCGACCGGCACGGTTCCTGCGGGCAGGGGGTGGGCGAGACCGTCGCGTACGGGCTCGCCCACCCCGACGAGGCACCCCGGGTCGCCGACTGCCGCGACCCGGAGGTGCTGCGCCGACGGTTGACCGCACTCCGGGACCGGCTCACCGCCGAACTCGGGCCGCTGGATGCCCCACCGGTCGCGGACTGCCTGCCGGCGTACCGGGCCTTCGCCGAACGGGTGGCGATCGTCGACGGCTCCTGGCTGGCCGGGGCGCTGCGGGCCGGGCCGTGCGTGTTCGAGGGCGCCCAGGGGGTGCTGCTGGACGAGTGGCACGGCTTCCACCCGTACACCACGTGGAGCACCACCACCTTCGCCAACGCCGAGGCTCTGCTGGCCGAGGCCGGGCAGGGCGGATCGGCGCTGCGGATCGGGGTGCTGCGGACCGTCACCACCCGGCACGGTCCAGGACCGCTGGTCACCGAGGACCCGTCGCTGCCGCTGACCGACCCGCACAACGCGACGAACCACTGGCAGGGCCGCTTCCGGTTCGGCCACTTCGACGCCGTCGCGCACGCGTACGCCCTGGCGGTCGCGGGCGGGGTGGACGGCCTGGCGCTGACCCACCTGGATCTCACCGAACGCGATCTCGACCTGCGCATCTGCCGCCGCTACGACGGCCTGGACCGGCTGGTCCCGGGTCCGGCCGGCGACCTCGACCGGCAGGCCGCGCTCACCGCCCGCCTGCTGCGGGCACGCCCGGTCTACGACGCCGGTCCGGCAAACTGGCCCGAGGCGGTCGGCGAGGCGCTCGGCGCTCCGGTGCTCCTCACCTCGCACGGCCCCACCTCTGCCGAGAAGCACGTTCGTAAGGAAGGGCACCTTATTAACGCCTGGTGTAGAGGAAGGGCCCCTTCCTAACAGTCCGTGCCCTGAGCATGGAGACATGGAGGCCGCGCTCGACCTGCTCCGACAGACACTCACCTCACCCTGGGTGTACCTGCTGATCTTCGGGCTCACCGCCGTCGACGCGTTCTTCCCGCTGGTGCCCTCCGAGGCGGCGGTCATCAGCGTCACCGTGCTCGCCACCGGCGGCGAGCCGAACCTGGCGCTGATCGTCGTGGCGGCCACGCTCGGCGCGACCGTCGGAGACCACATCTCGTACGGGATCGGACGCGGAGGTGGGTCGCGCCGGCTCGACCACTCACCGGTGGACAGCCGGCGCCGGGCCGGTTCGGAATGGGCCAGGCGGGCGGTCGACCGGCGCGGCGGCGTCATCCTCATCGCCGCCCGTTACGTCCCGGGCGGGCGGACGGCGGTCACCCTGGCCATGGGCGCCGTCCGTTACCCGCTGCGCCGGTTCTTCCTCTTCGACCTGATCGGCTGCGCCTCATGGGCGGTGTACTGCGTCCTGCTCGGCATCTTCGGCGGACTCGCCTTCGAACAGCACCCGCTGCACGGCATCCTGGCCGGCATCGGGCTCTCGGTCTCGGTGACGCTGCTGGTGGAGCTGATCCGCTGGCTCCGGCACCGGGCGCACCGGCGGGCGGCGAGCGGTGCGGACGGCGGCTGTTAACAGGGGACCCCGCTACTACCGCAGGCGTTAATAAGGTGCCCTTCCTTACACCTCGGGCGGGTGCCAGCTCACGCCGCGCAGGAGTTGCCCGGCCCCCAGCCAGGCGGCGTTCATCATCCGGGTCGCGGTCTTCTCCGGGTCGGCGTCAGGGTGGTCCGCGAGCCAGTCACCCAGCGACTCGGTCGCCCCGACCAGGGCGTACGCGACGACTTCCCACTCGGTCTCGGCAGCGGTACGTCCCTCGGCCCGCAGCGCGTGGTCCAGCATCCCGGCGACCACCTCGACCATCCTGGCCCGCATCTGGGCCAGTTCCCGGGCGAACGGCTGCTCGGCGCGGGCCTGCCGGTAGAGCACCGACCAACCGTCCCGGTGTGCGCCGACGAAGCCGAAGAACGCCCGCAGGCCACGCCAGAGTCGTTCGTCGGCGGGCAGGTCGGGGACGGCCGCCCCGGCGATGGCCTCCATCATCCGGGTGCCCTCGCGGTGCAGGCAGGCGACGAAGAGTTCTTCCTTGGTGCCGAGGTACGCGTAGACCATGGGCTTGGAGATGCCGGCGTCCTCGGCGATCTCGTCCATGCTGGCGCCGTGGTAGCCGCGCCGGGAGAAGACCCGCACGGCGGCGTCGAGCATCTGCTGCTCGCGTACGGCCCGGGGGAGGCGCTTGAAGGCGGGTGTCGCGGACACCTTGCGAGCATACCTACTGGTGCGTAGGGTTACGCCTGAGTAACCACTGTTCGAGAGGTGCGTTCCATGACTGACTTCGACCCGGCCAACTTCGCCAACATGGGCCCGAAGGAGTTCGCCCAGCTCGTCAAGAGCACCCCGGATAGCAAGCTCGCCGAGATCATGTCGGGCGACCTGCGCGGAAAGATCCTCGGTGAGGTCTTCCGGCGACTGCCGCAGATCTTCCGCGCGGACCGGGCCGGTTCCACCAACGCGGTGATCCACTGGAACATCACCGGCGCCCCCGACGGCGGCACCGACACGTACGAGGTGGTCATCGCCGACGGCACCTGCACGGTCAACGAGACCCCGCAGCACGAGCCGCGACTGGCCCTGACGCTGGGCCCGGTCGAGTTCCTGAAGATCGTCTCGGGTGGCGCCAACCCGGTCATGATGTTCATGACCGGCAAGCTCAAGGCAAAGGGTGACCTGGGGCTGGCCGCCAACATCGCCAACCTCTTCGACATCCCCAAGGCCTGAGATGGTCGAATTCTCGCTCGACCTGAACGAGGAACAGCGGGATCTGCGCGACTGGGTGCACGGCTTCGCCAGCGAGGTCGTGCGCCCGGCCGCCGCCGAGTGGGACGCCCGGGAGGAGACTCCCTGGCCGGTCATCGGCGAGGCGGCCAAGGTCGGCCTCTACGGCTTCGAGTTCCTCGCCACCTGCTGGGCCGACCCCACCGGGCTCTCGCTGCCGATCGCCAGCGAGGAGCTGTTCTGGGGAGACGCCGGCATCGGGCTGAGCATCTTCGGCACCTCGCTCGCGGTCGCCGCGATCTATGGCAGCGGCACACCCGACCAGCTCGTCGAGTGGGTGCCGCAGTGCTTCGGTGACGTCGACTCGCCGGCGGTCGCCGCGTTCTGCTCCTCCGAGCCGGAAGCCGGTTCGGACGTCTCCGCGATGCGGACCCGGGCCGAGTACGACGAGGCGACCGACGAGTGGGTGCTGCGCGGCCAGAAGGCGTACGCCACCAACGGTGGGATAGCCGCCGTGCACGTGGTGACCGCCTCGGTCGACCCGGAACTGGGCTCGCGAGGTCAGGCCGCGTTCGTCGTACCGCCCGGCACCGCCGGCCTCTCCGCCACCCGCAAGCTGCGCAAACTCGGCCTACGGGCATCTCACACAGCGGATGTCTTCCTCGACGACGTGCGGGTGCCCGGCCGGTGCCTGCTCGGCGGCCGGGAGGCGCTGGAGGAGCGGCTGGCCCGGGCCCGGTCCGGGCAACGCGCCTCCGGCCAGGCCGCGATGCGGACGTTCGAGCTGTCCCGACCCACCGTCGGCGCCCAGGCGCTCGGCGTGGCGCGGGCCGCCTACGAGTACGCCCTGGACTACGCCCGGGAACGGGTCCAGTTCGGCCGCCCGATCATCACCAACCAGGCGGTCGCCTTCGCGCTCGCCGACATGAAGACCGAGATCGACGCCGCCCGGCTGCTGGTCTGGCGGGCCTCCTGGATGGGCCGGAACAACCGGCCGTTCACGGCGGGCGAGGGGTCGATGTCCAAGCTCAAGGCCGGCGAGGTGGCGGTGGCGGTCACCGAGAAGGCGGTCCAGTTGCTCGGCGGGGCCGGCTTCCTCCGTGACCACCCGGTCGAGCGGTGGTACCGCGACGCCAAGATCTACACCATCTTCGAGGGCACCTCCGAGATCCAGCGCCTGGTCATCTCCCGGGCGATCTCCGGGATGCAGATCCGCTGACGTCCGGCCGTCCGACACGGACGGCCCCCGGCCGGTGCTCCCTACGTGAGCGCCGGCCGGTTCCACGTGGGCGAACCACGCCGCCAGCAGGCAAGATCGGAAGGGTGGGCATCGGGCTGCGGAAGGAGAACTCCGGGCATGGGACTGCCGTTCGTCGTCACCACGTTGACCCGGCGGGGCCTGCTCACTCCGGGCCGGCCGATCCGGGTGGCCGCCCAACTCCACGCGCTGCGTACCTGGGGTTGGAGTCTTGCCGGTGAACTACGTCAGGCGGCGGCCCGCGATCCGGACCGGATCGCGATCGTCGACGAGCACGGCACCGAACTGACCTACGCCGACCTGCTCGACCGCTCGATGCGGCTGGCTCGCGCGTTGCGCGCCGGTGTCGGTGTGCAGGCCGGCGACCGGGTCGCCGTGCTCTGCCGCAACCATGCCGGACTCGTCGAGTCGATCGTCGCCGCCACCCTGCTCGGCGCGGACGCCGTACTGGTCAACACCGGTCTCTCCGCCGCGCAGTTGGCCACCGTGGCGCAGGAGCAACGCATCCGGGTGCTGGTGCACGACGACGAGTTCACCGAGCGCACCCTCGGGCTCCCCGCCGACCTGCACCGCCTCGACGAACGGGCCCGCGAGGACCTGATCGTCACCGCTCTCGCCGGTGAGCTGCACCCACCCGACCGTGACGGCCGGATCATCGTGCTCACCTCCGGCACCACCGGGACGCCCAAGGGCGCCCGCCGGCCCATCCCCAACGGTTTCGGTCCGTTGGTGTCCATCATCGACCGCATCCCGATGCACGTTCGGGACCGCGTCCTCATCGCCGCGCCGGTCTTCCACACCTGGGGGTACGCCGCCCTCCAGGTCTGCTTCGCGTTGCGGGCCACGATCGTGCTGCACCGACGGTTCGACCCGGCCACCACCCTGGACGCCCTGGTCCGGCACCGCTGCCAGGCCCTGTTCGCGGTGCCGGTGATGCTGCAACGGTTGATGGAGGTGCCTGCGCCGGATCCCCGTCCGCCGCTCTCCGTGGTGGCCGTCAGCGGATCGGCGCTGCCCGGCGGTCTCCCGGCAGCCTTCATGGACACCTACGGCGACGTGCTCTACAACCTGTACGGCTCGACAGAGGCGTCCTGGGCCTCCATCGCCACCCCCGTCGACCTGCGTACCGCGCCCACCACCGCCGGACGGCCACCGCACGGGACCCGGCTCGCGATCGTCGACGACGATGGCGAGCCGGTGCCCAGCGGCCGGGTCGGCCGGATCCTGGTCGGCAACGACATGCTCTTCGAGGGCTACACCTCGGGCGCCGACCGGGAACGCCACGACGGCCTGCTGGACACCGGCGACCTGGGCCGGATCAACGCCGACGGACTGCTTTTCGTCGACGGCCGAGCCGACGACATGATCGTCTCTGGTGGGGAGAACGTCTTCCCGGCCGAGGTGGAACAACTCCTCGCCCACCTCCCACAGGTACGCGAGGCCGCCGTCATCGGTGTCCGCGACGCGGAGTACGGCCAGCGGCTCACCGCGTTCCTCGCGCTGCACCCCGGCGAGACGCTCGACGCCGAGGCGGTCCGCGAGTACGTGCGGCACTACCTCGCCCGGTTCTCCGTCCCCCGCGACGTCGTCTTCGTCAAGTACCTGCCCCGCAACGCCACCGGCAAGGTGCTCACCCGGGAACTACGCCGCTACTACGGCTGACCGCTCCCGCAGCGTCAGCTGGCCAAACGGCCGGCATCGAGCAACTTTGGCACCTTAAGTTCGATAGGTCTGAATGTTCATGGGATTCTCATTCGTCTCGTCCCGTTGACCACATCCCATCGCCCTCTGTCTAATTGGCGACAGCGATGAGTCCGTCCACAGTTGACTACGGGGGAGGAACGACGAATGGCATCCACGAGCCGTGACGAGGAGGCCGACCAGGGAGAGAGGGCACGGGAACATCTGCATCCTGTGCACGCCACCTATCTCACCACTGCGATGGCGCTCCTGACCGTGCTGCTGTTGGCGGTTCTCGGCGGTTGCAGCAAGACCGACGGTACGGCCATCGCCGGGATCGCGGCGGTAGGAACGATCATGACGGCCGCGTTCGGCGTCGCCGCCGTGTATGCCCGCCGACCGTCCGGCCCCCGGTCCGGCAGCCGTCGTGACGACACGCCGGGGCGATGACCGGGCAGCACCCCGCCTGGACGGATGGCAGGACACGTGTATCCGAGATGCTGGATGTAAGGAGGGGTCCCCTGCTAACGCCTACGGCATAGCAGGGGACCCCTCCTTACACGACAGCTCAGCGTTCGCTGACACGACCTATCGCGGCGGCGACTCCGCTGACCCGGTCGGCGAGCAGGCCGAGCGCGCCCACCGCGCGGTCGACCGGATCGTCGCCGCCCCCGCCCAGTGCCTTCGAGCGCTGGAAGGCGTCCTTCACCTCGACCCACCGGGCGGCCTGTTCCGGGGTGAGCCGGCCACGCAGCTCGGCGAGCTTGAGCAGGTTCGCCTCCGCACCCGCCGCGAGCGTCTGCGCCTCGCCCAGGTAGTGGTCGTCGATCACCGCCTCCAGCTCCTCGTCGGTGAGCACCGGCACGATCCGCTCGGCGAGCTTGTTCATGTTCCGGTAGGAGCCCTGGAGCTGGAACTGCGGCTCGGTGCGGGCGTCGTCGGACTGGGCGGCCGAGGCGATGTACGCCTGGTTGTTGGCCAGCACCACCTGCTGCACCCGCAGCATCTTGCGCAGCACCGACACCATCTGTTCCAGCTCCACCGGCTGGTACGGGTGGGAGAGCTGGTCGGCACGGACCGAGTCGTCCCCGCGTGCCATCCGGACCAGCAGCTCCAGGTCGCCCCGGTCCCGCCCGGAGAGCGGTGCCAGCACCGGGTTGGCGGTGAGCGCGTTCTCGATGTAGCTGAGCGCGAACGCCTCCTCCCGCCCGGAGAGCACGTCACCGAGGTTCCACACGTCGGCCCGGTTGGCGAGCATGTCCGGGATCCGGAACCGCTTCCCCGACTCGGTGTACGGGTTACCGGCCATGCAGACCGCGAACCGCTTGCCGCGCAGGTCGTACGTGCGGGTGCGGCCCTCCCAGACACCCTCCATCCGGCGCTGCCCGTCACAGAGCGAGATGAACTTCTGCAACAGCTCCGGGTTGGTGTGCTGGATGTCGTCCAGGTAGAGCAGCACGTTGTTGCCCAGCTCCAGGGCGAAGGAGATCTTCTCGACCTCCTGCCGGGCGGTGGCGTCGGGCGCCTCGGCCGGGTCCAGCGAGGTGACCTTGGTGCCCAGGGCCGGCCCGTTGACCTTGACGAAGACCAGTCCGAGTCGGCTGGCGACGTACTCCATCAGGGTCGTCTTGCCGTACCCCGGCGGTGAGATCAGCAGCAGCAGGCCGGACTGGTCGACCCGCTTGCCGTCGCCGGTGGCACCGAGCTGCCGGGCCAGGTTGTCGCCGATCAGCGGCAGGTACACCTCGTCGAGCAGCCGGTTGCGGACGAAGGCGTTCATCACCTTCGGCCGGTACTCCTCCAGCCGCAGGCGGTCCCGCTCGGCGTCCACCAGGGCGTTGCGTCGCCGCTGGTAGTCCCGGTACGCGGGGACCAGGTCGGTGCGGAACGTCCGGGTCCGGGCCAGCATCTCGTCCAGCCGTACGTCGAGCGTGGAGCCGTCGATGCGGGGGTGCGCGCCGAGCAGCCCGCCGACCGTCTCGGTCATCGTCGCCGTGCTGTCCTGCCGGGCCGGCTCCGCACCGCACAGCTCGACGGCGACCGCCTCCGGCAGGTCGTACCCGGACAGGTTGCCGTCGTCGGTGGCCAGGAACGCGGTCAGCCACGCCTCCACCAGCTGGTGACGGCCGGCGAGGTCGTCACCGAGGGCCCGCAGGTCGTCGTCGAACTCGCGGGACGACCGCGACTGCGGGCCGCCGAGTGCCCGGCGGAACCGGTCCAGCAGGGCCCGCGCCCCGCCACCGGTGACGAACCGCACCGGCGGTGAGGACAGTTCCTCGAACAGGTACTCGCCGGCCACCGCCGTCCCAGCGGGCGGCACCGGGAGTCCGGCGGACCGCAGGAACGTCTCGGCCGCCTCGGCGAGCTGCGCGCCGAGCCGGTCGGCGGCGTCCTCCCCCTCGGGACGGCCGAACCGCTGCCGGGCGCGGGCCAGCGAGGCGGCCCGGGCGGTCCAGGCGGACCGGGTCGGCTCGTCGGTGCCGTACCGCCAGAACAACTGCGCGGCGGCCCGGTCGGCCGGCGGGTAACGCAGCAGCCCGGCACCGGCGTGCAGGCGCAGCAGCACCCGCAGGATCTCGGCGGCGTCGTGGTCGTGCACGCCGCGCTCGTACCCCTCGTCGTAACGGGTCTCGGCGATCCGCCGCACCAGGTCCCGCAGCCCGTTCGCGTCCACCGCCGCGGTGTGCAGCGCGTCCAGGGTGAGCCCGTCACGGCCCGCCTCGGCGGCGGCCAGGATCGCCGTGGCCAGGTACTCGGCCCGGTACACCTGCACCGACTCGGAGACCAGCAGCTGGTCCCAGAACCGCCGGGTCTGCTGGAACTCCTCGTCGCGCACCGGTGCGCGGTAGTCGGTGCCGGTCACCGCCACCACCATGCGGCCCTCGGCCGGCACGACCGCCACGTCCACCGGTTGCGTGTTCACCGCGAAGCGGTGCCGGCCCAGCCGGATCGTCTCGCCACCGTCGGCGTACAGGTCGAGGCGGTCGCGCAGACCGCGACCGGACTCCTGGCGAGCGGCCCGGATCCGGCCGTCCAGCTCCTCGGCCCGCACCGCGTCGCCGAGGGTACGCAGTTCCTCCACCACCGAGCGGAGCTTGCCCACCATCGGGTCGGCCGCGAAGTAGGTGTTGATCTCGTCCAGTGAGCCGAGCGTGCCGGCCCGCCGCTGCACGCTGACCAGGATCCGCTCGGCCGACCCGACCAGCCGGTCGGCCCGCCGGGACCGCTCGTCCAGCAGGGCCTGCTTGCGCGCCGAGAACGCCTCGTAGATGTCGGTACGCCGGGTCGACAGCTCGGTGAGGAAGTCGTCGAACTCGCCGAACCGGGACTCCAGCTCCTCCACGCGCAGCAGCAGCCGGCCGAGTTGCTCGTCGCAGCGTTCGGCGGTGTCCGCCGCCGCCAGCGCCCCGGTCACCGCCTGCCCGAGCAGGGCGAACTCGGCGGCGAAACCGGCCCGGCCCTCCACCGCGGCCAGTTCCTGGCGTCGCTTGTCGAGCACCGCCCGGGCCCGGTTGACCGCGCCCAGCACCTCACCGACCCGGCCCAGGATGCCGGTCCGTACGGTCGCGTCGGCGATGTCCAGCCCACCGACGACGTCGGTGATGGTCTGCAGGCCGTCGGTACGGGCGGCCAGCTCGTCGCGGACGGTGCCGGCCTCGGCCACGGTGCCGATCTCGGCGGCCCGCGCGGCGAGTCGATCCACCTCCTGCTGGTAGCCGGTGAACGCCTCGTCACGGCGGAGGAACTCGACCGCGCGTCGACCGGCGACCGACAGTTCCTCGTCCAGCCGGGCGGCCAGCTCGTCGATCCGGTCGTGGTCGACGTACCGCAGTTCGCGCAACGACTCCAGGTGTCCGCGCGCCCGACGCAACCCACCGAGCTGGGTGACCCAGTCGTCGGCGGTCAGCGGCGCCTCGCCCCGGGCCCGGCGGGCCAGCGAGGCGATCTGCTCGGCGCTCTCGTCCAGCTCGGCGCGGGCCTGCTCGGTGAGCGTACGGACCTTCTCGTGCTCCTCCAGCACGGAGGTGGCGGTACGCCGCAGACCGCTCAGCGGGGTGGCCAGGTCACCCAGCTCGTCCTCGCCGAGCCAGTGGAAGTGGTCGGTGATCCGGGCACAGGCCGCGATCAGCGCCTCGTACACCCCGGCGGTGGCGCTGCCCTGCACCATCCGCGCCGCCGAGAGGCAGTCCGAGATGCCGCGTACCAGGTCGGCGTTGCCGATCCGCTCCAGCGGACCGGTGCCGGCCGGCTGCGCCGCCGCGTACGCGTCGGAGACGTACGGCGTCTGCCAGATCTGCATCGGGTGGACCCGGGTCGGCTCCTCGGAGACGGCCCGGAACACCACGAGCGTGCCGTCGTCGAAGAGGGAGAAGCCGTGGCACGGGATCGGCGCGGCCACCTCCTTGCGGATCGCGTTGTACGGCAGCAGCAGCGAGCGCCCCTCGGCCCGGGCGTGGAAGACGTAGAGCACGTCCTCACCGTTCGGCGAGCGCACCACCCGCTCGAACTCCAGGTCGGCGACCTCGGTGTCGAAGGTGCGGGTGACGCCGGTGGCCAGGTGGTACCCGCCCGGGAAGATGATGCCGTGGTCCTCGGGCAGCCGCTGGCAGGCCACCCCGATGCCGTCGAGGCGGACCACCTCCCGGGTGAGCGTGTTGAAGACCAGGTGCCGCCACTGCGTCTCCTTGTACGGCAGGATCCGCAGCAGGATCAGCGGACCCACCCGGGCCCACTGCACGTCGGCGTCGGCCAGGCTCTGCAACGGCTCGTCCACCGGCTCGCTGTAGATGCCCTCGCCGACCTCGGTGTTGTTCTCCACCTTGACGGTCAGTGTGCCGCCCACCGTCTCGACGAAGACCTCGCCGTCGATGTCGATGTGCGGGTGCCGGCCGAGGACGTGGTCCTGCCGGGTCGTCTCGATCCACTCGAAGTCGTGGCTCGGCGGGAAGACGTGGTCCCGCTCCCCCCGGCTGTCCAGGTACTCCGGGATGCCGTCCACGCCGACCTGCCAGCGCAGCACCCGGATGTCCTCGGTACGCGGCCCGGTCTGGAACACCGCCAGCAGCCGGGCGTCGACCCGGCGCAGTTGCAGCAGACGCGCCTGCCGGTAGTAGCGGTACAGCTCGCTGAAGTCCCGGACGAACTGCGGGTGCCGCAGCAGGCCGGGCAACTCGTCCTGACCGGTCTCGTCGAACCGGAAGGCGACCTCCTCCGATTCACCCTCGCGCTGTTCGCGGGTGAATCGGTGCAGCGAGAAGACGTCGTCGACGGTCGTCTCCGGCTTCAGGCCGATGAAGACGTTGTAGCCGAACAGCATCAGCCCGCCGACCGGGACGAGGTCCCGGGGCACGCAGTTGTGCTCCGTACGGATCCGCTCGGTGCTCAGCAGCCGCAGCTCGGTGCTGCCGAAGACCTCCAACCGGCGGGCGTTGAGCGACTCGGCCCGCCGGGCCAGCTCGGCGGCCTGCCCGGCGAGGCGCTTGCGCAGCACCTCGTAGCTGCCGTCGTCCAGCCCGGACCGGTTGGCGCCGTCCGACACGACCTCGGCCGGATCGGGTCCGTCGCCGGACCGGCCCGCCGGGGCCGGCCCGGCGGCACCGGGCATACGCCCGGTGGTCGCCGGACCGGCGGTCGGCTCACTCACCGGCGGGCTGCCGCGAACCGGTGAGGGCGGCGACCGGGGTGTCCGCCACACCCAGGCGCTGCGCGGCCTTCAGCAGCTCCTGGAGCTTGCCCTTGTCGGCACCGCCGGAGCGCATCTGCTGCGCCAGGAACGCCGACAGCGTGAGGTTCTGCACGTCGGCGGTGTTCAGCGAGCCGATCATCCGGGTCAGGTCGTCGGTGAAGCTGGCTTTGCCGTCCAGCCACGGTTGGGCGAGGTTCTTCGCCACGTCCGAGTGGGCCACGAAGCTGTCCACGCTCTTGCCGAACGAGATCGAGCTGAGCAGCCGGTCGAAGAAGACACTGTCCCCACCGACGATGTCGATGTTCGCCTTCTCCAGACCGGTGGAGACCAGGGCGGCCTGTGCCTCGGCGACCTGCCGCTGGGTGTCCAGCCCGGCGAGCCGGACCTCCTTCTCCAGTTCCAGGCGCAACCGGTACTCCTCGTGCTCGCGGGTCGCGTCGTCCAGCGCGGCCATCGCGGCGGCCTTCTCGGTGAGACCCTCGGCCTCGCCCTTCAGCTTCTCGCGCACCGCGTCGGCGGCGAGCAGCGCCTTCTCCCGCTCCACCGCGACCTCGGCCCGGCCGACCTTCTCGATGGCCTCGGCACTGCGCTCCTTGACCTGCACCTCGGCCAGGCCGGCCGCTGCGGTCTCGGCCTGGACTCCCTCGGCCAGCCGGATCTTCGCCCGGGCGTCCAGTTCTGCGGCCTGCTGCCGGGCCTCGGCCAGCACCAGTTCCTCGCGGGCCTTGTACTTCGCCGCCGCCTCGGCGGCCTCCGCCGCCTTGATGTCCTTGACCAGGCTCTCCTGCGCCTCGGCCTCGGCCTGGATGACCACCGCCTGGCGGGTCCGCTCGGCCTCCTCGACCACGCGCAGCCGCTTGATGTTCTCCTCCTGCTCGGCCACGGTCTTCTCCACCGCGATCCGCTCCCGGACAACCTCGGCGATGGCCCGCTTCTCGGCCTCCACCTCCTTGTCCTTGGCGATCGTGCTCAGCTCGGTCTCCCGCTCCCGGCCGATCACCTCCAGCATGCGGTCCTTCTCGATCCGCTCGGTCTCGATGGCGATGACCCGCTCGCGGTTCTTCTCCGCGACCGCGATCTCCCGCGCCCGGTTCTCGTGCTGGACGCCCAACTGCTCGTCGGTACGGATGTTCGCCGTCTCGGCCCGCAGCCGCTCCTCGGCGCGTACCCGGGTGGTCTCGGCCTGCTCGCGGGCCCGCACGGTCTCGATCTCGCGCTGCTGCTTGGCCTCGGCGTCGGCCTGCCGCCGCTCCAGTTCGAGGATCGCCTCCTTGGCGTCCACGTTCTGGCGGGTGATCTCCTTCTCCTCGCTGCGCCGGAACTCGTTCGTCCGGACGTGCTCCTGCGTGGTCAGCTCGGTGATCTTCCGGATGCCCTGGGCGTCGAGGATGTTCTTCGGGTCGAGCTGCGACATCGGCGTCTGCTCGAGGAAGTCGATCGCCGCGTCCTCCAGGCTGTAGCCGTTGAGGTCGGTGCCGATGACCCGGATGATCTGGTCGCGGAACTCGTCACGCTTGGTGTAGAGGTCGACGAAGTCGAGCTGCTTGCCGACGGTCTTCAGCGCCTCGGAGAACTTCGCGTTGAACAGCTCCTGGAGCGTCTCCCGGTCGCTGGCCCGCGCGGTGCCGATCGCCTGCGCCACCTTGATGACGTCCTCGTTCGTCTTGTTCACCCGGACGAAGAAGGTGATCCGGATGTCGGCCCGGATGTTGTCGCGGCAGATCAGACCCTCGTTGCCGGTCCGTTCGATGTCGATCGTCTTGACCGAGATGTCCATGATCTCGGCCTTGTGCAGCACCGGCATCACCACCGCGCCGGTGAAGGTCACGTCGACCCGCCGGATCTTGGAGATGATCAGCGCCTTGCCCTGCTCGACCTTGCGGAACAGCCGACTGACCATGAACACCACGCCGAGCGCGACGAGCAGGACGACGGCGAGGAGTACACCGATTCCGGTGGTGATCACTTCCATGGTTGGGCGCGCGGACGGCGGCAGCCGGCGACGGGGCCGGGGCGGGGCGCCGCGCATCCTCCTTTCGAGGGGATACGTCAGGGGCAGCGTGGCGGGCGGGCCGGACGAAGGGGGTTCGCACCGACCGCCTCGGGCGAGGTCGGGGTGATCCGCGCGGAAGCGGACTCACCAGGGGCGATTACTCGGGGGCATGTCTCAGGGGGTCGAAGGTGGGCCCGGCGGGCATCACCCAGAAGAACTCACCCTCGGTGTCGTAGTCGTAGATCAACGCGGAAGTGCCGGCCGTCATCTTCTCGTCGCCCGGCTGCCGGACCTGCACCACGGCCGACGAGCCGTCCGCCGCCGTCACCTCGGCCTGACCGAAGTCGGCGGTGACCGTACCGGTCCGCACCACACAGAGGCGGCCGACGAAGGTGTTACGGCTGGCGTCCGAATCGGTCGGGAAGAGGCGTCCCAACGGCACCGCGACCAGCCGGGTCACCGCGTACGCGCAGAACGCGGCGGCCAGCAGCACGCCGATCGAGACCGCGATCCGGGTGCCGGCGCCGAGCCCGATGCCGTCGAGCAGCGCGGTACCGGCCAGGCTGACGAACCAGGCCACCGCGACGAGCAGGGAGAAGATGATCGCACTGGGTACGCCGCCGAGCCCGAGACCGGCGAGGAACGTACCCGGTCCGCCGTCGACGTCCAGGTCGTCGCCCAGATCCAGCACCCCGGTCAGCACCAGCAGCCAGTAGCCGACGACGACCACGAGCAGGAAGCTGAACAGCACGGTGGGGAAACTGAGTGCCGTGCCGAGAAAGCCGGTCACCTTGTCCTCCTCCCCCGCACCCGGCGGCCCGAGCAGGCCACCGGCACGATGATCGTGACACGGGATGTCAACCGCACGGTCAGGGCCGATCGGCCGGTCCACCCGGTCTGACCGGCCAAGATCAGCCCAGGTTGGCCGTCACGAGAGCGTCCAGCGTCGCCGCACGGACCTGCGGCGTGTCCCCGGTCACGGAAACGAACAGGGTACGCCCGTCGGGAAGCCACGCCGACAGGTAGGCCGTCGAGGTCGCCACGTCGTCCGTGGCCAGCACCTGCGCCGCAGTCGCCACGGTGACCTCGCGGGGCACCCCGGGGAGCCCCAGCGCCGCCTCGAAGTCGAAGACCGCGACCACCCGGATCACCGGGCCGTCCCCCTCGTACGCCACCCGGTCGCCGGTCGGCACCGCCTGCGGACGCGCCATCCGCAGCACCGCCTCGGCGGGGTCGGCCGGCCGCAGATAGGCCGGCAGGCCACGTAGTTCGGGCACGGTGGGACTGACGGGCGCCGCGACCGGCGACGCTGGTGCCGGTCGACCGGCCGTCACCACGGTGAAGACCCCCAGGCCGACCACCGTGCAGAGCGCCAACGCCACGGCGACGGCCTGGACCCGGCGACGACGACGCAGGCGGGCCCGCACCGCCGGGAGCGGATCCGGACCCGACATACCCCCGCCGGGCCCGCCGTCCCAGACCTCCCGAAGAGCATCCCGGACGTCGGTCATCGCGCCACCTCCCGATCGACTCCGGTCATGCCGTCACATCCCGATCGGCTCCGGCCTCCGGGAACGGCTCCGGTCATCGCGCGGCCTCGGGAACGGCGCCGGTCATCGCACGACCTCCGGGAGGGCTCCGGCACGGACGGCCGGCAGTCCCGGGCGGATCGCGTCGAGCGCCCGGCGCCGCAGGGACCGGACGGCCGCCGGACGTCGCCCGACAGCCTCGGCGATCGCTGCGTCGTCGAGATCGTCGAGGTACGCCAGGACGAGCACCGCCCGTTGCACGGGTGGCAGCCCGGCCAGCAGTCGACGCAGCAGGCCACCGTCCTCGACGCGTTCGGACCCGAGGTCGGCCACGCGATCGGGCCCACTCTCGGCGACACGGCCGGGTTCGCTCTGGCGGCCGGATCTGCCGTCGGCGACCGGCGGAGACGCCGGCGGAGTGGGCCGGAGCAGGCGGACCAGCGTCCGGAGCCGACCGATGTGCAGCCGGATCATCTCGACTTTCGCGTACTCGACCGGGTTGCCGTCGGCGAGCACGCGATGCCACACCCCGGCCACCCGGACGTAGGTCTCCTGGAGAAGATCCTCCGCCCGGTCCGGGTCTGCGGCGACCGCACGCGCGTACCGGCGCAGCACCGGCGCGGAGCGGTGGACGAACGTCTCGAACTCGTCGGCTGCCATCCCGCCTCCCTCCCGAGTGCGGTGTCCAGAAACGTTCACCGGGCCGCGCCGCGACACCGCCAACGTTCCTGGACACCGCACTAGGCACTAATACGCTGCGGGGAGGTGATTGCGTTGCGGCCCGTCGACCACAACCGCCGACCGTTCGGTCAGCGACGTCCGGCGCGGCGGCTCGCCGGCCGAACCGGATCAGCACCATCAGGGCAGCCGGACAGCCGACCCGCCGGTCGACACCGGGCCGGTCGACACCGGGCCGGTCGACATCGCCAAGGTCGGGCGAGCCATCGGACTGGGCGACACCGTCAGGGCGCAGGCGACACCGTCAGGGCCGGACGACGCCACCGGATTGGGTGACGTCGCCGGGGCAGGGACAGACCGCCGGACTGGCCGGGGCCGCTTCGGAGGGCTCAGGCGGGGAGCGTGATCCTGCCGTCGATCGCGGACGACGCGATGTCGCCACGGTGGTGCGACCCGGCCAGCGTGATGCCGCGTACCAGTTCGTAGGCGGCGTCGCGCGCGGCGGCCAGGTCGGGGCCGGTGGCCGTACCGCAGAGGACCCGGCCGCCGGCGGAGAGCAGGGCACCGTCGGCGGCCCGGCGGGCGGTGCCGGCGTGGATGACTCCCGGGCGGTCCGCGCCGGTGATCACGTCACCGGTACGCGGCGGGGCCGGATAGCCCTCGGCGGCGACCACCACGGTCACCGCCGCGCCGTCGTGCCAGCGCAGCGGCGGGTGCTCGGCCAGCGTGCCGGTGGCGGCGGCGTGCAGCAGACCGGCCAGCGGCGTCTCCAGCAGGGCGAGCACCACCTGGGTCTCCGGGTCGCCGAAGCGGGCGTTGAACTCGATCACCCGGGGACCGTCGGCGGTGATCGCCAGCCCGACGTAGAGCAGGCCGGCGAAGGGCGTGCCCCGACGACGCATCTCGGCCAGCGTGGGGTGCACGACGTCCCGCATCACGTCGTCGACCAGGTCGGACGGCGCCCAGGGCAGCGGCGCGTACGCACCCATGCCGCCGGTGTTCGGGCCGCTGTCACCGTCACCGACCCGCTTGAAGTCCTGCGCCGGCAGCAGCGGCACGGCGGCCTCGCCGTCGGTCACCACGAACAGCGAGACCTCCGGGCCGGCCAGGTACTCCTCGACGACCACCCGACCGCACTCGGCGGCGTGCCGCAGCGCGGCGTCGCGGTCCTCGGTCACCACCACGCCCTTGCCGGCGGCGAGCCCGTCGTTCTTCACCACGTACGGCGGCCCGAACTCGTCCAGGGCAGCGGCCGTACCCGCCTCGTCGGTGCAGGTGTGGGCGCGGGCCGTGGGCACACCGGCGGCCGTCATCACGTCCTTGGCGAACGTCTTGGAGCCTTCCAGCTGCGCTGCCTCGGCCGACGGGCCGAACACCGCGATGCCCTTGGCCCGCAGCGCGTCGGCGACTCCGGCGACCAGCGGCGCCTCCGGCCCGATCACGACCAGGTCGGCGGCCACCTCGACCGCGAGTGCCGCCACGGCTTCGGGATCGGTCGCCACGACCTCCCGCAGCTCGGCAACGCCCGCGATCCCGGGATTGCCCGGTGCCGCGATCACCTGCTCAACGGTCGGATCCTCGGCGAGCCGCAGCGCAAGCGCGTGCTCCCGTCCACCACTACCCAGCAACAGAACACGCACAGCCGGCATCCTACCCACCACCCTCCTCGACCCTGTTGATCAAGAAGTTCGCGTCTCAATTCCGGCGTGTGGACGCCCAAACTTCTTGATCAACGAGGTAGGCGGGCCGGGCAGGGCGGGCGGGGCAGGGCGGGCGGGGTGGGGTGGGGTGGGGCGGGCCGCGTGAGGCTGGGGCGGCGGGGTTAGTGGGGGGTGCGGAGGGCTTGTTTGACGGTTTGCGGGATGTAGTCGGGGTGGAGGGTGTCGGACCAGGTGAAACGGAGGATGCGCCAGCCGGCGTTGACCAGACGGTTCTGTCGCATCCGGTCCGCGTAGATCGCCTGCGGTCCGTCGTGCGGCCCTCTGCCGTCCGCCTCGGCGATCAGGCGGGCCCGGCGCCAGCCCAGGTCACCGACGCCCAGGAGCCAGCCGTCCTCGTCTCGAACCTCGACCTGGAGCACGTCCGGCGGGACACCGCCGTCGACGCACCGCAGCCGGGCACGCGTCTCCAACGGTGACTGGGCCCGGCCGTCCGTCTCGGCGAGGTGCCGCCGGGCGGCGACCGCACCGCGCCGTCCGGCGATCAGAGCGGGGATCGACGCCAGGTCCGCCTCGGTGAGCAGCCGCTTGTTGAGGGCCGAGTCCAGGACGCAGACCGCCGGGTACCGGTCTGCGCGCAGGATGACGTCGGCGACGGTACGCACAGCCGTGGTGACCGGCACACCGGCCAGCACCTCGACATCCTCTGAACCCAGGGTCAACTGGTGTACGACGATTTCCGGATCCGTACGCCGCTGCGGGCGCGGGCACTGCACCGGCACCGAGACGTGGATCTCGGACGCGGCACGCAGCCCGGCGATCCCGTGCATCTCGGCGGCGGTCCCCAGCACGGCCACCGCCTCCGGCCCCAGACTGTCCACCGCCGCCCGGATCCGGGCCCGTCGTAGCGCCAACGGGTCAGGTTCGGTGGACGGCGTGAAGCGCCCCCGGGCCAGCCTGACCCAACGCCCCGACCGGACCAGGTGGCGGATCTGCCCCCGAGTGAACCCCGCCGACAGCGCCTGTTCCACCGTCACCACACCGCTTCGCGCCCCGAGTCCCGTCTCCCCCATCCCCCCACCCCACCGCCCGCAGCCCCACTTTTCCACCCCTGTGGATAACCCGCTGCCCCCTGTGGACAACCTCCGCCGCCTGCGGAGTTGATCAAGGGATTTGGGTCACCCGGGACCTCCCACCGTGACCAAAACTTCTTGATCAACGCGGAGAGGGGTGGGGGGTGGGGGTGGGGGGTGGGGGGTTAGGGGAGGAGGGGGTGGCGGGTTACGTTTTCCTCGCGGCCGGGGCCTACGCCCACGACGCTGACGCGGGTGTTGCAGAGCTGCTCGATGCGGGCGATGTAGCGCCGGGCGTTCTCGGGGAGGTCGTCCTCGGTCCGCGCCTTGGTGATGTCCTCCCACCAGCCTTCGTGCTCTTCGTAGATCGGCGTGGCGTGGTGGAAGTCGGTCTGGGTCATCGGCATGTCGTCGACGCGCTTGCCGTTGATCTCGTAGCCGACGCAGATCGGCACGGTGGCCAGGCCGGTGAGGACGTCCAGCTTCGTGACGACCAGGTCGGTGACGCCGTTGAGGCGGCACGAGTACCGGGCCACCACCGCGTCGAACCAGCCGCAGCGGCGCTCCCGGCCGGTGGTGGTGCCGTACTCGTGGCCGACCTTGCGCAGGTGCGCACCGTTCTCGTCGAAGAGCTCGGTCGGGAACGGACCCGAACCGACCCGGGTGGTGTACGCCTTGCTCACCGCGATCACCTTCGTGATCGCGGTCGGCGGGATGCCCGCGCCCACGCACGCGCCACCGGCCGTCGGGTTCGACGAGGTGACGAAGGGGTACGTGCCGTGGTCCATGTCGAGCATGGTGGCCTGGGCACCTTCGAGGAGTACGGTGTCGCCACGGTCCAGCGCGTCCCAGAGCATCGCGCGGGTCTCCGCGATGTACGGCCGCAGCCGCTCCGCGTACTCCAGGTACTCCTCGATGGTGGCGTCGACGTCCCCCGCCTTGCGGTTGTAGACCTTGAACAGCACCTGGTTCTTCTCGCGCAGCGCGAGTTCCAGCTTCTTGCGGAAGATGCCCGGGTCGAGCAGGTCCTGCACCCGGATGCCCATCCGGGCCACCTTGTCGCCGTACGCGGGGCCGATGCCCCGGCCGGTGGTGCCGATGCGGGAGCTGCCCAGGTAGCGCTCGACCACCCGGTCCAGCGCCCGGTGGTGCGGCATGATCAGGTGCGCGTCGCCGGAGATGCGCAGCCGGGAGACGTCCACGCCGCGCTCGGCGAGCCCGTCGATCTCGTTCAGCAGCACCTTCGGGTCGACCACCACGCCGTTGCCGATGACGATCACGGCGTTCGGGGAGAGCGCACCCGAGGGCATGAGGTGCAGCGCGTACTTCTGGCCGTCAGGGGTGATCACGGTGTGTCCGGCGTTGTTGCCGCCGGAGTAGCGCACGACGTAGTCGACCCGCTCACCCAGTTGGTCGGTAACCTTGCCCTTGCCCTCGTCACCCCACTGAGCGCCGATGAGCACGATCGCTGGCATCTCTTCGCCTCCAGAAGGCTCGGGTGCCAGATGGCGACCGTGTCAGCGAGCCCGGGGTGTCAGGTTAACAAGTAGTGACGGCACGACCGGCAGGGGTCGCGCCGAGAGGCAGGAGGGGCCTACCCGTGTACGACGTGGTGCTGCTCACCCTCGGCTCGGAGCGGGACGCTCCCGGGGCCGGTTGTGGCAGCGGCGGTGCCTGTTGCGGCGGAACGCCCGAGGCCGCCCCGGACCGGCCGGAACGCTGCGAGACGCCGCGCGTACCGGTGCTGGCCTGCGCAGACGCGCTGACCGCCCGAGGCGCACGGGTCGAGACGGTGACCGCCCGATCGGACGCGGAGATCGACGAGGTGCTGGCCCGACTGGACGCACCGCCTCGGCCGGACGGGCTCACCTGGCCCGACCCGGACTCCAAGGTCCGCCTCGTGCTGGCAGTGGCCGGTGACGCACAGTTGCGGGCCGTGATACGCCGGTTGGTCCGGCGGTACGCCCCGCCGCCGAGTCGTCGTCCGGCCGACCTGGCCGACGGCCGGACCGTGCCGGACCTGCCGCCCGTCGGCGTACTGCCGCTGGATCCGGCCCGCAGCACCACGCACCGGGACCTCGCCGCGCAGCTCGGCCTGCCCCGTGATCCGGCGGTGGTGGCCGCCGCCGTGCTCGACGGCACGCCCCGCCGACTGGACCTGCTGCGCAACGACGGCGGCTCGGTGACCCTGGACGGCGCGCTGCTCGGTGCCGCCGCCGAGGACGGGCGCCCGTTGCACTGGCGTGGTCGGGTGGAGGTGGACGACGCGGTGCTCTCCCACGGCGACGATCCGCTGCTGGCATGCGCGATCGGCAACGCCGCCGGGTACGCCCGGCTCGACGACGTCACCCTGCTCGCCACGCCCGACCCGACGGACGGGCTGGTCGAGGTCGCGGTGGCGGTCCCGGTGGTGACCCGGTCACGGCTGGGTCGCCGACGGGTACGCCTGGAGGTACGTCGGGCCCGGGGCCGGGCGGTGTCCGTGCTGCCCCGGGACGAGGCTGCGCTGCCGTATCTGGACGACGGCGTGGAGGGTCAGTTGACCCGTAAGCGGTCCTGGTGGACCGAGTCGGGTGCCTGGGCGGTCTGGGCGGTCTGACCCCACCCCGCGTCGGCGGCCGAGGTCGGCCGGTGGGCCTATCCTCGGCAGAGGGAATGGGGGAGGAACCGTGGTGGACGAGAACGCCGACCGGGCGCACGTGCCCGGCCAGCAAGGGGCGCCGGAACGGGACATCGAACCACTCTGGCCGCCGGACCAGGTCGAGGGCTTCGGCACGCCCGCATGGGCGACGCCACCGACGCCTCCCGCCGCGCCGCCCGTTCCGCCGGACCACTCGGCCTACCCGGTGCCGCCGACCGCCGGTCCGCCGGGTCACCTGCCGTCGACCGGTCAGCCGGCCGGTCCGCCATCGCCCGCCGACTACCCGTCGCTGACCGCCGGTGGGCCCAATGGTGTCGGCGGCGAGTCAGGTCCGCCGCCGGGATGGGCGCCGACACCACCGCCCGTGGTCGGCGAGCAGGCGAACGTGCCACCGCCCGTGGTCGGCGGGCGGGCGAACGTGCCTCCACCCGTGGTCGGCGGGCGCGCGAGTGTGCCACCGCCCACCGGCTGGGCACCCGTACCGCCGCAGCCGGAGCACGGCCGGGTCGACCTGGACCTGCCGTTCACCCTCGACCGGCCGACCTCGCTCGCGCCCCCGCACGAGCGCACGTCCGGCACCGCAGGCTCGCCGCCGGACGCGACGGCCGACCACGGTCCGCGTGCCGACGCCGACCTGCGGCCCGCCGCCGACATCGGCTCGCCCGCGGACGACGGTGGGCCGGACCTGGACGGCGGGACCGAGGCGGGGACTGCGGAGACCTCGACGGGCGGCGGCGACCGTCCGCTCGGCGACGGCCCGCCGCCGCCCCGGCCGTCGACGGAGTCGCCCTGGGCGCAACCTCCGCAGCGCCCGACCGCCAACCTGCCGGAGGGCAGCGACCCGGCCCAGACCACCGACGGCCCGCCGCGTCCCGGTTGGGCCCCCGGTATGCAGCCGCCTCCGCCGGTGCCGTCGGCCGTCGGAACCAGTCGGCCGGTGCCGCCGCAGGCCGGGACGTACCCCGTGCCCGCACCGCAGCACGGCACCCCGGTACCGCCGCCGCACCGCGACGCGTTCCCGTTGCCGCACGTCGGTCCGTTCCCCGAGCACCAGGGCGCGGTCGTGCCGCCGGTGCCGCAGCACGGCGTCCCGATGCCACCGCCCCAGTCCGGCCCGTTCCCGCCGCAGCCCGGCGTCGTGCCGCCTCAGCCCGGTGCGGTGCCGTCCCCACCCGGCGCGGTATCGCCGCAACCCGGGGCAGTCCCGACCCAGCCCGGGGTAGCGCCGACCCAGCCCGGCGCGGTGCCGCCGTATCCGGACGGCTCGTCGTACGCGGCGCCGCATCAGGCGGAGTCGCCGCCCGGACCGTTCCCGCCGCAGCCGGCCTGGAACCCGGCACCCTGGCAGCAGGGCGCGCCGACGACGGCGTCCCCGACGCCGCAACTGCCCTACCAGGGCGCGACCCCGACGCCCGTCGGCTACCCCGATCCGGCCTGGAACCCGGCTGAGCCGGGCGTCCCGCCCACCGCCGAGGACTTCGCCCGGCGGCGGCAGGTCCGCCCGGCCGACCCGGTCGCCACCATGGGCGTACGGGCGGTGGTGAACCGGACCGGCCTGGTGAAGCTGCCACCCGGCCGGCAGGAGCTGGAACTCAAGCGGGACATCGAGACGGTCCGCCGCAACTTCGGCGGGCTCCGGCAGGTGACCGTGGTCAACCCGAAGGGCGGGGCGGGCAAGACCGTCGCCATCCTGCTGCTCGCGATGACCTTTGGCCAGAAGCGCGGCGGATACGTCCTCGCCTGGGACAACAACGAGACCCAGGGCACCCTCGGCATGCGCGCGCAGCAGGACTTCCACTCGCGTACGGTCCGGGATCTGCTGCGTGACCTGGGGCAGTTCCACGGTGCCCACGGGCGGGTCGGTGACCTGTCGCAGTACGTCCGCTCGCAGGGCGAGGGGATGTTCGACGTCCTCGCCTCCGACGAGTCGGCCACCGGCGGCGAGATGCTCACCGCCTCGGCTTTCGGCGAGATCCGTGAGGTGGTCAGCCGCTTCTACAAGCTGATCTTCGTGGACACCGGCAACAACGTCCGGGCCCAGAACTGGCAGGCCGCGATGGACGCCACCGACCAACTGGTGGTCACCATGTCGGCCCGTAACGACTCGGCCGAGACCGCTGCCCGGATGCTCGACCACCTGGAGCAGAGCGGTCGGCAACGGCTGGTCCGGCAGGCGGTCACGGTGGTCTCCATGCCGCCGTCGCGCAAGGAGATCGACCTGCCCGCGATCCAGGAGCACTTCGCCGCGCGTACCCGGGGCGTGTTGCTGGCGCCGTACGAGCGGCTCATCGACACCGGAGAGCCGATCCGGTACGCCCAACTCTCGGCGGCGACCCGGGACGCCTGGCTCAAGATCGCCGCCTCGGTCGCCGAGGGACTCTAGACCCCGACCGCGTCACGTCGGGCCGCCGGCCCGGGGAGCATCTGCCCCGAGTCGGCGGCTCGACGGGCGCTCAGTTGCTGGCCAGCGCGTCGGCGGCGGCCGGGTCGCAGTCACGGAGGAACTGGGCACAGCGGGCCGCCTCGTCCGCCTCACCGATCGCGTCGGCGGCGCGGGACAGCACATAGAGGCAACGCAGGAAGCCCCGGTTCGGCTCGTGCGACCAGGGCACCGGCCCGTGCCCCTTCCAGCCGCTGCGGCGCAGCTGGTCCAGTCCCCGGTGGTAACCGGTGCGGGCGTACGCGTACGCGGCGACGATCTGACCCTCGGCGAGGGCGCGGGCGGCCAACGCCGCCCACGCGGCGCTGTGCGTCGGGAACCGGCCGGCCACCGCGGCCAACGCCTCGTCGCCGCCGTCCTGCTCGGCCGTGGCCAGCGTGGCGTCGGCCTCGTCGTGTGCGGGCAGGAGCGTGGCCGGGGGCTCCGGCAAGAGGTTCTGCATCGTCCCATTCAACCCGCTTCCGGCCATGGCCCGCGAGGGGGTCCGGCGAGCCGGCTGGCTGAACGGCCGAGAGGTCCGTCACGCCTGCGGCCCATGCCGCCGCCCGGTCCTTTCCACTACAACTAAAAGACCGGAGCCTCCCCAGGAACCGGAGTTGCGGGAGCTCGGCCAGGCCGCCGGGCTCCCGCCACCTTTCCCAGCCGGTCGGGGCCAGCTCGGGCACGGTTGCGGCAACCGGGCAGGATGGCCGGGTGCCGACCCCACCCCCCGCGGACGTCATCGAGCCGCACACCTGGTTGAACGAGATCCAGACCCGGGCCGAACTCGATCAGCGGCTCGCCGACGGAACCCTGGTCGGGCTGACCGTCCAGGGGCTCCGGCTGGACCTGGAACCGATACCCGACCTCAGCGACACCGAGGTCGCCGGAGCCCTCTTCGTCGGCTGCCGCTTCGCCTCCCGGCAGGTCGGCGCGGACCTGGTCCGGCGCGGCGCGAACGTGGTGCCGCCCTTCTCCGGGCTGCCGTACCCGACCCAGCCACCGCACCTCTACACCCCCGAGGAACTGGCCGCCGGCTTCACCGAGGGCGGCTTCGAGGCGATGTACGACAGCCGCGTGTACGCGCACTTCCGCGCGCACGGCGGGGCGCTCCCCGACGTACGCGAAGCGCTCGGCCAGCGGTTGCACGACCACGGCGTGGACAACGCGCTGGCCGACGCCACCCGGGCCTGGCTGGCCACGCACGGACCGCAGTCCGTCGTCGGGGTGATGGGCGGGCACGCCGTACGCCGAGGCAGCGCGCCGTACCGGACGGCCGCCGTGCTGGGCTGGGAGCTGGCGCGGGCCCACCGCCTGGTGGTGACCGGCGGCGGCCCGGGTGTGATGGAGGCCGCCAATCTGGGCGCGTACCTGTCGACCCGGTCGGCCGAGGACCTCACCGCCGCCATCGACCTGCTCGCCGCCGCACCCGACTTCACCGACCACGACCGCTACACGGCGGCGGCACTGCGGGTCCGGGAGCTGTTCGGCCGCTCGGTCACGCCACCACCGGAGGACGACGGCGAGCCGGCCGTCGCGTACCGGGCCGACTCGGCCGCGCTGACCACCGGCGACCTGGACTGGGCCAACTGTGGCGGGCTGGCGGTGCCGACCTGGCTCTACGGCCACGAACCGGCGAACCTGTTCGCCGGCCGGATCGCCAAGTACTTCTCCAACGCCATCCGCGAGGACACCATCCTGCGGCTGGCCCGGGGCGGGATCGTGTTCGCGCCCGGCCGGGCGGGCACGGTGCAGGAGGTGTTCCAGGCGGCCACGAAGACCTACTACGGCACGGACGGGGCAAGCGGGGCGTACGTGTTCCTGGACCGCGAGTACTGGACCTCGGAACTGCCGGTGGAGTCACTGCTGAAGCCCCTGCTGGCCACGTCGCCGTTCGGCGACCTCTCCGGCACCGTGCACCTCACCGACGACGTGCACGAGGCGGTCCGGCTGCTCCTCCGCTCGTCGGCGGAGTAGCTCCGTCCTCGGTGTAAGGAAGGGACCCCTGCTATACACCAGGCGTTAGTAGGGGACCCCTCCTTGCACGAAGCCCAGAAACGCGACGGCGGCCGGCCCCGTGGGAGGAACCGGCCGCCGTCGGCGGCGACGTCAGGACGTCACTTGGTCATCGTGGTACCGGTCGAGCGCAGGTGCTCGCAGGCCTCCGCGACCCGGGCGGCCATGCCGGTCTCGGCGGCCTTGCCCCACACCCGGGGGTCGTACAGCTTCTTGTTGCCGACCTCGCCGTCGACCTTGAGCACGCCGTCGTAGTTGCGGAACATGTGGTCCGCCACCGGCCGGGAGAAGGTGTACTGCGTGTCGGTGTCGATGTTCATCTTCACCACGCCGTAGTCCAGCGCCTCGCGGATCTCGGACAGCAGCGAGCCGGATCCACCGTGGAAGACCAGGCTGAGCGGCTTGTCCTTGCCGTACTTGGCGCCGACGGCGTCCTGGATCTGCTTGAGCACCTCGGGCCGCAGCTTGACGTTGCCCGGCTTGTAGACGCCGTGCACGTTGCCGAAGGTCAGGGCGGCCATGTAGCGGCCCTTCTCGCCCAGGCCCAGCGACTCGACCATGGCGAGGCCGTCCTCGACCGTGGTGTAGAGCTTGTCGTTGATGGCGTTCTCGACGCCGTCCTCTTCACCGCCGACGACGCCGACCTCGATCTCCAGGACGATCTTGCCCTTGGCGGCCTCGGCGAGAAGCTGCTCGGCGATCTCCAGGTTCTCCGCGACCGGCACGGCCGAGCCGTCCCACATGTGCGACTGGAACAGCGGCTCCTGGCCGTTCTTGACCCGCTCCTGCGAGATGGCCATGAGCGGCCGGACGAACTTGTCCAGCTTGTCCTTGGGGCAGTGGTCGGTGTGCAGCGCGATGTTGACCGGGTACTTCTTGGCCACCTCGTGCGCGTACGCGGCGAACGCCACCGCGCCGGTGACCATGTCCTTCACCGACGGGCCGGAGAGGTACTCGGCGCCACCGGTGGAGACCTGGATGATGCCGTCGCTCTCCGCGTCGGCGAAGCCCTTGAGCGCCGCGTTGAGCGTCTGGGACGACGTCACGTTGATCGCCGGGTACGCGTACCGGCCGGCCTTGGCGCGGTCCAGCATCTCGGCGTAAGCCTCGGGGGAAGCGATGGGCATGTCGAACGCTCCTTACTTGCCGCTGACGGCCGTGCGGCCGCCGCTCTTCGTGCGCCGGCCGTTCGGCCGCCTGTCGACGGTCGGCCGGGCAGCCGCGCGAAACTCCGTTGGCGGTCGGCCGGATGGCCGCCTGATCGCCATTGGTGCGCCGGACCGCGCTGTCCTACGCGGGCAGTATCCCGTAGCTGGACCAGCCCGGCACAACCGGCCCGGCGCCGGACGGCTCACCGACGGTCCGCACGGTCCGGCACCACGACGCTGATCAGCCAGGTCGCCACCGCCATCACGATGGCTCCCCAGAAGGCGGCCCAGAAGCCGTGCACGTGGAACGGCAGGTCGAGGGTGCCGGCGATCCAGTCCGTCAGCAGGAACAACAGCGCGTTGACCACCAGCGCGAACAGGCCGAGGGTCAGCAGGTAGAAGACGCAGCCCACCACTTTGATCAACGGCTTGAGCACCGCGTTGATCACCCCGAAGATCAACGCCACGATCAACAGGGTGAACACGGTGTCGTAGCCGGTGCGCCCGGTCACCTCGACCCCCGGCACGATCAGCGTGGTGATCCACAGTGCGACGGCGGTCGTCACCAGCCGGATGAGGAAGCCCACGGGACCATCCTGGCATCGGGGCGGCCCGCCGGTGGGCCGATTCGCCCGACTCGGCCGTACCCCGGGTGCGCTCTTCGCCCCGCCGGGTGGCGTGCCGGTTCCCAGCGCGACACCGGCACAGCCCGTACCGTGGAGCGGTACCGTCCACCGACATCCCGGAGGCACCGAATGGGCCAGCCCGGCGAGGACTTCGCCCCCGGCGACCACCTCAGCGCTGACGAACGCGACCTGGAGGCCGAGCCGGCCGACGCGGTCGAGCAGGCCACGGTGGTCAACCCCGCCGAGGTCGAGGACGAACCGCACCGCGGCCTGGAGGTCGCCGACTGGGACGCCATGGAGCAGGCCCGCGTAGTAGCCCCCGACGAAGACGACTACCGCTGACCTCCCGCACCACCCCTCCCCCTGGACTCCCCGCTGACCAGCAGCCCACCCCGCAAGCTCCCCCTCTGAGCAGCACGCCCCCCCTCGCCCTCCGACGGCGCATGCACACGTCAGGTTTCCGGGGAGCCCCACCCGCGCAGGGATCAAGCCTGACCGCCCGGAGCGGGTGGGGCTCCCCGGAAACCCACCCCGAGACAACGCCAAAACCCAAGAGCACAAGATCGACCAACCTGGCACGATGAGCCGCGTGCTGCTCACCCTGACCACCACGCACCACCCCGCGACCGACCTGGGCCATCTCCTGGTCAAGCACCCCGACCGCACGCACACCTTCGACGTGCCCGTCGGCACCGCGCACGTCTTCTATCCCGAGGCCGGGGAGCGGCGCTGCACCGCCGCGCTGCTGCTCGACGTCGACCCGGCGAAGCTCGCCGCGCAGGGCCGGGGTCGGGGCCGCCACTCGGCCACCACGCCGGAGACCTTCACCCTCGGGCGGTACGTCAACGACCGGCAGTACGCCGCGTCCAGCCTGCTCGCCTCGGCGCTGTCGCGGGTGTTCCGGTCGGCGTTGCGCGGCGAGTCGCGGGACCGCCCGGAGTTGGCGGGTACGGCCATCCCGCTGGAGGTACGGGTGCCGGTGCTGCGCTGCCGGGGCGGCGCCGACGTGGCCGTACGCCTCTTCACTCCGCTCGGTTGGGCCGTCACCGCGACCGCCGTCCCGCTCGACGAGGCGTACCCGGAGTGGGGCGACAGCCGGTACGTCGATCTGGCCCTCACCGGCACGCTGCGGGTGGCCGACGCGCTCAACCACCTGTACGTCCTGCTGCCCGTGCTGGACGACGCGAAGCACTACTGGGTGGCGCCGGACGAGGTCGACAAGCTGTTGCGGGCGGGCGCGGGTTGGCTCGGTGATCACCCGGAGCGTGCGCTGATCGCCCGCCGCTACCTGGCGCACCGGCGGGCGCTGGCCGGCGCGGCGTTGGAGCGGCTGGCCGCCCAGCGGCCCGTCGACGAGCCGACGGCGGACGACGACGTGGACGAGGTGCCGGCCCGCGCGGGCGGGGCCCGGGCGTCGCTGGCCGCGCGCCGCCGGACGGCGGTGCACGCCGCGCTGGTGACCGCCGGTGCGCATCGGGTGCTGGACCTGGGCTGTGGCGGGGGCACGTTGCTGGCCACGCTGATCGGGGACCGGCGGTTCACCGAGATCGTCGGCACCGACGTCTCCGTCCAGGCGCTCGCGTCGGCCGCCCGGCGGCTGCGGCTGGACCGGTTGCCCGAGCGTCAGCGCGACCGGGTGACGCTGCGGCAGTCCGCGTTGACCTACCGGGACGACCGGTTGCGCGGGTACGACGCGGCGGTGCTGATGGAGGTGGTCGAGCACGTCGATCCGCCTCGGCTGCCGGCGCTGGAGGACAGCGTGTTCGGGTACGCCCGACCGACGACGGTCGTGGTGACCACGCCGAACGTCGAGCACAACGTGCGGTACGAGGGGCTGGCGCCGGGTGCCTTCCGGCATCCCGACCACCGGTTCGAGTGGTCCCGGGCCGAGTTCGCCGACTGGGTGCGCCGAGTCTGCGCGACGTACGGCTACACGGCCGCCTCGTCCGGCGTCGGCGACGACGACCCGGAGGTGGGCGCTCCCACCCAGCTCGCCGTGTTCACCCGGATCTGAGCGTTCACCCGGATCTGAAAGTTAATAGGGGGCCCTTGCTCTACCGGAGGCGTTAACAAGGTGCCCTTCCTTATTCCAAGGAGCGATGATGAGCGTCCTGGACATCCCCGAGCTGGCGCTGGTGGCGTTGGTCGGAGTCTCGGGCTCCGGCAAGTCGACGTTCGCCGGCCGGCACTTCGCGCCCAGCCAGGTGCTCTCCTCGGACGCGTTCCGGGCGATGGTCGCCGACGACGAGAACGACCAGTCCGCCTCCGCCGACGCCTTCGACGCGCTGCACTACGTGGCCGCCAAGCGGCTGCGTGCCGGTCGACTCACCGTGGTCGACGCCACCAACCTCCAGCCGCACGCCCGCGCCGGCCTGGTCCGCGTCGCCCGGGAGCACGACGTGCTGCCGGTGGCGATCGTGCTGGACGTGCCGGAGGCGCTGGCCTGGGAGCGTACGGAGGCGCGCAGCGACCGCACCTTCGGTCGGCAGGTGCTCGCCCGGATGTCCCGCGACCTGCGTCGCAGCTACGGCCAGTTGGCCCGGGAGGGCTTCCGCAAGGTGCACGTCCTGCGCGGCACCGACGAGATCGACCGCGCCGAGATCCGGTACGAACGGATGTTCAACGACCGCCGGGAGCTGACCGGGCCGTTCGACATCGTCGGTGACGTGCACGGCTGCCGGGCGGAACTGGAGACGTTGCTGCTCCGGCTGGGCTGGCGGCTGCACCACGACGAGGCGGGTCGCCCGGTGGACGCGACCCACCCGTCGGGGCGTACCGCCGTGTTCGTCGGTGACCTGGTGGATCGCGGCCCGGACTCGCCCGGGGTGCTCCGCCTGGTGATGGGGATGGTCGCGGCCGGGCACGCGCTCTGCGTACCCGGCAACCACGAGCAGAAGCTGTTGCGCAAGCTGCGCGGGCGCAACGTGAAGGTGGCGCACGGCCTGGCCGAGACGCTGGACCAGTTGGCGGCCGAGCCGGCCGAGTTCACCGCCGAGGTGGCCACCTTCGTCGACGGGCTGGTCAGCCACTACCTGCTCGACGGCGGCCGGCTGGTGGTCGCGCACGCCGGGCTCAAGGAGGAGTACCAGGGCCGCGCCTCCGGCCGGGTACGCGCCTTCGCGCTGTACGGCGAGACGACCGGCGAGACCGACGAGTACGGCCTGCCGGTGCGCTACCCGTGGGCCCGCGAGTACCGGGGTGCGGCCACCGTCGTCTACGGCCACACCCCCACGCCCGAGCCCGAGTGGATCAACAACACCATCTGCGTCGACACCGGGTGCGTCTTCGGTGGGCGGCTGACCGCGCTGCGCTACCCGGAACGCGAGCTGGTCTCGGTGCCGGCGGAACGCGAGTGGTACGCCCCGGTGCGCCCGCTCGTCGCCGCTCCGTCCCGCCCCGACGAGGTGCTGGAGCTGACCGACGTGGCCGGGCGGCGGCACGTGGAGCACACGTACGGCTCGTTGACGGTGCCGGCGGAGAACGCCGCCGCCGCGTTGGAGGTGATGAGCCGCTTCGCGGTCGATCCGCGCCGGCTGGTCTGGTTGCCGCCGACCATGGCGCCCTGCTCGACGTCCCGCGTCGACGGCTACCTGGAACACCCGACGGAGGCGTTCGCCGACTACCGGGCGGCCGGGGTGGACCGGGTGGTCTGCGAGGAGAAGCACATGGGCTCGCGCGCGGTGGTGCTGGTCTGCCGGGAGCCGGACGGTGGCCCGTTCGGACCGGGCGGCGGGGTGGTCCACACCCGCACCGGACGGCCGTTCTTCGGCGAACCGCTCGACACCGAACTGCTCGACCGGGTCCGCGCGGCGGTGACCGCCGCCGGGCTCTGGGCAGAGCTGGAGACCGACTGGCTGTTGCTCGACTGTGAACTGCTGCCCTGGTCGGCGAAGGCCGGTGGCCTCATCCGGGAGCAGTACGCCGGGGTCGGTGCCGCCGGCCGGGCGGCCCTGCCGGCGGCACTGGCCTCGCTGGACGCCGCCGCCGCGCGCGGGCTGGACGTGACCGCGCTGCGCGACCGGACCGCCCGTCGCCGGGACGACGTGCTCGCCTACACGTCCGCCTACCGGGCGTACGTGGGACCCACGGACGGGTTACGCGGGGTGACGTTGGCCCCGTTCGCGGTGCTGGCCGGCGGTTCCGCCGGCTACGCCGACCGCGACCACGGCTGGCACCTGGCCCAGGCCGACCGGCTCTGCGCGGCGGACCCGGAGTTCTTCACGCCGACCCGACGCCAGGTGGTCGACCTCGGCGACCCGGACGCGGTACAGGCCGCGACCCACTGGTGGCTGGAGCTGACCGGGGCCGGCGGCGAGGGCATGGTGGTCAAGCCGTACGCCGGTCCGGCAGCCCGCAGCGAACGGGGCTCGCTGCTCCAGCCGGGCATCAAGTGCCGGGGACGGGAGTACCTGCGGATCATCTACGGTCCCGGCTACACCGAGCCGGAGGAGTTGGCCGCGCTGCGCAAGCGCTCCCTGGGACGCAAACGCGGGATGGCGCTGCGTGAGCACGGGCTGGGACTGGCCGCGGTGGACGCGTTGGTCGACGGTGCCCCGCTGTGGCGTCGGCACGAGTTGGTCTTCGCGATCCTGGCCTGCGAGTCCGAGCCGGTGGACCCCCGTCTCTGACGCCAACCGGGCATTGCTCGCGATCCCGGTAGCCTGGGCGGCCGTGGCGGGCGCCGCTCCGGCGACCGGGCGAGCGAGGCAGGAGACGGATTCTTCATGGCATTGGGCGAACGGGTAGGCCATGTCCTACGCGGTGGGGCCATCGGGGTGGCGGAAGCCGTGCCAGGGGTCAGCGGTGGCACCATCGCGCTGGTCACCGGGGTGTACGAACGGCTGATCGTGTCCGCCGGTCACGTGGTGAACGCCGTCCGGTACGCGACGTCGGACGTACCGCGTGGACGTGGCTGGACGCGGGCGGGACACCAGATGCGGCAGGCCCACTGGGACGTGGTGATCCCGTTGATGATCGGGATGGTGCCCGGCCTGCTGCTCGCCGCGAAGCTGCTGGAGCCGTTACTGACCGGCTACCCCGAGCACACCCGTGGCCTCTTCCTCGGCCTGGTGCTCGCCTCGGTGCTGGTGCCGGTCTCGATGGTCGGCAAGCCGTGGCGCGCCCGAGAGGTGGTGGCCCTGGTGGTCGCCGTGGCGGTCACGTTCACGCTCACCGGCCTACCGCAGGCCACCCTCGAACCGCACCCGCTGATCCTGCTGATCGTGGCGGCGTTCGCGGTCTGCGCGCTGGTGATGCCCGGTGTCTCCGGATCATTTCTGCTGCTCACCGTCGGTCTCTACGAACCGACCATCGCCGCCGTCAACGACCGGGACTTCGGCTATCTGGCAATCTTCGCCGCAGGCATGGTCATCGGCCTGGCGCTCTTCGTCAAGCTGCTCCAGTGGCTGCTGGACAAGCACCGTCGGATGACTCTGGCGGTGATGTCCGGCGCCCTGATCGGCAGCCTGCGCTCGCTCTGGCCATGGCAGTCCGAGGACCGGACCCTGCAGGCGCCCGGTGACGGCATCCTGCCCATCACCGCGCTGTTCCTGCTGGGCCTCGCCGTGGTCCTGGCCATGGTGGTAGCCGAGCGACGCCGGGTGAACCGGGCCGCCCGCGCGCTCACCGAGGCGTACGACGACGAGCCGACGCAGGTGCGCTGACGTCCACCGCTTGGTGGCTGCCCGGCTGGGCGGCCACCAAGCGGTTCCGGTTCAGCGAGCCTTCTTGGTGGCCCGCTTCCGCGGCGGAGTCAGCAGGTCGGCGATCGTCGCGATCGCACTCGGCACCAGCCGGTAGTAGGCCCACACACCACGCTTCTCCCGCTCCAGCAAGCCGGCCTCGGTGAGGATACGCAGGTGGTGGCTGACGGTCGGCTGCGAGAGACCGAGCGGTGCGGTCAAATCGCACACGCACGCCTCGCCCTCGGGCGCCGACTGGATCAGGCTGAGCAGCCGCAGCCGGGCGGGGTCGGCAAGGGCCTTGAGGACCCCTGCCAGCCGCTCGGCGTCGGCACGTTCGATCGGCTCGCCGGCAAGCGGCGAGATCTGAGGCATAGTCATTTCGGCCAACGCAGTTCCCACGTATTCCATCCTTCCACCAGCAGCATCGATCCGGCTGCATATCAGCAGATCCGAATCGGCAGACTTTTACGCCACAAGGCCGAGGTCAGCCAACGTATAGGCCGCCCGATAGGGCAATCCGGCGGCTCGCACCGCGTCGCCGGCACCACGATCAACGATAACCGCCACCCCCACCACGTCGGCCCCGGCCTCGCGAAGGGCCTCGACGGCGGTCATCACACTTCCGCCGGTGGTGGAGGTGTCCTCCACCGCCAGCACCCGACGTCCGGTCACGTCGGGGCCTTCGATTCGGCGTTGCAACCCGTGCGCCTTGCCCGCTTTCCGCACCACGAACGCGTCCAACGGACGGCCGGTCGCGTGCAGCATCGACATGGCGATCGGGTCGGCGCCCAATGTCAGGCCACCGACCGCGTCGTACGACCAGTCGGCGGTCAACTCCCGCATCACCCGACCGACCAAGGGGGCCGCCCGGTTATGGAGCGTGATGCGACGCAGATCGACGTACCAGTCGGCCTCCTGCCCGGAGGAGAGCACTACCCGGCCATGGACCACAGCCAGGTCGGAGATGAATTTACGCAGGTCGTCGTGGTCCCCCATGGCGATAGAGGGTACTGCGCAAGTCTGTGTGCCGGGTGGACGGGCCACCCTGGGCAACCCTTCCGGGGGACAGATGAGTGGCGATGTCCGACTACGCTACGTTGACCTGCGGTTCGGATCGAGTGATGCCGCACCCGTCGCCGCCGCACCGGTCGACGACGTGTCGCGGTCAACCGCGATCGCGGCCGATGCGTCCACGGGTGTCGCGGGCGACCCGGTCCAGCAACCCGCGCGGGGCGTGCCGCAGACCGGCGACAGCCAGCTTGTACTTCCACGATGGAACGCTGACCAACTTGCCTTTTCGCAGGTCACGCAAGGCTTCTTCCACCACGGCGGGCGCGTTGAGCCACAACCACTCGGGAGTTTTCGACATGTCGATGCCGGCTCGCTGGTGGAATTCGGTCCGCGTGTAGCCGGGACAGAGCGCCATCACGCGGACGCCGAAGGGGCGGGCGGACTGGCCGACGGACTCACTGAAGTTCGTGACCCACGCCTTGCTGGCGGAGTACGTCGATCCCGGCATGATCGCACCGAAACCCGCGACGGAAGAGACATTAATCACTGCCCCATCCCGCCGTTCGGTCATCGTGAGCAGCGCAGCGAGTGTCAAACGCATCACCGCGTGCACGTTGAGCCGGAGCAGGCGGGTCTCGTCGTCGAGGCTCGACCTGAGGAACGGTTTGTTCAGACTGATGCCGGCGTTGTTGACCAGGAGCCCGATCGGCGGTGCGGCGGCGAGCCGTCGCTCCACCTCGGCACAGCCGTCGTCGGTGGACAGGTCGGCCGGCAGGATCTCGGTCTCGACGCCGTACCGGCCGGTCAGCTCGGCGGCCTGCGCCGCCAGTCGGTCACCGTCCCGGGCGACCAGCACCAGGTGCCATCCGTCGGCGGCGAGCCGGTCGGCGAAGGCCGCCCCGATTCCCGCGCTCGCCCCGGTGATCAACGCCCATCGCTCGGTGCTCGGCTGGTCGGGCGTCACGGGTCTGTTCACCTCGGTGGGTACGGGGACGACGGCGGCGCCCCGGGCGGCGGATAGGTCTGGTGCGGCGCGACCGGCGGCGGGTACGCGGACGGCGGGTGGTGCGGCGGGTGGGGGTGGTGCGGGGGCACCGGGTGGCGACGGAACCAGGCGTTGGCGGACGGCATCGCCAGCAGTACGGCTACCACAAGGTAACCGAGCACCTGCCCGACCGAAAGGGTGGTGGTGACCGGAATCCACCACGACGGGTAGGCGTCCGCCACCAGAGCGACGAGTTCGGCGGCGGCCTGGTCGTCGCCGAAGTCCAGGGGCGTGGCGCGTTGGATCAGCAGGGCCCCGATGCCGCAGCAACCGAGGAGCGCCCCGAGACCGGCGACCACCCACGTGGACACCCGTGCGGCGGGTCGCCGGCCGGCCAGGCCCACCGCGAGGCCGGCGAGGAGCAGGGCCGCGAGCACGCTCAGCACGGCCGCTCCCACCACCACACCCCGCAGCAGGGTCACCATCGCGTCGACCTGGGCGGAGTCGGCCGACGTGCCGACGGCCGCCGCACGGAACCGGGACACCGTGCCGCCGACGGCACTCAGGCCGGTCACGGCGTACCCGAACGCACCCACCGCCATCACGACCAGCACCACCACGGCCGTCACGACCACGGCCGGCCGGCGGGGCGGCGCCTGTTCGGGGTACGACACGACGAGTCCCTCCGGTAGGTGTTCGGGTTGCAACCTACTCGGAGGGACCGTCGCAGTCGCGCCTAACTCACCGGCGGTCGGTTCGACCGATCAGTTCGGCCGGTCGGTCGGCGGCTGGTCGCCGGGCTGGCCCGGACCGCCGTACTGGGGAGGCTGTCCACCCGGACCGTCGCCCGGCCCGCCGGCGGGCGGCTGACCCGGAGTGGGCGGGTAGCCCGGCTCGGCCGACTGCGGCGAGGTGCCCGGGTAGCCCGGCTCGCCGGACTGCGGCGAGGTGCCCGGGTAGCCCGGTGCCTGCGGGTAGCCGGGCTGGCTCGGGTAGCTGCCGCCGGGCATCGGCGGCTCCCACTGCTGGGTCGGCTTGCGGAAGAACTCGTTCGCCTTCGGCAGTGCCAGCAGGATCAGCGCGGCCAGGAGCGCGAGCAGGCTGATCACACCGAGCAGAAGGCTGACCGGGGTGACCCAGCCGGGCAGCGCCTCCTCCAGCCGGCGCTGGACCTCCTCGGTGCTCGGCATGTCGCCGCTGGTCTCGGCACCGGGCGTGGTGAGGCCGCCGGCCAGCCCGCTGAGCAGACTGAAACCGGTGCAGCAGAGCATGATGCCGCCGACCACCCAGGTGGCGATCCGGGCGCCGTTCTTGCCACGCAGGTTCAGCAGGCCCAGGCCGAACAGCGCGAGCGCCACGACGAGAAGGAAGATTGCGGTGGCGACGCCGAGGACGACGGTGAAGTCGCCGAGGCTCTCCGCTCCTTCGACCGTGGAGTCGCGGTACGCCTCGTCCATCACCTCACGGACGGTGCCGATCGTGGCCAGCGACACGACCACACTGATCAGTTGGCAGATCGCGAAGAGCAACAGCAAGTAGGTGGATATCGTCACCACACCCGGCCGCTGCCGGGCCGGGGTGTTTTTCGGGTCGACCATCTTTCTCCCTCCCTGGAACGCGACTCACCGTATCGGCAACAGGCCAACCCGGCACGACACGACGCCGTCTGGACGGCGCGTCCTCCTCCGCAACGCCAGGATCGGCGCTGAGCAGGTGAGCGGACGCACCAGCCGCCCGGCTCGGGAGCGGTGTACCCAGATCCGCCCTCGGTGATGTCGGCGCGGGTCGCTGTCGAGCCGAACCGGTGTCGCTCTCACGATCCGCGTCCCTGCGGGTGCACCGTCACGTCGCCCTCATCCAGCCGGCGGCCCAGCGCGACCTCCCAGCCCGCCTCGCCGTACGCCTCGAAGGTGAGCCGCGCCCCGCCCGGTGCCCGGTAGTCGTGGTACCGCATCGTCCCGGTCGGGGGGAGCCCGGTCAGCCCGGTCGCGGTGTACCGGGCCTGGCCGGACTCGTGCCAGTCGTACCGTCGCCCGGCGACGTCGACCGCCGGAACACCGACGGTCCGCACCCTTCCCGGCTGTGGCTCCCAGAGCACCAGCGCGAACTCCGGGCTCTCGGCGACCGACAGGCGAGGACGCCCGCTGTCGTCGTCGAGCAGGTGCTCGGCCCAACTCCACTCGCCCTCGACCAGCCGGATCGATCCGCGTACCCGGTACGACAGGTCACCGATCTCGACGATGTCACCGACCTCGATGCGACGCGGGTCCGTCGACGGCCCGGCCGCGACGCGCCGACCGGGCGCGGTCGTCGGCCGGCCCCGCCGCCGCGCCACGAGCACGACGACGGCCAGCCCGGCCAGCAGACACCCGAGCGCGATCACCAGGTACGCAGTCGCGTCGTCCACCCGTCACCTCCCCAGGTATTTCGGTGACGACGGTAGCCGTGACCGGCGCGGGTGGAGCCGTCGCCGGTCGACTATCGTCCGTTCCCGCCCGGGTCCGGGTCCGATCGGTGTCCCTGGTCGGTTTCACCCGGGTCATCGTCCGACGGCGGTGGTTGCTCACCCGACGACGCAGGTGGTTCGCCTGCCGGTGCGGGCTGCCCAGTCGGCACGGGATAACCGGGCGGGACGGGCATGGGGTAGCCGGGCGGCACGGGGTAGCCGGGCGGCAGCGGGTAGCCCGGGGGCAGTGGATAGCCGGGAGGCACGACGTAGCCGGTCGGGACGGGACCGCCGAACGGCGCGGGATGGCCGGGCGGGACCGGATAGCCCGGCGGCAGCGGATAGCCGGGGGCGGGGTAGTAGGGCGTCGGGAGTGGGTAGCCGGCGAGATAGGCGTTCGGGATGTCGCCTCCGGCGGTCAGCGGTCCGGCCGGCTCCGGCTTCGGCACGAACCAGCGGTTGGCCGGCGGAATCGCCAACATCAGCACGACCACCGCGGTGAGGGTCACCACCGTCAGCACGCCGAGACCGGCCAGCGGGAAGAACACCGTCTCGAAGAGGCGCGGCTCGCCGTACAGCGCCTCGAAGAAGTCCGACTCCTGCCAGAAGTCGTCCGGTGGTGGGCCTTCCTCCATCTCGACCGCCCCGGACGCCGCGAACGCGATGAACGGGACGAAGAAGAAGCCGGCGCACGCCTGGAAGAAGCAGAGCAGCAGTTCGGCACCACCGGCCGCGAAGACCATGACCCGGGCGACGTTGCTGCCCCGGCGGACGCCGACCGCGGTCAGCGCCATCCAGAGCCCCAGGGCAAGGGCGGGGATGCCGAGGACCAGCGACATGGTCACGCTGCTGACCCGCTCGGCGCGTACCTCGGCGGGGTCGGCGTCGGGCACCTGGCGCGCCGCCCGGTCGATCGCGGCGTCCCACTGGAACGCCTCGACGACCACCAGCGCGACGAGTCCGAACAGGATCAGCGCGATCGTGAGCTGCAACCAGAAGGCCACGGTGACGGTGCCGGGGCGAGGTGGGCGAGGCGAGGGTACGGCGGCCGGATCTTCGGCGGTCGCGGTCATGGCACGGAGCGTAGGAGGACCGGACAAGATCCGGCAGCACCGATCGGACGGACCCGACCGGCCGTCGGATCACGAATCGTCGAGTCGTCGGGCGGCGTACTCGCCGACCGTGGTGCGGTCCAGCACGCACCCGACGGCGGTGTCCACCTCCGCCGGATCGGAACGCAGCCTGTTCCAGGCCGTCCGCCCGGCCGCCGGGTCGAGCTGTTCCAGCAGCGTGGCGGCGTACACCCGGGCTGCCGGAGAGCCGGTGGTGAGCAGGCGGTCGAGCTGCCCGCGTACCTCGTCGGGGTGGTCGGCCGCGATCGCCGCGACGCGCTGGTATGCCTCGGTCTCCGGCAGCGTCGCGCCCGCGATCCCGACCCCGCCGAAGGCGACGCGGCCGGCGGCGGCCAGGGCCGCGACGGCAGCGGTCAGCTCCGGGTCCTTCCTGCGCCCGATCCCGAACATGTCTCCATCCTCACCCGGACGGCCCGCCGCCGCCCGCCGAGGCGGGGGCGGCGGGGATCTCCGGCATCGTGGGTACGGGTCAGGCGGTGCTCACCGACAGGCCGTCCTTGGCGTCGGCGAGCTCCACCCGCACCGTGTCGCCGTCGCGGATCTGGCCGGCGAGCAGCGCCTTGGCGAGCTGGTCGCCGATCGCCGACTGGACCAGTCGGCGCAGCGGCCGGGCGCCGTAGATCGGGTCGTACCCGTGCTCGGCCAACCAGCCCCGCGCCGCGTCGGTGACGTCCAGCGAGAGCCGGCGGTCGGCCAGCCGTCTGCGCAGGCGGGCCAACTGGATGTCCACGATGGAGCGCAGGTCGTCGCCCCGGAGTGCGGCGAAGACCACGATGTCGTCGAGCCGGTTGAGGAACTCCGGCTTGAAGTGCGACCGGACCACCGCGAGGACGCCCTCCCGGCGCTGCTCCTCGGCGAGCGTCAGATCACTGATCACCGCCGACCCGAGGTTCGAGGTGAGGATCAGGATCGCGTTGCGGAAGTCGACGGTACGGCCCTGGCCGTCGGTGAGCCGGCCGTCGTCGAGCACCTGGAGCAGGATGTCGAAGACGTCCGGGTGGGCCTTCTCCACCTCGTCGAGGAGGATCACCGAGTACGGCCGACGACGCACCGCCTCGGTGAGCTGGCCGCCCTCCTCGTAGCCGACGTAGCCGGGCGGAGCGCCGACCAGCCGGGCCACCGAGTGCTTCTCGCCGTACTCGCTCATGTCGATGCGGACCATCGCCCGCTCGTCGTCGAAGAGGAACTCGGCGAGCGCCTTCGCCAGCTCGGTCTTGCCCACCCCGGTCGGGCCGAGGAAGAGGAAGCTCCCGGTCGGGCGGTCCGGGTCGGCGACACCGGCACGGGCACGGCGTACCGCGTCGGAGACCGCGCCCACCGCCTCGGCCTGGCCGACGACCCGCTCGCGCAGCGACTCCTCCATCCGGAGCAGCTTGGCGGTCTCGCCCTCCAGCAGCCGGCCGGCGGGGATGCCGGTCCAGGAGGCGACGACCGCCGCGATGTCGTCCGCGCCGACCTCCTCCTTGAGCATCGCGCCCGCAGACTGCAACCGGGCCAGTTCCTCCTCGGCCTTCGTCAGCTCGGTCTGGAGCGCGGGGATGCGGCCGTAGCGCAGCTCGGCGGCGCGTTCCAACTCGCCGTCGCGCTCGGCCCGCTCCGCCTCACCACCCAACCGCTCCAACTCCTCCTTGGCGGTGGAGAGCTTGGTGATGTGGCTCTTCTCCAGGTGCCAGCGCTCGGAGAGCACGGTGAGCTGCTCACGCTTGTCGGCCAGTTCCTTGCGCAGCCGTTCCAGGCGTACGGCGGAGGCGGCGTCCGGCTCCTTGGCCAGCGCCATCTCCTCGATCTCCAGCCGGCGTACCGCCCGCTCGATCTCGTCCACCTCGACCGGCCGGGAGTCGATCTCCATCCGGAGCCGGGACGCCGACTCGTCTACCAGGTCGATCGCCTTGTCCGGCAGGAAGCGGTCGGTGATGTACCGGTCGGAGAGCGCGGCGGCGGCGACCAGGGCGGCGTCGGTGATGCGTACGCCGTGGTGGACCTCGTAGCGCTCCTTGAGCCCGCGCAGGATGCCGATGGTGTCCTCGACGGTGGGTTCGCCGACCAGCACCGGCTGAAAGCGTCGCTCCAGCGCCGGGTCCTTCTCGATGTGCTCGCGGTACTCGTCCAGCGTGGTCGCGCCGACCATGCGCAGCTCGCCCCGGGCCAGCATCGGCTTGAGCATGTTGCCGGCGTCCATCGAGCCCTCGCCCTTGCCCGCGCCGACCACCGTGTGCAGCTCGTCGAGGAACGTGATGACCTGCCCGTCGGAGTTCTTGATCTCCTCCAGGACGGACTTGAGGCGCTCCTCGAACTGGCCCCGGTACTGCGCACCGGCGACCATCGCGCCGAGGTCGAGCGAGACGAGCTTTTTGTCCCGCAGCGACTCGGGCACGTCACCGGCGACGATCCGCTGGGCCAGGCCCTCGACGATGGCGGTCTTGCCGACACCGGGCTCGCCGATCAGCACCGGGTTGTTCTTGGTACGCCGGGACAGCACCTGGATCACCCGGCGGATCTCGGAGTCCCGCCCGATCACCGGGTCGATCTTGCCGTCCCGCGCGCTCGCGGTCAGGTCGACGCCGTACTTGGCCAGCGCCTGGTAGGTCTGCTCCGGGTCGGCCGTGGTGACCCGACGGTCCCCACCGCGCACGGTCGGGAACGCGGCGACCAGCGTCTCCTCGGTGGCACCGGCGGACGTGAGCGCACCGGAGACGGCACCGCCGACCCGGGCCAGCCCGGCCAGCAGGTGTTCGGTGGAGGTGTACTCGTCGCCGAGCGGCCGGGCGATCTGCTCGGCGGCACCGATGGCGTTGACGAACTCGCGGGCCAGGGTGGGCTCCGCGATGCTGGAGCCGCGCGCGGCGGGCAGCGCGTCGACCGCCCGCTGTGCGGCCCGGCGCAGCTCGGCGGGGTCGGCCCCGACGGCGCGCAGCAGGCCGGCAGCGGTCGAGCCCTCGGTGTCCAGCAGCGACAGCAGCAGGTGCCACGGCTCCACGGTGGCGTGCCCGCGCTGGTTGGCCAGGGCGACGGCACCGGTGATGGTCTCGCGGCTCTTGGTGGTGAGGCGTTCGGTGTTCATGGGCTCCCCTGGATCGGTGTGTCCACTGGTACCGACAGAACCAGAGTTGAGCCTATTCCACTCAACCTCAGAGGTGTGACATCCGACACTCCTTCGTGCGGTGGACACCGGGCGCTGCTCACGTCCTGATCCTCCGCCACTGGTCAACGTGTGCCGGGAGCCCTGTCGAGCTGAACCGCCTGTGCTGTCAACGCGGCAGACGGGCCGCACAGGGGCTCCGATGGTCCGTGTGCAGGACGCAGCGCCGCCCACCGTCGAGCGGACGGTCGCAGAAGACCCAGTGCCGGACGTGCTGCTCGTCCTCGGCGGAGACGGTGATGCCGCCCAATTCGATCGGCGCGACGAATCGCAGTGCGCGCCCGGCCACCCGGGCGAGGATCCTGGCCCGGCCCAGGTCGGCGGCGGCGACCGGTAGGTGGATCACGAACCGCCCGGTCACGACAGGTGCTTCGCGCGGGCTAACTGCGACTGCCAGTCGCGCAGCGCCAGCCGGAACCGATCGGCCTCACCCCGGCTGTCGACCAGCGCCGCGTACAGAGCATCCAGGTCGTTCGCGACCCGATCGAGGAACGCGGCGACCTCGGCTGGGTCCGCACCGCGCCGGCGCATCGTGAAGGTGCGGGTCCGCACCTGCGCCGACCGCAACGGAAGGTACGCGTCCGAGCGGTAGGTACCGCCCCTCGGTCGACTCGACGGCACTCCGACGCCGACCCGATGCGTCGGCGGACGTCCGGCTCGGCGGCGCAGGAACGGTCGCAGCAGCAGCCTCAGCATGTGAACCCGCCTCTCCACGGCACCCGAGATTTGGATGGGCGGCCCGGCCCGGCACCGTCGATCGACCGGACCGCCCCGCCCCACCACCGCAGCCCGGTTCGGCAGTACGACAGCAGGGCCCGCGAGTAGGCCGAGGCGGGCCACGGGGATACCCGCCTCGGCCAGATGAGCGCCCCAGTGCCATCCGGAAGCGTTCACAGGGAATCTACAATCGGTACCAGTTGTAGGTCAACGACCAACCTCCGATTGCTTGAGATTGGTGGTCCCCGCGTGATCGAATGGGCATGCCATCCGGGGAGTGTGTATGCCCAAGCAGCAGTACCAGGTGCTCGCAGACGAACTGCGGAACAAGATCGAATCAGGTGAGTGGCCGCCCGGCACGAAGCTGCCGAGCAGAGCCCAGCTCTGCAAGGAGTACGGGGTCTCGGACACCGTGGTCGGCAAGGCCATGATGATCCTGCGCGCGACCGGACTCACCGAGACGCTGGAGGGTGTCGGCGTCTTCGTGGCCGACAAACAGTAGGTCCTGGGACGGGATGCCCTTGGAGGGATCGGCGCCTACCAGGAGTTGTTGCCATGCCCCGAGTTTCCGACCGCCAACGCATCGCACAGGACATCCGCGACAAGATCCGCTCCGGGGACTACTCGCCCGGAGCCAAGTTGCCGTCCCTGCGTGAGATGACCGCGCACTACGGCGTCTCGGCAGAACCCGTACGGTCCGCCCTCCTGATTCTGCAGGCCGAGGGCCTGATCGAAGGTCACCAGGGCAAGGGCACGTACGTCCGAAAGCCATCCGAGTAGAACCCGAGCGATTCCTCGACGCGGGTCACTCCGTCTCGATGATCACTGCTGTCCAGGTGCGGTCGCCGGCATGGCCGGTGCCGAGCAGGACGGACTGCGGCCCAGTGGCGACGAGAGTGTTGTCGGGGAGCATCCGCAGGTGATGTTCGTCGGTCAGTGGCCAGGGCAGGTCGACGTACCCGCTGCCGACCAGCGCACCGGCGCCCCGTGGACCGACGACCGCAGCCACTCCGAAACCCAACGGGACGACCTGCCCCGTCTCCGGGTGTCCCTCGGCAGGCACCCTCTCCCAGGCAGGACCATGCCGCCACACTGCCGGAAACCCGGTGCGATCGGGCCGCTCGCCGACCAGCCACAGATCACTCTGTGTGCGCACCACTCGGAGCACACCGACTGCACCGTCGAACTCCACCGGGGTCGGCCGCCAACTCCGTCCCTCGTCAACGGAGATCGCGACGTACGGCCGGCCGTCATCGTCGGCTCCGGCTGCCACCAACGGCCCTGAGCTTTCCTTACTGTTGAACTGCCAGTCAGTTTCCACCACCGATTGCACCACGGGCAGCTTCGGCTGGACAGGCAGCGGGCGGAGTGTGCGTCCCGTCCAGCGGCCCACCTTTCCCGAACTCTCGATGAGCTGGAAGCGTCCCTGGGCCGCCTGCCACTCCGGGGGCGGGGCCTCACCGGGGGTGTGTCGGAAGGTGTCTCCGCGATCGGTGGACGTCCACCATCCGTGTGGCGAAGCGTGCAGGACCAGGATCCCTTCGGCGGTGTAGAGCTGCTGGACGTCGCCGTCCCGCTGCGGGGTGGTGTCCGTCTGCGGGTGGCGCAGTTGCTGCCAGGAGCGGCCACCGTCCCGGGTCGACCAGAGCAGGGCCGGGCAGTCCGGAGCGGTCGTCTGGTCGTCGCAGGAGGCGAAGAGGGCGTAGCCGTTCTCGGCGTCGACGAACTCGATCTGCGGCGGGGCGTACCGCTGCGGGACGGCCAGCCGGGTGGTGCGGGTCTCCGCGACCGGCGCGGGGGTGGCGGTGACCTGCGGCGGTTCGGGGGCGCTGCGCCGGATGTCGCCGATCGAGCATCCCGCCAGCAGCGTGAACAGCGGGAGAACTGCCAGGCAACGAGTTCGTCGGGCGGTCATGCGGCCTCCGTCGCGAGAGTAACCTGAGCCCGTGCGAGCACGCGTCGAGCAGACCGCTCAACCGGGCACCGGCGTACGCCACGACATGATGACGGAACTCGGCCGCTCGTTGGGGGCACCCTCCCGCCGCCGGGACGCCCTCGGCGCGTCCCGGTCGTCCGCCGTACGCGCAGCGGTCGCCTGAGCCTCGGATGCACGACTTCACCACCCTGCTGATCCAGGTCGGCGCGCTGTTGTTCCTGCTCGGGCTACTCGGCCGGCTCGGCCGGCGGATCGGGCTCTCGCCGATCCCGCTGTATCTGCTGGCCGGTCTGGTCCTCGGTCACGGTGGCGTGCTGGAGTTGCACGCCAGCGAGGAGTTCTTCGCGATCGGTGCGGAGATCGGCGTGATCCTGCTGCTGCTGATGCTCGGCCTGGAGTACTCCGCCGACGAACTGGTCGGCAACCTGCGGGCGGCGGCACCGGCAGGGGTGCTCGACGCGGTGCTCAACGCGCTGCCGGGTGCGGCGTTCGCGCTGCTGCTGGGGTGGGGCTGGGTGGCGGCGGTGGTGCTCGGCGGGATCACCTGGATCTCGTCCTCCGGGGTGATCGCCAAGATCCTGTCGGACCTGGGTCGGCTCGGTAACCGGGAGACGCCGGTGGTCCTGTCGGTGCTGGTGGTCGAGGATCTCGCGATGGCGTTCTATCTGCCACTGGTGACCGCGCTGCTGGCCGGGGTCGGGCTGGTCAAGGGTGGGGTCGCGCTCGGCGTCGCGGTGCTGACGGTGGTCGTCGTGCTGGTGGTGGCACTCCGCTACGGCGATCTCGTCTCCCGGGCCATGTCCGCCGACCACCCCGAGTCGCTGCTGCTGGGCGTACTCGGTCTGACCCTGCTGGTCGCGGGCGTCGCCGCGAAACTCCAGGTGTCGGCGGCGGTCGGTGCCTTCCTGGTCGGCATCGCGCTCTCCGGGCCGGTGGCCCACCACGCCACCGAACTGCTGACGCCCCTGCGCGACCTCTTCGCCGCCGTCTTCTTCGTCTTCTTCGGGCTCGCCACCGATCCTCGGCACATCCCGCCGGTGCTGCTGCCCGCGGTACTGCTCGCCCTGGTCACCATGGCGACCAAGACGGCGACCGGTTACCTGGCCGCGAGGCGGGTCGGCATCACCGAACCGGGACGCTGGCGGGCCGGACTGACCCTGACACCCCGGGGGGAGTTCTCCATCGTCATCGCCGGCCTCGCGGTGAGCGCCGGCAGTGTTTCGCCGAAGCTGGCCGCCCTGGCCGCCACGTACGTATTGATCACCGTGGTGACCGGGCCTGTGCTGGCCCGACTGCCCGACGCCACCTGGTTCAGGCGCTGGTCGCGACAACGGGCGGCGATGCAGCAGGCCGGGTCGGCAGCGCCGGATCGACCGTGACCGGTGACGAAACAGGGACTGAAAGTGATCGTCGGCCGTCCGGGCCACCCCGGCCAGGCAACCGATGCCGAATTGCTTTCCGTAGGGGCTACCCGTACTCACGGGTACCGCGTTACCGTTTCGCCCCAGCAGCCGGGGTTCGCGGGGGGCGGACGCCTCGGTGCCGACGCGAGCGGAAGGTTGGCCGGTGAGCGTGCAGGAATCAACGTTCCACGGCTTCGCCAACCCCGTCGACCCGAGTCCGGCGGAGTTGCGATCGTGGGCGTACCAGCCCGACTCGGTGCCGTTGACGTCCATGCCACCCGACTGGGACCTGCTCGTCTCCGGCGACCGCCTGATCATGACGTTGTTCGACCTGGCGATGGACGCGCACTGCCCGGCCCGCCGGTTCGCGCTGCACTGCCTCTACATCTATGCCGCCGACGGCATCCGGACGAACTTCCGGGCCCACCCGAAGCGTCGCTTCCGCAAGCTCGTCGACCAGGCCGAGCGCAACGGCGACGAGATGATGCGCACCTGGTCGCACAACAGCCGGGTGCTGCTGTCCCGGCCGGAGCTGTTCGTGTACCGCGAGTGGTGCGAAGGTGGGTTGGTGCGCGAGGGGCGGCGGCTTTAGCTGCTTGCTGTGGGGGGTGTGGCCCTACCGTTGCTGTGGGGGTGTGGCCTACCGTGCCCGGCTCCGGGCGGTCAGGCTTGATCCCTGCGCCGGGCACGGTAGGCCACACCTGACCTGGCGGACGTGCCGTCGCCTGCCGACCTCGTGAGGGGTGACGTATCTCGGGGGGCGGGGCAGGGGTGCCCACCTGCGCTAGGCGAGGTGCCGTTACCTGCGGTGGAACGGGAACGGGAACGGGCCGGGAGCCCCCGTGGCTCCCGGCCCGTACGTTGTGGCCCCTCAGCGGGGCGGACCGCCGTGTTCGCGGCGGTGCTGGTCGGTCCGTACCCGACCGGCGCCGTGACCGGCTCGGCCCTGACCCGGGCCGGCGGACCGACCGCCCGACGGGGCGGGTCCGGTGGACCGGCCGCTCCGGCCGCTGAACCGGCCGCTGCGGATCTGATCGGCGAACCGCCCCTTGGTGATCCGGTCGAAGCGCCGTTGGACGTTCTCGGCCAACCGGTCGAGCCGGCGTTCCGCCTGCTCGGCCACCTGCTTCGCCTCGTCCGTCATGGCTCCCCCTGCCAGCGCCGAAGTCCGGATTGAGTTGTTTGGACCTGATTTCAGGGTAACGGAGACGGGCCAGGGACGGGGCGGAATCCGCAGGGTGCGGACCGCGAACGCGATGCCGCCCCGACGCAGACACGAGACGGCCCCGGCACGGTTGTCACCGCACCGGGGCCGTCTCGATCGTCAGCGGCCGGGGCTGCGTCGGGGACGCCAGACCACCAGGGCCGTGGAGGTCTGGTTGGTCGGCACCAGGTCGCGCCCGGGGAAGCGGGCCAGCGACTCCAGCTCGGCCAACCGGCGGTACGCGGCCTCCAGCTCGGCCTCCAACTGGGCGACCCGCTGCTGTGCCTGCTCGAACAGCCGCTCCAAGCCGATGATCCGCTTGATCCCGGCCAGGTTGACACCGTCGTCCTGGCTGAGTCGCTGCACCTCGCGCAGCAGGACCACGTCCCGCACGCTGTAGCGGCGACCGCCACCGGCCGCCCGTCCGGCCTGCACCAGGCCGAGCCGGTCGTACTGGCGCAGCGTCTGCGGGTGCATCCCCGCCATCCGCGCCGCGACCGAGATCATGAGCACCTTGGCTTCATAGGTGGGGTCATCCGAACCGACGAACCCGTCCATCCCGTCCACCTCCGCACCGCTACACCCATCATCCGCTCCGACGCACCCGCGCGTCGAGATGTTCTCGCGCCGCCGGCGGGGTCTGTGCGGCGAACGTCTCCAGGGCCGCGCGTGCCTCGTCGGAGACCCGGGCCGGCACCACCACGTCGAGTGTGACGAGAAGGTCCCCGGTCTGCCCGTCCCGGCGGCTCACGCCCTTGCCCCGGGCCCGCAGGATCCGCCCGCTCGGCGTACCTCCGGGCACCCGCAGGGTCACCGCGCCGTCGAGCGTCGGCACCCGCAGGTCGGTGCCGAGCACCGCCTCGGTGAAGGTGATCGGCACGGTCAGCGTGAGGTCGTCACCGGAGCGCCCGAACAGCTCGTCCGGACGCACCTTGACGTGCACGAACAGGTCCCCCGCCGGGCCGCCGCGCTCGCCCGGCTCGCCCCGGCCCGCCAGCCGGATCCGCTGCCCGTCGGCCACTCCGGCCGGAAAACGGACGTTGAGCGTACGGGCCTTGGTGACGCCGCCCGTGCCCTGGCACTCCGGGCACTTCTCGTCGACCACGGTCCCGGCGCCCTGGCAGTTGCGGCAGGGCTCGGCGAGGCTGAACGCACCCTGGTTGCGGTGGTTCACCCCGGCGCCGTGGCAGACCTGGCAGGTCCTCGGCACCGTGCCCGGCTTCGCACCGTTGCCGTGACAGGTGTCGCAGACTCCCGGTGCCCGCAGGGTCAGCGGCAGCGTGACCCCTCGGACGGCGTCGTCGAAGTCGAGCGCCACCTCGGTCTCGATGTCGCGACCACGGGCCGGGCCGGTGGCACCGCCACCACCCGCGCCGCCCGAGAAGATCGAGCTGAACAGGTCCGAGATGCCGCCACCGGCGAACCGGCCACCACCGGCCGACTGCGCGTTGCCGAACAGGTCGGAGACGTCGAACGGCATGCCGCCGGGCTGGCCACCCTGGCGGGCACCGCGCCGGAAGGCGCCCGAGCCGAACAGCGAGCGCATCTCGTCGTACTCGCGGCGCTTGGCGTCGTCACCGAGCACCGCGTACGCCTCGGAGACCGACTTGAAGCGCTCCTCGGCCTTGGGGTCGCCGGGGTTGTGGTCCGGGTGCGACTCGCGGGCGAGCTTCCGGTACACCTTCTTGATCTCGTCAGCGGAGGCGGTCTTCGCCACGCCCAGGACCGCGTAGTAGTCCTTCTCGATCCAGTCCTTGGAACTCAACCGTCCACCTCCTCCCCACCTCCGGCTCCGGGCCGTCCCGCCCACCGGAGTTCGGCGGGTGGGACGGCCCGGTCGCCGTCGTGCACTATTCCGGGTCGGCGACCGCGACCATCGCGGGTCGCAACAGCCGCTCACCGATCTGGTAGCCCCGACGCATCACCTGCACGCAGGTGGGTTCGGTGACGTCGGCCGAGGTCTGGTGCGCCACGGCCTCGTGCAGCGTCGGGTCGAACGGGTCACCCTGCTCGCCGAACTGGGTCAGCCCGAACTTGCCGAGCGCGGTGGTGAGTTGCTCGGCCACCGAACCGAACGGACCGACCAGGTCGCCGTGTTCCCGGGCCCGGTCCAGGTCGTCCAGGATCGGCAGCAGCGCGGCCAGCACCGAGCCGGTCGCCTGCTCGGTGACCAGAGCACGGTCCCGCTCGACCCGCTTGCGGTAGTTGGCGTACTCGGCGGTGACCCGTTGCAGGTCCCGAGTGCGCTCCTCCAGGTCGGCGCGGAGCGCCTCCACCTCGGCGCCGAGCCCGCGACCGGCCGCCTCGGACGGTTTTCCGACCGGCTTGGCCGGGGAGTCCACCACGGGCGGGCCCTCGGTGGTCGGCTCGCTCAGCGCCTCGGTCTCGACCTCGATCGCGTCGACCACGACCTCGGCGTCCTCGACCAGCCCCTCGGCCGGCGTGTCGGAGCCGGCGTCCGCCGCCGTCCCCTCCGGCTCGTGGCTCTGGCTGATCTTGCGGTTGTTACGGATGACGACACGCGGCGTCTCGCCGGTGGTCGGCTCGGACGCCGAGCCACCCGGCGCCGACCCGGTGCTGCCCGGGTCGGCGGCTCGTGGCTTCTCCGTCATGCGACTACCTCATCCCTCTGCCCGTGGAGATCGGCTCGGCCAGGACCGTCACTTCTTGTCCTCGTCCACGATCTCCGCGTCGACCACGTCGTCCGCGCCGGGCCGCGCGCCGCCGGCCGGACCGCCGGTAGCACCGGCACCAGCCGCGCCGGCACCGGCCGCACCCGCGCCCGCACCGGCCGCGCCGCCCGCCTCGCCGCCCTGGGGCTGCTCGGCCTGCTGCGCGTAGAGCAGCGAGCCCGCCTCCTGCGAGACCTGCGCCAGCCGCTCGCGTGCCGACTTGATCTTATCGATGTCGCTGCCACCGAGCGCTCCGCGCAGCTCACCGAGCGCCTCGTTCAGCTTGTCGCGGTTCTCGGCGGGCAGCTTGTCGCCGTTCTCGGCGAGGAACTTCTCGGTCTGCCACTGGAGGGCCTCGGCGACGTTGCGGCTCTCGGCCTCGTCGCGACGGCGCTTGTCCTCCTCGGCGTGCTCCTCGGCGTCCCGGCGCATCCGCTCGATGTCATCCTTCGGCAGCGAGGAGCCGCCGGTGATGGTCATCTTCTGCTCCTTGCCGGTGCCCAGGTCCTTCGCGTGCACGTTGACGATGCCGTTGGCGTCGATGTCGAACGTGACCTCGATCTGCGGCACGCCACGCGGGGCCGGCGGGAGACCGGTCAGCTCGAACGTGCCGAGCTTCTTGTTGTACGCGGCGATCTCGCGCTCACCCTGGAAGACCTGGATCAGCACCGACGGCTGGTTGTCGTCGGCGGTGGTGAACACCTCGGACCGCTTGGTCGGGATGGTGGTGTTGCGCTCGATCAGCTTGGTGAAGATGCCGCCCTTGGTCTCGATGCCCAGGCTCAGCGGGGTCACGTCGAGCAGCAGGACGTCCTTGACCTCGCCCTTGAGCACACCGGCCTGGAGGGCGGCGCCGACGGCGACGACCTCGTCCGGGTTGACGCCCTTGTTGGGCTCGCGGCCGGTGAGCTGCTTGACCAGGTCGGTCACGGCCGGCATCCGGGTCGAGCCGCCGACCAGGATCACGTGCTCGACGTCCGAGACCTTGATCCCGGCGTCCTTGACGGCCTGCTCGAACGGGCCCTTGCAGCGGTCCAGCAGGTCCTGCGTCATGCGCTGGAACTCGGCCCGGCTGAGCGTGACGTCCAGGTGCAGCGGGCCGGCGGAACCGGCGGTGATGTACGGCAGGTTGATGTTGCTGGTGGTGGCGGCGGACAGCTCGATCTTGGCCTTCTCGGCGGCCTCCTTGAGTCGCTGCAACGCCATCTTGTCCTGCGACAGGTCGATGCCGTGCTCGCCCCGGAAGGTCTTCACCAGGTGGTCGATGATCCGCTGGTCCCAGTCGTCGCCGCCGAGCAGGTTGTCACCGCTGGTCGACTTGACCTCGATGACGCCCTCGGCCAACTCCAGCAGCGACACGTCGAAGGTGCCGCCACCGAGGTCGAAGACCAGGACGGTCTGCTCCTTGGAACCCTTGTCCAGGCCGTACGCCAGGGCGGCCGCGGTCGGCTCGTTCACGATCCGCAGCACGTTGAAGCCGGCGATCTCGCCGGCCTCCTTGGTGGCCTGACGCTGGCCGTCGTTGAAGTACGCCGGGACGGTGATCACCGCGTCGGTGATCTGCTCGCCCAGGTACGCCTCGGCGTCCCGCTTGAGCTTCATCAGCGTCCGGGCCGAGATCTCCTGCGGGGTGTACTTCTTGCCGTCGATGTCGACGGACCAGTTGGTGCCGATCTCCCGCTTGACCGAGCGGATCGTCCGGTCCGGGTTCGTCACCGCCTGGCGCTTGGCCACCTCGCCGACGAGCACCTCGCCGTTGCGGGCGAACGCGACGATCGACGGGGTCGTCCGCGAGCCCTCGGCATTGGCGATGACGGTGGGCTCACCGCCCTCCAGGACGCTGACGCAGGAGTTCGTCGTGCCGAGGTCGATACCGACCGCACGTGCCATCTTCGCTTCCTCGCTTCGTAACGTTGTGCAGGTGACGGGCCCCCCGTCGCCCTGACCGGCGGTGTCGCCCACAGCGACCCCACCTCAAGTTGAGTGAACGTGACTCAATAGTGCCACGCCCCCCGGAATCGTCAAGTCGAGGTTGAGTCGGGTTGGCGCAAGTCACCGTTCGATACCGACTGGTTGTCTTACCTTGTGTCGGTCGGGCACGCTTTAGCGGTGACGACGAACGGCGATTCCGCCTCACCTTTCGGCACGCCCGCCGTCGCAGCCCGCACCGGCTCCACCGGCGGGGAGGACCGGCCCGCGGCAATCGGGGACGACGCCCTGCCCGCCGTGCTGGCCAGCCTGCGGGCCGCGATCGGAGCGGCGCGATTCCCGCTGGTCCTGCCCTCGGCGGAGCCCGCCGGACGGACGGCCGCCGCTCTCGCCGACCAGCTCGACGACTACCTGCTGCCGCGGCTCTCCCGCCTCGACGCGCCGCTGCTCGTGGTGGTCGGCGGTTCCACCGGCGCCGGCAAGTCGACCCTGGTCAACAGCCTGGTCCAGGCGCGGGTCAGTGCCGCCGGGGTGCTGCGCCCGACCACCCGCTCGCCGGTCCTGGTCTGCAATCCGGCCGACTCGCCCTGGTTCCGTCGCGGCGAACTGCTGCCCGGGCTGACCCGCACCAACCAGCCCAGCGACGACCCGCGTTCGCTGCACCTGGTCACCGCCCCGGCCCTGGCCCCCGGGCTGGCGTTCCTGGACGCTCCCGACATCGACTCGGTGGTCGACGCCAACCGCGCGCTGGCCAACCAACTGCTCGCCGCCGCCGACCTCTGGCTCTTCGTCACCACCGCTGCCCGGTACGCCGACGCCGTGCCCTGGGAACTGCTGCACGGTGCGCGGGCCCGGGGCGCGGTCATCGCGCTGGTCCTCGACCGGGTGCCCGCCGAGGCCACCGACGAGGTCGCCGCCCACCTCGCCGAGATGCTGGCCGAGCAGGATCTCGGCGCGGCGCCGCTGTTCGTCCTGCCGGAGACCTGGGTCGACGGCCAGGGGCTGCTGCCGGACCGGGTCACCGCGCCGTTGGCGGACTGGTTCGCCCGGCTGGCCGCCGACGCGGACGCCCGCGCGGCGGTGGTCCGGCAGACCCTCGGCGGCGCGCTGGCCGCGCTGGCGCCGTCGGTCGAGAGTCTGGCCGTCGCCGCCGACGAGCAGGTCACCGCCGCCGACGCTCTGGACGAACGGGTGCTGGCCGCCTACCGGGCGGCGAACCGGATGGTCGAGCAGGGTCTGCGCGACGGACGGCTGCTCCGGGGCGAGGTGTTGGCCCGGTGGCAGGAGTTCATCGGCACCAGTGACCTCTTCCGCAGCCTGGAGGCGCGGATCGGGCGGCTGCGTGACCGCCTCACGGCGGCGTTCAGCCGACGCCCGGCCCCTGCCGTGGAGTTGCGCGACGCCATCGAGTCCCAGTTGACGACGTTGCTGCGGGGCGTGGCCGCCGAGGCGGCCGAGCACGCGTACACCGGCTGGAAGGCGCATCCGGCGGGTGCCGCACTACTCACACCGGATCTGGCACACCACGCGGCCGACCTGCCCGAACGGGCCGAGCGGCTGGTCCGGGACTGGCAACGCGGGGTGCTGGAACTGGTCCGGGCCGAGGGCGGTGACCGGCGTTTCGTGGCCCGTACGGCGGCGTACGCGGTCAACGCCACCGGGTTGGCCGTCATGATCGCGGTGTTCGCCTCGACGGCGTTCATCCCGACCGGCCTGGAGGTCGCCACCGGGGCCGGGACCACCGTCGCCGGGCAGGCCGTACTCCAGGCGATCTTCGGCGACCAGGCGGTGCGGACGCTGGCCGCGAAGGCTCGGGAGGACCTGCTGGACCGGGTACACGCGCTGCTCGACGAGGAGGCCGCCCGATACCTGGACCGGACCGACCAGGCCCGGCCGGCGGCCCGGCACGCGACGGCGCTGCGCGAGGCGGCCGCTCAGGTGGAGGCGGCCCGGACGCGCAGCGGCTTCGCCACGGACGATCGCAGTGGGGCGGCGGCGTGATGGGCATGGGGGGACGCCTCCGCGAGGCGTTGCGGATCAGCGACGGACGGGTGGACGCGGACCAGTTGGTCGCCCGCCTGGAGGCGGTGCACCGCTTCCTCGGCCTGGTCGACGGATACCTGCCGGACACCCCGTTGAGCCCGGCACGCACCCTGGTGGAGCGGGCCGGCACCCGGTTGTCGCTCTCCCGCGACCACACCGTCGTCGCGCTGGCCGGGGCGACCGGCAGCGGCAAGTCGAGCCTGTTCAACGCGATGGCCCGGATGGACCTGTCGCCGGTCGGGGTACGCCGTCCCACCACCGGCGTGACCCACGCCTGCGTGTGGGGTCCGCTCGACGGCGGCACCCGGCTGCTCGACTGGCTCGGTGTGCTGCCCAAGCACCGCTTCGTGCGGGAGAGCCTGCTCGACGGCGACGACGAGTCCACCCTGCACGGGCTGATCCTGCTCGACCTGCCGGACTTCGACTCGGTGCAGCACTCGCACCGCCTGGAGGTGGACCGGCTGCTCGGCCTGGTCGACCTGGTGGTCTGGGTGGTCGACCCGGAGAAGTACGCCGACCGGGTGGTGCACGCCGCCTACCTGCGCGAGTTCCAGCGGCACCGGGACGTCACCCTGGTCGTGCTGAACCAGGCCGACCGGCTGCCCCCGGCCGAGGTCCCCCGGGTGCTGGCCGACCTGCGCCGGCTGCTCGACGCGGACGGGCTGGACGGGGTGCCGTTGCTGGCCACCACGATCGTCGACCCGAGCGGCCCCGAGGTGCTGCGGGCGGAACTGGAACGCACGGTCGCCGAGCGGCAGGCGGCACTGCGTCGACTCACCGGCGACCTGGACGCGGTCGTCGACGCGTTGGACGGGATGGTCGGGGCACCCCGGTCGGCACTCCCGGCCGACGATCCGGCGGTGACCAAGCTGGACCGGGCGTTGAGCGCGGTGGCCGGGGTGCCGACCGTGCTCAGTGCGGTCGAGCAGGCATACCGGCACCGGGCCGCGTCGCGCACCGGCTGGCCGCTGGTGCGGTTCTGGCGGCGGCTGCGACCCGATCCGCTGCGTCGGCTGCACCTGCCCGGTCCGCAGCCCGTCGCGGACGATCCCGAGCGGGCTCTGGCCGCCGCGACGTCCGTGCCCGAGCCCGGTGCGGCCGACAAGTCGGCGCTGGCCCTGGCACTGCGTACGGTGGCCGAGCGGGCCGGGGAGGGGTTGCCGAGCGCCTGGCCGGCGGCGGTGAGCGCGGCGGCCCGCTCGCGCCTCGCCGACCTGCCGGACGCGCTGGACCACGCGCTGGCCGGCACCGACCTGGGGGTGAGCCGTCCCCGCACGTGGTGGCGGCTGGTCGGCGGGTTGCAGTGGGTGGTGACCGTCGCGGCCGTGGCCGGGTTGGGCTGGCTGCTCCTCGGCTACGCGCTGCGGATCCTGGGGTTGCCCGAGCTGGAGCATCCGATGGTCGGCGAGGTGCCGGTGCCGACGCTGCTGTTGCTCGGCGGGTTGCTGGCCGGGCTGTTGCTGGCCGCCCTGACCCGACCGATCAGCCGATGGGCCGCCGGCCGGGCGCGCCGCCGGGCCGAGGCCCGGCTGACCAGGGCGATGAGCCAGGTCGGCGAGGAGTACGTACTGTCGCCGGTGCGTGCCGTCATCGCCGCGCACGCCGACGCCCGCACCGTGCTGGAGGTCGCCCGGCACCGCTGAGCGCCGGCGCCCCGGCCACGCCGGTCGGTTGGCTCGGCACCTGCCCGCGCGAGCGGCGGCGTAGTGTCGGGTCATGGCCACGCCACAGACCCCCTACGACGCGGTGCTGCACGCCGCTCGCGACGTGACCAAGCTCGATACGGCGCTGGACGCGGAGATGCTCGGCGCGGCGCTGCTGGGCAGCGTCTACGAGGTGGCCGAGACCGACCGGGAGACGGCGATACGCGAGTTCGTGGGCGGGTTCCTCGCCGCCACCTCGCGACGACGGACCGCCGCGGCGACCACCGTCCGCGCGGTCTTCGCCGCCCTGGTCCCGGACGCCACCGGCGCCGACCGGGTACGCCCCGGCGCCACCGCACCGGCCTGGTCCGGCCAGCTCGGCAAGGTGCACCTCACCGGCACCTGGGCGTACGGCGACGTGTACGGCGACCAGACCTCCTACCTGGCCACCTTCGCCTACGACGACGCCACCGGCGGCCCGGAGCACGCGCTGGTGGCCCTGGTCGACCACAACATCGGCATCACCAAGGACGTCTTCGTCGGCGGGCCGGCCGCGCGGATCCTCGACCAGGTCCGGCAGCTCTGCGCCGACGACGAGCTGACCTGGTTCCGGGAGGAGGACCCGACCCGGATGCGTGCCGAGGTGGGCCGGCACCTGGCGGTGACCGACGGTCTGGGGCAGTTGCCCGGCGCGGGCTCGCTGGCCACCGACCGTGCCCTGGTCGGTGCCCGACTGGCGGTGCTACCGGCCACCCCGTCGGCACCGGATCGGGGCGACGGCGAGCCGCTGTCGGAGGCCGAGCGGTCCGACCTGATCCGGCGTTTCCTGGCCTCGCCGGAGGCGGCGCAGGCCGGGTTGGACACCATCGACGGCGGGGATCTCGCCTCCCTGCACTTCTGCCTGGGCCTGCTGCTCGACCACGCGGCCACCTTCCCGGACGCCGACCCGCTGCGGTGGAGCCCCACCGTGGCCGGGCTGTTCCTGCTCGACTGGGTGCACCGGCGGGCCGTGTTGGACATGGACGACGCGGCGATGCTGCCCCGGGTGTTGCGCGCCTTCACCGCGTACGCGGCCCGCAAGCGGGGACTGCCGCAGTCGGGGGCGAGCGCGACGGACACCGCGATCGAGGAGATGGTGCCGGAGTTCGTCCGGCTCTATGCCACCGGTGAGCGGCGCAGCCCGGCGACCGCCGCCGTCGCCCAGTTGATGGCCGACGGCGTCGACCCGGACGACCCGGCCGCCCTGGACGCCTGGATCGAGGCGAACCGGCACCGTCTCGCCGACGACGGCTGACCGCCTCACGGCTCGACCAGGGTGAGTCGGCGGGGTGCGACGTCGACGGTGAGGCGCTGCCCCCAGTCGAGCGTGAGCCGGTCGGCCTCCAGCCCGTCGGCGAAGACCACCAGACCGTCGGACTCGGCGGTCAACTCCAGCCGGTCGCCGTCGTCGAGGCGGCCGGCGGTGAGACTCACCCCGGTCACCGGGGACGGCCACGCCTCCCGGACGAACCAGCACAGGGCCGCCTCCTCCGGCGCGGGTGGGCGCGGCGCCCCCGGACGGTCCCGCGCGATGGACGCACACCAGCCGGTCGCGCCCGTACCGCTGCCCACCACCACGCCGGAGGAGGAGTGCCGTTCCCGGCGCTCCCGCCCCTCCACGGGCACCGAGAGCAGGTAGCGGGCGGACTGGTGGGAGGCGTGGCCGACGTACACCTCGTTGAGGCCGAGAAGCTCCTGGCCGTCGTCGAGCGCGGCGCGGACCATCGCCCGGGAACGGGTCGCCGCGCGCTGCGCCGCCACCGCCGGCAGCAGCGCGGCCAGCCCGTCCGCCCGGTGCCGGACCAGCACCCCGGCGTTGCGGCCCGGCTCCGGGTCGACGCCGATGACCGGCTGCCCGGTCAGGTACTTCGCCACGTTCGCGACCAGGCCGTCCGGCCCGACGGCGACGACGACGTCCTCCGGCGCGAAGAGGAAGCGCGGCAGGTCGTCGCGGTCCACCGCGCCGCGTCGCCAGTCGGCCGGCACGGCGGCACCGACCGTGGTCAGCGCCGCCGCCAGTGCCTCGTGCCGGTCGATCACCTCGGTCAGCGACCGTCCCCGGGCGGCCAGGTACCACTCGGCGGCGGCCCGGGTGCCGTGCCGGGCCAGCAACTCGTCCAGCTCACTGCGCCGGCTGACCACCACCACCCGGGGGGCCAGCCCCGGCCCGGCCCAACCGTCGGGCCCCCGACCCGCGCTCATCGGCCCGGTGCCAGCCGGCCGAGCAGGTCGGTCAGCATGTCCGGAGTGACGGTGAGCTGACCGATCTGCGGCAACTGACCGGCGAGTTCCCGGACGGTCAGGGCCCGCAGCACGTCCGGCGGCAGCTCCGCGTACGCGGCCAGCCGGGCCGCCTCCGCCTCGGCCTCGGCGTGCCCGACGGCGCGTACGCCCTCGGCCTTGGCGGCGGCCAGCAGCCGGTCCTTCTCGGCCTCGGCGGCGGCGAGCACCCGGGCCCGGTCGGCGGCAGCGGCGTCGGCCACCTTGTCCCGGTCGGCCCGGCCCTGGGCGGCGGCCAGCTCGGCGGCGGCCTCCAGCTCGGCCCGGCGGTGGGTGTTCGCGCCGTGCTGCTCGACGAGCTGCTGCTCGCGCCGGGCCAGCTCGATCTTGTTCTGGAGTTCGTTCTCGGCGATCGCGCGTTCCTGCTCGACGGCCTGTGCCCGGCGGGCGTACGTGGCCCGGTCGGCCTGGACCTGCACCGCCTCCCGGGTGGGGGTCTGTAGGGCGCGTTCCAGCTCCGGCTCGGGCCGGATCGCCACCACCCGGGCACTGACCACGGCCACCCCGATGTCGGCCAGCCGTGCCTCGGTGGCCAGCGCGTCGGAGACCGCCTCGCGGACCGGTGCGACGGTGGTCAGCGCCTCGGCCAGCGGCACCCGGGCGAGCAGGTCGAGGGCGGGTTGCTGGGCCAGCTCGGCGAGCAGGGTGGCCACCTGGTCCAGCGGGCGGGCCCGCGCCCTGCCGGTGCGCGGGTCGACCGAGAAGTCGAGCCGACCGGCGGCCAGCGCCGGGTCGGCGACCCGGTAGGTGACGGTGGCCTGCACGGTGATGTCGGCGAAGTCGCCGGTGCGGGCGTGGAAGAGCAGCGGCAGCTCGCGGTCGTCCACCGGCACCTCGCTGAGCACGGCGCGCAGCGGGCGGTACCAGAAGGACTGGCCCACTCCCTCCCGGCGGACCCGACCGCCCACGTGCAGACGCACCCAGCTGGTCGGGGTGCCGCGCAGGTGGCGCAGGAACAGTCGCCTCGTCACGTCGGCCATGACTCTCGCCTCCCTTTGTCGTCTACACGACGATAAAGGGTCTGCTACTTTGTCGTCAAGGTGGTGATAAAGAGATGGCCGAGTACCCGCCCTTCGCGGTGACCGCAGACCTGGTCGTGCTGACCGTGCGCGCGGAGCAGCTCTGCGTCCTGCTGGTCCGACGCGGCATCGAGCCGTACCTGCACAGGTGGGCGCTGCCCGGCGGGTTCGTCGGGATCGACGAGGACCTGGCCGCCGCCGCCACCCGGGAACTGGCCGAGGAGACCGGCCTGGCCGAGCCGGCCGGACACCTGGAGCAGCTCGGCACGTACGGCCGTCCCGGCCGGGACCCGCGCGGCCGGGTCGTCACTGTGGCCTGGCTGGCGCTCCTGCCCGACCAGGCCACCCCGGTGGCCGGCACGGACGCCGCCTCGGCCGACTGGTTGCCGCTGGCGCGCCTCTCCCCCGGTCAGCTCGCCTTCGACCACGAGCGGATCCTGGCCGACGGGCTGGAACGGGCTCGGGCCAAGCTGGAGTACACCCCGCTGGCCGCCGCGTTCTGCCCACCCGAGTTCACGGTGGCGCAGCTCCGGGCGGTCTACGAGACGGTCTGGGGGACATCCCTCGACCCGCGCAACTTCCACCGCAAGGTGACCAGCACACCGGGCTTCCTGGTCCCGGTCGGCCGCTCCACCGAGGGCGAACGCGGCCGACCGGCCCAACTGTTCCGGCGCGGCCCGGCCGCGATGCTGCACCCGCCGATGCTGCGACCCGACCCACCCCGCACCAGCAGGGGCTGACGCCTCCGGTCCTCAGCGCCCGGACGCGGGCCCGGCGGTCTCCGGCGTACACCCGTGCGCCTCAGACGTGCGACGCCCCCGCAGCCGGATCCGGGCACGCGACCGGGCACTGTCGTTGCCGCCGGAGGGCGGCAGCACCGGTCCGGGCAGCAGGCGGGACGGCGGGGCCGTCGGATCGGCCGGGTCCTCCGAGGTGGGACCGGCCGACGGCGGGTCACCCGAGGTGGTCGGGCCGCCCGAGGGCGGGTCACCCGACTCCGTCGGGCCGCCCGAGGCCGTCGGATCGGTCGAGGCGGTCGGGTCGGTGGACTCCGACGGGTCCGGCGTGGTGCCCGGGTCGGTGGAGATGCTCGGATCGGCCGAGGTCGTCGGGGAGGACGGCGCGTCGGTCGGCGACGGCGAGGGCGACGGCGAGGGCGAGGGCGAGGCGGTCGGCGGCGACGGGCTCGGCGAGGGGGTGGGCCTCGGCGTACGGCTCGGTACCGGGATCGGTGCGGGCACCGGGGCCGGCGTGGTGGCGGGCGGTCGGGGCGCCGGGATCGGAACCGGCGGCGCGGGACGGTGGCCCGGCGGTGGCGCGAACGGGAGGGCGGCCGGCATCGGGAGCCGCTCCGGCCCGGGATCGCCCGGCGGGGCGGCCGGGCCGACCGACGGCAGCGCGGGCACCCCGGTCGTCGGGGTGCCGCCGGGCGGCGGCGGGATCACCACCGGGCCGACCGAGGGCGTCGGGATGAACGGCGGCGTGCTGCTGCCCGGCAGTGCGGTGCTGCCGACCGTCGCCGAGCCGGTGCTGATCGCGGCCAGCACCGGCATCGAGGCCGTCCCGGCGAGCAGCGCCACGGTCAGTAGGTAACCCCGCGTCGGCGTTGCGGCTCGCGCGGCACGGTGGGCGCCCACCACCCGGCGGTAGCCGCCGGGTGCCCGGTGCCGGCCGAGGATCGGCCCCCCGGGCCCCTCACCTGGTTCGGACACCACGCACTCCTCGTCGTCGACCCCTGGCCGGGGCCGTCGACGCGGCCCCGGCGGACCGCCTGAGCTGCTTCGGAGGCCCGCGCGACCAGCGTGGTTCAGTGACTCTGCGTCAGCCAACCCCACACCGCGTGTCGACACGCTTATCTGCCCGAATGGTGGCAAACCATCACCGGATCGGTCGCGCGTCGTTCGACCCGGCACTCCGGTATTTCAGGTAACGAAGCGGACCCGTCCTGAGACGCGGGGCAGGTGGAGTGTGGGACGACTCACCTCTGATGCGAATATGGAGCCACGACGGCAGCGCAGCCGGGACCTCCGCGCACCCACGCGGTAGGCGCGACTGGGCGTCGGCGCTCCCGAACCGGGTTCGGTCAAGAATCCGGCTCACGCCGCGCGGCAACCCCCACCGGGGCTGAGCGTGGCCGCCAGGAACCGATCCCGGCACCAGCCGGGGCCGGCGCACGAGTCGCGCGGCCGGGTGACCCCCCGGTGCCGACGCAGACACGACAGGGAGAGACGGATGGCAAAGGGCGACCCCGGGGCCGGCCCCCGCGGCCGGCGAGCCGCACCCCGATCCAGGAAAGCCGCGACCGGCGACCCGGAACTCGTACAACTGCTCACCCCCGAGGGTGCGCGCGTCGACAGTGTGACCGGCCCGGACGGCGTCGAGTACCGCGTCGACTTCACCGACGAGGAGTACCGCGGCCTCTATCGCGACCTCGTGCTGGTGCGGAAGCTGGACGCCGAGGCGACGGCCCTGCAACGTCAGGGCGAGTTGGGCATCTGGGCGAGCCTGCTCGGCCAGGAGGCGGCCCAGGTCGGCTCCGGTCGGGCGCTGCGCACCCAGGACATGGCGTTCCCGACCTACCGCGAGCACGGCGTGCTCTATTGCCGGGGCATCGACCCGATCATGCCGCTGAGCCTGTTCCGGGGAGTCGACCAGGGCGGCTGGGACCCGAACGAGTTCAAGTTCAACATGTACACGATCGTCATCGGGGCGCAGACCCTGCACGCGACCGGGTACGCCATGGGCGTCGCGATGGACGGCAAGACCGGCACCGACGACGGCGAGGCGGTCATCGCGTACTTCGGTGACGGCGCCACCAGCCAGGGCGACGTCAACGAGTCGTTCGTCTGGGCCGGCGTGTTCAACGCCCCGCTGGTGTTCTTCTGCCAGAACAACCAGTACGCCATCTCCGAGCCGCTGGAACGGCAGACCCGCATCCCCCTGTACCGGCGCGCCGCCGGCTTCGGCTTCCCCGGCATCCGGGTGGACGGCAACGACGTGCTGGCCACGTACGCGGTGACCCGGCACGCGCTGGACAACGCCCGGCACGGGCAGGGCCCGAGCCTGATCGAGGCGTACACCTACCGGATGGGGGCGCACACCACCTCCGACGACCCGACCCGCTACCGGATCGCCAGCGAGGTCGAGGCCTGGCAGGCCAAGGACCCGATCGCCCGGGTGAAGGCGTTCCTGGAGCGCGAGCAGATCGCCGACGCCGGCTTCTTCACCGAGGTCGACGAGCAGGCCCGTCGCGAGGCCGTGGATCTGCGGGAGCGGGTGCTGGCCATGCCGGACCCGGAGCCCACCACGCTCTTCGAGCACGTCTACCCCAACGGTTCGCCGCTGCTGGACGAGCAGCGTGCGGAGTTCAGCCGGTACCTGGAGTCGTTCGAGGGGAGCGCGCACTGATGGCCACGGAGACGCTCACCCTCGGCAAGGCCCTCAACACCGGTCTGCGCCGCGCCCTGGAGAACGACCCGAAGGTCGTCATCATGGGCGAGGACGTCGGCAAGCTCGGCGGCGTCTTCCGGATCACCGACGGGTTGCAGAAGGACTTCGGCGACCAGCGGGTCATCGACACCCCGCTGGCCGAGTCGGGCATCATCGGCACCGCGGTCGGCCTGGCCATCCGCGGCTACCGCCCGGTCTGCGAGATCCAGTTCGACGGCTTCGTCTACCCGGCGTACGACCAGATCGTGTCGCAGGTGGCGAAGATGCACTACCGCTCGCGCGGCAAGCTGAACATCCCGATGGTGATCCGGATCCCGTTCGGCGGCGGCATCGGCGCGGTGGAGCACCACTCGGAGTCGCCCGAGGCGTACTTCGCGCACACCGCCGGGCTGAAGGTCGTCTCCTGCGCCAACCCGCAGGACGCGTACGTGATGATCCAGCAGGCCGTCGCCTCGGACGACCCGATCGTGTTCCTGGAGCCGAAGCGGCGTTACTGGGAGAAGGGGCAGGTCGACCTGGACGCCCCGCTGTCCGAGGCGTACCCGCTGCACTCGGCACGGGTGGTCCGGTCCGGCAGCCACGTCACCCTGCTCGCGTACGGCCCGATGGTGCGGACCTGCCTGGACGCGGCGACCGCCGCCGCCGAGGACGGCCGTGAGCTGGAGGTCATCGACCTGCGCACGCTCTCCCCGCTGGACCTCGGCGTGGTGTACGAGTCGGTGCGGCGCACCGGTCGCGCGGTGGTGGTGCACGAGGCACCGTCCAACGTGGGCCTCGGCGCGGAGATCGCGGCCCGGATCACCGAGGAGTGCTTCTACTCACTGGAGTCCCCGGTGCTGCGGGTGGCCGGCTTCGACACCCCCTACCCGGCGGCCCGGGTGGAGGAGGACTACCTTCCCGACCTCGACCGGGTGCTCGACGCCGTCGACCGCTCCTTCGGCTGGTGAGCGACATGTCCCGGATCAAGGAGTTCAACCTGCCCGACCTGGGCGAGGGCCTGACCGAGGGCGAGATCCTCGGCTGGCTGGTCAAGGTGGGCGACACCATCGAGCTGAACCAGCCGATCGTCGAGGTGGAGACCGCCAAGGCGGCGGTGGAGATCCCGGCGAAGTGGGCCGGTCAGGTGCACGCGATCTTCCACCCGGAGGGCACCACGGTCGAGGTCGGTGCGCCGATCATCGCGATCGACACCGACCCGGGCGCCGGGCCGATCGCGTCGACGACCGGCGCGCCCGCCGACGACCTGCCCACCCCCTCGGCGGCCTCGCTGGCCGCCGTCGAGGTGGCACCCGCCGAGGGCGCGGTGGAACCGGGCCTGATCGGCGGCCCGGCACCGGGCGGCCGGACCGCCGTCCTGGTCGGATACGGCCCACGGACCACCACGGCCAAACGCCGTCCCCGCAAGGGCGTCGTCCCGGCGCAGGCCACCGCCGCCCCGGTCGCACCGGCACCGGTCACGCCCGTGGCGGCTCCGGTGGCGCCGGCCCCGACGGTGAACGGCAACGGTCGGCTCGCGGGTGCGGTGCTGGCCAAACCGCCGGTGCGCAAACTCGCCAAGGACCTCGGCGTGGACCTCGCCACCCTGACCGGGTCCGGGCCGTCGGGTTCGATCACCCGCGAGGACGTGCAGCGGGCGGCGGCACCGGCCGCGGCGGAGCCGCTCACGGTCAGCGCCCCGGGCACGGCGGCGGCGAGCTTCGGCGCCGACCGCGAGCAGCGCATCCCGGTCAAGGGGGTACGCAAGCTCACCGCCGAGAACATGTCCCGGTCCGCGTTCACCGCACCGCACGTCACGGAGTTCCTGACCGTGGACGTGACCCGGGCGATGAAGGCGCTGGACCGGCTGCGCGGGCGGCGGGAGTGGCGGGACGTACGCGTCTCGCCGTTGCTGCTGGTCGCCAAGGCGGTGCTGCTGGCGGTCAAGCGGCACCCGATGGTCAACTCGACGTGGGCCGGTGACGAGATCGTCGTCAAGGAGTACGTCAACCTCGGTATCGCGGCGGCCACCGAGCGGGGCCTGATCGTGCCGAACGTCAAGGACGCCGGTCGACTCACGCTGCGCGAGCTGGCCGACGCGTTGACCGACCTGGTGCAGACCGCCAAGGCCGGGAAGACCTCGCCGGCCGACATGTCCGGCGGCACCCTGACCATCACCAACGTCGGGGTGTTCGGGGTGGACACCGGTACGCCGATCCTGCCGCCGGGTGAGTCGGCGATCCTGGCCTTCGGTGCGGTCCGGGAGATGCCCTGGGTGCACAAGGGCAAGGTCAAGCCGCGTCTGGTCACCACGCTCGGCCTCTCCTTCGACCACCGCATCATCGACGGTGAGCTGGGCTCGAAGTTCCTGCGCGACATCGGCGACTTCCTCGCCGACCCGGAGGCGGCACTGCTCGCCTGGACCTGATCGGCTCCACGACGGCCGGTGTGCCACGGGCGAACGCCCGGCACACCGGCCGTCGCCGTTGGTTGACGAAACCCTCTTCACAGAAGGCAGTCGACCTATGATTCGTAGGCTGGTGGCTCAGCTCACCTTCTAATCGCTGGAATTTACGCCCTGCGTGCGGTTGAATAGAGGCATCGAGGGGCCGACAACCGAATAGCAGGAGGAGAACCCCCATGAGCATGATCGAGCGAATCCGTAGCCGCCGCGACGCCAGCCGCCGCGCCCGTGCCATCGAGCGGGCCCTGCGTTCGGCCAACTCGCCCGCGGTCCGTGACGAGATCCTCGTCATCGCCCAGCGTCACATGCACTGACGCCACACGACGTTAACCACCTCCTCCAGATCGACGACCCGCCCGGGTGACCCGGGCGGGTCGTCGGCGTTCGACCGGCCATTGACACCGGGATACCGCCCCGCCGCAGCGCCCGGTACGGTGGGGCACGGTCGTCGTCCACGGCCGAGAGAGGTCGAGGCGATAGAAGCACCTCGACACCGATCGACAACGGACGGTGACGACGAACGCTCCCCGGGAGCCCATCGGCGGCCACCGGGATACGGTGCGGGGAGCCGGCACGGCCGGCACGCCGGCACCGCCGGCTGCCCTGCCGAGACCATCGGCGACGGCGGCCGACATGTGATGGAGGAGGGGCACACATGACGTCCGAGGGCCCGCACCGCCCCGGCCAGGAGCCGGACGAGGCGCCGCCGGGCGGCGGACCGGCGCCATACGGCGACCGATCGGCTCAGCCGGACGGCGGGTACGGCGCAACCGCCCCCGACCTCGGCTGGGCACCCCCACCGCCCGCGCGACCCGACGCACCCGCGCCTTCCTGGGCGAACCAGCAGGGCACCCAGTGGGGCAGCGCGCAGGCGACCCGACAGGCGGACTCCCCGCCCCCCGGCAACTGGGACCAGGCTCAGCAGCAGTGGCCGGGCCAGGCCGAGCAGGCCCCACCGGCCTGGGCGACGCCCGCCGCGCAGTCCACTCCGGACCAGCCCGCCTGGGCCACCGGCGGACAGCCGAACCCGGCCTGGGGCGCCCCCACCACATCGGACGCCCCCCAACAGCCGGAGTGGACGCCCCAGCAGCCCGCGCCCCACCAGCCCACGTCCGGGCAGCCCGACTGGGCCACCGCGCAACCGACCTCCGGCCAGCCGACCTCCGGCCCGGCCAACGGCTGGGGTGCCGGTCAGCAGCCGGAGTGGGCCACCACGCCACGAGGCGACGACCACACTCCGGGCTGGGCCGCCACGGCGACCCCGCCCGAGCCGGCCCAGCCCGACTGGGCGCCGGCCGACCCGCCGGCACCGGTCCGCGCCGAGCCGCCGGCCCGGGCCACCGCGCAGGTGCCGACGCCCAACCTGGCACCGCACCAGCCCGGCGTCGACGAGCCGGGCCGACCCGGCGCGTGGCAGCCCGAGCAGCAGGAGCAACCCGCCTGGGCCACCGGCCAGCAGCGCGAACCCGCCGCCGGCTGGCCCGGCGACCAGCAGGCCGAGAGCTGGCACCCGGGCGGTGACCGGCCGGCGCAGCCCGACTGGGCCACCCCGCACCCGGAGGCACCAGCCGACTGGGCGGGCACCCGGGCGGCAGCCGAGGAGCGGCCGCAGTGGTCGACGCCGCCTCAGGAGCAGTCCGCCCCGGCGTGGGCCCCGTCCGAGCCCGCCACCGGATCGGCCCGCCCCACCGACGCCGGTCCGCCCCCGACCTGGGCACCCGGTGGAGAACCGCTGCCCTCGCGTACCGCCGCCGACCGACCCGGGCTGACCGACGTGCAGCCGTGGGCGCCCGGCGAGGCGTGGGGCAACAGCGGCGCGGCGGAGGCCGGCTCCGACCGGGCCGACGTCGAGCCCGCGACAGGTCGGGCCGGAGACGCTCCGATCTACCAGCCCGCGCCGGCCCCGGGCATCTCCCCGAACAACATGCTGCCGTTGCCGCCGCAGGAGCAGCGCGTGCCCGGTGCCAGCCTGGCCGCCGGGCCGCCCGCCGACTACGGCCAGCCGGCGGCGTACGGCGTCGACCAGTCCGGACCCACCAGCCACCCCGGGGACCAGCAGGGCGGCGGCGTGGCCTGGGGTAAGCCCGAGCCGCGGTACGACGACCCGCAGGCCTCGGCCGCGCCGGTCATACCCGCGCCCCGCACCTCCCCCGAGGCCGACTGGTCCGCCCCGCCGACGGCCGCCGCCGGTGGGGTCTCCGCGAGCGCGTCGGTGCCGCTGGCCAGCCGGGTGACGCCGCCCGCCGACCACCCGCCGCACCCCGCCGGGCCGCCCGCCCCGCAGTCGCGGGTGTACGGCCGCCCCGCCCGCTCCGAGTCCGGCGAGTCGACCCCGGAACGGGACGAGCCGCCGGCACCCCGGTTCGACCAGAACCCGGAGCCGCACTTCGCCGACCACGAGCCGCCGGCCGGCGGGCCGGGCTCCTACTCCGGATCGGCTGCTCCCGGCTCCCCGGCGGCGCCGCCGGCCTTCCCGGCGGGGATGCCCTCCTTCGCCGACTCTCCGCCGACCAACCGTCCGGTCAACGGCACCAAGCCGCACCCGGAGCCGGAGCGTCCCGCCGACCCGTTCGGCGGCCCGCCCGGTGGCGACCGCTTCGGCGGCCACCCCGGTGGCGACCCGTTCGGTGGACCGGGTGCCGCTCCGTCCTTCGGTGGCGCACCCGGTGACCGCTTCGGTGGTCAGGGCAACGACCCCTTCGGCGGTCCGCCCGGCGGCGACCGTTTCGGGGCTCCGGGCGGCGAGCCCTTCGGCGGCCCGTCCGAGCGTTCGGGCGGCACCTACGGTGCCAAGCGCCCCGAGCCGGGCGCCGACCACACCGCGGCGTTCCCGCCGCCGGGACAGTCGCCGCCGCCGTGGGGCGCGAACGCCGGCACCGGCTCCGGTCCGTCCGACCCGGACCAGAGCCGCTTCGACTCCTTCAAGCCGGTGGCCGAACCGGCTCCGGAGACTCCGGTGCCGAAGGTCCGCAACGGTCGGGTCCTCGCCGCAGTACTGGTCGCCGCCGTGCTCATCCTGGCCATCCCGCTCGGTCTGCTGCTGCTCCTCGGCAAGATCGGCGGATCGAACGAGGCAGGGGCCTTCGACCCGGCGGTCGGCACCTGCGTCAAGCGGTCCGGCAACAGCGCCGTCGAGGCACAGTGCGGCGACACCGAGGCGTTCACGGTGGTGTCCAAGGTCGAGACGAAGGACAGCTGCCCCGACCCGACCATGCCGCTGGTGGAGCTTCGCGGCGTCTCCTCGAACCCGTTCCTCTGCCTGAAGCCGGCGACCGGGAGCTGACCACGTCACACCGAGGGCGGGGCACGGTCACCGTGTCCCGCCCTCGGTGTTCGTGTGCGCGGACGACACCGAGGTCCAGCCGGTAGGGCACGATGGGGTGCATGAGTGCACGCGTACGGGCACCCGAGCTGCGGGGCCGGGCCTGGCTGAACACCGGCGGCAAGGACCTGGGGCTGGCGGATCTGCGGGGTCGCATCGCCGTCCTGGACTTCTGGACCTTCTGCTGCATCAACTGCCTGCACGTGCTGGACGAGCTGCGTCCACTCGAGGAGAAGTACGCCGACGTCCTCGTCGTGATCGGCGTGCACTCGCCCAAGTTCGAGCACGAGAAGGACCCCGACGCCCTCGCCGCCGCCGTCGAGCGGTACGGCGTGCACCACCCGGTGCTCGACGACCCCGAGCTGGACATGTGGCAGCAGTACGCGGCCCGCGCCTGGCCGACCCTCGCCGTGGTCGACCCGGAGGGGTACGTGGTGGCCACCATGGCCGGCGAGGGTCACGCCGAGGGGCTGGCCCGGCTGATCGACGACCTGATCGCCACCCACGAGGCCAAGGGCACTCTGCGCCGGGGCGACGGCCCGTACGTGCCGCCGGCCGAACCACGGACGACGCTGCGCTTCCCCGGCAAGGCGGTGGCCATGCCCGGCGGTGGCCTGCTCGTGTCGGACTCGGCCCGGCACCGGGTGGTCGAGCTGGCCGACGACGGCGAGACCGTGACCCGCACCATCGGCACCGGGAGCCGGGGTCGGGGCGACGGACCGGCCGAGGCCGCCACCTTCTCCGAGCCGCAGGGCCTGAGCCTGCTGCCCGAGCACGTCGCCGAGGTCGCCGGTTACGACCTGGTGGTCGCCGACACCGTCAACCACCTGCTGCGCGGCGTACGGCTCGCCACCGGCGAGGTGGTCACCGTGGCCGGCACGGGTCGGCAGTGGCGTTCCACGGTCGACGACCACGCGCACGACGCGCTCTCCATCGACCTCTCCTCCCCCTGGGACCTCGCCTGGTACGACGACCGGATCGTCATCGCCATGGCCGGCATCCACCAGCTCTGGTGGTTCGACCCGATCAAGCGCACCGTCGGCATGTACGCCGGCACCACCGTGGAGGCACTGCGGGACGGCCCGTTGGCCGAGGCGTGGCTGGCGCAGCCGTCCGGGCTCTCGGTCTCCGCCGACGGCACCCGCCTCTGGGTGGCCGACAGCGAGACCAGTGCCGTCCGGTACGTCGAGAACGGCATCCTGGGTACCGCCGTGGGTCAGGGGTTGTTCGACTTCGGTCACGTGGACGGCCCGGCGGCGCAGGCCCTGCTCCAGCACCCGCTCGGCGTCTGCGCGCTACCCGACGGGTCGGTGCTGGTCGCGGACACCTACAACGGTGCGGTACGCCGCTACGACCCCGCGACCGACCAGGTCTCCACGGTGGCCACCGAACTCGGCGAGCCGAGCGACCTGGTGCTCACTCCCGACGGTGCGGTGCTGGTGGTGGAGTCGTCCGCGCACCGGATCACCCGGTTGGCCCCGGGTGCGCTCTCGGCGGCCGGGGCGGACACCGTCGACGGCCCCCGGCACCGCACCGAACGCAAGCCGACCGACCTGGCCGCCGGGGAGGTCGTGCTGGACGTCGTCTTCACTCCGGCGCCAGGGCAGAAGCTGGACGAGACGTACGGTCCATCGACCCGGCTGGTGGTCTCCGCGTCACCGCCGGAGCTGCTGGTGGAGGGGGCGGGCACCGGCACCGAGCTGTCCCGCCGTCTGGTGATCGACGGCGCGGTGACCGACGGCGTGCTCCAGGTGACCGCCCAGGCGGCGACCTGCGACGCGGACGTGGAGCACGCGGCCTGCCACCTGACCAGGCAGGACTGGGGAGTTCCGGTGCGGGTGGTCGCCGACGGCCCCACCCGCCTGCCGCTGGTGCTGCGCGGCATGGACGCCGGCTGACTGCGGTGAAAGGAAGGGCCCCTTGTTAACGCCTGCGGTATAGCAGGGGACCCCTGCTAACAAACCTCTCAGCCGAACGCGGTCGGCGTCACTCCGGCATCGATGAGTGCGGCGCGGACGAGTTCCGCGGCGGCCACCGCGCCGGGACTGTCGCCGTGCAGGCAGATCGACTCGACGACACACGGGATCGCGCTCCCGTCCACGGCCGTCACCGCCCGCTCGGTGGCCATCCGCACCGCCCGGTTCGCCACCTCCTGCGGGTCGGTGACCAGGGCGTCGGGCGAGGTACGCGGCACCAGTCGACCGTTGGGCAGATAGTTACGGTCCGCGAACCCCTCGGCCACCACGCGCATCCCGGCGCCCTGGGCAAGTTGGGCCAGCACCGAGCCGGGCGGGCAGAGCAGCGGCAGGTCGCGGTCGAAGTCGTCGACCGCCGCGACGATCGCCGCCGCCGGCATCTCCTCGCACGCCGCCGCGTGATAGAGCGCCCCGTGCGGCTTCAGGTAGCGGACCCGGGTGCGGTACGCCCGGCAGAACGCCTGGAGCGCGCCGAGCTGGTAGAGCACCTCGTCGCGCAACTCGGCGAACTCGTACGCGATCGCCCGCCGGCCGAAACCGGCGAGGTCCCGGTAGCCGACCTGCGCACCGATCGCCACGCCACGCTGCGCCGCCGTGGCGCAGACCCGGCGCATCGTGGGCGCGTCCCCGGCGTGGAAGCCGCAGGCGACGTTGGCGGAGGTGATCAGATTGAGCAGAGCCTCGTCGTCGCCGAGGGGCCAGATACCGAATCCCTCACCGAGGTCAGCGTTCAGGTCCATGAAACCTGACCGTAGTGCCTGGACGGGCCTGCGCGAGTGGGGTCACGTCGTCCACCACCGCGATGACCGGATAGCCACCGGTGGTGGGATGGTCGGCGAGGAAGACCAACGGTTGGCCGTCCGCCGGCACCTGCACCGCGCCGAGGACGATGCCCTCGCTCGGCAGTTCCCCGGCCACCGCGCGGGGCAGCGGCGCACCGGACAGCCGCGCACCGACCCGGTTGCTCAACGGACTCACCTGGTACGCCGTGCCGAGCAGCCGGTCCAGCGCGACCGGGGTGAACCAGTCCTGCCGTGGGCCGAGTCGCACCGTCAGGTGCAGCTCCGCCGGGAACGGCGGTGGCACGGTGAAGTCGACCGACGCGGGTGGATCCGGCACGACACCGAGCGGCAGCAGATCGCCGTCGCGCAGCGGTGCCGGTCCGAGCCCGGCGAGCGTGTCCGTGGCGCGACTGCCCAGCACCGGGTCGACCACGATGCCCCCGGCCACCGCCAGCCAGCACCGCAGACCCCGTCGGGCGGGACCTGTCCGGAGCACCGTTCCGCCCGGTACGGCCAGCGGGCGTCCGGTGTCGCCGGGCCGCGTACCGATCCAGACGTCCGCCTCGGCACCCACCACCGCGACCGTGGTGGCCCGGTCCAGCCGCAGGTCGCAGCCGGTCAGCGTGATCTCCAGTCCGGCCGCCGACTCCGGATTGCCGACCAGCCGGTTGGCCAGCCGCAACGCCGCCGGGTCGAGCGCACCGGAACGCGGCACCCCAAGATGGGCCCAACCGATGCGCCCCTGGTCCTGCACCGTGGTCAACGCCCCGGCCCGCAGCACCTCGATCTCCCCTCGCGGCGACACCGCCGGTACACCGCCTGCGAGCGGCATCCCACCGGTCACGGCCGGCGTAAGCGGCGGTCCGCCGGTCATGCCGGCACCAGCCGGACGCGGGTACCGGGCGTCAACAGAGCGGGCGGATCGGCCGTCACGTCGAAGAGGGTCAGCCCGGTCCGTCCGACCAGCAGCCAACCGCCGGGCGAGGCGGTCGGATAGATTCCGGCGTACGGCCCGGCCAGCCCGACCGCACCAGCCGGAACGCGGGCACGGGGTGTGGCCAGCCGGGGCACCGCCAGTCCGGCGGGCAACCCGGTCAGATACCCGAATCCGGGCGCGAAGCCGCAGAACGCCACTCGGAACTCGGTCTCCCGCAGCCGACGTACCACCGCCGGCACGTCCACCCGCCAGAGTTCGGCGACCCGAGGCAGATCCTCCCCGTCGAAGCTGACCGGCACCTCGACCACCCCACCACCCCCGCCCCACCCCGCCGCATCCGCCGTCGCGGCCTCACGCTCCATCGCGGCCTCACCGCGTCGATCATCGAGTGGTGGTCGATAGCCTGTCCTGTTATGTGACTCTTTGTCCCCACCCCAACTCCATGATCGACGCGGTGCAGTGGGGGTGTCCGCGCCGGGCGCGAGGCCGGGCGCGGGCGCGAGGCCGGGCGCGGGCGCGAGGCCGGGCGCGGGCGCGGGTCGGAGAGTGGGGGTCCAGTCGGCTATGCGGATGGCGGTTGCCTCAAGGTCCGGCACGCCGTCGAGCAGAACGGTCGTGGCCGCCGGGACGATCTCGTCGGCGACCAGGTCACCTCTATCGCGGCGACGCCACAGCTCGGCTCGCCACGCCTCCACCAGGTCGACGACCGTCCCGCCGCCAGTCGGGAATTCGCCCGCCGCGGGTCCCTCCGCCGGGGAGCCACCGGTCGGGGAGCCACCGGTCGGGGAGCCACCGGTCGGGGAGCCACCGGTCGGGGAGCCACCGGTCGGGGAGCCACCGGTCGGGGAGCCACCGGAAGGAAGGCCGTCCGTCGGGGAGCCGTTGCCGACATCGCCGCTCGGGTCTGCGGCGCCGCCGGGTTCGGGGGGCGGTGGTGGGGTGAGGTCGAGCAAAAGGGCGTGCGCGCCGACCGGTCTGATCCGCATCCCGCCATCCTGACCGACGGTCGCCCACCGGCGCGTCGACTGCTGGTCGGACGGCGTGACGCGTTGCACTACCCGAAGGTAACCTACGCTGTCGTAACCTGATTCCGTGACCACCTCAGCACGTCCCCGGCTCAAGCCGGTCGACATCGGGAAACCCCGGATGCGCGGCTGGCTGCACACGTACGCGTTCTTCGTCGCACTGATCTGCGGCATCGTGCTCTGCTCGATCGCCGCCGCCCGCCCCGGCTGGACACCCCTGGTCAGTACCGGCGTCTACAGCCTCACCGTCTGCGGCCTCTTCGGCACCAGCGCGCTCTATCACCGTCGAGTGTGGTCGACACGCGGGTACCAGGTGATGCGCCGGATGGACCACTCGATGATCTTCTTGTTCATCGCCGGCACGTACACACCGTTCTGTGTTCTGCTGCTGGAGACCCGCGCCGCCGTGATCATGCTCTCGGTGGTCTGGGGCGGCGCCCTGGGCGGCGTGGCACTGAAGTTGATCTGGCCGCACGCGTCACGGTGGCTCTCCGCTCCGCTCTATCTGGCGCTCGGCTGGGTGTCCGTGGGAATGCTGCCGGACATCCTGCACCACGGCGGGGTCACCGCCCTGGTGCTGCTGGCCGTGGGCGGTGGCATCTACACCGTCGGCGCGGTCTTCTACGCGCTGCGTCGGCCGAACCCGTGGCCCGCCGTCTTCGGCCATCACGAGTTCTTCCACGCCTGCACGCTGGTCGCGGCGATCTGCCATCACATCGCGATCTATTTCGCGCTGTTCGCCTGAGCCGAGGCGGACGGCACGACAACGGGGTGGCGGATCGTTCCCGCCACCCCGTTGTGTCTCGTACGGGTCAGACCATCGGGTCGGGTCGGCGCACCTCGCGGTACTCCTGCACCACCCGGTTGTCCTGCACCGGAACGGCGCGCTCGGCGACCACGCGCTCCTCACGGACCGGAGCGACGACCGGACGACGCCGGGAGTTCCAGAAGTAGAGGGTGACGAGCAGGCCAGCCACACCGGCGAGCATCAGCACCCAGCCGACGACGCTCAGGTTGAGCCAGCCCAGATCCGCCTCCACGGCGAACGCGAAGATCGCGCCCAGCGCGATCAGGAAGATACTGCCACCGATGCCCATGTCGTCGTCTCCTCGGCTCGAAGCTGCATTCCACTTCGCCGCGGCCATGGATGAGGTTGCGGCATCGAGGGACTTACCCCGGCACGGAGATCGCCAATCGGGCAAGCTGGTGGCATGACGGACGCCTCGGGACAGCAACGCACGCTCGTGCTGCTACGGCACGCCAAGGCCGAACAGCCCACGGCGGACGGACCGGACATCGAGCGACCGTTGAGCGCACGGGGCCGTGCCGACGCGGCGGCTGCCGGGGCGTGGCTCGCCCGGCACGGGTTGCTGCCGGAGTTGGTGATCTGCTCCGCCGCACTGCGTACGCGGCAGACCTGGCACCACGTCGAGATGGGCATGACCGGCTCGCCGCCGGAGGGTGGACCCACCGGGCCGTTTCCGGTCGTCCGCTACGAGACGGACGCGTACGAGGCGCATCCGGAGGACCTGCTGACCCTGCTGCGCCGGGTCGAACCGTCCATCGGCACCGTCCTGCTGATCGCCCACAATCCCGGCATCTCGCTTTTGTCCGAGTCGCTCGATCCGCAGGGCGCCGCCCCGGACGGGCTGCGCACCAGCGACATGGTCCGGCACCGACCCACGGTGTCCTGGGCGGAACTGGGACGGGGTACGGCCCCGATCGACGTCCGGCACACCGCACGCGGCTGACCAGCCGGGGCGACACCGCACTAGTGAAGGCCGGATCACCCGACCACCGCGCCGCGCGCCGGGTCGTGTTCGCCGGTCGACAGCGCGGGTAACCCCGCGCCGGACGGGTAACCGTCGCTGACCAGTCCGAGTACGCCCAGAGCAACCGCACGGGGGAGTGCCGCGCACATGGGCATTGGTAGTGGAATCTTCCTGATCGCCATCGGCGCGATCCTGACGTTCGCCATCAGGGCCAACGTCTGGTGGATCGACCTGCGGGCGGTCGGCTGGGTCTTCATCCTGGCCGGGCTGACCGTCCTGCTCACCACGCTCTGGTTCTGGCAGGACCGCCGCAAGCGGGCCCGGACACTGATCGTGGAGGAGAACCGGCTCTCGCATCCGACCGCGATGATGCCGCCGCCTCCCGACCCGCCACCGCCGACCGCACCGCCGAACTGACCGGTGGGTGTGGGCGTGGGTGGTGCCCCTGCGCGGTGTCGGGCCGGGGGTGTTGCCGCCGCGCTGATCGGCTTCGGGACTCCCGAGGCGTTCGTCGTGAAGGTGGGTGGAGTTGGGGGGGGGGGGGGGGGGGCCCACCCCCCCCCCCCCCCCACACCCAAAACCCCCCCCCCCCCCCCACCCCCCGCCAACACAGCCGGGAAACACACCGGTCTGCACCCCCCCCCC